>NZ_CP009285.1:1359468-2718936 GCF_000758665.1 Paenibacillus borealis
TTTTAGATAAAGTGTTTGTTAAAGGAATCATTTATGAGGAACCTAAAAAAAGTAGACCCTTTGTTAACCAGTTAAAAAAGCTTAAGGGAGTATCACTATTAACAGTAATGGCCACCCCAGGGTTCTTATACAGATGGATATTTGGTAATCCCATTACTAAAATACTATTTCGTGGCACATTTCGGAAAATGGGGTTTCACAAGCTGAAGTGGTATAACTATGCTGGTATGGATGGTCGTACACTACAAGTTAGAACGAAAGCTTTAGAAAAAACAGAGAAACGCTTTGCATCACTCTAAGTATCAAGATTAGCAATTACGATGGCAGTAATGGAGTAGGGGAGTGGCAACTCAGATTATGGGAGCCATTACTAAATCCGCAACGTGTGAGATAATGCCCACTGGCTCAGGTGAACTGACCCCAAAAACTTAGATATTTTGTATTTTAAGCTGCCTTCAAGGACTGTAGCCGGTATTCTACTGGAGACAATTCTTGGAGCTTTTCTTTAGTTCTTCGATGATTCATGATCTCCCGGTTATACAGGTCCATGATGGGCGAAAGGTATCTTTCTACCAAAGAGATGGAACTCAGTTACATCCGTTACCCACTTCTCATTTGGTGCATCTGCCTTGAAATTTCTTTTCAAGAGATGGGGTGCGATCTTTCCGGGCTCCCCTTTGTACGAGCGATACTTCTTCCTACGAACCATACAATGAAGTCCGAGTTCCTTCATTTAAGGATTTATATGTTTTACTCCATCCATCATCCTTATCTTTTTCGCTGGAACGGATACTGTCTTTTGAAGGACGGCATAGCCGTTTCTACTTGTTACGGTGGACTGAGAATGAACGGAACTGTAGTTCGCGACGCTCGCTAATATTTGGTTACATGCTAGAATTCTCCTTTTCAGCCTCCCTCTGCTATCTTTCTGCGCAGTTTCCACCTTGTCCTCCTTTGCCGATGTTCCTTGGAAGTATGCACTTCTCCTCAGTACGTTCATGAGAGTTCCTCCACAATGCAGCCCTCCCCGCAATAGCCCTCCACTCCTCTAAGCCTCACGCCGCCATTCTAACAATATACTCCTCAACCCAATCAACAATGCTTCTGAAAGAGTAGATTACTATGAGGGTGTTGTGGTGTGAGCGGTGGCAAGGGCTTTTGCCGAAAATGTGGACAGGGGGTAAGGGTGCAATCTATATCCGATGGCATGATCTCGATTACTTTATAGGAACGGGGGGATACAAATGGATTTCAGTGCATTGACTGGCCTTTTTGTGAATAACAATGGTTCGGTCGTGCTAAATGTTCTGTTATCTACTGCATTAATCTGGAGTATAAAGCAAATAGCGAACAAAGAGAAAGTGATTCAGAATTACCAGAAACGTGATGAAGAGAACGAAAAGCAGCTGAATGAATATAACCGTACGCTCGTAAAGCTGCTGATCGAGAGAGGTACCGCAGAGAAAAAACCTAATGATGAGGAGGTCGTCAACAAGTGAAGCTCCTCGATATATTCAGAAAACACGAGATGAAGCCCAGCCGGGTCAAGCTTGAAATTGATACCTTGGGCCAAATTCAGGAAGCGTATGAATCCAATGATCTGGAGAGACTCATTGATCTGCACCGCACCGGCTTAGGTAGAAGGGGAGATGATCTGCATGGAAATTGTTGACTTGACACTGATCACACTGGAAACGATAGCCTTTATTGCTTTTACTGCTTATGTAATCCGTTACCGCAGGTATTTTTTGGGACGAGGCCCCTTGCGGACCTATAATCTGTATCTCCGGAGTGTATGGGTTACCTATGGCGCCGTGGCCCTGCTATGTCTCAATCTGCTGTGGGGGCGGATGAATATTATTCTCGGATATAATGTGGACGGCAGTCTGTCGAACATCATACGGGAGTATGTGCTGATTCTGACTCTCGTAATGCTGGTATTCGCAGGCTGGATGCATAAGGAGCTATGGGATGCCAACCGGCGTGATGCAAAGACCCGGAACCGTTCAAACCAATCAGACAGACAACATAGGCTCAAATAGGCTCAATCCGACCCTATCCCATCCTTAAACAGATTCAATCTGAAAAAGCACCAGCTCCAGCTGAAACAGATTGTCACTGTACAAGATATGAAACAATCCTCCGGCGTTCTCTATAGTTGTGCGGATATTTTGGAGTCCAATGCCATGGGAACGCTTATCGGGCTTCGTGGTCACAATATCCCCGCGTGTGTTTTTGACAATAACATGGGAGTAAGGATTCTGTATCCGCATAAATAAGCTGTTGTTCAAATAATGCATATGTACGGCGATGTACCGGTCCGGCACCGGGTTCACCTGACGGGCTGCTTCAATCGCATTATCCAGGGCGTTCCCCAGAATAACACTGATGACAGGGGTATCGAGACTAAGCCGTGGTGGAAGATGGAGATCCAGGCGGAAACCAATACCCTCAGCAGCCGCATTCCGCTGCTTATAATCAAGGATGGAATCAATCACCGGATTGCCGGTATGGCAGTAGTCTGCGGATTGCCCGGTCCAGCCAAGCAGCGCATCCAGCTCCGCAGCGGAAGCGGAAGCTGTTTCTTCCCCGCTGTGGATACTGGCACGCAGGCCCAGCAGGATATTATTGAAATCATGACGGAATTTGAAGGCTTCCTCCTGAAATTCGCGGTTTCTGTGATACTGATTCACATAATAGCTGTTCTGCTGCTCCAGCAGCAGGCGCAGGCTCCGTTCAGACTGAATGCCCATTACGCGGTCACTGAGCACAAAGATCAGGAAGTTAATGGCCAGCAGCAAGGCCGGGACCACCGGGAACAGCTGCGGATAGAGCTGGAAGAACGGGTGATTGGACAGCTGCAGCAGTGCAGCAATACTAAGAACAGGGCAGAGAAACAATAGGGACCATAACCAGCCGGCCAGATGACCGCTGCCATCCCCTTTGACCAGCCGCCGCAGCAGGAAGACGAGCAGCAGCATAAGCAGCTTGGAGAGCAGCAGGCTTATCCTGTAACCGGTGTCCGTGTAGGCCAGCGGTATTACACCATCTCCGAGAACGATCAATGCGGATATAAATAAGGCAGCGTATATCCGCCACTTGAAACCGCCCTGGTAAAGCAGAGAGAGACATAGAATAAGTCCGGTATTCGCTGCGAGCAGAACGGTGTCCGGGAGTGCGCTGTGATGCAGCAGGAGGTGGGCACCCGGATACAAGGTGTAGATCAGAATGAGAAGTGTACCCGATTGCACACGGCAGCGGAAGCAGTGGTTGAAGAATGAATGAAGGATGACCGGAATCAGCGGCAGAGCAGCGAGATACAGGAGTTCATCCAAGAGTGCGGGGTTCAAGCCATCTCCCCCCTGAAGTTCAGATAAGCCTTCCGTACAGATTGGCTGTGTTTGTCACTGACCGGCAGTTCCCGGCCGTTAACCAGTACTATTTTTTTGGCGCTGATTGCTTTAACCGAATAGAAATTCACAATATAGGACTGATGAATCCGCACAAAATGGCTGACGGGCAGCTTTTGCTCTTCTTCCCTCAGCTTGCCGTAATACTGCAGCAGGCCGTCCCTGGTAACAAGCGTGATTTTTCTGATGCTGCTCTCCAAATAGAGAATCTCCCGGTATGGAATCCGCAATTCCTGGCCTTTTTGCTGCACCGCAAGGAAATTCATCCGGTTCTGTCCCCTGGTGCGGATGGTTTTATGTAAGGCTTGCTCGAGCTTCCGCTTGAACAGCTCCGGCTCCACCGGCTTCTTAATGAAGCCTGACGGGCGCAGATCAAACAGCTGCACATGATATTGTTCATAGCTTGATATGTAAATGAGCTGTACCGGATCATTGATGTCGTCTTCCCGCAGGATCTGCCCCGCCGTAATTCCATCCAGTCCCCCCAGCTCAATATCCATATAAATGATGTCAAAGCAGCAGCCGTCCTTAAGGGCCCGGGTGAAGCTTTCTCCCGAATAGTACAATGAAATTTCAATTTTCTCACTCGAACTCTTCCCGGCAGCCAAGATCAGGTGTTCTACCTCTCCGGCCATACGGGGGTCATCATCACAGACCGCGATATGAATCATGGGTTCCTCCAAATTGGATTTATCCCTTCATTATACAGATTCTCCCTTAATAACGACATGATCCCCCGTGAATTTGACACCGGCCGCAGCGGGCTGGAAGAGGCATGTTATCTTTATAGCCGTCAGCAGATCTGAAATAGAGAAGGAGTGTTGGGTGTGACGGCACTGGTGTTTGAGGCGCAGGGATTATCGAAGCAATACCCCTCGGGGTGCGCGCTGGATAAGCTCAGCATGAGAATTGAGGCGGGGGATGTGTACGGATTCGTCGGGGAGAACGGGGCGGGTAAAACTACGCTGATGAAAATGATCGGCGGGCTGGTACACCCGACAGGCGGGAAGATGGCATTGTTCGGAGAGCAGGGCAAAACGGAGCTGATTGCGGCCAGACGCCGTATAGGCTTCCTGATCGAACGGCCTTCACTGTACCCGCAGATGAGTGCGCAGGAGAATCTGGGCTTCTATAGCCGGATCTTTGGAATCCGGGACAAGAGCAGAACCGCTGAAGTGCTGCAGATTGTAGGCCTTAGTGAGGCCGGGCCGAAGCGAACCGGGGAATATTCGCTTGGCATGCGGCAGCGGCTGGGTATTGCCATTGCACTGCTGAACCGGCCGGATTTCCTGGTGCTGGACGAGCCGGTCAACGGACTGGATCCGGCGGGGATCGTGGAGATCCGGCGGATTCTGGAGCAGCTGGCCCATGAGCAGGGTGTAACGATCCTTATCTCCAGCCATATTCTGAGTGAGCTGCAGCTGCTGGCCGGCAAATATGGCTTCATTCATCAAGGGAGACTTGTGAAAGAGATCGATGCTGCTGAATTGCTGCAGTCTGCCCGGACGATGATCTGTATCACAACCTCCGATCCGGCAACCGCAGCCGATATGCTGAAGCGGGAGCTGGAGCGCGAAGATATCACTATCAACCGGAAGGGGCAGATTGAGATTCCCAGGGACACGGTGAATTTGGAGCAGCTGATGTCAGCTCTTGTGCAGCTGGGGATCCCGGTTGACGGATTTAACCTGGCGGCTCCGAATCTTGAACATTATTATATGGATCTGATCGGGGGCGGCGGAAGATGAGAAATCTATGGAGGGCTGAAATCTATTTCCTGCGCAAGGACCTGGCGTTCAAAAGCGTCACGGCCGCATTCGCCCTGGCCAGCTTCGTGCTCGTTCTGATAATGGGCAGCAAAGGAGGCTATGCCTTAAGCAACTATGCGGAGCCGCTCCAGACGGCTGCTTCCTTCTCCATTCTGTTCTATCTGGTCATTCCGCTGCATGCCTGCTTCTTCTCTACGGAAGGCTTTGAGCATGGCTCAGTACAGAATATAATCGCCTCAGGCCAGAGCAGGGCGAAATATTTCACCGCTAAATATGTGTTGGAGCTGCTTGCAGTGCTAGGCTGGCTGCTGGAATTCTACGGCCTGTTCTATCTGTTCTCTCTCGCGGCTGCCCTGTTCACGGGTGCCCCCATCGGTCATTCAGGTTGGGCGGCAGATGCAGCAGCCGGTCTGGAGGCGTTTGGCCTGAATCTGCTCTATCTGGCGGCTTATTGTGCCGCAGTCATGATGCTGGGAATGCTGATCCGTATAACGGCCTCGGCTGTGGTGGCGGCTTTTTTCTTTATTTTTGGCAACTTTCTGCTCGCAGGGTATCTCAAGGACTCATCCTCAGCCATACTGCGTACAGTTTCCGGGCATTCCCTGATGACGCAGATTCTGAAATTCTCGGGGATGTATGTCGAGCATTCACAGCGAATCGTTCTGTCAGGAGCGGCAGATTACAGGCGTGCGCTGTGGATTCCGGCTGTATGGATTGTTCTATGTCTGAGTGCAGCGCTGGTCTCTTTGGAGAAAAAAGATATTCATATATAATGGGAGGAAAGAGTGCAAGGAGGCGGTCTGGTTGAATACTACGAATAAACAGCAGCTTGCCACCTTCGCCGGCGGCTGCTTCTGGTGTATGGTCAAGCCGTTCGACGAGCTGCCGGGCATAGTCTCGGTGGTATCCGGTTATACAGGCGGGCATACGGAGAAACCTACCTATGAGGACTTAGAAACAGATACGACGGGGCATAGGGAGGCGGTGCAGATCACCTTTGAACCGGAGCGCTTCCCTTATGAACGTCTGCTGGACATTTACTGGCAGCTGATTGATCCGACAGACAGCGGCGGGCAATTCATGGACCGGGGGCGTGCTTACGAGGCAGCGATCTTCGTGCATAGCGAAGAGCAGCGGGAGCAGGCAGAGCGGTCAAAGGAAGCGCTGAAAGCCAGCAAACGGTTCAAAGCACCCATTGTGACGGAAATTCTGCCGGCAACCACCTTCTATCCGGCGGAAGCGGAGCATCAGCATTATTACCGGACCCATCCGCTGGACTATAAGCTGTATCAGAAGGGCTCCGGCCGTGATGACTTCACGGAGCTGCACTGGAACGGCCGGGATGACAAGAAGCAGCTGCTGAATCGGCTGACAGAGCTGCAGTATGAAGTCACCCAGAAGAAGGCCATGGAACCGCCGTATCAGAACGAATATTGGAATCACTTCGAGGAAGGGATCTACGCTGATATTATTAGCGGTGATCCGCTGTTCAGCTCGCAGGATAAGTTCGACTCCGGCACCGGCTGGCCCGGATTTACCAGGCCGTTGGAAGAGGGGCTGGTCCGCAGGGAAGCGGATTATAGCGGCGGCGAAGTACGGACCGTGCTGCGCAGCAGGCTGAGCGGGGCTTATCTGGGGCATCTATTCTACGATGGCCCGGAACCGGCGAAGCTGCATTACCGCGTGAACTCTGCCGCGCTGCGGTTTATTCCGAAGACGGAGCTTACGGATAACGGGCTTGGACGGTATTTGGAGCTGTTTGAGCGGGAGAGCCGCGTATAACCTAAAGGTGAAGGCGGAATTTATAGACGAGGTTTTGTATGTGTTAGGGCTGGCTCCCGGATCAGGGGGACTGCCCTGACTTGTTTTTTTATGAGGACTATTCATGATTAGCAGTTGTAAGGCATATTATATAACGTGATGAACCGGTAGACTCTTTATAAGCGGACTCAATGTTATATTAGGTCACATTCGCGATTGACAAAGTCAGGCGGCGAGGTTATAGTCTACTCAGCGATATATAGTCATTAGTTAACAGAATGTAGCTGAGAAATCAGGAAACGGAGGTTTCCTTGTTTCGGTTACATTTTTTTGCTGTATGTGGCTTAAATCGGGGCAAACGCTTCAAGAAAAGAGGAGATCTCCGGCATGGGAGAAGCATCGGCTTCATCATTTCCAATTGGCAAATTAGCAATACTTCTGGCCGTTCTGCAGGAGCATGAATGGAAAAAGGTTGTCGAGCAGGAGCTGCATACCCGGGATTTCCGCTATACGATTGGCCGGGTAGGGGCGATGGATATGATCAAAGTGATCGCGGCGATCGAAACGGCGGCCAAGAATAATAATATTATCGACAGCAATTCCTACCGGGAGGTTCACTCGCTGTATCATGCCATCATTGAGACCATCCAGAGTATAGGCCGCGGGATTGTACAGTTCGGCGATATTCTGCGTACAGTCGGGCTTACTTTTGCCATTGTACGGGGGAAGATGACCGGCAGCGTAGAGCATGAAGGGGAATGGATTGCAGTCTGTGCCTACGGCACGATCGGTGCGCCCAAAAAGGGCTTTGAGCATGAAGCGATAGGGTTTGGGTTCAATCATATTTAGAAATTATTTAGGTATCATTTAGGTATCATCCGCAAGAAAAGAAGCAGCCTGAAACAGAATAAGCCGTAATTTAGCGATTAGTGATATAGAAGCCGGTACCTCTATTAGGGTATGGGCTTTTTCTATTATCCGGGAAGCAGGTGAGGCATATGCTTGAAATAGACAATCAAACCGTCATGATCCGCGGCAATACATTAACCATAGAGGAAGTCGTCAAGGTGGCCCGGTATCACAGAATGGTGGATCTGGGCGAGGAGAGCTGCCGTAAGGTGGACCGTACCCGCAAATATGTGGAGAAGCTCCTGCTGGAGAAAAAAGTGGTGTACGGCCTCACGACCGGCTTCGGCAAATTCAGTGATACGTACATCTCGCCTGAGGACACGAAGCAGCTGCAGCTTAATCTGATCCGCAGCCATTGCTGCGGAATTGGTGAGCCGTTCCCGGAGGAGGTCGTGCGCGCGATCCTGCTGCTGCGGGTGAACGCCTTAGCCCTGGGATATTCCGGCATCCGGCTGGAGGTCATCCAGCTGATGGTGGAGATGCTGAACCGGAATGTTGTGCCGGTGATTCCGGAGAAAGGCTCCCTCGGCGCAAGCGGTGACCTCGCCCCTCTGTCGCATATGGTGCTGGTCCTGATTGGCGAAGGCGAAGCCTATTATCAGGGCGTGCGGATGCCCGGTGGGGAGGCGCTGGCCAAGGCAGGCCTTACGCCGATCGAGCTTGCGGCCAAGGAAGGGCTGGCCCTGATCAACGGGACACAGGTGATGACCGCTGTCGGCACGCTGGCCTGCCGGGATGCGCTGAATCTGGCCAATTGGGCCGACTGCACGGCTGCATTGACCTGTGAGGCGCTGCGGGCGGTCCGGGATGCGTTCGACCCGGCGACGCATGCGGTTCGTCCCCATAAAGGCCAGCGGCAGGTGGCCGATAATATACGCAATCTGACAGCCGGCAGTAAGCTGATGACTAATCAGGGGGAAGTGCGGGTGCAGGATGCCTATTCGCTGCGATGTGCGCCGCAGGTCCACGGCGCTAGCCGCGATGCGCTGGCTTATGTCGCAGAGAAGCTGGAGATTGAGATCAACTCGGCCACGGACAATCCGCTGATCTTCGCGGATGAAGAGAAGGTGATCTCCGGCGGGAACTTCCACGGGCAGCCGGTTGCGCTGCCGATGGATCATCTGTCCATCAGCGCGGCGGAGCTGGCGGATATTGCCGAGCGGCGGATCGAGCGGCTGGTCAATCCGCAGCTGAACGAGGGACTGCCCCCGTTCCTGACGAAGAACGGCGGGCTGCAGTCGGGGTTCATGATCGCCCAGTATGCGGCGGCATCCGTAGTGTCCGAGAATAAATCACTGGCTCATCCGGCCAGTGTGGATTCGATCCCCTCCTCCGGCAACCAGGAGGATCATGTAAGCATGGGCACGATCGGCGCGCGAAAAGCGAAGCAGATCGTCGATAACGCCTACGCGGTGCTGGCGATCGAGCTGCTCTGCGGGGCGCAGGCGGCCGATTTCCGCGGGCCGCAGCTACTGGGGAAGGGCACGAAATGGCTGTATGACCGCTGCCGTGAGCAGATCTCTCCGGTTGACGGGGACCGGGTGCTGTCCGGTGATTTCGCGGTTATCGCCGAATGGATGAAGGAAGCGGATGTGCTGGAGGATTTGTTCGCACTGGTTCCGTTTCATTCCTGATCAAGTCCAGATGCATTCAAGTAACCCTTCAATCGCTGGTGGGGCAAGCAGAATCATTCAATCCGCATAACCGCTTATTTCTGGAGGACGGAGTTCAGCCAATCAAGCCCTTTGGCGAATTTTTAAATGAGGCAATGGGCGGTGATGACACTGTTTGCCCGTAGTTTACGTCTGGAAGCCGGTTGAGACCTGTGGTTCAGCCGATATAGGCATAATTGTTGTACGTTTTGCAACTTTGATACCTGGATACCCGGGTGTTCAGGGGGATTGTTGTACGGAATACAAGAATTCTCCCGCTAAGCCGGCTGGAAGAGGAGGAATGCTGTATTTTCTGCAACAATTTCCGAGTTACGGCCGAATTGATATTGATGAAGGGAATGTTGTATTTTATGCAGGATTTTTAATCAAAATTGTAATTTGCTCTCTTGCGGGGTAACGCTACATTCAACCGCGTATGAAAGTTTCCTGCTGGAAGGGGCGTTAGCTACAGCATTAGCAGTCACCGGAGTCCCGATAAACAGCGTGTTCTATGGAGGAAGGGGAGTTAAGAATATGAGTATGGATGAACAAAGAGTCTGCCGCGCGCCAAGAGGCAGCGTGCTGAACACCAAAGGCTGGGTGCAGGAAGCGGCGCTGCGTATGCTGTTGAATAATCTGGATCCCGAAGTGGCGGAGCATCCGGAGCAATTGGTTGTCTATGGCGGTATCGGCAAGGCTGCGCGCAACTGGGAGAGCTATGATGCGATTGTGCGTTCGCTTAAGGCGCTCGAAGACAACGAAACCCTGCTGATTCAATCGGGCAAGCCGGTGGCCGTCTTCCGCACGCATTGCGATGCTCCGCGCGTGCTGCTGGCGAATTCCAATCTGGTGCCGGCCTGGGCCAACTGGAGCACCTTCTATGAGCTGGACCAGAAGGGACTGATGATGTACGGGCAGATGACGGCGGGCAGCTGGATTTATATCGGTACACAGGGGATTGTGCAGGGGACGTATGAGACCTTCGCGGAGTGTGCGAGACAGCATTTCGGCGGTTCCCTTCAGGGTACGGTCACACTTAGCGCGGGACTAGGCGGCATGGGAGGTGCGCAGCCGCTGGCTGTGACCATGAACGGCGGGGTATTCATCGGCATCGATGTGGACCGGACCCGGATTGAGAAAAGAATCCAGTCCCGCTACTGCGATGTGCTGGCCGAATCTTTGGATGAGGCGCTGGCTCTGGCGGAAGCAGCCCGGGATGCCGGGCAGGCGCTCTCGGTCGGCTTGCTCGGCAATGCGGCAGAAGTGCTGCCGGTGATGTTATCCCGGGGCTTCGTCCCGGATATTCTGACCGACCAGACCTCGGCTCATGATCCGCTGAACGGCTATGTGCCGGAAGGCTTCACTGTGGCTGCAGCGAAGCAGCTTAGAACTCAGGACCCGCAGGGATATATACAATTGGCGCGAAAGAGTATCGCGCGCCACGTCGAAGCTATGCTGGAGCTTATGCAGAGGGGGGCGGTTACCTTCGATTACGGCAATAACATCCGCCAGGTTGCCTATGATGAAGGCGTGAAGCAGGCCTTTGACTTCCCGGGCTTCGTCCCGGCCTATATCCGCCCGCAATTCTGCGAAGGTAAAGGACCGTTCCGCTGGGTCGCCCTGTCGGGTGATCCTGAAGATATCTATAAGACGGATGCGGCTATTCTGAAGGCATTCCCGGATAACGAAGGGCTGCAGCGCTGGATTACTCTGGCGCAGGAGAAGATCTCCTTCCAGGGGCTGCCTGCACGGATTTGCTGGCTCGGCTATGGGGAGCGGGCGAAGTTCGGACGGATCATCAATGATATGGTGGCTTCCGGAGAGCTGTCCGCACCCATTGTCATCGGCAGGGATCATCTTGATGCAGGCTCTGTCGCTTCCCCGAACCGGGAGACGGAAGCGATGTGCGACGGCAGCGACGCCGTGTCCGATTGGCCGCTGCTGAATGCGCTGGTCAATACCGCTGCCGGTGCCAGCTGGGTATCGCTGCACCATGGCGGAGGCGTCGGAATGGGGTATTCGCAGCATGCCGGAATGGTCGTGGTGGCGGATGGAACGAAGGAAGCGGAAGCACGGCTTGAGCGGGTCCTGACCTCAGACCCCGGCATGGGTGTCGTCCGCCATGCGGATGCGGGGTATCCCCTGGCTGTGGAGACGGCCAAAGCCCAGGGAATTGTGATGCCTATGCTGGCAGACCCGGAAGGAGCTAAGTGATGATCTATATTCAGAACGCTGCGCAGCTTGCAACGCTTGGTGGTGCCGGCAATAAGCCGAAGACAGGCAAGGAGATGGAGGAGCTTGGGTTAATCGAGCATGGGGGAATCGTGATCGAAGACGGAATCTTCACCTTCGTCGGCAGTGACGAGAAAGCACGCAGCTATGTGGAGCAGCATGCCGGGAACAGGCAGGTTAGGGTGTTCTCAGCTGAAGGTAAGACCGTGACGCCGGGGCTGGTTGATCCCCATACCCATGCCGTATTTGCCGGCTCAAGGGAGTTTGAGCTGAATCTGCGGCTGCAGGGCGCTAAATACATGGACATTCTAAATGCCGGAGGCGGAATCCTGTATTCCACCGAATGTACACGTGAAGCTACGGAGGAGCAGCTGGTCGCTGAAACCGTGAAACGGCTGGACCGTTTCCTCGCGCATGGAGTGACGACCATCGAAGCCAAGAGCGGCTACGGATTGCGGCTGGAGGATGAGCTCAAGCAGCTGCGGGCGGCCCGGAGACTGGATGCTTCCCATCCAGTGGATGTGGTGTCCACATTCATGGGCGCCCATGCGGTGCCGGTAGAGTATCGCGGAGATGCGGATGGATATGTCCGCTGCGTGATTGAAGAGATGATTCCGGCAGTGGCCCGGGAGGGGCTGGCGGAGTTCTGTGATGTGTTCTGCGAAGAGGGCGTATTCACAGTGGAGCAGTCCAGGGATATTCTGGAGGCGGGCCGGAGCTGGGGGCTGAAGCCCAAGCTCCATGCCGATGAGATTGTCTCCTGCGGAGGAGCAGAGCTGGCCGCAGAGCTGGGGGCAGTGACAGCGGATCATCTGCTGCATGCTTCCGAAGCTGGTATACAGGCGATGGCGGAAAGCGGAGTAATCGCCGTATTGCTTCCCGGCACTGCCTTCTTCCTGATGGCGAAGCCGGCCGATGCCCGGGCGATGATCAATGCCGGTGTGCCGGTCGCGCTGTCTACCGACCGCAATCCCGGCTCCTCCCCGACGGAATCGCTGCCGTTCATTATGAATCTGGCCTGCCTGACGATGGGCATGACTCCGGCGGAGGTGCTGACGGCCTGCACAATCAATGCGGCTCATGCGATCTGCCGTGCGGATGTGATCGGCAGCATTGAGGTGGGCAAACAGGCGGATCTGGTAATGTTCGATGCGCCGAATGTTCTCTACCTCCAGTACCATTATGCAGTGAATCTGGTGGATACCGTGTTCAAGAAGGGTGAGGCAGTCATTCAGAACGGACGGAGGGTATGGGGATGAGAGCCTTGCGGATTAATGCGGAACGTCTGCAGAATAACATCCGGGAGCTGGCCATGTTCGGGCTGAATGAGCAGACCGGAGGGCTGGACCGGACGACCTTCACAGAGGCTGAACTGGCTGCACGGCAGTGGCTTAAGAGTAAGCTGCTCAATCTGCAACTGACGGTCAGGGTAGATGAAGCGGCGAATATCTGGGCCACCCGGAGGGGGGCGGGAGAGGGGACTGCATCGGAAGTAGCGGATGGGCAGGGAATTTCAGATCCGTCAGGAGATTCAGCAGCTTTCGGAGATCCAGCAGCCTCAGCCGGTTTCGGCAGTTCCGGCAATGTACAAAGTTGCCTTCCCGTGATCGCATTCGGCTCCCACATCGATACGGTTCCAAACGGCGGTAAATATGACGGAGCGCTTGGAGTTCTGCTGGCTCTGGAGGTCATGACCGTACTGGAAGAGAACAAGATCAGCACCCGTCATCCGCTGGAGCTGGTATCCTTCAGCGCGGAGGAGCCGAACCCGTTCGGACTGTCTACGTTCGGCAGCCGGGCGGTCTCGGGCAAGCTCACACGAGGTGATCTTGCAGGAGTGCGCAATGATCAGGGGCTGCTGCTGACAGAAGCGCTGCTGCTGGCCGGCGGTGATCCTGAACATTTCGGGAACTGCCGGAGAGAGCCGGCGGAGCTTGCAGCTTTTCTCGAGGTCCATATTGAGCAAGGCAAACGGCTGCTGGACCGGGACATTCCAGTGGGAATCGTCACTGCCATTACGGGGATATACCGCGAGGAGGTTACCGTCACGGGAGAAGCTAATCATGCCGGCACCACCTTGATGCAGGACCGGAAGGATGCGCTGATGGGTGCTTCCGAGATGATGCTGGCGTTCGAAGCGGCATGCCGGAAGCATCCGGCGGATGAAGCCGTAGGCACGATCGGGCGGATCAGCAATGAACCGAATGCCGCTAATATCATTCCGGAGAAGGTGGTCTTTCATCTGGAGGCCAGAGGCGCGGAACGTCAGGAGATTCAGGAGATCATTGAGGTCTGGGGCAAGCAGGCTGAGGAAATTGCCGGAAGCAGAGCCCTCCGGCTGGAGCGGCGGCTGATTCTCGATCAGGCTCCGCAGCCGATGGATGACCTGATCATGGATATGAGTGCTGCACAGGCAGAGGCGCTGGGAATTCCGGTTCTGCACCTGGGCAGCATGGCTGGTCATGATGCGACCCATATGGCTTCGCTGACCCGCGCGGGAATGCTGTTCGTACCGAGTATTGGCGGCAAAAGCCATTGCCCGGAAGAAGAGAGCCGGATCGAAGATATTGAGAAGGCGGGCAACGTACTGCTGCAGTCTATTCTGTTACTCGATGAGCAACTAAGCCGTTAGGAGGAGCAAACCATGCGCGAAATATATTCAGCAGATGTACTGTACACGCAAGACGAATTCAAGAAGAATGGCGCTCTCCTGGTAGACAACGGAATGATTACGGATGTGGGAGAACGTGAAGAGCTGCTGGGCCGCTACCCTGATGCGAGGCACATTCATTGGGAGGGCAGAGCTATTGTTCCGGGCACTGTTAATTCACATAATCACTCTTTCCAGAGCCTGCTGCGCGGGATAGCGATTGATAAGCCGTTTCTGGATTGGCGGGATCAGGCCCTGTACAAGTACACACCGCTTCTCGATGAAGAGGCCATCTATACCGGCGCGCTGCTTGCCTTCGGGGAGATGCTGCGCTATGGAATCACGACAGTCTGTGATTTCTTCTATGTGCATAACGGCGGGACTGTCTATGATGAAGCCGTGATCCGGGCCGCGGGTGATCTGGGGATCCGGCTTGTATTTGCCCGCACCATGTATGACTGGACAGGTGCGCCGCTGGCTTACCGGGAGACGGTTCCGGAGGCTGTGGAACGGACGCGGTCACTTGCCACGAAGTATCAGGGCAATCCCATGGTTACAGTGCATCCGGCTCCGCATAGCCCGCATGCGGCTTCACCGGAGATGATTAAGGCCGGGCATAAGCTGGCTATGGAGCTGGATACGCCTTTTCATATCCATGTGGCGGAAGAAATGTTCGAGGTAGAAGAGATCCAGCGTGACTATGGCCTGCGGCCTGTGCATTATCTGGATTCCCTGGGCGTTCTCGACGAGCGGATGATTGCGGTTCATCTGGTCTGGCTGGAGGATTCCGAGATTGAGCTGATTGGCGCAAGACGCGGGTCGCTGGCATACTGTCCGTCCAGTAATATGTTTCTGGCTGACGGGGTGACCCGCATTCCAGACCTGCTGAAGGCAGGCGTCAGAGTGACACTCGGGACTGACGGAGGCTGCAGCAATAACCGGATCAGCGTGTATGAGGAGATGCGCATGTGTGCGCTTTTGCAGAAGGTCAGCCGGCTGGACGGTACCTGCATCACCGCCGGGCAGGTGTACCGGATGGGTACCCGGAGTGCCGGGGAAATTCTGCGGCTGCCGGTGGGCTCACTCGAAACCGGGCAGTATGCCGACTTTGCTGCACTCGACCTGCAGGATCTGTCGCTGGCTCCGAAGCAGGAGTTGTTCGCGAACATGGTCTATGCCATGCAGCCGGGAGCGATCCGGACAGTAGTCGTGGGCGGGAAGGTGGTTTTTGAAGAAGGAGAGATCAAGGCAGTATCCGGGGCAGCCATAGGCGGGCGGGTAGACCGGTTGTTTGAGAGATGGGCGAAGCTGGAGTAATTGACGATCTATATGAAAAGAAAATAATGGAATTCAGGTTATATTTAAGGCTGCCGGAAGCATAAGCTTGTCTATAAGTCCTGTCCACAAAAGGGGTTGAAGACTTGGCGACTGCACTTCTAGGCAGCTTTTTATCTGCAATGGCTACGGTTCTTGGCGTGATTCCCATCCTGTTCGTGAAGCGGCTGTCAGAGCTGTGGAAGGATGTGCTGGTAGCCTTTACCGCCGGTATTATGGTGTCTGCGACCACCTTCGGACTGATGCCGCAGGCGATCAAGGAGTCGGGAATCATTGCTCTTACCCTTGGCCTGATTACCGGGGTGCTTCTGCTCGATCTGATCGAGAGCCATATTCCGCATATTGATGTGGAGAACAAGCCCGGTCTCAGCAATCTGGATTCCAAAGCGCTGCTCGTGATGATTGCGCTGTTCATTCATAATATTCCCGAGGGGCTGAGTACCGGCTTCAGCTATGCCAGTGAGCAGGCAAGCCTGGGTCCGATGGTGGCTATTGCGATCGGTGCCCAGAATATGCCGGAGGGCCTGATCCTCGCCGTCTTTCTGATGAATGCCCGCGCGACCCGGCGCAAAGCACTGACCATTGCTGCCCTGACCGGCCTGATGGAGATGGTATCGGCGGTCATCGGGTATTTTACAGCCAGCTATGTGCAGAATGTGGTCGGTTACGGGCTGGCCTTCGCGGCCGGAGCGATGCTCTTCATTGTCTATAAGGAGCTGATCCCGGAGAGCCACGGCCATGGGTATGAGCGGCCTTCGACTTATTCGTTTATATTCGGGTTGCTGGCGATGGTATATATTACAACGTTTTTTGGGGGATGAAGGATCTGCATAGAGGTTTTTCCGCAAAGTCTGTCGAAAAAGTCTATTACTATGGCGAAAATAAAATCTTTGGCAGCAATGCCTTACTATGTTGTACTGATCTATATGATTGCGGGGTTGCTTGGAGCGGGTTATTTTCATACCCGGTCCTTTTTGGTGTTGGATGTTCTGCTGTATGCTGCTGCGTTTAGCTGTATTCTACACTCCGGCAGGGTAATGCTGCTGCCTGTGCACGTTCTTCTGCTGGTATTCACGGCGATGTATTGGATATCTGCGGTTTGGGCGGTTGATCTTGAACAGGCGGTGCTGGAGGCGGCCAAAATATCGTCGCTGCTCCCGTTGTCTTTGCTGTTTGCCACACTGTCATCGAAGCAGCGGGACCGGGTATGGTCGGCATGGGCCTGGTGCGGTGCAGCGCTGACCTTATGGGGACTAGTCTTTGGCTTGTTCAGGGAGGGAAGACTGGAATCGACGCTTGGGTATGCGAATAGCTATGCTGTGATAGCAGCGGCAGCCATAGCGGCCGGTTGGCGCGCTTATCAGCTATCGGGATATAAACGTTACTGGCTGGCCTGCGTTGTCACCTCTGGGGGGCTGCTGCTCTCCGGTTCCAGGGCTGTGATTATTCTGGCTGTCATTGGGGCGGTGCTTTATGTAGGGATTACTGGGCAGAACAAGAAGATTGCAATGTTGGGTGCTCTGACAGCGGCGGTCTTGTTAGGGGGCGGCATTGCCTTGAGCATCTGGAGCGGCGAGGCAGCTTATCGGGAGATTGCCTGGAATGCCCCTGAGTTCGCGTTGCGCCGGATCTATTGGAATGATGCGCTGCAATTATGGAGGAAGCATTGGCTGCTCGGTGTAGGAGGGGGCGGCTGGGCCGTGCTGTACCCTTCCGTATTTGTGAAATACGCACATCAGCAGTATTTGCAGGTTGCTTTGGATACCGGAATACTGGGAGGCTTGACCTTCATTGCGATGATTGCCGGTTCGCTTTGGGCAGGTTTGCGCAGAGGGCACTCAGGACGGAGTACCCTGCTGGTAATTCTCTTGTTTGGTATCCATATAGCCTTTGACATCGACTTGGCTTATCCGCTGATCTTCGGGCTGTTTATTATGCTCCTTACCGGAGCAGAGGCTGAGGGTTTCTCTGCCAGACCATTCCGCTTCTCCCGCTGGACGGGTGCAGTTACAGCACTGCCGGTGCTCTGCGCTATAGTGGCTTTTACATGGCTGACCCTGGGTTATAACCGGCTTGCCGGAGGAGAATCGCAGATGCTCAGGAAGGACTGGCATAAGGCGGAGCAATCCTTGCTGGGAGCAGACAAAGCACTGCCATGGTCTCATGAGACACACTATCAGCTGGCAGCCTTGTATTCAGCAATAGCTCAAGATAAGGGAGATGCAATATATATGGACAAGGCCGTACAAGAGATGCAGACTGCCTCGGATATGATCCCGGAGAACAGAAATTATAAAGCGATGTTGAAGCAGGCAGAGAAACAGCAAGAATGACTGTTTATATATTAAAAATCACATTGTAATATTCTGGAGTTCCTCGTATAGTAGTGAAGGATTTTCCAAATTCGAATCCTACATATCCGCCGGGGGGAATTATTCTGCACAACATTTTACGTAAAATTAGCGCTTCGCTTGCAGTTCTTATGCTGCTGGCACTGAGCGCGCCTGTACTGACCTATGCGGCCAGTATACTGAAAGTTTATTACAATGCTTCAACAGGAGAGATTTCCGGTGTGATTTATTCCGATCGGGAGGATATTTCACTGAGTCTGGATAACACCGATGGAAGCAAGGTTCAAGTTCCTGGATCAGTCATTGGGGAGGTCTACCATTCTAACAGCGCGCATATATACTGGGCTAAGGTGAATGGAAATATTGCCACCGGGCTGATTCCCGGAAGTGCAACTGTAGAAGCGGGCGATATCAGACAGTTTAACGCAAGTGTAACGGGGGATGTGTATTCTTTTGATAACAAGGTCACTACTCCGTATATCGAGAACCACTGGTACAGATTCCTGAATAAAACTACGATGGTAGCTCCATATTGGCTTACTGAGGACGGGTTTGGTTTGGCTCATTATAATATCTATGACAACAACCAGCTTATGGCTTCAACTAAGAGTTATTATCGCGATTTCTATAACCTGCCTTATAATTCTCTCCACAGGTTCGAACTTACTTCGGTAGATTTACTGGGTCATGAGTCAGAACGCTACAGCTATCCTATGTATGCTCCCTCTCTAGTACCGGAAGGCAAAGTTCTGCTCAGCGGCAAAAAAAGAGGTGCGGCCCTGATGCCTAATGACGAAATGCTGGCATTCAGACCCAGCTCACAGCATTTGGATACAGATCCGGGATTCAGCTTCCAGCTGACATTGCCGGGAGCTCAGGCTGCTGATTTCTCCCATTTTCCGTATTTATTTGATGCAAATGAAATAGCGGCTTCCGATTTTGAGCTTGCAGATGATTCCGGGCGGATTTACCAGGTGGATTACTTTAATTTTGAGGATGATACCTTTCATTTTGGATTTGCCGGCCAGTTAAATACGGATAGTATGTATACTTTGCGGCTTTCATCAACGGCATCCGGCAAAGAGATTCATTTGCCTGATATCAATTCAAGATATGGATGGCTCTATCTTTACTTAAACAGCTCCAAAGACGATGTCCCTTACACCTTTGATTATTTTCCTGAGAATATTTCCCTAGGGCTTTTCCCGGACAAGCCAACAGGGTTCGCAGCAGCACCAGGGAACGGGACGTTGAATCTGACCTGGAACAGCAATACAGAAGCCGATCTGGACGGATATCTTGTATGGCTTGACGGTCAATTATTGACGGAATCGCCTATTCATCAAACGAATTATCTGATTCAGGGATTACAAAACGGTAAAAATTATCATGTGAACGTTGCTGCCGTAAATAAAGCCGGGGACCAATCCTATCAGGCCTATCTTTTCCCGGCTCCGCAGAGCACGGGAAGCGGTACGGTTGGCGGTGGAAGTAATACTGGTGGTGGAGGCGGCGGTGGCGGTGGTATCGCCAGCCCGGCTACTACCGGGGCCGCTTCAACTCCAGCAGCTCCTGTAATCACCGTTGTTGACACAGCAGGTGTTGCGAAGCCGCTGGGCACGGTGTTGAACAGTGAGAATGGCAAGACTACAGTTTCCGTAGCCAGTGACATTAAGCAGCTGTTGCTGCCGGCTGGCTTGGTGCCAATTGATAAAAATAACGCTCTGGCCGTTGTCAAAGATGACTTGTCCATTCAAATTCCGGGTGGAGTACTGGACCAGCTGAAAGGCCTGGTTCCGGCAGAGGCATGGAAGGATGCCAAGGTCTCTGTTGAATTTTCTCCACTGACCAGTGAGGAAATTGCCAAGAAGACGGACGCTATTACCGCAAAATCGTCAAATACGATAATTACTTCCGCAGGTGCTGCTTTCGACATAGGATTATCGCTGATTACAGCGGACGGGAAAGTAACCAAGTTGTCCAAGCTTGACCTGCCGGTTACACTGAAGCTGAAGGTTAATGCAGGCGCGGACGGTAATCTGACGGGGATTTATTACTTAGGTGACCAAGGAGACCTGCAATACATGCCTGGACGTCTAGATAATGGCTTCTGGATTGCGGAAACCAGCCATTTCAGTCCATATGCCGTACTGCAATACAGCAAGACGTTCAGCGATATTCCGGCGGCTCATTGGGCGGCTGCCGCTATACAGTCTATGGTTGCTAAGCAAGTGGTCACGGGTACAAGTGATAAGGCCTTCTCTCCGAACCAGAATGTAACACGTGCTGAATTTGCAGCATTTATTGCCCGGAGCCTGGGTCTGAAATCAGGGAGTGCAGGCAGCTTCACTGATGTGGCTTCCACCAAATGGTATGCCGGTGAGATCGCCGCTGC
Organism: Paenibacillus borealis; assembly: GCF_000758665.1. Taxonomy (NCBI): domain Bacteria; kingdom Bacillati; phylum Bacillota; class Bacilli; order Caryophanales; family Paenibacillaceae; genus Paenibacillus; species Paenibacillus borealis. The sequence continues at coordinate 1,379,933 of NZ_CP009285.1, forward strand.
CGCAGAGGCGGGCATTGTAAGCGGTACTTCCGGATCAAGTTTTGCACCGGATCAGCCGATTACCCGGCAGGAGATGGTAGCGATGCTGATGAAAGCTTATGTATACAAAAACAAGACACCGCTCAATGCAGGAGAACCGGAGATTAAATTTACCGACTATAGCGCCATCGCTGCCTGGGCACGGCCATATGCCAGCGCTGCCCAGAATCTTGGGCTGGTCCTGGGACAAGGCGGCAACAAATTTAATCCTTTGAAGAATGCTACGCGTGCTGAAGCGGTACAATTGATCTCCAAACTATAGATTCACAGATTCTCAATATTCAGACCGCCTGTGGTGCCAGACACCAGGCGGTTTTTTGTATTGGAATTGAATCTTCGCACCATTTGCGTCTGTTCCCGAAAGCAGCTATACTGGCTTTTATCCCAGCGATTCATAGAGCGCTAGCTTGAAGATGGAAGGTGTGATTTGATGGACAGACTAACCTGGGAAGCTTTACTGACATTTTTACTCTTGATTGCTGGCTTCATAAGCTTGTATGCTGCGATTCATAAACGGACAACCTTTGCCCGTTACAGTATGACGGTTCTGCTGGTCGCCAGCGGGGCGCCGCTCGCGGTGATGCTGGTGCTGGAGAGCAGAAGAGACGCTCTCGATGCGAATATTGGGCTGGGCATGGCTTTTTTGCTGACGTGGCTTATTACTGCCCTGGTATTTGCAGCTTCAGTGATCATATGGATCGTTAAGAAAAGAAAGAACGTTTAACCTAATCTATCCTTGTAATCTCAAAATTCTCTCCCGTTTGTATGAAAAAGAAGCTGTCCAGTGACTGCAGATTTCCTGCAGCTTCAATGGCAGCTTCTTTGGCTTAAATAAAGGAAATCCTTGTACTAAAGAAAGATTCCATTCTACAAGTGCAGTGTATACCGTCCAGCCTTGTTCACCTTACGGACAGCCTCAAGCTCAAGATCAGAGAGCGGCGGTGAGGTGGCGGATGCAATATTCTGCCGCAGCTGTGCAAGGCTGCTCGCCCCCGGAATAATCGCGGCAACGGCAGGATCGGCCAGCGGATATTGCAGTGCCGTCTGCGTCAAGGTGCGGGTGAGGGTAGTCTGCTGCATCAGCTGGCCGTGCAGCTCTGACAGCTCCGCAGCAGTGTAATCCAGATATGCCCGCTCTACCTTGCTGCCGCCATGTTCTGTCAGGATGCCGCTGGCCAGCGGTCCCCGCGCAATCAGGCTGATGCCCCCGCGGGCCAGCAGCGGAAGGATGCTCTCCTCCGGGCGTCTGTCGAGGATGCTGTACTGGCTCATCACGCTGACAATTCCCGAGCGCTGCACATATTCCCGGATGACATTCGGCCGGATGGAGGAAATCCCGTAATGACGGATTACCCCTTCCTGCTTCAGTTCCTCAAAAGCTTCAATAGTCTCGTCAATCTCATCTTCCAGCGTTCCCCCGTGCAGCTGATACAGATCGATATAATCGGTCTGCAGCCTGCGCAGACTCTCTTTCACCGCCAAGCGGATATAGGCTTTGGAGGCATCCCAGCTCCAGCCCTCTTTGCCGGGAATTCTGCGGTTGCCCACCTTGGTGGACAGAATCACATCTGCACGGCGGTGCCGGATCGCCCGGCCGACGATTTCTTCATTGCGGCCTTCATCGTAGAGATCGGCGGTATCCAGGAAATTGATCCTGTGGTCAAGGGCTTCGTGAATAATAGCAGCAGCCTTCGCTTCATCCGTCCCCAGCGTCATGCAGCCGAGGCCCATGGCACTTACATATAAATCGGATTGTCCCAAACGGTTAGTGTTCATCTGTCGTCCTTTCGTTACTGTAATTGTGTCTATTATATCATTGTGATGCACAAAAACGGCAATCCTGCCGCCGCTGACTGTCAGCCGGACGGGCAGGATTGCCGTCATTAGTAAGAATAGATGTTGTCTATCAGTCTTCCGGTGCCGGATTATCCGCGCAGAATGTTCTCGATCTGCTCCAGCTCTTCCGCACTCAGCTCAGGCGCATTCAGGGAAGCTACAGCATCTTCGATCTGGCTGACTTTGCTCGCGCCGATCAGCGCGGAAGTCACTTTGCCGCCGCGGAGCACCCAGGACAAGGCGAGCTGGGACATCTTCTGCCCGCGGGCTGCAGCAATATCGTTCAGCTTGCTTACCTTGGCGATCACCTCGGCAGTGATCTCCTTCTCGGAGAGGAACACGCTTGGTCCGGCTGCGCGCGAATCTGCGGTGATGCCGTTCAGGTAACGGTCGGTCAGGATACCCTTTTGCAGCGGAGAGAAGGCGATGGTGCCGATGCCTTCTTCCTCGAGCACATCCTGCAGCCCGTCTTCGATCCAGCGTGACATCATCGAGTAGTTCGGCTGATGAATCAGGCAAGGAGTGCCCAGACGGCGGAGAATCTGCGCCGCCTGCCGCGCTTCCTCAGGTCTGTAGTTCGAGATTCCTACGTACAGCGCTTTACCCTGGCGTACAAGCAGGTCCAGTGCAGACATGGTTTCTTCCAGCGGCGTATTCGGATCTGGACGGTGGTGATAGTAGATATCCACATAATCCAGGCCCAGCCGCTTCAGGCTCTGGTCCAGACTGGAAACGAGATTCTTCTTGGAACCCCATTCGCCGTACGGGCCGGGCCACATATAGTATCCGGCTTTGCTGGAGATGATCAGCTCATCGCGGTAAGCGGCGAGATCCTTCTTCAGAATCTGTCCGAAGCTCTCTTCGGCCGAACCTGCGGGCGGACCGTAGTTATTGGCGAGATCGAAGTGGGTAATCCCGAGGTCGAAAGCGCGGCGGACCATGGCCCGGCCGTTCTCGAACACATCATTGCCGCCGAAATTATGCCACAGCCCCAGCGAAATCGCCGGCAGCAGCAGGCCGCTCCGGCCGGTGCGGTTGTATTTCATAGTGTCATAGCGTTCAGGATTAGCGATATACATATTTTTCCTCCTAAAATTATTTAGCTTATTCTTCCGCAGCTGAGCTTCGTACAAAACTCGCTTCGAAAGCATACCCTAAGTTCTGTAATTTAATGTGTACACACTGGCGCTCCCTATCCGGGAGATGTTAGCGTTTGCTTCTCCGGCCAGGCCACGCTCTTATTGTAGCGAATCCGCGCGGATAATCGTATGTCAGCATGGATGATGTTTATAGAACAATGTCAGTATCGGTGTGACGGATGCGGTACTCTTTGGGGGAGCAGCCTTTTACCTTTTTGAACATACGGGAAAAGAGCAGTGCGTCCTGATATCCGACAGAATGCGAGATCTCGCCGATGGTACAGCTGGTTTCGGTCAATAATTCACAGGCTTTGGCGATCCGGAAATTAAGCAGATACTGCTGCGGCGGAAGGCCGATGGTCCGTTTGAACAACGTGGAGAGATACTTGCGGTCCAGCTTCAGGGAAGCGGACATGCTCTCCACGGTAACATTCTCACAGTAGTGGGCGTGCAGGTAGTGGAGGCATTGCTCGACATAGACACTCTTTTGGCGCGGAATCACATGGCTTGCGGTGGCCGGAACCGTGCGCAGCAGCAGGGATAAGAACTCATAGAGGATCACCTTGAGCGGCAGATCCATAACATCCTGGCAATCGGCGGCTTCAGACAGCCTCTCGAACAGGGAAGGCATAAGCTCTTGATCCATCGGGAATACGGGCTGCTCCGGTGACAGTGAAGTCCGCGACAGCAGATATCCGGCTTCTTCTCCGGTAAACGCAATCCATGAGTAGGTCCAGGGGCTGTCCTGGTCTGCGGCATAATGAGTCACCACATGAGGATAGATGAGGAAGGCTTGTCCGGCCCCCAGCGTGTGGCTCGTTTCCCCGACAACGATTCTACCGGTTCCTTCGTGAATGAAGTGGATTTTGTATAAATCACGGACACCGGGTCCGACGGAATGGCCGGGTGCGCATTGCTCCTGTCCCCAATAATGAAGATGAAGATCGGGACTGGTACGGTGTGGACGATGGGAATTATATTTGAATATGGCCATGCTTCAGCCTCTTTCCTGTATAGGGAGTGTTCTTCACATATAAAGTAAAGCGTATATTCTCCATTATACATCAGTTCCACCAAGGCCGATCAACTGCAAAATAACCCCAAGGCACATACGCCGCAAAAAGTCCCAGCTCCGCTGAAAGGGAGAGGGACCATACGTACATATTCATAACATAGACGCCGGAGTTTGGGCAGGGTCAGGCTTCCATTTTCAGCATAACCAGCTCTTCCACAGGCACACCGTTCACCAGATGCTCCTCCACAATGCGCGCCACATCATCTGTAGTCACATTGTAGTACCAGATTCCATCAGGATATACGATAACAAAAGGCCCGTTGCCGCATAGGCCGAGACAGCTGGTTTTGTTGATTTTGACCGTTTTGTTAATCCCTTGCTCTACCATCTGCTCTTTGAATTCCTGCATGACCTCTTCAACATCCTGGTTATTACAGTGTTCGCTGCAGCAGAAAAGTAAATGTTTCTTGAGCACCTTCAAACGCATATTCATCGCGGTTCCCCCTAAATGATATCTGAGTGGCTGACCTGTCTTATGAGGAGTATAGTCTCTTTTGGCGGCGCTGTAATGAGGTTATGGACATTGTTCTAAAAGGCTTAATAAATGCCATGAGACGGATAATTAAGTGTTATCTAATCTGACTCCGATCCGGAGAATATGAGTGAAATGTGTCTGGAAAATAATAAATAGTCTGAATGTAAATTATTTCCCGGTCATTTCCTGTTTCATAAATATAATTGGGGAACCTGCTTAAATTATGAAATAATTCAGTTTCGCGGGTGCCCGTTTGGTTAAGTAAGGGATGTGAAAGTTAAGTGAGACCAACCATGATTCACAAAAATCAGCTACCAGGAGGGAATCGTTATGAATAAGAAAATTGTAGGTGTATTCTATACCGAGCATGAAGCTTCACGGGCCATTGAAGACTTGAAGAGTCACGGGTTTCTGACAGAGGATATCTCAGTGATAGCGAGAAACAAACGTGATGTTGAAGCAATCAGTGATGAGACAGGAACCAAGGCGCCTGAGGGTATGGCTTCCGGAGCAGCAACAGGCGGTATACTCGGCGGTGTCACCGGGCTGCTGGCAGGCATCGGCGCACTGGCGATACCGGGGATCGGGCCCATTATTGCAGCGGGACCGATTGCGGCAACCTTGACAGGAGTGGCTGTAGGCGCAGGAACCGGCGGTCTGGTGGGCGGTCTGATCGGGCTTGGTATTCCGGAGGATGAAGCAGAGAGTTACGACAACTATGTAGATGAAGGCCGCATTCTGGTCATGGTCGATGCTGATAACACGCGGGCAAGTGATGTGTACTCTGTATTCCGCAACCATAATTCAGCGAACGCCGACCGTTATGCGGATGATTATAATACAACCGCGGATGCTGCGGATGCTGCACGTCATTCGGTAACAGATACCGTGGATGCCGCGTTCAACGGCTCGGGTCTTGAAGGCAGGGACGATACAGGACTGGATACCATGAATTCGGCTACGGAGCATGATCTTCCCGGCACGAGAGCGCTGGATGATGTGAACCGGCCGGGGATGACCGGAGATGCATATTCCGGTACGCCGGGTGGCATAGGCGGGACACTGGATAGTACACGAACCGGAGAGTTCAATGATCTGGATGAAGACCGCAAGCTGCGCCTGCGTGAAGAACAGCTGGATGTATCCAAGAACAAGGTGCAGACTGGCGAGGTCAACGTGCGCAAGGAAATCATCGAAGAGCAGAAGACGATTAATGTTCCGGTTACCCATGAAGAGATTGTCATTGAGCGGCGTGCCGTGAATAATGACTCCACAGCAGAGCCGATTGGTGCGGATGAGACGATCCGAATCCCGGTGAGCGAGGAGCAGGTGGAGGTCCAAAAGAATACGGTCGTTACCGGTGAGGTGGAGATTCACAAACGTGAGGTTCAGGGAACCGAGCAGGTACAGGATACGGTCAGACGCGAAGAAGCGCGGGTCGACAAGAGCGGTGAAGTGAAGGTGGACGGCAGTGACGAGCTGCTTAGAGACCACAGCCGTACCCGTTAAATAGCAGCGGGAACGGCCTTGGCGTCACTTTAAGCATGAAACTGTTTCAGCGAGAAAACAAAAGGGTTTCCGAAAAGTCCAGCCGGACTTCCCGGAAACCCTTTTGTACATCCATTGAACCGGTAATCTTCGGAGCAGAATGAAATTCTGCTTGAAGCAGAGGATCCAATCCAGCGAGGCTTTAACTGTATTTCCTGCAACTAAAATCACCGATAATTGCCTGGGAAGTGCTTTAGTTGCACTTTCTACAATTATATTGACCGGTTTGTCTCCATAGGATCAGCTCATGCTTTTTTAGCTGTACAGAATACACTTAGCGTAATGAATCTGGGCGTATACCTTGTTATAACTGTACGAAATACAATTATCCGCTGCCCCTGTGCCTACATAAAGGCCGCATTGGCTCTGGCCGGAGTAATAGCCGGAATCTCTTTGCCGGGCAGGAAGTGAATGCTGCGGATGTAACGGATCGTGCGGCTCTGAGCCCGCATGATTACCGAATGGGTCTCGGCACGTTCCTTGCCGATGAAGCGGACGCCGCTGAGAAACTCGCCGGAGGTGACCCCGGTTGCGGCGAAGATGACATCGCCGGTACCTACCATATCCTCCATGGACAGTACCCTTGCCGGGTTATCCAGGCCCATCTGCAGGCAGCGCTGCATCTCAAAAGGGCCTTCGGGCAGCAGCCTGCCCTGAAGCTCGCCGCCCAGGCAGCGCAGTGCGGCGGCGGCGAGTACGCCTTCCGGGGCTCCGCCTGAGCCCATGTACAGATCCACATCGCTGTCCGGCAGCGCAGCGGCAATGGCCCCGGCGACATCGCCGTGATTGATCAGCTTGATACGCACTCCTGCTTCACGCAGGATGCTGATCAAGCCTTCATGCCGCTTGCGGTCCAGCACCATCACCGTCAGCTCGGAGAGCGCTTTGCCGGTGATCATGCTGGCCTTGCGCAGCGTCACTTCGGCAGGATCGTCCAGGCTTAGCCTGCCCGCCAGTTCCGGTCCGCAGGCCAGCTTCTCCATATAGATGTCGGGTGCATGCAGCAGGCTGCCCTTGTCAGCAATCGCGATTACCGACTGTGCATTATGCAGTCCGCAGGCAACGACCTCGGTCCCTTCCAGCGGATCTACCGCTACATCGACGGAAGGGCCGTTCCGGTTGCCGACCCGTTCTCCGATGTAGAGCATCGGCGCCTCATCCATCTCGCCTTCGCCGATCACCACAGTTCCGTCAATGGAGACAGAATCGAACATGGAACGGATTGCGGTTGTGGCAGCATCATCCGCCGCATGTTTGTCGCCCCGGCCAATCCAGCGTGCTGAGGATAAAGCACCCAATTCAGTGACCCGTACAATTTCCAGTGCCAATTCGCGTTCCATAATGATTCCCTCCAGTATAGTTAGAATGGTTAAATTAGATATAACCCATGATGATGCCGGCGGTTTCTTCAATCGCCTTATCCGTAATGTCAATGACCGGGCAGCCCAGCTTGGCGAATAGTGTTGCCGCATATTCCATTTCTTCGGTAATCCGCTCCAGGCTGGCATACTGCGAGCCGGCAGGCAAGCCCAGCATCTTCAGCCGCTCGGAGCGGATCTTCAGCATGTACTCCGGCTTCATGGTCAGGCCGATGATCCGGTTCGGTGGCAGACTCAGCAGCTGCTGCGGCGGGCCGACCTCCGGGACAACCGGATAATTCACAACCTTCTTGCCGCGGTGGGCCAGAAAGATGCTGAGCGGTGTCTTCGAGGTGCGGGACATCCCGAGCAGAACAATATCCGCCTTCAGCATGGCCCCGAGATCCCGTCCGTCATCGCAGGCGACGGTGAATTCTATGGCCTCGATCCGGTTGAAGTACGCCTCGTCCAGCTGATGCAGCAGTCCGGGCCGGGCCTCGGGTGCATGGTCGAAGGTATCGATGAAGGCCTGCATCATCGGGCCCATGATATCGACAATCCGCAGATCAAGGCGGACCGCCTCCTCGCGAATCATCTCCCGCAGCTCCGGCTGCACCAGGGTGTAGGCTACGAAACCCTGAAGCTGAGCGGTTTCTTCCATTAACTTACGCAATTCATCTTCATGTCTGACGTTGCCGTATCTTCTGATGGTGACACGCTGATTCTGAAATTGGTGTATGACGGCCTGCACGACAGCTTCCGCCGTATCCCCAATAGAATCTGAGCATATCGTAATGTAATGAGTGGATGGCTCCATGCTCTATCGATTCCTCCGTTATCCTTTGGCTTCAAGCTCGAGGAGAAGCTTTACGATGGAAGTCTTCGTCAACCGCCCTACTACGTCCAGCCCTGTGCCGGACCCTTCCCCGCTGCCGGGAACAACTACCGGCAGACTGTCTACCTCGTGATAAATCATGCGCTGCGCGGCGTCAAGCACCGTGTCATCGGGCGAAACAGTCACTATTTTGGGCTGGCGTGTCATTACCATACTCACAGGCATGGTTACCGCTCCCGGATTGCCGAGCGTGACCTTCAGGAAATCCTTGCGCGAAGCGACACCGCTTAGCTTGCCGTCACTGCCGCAGATAATAAGTGTGCCGACATCCTGCAGGAATAGCGTAACGACTGCATCCTGTATGGTCACATTCTCGCGGATAATGACCGGGATGACCTGAATATCACTCACCTTGGTATCCTGTAGCAGCCCCCGGCTATTATGGCGCGCTGCAGCTTTGGTGCCGGGGAAATAGCCCACCTTCGGTTTCGCATCGATGTATTCGAGCATGACCAGGATGGACAAGTCCCCCCGGATGGTCGGCCGGCTGAGGCCCAGGCTTTCCGCGATTTGGTCACCGGTAATCGGAGCTCTTTTCTTCACAATCTCAATAATTTGCAGTTGCCGGGTTGTCAGTTCGATCACAATTTTCCTCCACTTTCCGGTTTACGTTACAGATACAGGCATTCCCTTTGCAGAAAAGGAGCACCGTGCGCCGATTCCCCCTTTCATTCAGACGTCCTATTTGGAATTAAATTCCCTAACTTGCTTATATAATACGCAACATTGATCATAAATGCAATATATAGTACGTCATATATAATGATTTTATGGAAATATAGGCAGCATAATCAGGATAGCACTAAGCAGACGCTACTATTTTCTAATATATGGTATCTATTTGAGGTTCTTTCTTCACATATGTGGTAAGGTTTATGCAAGCAAGGAGGTGTATTCATTTGAGGAAATCATGCTTCGTTCTAATGAGTGGATTATTCGTTCTTATACTATTGACTAGTGCATGCAGCAAGGACACCCCGAAGTATGCTGAGCTGTTCACACAGGTGGAGAAGCACCGGGCTGTGTTCACGCAGCCGCTCGAAGAAGGGCTTGCTGCTCTGGGAATTACGGATGCCGTGGGGGAATACGATACAACTTTAGGGACAGTTATGCAGGATGCAATCCTGACCGTGAATGAAATGGAGTTCATCCAGCAGATTACGGCAGATGTTACAACCGATAAAATCATCGGCTACCGGATTGGGACGGTTGTTCCCAGATCAGAGTTCGGGTACGAGAATGCGAGGGAGCTGGTGCGTGCTTTTCTGGACCATTACAAGCCTGCGGATGATGAAGAGGCTGACAAAGTCGAGCAATCGGTCCAGACGATTGACCGGATGGCGCTTCCGCTTAAGCCGCTGACAGGCTCAATCGAAGAATCCTGGGCATACGGCGAGGGTGAGAACAAGCTGTTTATCACCTACAGGATATCGAACAGTTTCCAGAGTGATGAGGAATTGCCGCTGAATTTGTATTTCATTTCGGAAGAGAAGCATTAAACTCCATGGTGCCCTAAGCCATATGAAAAGACAACAGAACAGCCTGTAACCCTTGAAGTCAGGGTGCAGGCTGTTTGTGTTGCTGCGGAACGCCTAACCCTTAATCCTGCGGAAGAGCTTCAATGCTTGGTTTTTGAAGCACGGGTATTGCCGGTTTTTGTTTGAAAATAAGTTGCTTCAGCGCGCCTGCGTTCACAAGAATGGTGCCCGCGATAATAGTGAACACGCCAAGCAGTGTTACCCAGGTTACCGCCTCATTATAGAACAGGAAGCCCACACCAACGGCAATCGGCGGAGAGATATACAGCCAGGTTGACGGGAAGACGGGGTTCGTCTTGGAGACGAGCCAGTAGAACAGGGTGTGTCCAACCATGGACCCGATAACCGTCAGATAGAGCAGGGAGCCTGCGGTTTTGAACGATAGCAGGAAGGATGGATGCAGCGGCTCGGTAAACAGCGAGATGATGAACAATAACGCTCCGCCGTACATCATCTGGGCCGCATTCAGTGCCACGGGGGATACTCCGGAGAAGGTGGTGGTTACTTTTTTGGAGTAGATTGCCCCTGCCGCATAGCAGAGTTCTCCGATCAGGACGACAACACAGCCGATCAGCCAGAGCGGAGTGACATCAGCCGCCAGATTCGGCAGCACAAGCAGCAGTACGCCGGTGAAGCCGATGATACAGCCGAACAGCGAGTAGCCGGGAGCCTTTTGCCGGAGAAAAGCCATCTGCATCAGCAGAATCATCATCGGCCCGGTTGCCGATAATACGGCCGCGAGTCCGGAGGATACATATTGCTCAGCCCAGTAAAGTGCGGCGAAGGTGCCGAAGGTCAGCGTCGCCCCGGTAAAGAGCATTTCCTTGCGCAGCAGCAGGGAGAAGCTGGCTTTGCCTTTCACTGCCATGAACAGGAACAGCACCGCCCCTGCCGTGAAAAAACGCAGTCCAGCAGAGAAGAATGGCGGCGCACCGGCGTCTACGCCGATTTTGATCGCGAGGAAGGTGGTGCCGAAGATCAGACAGACCAGTGAATAAGCTAACATAATCATGTTTCCGTGCCCCTTTGTGGTGGTAATGTGGCAATCTCTTAAAGTATTCTGTTAATCATATCCTCTTAGGCGCAGAACAGATTGCAGAACACAGAACAGTTACCGGGCGGAATGGGGTACAATAGGGCAAAGAGAAGTTGGCGGAAGCGTGCGCAGGAGCGGGCGGCGGGTTGTGAGCTGTGGGGCGGTTGCGTTTATATAGGGAGAGGCGGCGTTATTATGAAAAAATCTGCGGGAGTAGAGCAAAGTAATCCGTTGTTCCGCCAGGTCTATGAGTTCATGCTGAACCGGATCGAGCGGGGGGAGTGGAAGGCTCATGACAAGCTGCCGTCGATCCGGCTGCTGGCGGATGAGCTGGGTGTCCACCGGCTGACGGTATTTAAGGCTTACCGGGCATTGACGGAGAACGGCATGCTGTATGTCAAAGACAAATCCGGTTATTATGTATCGCCGGGAAGCCGGCTGGCTAATTCTGTGGAAGAGGGAGCCGCAATACTTGGCTATACGGTCAAGAGTCCGATGTCCGATATTCAGCGGAAGCCGGTGACCTACCAGTTCTCTCAGGCGCTGATTGATCCGGGTCTGCTGCCAAACCTGTTTCTGTCCGATTATGTCAAAAAAGTATTCGACCTCTACCCGAAGGTCATGGGTACCTATTCCTCCGTGCAGGGGGATGAGGAGCTGCGCACGACGCTGAGCAGGCATTTCCATGACCGGTACCGGCTGCAGCTGTCGGCTGGCGAGCTGCTGATTACCTCGGGCGCACAGCAGGCGATTAATCTGATCGCCGGGATCATGCTCGGCCCGATGGATGCCGTGCTGGTGGAGCGCCCGACTTATAGTGTGGCGCTGGATATTTTTCGCCGGGCCGGCGCGCGGCTGGTTCCGGTGGAGATCTCGCCGCAGGGGTATGATCTGGCGGCGGTAGAAGAACTGATGCGCAGGCATAAGCCGCGGATGTTCTATATTAACCCGACGCATCATAATCCGACGGGCTATACCGTGCCGGCTAAGCAGCGCAAGCTGCTCGTTGAGCTGGCGGAGCGCTACCGCTGTCTGCTGGTGGAGGATGACCCGTTCCGTGATATGCACTTTGAGGAGGAGCCGCCTACGCCGTTCTTCGCCTATGATACGGAGGGCTGGGTCATCTATATCAGCAGCTTCAGCAAATACGTGGCCCCCGGGCTGCGTATCTGCGCTGTGGCCTGCCGTTATCCGTTCATGGAGCGGCTGATTGCCGCCAAGTCCCTGGCGGACAACGGGACTCCGCTGCTGAATCAGAAGATCTTTCTCCACTACTACACCTCGCCGCGCCTGCAGCAGCATCTCGGCAAGCTGCGGATTGCGCTCCAGGTGCATAAGGAGATTATGGAGGAGGAGCTTGCGGCGGCCGGCTGGGAATGGACCGCACCGCAGGGCGGGCTGAACCTGTGGGTGAAGCTGCCGGATACGGTGCCCGTGGACACGCTGTTTGTGCGCTGCATGGAGCAGTCAATCTCCTTCGTTCCCGGCGAAATCTGCGATCCGCTGGGTGAAATGAAGTCCTGGCTGCGCCTCAGCTACTCCTTCGCCAGCGAAGGGCTGCTGCGCGAAGGCATGCGGCGGCTGACCGCGATTGCCCGGGAGATCGAGGCGGAGGGCAGGCGTGGAGAGTGAACGCAGAGAGTAAATACGAAGAGCAGATGCAGAAAGCAGATGCGGGTAAGCCTTGGGGGTTAGCCTGCAAATATGGAGCCAGCCACTACCATGTATCCATCAGGCGTAACTGGTAGCGCATGCCCATGACGCAGGCGTTATCACGTAGCAGTCTGGTCGCAGCTTGCTATCACATGCCCATGACGCAGCTGTTATTACGCAGCTGATATTACGCTGACTGTCCTATTATTCCCGCGTGCCTTTTTGCTGGTATGGGATTTTTTGGATTATAGAGTAACCTTTCTCTGGTAATTTCGTCTGGGGTATAAGGAGAGTGATTGTTATGGTTGTGATAAGGAGAATCCGGGGCGTCCTGCTCATGAGCCTGTGTGCCCTGCTTGTCTTCATGCTAATGCTAACCGTGCGTCCGCAGGTTACCTATGCCTGCTCATGTGTCGTCCCTGCTCCGCCGCTGGAAGCAATGGAAGACGCTGCGGCTGTGTTTGAAGGTACCGTTATATCGATCACGAAACCATTCGGAATTATTCAATCCAGCGCGGATCCTATGCAGGTTACCTTTCAGGTGGGGGCCCGCTGGAAAGGTGATCTGGGGGATCAAGTGACCGTAAGTACGGCGCAGTCCGGAGACAGCTGCGGGTTCGAGTTCGCCAAGGGTGAACGCTACATGGTTTATGCAAGAGGAGCGGAAGCGGACGGAAGCATAGCGAAGGGGAATGAAGAACAGAGTGAGTTTACTACGAGCCTGTGCAGCCGGACCGCACTGTACACTGATGCGCAGGAAGATCTGAATGAGCTGGGGCCAGGTAACGGCGGCGGCTCACCGACAGCTCCGCCGGAGAATGCTGAAGGCGTTGGACCCTCAGTAACCGGAGACAACCACTCAGCGACAGCACCATGGGTGCTATACGTGGGACTAGGCGCGGGGATAGTAATCTTGATTGCACTAATACTAATCTGGCAGCGCCGTCAAAGTAACAAATCACGGAAATAAGCAGCAGCGATCACTGTGTAAGGAAGACTAAAGTAGGATGAGGCGGAATGAGACAGGAATGAGGCGGAGGAAGTGAGACGCGGTAAAGCAACGGTGGAGAATACCTGAGCTACACGGCTGGTTTGTTAGAAGAACGGGACGGGATGGAGTACTGGCGGCGGGGAGGTCAGCGTAACAGGAGGATCACATATCTATGCGGACACCACGGACCTTATTTCGAGCAAACTGCTGCTTTTTGGAGGCTTGCGGACATCAGGGACCTTATTTGCCGAATCGGCTGCCGCAAAGCGGTATTTGGCTGAGGATAAGGTCTCTCCAGTCCGCAAGATAAGTAAATGGACGGGAATCAGCTGAATAAGGGCTCTCCAGTCCGCAAGGGAACAAGGTTTAGGCGGATAGCCCAGCAACGGCTCTTTCCTGCTCTGGAAGTTGGTTTATGCAAACAGAAGAGTGATCGGCAGGCAAAGCGCCACAGATCACCCTTCTGTTTGTGATTCAGCGTGTTAAATGTGGCAGTGTAATAATGTTCACCGCTCAGCCTAAGCATTATGCTGATATAGCCTGTTTTCTATGATCCAGTCTATCATTTCTTCCACGCATTCCTCCGGGGTACGCTCAGCCGTACGCAGTGTCAGCTCCGGGTTAAGCGGAGCCTCATAAGGATCGGAGATTCCGGTGAAGGCCGGAATCTCACCGGAGCGGGCTTTGGCGTACAGCCCTTTGACATCCCGCGCTTCACAGACGGGGAGCGGGCAGTCTACATAGACCTCCACGAACCTTGGCAGCTCCCGGCGGGCATAACTGCGCATGTCGGCATAAGGGCTGATCACCGAAACGACGGTGATCACGCCATGCCGGTTCAGCATGCCGGCAATATAGACCGCCCGGCGGATATTCTCGAACCGGTCCTCGCGGCTGAAGCCGAGCCCCCGGCCCAGTGTCCGCCGCAGCTCATCACCGTCCAACCACTCCACAGGCTGGCCCTGCTCCTGCAGCCGGTCCGTCAGCAAGGCGGCAAGCGTAGACTTACCCGCCCCGGATAGACCGGTTAGCCATATCGTTACCCCAGGATGTGCCTGAAAATGTACCTGAGCCGTCATTGCTTTGTCCTCCCATGATTTTCTGCCTTAATGTAGCTACAATTGCTCTATCAAGTGATCGGAACTCTTTCGAAATAGAACCAGCTAATGCTTGAAGCCATTAACTTCACCAGACTTCTGCTTGAAGCATGAACCTCGCCAGAATATAACTGTATTTACTGCAACTAAAGTCACCAGTTATTGTCTTGCCAGCCCAATAACTGCACTTTCTACAACTAAATGGACTGACTTTGCCCAAAGGGGCGCTTTCCGCCTTTTTTAGTTGTACAGAATACACTTATCCGTACAAATCCGGTGTTTATCCTTCTTTTAATTGTATGAAATACACTTATTCGCGGCCCGCCCGCCGCGTGTAAGCTCACCGTTTCCATCACCGTACTCACTCAAGTCACTATACCCACTCAACCCACAACTCACTCATCCACTCACCGCAGAAATCCCGTTTCCCTCAATTCGGTTGGGATCCGCTCTGCCGCGCTGTAAGGAATCCGTTCCAGCAGGCCGGGGCCGTAAATCTGCTCCAGACCAAGCTCCGGCATATGGATATAGCCGATGTAGCAGTCGCAGACTTTCATCCGGCAGCTCCGCTGCGCGGCCAGTCCTTCGAGACCGTCGCGGTAGAGGTTGCCGATCACACCCCGGTCCTTATAGCAGCGTTTCACGAGACCGGCGCCTTGCACATAGAACACATTGCTGCCTGCATTGCAGGTCTTGCCTAGGCTGTCATAGTCCGCAGCATTGATCTGGAAATAGGGATCTATTCCGCTAAGGAAGCTTACATCCTCTTCAGTATAATAATCCGGCTTGTCCTTGTAGGCGTTCACCCACAGATAGACATCCTCCGGCAGGGCGCCGCGCAGCGAGGCAATCGCCGCAAAAGCACCGTGTACGCCTACACTGCCCACGCTGAAAGGAATGCCCTGCTCATATACAGTCATACACTGTGCCAGAAACTTTTCCTCAGACACCTGACCCGGATGATAGGTCGCCCAAAAGGCGGCTTTGGCCGGGTTCAGCTCTGCGGTGAAATCAAGCCGGGCCGACAGATTGGTCTGGATGGCGACTTTGTCCACATGCTCCATATGGGATAGAGTGATCATCGCATCCCGGTACCAGCGGTGCGTCAGTCCTTCCCCGTAGGGGTTGAAGAAAACAGACAGCCGGTGGCCTGCCGCCCCCTGCTCCGACACCCAGCGGACGAAGGCCGCGAGATTCTCGCGGTCTTTGGCGAGGGTGGCGGCGCTGTCTCTTGTTTTGCCGAAGGGGCAGTACGGGCAGTCATAGTTGCAGGAAGAGAGGGAGCCGCGGTAGTAGAGGATCGCCTTCATGGCAGGACGAACTCCTTCATCTGCTCCCTGATCTCGCCGGAGATAAACCAGTCACCGATGGAATCGGAGTAGCCAAGTCCCTCTGGAGTCAGCTGCAGGATGCCCTCTTCATCCGTGGCGAAGCCGCTCTGTAGCAGCAGGCCCAGCTCTGGATGATCCATCCACAGCGAAGACCCAAACCGCCGGCTGTAATCCGCCACAGTGAGGCCTTCGCTGTGCAGAACCGCTTTCAGAATAAACCGCCGTTTCTGTTCTGCAAGGCTCAGCACGATTCCATAGTCAGCAGTATCGTACCGCTCAGCAGCTACATAATCAGCAATAATGGACTCCGTAGCTTTGCGGCTGACACCGTATCGGGAGGCATAATGTACATTCCGGGTATAGGACCGGGCGCCGCAGCCGAGGCCGACCATGCCTTCCTCCTGGCAGCTGTAATCAAGAATATCCTTGGCGGTTCCTGCATTCTCCTTGGCAAATCTGCGCATTGAATACTGGCGGTAGCCATGCTCTGCCAGCAGCTGGCATGCGGCCTGGTAGCATTCATGGCGGATATCGCTCTGGCGCAGCAGATCCCCCGGCTTCACAATTGTATGTTCACGGGTGTAGAGCGGATAGATGAAGATCTCCTCCGGCTCATGCAGCAGCGCCTGATTCAGCGAATAGAGCCAAGATTCCACCGTTTGGCCCGGAAGCCCGTAGATTAGATCCAGATTGAGGATGGGAAAATCGTATTTGCCCAGCAGCTCAAGCGCCCGGTACACCACATCCGGGTCCTGCGGCCGGTAGATGGCAGCCGACTCAGCGGCCACGAAGCTCTGGATGCCCATGCTGACCCGGTCCACGGTATGCTCTTTCAGGATCGACAGCTTCTCCTCCGTCAGCGTCTCGGGTGAGGTTTCGACGGAGATGGACGTGGCCGCAAGGTCCACTCCCATGATATCCGCAGCAATGCCGAACAGCCGGTTCAGCTGCGCGGGAGCGAGCAGGCTTGGCGTTCCGCCGCCGATGGCGAAGCGTGCATAAGGCTTGTGGCTGGTGAACGCGGCCCACTGCTTCGCCTGCCGTTCAAGCGCGTCTACGTACTCGGCGTGGACATTCGCTCTTTTGTCAGGCAGGGTGAACAGGTTGCAGAAGCCGCAGCGTGCGCCGCAGAAGGGAATATGCATATATAAGAAAAAACTCTCCGCAGGCTCATCTCGCCATAGCTCCTCCAGGGAGAGGGGGGATTCAAACTCGCGGTAAGCCGTTTTGTGCGGATAGGAATAGAGATAATTGCGGTATGGATTGGCCGTGATCTGTCCGGTCCATTCCTGAAGCTCCCTTGAGGAGAAGGGAGGTTGCCCGTCGTTACTCTTGTGATGAGGGGATTGCCGGATTGACGTCATACGTTCTCCTTCTTTTTGCGGGATGGTACTGCTATAAAATGAACTCGCGGTAAGGAACATTCCACACCGTTTCATGCGCCAGCCGGTGGCCCTGATAGCCGTCTTCGCCGTAAGCCTCGCCGTGATCGGAGAAAGCCAGGCAGAAGACCGGATTGCCGCGTTCGCGGAAGGCAGCAAACAGACGGCCCAGTTCACCGTCGGCATAACGGAGGGCAGCGCGCTGGCTGTCCACAGAATCACGCTTCGCCCCCGGCAGGAACATGTGGTTCGGGCCATGGATCGCCGAGACATTCAGGAACATGAACAGACGCTGGTCAAGCGGTGTATTGTTCAATATTTTGAGTGCGTGATTCACCTGATGTTCGGTCGAGCGCGGGTTCGTCACCCCGAACGTCATCCGCCAGTAGCTGTGCTGGAAATAACCGGGCAGGACGCGGGCGAGGGGCACTTTTTTGCTGAAAAAGATTACGCCGCCGATACACACCGTCTGATATCCCGCAGCCGCCAGCCCTGATACCATATCCGGTGTGTCGAACAGCCAGGTATGGGGATGGGTTTTGAGCCCGGTATTCCGGGAATGGAACAGACGCACATGCTCAGCCTTGTTCGTAGTGGCCGGAGTGGGCAGGAATCCGCCGAAGAAGGCGTGATGGGCTGCATAAGTGAAGCTGCCGGGTGTATGCCGCTTTTCCCAGGAACCGTTGCCGCACAGATTGGGACAGTTGGCCTCCTCCAGAACAGCGGCATCATAGCGCAGCGTATCAAGCGTAATCATTAAGATATCGTGGGTGCCGACAACGGCATTCATATCGGTCATAGGGCCAGGTTCCTCCAAGGCAGCTGCTTCATTTCCCATTCGTAGATGCTGCAGCCGTGGTATTCAACATCGTACAATAAGTCGCCAAAAGGGTTCACATCCGCCGTATACGTCCGCCCGGTGCTCCCCACCAGTACATCAATCCCCGCGACGGAAGAACGCGGAAAAGCAGCCAGAGACTGCTCGGCTGTCTGCCGTACCTGTGCCTGCATTTCCTCCGTGAGTCCGGCTTCGGCCGGGGTCATCCGGCGGCTGCGCAGATGCAGGTTCGTAATCGGCGTGGTGCTTACCCGGGCAACGGCGTGGCAGGCTCTGCCTGCGACAACCAGCTGGCGGATATCGAATGATTGTCCGCTTCCGCCGGGTTTCGGGATCCACTGCTCGGCATAGGCGCCGTGGCGGTAGAGCCAGTTGATGATTCCGGCGAGGAGGGCAGGATCGGTATAACGCCGCAGCTTACCGGAATTATAATACACCGGTGGACGGGTGATATAGTTCTCGACCCCGATGGTAGTAACCGCCACCTCAGCCCCCGTTGCCGGATTGAGCTGATAGGCAATCACGCCGGAGGCAGCGGAGCCGCTGGCCAGCTTAATGAAGATGCGGTGCATCCGCTGAGAGAGCATCAGCTCGCGGAGGGACCCGTAATCCACAGGTGCTTGTCCGCTGCTGCCCCTTAGCGGCCGGGGAACCGGAACACCCGCCGCAGCGAGAATCTGCTGCGTCCGGCGTTTATCGGTCATCGCGGCGATCTCGCCGGGATCATTGGTCCAGCGGGCGGCGGGCAGAAGCTGCCCGGCTTCACGCTGAATCCGGGCCAGCAGCCGGCAGTAGCCACGGAACCACTGGGACGGATGATGCAGCACGCCGGGCATATCCTTGAGCACCCCGGCTGCCTTGAAGCTCAGCGGACGGAGATCCGGCTGGCTGCCGTAAGGATGCAGCGAGTCATCTGCGTCCGGCGCATCCGGCGCGCCGAGCGCGATCAGGGCGCGCTCAATTTCGAAGCTGCCACCAGGAGACTCAAGCCGCAGCAGCGGCGGGATCGTATCCGGGGCAGGCGCGGCTGGCCCGGATCGCCAGTTGCTGTCGCGGCCTTGGGCAGCCAGCTCTGTTAGGCCCGGCTGCCCGTTCCGCTGCTGCATCGTACCGGCTTGCTCCCGCAATCCGTCCGCCTGCACCTGCGCCAGCTGAGGCAACTGTTGCTGCATCGCCTGCCTCTGCCCCGGCAACTCGTCCAGGTGTTGCTGCATCGCCTGCTCCAGCAAATCAGCCAGGGGCTGGCCCTGCAGCAGCCCGGCGTAAGGAATCAGTAGCGCCGGCGGCATGCCGAGCCGGCTTCGCGCCAGCTGGATGCCCTCCGAGCGCCTGTCGCCGGGATTGCAGATCACAATCAGCGGCTCTGCAGGAGGCATCACTCTGTAATCGACGGATAGCGCCAATCGTCATCGTCGTCTGTCTTTTGCTGGTCGCTGACATCAACCGGCAATCCGCTCTTCTTCCAGCGCTCAATCAATCCGTCCGACATATAATGACGGCTCAGGTTGAGCAGCTTCAGCCCTTTAATCCGGGGACTGGCGAGCAGTGCCTCGGCGCCGGTATCGCTAAGGGTTCCGAGCGAGAGGTCGAGCGTCTCGAGCTGATCGAGAATAGGCGCATCGGCTAGCGCAGCAGCGATTTCATCCTGGATTTCACTGTTTTTGAGTCCAAGGTAAGTAAGCTTGGGGAACTTTCCGGGTTCGATCAGCGGATACAGGTCTTCCAGACCGCCGTCAAAGCCGTAGTTGTCCACGCCCAGATATAGTTCCAGCTTTTGCAGATTCGGCAGATTGGCGGCGGCGATATCGGCCAGGACATTTTTGCCGAGTCCGCCTGTAATAATAATCAGCTCTTCCAGCTTGTCATGCTGCAGTTGGCTCAGCCGCAGATTCGTGCCGCCCTGCACAGTCAATGACTGCAGCTCCGGATAAGCGGGAAGCAGCGGTGAGAGGTCGGTTTGGGTAATCCATGAGATTTCACATTCCTCATAGCCCATTTCGCCGATAAACAGCCTCCGCAGCGCAGGGAAACTTGCACTGTGCTTCACCAGCGCCTGGATGGCATCCTCCGGGCTGTTCTCGTAGGCTTGCCCCCAATCGCCAATCGTAAGGCTGCTAACGGCAGCGGCTTCGGGGCTGTTACTCAATTGTTCGATCTCTGTCTCTATCCGCTTGCCTTCTTCAAATGCATCGTAATCGATACTGAGCTTCACTACTGTCATGAACATTCCCTCCCGGAAAATTATGGCTTCCAAAACACCCTAACATTAAGAGGAAGGGGAGTCAAATAGTCAGGACGGAAGGTTAAGGAAGAGGGAGTGGCAGCAGACGGAGTGGCAGGATAAGACAGATATAAGAGCAGTAACAGGGTAGCGGGGGAGTAGCAGGAGAGCAGTGTGAGGGGATCAGGAGAGTAACAGGAGAGTATATGAAGAGTAGCAGGAGAGTAGTTGGAGAGTAGTTGGATAGTGGTATGAGAGTAACTTAAGAGTAGTAGGAGAGTAGCTGGAGAGTAGCAGTAGAGTAGCAGTAGAGTAGTTGAAGAGTAGCTGGAGTAACTGAAGAGTAACTGGAGAGTAGCTGCAGAGTGGCTTGAGAGGGATGATTTTCGCAAACTTATGGAGTTTTAGACATCTGCAGAGTAACTTTAGGATTTTGCGTGCGCGAAATGAAGTTACTCAGCCCGTATTTAACGCTACTCCTGAATAGTAGCCTTCCCATCGCTGATAATAAGATGAATCGATTCGAAATGTTGCACAAATTACAACTTTGAGGTAGAGATACCGGGTCGTTCGAGAGAATTGTTGTAGGAAATGCAAGAATTTTCGCATAAATCCAATGAGAATAAGGAAAATATTGTATTCTGTACAACAATTTCGATTTTCGTTGCTTATCGCGATGGAAATGTTGTATTTCGTGCAGGATTTTGAATTGAGCAAAGTGTGATTACTTCAAACACCCGGAAGCCCCCGAAATCACCGGAAGCCCCCGATAATACAGCAAGCGGCGTTTAATGCATGGCAGTGGTGGTACCGCAGCCTGATGCTGCACCGCTCTCACGTTTTCGCCCCGGCGCCCCGCTGCGTCGCCCCCGCCTTAAAGCGGCAGGGGGCCAGCGGCGTGCGCATCATACCCAGCCGAACAACCGGGCAGCTGCTGCCACCACAAAGGTAACCGCGATAGCGATGCCGAGCGGAATCACGGCCGAGAGCACCGCCCACTTCATGCTTTTGGTCTCCTTGTAGATGTTCACCAGCGTGGTGCCACAAGGATAGTGAAGCAGGGAGAACAGCATCATATTCAGCGCCGTCAGCCAGGTCCAGCCGTGGCTCAGGAAGATATCCTTAATACTGCCCAGGCCTTCGATATCAACCATGGCACCTGAGGACATGTAGCCCATGAGCAGGATCGGCAGCACAATTTCATTGGCCGGCAGCCCAAGGATGAAGGCCATGATAATGAAGCCGTCCATACCGAGCAGCTGGGCGAATGGATCGAAGAACGCTGCCATATGGTTAAGCACACTCTCTCCACCGACAAAAACATTGCCGAGAATCCAGGTAATAATGCCGGCTGGAGCGGCGACGACGATGGCACGGGTCAGTACATTCAGCGATTTCTCTTTGGAGGAGCGGACAATCGTCTTCCAGATTTGCGGGCGCCGGTACGGCGGAAGTTCGAGCGTGTAGTGGGTGGGCACACCGCGCAGTGCTGTCCTGGACATGACCCAGGATACACTCAGAGTTACGGTAATGCCGACCAGCACGATGCCCATCAGCACCAGAGCTGTTGAGAATGTACGCAGCATTCCGGTTGTGGCGGCGCCGACCATGAACATGGAGGAGAGCAGAATGAGTGTCGGCCAGCGGCCGTTGCAGGGCACGAAGTTGTTGGTCAGAATAGCCAGCATCCGTTCACGGGGCGATTCAATAATGCGGGTAGAGAGGATGGCGGCAGCGTTGCAGCCGAAGCCCATCGACATCGTCAAGGCTTGCTTGCCGTGACCGCCGGATTTCTTGAATAAACGGTCCATGTTAAAAGCTACCCGGGGCAGATATCCGAAATTCTCCAGCAGCGCAAACACCGGAAAGAAAATCATCATCGGCGGCAGCATGACACTGATGACCCATGAGGTTCCGCGGTACAGTCCGAGCACAAGGACACCGTGCAGCCAGGCGGGCGCATGAACAGCTGTGAATCCGGCGGTCAGATAACCTTCAATCCAGCTGAAGAGGGAGGCAAGCCAGCTTGAAGGATAGTTGGCTCCGGCAATCGTAATCCAGAATACGAGGCCGAGACCGGCAAGCATGATGGGGAAGCCCCAGAGCTTGGAGGTAACGATATTGTCCAGTTTATAGGTGCTGCCCAGCTTCTTCTTATCATGGTAGGTGACTGCATCGCTGCAGATGCCGGCGGATACGCCGTAAATCCCGCTGACAATCTCATCGCGGATCGCCCCTTTGTCTGCCAGCTTCTTAGCGGCTGTGAGCAGAGAATCCAGCGGCTCGTGGCCGTTAATGGCATGCGGTGATTCCATGGCCGACTACCTCCTCGCTTACGGGAATATCCTTGCGGCCCATGTGGGCTTTGAGTGAAGTAAGCAGACTGTGATCACCGTCCAGCAGACGAAGGGCAATCCAGCGTGCGGGGTATCTTGAGCCGACCGTCTGCTCAACCATAGGAATCAGCTCGGCAATGCCTTGCTCAATTTCCTTATTGTAAGTAATCTTCAGCGGCTCTGCCGTGAAGGCACCGGTGGCCACGCGTTCGATCTGATCAAGAAGCGCTTCAATACCGATTTTGTTACGGGCAGAAATAGCGGTTACGGGAACGCCGAGCCTCTTAGCGATTCGCTTCAGATTTATGTCAATTCCAAGCCGGCGGGCTTCATCAATCAGATTGATGCAGACCACCGCGCGGCCGGTAATCTCCAGTACCTGCAGGGCAAGGTTAAGGTTGCGTTCCAGCGAGGTAGCATCCAGTACCACCAGCGTCACATCCGGCTGCTCGAAAATAATATAGTCCCTCGCGGCCTCTTCGTCGGCGGAGTTGGAGTAAAGCGAGTAGGTACCCGGAAGATCAACGGCCAAGTATGTGTGTTCCTTGTGGGAGAACCCGCCTTCGGCGGTGACCACGGTTTTGCCCGCCCAGTTGCCGGTGTGCTGGCGCATGCCGGTCAGCAGATTGAACAGCGTGCTTTTTCCTGTGTTGGGGTTGCCTGCAAAAGCGACAGTGTACTGGCTCAAGCTTCACCGCCTCCAATCAATTTCCCATAGATTAATGAGCTCTCTTCCCGGCGGAGGGCAATCGTTGTGTTACTTACCCGAAATGCCGTAGGATCTCCCAGCGGGCTGCGCCGCAGCACTTCTACGCTATTTCCGACGACAAATCCGAGATCCAGCAGTCTTCTCCGCAGCACACCCTGAACTTCAATGCCGCTGATGCGCAGCGTGCTGCCGTTCACAGCTTCGGACAATGGAATAACGGCTTCAGCCATAAGATCTCCTTCTTTCGTATGAAATGGAATGAATGAATATATAGCCATACGTATGGAATATGCACTTATATAGTATATTGTGCGCACGGCATAGATTATTGCAGCCTGCCACAATATTAGTATATGTAAATAAATTTGTCCTTGCAACAAAAATGTTTCCCATGGGAAAGAAAAATTTCTACTGTAAAAGCGGCCGAAGCCTCTTTTACAGTAGAGATAGTAGAAGGTGAAGAAATAGGAGATTTTATTTGGGGGGGCGATTGTATAGACATAGCGGACAAACTGCCTGCTGCTGTTACTCCCGGCTGCCGAAATCCAGTGTGTGGCCGGGTTCTCCAGCGTCTTCGGATTGCTGAGAATCTGCCACCATGAATTGTTGCTGGCATCACCGGCTTCTACAGGAACCAGTCCGGCGGCCTATGCTGAACGCCTGAACCCGCTGCGCACCAGGATTGAAATCGCCAGCAGCAGGGGGATGGCGACCTGGAACAGCGGATCAAGCTTGAGGCTTGGACCCAGACCTACGGCAATATGCTGCGTGTAATCGCGTTCCAGGAAGGAAGCGCCATAGATCACAGCGCCTACCGGGAATACCCACCATTTCGCCGGTTTACCGGTCAGCTCTGCAATGGCTTTTACCGAACAGAAGTAGAAGAGCATCATCTTGATCAGCAGCCCCAGAAAGAGCTGAATGGTTACCAGGATATCGAGCCGTTCCACAAACTTAAGGTTCGATAAGGTCCGGACGGTTTTGAGAAAAGGCAGCTGGCTGATCCCCGCAATGGTTGGGCCGAGGACCGCCACATTGAGTGCATTCATGAAGATCAGGAACAGGCTGATGAGCAGATAGGCGTTCACTGTATATTTCACCGGCACACCGGGCTTCTCCCATAAAGACCACAGCATCAGGAATACGATCATCTGCCCGAAGGGGAACGAGACAATATCCGGCAGTGCTGCTTTGACGATTGGCATCAGCCCGCCATCCATGACCGGAGCCAGCCGATTGAAATCAATCGACCCCATAATTCCAAGCAGCGCAACAAGCACAATGTAAAAGAAGATCATCACCGGCAACAGAACCTCCGGCAGCCGGAACACAACCTCAGCCCCCTTCCAGATTGCATAGAGGGCAAGAAGGACAAAGACTAACATCGTGATAAACATAGGGGTTCTCGGAAGCATAGTGATTGCTGTAAGCTCGCCCAAATCACGGACATTACGCATGGACTGATAGGCGAAATAGAGGACGTAGACCCCGCCGATGAACGAGCCGGCAAATTTTCCAAAATGAAATTTAAGCATGCCGATCAGATCTGTATTCAGAGAACGGTGCTGGATCCACATCAGAAGCAGAAGCAGGATGAAGCCGGCGGCTGAACCTGTACACATCGCCAGCCATGAATCCTGCTTGGCCTTGCCGC
This sequence comes from Paenibacillus borealis, assembly GCF_000758665.1. Taxonomy (NCBI): domain Bacteria; kingdom Bacillati; phylum Bacillota; class Bacilli; order Caryophanales; family Paenibacillaceae; genus Paenibacillus; species Paenibacillus borealis. The sequence goes on from NZ_CP009285.1 coordinate 1,405,084, forward strand.
CAAGCAGGAACAGCGGCGTGCTGCCAATTTCAAACAGCATAATCATGAACGCGATTTGCAGGGAGGACACCTGTTCCTTTTTGGGCATGATCAGTACTCAGCCTCCTAACCAATTGATAATTGCCCTGCCGACAGGCTGAAAGAACGTCGTATACAAGATGCTGACACTAATAAAGGGCGTTCTGGTAATCCCGCAAACATTAATGTAAGCGCAGTAGGCGAGAATGCAGCCAAGCCACAGCCGGTGGAGCTGGCGGCCTTTTCCTCGCAGCTTGGTGCAGCCCCATAAGAAGGCGAGCATATAGAGTATAAGAGTTATAGCTATTTTCATAGTGAAGCTCCTTTACTCCTGCTGGACGGACTTGAACGATTTATTGCTGAGACCTGTCCGTTCAATCTGGAACGAGACACGCGGGCGGATCTCAATCTCCTTAAATACGCTGTCCCAGCTTTTCTCCTTCTCGATCTGCTTCCAGCGCTTGCGGTCGCTGCGGTGGACTCTTACCGCGAATCCTGTGACATCAGCGCCGAGCTTTTTGACCTCCATCCAGGAGTTATTCACGAGATCCACTACCTGCTGTTCCAGGGATTCTTCCATTTGGCTGATGGCATTGCGGTCATTCAGGTCCATGACGCTCCCCAGCTCCGTCAACACCCCGCTGCCCTTGATGTCTATATCCATAATGAAATGGTCTTTAGCCCAGACGGGATGCACAGCAGTGGTTGAATTCTGAAGAATAAATGAGGCGTCAAGCTTGTCGCTCTTCCGGGGCTGGGAAGCGAATGCGATGGTTGCGGTCTCAATATGGTCTGTCATAAAAGACAAGCCGAAGGCCTGTTTCTGGCTGAGCCAGCCCACAAACTTCTCGCCTTTGATTACGCCCAGTCTGCCCAGTGCCAGACGTGAAGGCAGATCTGTACGGCCGGTCTCGCTGGTCTCATCCATAATGTCAGGTCCCGTAAGCAGAATCTCCGGCAATACTGCACTCCCGGACTCGGAGGCAAGGGACATCGCCAGCTCAAACAGGCGGGTACCGGGATAATAGGACAGCAGCCGCGACTCCTGTTCAATCATGAGCTGGATACCGGCGCCCTGGTTTTTGGTCAATTGCATCAGCTGATCAAGGATATCGCCCGCTTCGCCTTTGGAGATGAAAACATATACCGTTTCCCGGGCATCCTGCTTGCGCAGGAACATGTCGATCAGCTGATTGATGCCATGCTTGGCCAGACTTTCCCCGATGACTGTAATCCGCGAATGGGAGAAGAACATCTCACGCGTACTGGTCAGATTGGTCCGTTCGATCGCTTCCATAATCGTCCGGCCTTTTACCGTAAAAGTGACGAACGGCGGTGAACTTGTACTTCCTCCTCCGCTGCCGCCCATCCCGCTTGCACCGGAAGAGGGGTTGATGACCTGATAGGTAGCTTTCCACTGGTCGTTCTCCCAGTCATAGGCTGAACCGGAGGTAACCCCCAGCTCGTTCAGCTCCCGGTCATCCCAGCAGCCGGAGAGAAGGACGGACAGAAGCGGGAGACAGAGGATGAGGCACAGTGCTTTTCTCTGTGTGTTCATGTTTCCAACCCTTTCCGCTTGGACCTGGATTTCTGGACCCGGTACAGCAGGATAGCCCCCAACGGCACGAGCACATTGAACAGGAAGAAGACTACAAAACGCCCTTCCTTGTTGTAGTTGTTGAGCTTGGCTGAGCTTTGCCAGGTGAACAGGCATTCCAGCGCAATGAGCAGACCTAGCGCACCGATAAAGGGCCTGCTGCTGCTGACCCGGAAAGTCTGCTTAAAGCACTCTACCGTCACAAACAGGAAGATCGCAAATTTAAGATAAATCGACAGCACCCAATAGGAGATAAACAGAATATCCAGCTTCTCTATGAAGCGTCCGATTCTTATAATGCCCACGGTAGAGAAGCCCGGATAAGCGCTAAGCTTGAGGAAATCCGGACCGAATGTCATCAAGGCCGAGATCAGGGAGAACATCATCAGAGCAGAGACAAACAGCAGCCCGGTCCAGCCGATAATCCGCGCTCTCTGCGGATATTGCAGGTAGGGGGCCAGAAACAGCAGCACCGCCACTTCAGACATCCAGGTGGTCGGGGTCAGGCTGGCCAGCGTTAATTCAGCCAGGTTATGATCGAACATCGGCAATAAATTATGCACATTCAGATCGCTGAACAAGCCGAACAGGTACAGGGGAACGAAGACGAAATAGAGCAGAATGACCAGGCTGTTCACCCGGGCCATAGATTCGATGCCCTGCCGGACTATATAGATTGTGATGAACAGAATCAGGATCACAAGTACAATGACCGGGGTTTCGACCAGCACGTTATCCTTAATGAAATTGACGAATTCACGAAGGATGGTTGCCGTTGTATCCAGATAGAACTGCAGCATCAGCAGGCCGAGAATAGTGGAGACAACCGGCGAGCTTTTCTCACGGACCCAGTCCAGAAAAGGAGCGCCGTCGCTGCAGCGTATGACGGTCCCGACAATTGCCGCAACGAGCAGTCCGGCCAGGGTGGACATAATAATGGACAGCGGCGCGTCCTGCTCCGAATAATTGGTGATAATGACGGGCAGTACGACGGTGGCTGTCGGCAGAATAGTGTTAACGACCAGCATGGATGCCTGGGTAGTGCCAATTTTTCCGTTCACTCTGGATCCTCCCCCTGCGGTTTCGGCTGTTCCGGAGATCCCTGATTCGCTCCTTCAACCGGCTGAGGCTTCTGGTTTGGCCCTTGTCTGCGGGTTTCTTTGCCGAGATCGGTCTTGGGACGCATGGACATGCTCCAGAGCGGAACGCGGATGAAGATGTCCTTCAGATAACGAGGAATCATCGGTGCTACCGGAGACAGATAGGGCACACCGAACGAACGCAATCCCGCCATATGGATCAGGAGCACCATCATGAAGGACATGATGCCAAACAAGCCAAGCGTTGAAGCGATGAACATCATCACAAAGCGGATCAGCCGGATCGAGTTGGCGATCGCCAGTGACGGAATCACAAAGTTCGAGATGGCGGTAAAAGAGACCACAATAACCATAGCCGCTGAGACAAGCCCGGCCTGAACGGCGGCCTGCCCCAGCACCAGCGCTCCGACGATGGAGATGGCCGGACCGATAGTGCGCGGCATGCGCACCCCGGCTTCGCGCAGCACATCGAAGGTAAGCTCCATCAGCAGAGCCTCTGCCAGTGCGGGCAGCGGCACCCCTTCACGCTGGGCAGCCAGGCTGATCAGCAGGGTCGTCGGCAGCATTTCCTGGTGAAAGGTAGTGACTGCAATATAGAGCGCCGGCAGCAGCATGGACACAAAGAAAGCCCCGTAGCGGATCAGCCGCAGAAAGGATGAAATATCATACCGCTGGTAGTAGTCTTCACTGGACTGAAAGAAGTTGAAGAAGGTAGACGGCGCCAGCAGGGCAAAGGGAGTGCCGTCAATAATAATCCCGATTTGTCCTTCCAGTATGCCTCCGGCTACGGCATCAGGACGTTCAGTATTCTGAATGGTAGGGAAGGGCGTCAGACCCCCGTCCTGGATGAATTCCTCAATATAGTTGCTCTCCAGAATGGCGTCCGTATTAATGGCATCAAGCCGGCGGCGGATTTCTGTCAGGACTTGTTCGCTGGCGATGCCCTTCAAATAAATGATAGCGATGCCGGTTTGGGTGCGCTGGCCGATTTTATATTCTTCGATCCGCAGATCGGTAGTTTTGAGCCGGCGGCGCAGCATGGAGGTGCCTGTGCGCAGGCTTTCCGTGAAGCCTTCCTTGGGACCACGGATGACACCCTGGGAAGTAGGTTCGTTGATGCTTCTCTTCTCCCAGCCGGAGGTATCCGCAGCCAGTGCGACCTGAAGTCCTTCGAACAGAATCAGCGTATAGCCTTCAAAGAGCATAGCCAGCAGAACCTCCAGCGTTTTGCCTTCCTTGACGCCCCCGACCGGCAGCATCTGATCCTTGATCATACTGAAGGCAGCTTCGGCGGTAATCGTATCCCCTTTCAGCGTTACACTTTCCATCAATGGCTGGAGCACCGTCTGGTTGACAGCATCGGCATTCACCAGGCCGTCAATGTATATGAAAGTAAGGGAAAGGGAGCTCAAGGATTCATTGGTGAAGTTGCGGATGACGATATCCGAGCTGCTGCCGATCCGCTTTCCGATTTCCTGCAAATTCACTTCAAGTGAAGGGTTCAGGGGGAGCGGTGCGGGCACAGAGGTTTCCACGGGATCCTTAGCTGTCTTCCGGCCTTTCTGCTGATTCTGCGGCATCTTCGGGGCTCCTTTCTGCTGAATTCTGGATTCATTGGCTGTATTATCCCCCGCCGAAGGATTCCTTATTCTGCCTGGTTTGCAGAATCTAGAGGTGATAATAATGGCTGTGAGCACCAAAAAAGGCATTTCTCCAGCCTGTTCAGGATGGGAGAAATGCCTTCATATAGAGTATTATAGCCGGATATTATTTGGTCTGGACGACCAATGCGTTGCTGATCAGGCGGCCGGGTGTGGTCAGATATTTGCCGTTATAGTAGAGGCCGCTTGAGGCGCCGCCATCCAGATTCATCGCCTGGTAAGCCCCAGCCTGCTTCATGATTTCCGCCAGCTGGGGGATGGTCGCCCCGCCGGAGGTCAGCAGAATCAGCTTGTGGTCGCGGGTCAGACCCAGCGCACTGCGGGAGCCTCCGCCTGTCAATATCTTCGGATCCTTGAAGCCCTCGGCGAGCACATTGAGGGATACCTTGCCGTTCACCAGCAGCCGCGGGCCTGCCTGTATAGCTCCTTGAATGGAGCCGCTGTCGAAGCGGTTCTTGAATTCACTGCCCGGAATCAGCTCTGCCAGAAGGTTGCCGTCATAGGCAAATACGGTCCGCTTGTCTCCGGGACTGTTCTTCAGCATCTTGCCGCCGCTGATAATATAACCGTAAGGAGCATAATAAGTGCCCTTGGTGTAGGCATCGAAGAAGGTACCGTTGATGGCGGCAGCCGCATTGCTGCGCTTCGCGATGCTGGCGAGCGCTTCTGTCTTGCCGACGGTATTTCCGGCAAGGACGGCATCCAGCTTCACCGAAGGATGCAGCAGGGAGACTGTGACGGTCTGCACGGCGAAGGAACGTCCGCCGACCTTGTATATATGTTTGCCGCTGACTATAGCAGGCGTACCGCTATTGATCAGGGCGCCATTCTGTACAGGTAATGTGGCTGTTGCTTCGCCGCTCGTGAGCGTGAGCGATGCGGCTTCTTTATTCCACTGGAGCTGTATGCCAAGCGTCTGGCTGACGAGAGCCAACGGAATATAGGTCATGCCATTTTCACTAAAGGGGCGTTCGCCCGAGGGAACGGGCTTGCCGTTGACGGAGGCTCCGGCTGTGCCTGGAGTGAAGGTAACAGACAAGTCATCGCGTGTTACCTGGATCTGGCCTCCAGCAGAGCTTACTACAGACTGGATGCCGGCGAAGCCATTCAGGAATCTTAGCGGAATGAACGAATGGTTCTCCTTGTCCACATAGACGGCAAGTTTAGCTGGCGCAGCCGCAGCGGCCCGGGATTGCAAAGGGGAAAGAAGCACAGCAAGCAGACAGAAGGCGGTGAAGAGGACAGACATTTTTTTCATAGTAAACGAAATCTCCTTCAGATTGTAGCAGTATAACTGCAGTTTAGGATGAATCTGGAACGGACTCCAGAAAGAAGCACTTGAAATACTATAATATAGCGGGCTCCGTTGACCGTCAATGGAACATGCATTGAGAGAGATGTTAGTTTATAATGAAATCACTTACGGATATTGGCACAAAGGCGGGAAGCGATGATAACAAGAATAGGCTTGATCCGGCACGGCAGCACACTCTGGAACCAGGAAGGCCGGATACAGGGCCACACGGATAATCCTCTGGACGAGGAGGGCTTCCGGCAGGCAGCTGTACTTGCAGAGCGTCTCAGCGGTGAATCGTGGGATTATATTTATTCAAGCGATATGCTGCGGGCCAGACAGACGGCGGAGGTCATTGCCGGGAGACTGGGGATTCCGCTGGCTGGCCTGGTTCCGGGGATACGGGAAATGAACGGCGGGTTAATAGAAGGGACTACGGAGAAGGAACGGATTGAGCGGTTCGGCAGCGGGTGGAAGACGATGGATATGAAGCTGGAGAGCCGGGACCTGGCCCAGCAGCGGGGTGTACGGGCCGTTGAAGAGGTCGCTGCCCGCCATCCGGGGCGCAATGTACTCATAGTCAGTCATGGCGCCATTCTGCGCAGTACGCTGGCAGGACTTGTTCCTTCACTGGATCTCAGTGTAGTGCTGAAGAATACTTCAGTTACCTGTATTATCAAAGACGCTGGCGGCTGGACCTGCGAGCTGTACAATGGCGTGGGGCATCTGAACGAATAGAGCCGGCTGTACAAAATTGGAATACAAGAGAGTCTCCCTTGTAAAGGAAGGCTCTCTTCCACCTGTTCCAGAACATACCATCTCAAATTCTGCGGCTTTTACCGATAATAAGCTTAGTACTGAGGCAAGGTCCGGCCATACTTGCCGGAGATGTTCAGAATATGTTCAGACTAACCCTGTACAGTAGCGCTTAAAAGCGATGAATTATACGATTAGGCAAAAGGAGGGCAAAGTAATATGGAAGAGGCCCGGAATTATATACTGGCTGTATTATCCATTCTTATAGGAGTATTGACGGTGTACAGCATCCTCAGGCTGACGCGGAATTTCTCCAAGTATCACCAAAGAACCCGTGCGGTCCGCACAAGTCTTGTTGTACTGGTTATTAGTGCCGGCCTTAGCGGCATGCACCTGCTGGGCAAGAAAACCTTGTCCGGATTTACCGCTGAGGACAGCAATCTGTTTATTACGATGGCGCTCTATGCGCTTACACTCGCCGGAATATTATACCTGTTCCTGCGTGTGCGTCTGCTTCTCGGAGAGCGTGAGCAGCTGAAAGAATTGGCCTACCGGGACGCTTTAACCGGCCTGCTTAACAAGAACGGAATGGATCACTTCTGGGATCACTGCAAATCAGGCGAACAGCTTGCGGTATTATATCTTGACCTTAACCGTTTCAAATCGATCAATGACACGCTCGGCCATCATGCGGGGGATCTGCTGCTTGAAGCCGTCGGCGGCAGCCTGCAGCAGTTCTCCCGCAAGGGCAAACGGCATATTTTCCGGGTGGGCGGGGATGAATTTGTCATCATCGCCAAGCGCTGCAGCCGCAAGGATGCGGAGCTGCTGGCCCTTAAGGTTCTGGAGAATATCACCCGGAATTACAAATTGGAGACGCATGAATTGTTCGTATCGGCGAGTGTCGGCATCACTATGAGTCAAGGCAGAATTGACCGGAAGAGGCTGCTCAAGGAGGCCGATTCCGCGATGTACAATGCCAAGCAGCTTGGCAGCGGGCGTTATGCGGTGTACAAGCAGGAGAACAGTCTTCCTCCTGTGAAGCTGGTCAGCAGCTCCAGAGCACAATAACTTATGAAATCCTGCACGAAATACAACATTATGCTCATGAAATCGGCTCTAATCCTCAAATGTTGTATGAAATACAGCATTCCCCCTCATTTAAGCGGATTAGCGGGGCGATTCTTGTATTTCGTACAACAATCCTCCCGAACAGCTGGGTATGTAGCAAGCAAAGTTGCAGTACGTACAACATTAATACCGAGGCCAGCAATGAATCTGGTATGAGCCGGGTGTGAGATATTGAAGCTTTACACAGAAAACGGATACTATCCTGTAGAGGATGGTATCCGTTTTCTATTTGGTACGGCCGCTGCCCGAATGCTTCAGATGGCTCATTATCCGGAACAGGCAGCCAGAAGCTATTGGCAAATACTAGATTCCCCTTGCTGCCAGCAGTCCGGCAAGTACATCCGGATGGTCGGTTATGATGCCGGCCACTCCGGCCTCAATCAGATAGGTCATCCGCTCAGGATCATTTACAGTCCAGGGATGATAGACAATCCCGCTCTCCGTTGCATCGGTGACGAACTCCGGCAGAACAGAAGAATAATGGGCATGCAGCGCGTCCGCCTGCAGGGTAGCCGCATAATTCCAAGGGCGGTATAAGCCCTCCCCGTAGAGAATGCCGGTGCGGATCTCCGGTGCCAGCGATTTACAGTAGGCCAGGGAATAGTGATTGAAGCTGGAGATAACCACCCGCTCACTCATGCCCTGCTCCCGTACAGCCGCTATCACCTTCTCCTCCATTCCGGGATAGAGGAACGTACCGTTCTTCAGCTCAATATTAAGCACAGTCTCACGTCCCTGAAGCAGATCCAGCAGCTCATCCAGGGTCGGAATCCGCTCTCCCGTGAACTCAGGGCTGAACCAGGAGCCAGCGTCAACCTCCAGCACTTCACGTAGCGTCTTATCCTTTACATATCCGCTGCCTGTAGTGGTGCGGCTAAGATTCTCATCATGAATGATTACGATTGCTCCGTCACTCGTCATTTGTACGTCTGTCTCGATGCCGGTTGCGCCAAGCTCCAGACCCTTGCGGAATGCCGCCATTGTGTTCTCCGGGGCGACTGCGGATGCGCCGCGATGCGCGAAATTAATGATGTTCATGTACTGTATTTCCCTCCGTCTCTTGGTTGTGTTGATGCCCGTGTTGGACGGGCCCCCTTGTAGTGTATTCCACATCACATCAAGAAACCCTGTCCGCATGGAGCGAAAAGGGTACGGTTTCTTGAATTTAACATGTGCCGGCAGGAGCTGTTAATATGTAAGGATTAATTTCCCAGTTCTTTCAGGGCCGCAGCGGCCAACTCTGCGAAATAGCGTGCTGTCGGCAGAAGCGCCGATTCATCAACGTCAAATCGCGGGTGATGAAGGCCGAAATCGCCTTCGGTGCCGATGTTGACGAAAGCGCCCGGCAGCTGCTGCAGATAAAAGGCGAAATCCTCGCCGCCCATTTGTGGCTCAAGCTCGAAGACTGTGAGGCCAAGACGGGCCGCAGTGGCTGCGGCAAACTGGGCCCAGCGGGGATCATTGACCGTTGCCGGCGGTCCGGGGATCCACTCGAGCTGTGCTTCAGCTCCAGCAGCGGCGGCAACCCCGTCAATAATCTGTCTGATCTGCCGTGGTACTGCTTGGCGGATGGCTTCATTATGCGTCCGTACCGTACCTTCCAGCTCTACAACGCCGGGCAGGACGTTCCAGGTGTTACCGCCCTGAATCCGGGTTACGCTGACCACCACCGATTCAACCGCACTGGTAAGACGGCTCGCGATCGTCTGCAGCGAGGTGATGACCTGCGCCGCCGTTACAATCGTATCCTGCCCGCGTTCCGGCTGAGCCGCATGTCCGCCTTTGCCGAGAATCGAAATGACAAACCGGTCTACGCCGGCGGTAAGTGCACCGCTGCGGGTTCCGAATGAACCTGCTGGCAGATCAGGATTATTATGCAGTCCAAAAATGGCGTCTACTCCGATCAGCCCGCCGGATTCCAGCACGGCTATAGCTCCGTGCCCGGTCTCTTCCGCAGGCTGGAACAGTATTCGGACCGTCCCGGCAAGCTCACTCTCCCGGGCCTTCAGCAGGTAAGCTGCTCCGAGGATGCCTGCCGTGTGGAAATCATGCCCGCAGGCATGCATCCTGCCGGAAATCTCAGAGGCGAAGGGGAGCCCCGTATCTTCTTCAATAGGCAGGGCATCAATATCTGCACGGATGGCGACGACCGGGCCATGGCCGTTGCCGATCTCGGCAATCAGTCCTGTCTGCAGCGGAAGATCAAGCACAGTAATTCCCGCTTCAGCCAGCCAGCGGCGCAGCTTGTCTGTGGTCTGAAATTCCTCGTTTGACAGCTCGGGCTGCTGATGAAGCTCCCTGCGCACCTGAATCAAACGCTGAGCCAGTTGCTGTTCCTGATTTTGAGTTAATGACGGCATGGATGTACAACCCCGCTTTCTCCAATTAATCTATCATTCCTGTATATTCCTGATTAATCCGATTGATTTATTTACTGCGCATAATACCTTTAACGGAAAGGTCCTGTCAATGTGTTATTTAACGATCCGGAGATTTATGAAATATTTCATGAAAGTGATGGATATCTCATTGACGTTTCATTTTTGCCCATGCTATTATACGGCCAATTCATTTAAATCCGATAGATTAACTACTTATTTAGCATTTCGGAAACAATGTGTTGCATCCAGAAGGGGGATAACATATGGGAGAGTGGTCGAGACAGGAGCGTTTTGCTGCCTTGCTGTCCGGGGAGCGGGCCGACCGGCCTATTGTCAGCGGCTGGCGCCATTTCATAGACCGGGAGGGTAACGCCAGTGATCTTGCAGACAGTACAATAGCTTATACGAAGCAATTCGATTGGGACTGGGTCAAAATCAATCCGCGGGCTACATATTATGCAGAAACATGGGGCAACACCTACGATTTCGCGGATTACCGTACGGTATTTCCCAAGCAGACCCGTGCGGTGATCAGCAAGCCGGAGGATGTCTGGAATATACAGGCGCAGCAGGCTGCAGCCGCAGCTCCGCTGGCCGAACAGTTAGAGGCTGTAAGCCTTATACGCCAGGGCCTGCCGGATACTCCGCTGACCCAGACGATTTTCTCGCCGCTTACCGTGCTGCTGTTTCTGGCGGGCCAGTCAGCTTATGCCGGTGATACGGTTTATGGCAGCCGTGAGCCGGTGACCGTGGCAAGTCTGCTGGAGGAGCAGCGGGCAGGCGTACATCAAGCGCTGAAGGCCATCGCCCTGACGCTGGCGGATTATGTGCAGGAGCTGGGCAAACGGGGGCTGGACGGGATTTTTTATGCGGTGACCGGCACCGCTCATCCGGGAATGTTTGACGAATCGGCGTTCAATGAATTGTCGCGGCCGTATGATGAGATTGTGCTGGAAGCCGCCGGTTATGGCAAAAGGATTCTGCATACCTGCGGTGCCTATTCGCAGCCGGAGAGATTCAACAATTATCCGATTGAGGGCATCAGCTGGGATACCGCAGCACCGGGCAATCCCGGATTGCATGCGGAGCTGAAGCCAACGAAGGTCGGGGGAGTAGATCATGCCTTATTCGCAGCCCATGATCCCCGGCGTATCCGTGCACAGGCTGAATTCGCCCTGCGCCTTATGGCGGACGAGCCGTTCCTGCTTGCACCCAATTGTGCGATACCGGTAACCGTAGAAGATCGATCCTTACAGGCTTTACGTGATTCTATTCCGCAGGAGTACACATATGAAAAGGGGTTCAAAGAATGAAAAGTATCGTAAAGGTTAAGAAATTGGCGGCTGTGGTTCTGGTGGGGATGTCGGTCGTGCTGGGGGCCTGCGGGAACAAAACAGCTACCGGAGAAGATAAGAAGGATATCGTTGTCGGCTTTGGCGTGGGCACCTACGAAGAACAGTTCCGGCTTGGCATTGTGCCGATTCTGGAGAAGGAAGGGTACAAGGTGGAGATCAAAACCTTCTCCCAGAACATGCAGGTCAATCCGGCGATGAAGGAAGGCTCTATTGACGCAAGCATCTTCCAGAGTACGGCTTACATGGAGGGCATCAACGCGGAACTGGACGCGGATATGGCTGTGCTTAACTTCGTGCCGAGCGCACCGCAGGGGCTCTACTCCGAGAAGCATCAATCGCTTGATGAAGTGAAGGACGGCTCTGTTATCGCCCTGCCGAATGATCCGGTTAACCAGGAGCGTGCGGTACGTATTCTGGAGGATCTCGGCTGGGTGAAGGTCAAAGCGGATGCCGGGACCACAGACTTCAATCTCAGCAGTGTGGAGCCGGACAAATTCGATCTGAAGCTGGAGTCGCTGGATTCGGCGCAGATTCTGGTCTCGCTGGCCGATGTGGATTACGGCGTGGTGAACGGCAACTATATCGCCAATGCCAAGCGGCAGATTACCGAAGCGCTGAAGATCGAAAATACGCCGGAGCAGCACCGGGTAACCGTGACGGTGAACAAGGGCGATTTGGATACCCAGTGGGCCAAGGATCTGAAGGCAGCGTATGAATCGCAGGAATTCGAGGATTACATCAATGCCCAGGATAAATACGACGGCTTCATCCTTCCGGATGCCTGGGAGAACAACTGATATGGCAGCGGGCAGAATTCATTTCATCGGCGGAGGGCAAATGGCGGAAGCGATTATCCGGGCTGTTGTCGGCAATGGGACTTACAAGGCTGAACAGATCAGCGTGGCAGACATACATGAAGAACGGACGGCTTATCTCAATACTGCCTACGGGGTGCAGGCGGCAAGCAAGTCTCAGGAGGCAGAGCTTGCCGGAGCGGAGATGATTATTATTGCCGTGCGGCCGCAGGATGATCTTGCAGCTGTAGGCGTGGCCATCTCCAGCCATGCGTCAAGCGGAGCGGCAGTCCTGTCGATTGTCGCCGGAGTGACCATCGATAGGCTGGCAGGTTACGTTGGAGCAGAACGCCCGATTATCCGGGTGATCCCGAATACACTTACCGATACCGGACTCGGCTACAGCGGGGCCGCACTGAACGCTTTCGCGGGTAAGGAGCAGGTGGAGGAGTTCCTGAACGGGTTCGGCAAGGTACAGTATCTGGAGGAATCGCTGATCGATATCTTTACCGGCTACGGGGTGGCGGGCCCGAATTATGTCTATTATTTCATCGAGTCCCTGGCCGATGCCGGAGTGCTGGCAGGACTGCCGCGCGAACAAGCCTGGACGACGGCGCTGGAGAATGTAGAGGGTGCCGTAGCTATGCTGCGGCATAGCGGCTTGCATCCCCGGCAGCTGCTGGATATCAACAATTCCCCGGGCGGAGTCGGCATTCACGCGTTGTATGAGCTGAATAACAGCGACTTCGCAGCCGGGCTACAGCGCAGTGTCAAGGCGGCAGTGAAACGCACAACGGAGCTGGGGCAGGTGCAGTCATGAGCGTGCTGCAGTGGGATCATACCGTGCATTATGTCAATGATCTTGCACAGGCTATCGGGGCCTTCAGGGACAATGGCCTGACCGCTTCCTACGGCGGATCGCATAAGCTGTGGGGGACTCATAACGCGCTTAGCTATTTCGGACTGAACTATATCGAATTTCTGGCAATTGAGGACCGGGAATTAGCGGCAAGTCTGGATACCCCTAATCTGGTGGTGAAGGATGCCGTGAATCTGCTGCCCGATCATGAAGGGTTCAGCAGGGTAGCGATCCGCACCGGTGATATTGAAGCAACCGCATCAGCGCTGGAGAAGCAGGGCCTGAAGCTGTCGCCGATACTTGACGGCAGACGGCTGAATGCACAGGGGCAGTGGATTGAATGGCGTATGCTGACTATCGGCGGCCATTATCAGGGTCTGGTGTATCCCTTCGTAATCGAGTGGAAGGGAAGCGATGGACAGCGGGAAGAGGAACTGACAGCTGCCGGAATTATCGTTCCTCATCCGGCAGGAGAATTGACGGTTCGCCAAGCCGTCTTCTCTGTACCCGATCCGGTAGCGGCGGCGGCCCATTGGGGCGAAATCTTCGGCTTGGGAGAAGTCCCAGCCTCTTCACCGGCATTCCCCGGTGACAGCGTCTCACTGGCGATTGGCGATAAGGTGTTTGAATTCCGCCGCGGAGAAGAACGGCAGATGACGCAGGTGATTGTGAGCGGTGATGCTCCAGGCCTGGCGGGCCGGACTCTAAATGTTGCCCAAGGCGAATATGTGTTTACAGCTGAGTAATTACGAATTGCAAGCCCGTTGCTGGCATGTGTTGCCGGCAGCGGTTTTTTTGTCGGGAAACGGTCTATATGAGATATCGGATTACGGCTGGTGCATTCTTCAGCAATCGCTTAGAATAAGCTTCAACTATACCCATAACAGAAAGAAGCGATACACTTGAAGTTTTGTCTCGAATGTGGAAGCCGGCTGGTCCTGAAGGAATGTAATGGAGAGGGGGAGGTGCCTTACTGTGAATCCTGTGCCGCGTTCCGGTTCCCGGTGTTCAGCACGGCGATGAGTACAGCGGTACTGAACAGGGAACTGGATAAAATTCTGCTCATTCAGCAGTATAACCGCAAGGATTATATCCTGCTGGCCGGTTACGTGAATAAGGGCGAGAACGCCGAAGCAGCGCTTATCCGTGAGGTCCGGGAAGAAGCAGGGCTTGAGATCATCGCGTATGAATATGTGCGCAGCCAGTATTTTGCCCCTTCCAATACGCTGATGCTGAACTTCATTAGTGTGGCTGACACGGAGGACTTAAGCGCGATGAGCGCTGAGCTGGATCATGCAGCATGGTTTACACTGGATGAAGCTGCGGATGCCATCTTGAAAGGCAGTCTCGCCGAGAGCTTCCTGCTGACGATTATCGGTAAGCTGAGACAGGGGCGGACTCTGGAGAGCTTCACTGCAGCGGTACAGTAAGCGCAGATTCAGGCCGAGACGATATCACGGATTCTTTCATGTACCTGCTGTGCCTCCAGAAAGGCCGCGGAGTACAGAAGATCTGTTTTTCTGGCTGGCAGCAGCCGGGGCAGGAAGGGAATCGATACGACAGGCGTGTCCGCGTTGTTAAAATAGATTTTTAGCGTCAGTTCGCTGATCTCTTCGGCATTGCTTATGGCTTGAACGGCTTCTGCGAACCCGGGGGTGGCGGCTACACTTGGGCGGATTCTCGGCGCACTGGTCGTAATCCGGCTGGTCTTGCTAACTTTGCTCAGCGTTAAAGCATTCTCGACGATCTCCGCTCCCAGAATGGTATCGAACGTGTAGGTGGTGGCTGTCGCCGGCTCCTGCTTGCCGGGATGCAGCAAACCGATGGCCATAGTCTGGCCGTCTTCATCCAGGGCAATGAGATGGGATTCATCCGGTGTAATGAACCGCTGGGGGAACTTGAGATTGAAGGCTGACAGAGCGTGAATTGCCTCCATCTGGCCGGACGCCTTGGGACGGAATCGTATGAACTGAAGCACCGCGGCTGACAGCAAGAGTGCAACGCCAAGTACAGCGAACATGTACATCAGGATAATAAGCACTGAACCGCCTCCTAAAAAGGTAACTATTTAATAGATATGCCGGGAGTACGTGAACAAATACATAGACCGGGCCTGCCGTGAGCATATATTATTTGAGTATTCTGCAAGGCGGGGAATAATTCAGAGATTCCAGGGGGATTCCAGGCATGATTGTTGATACACTTAGCCATTTGCTCAAAGATGAGGCGGCATACGGAGAGAAGATTCAGAGAGGGCTACAGTTTCTGCGCGATACCGATTTCACCGGACAAGCAGCCGGACGCTATGAGGTCAATGATGAGATGTTCTATTTCATCAACGAATATCAGACCAAGGCTGCCGGAGAATGCTTCTGGGAAGCGCACCGTGTGAATCTCGATCTGCATTATATTCTGGAAGGTACGGAGCGGATCGGCTATGCGGCCATTGAGCAGCTTGACGTAAGAGATGACTACAGCGCTGAGAAGGATGCGATCTTCTTCACCGGTGCCGTTGAATCCGCGGTGACTGCAGGACCGGGGGCTCTTGTCGTGTGTTATCCGCAGGACGGACATATGACAGGGATTGAAGCTGGCAAGCCCGAGGCTGTGCGGAAGGTAGTTTTGAAGATCAAGCTGTAAGTCTTAAGATAAGGAGAAACGGCTATACTCGCCCTCACTCAAGGGCTGGTATAGCCGTTTCTGTTACTGCTGCTCAGACGTTTCAGGAATATAAGTATCGTTGTCAGAAGTGGAGCGTCTAAGAGTTATGCAGTATTTCAAGCGGGGCTTTCACATTCAGCTGTGTTCCTGAGATCATGTTGATCCAGGCAGTGTACAAACGGCCGATACCCTGAAGCAGCAGCGGCAGCAGCAACAGCATTACAAAACCTATTCCGCATACGATCCAGGAGCGTTCACTGGAAGTTCTATTGGCCAAGAAGAAGAAAACCTCCGGATCGAGCATATTGGGATCAAATGAGAACAGCTCAGTGCTGATCTTATGAACCGCGGGCGCCAGCAGGCAGCCGATCGCAACTGAAGGCAGGACAAGCGAAAGAGTGAATCCAAGGATACCTGCGGGCAGCTGCAGTATGCTGTACAGGATTCCCCGGTACGACTGGTCTTGGCGAAGCTGGGAACCTAATGTCCGCAGACCTTCCCAGCGGAAGACGGCCGTATTGTCTGGCATAATCTGCTGCGCGGCTTCCCCTTTACCGTGAGACCAGGCTTCGGCAACCTTCTGTTCATTAGTCATCATCGTGCGGCACCAGGTTAGTGTCAGGGCCAGCAATGGCAGCCCAATCCATATAATCACCAGAGGCAGACTTACGCATAGGCCTGTGATGGCAATAACAAAGGCGATTATTCCTTTGGGCAAAGCAAGCATGAGCATTTTCCACGCGTTTATACTTCGTCGTAACATCGGGGCAACTCCTCTCCAAATTTCACCTTCTTCAGTATAGAGGTTAAATCCATATCATACACGCACCCGGAGGCGGGAAAAATACTGGTCTTTGGTCTAGTGCGGCACTCCCTCAGTTTAGGCTGGCACGGGCAGGCATATTTCTCTACAATAAATAAAGAGTGTATGACGATCAATGATCAATGATCAATGTCCCGGACAAGGAGTAGCGCTTATGAATATCTATCTGGAAATTCCGGATGTGGACAAGCATTTTCCTTTTCGCAGCCTGGTCTGCGGAGGGGATGATCTGACCTATCCGCATTGGCATAAAGAAATCGAAATTATCTATGTAACCAAAGGGAGTCTAAACCTGGGAATAAATGATGTGCCGATCCGGATGGAGCAGGGTGAAGTGCAGTTTATCAACGGCGGAGATGTGCATTATTTCCTGGCTTCACCTGACAGTGAGCGGGTAGTGATACAGTTTGATCTGAATTTCTTTCAGGAGGTTGCAGCCCTGGGAGGCAATGACTCCCCGCTGCGGGATATTTTCACGGAGATGGAATTCTCCAGCTCAAGCTGGCCGGAAGGGGCCGCCGCCAGTATGAAGGCTCTGATTGAGAGCATTTATGAGGAGAATACACAGCGCCGTGAAGGCTACGCTTATCTGATTAAGGCCAGGATGTTTGAAATGCTGACGGTAATTATGCGGGAGGTGCCGAAGAGCAGGGTCAAGAAGCAGCCCAAGTTCTCGGAAGACACGCTGTCCCAGTCCAGAGAGACGCTGGAGCGGCTGGAGCGGATCTTCAGCTATGTGGAGCAGCATTATCAGGAAGCGATTACACTGAATGAGGTGGCCGGCTACATGGGCTTCAGCCCGTATTATTTCACCAAGCTGTTCAAGAAGAATACGGGTATGACCTTTGTCGCGTTTTTGACAGAATACCGGCTGAATAAGGCCAAGTGGATTCTGCTCAACGAAGACCTGCCGATGTCAGCGGTAGCGGAAGCGGCCGGGTTCGGCAGCGGGAAGACCTTTCACCATTTATTCAAGGAAGCTACGGGGATCTCTCCGCTTAAATACCGCAAGACAATATCCGGGAATAATTGAGCAAGAATGCAGGAAGAATGCCTGCTTGCAGATTTGTATGATAGAGGTATAAAAAGTAGTCAAAAGCTAAGCTTAACCGTAAAATTCACCTTTGAAACAGGAGAGTGTCCGTAGTGACCAGAGTAACCGTATGGAATGAATACCGCCATGAGCGGCAGGAAGAACGAATCCGCCAGGTCTATCCGAATGGCATACATGTACAGCTGGCCTCTTTTCTGAGCGCAGCGGGACTGGATACAAGAACGGCAACGCTGGACGAGCCGGAGCATGGATTGACGGAAGAAGTGCTGGAGCGCACCGATGTACTGGTATGGTGGGGGCATGTTGCCCATCAGGAAGTGAGCGACGAGGTGGTGAACCGGATTCATAAGCGCGTGCTGGAGGGGATGGGGCTGGTGGTGCTGCATTCAGGCCACATGTCCAAAATCTTCATCAAGCTCATGGGCACAAGCTGTGATCTGAAGTGGCGTGAAGCCGGGGAGAAAGAGCGCCTCTGGGTGATGGAGCCTAGCCATCCGATTGCCGCAGGCATCGGAGAATATATTGATCTGGAGCAGGAAGAGATGTACGGGGCGCATTTCGATGTGCCCGCACCGGAGAGCCTGATCTTTGTCGGCTGGTTCGAGGGCGGCAATGTGTTCCCGAGCGGCTCGACGTACCGGCGCGGCAGCGGGAAGATTTTCTATTTCCAGCCCGGCCACGAGTCCTATCCAACCTATTACAACAAGGAAATTCAGCAGGTTATTATCAACGGCGTGAACTGGTGTGCACCGGTAGAACGCGCGGTTCCGGTATATGGCCATTCCGAGGCGCTGGAGCCGATTAGAAGCAAAGTAGGCGTATAACCTCTAGCCTTGCAGTCGATGAAAAAGATACCCGCCAGACCTATAACCGCCAGACCTAACGGTCTGGCGGTTTTTTGTGCTGCCGCGCTTAACGGAGGGGTTACACTTGAGAATCCTGCATGAAATACAACAATTTCTTTAGGATAGCGGCCCTAATCCAGGATTGTTGTAAGAAAGGCAACATTTCTTCTCCGGATAGCAGCCAAGCGAGAAAATTCTTGTATTTCGTACAACAATCATTAGGAATCCTCCTGTATAGGGAGTTTCGAGTTGCACTACGTACAACATTTTCATTTTGAGGCCGGCCTACATAAATTTTAATGGGTAAATTTGCTCCAGGAGCAGATCGTTCATGGGTGTGCGCCCCATTCATTTCACCGCTGGCGGAGATCATCCTACACCACACCTGTGTCATTAGCTGGGCTGCTTCTGCTTCTGCTTCTGCTTCCGCTACAAGCGCAGCGCTAAGCTCCCGCACGTCTCAGGTTAGCCATGATTAACATTACGCCGGTGGCAGGAAAACTAACATGGCTTAATTTTAAATAATAAAATTGCGTTATATACATGTTAGTTATAAATGCTTTTATATCAAGGGTTTGGCTATTCTGCCAAGTCTGGGGTGAGGGGTTGTTAAATATTCACTTCGGTATTTTTCATGCAGCGTTATGCAGAATCCTTTATACTGAATGAAATTTAACGGACCAGGAGGAGAGGCTGATGATGCGGCGGTGGAACAACTTAACATACCAGAGCAAGCTGATGCTCGCCTTCTTCATGCTTGGGATTATCCCGTCGATTGTGATCGGCACGATGGCTTATTTCAAATCGGTCAGCACCCTGGAATCACGGGTGAATGCCGATCTCGGCGTCATTGCCGGACAACTGAATGAGGCGATCCAGCGCCAGGTGGAGGACGTGGACCGTTTCAGTACTTTTCCTTATTTCACACCTGAAATCTTTCAAATATTGAACCAGCCGTACGTGCCCCGCGACCAGTGGGGTTACCGCGAGATTGAAACCCAGCAGCAGTTCGCCAAGCTGCTCGTAACTTACCCTTCGATTTTCTCCACGATTCAAGGTCTGGTATTCTACAGCACCAAAGGCAATATTTACGGCTATAGAGTCAGCGACCGCTCCTCCATCAATGAAGCCGTAAGTCCCGTAGACGAGGAATGGTATAAGGAGACTCTCAAGCGAAGCGGAGGCGTATTCATCTCCGGGCTGCGGCTGGAGCGGCAGTTCAATAGTGCTCCGTTTCCCACGATTACCGCTTCCCGTGTGCTGCTCAATGATGACTTCACTCCGGCCGGAGTGGTCGCCGTGGATATCCGCCCGGATTTCATGGACAAGATTGTCCGCTCCTTCCAGCTGGAGAGCATGCATGTGATTGTAGCCGATGAGAAAGGGAAATTGATCTACTCCACACAAAGCGGAGATAACCAGCGCTTCCTCAGCGCTGCGGCAGAGCAGGCATCGCTCAGCGGCACGGGCCGCGGTCTGATCAATCTGCCCGATCTGGGCGGCGGGCTGGCAGCGGCGACTGGAGTATATGCCCACAGTGAGTATTTGGGCTGGACGAGCTACCTGATGATCGACCGCAAAGAGCTGCTGGGAGACGCGAATGTGATCCGCAACTTCACCGTAGTGCTGGTGCTGATTTTCACTGCCGCTGCGGCTATCCTGTCGCTCCTGCTGGCCCGGAACCTGTCGAGGCCGATCCGCAGCCTGATCTCCTCCATGCGCGACGTGGAGCGGGGGCTGTTCATCACTCCGGCCGCTCCGCCGGTCCAGGGTGAAATCGGCCAGCTGCATCTCAGCTATGTCACGATGGTGAGACGGCTCGATGTGCTGATTCAGTCGATAGAAGAGAAGGAACGGCAGAAGCGGGAAGCGGAGCTGTACGCGCTTAGAGCGAGAATAGCCCCTCACTTCCTGTATAACACGATCAATTCCATCCGCATGCTGGCTGTGTTGCAGCAGTCGGAAGGAATCGCCAGGCTGCTGCAGTCCCTGAACAAGCTGCTGCATGCCAATATGAAGCTGGACAGCGAGCTGGTGTCGCTGTCTGCGGAGCTGGAGCTGCTGCATCACTATGTCCGGCTGATGGAGCTGCGGTACACGAACCGCTTCAAGGTGGATTGGCAGATTGAAGAGGATACGACGAAGGCGATGGTACCGCCGATGATTCTGCAGCCGCTGATGGAGAATGCGATTTTTCACGGCTCCTTCGATATCGGAGGCCCGCTGCTGATTGAGGTAGGTGCCCGGTTGACCGGGAACGGCGGGGACGGGTTGCTGATCACCATTACTGACAACGGTCACGGTATAACGGCGGACACACTGGAGGTGCTCAATGGTGAAACGGAGCAGGAGAATGCCCCGGGCGGGGAGCGGAACGGGAATTCAAGCATAGGAGTAGCCAACGTCCGCGACCGTATCCGGCTTAGATTTGGACCGCCGTATACCTTGACGCTGAAGAGTGAGCCCGGACAAGGAACCCTGGCCGAATTATATCTGCCTTATCAACCGGAAGGCGGGCAAGCAGCCCGGCCGCGAATGGAGGAATGAAGCATGTGGAATTTGCTTGTGGTGGAAGATGAGACCATTGTGCGGCTGGGCCTGCGCTATATGCTGAATTGGGACGAGCTTGAAATCACATGGAAAGCCGAAGCTGCGAACGGGCACGAGGCGCTCAAGGTGCTGGCCCGGGAGGAAATTCATATTGTGATGACGGATATCCGCATGCCGGGTATGGATGGTCTGGAGCTGGCGCGCAGAATTAAGGAGCAATATCCGAGCGTGCAGATTATTTTCTTCAGCAGCTTTGAGGACTTTCCTTATGTAAAAGAAGCCGTCCGCATTGGCGTCGTGGATTATTTGCATAAGCCGACGATGGCGGCCGAAGAGATTACAGCAGCGCTGCGCAAAGCGTCTGATACGCTGGAGCAGCTTCATCAGGAGGCTGTGCCGCAGGTGCCGGGATACAGCGACAAGGACCGTGATCAATTCCTGCAGTCGATGCTCGGAGCGGAAGAGCAGCCTGTGGAGAATTGGATGGAGGAGTGGCAGCGGTATGGGTTGGAGTCCCTGTATGGAGAGGGATACCGGCTGGCTATTCTGCGCATGGCCGATAATGAAGGGATTGAACCGCAGGCGGCGCTGGCCCGCTTTATGTCCTTCCGGTATTTTCTGGAGGAATACACTTCCCGCGAATGGGGCGGGATATTACTCAGCCGGGAGAACAAGGAGCTGGTCTGGCTGCTGCCGCAGAAGGTGTCCGTTGATGAAGCGGGAGCCGGGGCCGCGATGCAGAGTGATCTGGATCAGCTGGCGCAAGGCCTGCACAAAATGCTGGGCATCCGCATGACCTATACCTGCAGCGGAATTCACCGGACAGCCGCGGAGCTGCCGGAGGCATATCGTAGTGCGGCGGAGCGTGAGCCGGCGAGCGGCGGGAGGCTGAGCGGAATTATCCGGCTGGCAACGGCGTATATCGATGAGCATTTGCTGGAGGAGGTGACGCTGGCGCGGACCGCAGAGGCGATTCATGTCAGCGTCAGCCATCTGAGCCGCCAGTTTCTTAAGGAGACCGGACAGCATTTCAATGAATATATGACCGCCAAAAAAATGCTCCTGGCCCGCAGGCTGCTGCGTGAGAGCAACCGGAAGGTATACGAGGTGGCCGAGGAGCTGGGGTATGCCAACCCGCATTATTTCAGCAAGCTGTTTAAAGATGACACAGGTCTGACACCGCTGGAATTCCGCAATCAGTAAGTAAAGAGCAAATATTTGACGTAAACAGCAATTCTCGTCTAGCTGGAGGATCAGACATCCGGCAGAGCGGCCAAGATAAGCAATTAATAGCTATAAAGCAGCAGATCAATCTGGTAGTTAACCTGACACAATCGGAGTACGATTAACTCATGAAACAAACATAATGTCAGGGAGGCTAACACATGAGAAGAAAAGGCGGGTTCTGGTGGTTGTCGGTATTATGTCTTGGATTGTTGGTCATTCTTGCAGGCTGCGGCAGTAATAATGCGGCATCAAACGGTAATTCCGGAGCGGCCGCTATAAGCGGTACTGCTGCAGAAGGTGATGCTGAGAAAGAGCCGGTGGTGCTGAAACTGACCACATGGAACCCGATCAGCCAGACGGTGGTTGATAAATTCCAGGAGAAATATCCCTACATCACGATAGAGCATGACAAGGTATACGATCAATTCCGGGAAATCATCCGTACACGGATTGTCTCCAAATCCGATATGGACATGCTGTGGCTGTTCCCGAACCAGGTGGCTGAATTCTCCAAAGAGAATGTCCTGATGGACATCACCGGCAGTCCTTGGCTGGACAATTATCTTGAAGCAGCGGTGAAGCTGGGTACAGTGGACGGCAAAACCTACGGCGTCCCTTATAACAGCCAGCCGATCGTGATGTTCTATAATAAAACACTGTTCGATCAGCTGGGACTTGCGATTCCGACCAATTGGGAAGAGCTGATGGCGGTAAGCGAGAAAATCAAAGCCAGCGGCACTGCCCCGATGGTCATTGGTAGCAAGGATGGCTGGGCGACCCAGTTCATCACCACTTCACAGTTCGGACTGTATCAGCATGACAATGCGGACGTATTCTCTCAGCTGGCAAGCGGGGACAAAAAGTGGACCGATCCAGAGTTCACAGGCTACTTCGACGGCATGAAGGAGCTGGCGGATAAAGGCTATCTGCTGGAGAACTCCGTCGGCCTCAGCTATGACCAGGTAGCGCAGGTATTTAAGGAAGGCAAAGCCGCCATGTGGCCGATGGGCGAATGGGGCTACAGCGAGAACTTTGATGCAGACTTCTCCGCATTTGAGCTTAGTGCCTTCCCGATTCCCGTCAACCGCGGCGATCAGCCGCTCGTAACGAATCTGGTGTCCGACAACCTGCTGGTTGGCGTATCCTGGAGCAAGCACCAGGAAGAAATCAAGCTGTTTATGGAATTCGTGGCCGAGCCGGAAATGGCGAAGATCTGGTCCGATGAAACGAAGCAGGCGGTAACGGTAAAAGGCGGCACTTCCGAAACCTACAGCCCGCTGGCCGCTTCCCTTCAGCCGCTAATTGACGCAAGCGAAGCGCAGATTTTCCCGAGCATGACCTCGTCCATTGAGCCGGTAATGTTCCCGATCTTCCAGCAGATTCTGCTGAAGCAGGACGTGGACACCACCAAGCTGCTGGAACAAATGCAAACGGCTCAGGATAAGGACATATAGAACATATAAGACAAACAAAACTATAAAGATTCGGTTTGAAAAGTATACCTTTTAGGGAGAGTGGCGGAAGAGAAGTTTGGAACTGTAGGAGCGGTAGCGTCCGCCTTTATGGTTGGATTTCTACCGCGATCAGCGGTCCAAATCAGGAAATCCAAACATAACAGCGGCCGGAGGTCCAAACATTCTCTGCAGTCACGGCTGAACCTAAATGGGAGGAGTTTCAGGCACAATCTTTATAGAACACACACAACACAAGAGAATAAGCGAAAGCTCAGATCAAGGACAACCCTGTCTTTCGCTTAGGTTTCTTTTTTTTTACCCAAATTTGGGGTGAGGGATGGAGGCAGAAGATGAAATTCATGAATTTTCGCAATTACCTGCTGTTTATCGCACCGGCGCTCCTGATCTACCTGCTGTTTTTTGCCGGACCGATCTTCAGCGGCTTGTATTACGGCTTCACCGACTGGAACGGCTTCTCGTTCAAGGCCGACTGGGTGGGACTTGAGAACTTCCGCGAAGCCTTCCGTGATCCGCTGCTCCTGACGGCACTGAAGAATATGGCGATTCTCTCCGTTGTAGTCATCGTGCTGCAGCACAGCGCGTCGATCCTGCTGGCCGTACTGCTGGACCAGAAGCTGAAAGGTATTGTATGGATGCGGGCGATTATCTTTTTCCCCGTGATTCTGAACACCGTTGTAATCGGTTATGTATGGAGCTACATGTATGCGCCGATGGTCGGGTTTCTGCCGAAGTTTTTTGCCGCAATCGGGCTGAATGGTCTGGCGCAGCTGGACTGGCTCGGTGATCCTTCCCTGGCAATCTACGCGATTGCGCTCGTCATGGTCTGGCAGTACACAGGCTACTCGATGATGATCTACTTGGCTGGACTACAATCCGTTTCGGGTGAAATATATGAAGCTTCAAGCATTGACGGCGCGGGCCCGTGGAATAAATTCTGGAAAGTTACGCTGCCGCTGCTGATTCCTTCGGTCATTGTGAATACAGTGCTGTCGGTGATCGGCTGTATGAAAATGTTCGAGCATGTCTTCATCATGACGCAAGGCGGACCGGCGAATTCTACGCAGACCTTCGGGATCATGATCTATCAATACGCCTTCAAAACCTCGCAAATGGGTTACGGCACCGCGATGGCGATGATCCTGTCTGTGATGATCCTGGGCGTAACCTTCGTGCAGATTAAGCTGCTCAGCAGAATGGAGGTGGCGAATTGACGACTACATTACAGAAAACCTCTATCTATACCGTGCTGATTATCGCACTCATTATTGTACTTGTTCCGATGGCGGTCATGGTCTCGGTTTCGCTGCAGACGCCGTCAACGATCAATCCGCTTAGCTTGCCCAAAGACCCGCAGTGGAGCAATTATACCGAAGCGTTCCGTACCGGCAATCTGCTGCCGTATTTCGGGAACAGCATTCTGGTGCTGGTAATGACAACCGCTGCCGCTATTGGCGTCTCTGTACTGGCCGCTTACGGTCTGCACCATGGTAAAAGATATAAATCGGACGCGATGTCGACCTTCTTCCTGATGGGGCTGATTCTTCCGGCCTTCTCCGGCACGATTCCGGCATTCCTGGTGCTGCGGGAGATTCATCTGCTTAACACGCATGTCGGGCTGTCGCTGATCCAGATTGCTTCCGGGCTGGCCCTGCCGATCTTCCTCTATGTTAATTTCTTTAAGACCGTGCCGACTGAAATTGAGGAGGCTGCGCTGGTGGACGGCTGCGGGCCTTGGCGGACCTTCCTGAAGATTATTTTTCCGCTGACCCTGCCGATTACGGCAACCTGTATTATCGTGGTGGCGATCAACTCGTGGAATGACTTCTTCAATCCGCTGGTCTACCTGTCTTCGCCGGATATGCGGACGCTGCCCGTGGGTCTCATGGCCTTCAAAAGCCAATACAACACCAACTGGCCGCAGATGTTCGCCGGAGCTGCACTTGTGGCCCTGCCGATCATCATCCTCTATTTGTTCGTCCAGCGCTTCATTATTAAAGGCCTGGTGGGCGGGGCGGTTAAGGGGTAGAGGCTGGCGACTATCGGCTGAAAAGGGACGGCTTAGCAGGAGTAGCAGCTTCAGAACATCAGCATCACCATTAATAGCAAGATAACGCACTCAAAATGTGTGCCGGGAGGGTGAGGGAATATGGAGAAAATATCCGGGAGTCTCATTCCATATCAGGGGCTGGTCGTATCCTGCCAGGCGCTGGAGGACGAGCCGCTGTTCGGAAGCCACCATATGGTAGCGATGGCGATGGCGGCGAAGGAAGCGGGGGCGGCCGGTATCCGTGCCGGAGGGCTGGCGGATATCCGGGCGATCAAGGATGCCGCAGGGTTGCCGCTGATCGGACTGGTCAAAATACAGCATGAAGGCAGTGAGGTCTACATTACGCCGACGCTTGAGGATGCACTTGCCGTCCATGCGGCCGGGGCCGATATTGTGGCCATCGATGGTACCGGGCGGCACCGGCCGGACGGGCGGACCCTTGAAGCTACGCTTGCCGCGCTGAAGGCTGCGGGGATACCGGTGATGGCGGATATTGCTACCTTCGAGGAAGGCGTGCAGGCGGCCGGATGGGGAGCGGATTACATCTCGACCACGCTAAGCGGTTATACCGCAGAGACACAGGGCACTCTGCTGCCTAATCTGGATCTGCTGGAGCGGCTGGCCGCTGTCCTGCAGGTCCCGGTAGTCGCCGAAGGCGGGATATCTGAGCCGGCGCAGGCGGCAGCGGCGCTGGAGCTGGGCGCGGCTTTTGTCGTCGTGGGCTCGGCGATAAGCCGCCCGCAGTGGATAGCCGCCCGTTATGTGAAGGCGATGAAGGTGAAGGCGGGCAGCGCTGCAACGGAGGCCGAAGGATGAGCCGCTATTATATCGGGGCCGATATCGGCGGAACCGGCATAAAGGCGGCGGTGGTGGACGGGCAAGGGAAGATTGTTGCCCGCCGCAGTACCGCTACGCCTGTGAACGAGGGGGCAGCAGGGATTCTCGCTGCGCTGAAGAAGATTATTGCAGAGCTTGTGTGCTGCGGATACGAGATCGGCGGCATTGGTATAGGCACTGCCGGGCGGGTGGACCAGGCTGAAGGTGTTGTCCTCTATGCGACGAAGAATCTGCCGGGCTGGACCGGCATGCGCCTGGCGGAAGCTGTGGAGAAGGAGTTCCCGCTGCCTGTGTCGGTTGGCAACGATGCCAATGCAGCGGCTCTTGGCGAAGGCTGGCACGGTGCGGCTGCGGGCCTGAACGATTATGTAATGCTGACGCTGGGCACCGGTGTCGGCGGAGCCGTTATTCATAATGCAGAGGCAATCTCAGGCAGACAGGGCGGGGCCGGGGAGATAGGGCACATGGTGATCTATCCCGGAGGGATTTCCTGCAGCTGCGGACAGCAGGGCTGCACGGAGCATTATCTGTCCGGCAAGGCGCTCAGCCGGCTGGCCGCAGAAGCAGCGGAGGGCTGGGACGGCCGCAGACTGCTGGCTGAATTCGCCGCAGGCAGCGCCACAGCGGCTGCGGCCATGGAGAGATATATGCACGACCTGAGTCTGACCGTGCATAATATCCAGTCTTTCATGGACCCCGAGGCGATTATTCTTGGCGGCGGAGTCGCGGAATCCCATGCCTTATGGTGGGATGCCTGGATGAGCAAGCTTGCCGCCCTGTCGCCGCTGTCCATTAAGGTGGTTCCTGCTGAGCTTGGTAATGATGCCGGAATGATCGGTGCGGCACGGATGATTATGAACAAAGAAGGGAAGTAGAGTGAACTATGCTGTTAGAGGTCATAGCAACGACAGTAAGTGATGCAATCACAGCTGAACGTTATGGAGCGGACCGGATCGAGCTGATTACCGGAATCCGGGAAGGCGGATTAACACCCAGCCTGGGGTTGATTGAAGCGGTGCGGGAGGCGATCAGCATTCCCGTAAGAGTGATGGTGCGGCCGCATGCGCGGTCCTTCAGGTATGACGAATCCGACGCAGAGACAATGCTGCGGGATATCCGGCATATTGCCGGAGTGGGCGGACTGTCCCTGGTCACAGGAATGCTCCGCAGTGACGGGACCGTGGACGAAGAGCTGCTGGTCCGGCTGCTTGATGCTGCGGCCGGGATGGAGGTTACGTTCCACCGGGCCTTTGATGAGGTACGGGATCAGCTTGAGGCGCTTGAAGTCTTGAAGCGGTATCCGCAGATTACGGATATATTGACCTCCGGCGGCAGCGATAAGGCTACTTCCGCTGAGGGTATGGCGAGGATTGCTGTATTGGAACGGCTGTCCGGCGGTTCTTCGCTCTCCATCCTTGCAGGCAGCGGCTTAAACGCTGCAAGTCTGCAGGATTTCATCTCCCGGACGGCTGTCCGCCGGGTGCATTTCGGTTCGGCTGTCCGGGAGGACGGCGATCCGCTAAGGCCGGTTGACCCCGGGCGGCTGGAAGCCGTCCGCAAGATTCTCAAACCATAGAAGAGGTGAGTTCCTTGTCCAAACCATCGCTGCACGAGCTGCGCAAACAGAAGAAGCTGGAGATCAAAGACACTGTAGAGAACGGTCCGTTTAGAGCGGACTGGAACTCTCTGGGGGAATATTCCGTCCCCCGCTGGTACGAGGATGCGAAGTTTGGCATTTTCATTCATTGGGGTGTGTATTCTGTACCCGCCTTCGGGACAGAGTGGTATGCGCGCAATATGTACAGGGAAGGCACCGAGGTGTATGAGCATCATCTGAAGACCTACGGCCCGCCGGATACATTCGGCTATAAGGATTTCATTCCCCAGTTCACGGCGGAGAAATTCGATGCCGAGGAGTGGGCTGCCCTGTTCAAACGCGCCGGTGCCGCGTTCGTAGTGCCGGTTGCCGAGCATCATGACGGCTTCGCCATGTATGACTGTCCTTATTCGGAGTGGACTGCCGCCCGGATGGGTCCGCGCAGAGACATCATCGGCGAGCTTGGCGCTGCCGTGCGGCGGCATTATATGACCTTCGGCGTCTCCAGCCACCGCGCGGAGAATTGGTGGTACTACAACGGAGGCCGCGAGCTGCCTTCGGATGTGCAGGACCCGAAATACGCGGAATTGTACGGCCCGGCGCAGCCCTGCTATGGCGATCCGGCGTATCCGCTGCCGATTCTTCCGCCGAATGAGGAGTTTCTGGACGACTGGCTGGTCCGCACCTGTGATCTGATCGATCGTTACGGCCCGCAGCTGGTCTATTTCGACTGGTGGATCGAGCAGCCGGTCTTCAAGCCCTATCTGCAAAAGCTCGCCGCCTATTATTACAACAAGGCTGCCGAATGGGGCCAGGGCGCAGTCATCAACTATAAGTTTGATGCTTTTGCCGAAGGAACCGCCGTCTATGATATGGAACGGGGACAGCTGGCCGATATCAACCCGGAGCTCTGGCAGACCTGTACCTCGGTAGGTGAAACCGCCTGGTGCCATATTGCCGACCACAAATATAAGACCTCGGGCGTTATACTCGGCGACCTGGTCGACATTGTCAGCAAAAACGGTGTTATGCTGCTGAATGTCGGGCCGCGTGCGGATGGGACTATTCCTGAAGAAGAGCAGCAGCTGCTGCTGGAGGTAGGGGACTGGCTGGCGGTGAACGGGGAGGCGATCTATGGAACGCGGCCCTGGAAGGTATATGGTGAAGGACCGACGCAGATCGTCAGCGGCACATTCAACGATACGAAGCGCAGCCCGTTCACCCCGCAGGATATCCGCTTCACCGCCAGAGGCGGGGAGCTGCTCTATGCCGCTGTTATGGGCTGGCCGGAGGGCGGAACAACAGTGATTGAGACCTTAGGCAACCGCTCCAAACAGCTTGCCGGAGAGATTCTGCAGGTGGAGCTGCTGGGCTGGAGCGAAGAGCTGAAATGGAGCCGGGCCGGAGAAGGCTTAATTGTAGAACTCCCCTCTGACATGCGCGGCCGGGGCATTCTGGTATTGAAGATCAAGTATTCCACTCCTGAGGCGGCGAAATAGACATTTGAGCTGTAAAGGGGCGGGCGGAGGAGTTACGGGGCTGCTGCGGGTGAATCCGGCAAGCTGCATATTCCGGCCAAGTTGCATATTCTGGGCAAGCCCTGAGGCTCCGGCATGTCCGAAACAAGCTCTAAACTGGCCCCAAACCAGCTGCAAACCAGCTCCAAACAACTCCGGACTAACCTCACAGCCGGCTGATCGTATTTTGTACAACAGAATCGGGGTTTTAAGGGTCTGCAAAGGCATTCTAATGTATTTACTGCAACAGAATTTAGGGATCGTCCCCGATTGTGGCTGAAAGGAAGAAATCTATTGTACGAACTCTGCCGAGGTACGAATTCAAGCGATCTAGGGCAGCTCCTGGTGAAGCGTCAGATTTAAATTAGTGAAAACCATTTTGGTAAATCGCTTGCTAATGACCTGAGATGACCTGATTACGATATATGCCTAGGTATTTGCGGTAAGCGATATGTATAAGTGCACTTTGTACAACTAAATCGTCTGATATACACCCAATTATCCGTTTAGTTGTATTTCGTGCAATTAAATAGCTATTTGTAGATTGTTTTCACTCATTTGGGCAATTTTAGTTGTACAGACTGCAGTTATATGAGGCGAGCCTCCCTTTTCGCTGTTTTTAATTGCACATTATACAACTATCACTGAATCTCCATTTGGAACGGAATACAGCAGTTACTGCATTGTTAAATGGACTCACTTCTTTAGTTCTGATATTGTACCAGGTTCCAGTCACTCTGAATTCCCGAACCCGCCTACCCGCCCGCTCCCCCAGCAGCCTGGGCAGCAGGGTCAACAGCCGCTCGCGGGTCAGGGCGTCGCCGGAATTCCATTTGGCGCCGTCGAGCATATAGACGCGGCCCTCCTGTACGGCGGGCAGGCTGTTCCAGAGCGGCGTCCGCAGCAGCTGCTCCATGGCTTTCCGCGAGTCCTCGCGCTCAGGGATGAGCATGAAGACGCGGTCCCCCGCGTAGCTGTGCAGCTTCGCCGGGTCCACCTCGCCGAAGCCAAGCCCCTGGTCCAGCATGCCCTTAATCTCTGCCGCCGGCTGCAGGCCGCCGGGAGCATACAGGGCCGTGGACAGTCCGGTCATCGCCATGGCGAACAGCCGGTTGCCATGGTCATAGACTAGCGCGGAGGCGGTTTCCCCCGGCTGGAGCCCCCCGGCGTACAGACGCTGCCACATGGCAGCGTTTTTGGCGTGGTAGGCCTCCAGCCAGGCTTCCGCTTCGCGCTGCTTGCCGAGCCACTCCCCAAGAATCCGCATCCGCTGCTCAAGCGGCGCGAACGAATCGAAGGTGAGGGTCGGTGCGATACCGGAGACACGCTTATAAGCACGCTCGTCCGAATTCGCAATAATGATCAGGTCGGGGCTGATCAGCCGGGTCAGCTGCGGATCCAGCGGGAAGCCGACATTGGCCAGATTCTTGACCCGGTGCTTGTAGACGCTGTTCCGGGCGAAGGCCTCATCGCCTCCGGCAGGCTTGACTCCAAGCGCCAGCAAATCCCCCAGTGTCTCCCCGTGGTAGACAATCCGCTTTGGACGCTCCGGAATTTCCACCTCATGCCCCGTCCAATCCTTGACGGTAATCTTGCGCTGCTGTGCCTGGGCATACTGCCCGGGTGTGACTCCTGTCTTCTGGCGGAAGCGGCGGCTGAAGTAATATTCATCCGAGAAGCCCACCAGCCGGGCGATTTCGCGCAGCGGTTCGGCGGATTCCAGCAGATAGTTCTTGGAATGCCCGATGCGCAGATCGGTCAGATAATCGAGCGGACGTTTGCCGGTCAGCTTTTGGAAGATAGGGGTGTATTGCCAGGGAGAGACATGTGCCAGCTCTGCAAGCTGCTTCACCGTGATGCTCTCCATATAATGATCCTGCAGAAATTGAATTGTACTCTCCACCGATTGCGCGGGACTTGGCAGCTGGCGGGTGGAGTAGTTATGTTCAAAGAGCAGGAGCAGCAGCTCCTGGAACTGCAGCTGCTGTCTGAAATACTGGAGTTCATCCCCGCTGCCCTGGTTCGCATGCAGTTCTTCCGCGAGCCGGATCACCCGGGTGAAGGGGTGGACGATTAGCTCTTTCCGGCCGGGCAGCAATTCATCGTTGAAGGAAGCAGGGGGATTGCCCGCCGAGAAAGCGGCGAAGGAGATCAGATAATAGTAGAGCGTCATTTCCCCGTTACCTGTACTATAAGAGGTTCCGGGAGACAGCAGACAGCATTTGTCCGCATTTACCGGAACTGCGGGCTGTCCTTCGATACAGAGTTCACCGCGGCCGCCTGTAAAGATTAGCAGTGTATGCTGCCTGGCCGACTGCACAGCGGACACAGTGCCGGCACTCTGAATAACCAGCTCAATGTCCTTCAGCTGAAACAGCAGGAAACGGAGCGGGACTGCCGGCAGGGCCGGAGCCGCTGCAAGTGCGGGGATAGGGGGGAGTTCAGGGTTCAGGGCATTCTGTCGCAAGGCTCGGCACTCCTTTCAGGGGCAGTTGGATTTATATGTATATTGAGAATGATTATCAATAAACCTCATTGTATATAAAATAAAGCAGCTTATCAACATTTGTTGATAAGCTGCTTTTAATATTTGTCCAGTCTGCGTGCGTGAGCGTTACTTGCTCAGCATGGCGGGAATTTCGCCCAGCAGCCATTCTCTGGTGGCGGCATCACTGGAGGTTTTCATGATATCCTGCGTATAGACATAACCGTTCTTAACGGCCGGCAGGCTTTTCCAGACTGCACTTTCCAGCAGCTTGTCGGTCGATGCCTTGGCTTCTTCAGCTACCGGCGTCAGCAGGAAGATGCGGTCACCTGCGTATTCCTGTATAACCTCCATCGAAATCTCCTGGAAGCCCATGTCGGCGTCAAGCACCTTTTGAATAGCGGCAGTAGGCTTGAATCCATTCTCTCCATACAGTACCTGGGACAGGCCTGTTGTAGCCATTACAAATAGTCTGTCTCCCGGATAGTAAGTGAAGACTGCGGCAGTTTCGCCTTCCTTCATGCCCGAAGCTTTAAGCTGGGCCCACATGGCATCTTCCTGCGTCTGGTACTGGGCCAGCCAGGCTTCTGCTTCTGCCGTCTTGCCTAGGATACCGCCGATTTCCTGCATCCGTTCCTTCAGCGGGGCGAAGGTATCGAAGATAATGGTTGGAGCGATTTTGGACAAGGCATCGAAATCAGCCTCTTCAATTCCGGCATAGATGATCAGATCCGGCTGAAGCTCAAGCGTCTTCTCCAGGTTGATTGGGAAGCCGACATCTTCTACCCCGCTCAGCTTGTCCTTGAATACCTGGCCTTCAGCCATGGAGAGCGGATAGCCAATGGCCTGTACGCCCAGCGCAATCAGATCGCCGTAAGTTTCCCCGGAGTAGATGATCCGCTGCGGATTCACAGGAATCTCAACCGTATGACCTTTGTAATCGGTGTAAGAGCGTGTTGTGGCTGCCGGTTCTGCAGTAGCTTCTGCAGTTGGAGCAGCGGTTGCAGCGGTATTGCCGGCAGCTGTGTTGGCAGCGGCGTTGCCTTCATCATTTTTGGTGCTGCTGCAGGCCAGCAGTAAGGTGCTCATCAGGAAGATGATGCACAGGATAGCGAAAGGTTGTCTTGCCTTGTTCATTGTAAGTATGCCTCCCCATGTGTATATCGACTACCAATAATGATAATCATTCTCGTTCTCGTTGGAATGATCATAGAGGATAACTATCCGTTACTCAATGGACAAAACGCAAAGCGGGAATTGAGTTTGTGCAAAAGAAGATTGGAGTTTGTGCAAAACCGGATATCCGCTGTGAATTTTCAGATTTTAAAAAAAGAATGATGCTATTCAGACTACATTCAGTTTGGGTTGTTATGATGCATTCAGCCTATCTCTTGAGCAGGGTGTATTTAGAGCTGTTCTTTTTCCGCGGATTGTGTAAATACATAGATAAATAATCGATTTATTATCGTTGTTATAAGAAAAAAGTTAAGTCTTTAGTACCTGAATTAAAAGTCAGGATATGTCGATAAGAGATTCAAATCATAATTCACCAAGGAGGATAACAGATTGAAGAAAAACAGCTATTTCCGGTTTTTGCTGATGGCATTGCCGCTGCTTCTGGTATTGACTAACGGGGGATTGGCGCTGGCAGCCACAACCGTAACGGTCTCCAAAATTGTGCTGAATGTAAGTGAACTTACGCTCGCGATGGAAGAGACTTCGGCTCTAACAGCTACTGCGGTCTATTCCGACAGCACATCAGGCGACGTGACGGTTAACAGTGACTGGTCCAGCGATAAGCCGGCGGTAGCCACCGTATATAACGGGATTGTGACGGCTAAGGCGGAAGGGACGGCCACGATTGTTGCGGTATTTACATATAGTGACGGCACGAAGTACTCCCAGGCCGCAACGGTTACTGTAACCAAGAAGGTTAAAGCGCTGACGCAGAATGTCCAGAGCCTGGACCTCCGCAAAGCCGAATCGGGCAGCATTATTCTGACCGCAACGTATTCGGATAATACAACGGACGCCACGGTGGCGAACAAGGCAGTCTGGAGCACAAGCGATGCTGCGGTAGCTACCGTGGTGAACGGTACAGTCAAAGGGATCTCCTCCGGGACAGCCACAATCACAGGCGTATATGGCAAAAAAACCATCACCGTCACAGTGAATGTAGAGGTGGCCAAGCGGATTGAAGCGGATCAGCCGGAGCTTGCGCTTTTGCTGAAAGACAGCTCTGCTGTAAAACTTACAGCTACTTTCCAGGATGGCACGCAGGAGAATGTAACGTCACTGGCCACCTGGTCCTCGAGTGATGAAGCGGTTGCCGATGTTCTGGCGGGCGTCATTACCGGCTACAAGCAGGGAACGGCGGTCATCACCGCCAAATACGGCACCAAGACTACCACAGTAGAGGTAACGGTTGACCAGACCAGCAAGCTGGTGGTGGATGATCAGAGTGTTTTTCTGAAGACGGAAGAAGCCCAGCAGCTTAAACTCACCGCCGTCTACCCGGATGGGACAACCAAAGATGTGACCAGCACCGCAGTCTGGAGCTCGAGCGATTCCAGTATCGCTTATGTATACAAAGGCAAGGTTTACGGTTATACAGCCGGAACGGCGACGATTACAGCAGCCTATGGCGATAAATCTGTACAGGTGGATGTGGATGTTGCGGTGGCCCGGTATCTTGATCTGAGCGAAGAACAGCTTAGCCTGAAGACAAGCTCCACCCATGCGCTTACCCTGACGGCGACCTATGCCGATGGCAGCACCGAGGATGTCACTTCTAAGGCGGCATGGAGTTCGAGCGATGAGCTTGTGGCTTTTGTCAAAAAAGGATCCCTCACTACTTATAAATTGGCTGGAACCGCAACAATCTCTGCCGTCTACGGCACACTTGAAACCTCGACCCAGGTGGAAGTCGGAGCCGTAAGCAAACTGGTAGCCAGCGATGATAATGTATTCCTGCAGATCAGCGGGACGAAGCAGCTTGTGCTGACTGCCGTTGCAGGCGACGGGTCCTCATCGGATATTACGAGCAGTGCGGTATGGACTACAAGCGATAAGAGCATCGCACTGGTCAGCAAAGGCCTGATCACCGGTTATTCCGTAGGTACGGCGACCATTACAGGGACTTATAATGGAGCGGCGGCCACGGTTACCGTTGATGTGGGGACGGCAAGACATCTGGCCTTAAGTGAAACCAGTCTGAATCTTGCGGTGGATGCTGCTAAGGTGCTTGTGCTCAAGGCGACTTTTGCTGACGGTACGGTAACAGATGTAACCAGTAAGGCAACCTGGAGCTCCAGTGATGAGGCTGTGGCTTATGTGGATAAAGGAAGTATTACAACCTACGCAGAAGGCAATGTGACGATAACGGCAGCCTATGGCGGGAAGACAGTAACTGCAACAGCTGCTGTAGGTAAAAGCAATAAGCTCAGCGTCGATAACGACAGCCTGAACCTGCGCCTGAACGGAACTCATCAGCTTGTGCTGACCGCCCTGGATGCAAACGGCACCCCAAGCACGGTGACAGACAACGCAGTCTGGACCACCGCTGACGAGAATATCGCTATCGTGACCAAAGGTCTGGTTACGGGCTACAAGTCGGGTACCACCACCATTACCGCCGTCTATGGCGGCAAGACCCTCACCATTGCGGTGAGCGTCGAGACTGCTGCGCGCCTGAATCTTACGGTCAGCAAGCTGAATCTCGGCAAGGACCAGAGCAAAGCTGTAACGGCTATGGCCAGTTATGAGGACGGAACTTCACAGGATGTCACAGAGGATGCAGTGTGGACTACAGATAATGCGGATGTAGCTGATGTTAGCAAAGGAACTATTACCGCCTATGCTACCGGCAGTGCTGTAATTACGGCCTCTTACGGCGGCAAGACGGCAACGGTCAAAATCACAGCAGGCACACCGGACAAACTGGCGCTGCAGGCCAAGACCATTGAACTGAAGGAAGACGAGACTTATCAGGCCGAGGCTACCGGAAGTTATAGCGATGGCAGCGACAAGACGATCACCAGTGATGTGGAGTGGAGCTCCAGCGATGAGAAGATTGCTGAGGTTAAGGACGGTCTGATTACCGGCCTCTCTGTAGGAACAGCGGTGATCACGGCCAAAATAGGTACGGAGAAGGCGGCCATTACCGTGAACGTGGGTCTTGTGGATGAGCTTGCTGCCAATGTGAGCCTGATTACGATGTCTGCCGGAGACAAGGAGCAGATTACACTGACTGCCACCGATTCTGCAGGTGTAGAGAGTGATGTAACGGCGGATGCGGAGTGGAGCTCGGCCAAGACTACAATCGCTACGGTCAAGAAAGGTCTTATAACCGGAGTGCTGAAGGGTAAAACGACGATCACCGCCTCCTATGGAGGGCAGAAAGTGACGGTCAACATTGAAGTGGACCAGGTTACTGTAATTGAAGCGTCGGTCACCAATCTGGCGATGAAATCCGGCAATACGGCCAAAATCACAGTAAGCATCACCTTCAGCGACGGCAAAACGAAGGATGTGACGGACAAGGCGGAGTGGAAGAGCGGAAGCTATAAGATCGTCACAGTTACCGGAGGCTCGGTCAAGGCAGTGGCTTACGGCAAATCCTATGTGACGGCCAAATACGGCGGCAAAACAGTGAAAGTCCCCGTTACCGTCGATGTGCTGAAATATCTCGAGGTCAGCCAGATGAATCTTACACTGGGCGTTGGCCAGTCCGTGCAGCTGGCGGCAACGGCTACTTTTGAGGACGGCAGTGAATCGGATGTGTCCAAGACAGCAGTCTGGGCTTCCACCAAGGAGCTGGTAGCTACCGGCAAAAACGGGCTGATTAAGGCCAACAGCAAAGGGACAGCGAGTATATCCGTGAAATACGGCGGCAAAACCGTCAAGATAAAGGTGACTGTTAAATAACTTACTTACACCAAAGCAAGAGAGGGGCGCAACGGAGGGGGATTTTGGAACTGGAGGAGCGGTAGCGTCCGCCTTTGTCTACGGATTTCAACCGCTACTGCGGTAAGGATCAAGAAATCTGTAGGCGGGCAGCGGCCGGAAGTCCAAATATTCAACGTAGTTGCGTTTGACTCTCTTGCATTCCACCGCCTCATTTTCCATTTTGGAGAGTGAGGTATTTTTTTGCGGATTTTTGTTATTAACATATTGATAATATCATTAAAGTCTGCTAAGATATTGTTAATAACATTTTAATAATAACATTAAGATAATATCACTCGCAAAATAAACCATAGGAGGTAATGAACATGTTCGGATTCCGCTTCGTAAAGTTCCAGCCCAGTGAATATGTGCTTAAGGTGAAGAACGGTAAGGTAGTGCAGGAAGGTGTAGGACTTTCTTTCCATTATTACGCGCCTACGACCTCGGTTGTAGTGGTGCCGGTCTCTTCGATTGATGTACCGTTTATGTTCGAGGAAATTACGGCTGATTATCAGACGGTGACCGTGCAGGGACAGCTGACGTACCGGATCGTGGATTACCGCAAGACTACACAGATTCTTAACTATACCTATAATCTGCGGAAGAACACCTACCTCTCGGATGATCCGCATAAGCTGGCCCAGCGGGTGATCAATATCGCCAAGGTGCTGACCAAGAAGCAGCTCGGGCAGCTGCCGCTGAAGGAAGCCATTCAGTCGAGTGAACGTCTGGCTAAGACAATTACGCTCGAAATCGGACAGAGTGCGGAGATAGAGAAGCTGGGTATTGAGCTGATGGGCTTGTCCATTCTGGCGATTGTGCCGAATAAGGAAACGCTGCGCGCGCTGGAGGCGCAGGCCCGCGAAGAGATTCTCCGCAGCGCCGACGATGCGCTCTATGAACGGCGCAATGCCTCGATTCAGCAGGAGCGGCGGGTGAAGGAGAATGAGCTGAATACGGAGATCGCCGTGGAGACGAAGAAGCGGCAGATCCGCGAAACCCAGCTCGATGCCGAACGCTCGGTGAAGCAGAAGCAGAACGGGATGAAGGAAGAGCAGCTCAGCTTCGATACAGCGCTGGAGGAGAAGAAGCAGGAGCTGATCGGACTGACAGTGGCGAATCAGAGAGCGGAAGCGGATGCCAAGGCCTACGAGCTGTCGGCCGTAATGAATTCGCTGCAGGGAGTGGCACCGGGTGTGCTGCAGGCGCTGACCAATGTCGGCATGAAGCCGGATAAGCTGATCGCCATCGCGTTCCAGGAGCTGGCTGAGAATGCCGGGAAGATCGGGCAGCTCAATATTACACCGGATCTTTTGCAGGGAATTATGGCCGGATCGCCGGGTAACGGGGCGGGCGCGGCAAGAGGAGGCAACGGACGATGAGCAGCCCGGTATCCGAGAACAAGATTATTCTGATCAAGCGTAAGACGCGCCTGGAAGAACTGGTAGTCCGCTACAATACGATCCAGCAGGCCCAGTTCTATATTGAACGGCTGGGGGCCGATTTCAGCGATTATTTGAGCGAGGACTTCACTTACCGCAAGGCGGTAGAGGCTGCTGTAACCGAGCTGAGCGCGGCAGGCCGGCTGCAGCTTCTGGACCGGCAGCATGTGCCTAATTTTATATTTGGAGAGCGGGATACAGTAGTTGTGCTGGGGCAGGACGGTCTGGTTGCCAATACGCTGAAATACCTGCGGGAGCAGCCGCTGATCGGTGTGAATCCGGACCCGCAGCGCTGGGATGGTGTCCTGCTGCCCTTCACGGTTAAGGACCTGCGGCAGCTGGTGCCGGAGGTGCTGCGCAGCCAGCGGCAGGTGCGCGAGGTTACACTTGCCCGGGCAGAGCTGAACGACGGCCAGAGCCTGTACGGTGTCAACGATCTGTTCATCGGCCGCCGGACCCATGTCTCGGCCCGGTATCAGCTTGAACTGAACGGTACGCTGGAGCAGCAATCCTCCAGCGGTATCATCGTTTCCACCGGCATGGGCTCCACCGGCTGGCTCAAAAGCGTCCTCGCCGGAGCAGCGGGAATTGTCAGCCAGGCGGCGCA
The DNA here is from genome assembly GCF_000758665.1 of Paenibacillus borealis. NCBI lineage: Bacteria > Bacillati > Bacillota > Bacilli > Caryophanales > Paenibacillaceae > Paenibacillus > Paenibacillus borealis. The sequence continues at coordinate 1,444,144 of NZ_CP009285.1, forward strand.
ATGGCAGGCAGCGAATCTGGTGACAGCATCGGCGGGCCCGGAAGCACACGCGTCTGCGAATGTGGGCAGACAGCATGAGAGCGGCGCGGCGCTCAAGCTGGCCTGGGATCATCCGGATCTGTACTTTACGGTGCGGGAGCCTTTTCCCAGCCGGACGACTTCGGCCGATCTGGTATTCGGCAGGATCAGCAGCAGTATGCCGCTGCGCATTACCTCGCAGATGCCGGAGGACGGGGTGATCTTCAGTGACGGAGTCGAGAGCGATTATCTGGAATTCAACTCCGGCGTGGAGGCAACCATTGGCCTAGCGGAAAAGAGGGGCCGGCTGGTAATCTAACATGCATATGGATGAATGGTCAGACGCAAAGCGCAGATACAAAGAAGGGGTTCTCCGCAGTGCCGCTGGTGCGGCCTGAGAGAACCCCTTTGCCTTGAGCTGCATATTCCGGCTTATATTACTGCTGGAAGCTGCGTCCCTGATTCATCGGAGAACCGTAGGAATGGCTCGTCTGCATTGGTGTATGCAGCGGCTGCGGGTTAAATGAAGAATTAATTGAAGAGTTAATTGGGCTATGCAGCGAATTTACCGGCTGGCTGCTGGAAGTGAAGGACGGGCTGAAGGAAGAATTATACCCGCCTGATCCTGAATTAAAGCCCTGGTTTACAGGATTGAAGCTCTGGACTCCTGTGTTATAGCCCTGTTGTTCGGTATTGAATCTTTGAATACCACCTGTATTGTAGCCGGCAGTCTGCGGGGTCTGCTCCAGCTGTCTGATTAACTGCGAGACCTGCTGAAGCTGCTGCATAGCGGTCTGATGGCCCTGCAATGCCTGCTGAATCATCTGAATGGCCTTATTGCTGTGCTGGCTGAGCTCCTGCAGTTTGGCGGCATGCTGCTGCTCCTGCTGCAGAAGCTGCTGATAATTCTGCGTACCCTGCTGGGTCTGTGTCATCAGCTGCTGGATGATTTGCTCGCTTTGGCTGATCTGGCTGGAATGGTTTGAATTCAAAGTAAATGGCCTCCTTGGCGGGTGCTGTAATGGTCATGCGGGTTTATTATCTCTGGTGGCGGCGCTTAATATTCATTGTCATGAAGCCACACGGGAAACCCCGCCTGAACGGTTACAATTGTGCAAACAATGCTTCAAATCCGGAAGGACGAGTTGATAAGAATAGGTACAAGCCGCTGTGCAACTATTGCAGCAGACTCACGTCTATGTAGAAAAGAGTTTCCAGTATCACCCATAACCTGGAGGTGGGGCAACATGAATCTGCGTGAGCGTATCAGCCTGACTACAACTTATGTTCCAAGAAGCATCAAGCTTATGCTTGTGTTTGCAGTGCTGTTCTCAGCATGCTTCACAGGATCAGCCGCAGCAGCGTCATCATCCTCAGATCTGATTATTGTGAACAAAAAAACGAATAAGCTAGCCTATTTCAGCGGTGGTAAGCTGGAGAAGGTTTTCCCGGTTGCGACCGGCAAGACCAAGAGCCTGACGCCTGAAGGCAACTTCAAAATTGTGGTCAAAATCAAAAACAGACCATACTACAAGGAGAAAATACCCGGAGGTGATCCGGCCAATCCGCTGGGCGACCGCTGGCTGGGGCTGGAAGTGAACGATACCTACGGCACGACCTACGCCATTCATGGCAATAATAATGAATCATCCATCGGCAAATATGTCAGCGCCGGATGCATCCGGATGCATAATGAGGATATCCACTGGCTGTATCCGAAGGTGGCAAACAACACCCCTGTGATCATTACCACCTCCGGGCTTGATATGGCAAGCATCGCAGTGAAGAACGGCTATTCCACCGGGCCGACGATGATTGCAGGCGTCTTTATCCTGGACGGGGAGAAGGTTCAGCTTAAGGATTCTTTCCTGCTGGAGAAATCACGGGTATTTGTTCCGCTCCGGGAATCGGTTGCCCTGCTGGGCGGAACCTTGAAGCAGGAGGCGGGAACCGGAGCGCTTATCATAACTATAGGTGAGCATACAGTGGTCCATAAACCGCTGAGCGAAACAGCGAAGGTGAACGGCAAAACGGTTGCCATGCTGGCCTCCCGGAGCGTAAACGGGCGTTTGTACATTCCCTTAGGCAGTTTGACGCCGCTGTTTGGCCTTCCTGTCGTATGGAATGCCAAAGAGCAGACAGTAGAGTTGTGAAGCGTATAAGCTAAACGCTGCCAGATGAAGGGCTATCCTTAGCAACAATGCTGCATACATGCTCATTGCGTCGGCTTGTTGCTATGCTGCAGCCGGCTGATTAGGTTTTCCGTGATTGGCCGGCCTAATTGCTCCATTGCATACAGGACAGCTCCTGACTCGGGCGGGAGCTGTGGTGTTACCACTGTATACTGCTTGTTAGTGCTATTCTTTAGTAATTTACGCATTTCAGCCTGGAAGTAACTGCTATTTGCTACACTGCCGATAAAAGCTACACGGACGGTATGCTGCGTAAAAGATGCGGCCAGCAGCTCAATGCCGACCTTGATCTGCGCCGCTGCCCTCCCGCAGACCCGGAGGGCGGCGGCACTTCCGCGCTCAGCCTCCTCCGTCACTACAGGTGCGAATTGTCCAAAGCACTTGTCCCGGGCTTTCCGGTCATCGTCAAACCCTTCGCTCGCAAGCCGGTATAATTCAGACACGGCAGTAACATTCCAGTGCGCAAGCATCCGGGCGACAAGCAGCTCATCGCTGGAATCCGTGTGACCGGCCAGGACTTCAAAGACGGTATCGTAAGAGAGGAGCCGGGCGGCGCTTGCGGCATAATGCTGGAAATCATAATTGCGTAAATACCGCCCCTCCTCATTAATAGAAATAAGTATGGAGCCTGTTCCCGCGATGACAATAATGCCGGGCTGCGCAAGCAGTGCTCCGTAATGGGCGATAAGCGCGTCATTGACATGCCACTTCGGGCAGGTCAGCTCCGGGACCTGCGTGAGCGGCAGGATCCAGTTCAAATCCTCCGGCGAATCATAGCCGGCAATGCCGGCAGCGATGCCGATGACCCTTCCGGGCTCGATGCCGCCGCGTTCCAGCACCTCCTTAATCGCTGACTGCACGTTGTGCTGAGCGTCATAATCCCGGTATACGGAAGCGCTTCCTTTTTTACAATAAGCCAGTACATTCCCCTCGATATCAGCGGCTATGACCCGGGTATGAGTTCCTCCTCCGTCGATTCCAATCACAACATCTGTTCGTTGCATTCTGGACACCTCTTCACGTTCTTTTCTACAGAATACTATAATTACTCCAGCGTTGGATATAACACAGGCAGATACTGCAAGGGGGGAAATGCTCCCTTCACAACAGCCGTTTTACCGGCAGCTTACTGTTGCTGAAGCAGGATTAACAGGATAAATATAGAAGTTATAGAAGCAAACTGGAGGGGCATTCTTGCGGGTTGCGACGTGAACGGTTGATCAGTCGGGCATTCCATAGGAGGGAACTAGGATTAGAATACGGATTATAGGTGGCTGCGGCAGCGGTAAATCGTATATAGCCAGAGAATTATCACGAATCTACGGTATCCCCTGCTATGAAACTGACAATTTTGTCTGGGACCGGAGTACGGATAATACCCGCAACTCAACAGAGGTCAGGGATACCCGGTTAGCTGAAACAGTCGCTGAGGAGTCGTGGATTATAGAAGGCGTGCATCACAAATGGGGGACAGAGAGCTTCGGGGAAGCGGATTTGATTTTTCTGATTCAACCTGATTTGTATGTGCAGAATGGGCGGGTAATCCGGAGGTTCATTAAGACAAGGCTGGGTCTGGAGCAGGGAAACTATAAGCAGACGTTCAAGAATTTGTACGTGATGCTGTTCGAATGGAACCCGGGATTCATCAGGGAAACTGTTCCTGCCATTATGGAATTGACCGAAGCGTACAAGGCTAAAAGGATAATAGTGCACAATAGCAGCGAGATTCTACAGCATGTAAGCAGATACATCGGAGATGCCAGTCTTCTGTGCGCGGGCAATGTAAATCATGAAACCGGAGGACAAGATGAGTAAACTCGCAACTTTTATAGCAGAGATGCTGCGTTTAGTGGTTCTGCTGATTCTGACTTTATTCTTGCTTGGGAGCCTGGAACAGTCAATCTTCAAGATGTTATATGGATGGACCGGGTATATGTATACTGCCGCAATCGGCAATTTCCTGTTGTTTTTCGTGATGTACCGGAATTATTGGCAGTTCAAAGGCTGGTACAAATCGGAGAAGAATCAGAAGCTGAAGCCGGTGTGGACCCGGACGCTTGCTGTTCTCTCACTGCTGCTGATTCTGCTCCCGTTTGGGGTGCCGTTTGTAATGTAATAGTGGGGGAGGCGTAGTTATGAAAAGAAAAGGACAATGGATCCTGGCCGGTGCAGCTGCGCTCATTCTGTTGTATGGAGGCTATGAATGGTTTCGTCCGCAGCATGTGGAACGGGAGTACTCAAGTGTGATTTACTCCAATAATGAAGTCGTGAAGCATAGCACAATAGGGCTGAAGGGTGATGTATGGAGAGGTGTGCCCGGGAGCAGTGAGTTTACCGGAGAGCTTACACTGGATGGAGCTCTTCATTATGATGTGAAGCTTAAGGATAGCGGCGGCTACTATATGGGAATTCTGACTGTCCTGGATGCATACCGGTCAAGGCATTCAATTGGCTCTATTATAGCGTCTCAGAAGCTGGATAAGTTCTGGATTATGCTAACAGATCTTGATGAGCGCTATGGGCTTGCCGGCGGAGAGGGATATATATCGGGTCCGGCTAATACGCTAGAAGAGGCCCTGCAGACCGGAAAGGATATTCTGGGTTCAGACATACACTGAGGGGAGAACAGTATGGAGCAGCGGATAGAGCAACAGCTTGATTGGAGTGACTATGTAGGTTTTTGGAAAAGGGTGCTGATCCATTTCGTTGATTTTCTGGTTCTGGCACTTCCTACGTATTTGCTGAACAGGATTTGCGTCTCAGCCGCAGAATCGGCGGAGTCGGCGTTTCCGCTTTTTATACAATTTGTGCTGCTGATGGGCTTCAATGTGTTCATGGTTGTCAAATATGGGGGGACTCCGGGCAGACTAATTCTGGGGGCAAGAATAATTAATGGGGACGGCAGCTATCCGGCGCTGAAGCAGGCTCTGATCAGGGATTGCTTCCTCATCATCAACGGCTTTCTTGCGGTTATTGTGAGTCTGAACACAGAGGAATTATCTGCGGTTTCCAGCAGTCTTGCCAATTGGAGTCCGCTCGCCACGAATTTGAATCTATTATTTGGCTGGGTCGTGGTCGCCGACTGCCTATTCGTTGTATTCACCCAGCGTAACCGGGCGCTGCATGATATGATGGCCGGAACCTATGTGGTTAAGAAGATTGCTCTGGACCATTTTGTTTGAGCCCAAAGGATAGAATTAACCAAGTACAAAGGGAATAGATCAGGCGGCGTTACCGCTCTTGTTCTATTCCCTTTGCTGTGTTCTGGAGGGTAGACTAGCCCACCTCCAGAACGGCTTTCATGAACGTCTTCAGCGCGGAATCCCCGCTTTCTTCGGTCCATTGCTTGAGCTTCCCGGATCGCTCTGTATATAGCTCCAGCACCTGCTTCAGCTGCCGGTCAAAGACCTCCGGCTGTCTGGCACGTTCTGCCTTCATCCGGGTAATTAGCTTCGCCCAGTTAATAGTGACGGAGCCGGGACTATGCTGTGGATAACGCTGAGCAAGCTGCAGTACGGCATCCAGCGGCTGTCCCGCCGCCAGCTCTGCAGCGAGATAATTGCCAATGAAACGGTGGCTGCCATCCTCCTCCAGTGAGGCAATGAATTGCCTGCGGGCTTCGTCCAATTCCCCCTGGTACATCAGCGCGGTAGCGTTAATTCCCTGATCATAGCTGTGCGGTTTCTGATCACGCAGCTCAAGAAACCAGGAATAATAATGATTGTAGCTTTTCCAGTCGGCCTGCTCATAGTAGTAATGCGCCAGGTTGAAGACATAGTCTGCAGTCGGGCGAAGCTGTACAAGCTTCACTAGCAGAGGCATCGTTGCTGCTTCTAAGGATTTGTCTTTAGTGTAGGAAGCCTTGGCTGTCATGAGATGAACCAGCATCTTGAGGGCATGATCATCCTGGGGATCTACGGCATAGTCATGGCGGTACGCTTCCAGTGCCTGTTCTAGCTTCTGTGCTTTGACCAGCTGATCGGCAGCGGTCAGACTGCGCGACTGTAAATAGAAGAAAGGCAGATTACCGACGGTATCCTCGTTCAGCCGGTAACCATTGCTGCGGGTAATCACCCGTCCGGATTCATCATAGGCTTCGATGCTCCACGAGAAGCGGCCGCTTGGATCGGCGAATCCAAGCAGGGACGAAGGCTCAACCGATTCCCAGCCTTCTCCGCTGCTGCTGGTGGAGAAGCCGCCGCTGTTATACAACTCTTCTACCGGAATGGTTATCCTGTTATCAGTGATATGCTGGCGGACTACATAACTGAAGGTGCTGTCTTCCGCTGAGACTGTGCCGCTCAGGCTATAGGAAGCCGCATTCTTAACGGCTTCCCACTCGAATTCTACAGAATCCCCTGTAAGGATCTGCGAATTTACCGGTGATTTCAGCTCCAGCAAGGGCTGGAGGATGATATTATTGGTCAAACGGTCATTTGGTTTGACCTCGATCCAGTCATCACTCTGCACAGGCCAGGTCCAGCCGTCGATCTGCTCAAAGCTCAGGCCCAGATGAAGCTGGTAATAGCCGGGAATGACGCCTGAGAATGAAAAGCGGCCCTGCGCATCCGTGTAGATTTCATATGGCTCCGAGCCATTTAACACACTATGACTCACTTCGCTCTCCGGCCGCAGGAAGATGCCTGCCCGGGAGACCGGAGTGCCGTCGCTGTAGGTAAGTGTCCCTGACAAGGTGGCAGGAGCAGAGCTTCCTGCTTCCGCAGCGGATAATAAGGCGCTCCGCATCAGGAGCAGTTGCCGCTCTGATTCAGAATGTGGCTCCTCCAGAACCTGCGAAACTGGTTTAAGGGATTCCGGTACGGATGCAGAGTTCCCCCTGGAGCCATTGGAGTCTTTGGAGTCTTGGGAGTCTCCACCATTCCCTTCGTTCATCTCATGATACTTCCGGTCACGGACCTCCTGATAACTCTCCAAACCGTTGTTTATCAGCTTCAGCGCTCCGCTATTGTCTCCCTCGGCAAAGAGCAAACGTGCACCCAGCCAGGCCGAACGGGCATCTAATTCTTCTTCGCCATAATGCCCCGGGGAGTCAGCCTGCATCAGCAGCACTCTTGCAGCCGCCCAATTACCTGCATTCAGTGCCCGCTCGGCCTGAAGCATGGTCAGCTCTCTGGCCAAAGAGGATTTGCTGCTAATTCTTGCAATAGCCTCCGTAAGGACCTTGTCTCCGTCACTTCCGGTGCCCAGGACATCATATTCATAGGCCAGCTGTTTAGCGGCAGTAAGCAGATAGTTGTCTATAGGGCCTTCTAGCATATACTCTCTCAGGAAACGCAGCTTATCCCCGGGAAGCAGCAGGGAAGGGGGTTCTTCGTTATTGTTCTGGCTCCACTGGCTTGAAGAAGAGCCGATATATACATTGTAATGGTATGGCGGTCCGGCAGTACCGGGCTCAATGAGCCTGGTACGGATAAGGGTCATTCGTTTGCTGCCGCTGCTGGAATTCAGCGTGTTCAGCAGTTCCCCGCGTGCCTTGGTCCCGGTATTTGCCGCTGCGGAGGTTGCCTGCTGAACCGTTGGCGCTGCCCGCTGAACAACAGCCGGTATTAGTATCAGCAGCGCAAGCGGAAGCAGCACGAACAGCACCAGCTGCTTAACCTTGATCCTAATTTTCATGGCGTCTCACCGCCTGTTCATAGATGTCTTTCCAGTACGTATTGCCGCCGGCTTCAATCAGTTCCCGCTGGCCCTGTGCCGGCAGCGGACGGGCTTGCTGATCCGGGGTTCCGCTCTGCGGGTAGCACAGGACAAGTGCACCTGCCACTAACAGCGCAGATAATGCGCCCAGTGGCTTGAGCGGAATTTCCAGCTCCTTATTCCATAGCGCCCGTAGGCGGGCTAAGGGTGCGGCAGGGTGAGTCTGCTGGAGAACCCGCTCCTGTCCGCTGAAGGAGAGGCGGCTCAGCTCTTCATCCAGACGGCGTTTGATGTCTTCTTGTTCATTGCTCATAGAACATGCCCCTCCTTCTCCAGAATCTGCTTCAGCAGTATCCGTCCCCGGGATAACCGGGATTTCACGGTATTGTCCGGTAATCTTAACTGCCCGCTAATCTCGCGGATGCTCATCTCGTGGAAATAGTACAGCGTCAGACATTCGCGGTAGATGTAATCCAGACTTCTTACAGCTTCGCTCAGCTGCAGATTATGCCACTCTGCTATAAACAGCTCTTCTGCGCCTGCGGAGGTGCCTGCTTCATCCTGCACCCAGGCACCGCTCTCTGCCGCAGGAAATATATTCCGCCAGTTCCATGTCCGCTGCCTCATCCGGCAGCGGTTGACCACGATGGTGATCAGCCAGGCTCTCAGACGCTGAGGGTCCTTCAGCTGCCCGATTTTGGCATAGGCTTGAATGAAGGTATCCTGCACGGCTTCCTCGGCAGATTGCCGGTCCCGCAGCAGCAGCCAGGCGGTCCGGAGCAGCATATCCCCATATTGCTCCATCAGCAGGCGGAGAGCGGACTCATCCCTGGCTTTAATTCTCTCTATAATATCCAGATGAAGCTCCCCTCCCTTTACTAGTAAGATGCGTGCTGCGGGAGGAAGGTTGCGTGCCGCAGGGAAATAATTCCTGGTTTGAAGGGCATGAGCAGCGAATGTGCTTCTTAATTGCAGAAAGTGCAATAGCGTTCTGCGGTAAGGGCAACCCTGCAACTACACGCGGCAGCATCAGTCCCAGCTGCTCCATGCTGATAAAATTCTATAGAAGGAGCATGCTGCAACCTTTACCGGGGTCCCTGCGTCATAGGTTAACAGTTTAGACTTTAGAGGATGTTCCCTATAACGAAGGAGATGGCATCATGATTACATCATTCCAAAAGATAGCCGGCATTATATTACTCGGCGGGATGCTTAGCCTTACCGCCTGTGATTCCGGCAAGCCGGATGCTGCGAATACCGGCGGGGCGGCTGCGCAGGCCACGGAGCTTCCGGCGTCTGCACAGCCGGAAGGAAGTCCCGCCCCGGCGGCGGGCACGGAGCCGGCTGAAGCTGGCGGTGCAGCAACAGCAGCGCCTGACGCAGGCGGATCTGCTGCGGCCGCTTCACCCGCAGCTGCAGACCCTGGAGCTGCGGGCGGGACCTCTGCGGCCGCTACGCCGCAGGAGCTGAGCAAGCAGCTGAAAGAGCTGCTGCAGCTTGCCGGGCAGGGCAAGGTGCCCGGCGTGGAATATGCTGCACACAGCGGACTCATTGACGATGTGGAAGCGGCATGGGGCGAGCCGGACACGAAAGAGTCAGCCGGCAAAGGTATCTATTCCACCTATACCGCCAAGCATGTGGTATTCGGCTTCAACAAAGGCAGCCGGATTTTCGATGTGCGTTCGAGTGCCGCGGACCTGCAGAAGCTGACGCTGAAGCAGATAGAAGAAGTGCTCGGCAAGCCCGATGATACAGCAGTGAACGGCAGTGATGACATTTATATATACCAGGCGGGTAAACAGTATCAGCTCAAGTTCATCATCCCGGACTCGACCGGTACTGTGAATCATATTTCTGTATTCTCCGAACGGGATTCATTCAACAATATGGCAGGCTAGATCATAGATAGAGCAATTTCAAGAAGAGTCCCTTCGCAGCGGCAACTGTGGAGGGACTCTTCTTGATCACCGGATACAGGCGGGAGTAGGCGCTCCATGAATACAAGGCTGCTATCGTGCGCAGAACACCTTGCTGATATAATCAGTCTATAGGTTGATCTGTAGAAGAAAAGAGGCACAGCTATGCATCTGGAGTTGAACGGAAGTGAATATAAAGTATCTGCCGGCGGATTAACTATAGAGCTGCTGCCCAAGGAGTTTGCGCTTCTGCAGTTTCTGTACCGCAACAGGGGACGGACCTTCAGCCGCGAGCAGCTTCTGGATAAAGTATGGCCCATGGAGTATCCGGTGGAGCGGACCGTCGATGATCATATCTACCGGCTGCGCAAGAAGCTGCGCGGGCTTAGCGGAATCGACATTAAGACCATCCGCGGATTCGGCTATAGTCTGGCCGTGTCTGGCTCCCTTGAAGGGGTGGTGATGAATCCGGCAACGAATGATCCGGAGCTGCGCGATACCATGCGTGAGGTGTTCATGAAGTTCCATGTCTACGGTCAGGGCAATTCCATGCTGACCCTAGCACGCCAGCAGGACATCCTCGGTTACGAGCTGGATCCGCATAGTTCAATGGTTGTTCATTTCGTCCAGGGAGATGTGGAGTGGCTGATACAGACGGATGAGATTCCGCTGAAGGACCGGCTTTTTTATCTCAACCTGTTCTACTTCTTCATTGGGGACCCTAAGGTGAAGGTGGAATACGCCGAGCGGCTAATTGAACGGAAGCTGCTGAATTCGCCTGAACAGCTGGAGCTGGAGATTCTGACGATGCTGGATTTGTACACATTGGCAGGACAGCCGGAAAAAGCGCTGGAACGCCTGAAACGTTCCTATCAGGTAATCACCGGACCCGGCTATGAGAACTTCGTTCCGGTGACGATGATTACGGAGTTGTTCATCCGTCTGGTGGCAGGAGCCGGAGAGGAGGAGCTGGAACGGTTGGACGGGGAAGTCAGCCGAATCCTGAGGGACAAGCCTTTTTTGCGGGAGATTGGCGGTTATAAAGTGGTGAAGGGACTCTGGAAGCTGCGGCATGCACAGTGGGCAGAGGGGGGGAAATTGATCAATGAGGGATTGCAGGTGCTCGATATGTCAGGCTTTGTGCCGCTCCGGCTCTATGCGTTGTACCGGGTCTATCATTTCTGCCGCATGTTCCTGAACGGAAATGCCCTGTACCGCAAGTATGAGCGCCTGTTTACAGCAGAGCTTGAAGCTTTTGGTCTGATCCGGCTGGAACAGCCCCTTGAAGAGATGCTGCTGCGGCTGCTGGAGGCCCCCTGATAATTCTCTGACAATTCTCCGTTACATTAGGATCAAGAATGCATCACACATTCTACGATATAACATGTAACCTGGAGGAATGTCAGATGGAGCTTTCAACCAAGCAGGGAACCAGCCTGCTGCATAACAAAACGTACATGCGCGTGTACAGCGCCTTCGCCACGGCAAGCTTCGGCGACTGGTTCGATGCACTGGCTATTCAGGTGCTGGTCGGCTACCGCTGGCAGGCCGGGCCGCTGATGCTGGCGCTTATTCCGGTAGCGCTGGCGCTGCCGAGCATTCTGTTTGGCTCGATTGCCGGTGTAGCCGCCGACCGGCTGGATAAGCTGAAGCTGATGCGCGTCTGCGATCTGCTGACCGCGCTGTTGACCGTACTGGTGCTATTCGCCCCGAGTATGGTATGGCTGCTGCCTTTGCTGGCGCTGCGTTCAGCGCTATCCACGCTGAATATGCCTGCCCAGCAGTCGTTGACCCGCAGCCTGGTCAGAGAGGATCAGCTGCTGCAAGCCTCGTCGCTGAATGGACTGGTTAATCAGGGCTCCAAAATCGCCGGCCCTCTGCTCGGAGGTCTGGCGCTCGCCTTCCTTACGCCGCAATGGTGCATCCTAATCAATGCCTTACTGCGCGGCTGCTCTTATCTGCTGCTGCTGTCCGTAAAGAACATCCGTACAGATGAAGAGGACAGCAAGCAGCCGGAGGCGCCGGAAGACAAGATTCCGCTGCATACGATGTGGCGGGAAGGCTGGAGCTTCATGCTGCGCAGCCGGATCCTGCTGAGTACTATGCTATTCGGGCTGGCCGGGGCACTAGTGATTCAAGTGGTCGACTTTCAATTCACCAGCTTGTTCCGGGTATTTGCACCGGAGCGGGAATCCCTGCTCGGCTGGATGGTAGCCGCTACCGGAGCAGGAGCTGTGCTGATCATACTTCTGCTGAATAAGCTGAATCCGGAAACGGGATATAGCTGGAGGCTCGGCTCAGGATATGTACTGATTGGCGGTTCCATTGCTGCACTTGGATTGCTCCAGCCGGGCGCTTCGATAGTATGGGTTCTGCTGATCGGATTTGTACTGGGGACCGGAAACGGGGTATTTATGGTTACGTTCAATTATTGTCTGCAAAAAGAAACTCCGCCGCATATGACAGGCCGTATCTTCGGCATCCAGAACACCGTACTCAGCACGGTACTTATTGTTGCACCTTTGCTGGGCGGTCTGCTTGTCCAGTATGCAGGCCCTGCCCGTATTTTTATCAACACCGGCCTGCTGCAGCTACTTCTGGGTCTGGCGGGTCTGATGTTCGGGCGGCTGCTCTGGCCTGTGGCCAAGCTTAAGCTGGAAGGTGCACAGCCAGCAGCTGCAGTAGATCAGGGGTAGCATACAGGCAGACAGTAAGTTTAAGCTCAAGCCCTTCGGGGCTTTTTCTGCACTGTCACATTACTATTCAGGAGGAACCAATGACGACTTATATTTACATGGTGAGACACGGGGATTCACTCCGGACCGGGGTGGACGAATGGACGCGCGCCCTTTCTCCCAGAGGGGAAGAGGATGCCCGCAGAGTAACAGCATGCCTGCGTAATGAAGGCATTGGTGCGCTGTACAGCAGCCCGTATATCCGGGCCATACATACGATAGCCGATTTGGCCAAGGTACTTGGGCAGGAAATTACGCTTAAGGAGGATCTGAGAGAGAAGGTCTGGATGGAGGGCAACCGGCAGCTGCCGGACGAGGATCTGCTTGCTTCACTTCAGGCGATGTATGCCGATCCGGACTATGCCCTGTCGGGCGGGGAATCGAACCGCGAATGCCAGGCGCGTGCCGTAGAGGCGCTGCAGGAAATCCTGCAGGCACATGAAGGAGAACGGGTTGCCATCGGTACCCACGGGCTGGTTATGGCGTTAATGATGGGCTATTTTGCCCCAGAATATGATCTTGACTTCTTGCTGAAGACCACCAAGCCGGATATTTACGTCATGGCCTTCTCGGAAGGCAGATTGACCGGGGTGGAGCGACTTGTAGTAAAGGAATGAGAAGGGAAGATTGGCCGGAAGAGCGTCCCAAGCTGCTGATGGGCTGGGGGCGTTCTTTGGCGCGAGGGAGGAGAGTGAGCATCTTAAGTTCGCTCTGCATAAGTAAAAATGTTGCACGAATTGCAACTTCGGGCCATAGATACCCGGGCCATTGGGATGATTGTTGTATGAAATACAAGAATTGTCCCGCCAAACCGCTTGGAGGAGGAGAAATGCTGCAGTTTGTACAACAATTTGAGGTTGCGGCCCATTTAATGCGGGAAATGTTGTACTTTGTGCAGGATTTACTGGCGGCAGCCGCGTCAGAGTCCATAATTCACTGTGGTACGGTGAAAGCTAAGCTACAGTCCGTAGAACCGCAACGTATTCGCTGTTAAAATAGCCTTCGCTTCGCCCGCGGTATAACCATGCAGCGCTCCCCAGGCGGCGGCAACGTCATGCACCATTGCCGGATGGGTGGTGCGCCCGGTGAATGGCCCTTCAAACGGCCAGGGGCCGTCCGTCTCCGCCATGACCAGCTCCGGCGGGTAGCGGCGCGCGAGATCCTGAATCTCCTGTTCATAGAGAATATCGGGAGTGAACGAAATATAATAGCCCCGGCTGATCATACGGTCGACAGTATCTCCCGGGCCCTTGAACCAATGGAAATGGGCCCGGGTAATATGATGCTGCTCAAGCAAATCACATACGGTCCAGGCATCTTCATAGACGGCATGCAGCACCACCGGTTTGGCTAATTGTGCAGCCAGGCCAAGGAGTCTGTCCAGAAGCCGGATATAAGGTTCCATGTCCCAAGCTTCCCCGCGCTCTTTTGCCTCGGCCCGGGAATAGTAGGGCAGCCCGATTTCACCTATAGCGACCATATCTGCGGTATGGTGTGTGATCCAGTCCAGCAGCGCGGCCAGATCTTCTTCCGGCGGCAGCGGCTGTTCAGGATGGAAGCCATAGGCGGGGTTCACCAGACCCGGGTAACGGGCTGCTATCCCCTGAGTGCGTATACTGGAAGCGAGGTTCATCGAGACGGCAATCAGCGACTCAATGCCCTGCTCCGGCAGGCTTTGCAGCAAGGAGGATAACAAAGTCTCTTCATATTGGTCCAGATGAATATGGGCATCAATCATACGTAACCGCTCCTTCCCCCGCAGGTTATTTCTCAACAAATTGCTGAGTGGTATCATGTGGTTCAAAAGTGATGGAGCCGAGCTCCATCCCCGCTGCGCCTGCCTTGTATTCCAGCTTCAGCGTCCCCATGCTCTCGGTCATGCCTACCATTAGGCTGGTATCTGCTAATAGCTTGCCGCCCTTCACCGAGTAGTAGGTAACAGCACCAATACCGGCAGTCTTGCCGAAATATTTCAATCCATCCTCTGCCCGGTCCGGAATTCGCATCGTTACTTTAGATGGCTTATCACCTTGGAGCTCAAGCTTCAGCAGCACATCCTTCTTATCCAGCGAAATGCTGGAGGATACTACAGCAGAAGCCGCTTGGTCCGCTGCAGGTACGGAGAGCTCCTTCCACTGCTCAGGCTTGACCACATGAACCTCCTGCGCTACTAATGACGTTCCTGTGCCCAAAGTGAATACAACGGTGGCTTCCGGCTTGCCGTCACCATCCACATCGGCATAGAAGAGCTGGGGCGGATGCGAGAAATCTCTGTTCACGGTCCAGCCGAAGCTGTGCTTCTTGCCGTTCACTTCAAGTATGAAGCCTTTGTAGGTGTTGCCGTCCTTCAGCGCGGCATACAGCTTGACCTTGGCATTATCCGCGGCGACAACGAGGGGATCAGCGGGAACTCTGACGGTGGTGCTTAGACTGCCCGGCGTAATGGCGACCCGGGTTCCTCCTGCTTCCAGCTCAGCCGTAGCACCTGTAAGAGAATTCAGACTATCTGCCGGAATATATACATGTCCGGCCTTAAGAATAACAGGAGCCTCCAGGCTATCTATATAACTTCCATCTGATTGTGTATAGCGCACCTGCATAGAGGAACTGCCGGGGGTAAGGACTTTATTATCCCAATCGGTCGAAAGCGTAAGCTGCTTACGGGCATTATCCCACTTCAGCTGAATAGGGTAATACTCCATCAGGGCAATAGCAGGTACATATAAAGTTCCTTCAGAATAGAAGGGTGGAACTTGGGGAAGAGCGGGTTGTCCATCTATTATAAGAGTCAGTGGAGCAGCGGCAGAATGGGCAATATTTATGGATGAAGCCGCCGCATGACCTGCGAAGAGCAGGGCGATGGCGGACGCAGCTATTAATTTTTTCATAAGTTAACCTCCGGAGTCTGGAAATTCCAATCCATTTTATTATAAATGAAAAACTCCGCTTGCGGGTCACGTTCTGTTAACAAAGATAAGACAAGCCTGTTACGGTTACCTGCTCTGCGCGCTAAGCGTATGACAAAGACCCGCAGGAGAAGGAAGCGGATGCTGTCCTTTTCTTGCGGGTCCTTTAAGGTATAGTCTATTAATTTAGTTATACGGAACGTTTCATAGCCTGAACGGGAGCCAGAGGCCGGGCTGCGGGAGTATGATCCTTCTTGTGGAACAAGCTGCGCAGGTAAGGGAGGACCCAATAATCAAGACCGATTCTGCCGGCATTGGCCGCCGAGACCACAATGATCACTCCCATAAGCAGCAGCTGGACGTTGGTGCTGACCGTACCTGAGAGCAGGTAGGCAGAGTTCATAACGATTCCCATCAGAGCGGCGAAGGTAGTGAAGGTGCCCAGAATCAGGCCAAGTCCGACCAGAAATTCACCTGCAGGAACCAGCAGATTGAAGAAATTGACACCGGGAAGCGCCGCATGCTGCAGGAAGCTGCCCCACCAGGCTTGTACAGTGGCATCTTCACCGACACTTTTGGCAATGGCCCCTTTCAGGAAGCCGGAAGCATCGAAACCGCCGGTAAGTTTGTGCCAGCCTGCTTCAATCCATTGATAACCTACATACAGACGTACTATTGTGAGCAGCACCATAGCTGCTTTGTTTGTGCGAAACCAGTTGTTGAACATAATCTCCACTCCTAAAGTTTAGTTAGCATACCTTCTGCAAGTCACGTCGTTCATAACACACTTCGGAAGCATTGGCTTAAGTTTTATTGGCTAACTGTCTGTGAGCTACCTATCCTGAAAATCTTTATCTGTGTATCGGATGATCATCTTCGATACTTTAATTTTAAGTGATTTTTTTCACAAATAGTGTGATATAAATCACAAAATTCAAATAAATTTTTATATCAAACTAAAATTTGAATAATATTTCATAAAATTTTCAATACCCGGATTATATATACTTTTAGAGGGCTGGACGAAGCCGCTTGACACCTAATTTATATAAATCTACCATATAAGATATGAATGAAAAAAATGTATTGGCGGTCATTGGCCGTATCCACCGACGCGGAAATAAGTTCATTGAACAGGAATTGAAAAAGCATGATATTCACGGCATCGCTCCATCGCACGGAGATATTCTGTATCAGCTGTTTGCCCGGGAAGCTCTTACAATGAACGAGTTGTCCCGTGGGATTGATAAGGATAAGTCTACGATTACGGCATTAGTGGACAAATTGCTGCGGCTGGATTACGTGAGGCGGGAGCAGGACCAGCAGGACGGGCGGATCTTCAGGTTATCGCTTACTCCAAAAGGACGGGAGCTGCAGCCGGTGTTCGAGGCGGTATCCGAATCGCTGCTGGAAGCGGTCTATGAGGAGTTCGCTCCTGAAGAGAAGCAGCAGCTGATGAGCCTGCTTGCCAAGATTAAGCTGTAATACAAGTGCATGCCGGAGAAGCAGGGTCTTTCGAAACGAAAGGCTCTGTTTACTGTGAAGAATAAGGCGAATATGCTCCGCCAGATATGATTTATCTACCAGAAGAAACAGCCGGTGGTCCGTATAATTAACCCTTAATATCAATACATATACGCTGGAGGGGTGGAGTCAATGTCGCGGACCAAAGGAATCATTATGGCCTCCGGTGGAGCTTTACTATGGGGAGTATCGGGGACGGTAGCCCAGCATTTGTTCCAGCAGGCCATGCTGCCTGCGGCCTGGCTGGTGACCCTGAGGCTGCTGGTATCGGGAGTGCTATTCCTGATGCTTACAGTCCGCAAGGAAGGCTCGCAGGTATGGAGGCTGTGGCTGGACCGGAGATTCATTCTTCAAATGCTGCTGTTCGGACTGTTGGGCATGCTTGGCGTGCAGTACACGTACTTCGCTTCCATTGAGTCAGGCAATGCTGCCATCGCCACACTGCTGCAGTATTTAGCCCCGTTGTTTATTCTCCTGTACACTGTTATCTGGACAAGAACAAAGCTGGCTCCGCTGGATATCATCGGTGCACTGCTCGCGCTGGGAGGAACATATTTACTGCTGACCGGCGGCGATTCCTCTGAGCTGACCGTTCCCCTGAGAGGATTGATCTGGGGGATTCTATCCGCGGTTTCCTTGACGTTCTATACGCTCTATTCCGGTCCACTGCTGAAGCTGTACAGCACTTCGCTGCTGATGGGCTGGGGGATGATTGTGGGGGGAGCAGGGATGAGTCTGATTCATCCGGTCTGGTCCGTGCCGTCTGCCGAATGGTCGCTGTCTATCATTCTGGCTATTCTTTTCGTTATTCTGCTAGGAACATTAGCCGCCTTCTATCTATACATCGGCAGTCTCCGCCACATTGCTCCGCATGAAGCCAGCCTGCTGTCCTGTACGGAACCGATCTCAGCAATCATCTCCTCCGTAATCTGGCTGTCCATCCCCTTCAATCTGTTCCAGGCGCTGGGAGCGGGAATGGTTGTACTTATGACTGTAATGGTTTCTTTGAAATCGCGGAATCTAGAGAATGCTAAATAAATCGAACGAAATCCCTGAATTCTTCCAATAGATAGTGTAAGCCTGAACCGTCTAACCGTTAAAAGTAACGTCATACACGAAATCAAAAACCACCGGATGGGGAAGGTTCCCGTATATCCGGTGGTTTTTTATGCATACTGCATTGTGCGAAGGACCCTGCAATTCGCCATATCCTTATAAAATATCTGCAGGAGGGAAGATAATGGATCAATTGGAAGCTATCCAAAAGCATATCGAAGCAGAGCGGACCCGGCTGAATCAGATGGAAGAGCAGCACGGCCGGCTGCATCCCAGCGTAATCAGACAGTCCCGAAAATTGGACGACCTTATTAATAAATACCACAAAGCAGATATTACCAGTAAGAACCGCGATTCTAAGCGTTAAGCAGCTGTCAGGCCTGAATCCCCTCAAGCGCCAGCAAGACTAGCTTTCGGACCGATTCCTCGTTCAGCTCATCTCCCGTCAGCAATAACCGGTAAAAAATGGGCCCGTAAATCAAGTCGATACTACTCCCGATGTCGAGCTCTTGCTTCAATTCTCCTCTGGCCACTCCCCGTTCGAGCAATTGCCAGGCCTCCTGGCGGCGTGGACCGAAATATCTGCTGCGGTAAGCTTCAGCCAGTCCCGCGTCAAATTGTCCTTCACCGATCAGCTCAGTAATTACTTTGCCTTCCCGGCTGGACAGGAACATGGCCAGGTTGCCCGCGTGAATCAGCAAATCCTCCTTCACAGAGCCGCTGTCCGGTATTGGCAGCCTGGCGGTAGCGGCAAAAAGATATCCGTCCATCACTACCGCAGCTTTATTCGGCCACCATTTATAGATGGTCGCTTTGCTGACCTGAGCCTGTTCCGCGATTTTCTCCACCGTAACTGCACCGAATCCCATCTCCAGCAATAAATCATATGAAGCATTCAGAATGGCATTCTTCGCCTCCGTATTGCGCGGCCGGCCTCTCTTCTTATCCATGGCGATTCCCTCCTAATAGATTACTGCATAGAAGCCTTCAAATTCCAAACTCTATACAATCTGTAACTGGAGTATAACATAAAAATGCCTATTTACAATACTGAACGTTTAGTATATTATTTGGTCATAGGAATTACTAAACTGTACGTTCAGTATTAAAAATTGAAAGGTGGAGTTACTAATGCAACAACAAGCAGTATCCTCTGTAAATCACAAGGCTGTTCCCGGCTGGATCACATTTCTGCTCGCAGTATCCTGCGGTCTGATTGTGGCGAATCTCTACTATGCACAGACGCTGGTCGGACCGATCGGGCAGGCCATTCATCTGTCTCCCGGAGCCACGGGTCTGATTGTTACGCTGACACAAATCGGTTATGTCGTCGGACTGCTGTTCATTGTACCGCTCAGTGATATTATCGAGAACCGGCGGCTCGCTGTAACGTCACTGGTTCTGGTCGTAGCCGCTCTGGCAGCTGCAGCACTCGCACCTAATGCGCCACTGTTTCTTACGGCTTCCATGTTTATCGGGCTGGGCTCGGTAGCAGCGCAGATACTGGTGCCTTATGCTTCTTATCTGGCAGCAGAGGAAGAACGCGGCCGCGTGGTAGGCAATGTGATGAGCGGACTGCTGCTTGGTATTATGTTTGCGCGGCCGGTGGCGAGCTTCATGGCCGGACTGTGGGGCTGGAAGTCCATATTCGTTGTCTCAGCAGTTGTGATTGCGCTCCTGACCCTGCTTCTGTCCCGTATACTACCGGCACGCAAGCCAGCACCTACGCTGAATTACGGCCAATTAATCCGCTCCCTGGGTACACTATGGATGCACACACCGGTTCTGCGGCGCCGGGCGATGTATCAGGCCAGCTTGTTCAGCGCCTTCAGCCTGTTCTGGACGACAGTTCCCCTGCACTTGTCCAGCTACTATCACCTTTCCCAGCAGGGAATTGCCCTGTTTGCACTGGCCGGTGTGGGTGGAGCAGTAGCAGCCCCTATAGCGGGCAGACTGGCAGACCGGGGCTGGACCAGGCTGTTAACCGGTGTTGCCATCTCACTTGCCGCCGTATCCTTTATTCTGGCTTATCTGCTCCGGGATGATTCGAATCTTACACTCGGTCTGCTGGTTCTTACGGCAATACTGCTGGACATGAGTGTATCCGGCAATCTGGTACTGGGGCAGCGGGCGATTTATTCGCTCGGCAATGAAACAAGAGGACGGCTGAACGGATTGTTTATGGCGATATTCTTCGTAGGCGGAGCAGTGGGATCTTCGCTGGGCGGCTGGGCTTATGCTTATGGCGGCTGGAGTCTGGCTACACTGATCGGGATGGCTCTGCCGGTGCTGGCCCTGGTGTACTTTTTGACCGAGAAGAAGAATCTTGCCTAAGAACGGAAGCAGGGCGTTCAGCAATAATCCGCATAGCCGGATATTCCTAATCTAATTAAAGTAGGCAGGGGAGCTTCCATCCTCTGTCTTTTTTAATTTGTCCGTCTGATTCTGTAATGGAATAGACATAGAGAGCGTACTAGCTCATGTAAATTACTTGGCCAAGTAAATTCAGCCTGGAAGGGAGGGCCTCTAAGGATGCAAGAGCGCGCATTGCTGCCTTTGATTCACGGAAGAATTCAAGCAAATACCGAAACAGAGCTGGAATTCACAGCTGTATTTGAAACCTACTATACACGGATATTCAATTATATTGCCTACCGGGTGAATTGCCGTTACACCGCCGAGGATCTGGCCAGCCAGGTGTTCGAGAAGACATGGTCCAAGCTGCCCGGCTACTCCCCGGAGAAAGCTCCGCTGGAGGTGTGGCTGTTCGCCATTGCCAGGAATGTAGTGAATGACTATTACAGAAGCCGAGCCAGGAACCGCTTCTTCTCATTGGATGCAATCCGGGAGCTGGTATCCGGCAAAAAGGAGCCTGAAGACCTGATTCTCGAAGGTGAACGCAATGACCGGTTGAAGCTGGCGCTGGATACGCTCAGTGAGAAGGAGCGGAATATCATCGCCCTGAAATTCGGGGCAGATCTGAAGAATACGGAAATTGCGCTGGTTACAGGAATGACGGAGAGCAACGTCGGGGTCATTCTCTATCGCAGCATGCGGAAACTCAAAACTGAAATAGGGAGTGTGGAAGGGCTATGAAGAATAAGCAGGAGACAGCGGATTTGCTTGAACTGCTGGAGCTGGAACAATATCTGGCACAGCAGGACTTCTCCCGGGACTCCAATAAGGTGGCCATTCTCCGTCAAGTGAGACGCCGCTCATTACAGGAACAGGAGGAATTAAAGATGAGTATAAAACAACGTTTCAGACGTCCGGCCATGATTGCGTTTTCCCTGCTGGTGGCAGGACTGGTGAGTGCTTCCTTCGTCAGACCCTCTTTCGCGGAGGAGATGCTGGAGCGGGTGCTGAAGTCGGTCAATCTGGGACACATTGAGGTAAGTCAGATGGATGCGAGCGTTCCGCCGGTGTTCCCGGATGCCTGGAAGGGTAAGATATTTGATCAGGACGGCAATCCGGTCAATTCCTTCGATCCCATGCCGGAAGCCATCTTCAATGCAGCCGGTGAGGCCATAGTGGACTTTGACGGGGATAAGCTAATTACCCTGAGCGAGCAGGAGCAGCGGGATAAGGACGAGGCGGCGCATAAATTTGCTGTCAAGGAGCCAGCGGAGCTGGACAAATACGCCCTCTTCAAAGTAAAGCTGCCGGAATATTTGCCTGAGGGCTTCGCCTTTGACCATGGAGAATTCTTCAAGGGCGGGGAAGGCGTGGACGGACAGGTTGTTGAATTGTTCTTCTCCAGCAAGGAGAATGGGAAGCGGATCTGGATGCAGCTGCGCTTGGCCAATGAGGACAATGCCTTTGCAATGTCGACAGATGGTACGGTAGAGCAGGTGAAGATCAAGGGAACCGATGCGGTTCTAGTCAGTGGCAGAAGTCTGGACTGGGAAGCAAACGGAGTACTATACGGCCTCAGCACCCGCGGACTTGACCGGGCTGAGGTACTGAAAATTGCCGAATCGATTCGCTGGTAAGCATAACTGTAATAGGATAGAGGATAGCTAGTACGGATACCACCCGTAAGCTGAATTAGATGCACCAGGCCGTGATCCCTGATTGGAGGGGAACAGTCTGGTGTTTTTTTGCGGATACCTATGACTTGTTTCTATTATATATATGAAAGAATACCAATAGATTATAAGGTTCTGAATGGGGAGTTTACGCGGGTTCTCTGTAACGGACTGAGGCGCCCTTATTTCTGCCAAAAGCCGGTTTTCCGCAGGCTAGCGGACATCAGCGACCTTATATTGGGCTTTCCACCCCAAATATACCTGTCAAAGCGGCAATAAGTGCTGTACGGTCCGTTAGGCCGTCTAAATTATTTTTTTCGAACAAATAAAGGCTCTACAGTCCGCAAGGATCAGGAGGAAGGCAGGAGAAGAGACCGGGGGAAGGCCTTAACGAACCTGAATCCAAGCATCGAAGACAATGGATGGGGGGCCGCGCGCAACCTTCTCCTCAAGCTTGTCATGCCCGTCTGCATATTGAGGCCAAGTCCTTCATAGACATGTACTAATCAATGCATTCAAAACAGGTTAAGGGGATGATGTCATGCGCCGGATAACATGGGTACTCGCGATCATTATGAGCGTGGCCTTAGTATTGACGGGGTGCGGGAAGAAGGATGCCGCCTCTGTGGTCAAGGATTTGAATAGTGTGTCTGACAAGCTGGAGAGCAAGCAGGGAGCTTATCAAGGCTCAGGCACGATGACCTTGTACACCGGGGAGCAGCCGCAGGAATACAAAGTGGAAGTATGGTACAAGAATCCTTCGTACTACCGGATCAGCCTGTCTAATGTCCAGAAGGATGTGAAGCAGATTGTCCTGCGCAATGATGAGGGCGTATTCGTATTGACACCAAGCCTCGGCAAAAGCTTCCGCTTCCAGAGTGACTGGCCGGACAGCCAGGGACAGGTATATCTGTACCAAACGCTGCTCAAGGGAATTGTCTCCGACAACAACCGCCAGTTCGTAGAGGACGGGGACAATTATGTATTTGAGGTAGCAGCGAATTATCAGAGCAGCGCGCTGGTCCGCCAGAAGATCTGGCTGGCCAAAAAAACCTATGAACCAAAGCAGGTTCAGGTATCGGATTCCGAAGCCAAGGTTGTCGTTAACGTGACCTTCGACAGCTTCAAGTTTGATCCGGAATTCGCCGCAGATTCTTTTGATATGCAAAAGAATATGGCCACGGGCTCACCTTCGGAGAGCACTGTAGCTGAGGTGGACGAAAACGGTAATCCGGTAGTTACAGAAGACGGCGAACAGGCTGGCCAGCCGGTTACCGCAGAGCTGGGCGACTTCGGAATCATCGAGCCGGATTACGTTCCGGTAGGTGTGAAGCTGAAGGATACCAACAAAATTGAAGGCAGCAAGGATCATGCGGTGCTTATCCGCTATGACGGCATCTACCAGTACACGATTATGGAAGCCCGTCCGCTGGACCGTGCGGTATCGCTGGCTCCGGGAACACTGATTGATCTGGGGTTCACCGCAGGCCTGCTTAGCGGGGATGAACAGCAGACACTTACGTGGATGAGTGAAGGCGTAGAGTACCGCATCACGAGCGATAATCTGCCAGTTACGGAAATGATGCAAATAGCCGCTTCTATGGAGGAACAATCGGGTAAATAAATATCAGTAGGCGGATACTGCGCAACGTGGATATTATTCCTCTACACGCAGTATCCGTTTTTTTGCTGGTTCTGCTCACATTGACAGGGGCCTTCTCTAAGCATTACCATTGCAGTAAGACCCCAAGTTCTATGCGATTTCGGCATAGGTGTTTTACTACAATGTAAGAAGGTGAACCTGAAGTGCAAGCAAGCTATCGACCGACAGTAGCCGAGATCAATCTGGATGATTTGCGTGCCAATTATGAGGCTTTTCGGGCGGCACTGCCGCCGGAGACCAAATTCATGGGATGCGTCAAAGGAAATGCGTACGGACACGGTGCCGTGGAAGTGACCCGGGAGCTGGAACGACTTGGAGCGGATTATGTTAGTGTCGCCTTCCTGGATGAGGCATTGGAGCTGCGTCAGGCGGGAATACTACTTCCTATTCTGGTGCTGGGCTACACCTCCCCGGAAGGGATAGCCGTTGCCTGGAAGAACAACGTTACCGTAACACTGTTCACACCGGAAGTACTGGAGGCTGTTAAAGAGCTTCCTGCAGATCCGGAGCACCGGCTGAAGGTGCACATCAAGATTGACAGCGGGATGGGCAGGCTGGGATTATTGCCGGCTGAAGCACCTGCTTTCATTGCTGAAGTGCATTCTGTAGCGCAGGCGGAGCTGGAGGGCATGTTTACTCATTTTGCCAAGGCAGACGAACAGAACAAAAGCTATACACTGATGCAGCACCGACGTTTCATGAGCGTGGCGGAAGCGCTTCGGGACATTAATATTAACATCCCGATCATACATACGGGCAATAGCGCTACGGCCATTGATACACCTCTCTTATCCAGTAACATGGTGCGTGTAGGCATAAGCTTGTACGGATTCTATCCCTCAAGTGAGGTGAACCGCGAGCTGGTGGCTTTACACCCGGTAATGACGCTGAAGACGCAGGCAGTCTATATCAAGACCCTGCCGCCTGACTCAGGCATCAGCTACGGCACCCGGTATTTCACGGACAGCGATGAGGTAATCGCTACGCTTCCCGTGGGATACGCTGACGGATACTCCCGCATGCTAACGGGCAAAGCGGAGGTGCTAATACGCGGACGCCGCGTTCCTGTCGTCGGAACAATCTGCATGGACCAGTGTATGGTATCACTCAAATCTTTCGCTGAAGAAGCGGAACAAATCAAAGCTGGCGAAGAGGTTGTACTCATCGGCCGCCAGGGAGCCGTGTCGATCACGGCAGATGAACTGGCACTCCATCTTGGGACGATTCACTACGAAGTCATCTGTATGCTGGCTCACCGGGTGCCCCGTGTATATGTACGCGAAGGCATGTCACCCAACCTCGTGAATCCCTTGCTGCAGGCTTGAAGCCTGACCAGGTACCTTGTGCAGGAATTGAAAATAAGGACTAACCCGTATAGAGCGTGTGACTTATAGTCTATACGAACCGCCATTTCTAGTTTATAATGGGATGCAGCATACTTGATATACTGGCGGCATATATTCCTTGTATAAAATTCCTTGTATATTGTAACACTGGAACACAAGGGCAGAAGGTTTGTGGGGGTGGAAGAGAAGGTGGCCAATTTGCAGAACACCAAAAGAATCATGATCAGCTTGCCCGATCATCTCTTACAGGAAGTGGATGGGATCGTTCAATTGGAGAACTCTAACCGTAGTGAATTGATCAGGCAGGCCATGAAGCTGTACTTGACTGAACGGAGGAAACGAACCATCCGGGAGTCGATGCAGCGGGGATACATGGAAATGGCTAAGATTAATTTGACCATGGCAAGCGAGGCCTTTCTCGCAGAGGAAGATGCAGACAGTACTCTTGGCCGCTTAGTAAGCGGGGTGTAAATATTGATTGTTAAACGCGGCGACGTTTTTTTTGCCGACCTTTCACCGGTCGTGGGTTCAGAGCAAGGCGGAGTTAGGCCGGTACTGGTCATTCAGAACGACATTGGCAATCGCTTCAGCCCGACTGTAATTGTGGCAGCTATCACTGCCCAGATCCAGAAGGCCAAACTGCCGACGCATGTGGAAATTGATGCGGCTGCCCATGGCTTTGACCGGGACTCCGTTATATTGCTGGAGCAGGTTCGGACCATTGACAAACAACGCTTAACCGATAAGATCACCCACCTGGATGACGAAACCATGAAACTGGTGGATGATTCGCTGCAAATCAGCCTGGGTTTGATTGATTTCTGAACCTTATAGGGCTATGACATCAATAATTGTACTAAAAGGCATGCCGGGAAGTTACCGGTGTGCCTTTTTTCAAAGGCTAAGAAGGTGTTGTGCAAGAGCTGTTGTGTTAATGTTTGGCCTTATGATACAATTAGACCGGTCAGTCGGTCTATAGGGGGGATACATATCAAAGGACGTTCGGATGGAGAAGAAACCAAGAACCGTATTCTGCAGAATGCTTCACATTTGTTCGCACACAAGGGTTATGGTTCGGTAAGTATGAATGAAGTGTGCTTAGCTGCCAAGGTCAGCAAGGGCAGCCTGTATCACCATTTTCCCAGCAAGGATGAATTATTCCTGTATGTGGTGGAGGATGATACCCGGAAGTGGCTCTGTGAGTGGGAGGAGCTGCGGAACAAGATCACCGGGACGGAAGCCAGGCTGTACGCGCTGGGGGATCATTATGCGAATGACTTCCAGAATCCGCTGATTCATGCGCTTGAGGAATACGCCCGCTCCCGTACGCTTACCGATGATATCCGCCAGCGGCTCTCGCAGATCTACGAGTCCGCTTCTCAGGCCTGCCGTGATCTGCTACAGGAAGGTATGGATTCCGGATACCTGATTACAGGCAATCTGGATAACTGTGTGATCATCGTCAGCGGCATGCTGGAAGGAATCGGAAGAGTCAGTGAGATTACCGCACTCGCCAAGGGGCCTGAGGATATCAGGGAGTATTACCGCGGGGCCATTCAGCTGCTGCTGCAGGGACTGCGTACCCGGTAGAGCTGAGCGGGCTCTGCACAATGCTACAGTGAAAGCAGTGAATCCGCAGGCAGAAACGGCTCAGCCGTCTTACTCATGAGAGATGACGTTTCTGCCGGAGCAGAGGAAGCTGTTCGTATGAGGGCGGATTGCAGCCTGGGCGGGGAACGTATTTTTTAGCGATTAAATAGACCGGATGGTCGGTCTTGTACTATGAACTATACAAGCTGCATCATCCGCGCGGGTATGATTTCTTGGCCCGTTAATGGGAGAGACTGAAATAGTACAGCAGCCGGATTTACGGATTGTTATTACCATTAGATGAAGTACACCTGGAGCCTGAAGATTTGCCCGGGAATTACGGAGGGATTTACAATGTCATTACTTTTAAGAAACCGGGGCGCGATGCTGCTCCTGATGTTGAATATATTTTTGGCGTTCACGGGGATTGGTCTGGTTGTCCCTATTATGCCGACCTACATGAATGAGCTGGGCATTGGCGGGAGTGTTGTCGGACTGCTGGTGGCCGCCTTTGCCCTGACGCAGCTGCTGGTGTCACCGTTTGCCGGCAACTGGTCGGACCGGATGGGCCGCAAAAAAATCATTATCGCCGGTCTGATTGTCTTTGCTTTTTCGGAGCTGCTCTTTGGTCTGGCTAATGTGCCCTGGCTGCTCTTCGTATCCAGAATGCTAGGCGGTGCGGGTGCGGCGATGATTATGCCGGCGGTCATGGCTTATGTTGCCGATACGACCTCTTCTGAAGAACGCGCCAAAGGTATGGGCTTAATCAATGCGGCCATTACTACGGGATTCATCATCGGTCCGGGAATTGGCGGATATTTGGCTGAGCTCGGCATCCGGGTACCCTTTTTCGTCGCTGCCGGAGCGGCTGCTGTTGTTGCACTCATTACTTTTGCCGTTCTGCCGGAATCCCTGTCTGCGGAGAAGCGCCATGAAGCGAAGTCTGATGAGGGTAACAAGGAGAATCTGGGATTGCAGATGCTGCGCTCTTACCGTGAACCTTATTTCTTCGGCCTGGTCATCATATTCGTGCTCTCCTTCGGACTGGCTAATTATGATACAGTGTTCGGCTTGTTTGTGGATCATAAGTTCGGGTTCACCCCCAAGGATATTGCGTTTGTCCTGACGTTCGGCTCGATCGCGGGTGCGGTGGTTCAGGTTACGGTGTTTAGCTGGATTTTGAACCGTTTCGGCGAAAATAGAGTGATCTCCATCTGCCTGCTCATTGCCGGCCTGTCTATCTTCCTGACGCTGTTCGTTCACGGCTTCGCGGCTATAGTATCGGTTACCTTTATTGTATTCTTAGCGATGGATATTCTCCGTCCCGCAGTCGGTACGCAGCTCTCCAAGATGGCTGACGAATCGCAGCAGGGGTTTGTCATGGGGATGAACTCTGCCTACACCAGTCTTGGCAATATTGCAGGCCCGATTGTTGCCGGAATCCTGTTCGATATGGATGTGAATTTCCCTTATGCGGCGGCTGCGCTTGTCATGGTGCTCTGCTTCCTGATGTCGCTGAGTTATGGGCGGCAGAGACGGGTGAAGCGCAAAGTGGCTAGGTAATGAGGGGGACTGCAAGAACAAGACGGCTACGCTGTCCCGGATGGGACGGTGTAGCCGTCTTTATATAACTCCGCTGAAGCGGGTAAAGACACCGGGAACCTCCTCATTAACCAGGGGTGCTGCGGCGGGCCAGGGAAATAGTTGGATTTTGTCCACTTGCTCATAAATAGAGAAGCCCCTCTCAAACAGCAGTTGGAAAAACAGCACTTAATATAAGCCATATCAGCCAAAGTGGAGGAAGTGCATGGAATTAAATGACGTTTATCCAACTAATTCACTCAAACGCTCCAAAATAACTAAAATAAGATACGTTTATCCAACTACTGTTGCAAAGTGGGTGCCTGAGGGACCGTAAACGGGAAAGGTATGCAAGGTAGGGTCCAATCTAACCTTGGTAAGCTGCTAATTTTACCCTTCGGGCGAAATATGTTTTGGGGGTCCACGCAAATCTGCTGAGTTATCACCGGGTTGGTATCTTGCTTTGCGCGGTACTTTAGCGTGCCAAGCTTTGGTCCTGCGGCAAACTGTGATAGTATTTTGGTAGAGAGTTATGAACTCAGACTGTGTATAGAAAGAGGGATATACTTGAGCGTTGATACTAATGTGGCAGGTAAAGCGGCGGAAGATGCAGCTGCCCGCCAGGAGCAGGAACTGATTACTGCAGCAATTGCGAAGGAACTGGGCATCAGCCTGAAGCAGGTGCGGACTACGGTGGGGCTGCTGGATGAGGGCAACACGATTCCGTTTATTGCCAGATACCGCAAGGAAATGACCGGAGAGCTGGATGAGAACGCGCTGCGCGATATCGAAGAACGGCTTGGGTATCTGCGGAACCTGGGTGACCGGAAGAAGGATGTCATCCGCAGCATTGAGGAGCAGGGCAAGCTGACTCCGGAGCTGCAGGCGCAGATCATGAAGGCTGTGAAGCTGCAGGAAGTGGAGGACTTGTACCGCCCGTTCAAGCAGAAGCGCAAGACACGGGCCAGTGTAGCCAAGGAGAAGGGACTTGAGCCGCTTGCCGATTGGATCATGGAGCAGCGCCGCCAGGGCAATCCTTATGAAGAAGCGGCGAAATATATAGATGCGGATAAAGGTGTAGACAGCGCTGAGCTTGCTGTGCAAGGGGCAATGGATATCATTGCCGAGAATATTGCCGATGACCCGGCCATCCGTTCCTGGGTGCGCCAGTATACGGCAAGCCAGGGGATTCTGGTCTCCGAAGCGAAGGATGCGGAGCAGGAGAGCGTATACGAGAATTACTATTCATACCGTGAGCCTGTGCACAAAATGCCGCCGCACCGTATTCTGGCCATCAACCGCGGGGAGCGGGAGAATGTGCTGAAGGTCGGCATTGAGATCATTGCCGATAAGATTCACGCTTTCATTATCCGCAAGCTGGTGAAGGGGCCGTCCCCGGTCAAAGAGCTGCTGGAAGCCGTAACCGAGGATGCCTACAAACGGCTGATTGCGCCTTCCGTCGAGCGCGAGGTGCGCGGGGAGATGACGGAAAAAGGCGAGGCGCAAGCGATTTCCATCTTCTCCGGAAATCTGCGCAGCCTGCTGCTGCAGCCGCCGGTGAAGGGCCGCCATGTGCTTGGCGTAGACCCGGCTTACCGCACCGGCTGCAAGCTGGCCGTTGTGGACGATACCGGCAAGCTGCTGGAGGTAGCGGTCACGTATCCGACGCCGCCGAACAACAAGAAGAAAGAGGCGGCGGCCAAGTTCAAAGAGCTGATTGCCAAATATGGCATTCAGCTCATCGTGATCGGCAACGGCACCGGCTCGCGGGAGACGGAGCAGTTCACGGCCGAGGTCATTGCCGAGGTCGGGAATCCTGAGCTGGCCTACCTGATCGTTAACGAGGCAGGGGCCAGCGTGTATTCAGCCTCCAAGCTGGCGCAGGAGGAGTTCCCGGACCTGGATGTGGCGGAACGCAGCGCCGCCTCCATCGCCCGCCGCGTGCAGGACCCGCTCGCGGAGCTGGTGAAGATCGACCCGAAGGCGATCGGTGTCGGGCAGTACCAGCATGATGTGTCGCAGAAGCATCTGGAGGAGAGCCTGAAGGGCGTCGTGGAGTCGGCGGTTAACCACGTCGGTGTCGACGTGAATACCGCTTCGGCCTCCCTGCTGTCCTATGTGGCGGGAGTCAATACGACGATCGCCAAGAATATCGTGAAGTTCCGCGAGGAGAACGGCAAGTTCGCCACGCGCAAGGCACTGCAGAAGGTGCCGCGCCTGGGCGCGAAATCCTACGAGCAGTGCATCGGCTTCCTGCGTATCCCCGGAGGGGATAACACGCTGGACCGTACGCCGATCCACCCGGAATCCTATCCGGTGGTCGACCGGTTATTCCGCGAGCTGGGCCTGGATGTGGCCAAGCTCGGCAGCAAGGAAGTAGCACAGCAGCTGGAGGTGCAGGATGCCGCCGAGCTGGCGGTGAAGCTGGATGTCGGCGTGCCTACGCTGCGCGACATCCTGGAGAGCCTGCAGCGCCCGGGCCGCGATCCGCGCGAGGAGCTGCCGCTGCCGATCTTCCGCACGGATGTGCTGAAGATCGAGGACCTGGTTCCCGGCATGGAGATGCAGGGAACCGTCCGCAACGTAATCGATTTCGGCGCCTTCGTCGATATCGGCATCAAGAACGACGGGCTGGTCCATATCTCCCAGCTGAGCGGCAGCTTCGTGAAGCACCCGATGGACGTGGTCTCCGTGGGAGACAATGTCACCGTCTGGGTGATGGGCGTCGACCTGAAGAAGGGCCGCGTCAACCTGACCATGCGCCAGCCGCGCGAGGCGGCCGACAGCGTGAAGTAGGCCGGCGACAACGCTGGCAGGTTGAAGCAAGGGCAGAATAACAGGCCTTTTTCGCAAAATAACGTCTATGGTGTCCATAAGAGAGCGTACCGACATGGTATGGTGAGTGGAATACCGGAGCAGCTGTTCAATAGGAGTCACTATGGAGCACCAGGCAAACCATCTAACCTATTAATAATGCCAGCCAGCGAATACAGCAGCAAAGAAACGGGTACGAGACACCAAGGTTAATAACCAATCTAGACAGAACAGACCCAAATCAGCGCAAGCCCGAATCATGTACCAACCGAAGAAGCAACCCAAGAACTAACCCATATTATCAGCCGGACGGCTGCGCTTCCTTGACCAGGACGGCGCAGCCGTTTTTTGTCTACCCTAAATAGCAGTAGATGTAACGTCCAGGTCCAAGCTGCGGTAAAGAATAGTTATAGTTATTAATGATCTAAAGCTCCCTCCCTTACAGTGATATGATGGAAAAAAACAGAAGGTGGCGGACGGGTATTGAGTAACAGAATCATCCGGAAATTTGAACAGAACGATATGGCAGCGCTTGGGGAAATGTATGCGCGGGTCTCGGCACAGGAGGATGTGCTTTTTTGGTGGGTAGGGGAGGAGAGCAACTGGGAGAACGTAATCTGTGCCTTTGAAGGGGAGACTATGGTGGCCAAAGGCCAGCTGCAGATCTTCAATGTGGTTCCCCCCGGACGTCTGCCCATGAGCAAACATAAGATTTTTGTGAATCTGAAAACTCTGCCCGGGCGTGAACAGGATATCGGACTGCTGGACAGTGTCTACTCCCTTCTGCTGGAACGGGCGCATGAACTGAAGGGGACACTGCCCCGGGAATACGGAACGGTTCTGTGTACAGGGAATTATGCCGCAGAAGAGAGCTGCAACACTTATTTCGCACAGCATCTGGGTTACCTGCCGCATAGCCGGTTATATACGCTCCATCGTGACTTGAACGAACCTATACCCGTGATAGAGCTTGCGGCAGGTCTTGAATCAGCGTGGGTTCAGTTGGATTCGCCGGAGCAGAGAGAGGCTTATCTGGAACTGGAGGCGGAGATCTGGCCGGATACCCCGCTGGGCGTGGAACGTCTGCTCGAATATCAGGAGCATCCGCTCTGGACATCGGCTGTTGTACTGGATGAAGGCAAGGTGGCCGGCAGTCTGATGGTCTGGCAGGAAGACAAGAACGGCATTATCGAGGATGTGTTTGTCCGTGACCCATGGAGAAGACGCGGGATCGCCAAGGCCCTGCTGGTCCGCGCCCTGGCGTATCTGAAGGAGCACGGACTGGAGCAGGCACAGCTTATCGCCATGACTACCAATGAATCGGCACTGTCCCTGTACGTATCCGTGGGTTTCCAAACGGGACGGCAGGAGATCAGATTGTATACGGAGCTGGATTAATAATCGCTCAGGATGAGTTCCTCTGCACAGTGAAATCGGCACAGTGAAAGTTGGGCGGAAGTTTATATGACAGTGGAATTAAAGCCAGTGTGTATTGATAATTGGTATGAATGCACCCGGCTTACGGTGAAGCCGGAACAGCTTAATGTTTTTCCTGCACCGGTGGTGAATTGGATTGCCGAATCGAAATATGTTGATGAACGTAATTCCAGTTGTACAAGAATCATGATTGGACACCGGCCGGACAATCTGATTGCGGGAAGAATGTATGAAGCTTTAGGGTTTCTAAAAGCCAGTGAAGAAGTAATCGACGGTGAAATCGTACGTCTGCTGCAAACCAGTTAACCAGCTCCCTCCCACTGCTTACCTTGCCAAGTGACAGGCGCCGTGCAACTATATCCGGCTCGGTATCGTCTACAAAGGTAAGAATGGCAGCATGAGGAGGGATATCATGTATAAGGCAAGATCAATTGGATTCGCTGCGTTAACGGCCGGAATGCTAATGCTTGCAGCCTGCAGCTCAGCGCCGGAAGAGGCGCCGGCGACCACATCCACACCGGAGCAGACTCAGACATCTGCCCCGGCGACTACTGCGGCCGTACCATCACCATCTGCATCCCCGGCAACGGTTGCTCCAAGTCCTGAAGCTACGGAACCACCTCTGGTAGCGGAAGACCCCGGACCGCCGGAGGAAGGCACACCGCCTACAGCACTGGAAGCGGCAACCACAGTAATGCGGGCGCTGAAGAGCGGGAATATGGAGACGCTCGCCGCGTGGGTACACCGGGACAGAGGGGTACGCTTCTCCCCTTACGCCTATGTTGATGTTGATAAAGACATTGTGTTAAGTCAGGATGAGCTGAAGGCTGCAATGCAAGATCCGGTAAAGCGCGAATGGCGTGAGTTCGCCGGTACCGGAGAGCTGATTAAGCTGACCTTTGCCGACTATTATAAGCGGTTTGTGTACGATGCGGATTTTTCCGGTAAATCTGAAGTTGCACTGAATCAGGGCTTGGGCCAAGGGACAACTCTAAATAATCTCAATGAGGTGTACCCCAAGGAGACCCATGACTTCGTAGAATATCATATCGCCGGTATCGATCCTTCCTTAGAGGGCATGGATTGGCGCAGCCTGCGGCTGGTCTTCGAGAAGAATGGTCAGGACCATATCCTTGTAGGGATCATTCATGATCAGTGGACACCTTAACTTAAGGAATGAAAGCGCCAGTTATTAGTACAATCGCCAAAAGCCGCATCCCCTTGGTTATCCCAACGGCGATGCGGCTTCTTTTGACGTATATGCGTTTATAGGTTACTGCCATGTGCCATGGTATCAAGCAGTAGCTGCTGTATTTCTCACTTACATCCCTGCGGAAGAAGCGGCAGCAGAAGCCGAACCTGTTACGGATTTGGCTACCGCTGTATACCCTTCAGGCAGGTAAGTCACGGCGGAGGCGGTAGAGATGACCTGCAGATTCATGGAGCCGGCAGGCGGAGCAGTCACTTTGAAATAGATCACTGCTGTTTTGTTAGCGCCGAATTCGATCCGCTCAATTGACAGGCCGTAACCCGAGGTAGGCAGATTCTCAACAGTGACAGTGGCTTTGTTTACGCCAGTTGCCGCTTTTTCCAGCGTAACCGCTGCTTCATAGTCATTAACCGGAGCAGTGGCGCTGTCATCCGGAGTGATTACCTCTTTGGCGAATTTGGCTGCGTCATAGATCAGGACAGCGGCTTCCGCTCGGGTAACCGGTTCATTCGGACGGAAGGTGTTGTTCTTCTCCAGCGTGATCAGACGGGTATTAACCAGAATCTGCAGACTGTTCATCTCCGCTGTAGACAGCTTGCCGCCATCCGTGATATTAGCGTACATCAGCGTAACCGGGAAGTTCCCTTTACTCTGCAGCGCCTGGGTCAGCAAATGAGCGAACTGGATCCGCGTCATTGCCGCATTGGGGTCGATGGACTTGTCCAGAGACAATCCGCTCTGCTTGGCAGCCACGAATGCGGAGGCGTACCATGCGTTATCTTTTACCTTGTCGAAGTAATCGCTGGCTTTGCTGCCAGTAGTATTCTGCGGAGACAGCTTGAGACCGCTGACGATGAACTGCAGGCCTTGGGCGTAAGTCAGCTTGGACTTCGGTGCGAACATATCACTGGTAATTCCGTTAATGATGCCATTTTGATGGAGTGCATTGATTTTGGATTCGGCAGCATTGCCCTTCAGATCCGAAAAGGCAGAAGCCGATGCTCCGAACGATACTGTTGCCGCCAGAATGCTGCACGCTAGAGTGATTTTTGTAGCGTGCTTCTGGAATGATGATTTATTCTTCATTGTGCCTCACCTCTTATACTCTTAGATGGATAAAGGGGCAGAAATGTTGCAGGCAGTTCTGTATAAGCTAAAAAAATTGTTGTTGGGCTGAGTGATGTGCGTCTGTCACCAAGTAACATGATTGTAGAAGGCGTGCTGTTGTTAGTATCAGCAGACTGGGAGGCCGTCATCCGGGAAAGTGCTTACCGATTGAACATTAACGGCATTTGGCTGTACACTTGAGGTAGAATCAGTAAACGGATTCAAACACTATCAGGCCATTCATACATCCGGCTTATGACAGGAGAACATAGATGATTCAGCAGCAGAGGGTTGAACGTATCAACGTGGGGATTTTTGCCCATGTAGATGCGGGGAAGACGACTACGACGGAGCATATTTTGTATGAGAGCGGGCGGATTCGCGCACTTGGCAGTGTGGACAGCGGAACGGCGCTGACGGATTCCATGGAGGTGGAGCGGCAGCGGGGGATTTCTGTGCGGGCGGCTCTGGCTTCATTTACGTGGCAAGGAGTGCAGATCAACCTGGTCGATACCCCGGGGCATGTGGATTTCCTGTCCGAGGTGGAGCGCAGCCTGCGGGTGATGGATTGTGCGGTATTGATCCTGTCAGCAGTGGAGGGCGTGCAGGCGCAGAGCGAGATGATCTGGAATGCACTGCGCAAGCTGGGGATTCCTACGCTTATTTTCGTGAATAAAATGGACCGGATCGGCGCTGATCCAGCCGCTGTGCTAACTCAGGCACGGACCTATCTGTCCGGGGATATTGTGCCTGTGCAGCAGCCCTTATATAGGGAACGGGAATACATAGGGGCGGCGGATTTATGGAGTGAAGGCGCAGACGCGGCGGCGCGGACAGAACTGCTGGAAGCGCTCGCGGAGCGGGATGAGGAGCTGCTGGAGCTGTATATGGCGGGCGGTACGGCAGATCTGGCGCGGTGGAAAAGAGAGCTGGCCGTTCGGACGGCCGCAGGAAGAATGTATCCGCTGGTGTATGGCGTAGCGGCCAAAGGTCTCGGTGTCACGGCGCTGCTCGATGCCATGACCCAGTATTTCCCCCGCGCGGGCGGGGATGCGGAGCAGCCGGTGTCCGGCATCGTGTACAACATCCAGCGCGACAAAAGCATGGGCCGCATGGCCTTCGTGCGCCTCTATCAAGGAACTATCCGCAACCGGGATACGGTGATGAATTATACGCAGGATGTCCAGGCCAAGGTGACGCAGATCCGCAAGGTCGAAGGCGGACGCACCGAGGATGTGGGGGCGCTGGAAGCGGGGGACATCGCCGTAGTCTATGGGCTGTCCGGCGTGCGGATCGGCGATGTGCTGGGCCGGCCGGAGGCCATTCCGCAGGAGGCGAAGCTCGCCGTGCCGCTGCTGACCGTGCGCGTCTTCTGGGGGGAGGATGCCGACGACCATAAGGTGATTGCCGCATTTCAGGAGCTGGCCGACGAGGACCCGCTGCTGGATACACAGTGGCTGCAGGAGGAGCGGGAGCTGCATATCAAGGTGATGGGGCCGATCCAGCTGGAGATTCTGGATAGTGTATTGCAGGAACGATTCGGGCTGAAGGTTACCTTCGGCCAGCCTTCGGTGATCTACCGCGAAACGCCAAGCCGCGCGGGTGAAGGCTACATTGCGTACCTGATGCCGAAGCCTTGCTGGGCGATCCTGAGGTTCCAGATTGAGCCGGGCCCGCCGGGCAGCGGCCTCGTCTATGAATCATTGGTGCGCAGCTCCGATCTGCTGCCGCAATACCAGAACGAGACGGCCCGCCGCGTGCCGGAGGCGCTGCAGCAGGGTCTGCGCGGCTGGGAGGTCACCGACCTCAAGATCACACTGGTGGAGGGGAACCACCATGTGTGGCATACCCATCCGCTGGATTTTGCCGTGGCTACGCCCATGGCCATCATGGATGGGCTGGCCCATACCGGCACCAGCCTGCTGGAGCCGGTCCTACAGGTGCGCATCGTCGTGCCGGAGGAGAACGGCGGCCGCGTGATGAACGACCTCGTGCAGATGCGCGGCACCTTCGAGCCGCCCGTGCTGCAGGGCGAGCGGATGATCATCGAAGGCCGGCTGCCGCTGGCAACCTCGCTCGATTATCCCGTGACCTTAAGCTCCTACACGAAGGGGCGGAGCACGTTTACTTCCTTTTTTGCCGGCTATGAACCGTGCCCACCGGACGTCACTGCCGAGCGTACCCGCCGGGGCGTGAACCCGCTGGATCAGGCGAAGTATATTTTGAGCGTACGGAAGGCGCTGCAGGGATAGGAGAGAAATAATGATTTTGTAACGGAATTATGTAGTGTACAGAGAGTAACGGAAGCGGATGTAACCGAATTAGCTGGAGTGGGAGGGGCAAACGCTGCAGGCTGCGGTGATGCGCAAGCGGATAGTGAAGGCTATCATATGATTCGCGTCAGGTAAATATTGGTAAATAACAGCAAAGTGAAACGATAGGAATATGGTAACGAAATCTCTACTCTTTAATGCACAATTGTGTCACTACTCTCCAATCTGAGCTCTCTAAGCGTAAAAATCTATGTGTTCCTCATCATCAACCATAATCCGAGCCAGTCCATTTAGTGCCACATATTCTACATACCAAGTCTTTAGCATAATTTAATAAACTGCATTGGGTTATCGCAACATTTACATTCAAGGTGTATCTTTTATCTCCTTATAGGCAATAAGCTAAATAAACTGTAGTATAAATAATAGAAATTAAACCATTTTAAGGAGGTAATATGAAATACTTCACTCGTATTTTGTTTTTTGTCTCCCTAGTAGTGTTCATAATCTACTTTTTTGATGCTGTTGTTGAATACAATAAAGTGTTTCTTTATATCATCATGTTTGGATTTACTGGCTCATTTATAACAAGTTTTTTTGGGGAAAGAAGTATAATGAATTCTTCAATAAGATGGATCTCTGCTGCTTTTGTAATTTGTTATTTTGCGTACATTTTTATTTTTTCTTTCCTATGGTCGTCAGCAAATAGACCTTAAACAACCGATACCCCTCACCGCTTTTTTTTGCATTGGTATTACTAGGTTTTTACATAATCGTAGGCGGCGTAAATAATGCGGCGTCTTTTTTATACATTCATGTCCTTATTGCGCCGTATGCGTCTACTGTTTAACATGGAGTGGTGGAATAAAAAAACAGATCATGTCCCGGAAGTCAGGCATGATCTGTTTTTCATTTCAATTGCTTTTAATTTTACAATCTACCTAGCTCAAGAATTACTCAACATCAGTTGCCGGCTGCAGCCAACGCGAACCCATTACAGGCTCTGCTGTAGCAGTGTAGCCTTCAGGCAGATAAGTAACCACTGTTCCTTTGGTGATGACTTGCGGGTACATCATATCCGGATCGGGCAGGGTTATTTTGAAGTAGATCACTGCTTTGGTGGCGCTGGTGAATTCGATGCGCTCTACCGCCAGGCCGTAGCCGGGGTTAGGCAGATTATCGACGGTGATGGTGGCTTTATTGACGCCTTCAGCCGCTTTTTCTAGTACGACATCCGAAATGTAGTTGTTGACCGGAACTGGTTCCGGTTCAGAAGGCTCAATTACTGTATTGTCTTGGTTTATCACCCGCGCTGCAAACTCAGCGGCATCATGAACCATAACAGCAGCCTCGGAGCGCGTGATGATATCGGCCGGGCGGAATTTTCCGTTGTCCAGCGTAATCACCTTTGTGTTCAGCAGAATCTGCAGGCTGTTCATAACCTCGGAAGAGAGCTTGTCGCCATCCTCAACCATGAAATACATTTTGGTAACCGCAAAATCACCTTTACTCTGCAAGGCTTCGGTCAACAGATGAGCGAACTCTGCACGGGTCAGGTTTGCATTCGGATTGGCATTCTGTGCCAGGGTTAAACCGCTCTGCTTGGCGGTCAGGAACGAGGAGGCATACCAGGCGTTATCTTTTACATTGTCAAAATAACTGCTGGCCGTAGAAGAATTGCTGCCCGTATCCGCCCCTGGTGTCAGCGCCAGCCCTTTGACGAGAAATTGAACGCCTTGTGCCAGGGTCACTTTAGCGTTGGGGGCAAAAAGGTCGCTGGTTATACCGTTGATTACACCGGCGTCATGCAGCGCATTAATTTTGGTTTCGGCAGGATTTCCGTTCAGATCGGAGAAGGCAAAAGCGGATGCCCCAAATGACAAGCTGGCAGCCAGGATTCCGCACGCGATGCTCATATTTTTTGCGCGCTTCATTAGATTAGTTGTTCTCATTGTGCATCACCTCTACCTACTAAGATGGTTTTTAGGTGGGAAATGTTGCACCTGGCAAAGAAAATTTTTTCAAATGAATTATTTTCGGATAAAACAGTGTTTGTTTTACATTTAAAATAACTCGGATTTTGTCGGATCGCAGAGAAAGGTTCATTTTCAAAAAAAATAGTAAATAATGAGCATGTTTTTTTGAAATACATAAAGTTGGGAATGCGGCGAATGCATAAGTCTTGAGGATTGATCTATTCTGATCCCGCTGTCGCATTCCGCGAGGAATTATTGATAAAAATTAGGTCTGATGACCTGTTGACGGAAGGATGGCGGAGAGTAACTGATACATAGGGAAGGTTGTCCGCGAAGCAGAGGACGGCAATGAGTTATGCAGTATTCTGCGAATTGATTTTTTTAATATAACGCTATGATATTTTTCCTTTTTTATCCTAATTAATACTATAAAATAGAAAACGAAACCCTTGGTGAAATTCGGTGTATGTTGAAAAGAATGGGATTGGAGAGAAGCGCATGCGGGTTGCACTGGTTTGTTGTGCGGGTTCCACAGAGCCTTGTGAGGGGTGTAGGTTTCAGAATGTTCATTCTTTTTTTTCAAGGGTGTATGGTTGTAAGGTGTTTCATTTCAAGGAGCTTGAGGCGCTGGTCGATATTGTTAAGGATGGCTTGAGGTTTGACGGTGTGGTCGTCAGTACCCCGGACTTTAACCTGGGCTTCATTCATACGATGCAATACCTGCAGCAGATGCTTAAGCTGAAAGTATTCCTTATTGTTGAGAAGATCAGCACTCAGGGCATAACCGTCCAGTTCCCTTCCAATCATATTTACATCGACAGCTCGGGAGGCCATGGCTTCCAGGAGGAATTATTCAGCCGTTTGCGCTGCTGGTTCGACGAAGAGCTGAGTGTGAATACGCACTGTACCAGACAAATCAAGGATATCGCACTTAACCTTCACTCTAAATCCCTGAAAGTCGGAGAGGTTATCATTGAACTCACCAGTAAAGAATATGAATTGCTTGACCTGCTGCTGGAATGCCAGGGCCAGTACATCCCCACCGAGAAGATACTGCACCACCTGTGGGACAGCTATACATCCCCTGAAATTGTCAGGCAGTATGTATACAAGCTGAGGCACAAAATTGAAACGACAGCCGGCAGAAGCGACATCATTCACTTCCGCCGGGGAATCGGATATTCGGTTAGCTTTTAGATCTGACAGTTTTCTGTCAGGTCTTTTTTTTGATTTTTTTTGATAGGGAGCCTGTGCTGTCTTCGTGCTGCAGAATAACTGTAAATTAACGCAAGCTTAACAGCCGGGTTATGTCCCCCTCCAAAATTTAACGCTACGATGTAATTAATACTATTAGGGAGGCATGTACAGTGACAACGATTCAGAACAGTATCTGGATTCAGGCAGACCGGAACACCGTATTTGACAGAACCAACGATATTGCGGGCTGGACGGATTTGTTCACGGAATATAAAGAAACGCGGGTGCTGGAGCAGGGGGAGTCCTACATCCGTTTTGAATTGACTACATTTCCCGAGCCAAATCGCCCGTCGCGCTCATGGACATCCGAAAGATGGTTGGACCGGCCGAATTTCCGGATTACCGCCAGACGTCTTGCGCCGCTGCTGCCGTTCAAGCATATGAATCTGGAATGGCTCTATGAGGAGCAGGGCGAGGGCACGTACATGACCTGGATTCAGGAGTTTGAGGTTGATCCCGTAAGCGGCCTCACCGCAGAGCAGGTGGAAGCCCATCTGAACCGTACCACGAAGGAGCAGATGGAGGCGGTCAAGCTTAATATCGAGAAACTAAGGATTCGGAGCTGAGGCCTGGATGGAGAATGTGATGGGAAGAAGAGTGGTTATCACAGGAATGGGTCTGCTTACCCCGCTGGGGAATACGCCGGAGAATTTCTGGAAGAACAGCCTGCAGTGCAAGGTTGGATATGACAGTTTGCAGGGATATGAGCATATGGCTTTGAAGAGCCGGGTCACCGGGAGAATACCGGATTTTGAGCATCTCGGCAGGACGGCCGATGAAGCAGCGAGGGAA
The DNA here is from genome assembly GCF_000758665.1 of Paenibacillus borealis. Classification (NCBI taxonomy): domain Bacteria; kingdom Bacillati; phylum Bacillota; class Bacilli; order Caryophanales; family Paenibacillaceae; genus Paenibacillus; species Paenibacillus borealis. Next base: position 1,485,223 of record NZ_CP009285.1, read on the forward strand.
GGCATGGGCCGGCCGGGAATTCTGGCAGTCAACGCCGCTGTAAGGGCTGTTGCCGATGCGCAGCTGGAGTTCACCAAGGAAATGCGGGAGCGTTCCGGGGTCTGCATCGCCAATGCGATTGCCGATACCCCATTCTCTGAGCAGACCTTTCTGCAAGTGACGGAGGGCGGCCAGGGGCCGATTGCCCAGGGGCTCAGACAGGATGATTTATACCGCAAAGGCATGTTCTCCTATATTGCCTTTGATGTGGCGCATGAGTTCGGGCTTCAGGGAGAAGCGCTGGTTATGTCAACGGGCTGCACAGGCGGCATTGATGCTGTCGGGTATGGATACGAATCTATCGCGGCAGGAGAACATGACATCATGATATGCGGTGCAGCGGAAGCGCCGATCAGCTCCATGACCATCGCTTCCTTTGATGCAATTGGAGCATTGACCTCAAAGTTCAACGATGATCCCAAGCGCGCCTCCAGACCCTTTGAGCTAAACAGAAGCGGATTCGTTCTCAGTGAGGGCTGTGCAGTTGTTGTACTGGAGGAACTGGAGCATGCACTGCGGCGGCAGGCCAGAATCTATGGTGAGGTCACCGGCTTCTCCAGCACGAACAATGCCTATCATATGACCGATTTGCCCCAGAACGGAGAGGCGCTCAGCCTGACGATGAACGAGGCGCTCGAGAATGCCGGCATTGAAGCGGGGGAAGTTCAATATATCAATGCGCATGGAAGCTCGACCCCGCAGAATGATGCTTTTGAGACCGCTGCCTACAAAAGAACCTTTGGCGAATTAGCCTATTCCATTCCGATCAGCTCCACGAAGTCCATGGTGGGCCATCCGCTCTCGGCAGCAAGCGCCATTGAGATCGTACATTGTCTGCTGGCCTTGAACGAAGGCTATATCCCGCCCACGGCGAATCTGGACGAGCCGGACCCGGCCTGCGATTTGAATTATGTGCCGGGGCAAGCCTTAAAGCGTGACCTGTACCATATTCTGACCAATGCAAGCGGCTTCTCCGGCATTCATTCCGCCATGATTCTGGCGAGGAGCGAGTGCTGTAATATGACGGGGAAGCTTCAGACTGAACAATGGATGTGCAGCCCATGAAGAATAAAGTATTCGTAACCGGAGTAGGTATGGTTGGGCCTTGCGGGAATACTGCCGGGGGCTTCTGGGACGGACTCCTGAGCGGCCGTAACTATATGACCCCGCTCCAGCTTGAGGGTACGGTTGGAGAGGCGCCTCCCTTCGCCGGACAAGTCAGCGGGATGGAGCCGGAGCAGGTCATCTCGAAGCGTCTGTTCAAGAAATGCTCCCGGTTCTCTGTGATGTCGATCCTGGCAGCTAAGGATGCCATGGATGATGCCGGCTGGGATCTTGACACGATGAGCCGCGGGCGGATCGGCATCTTCGTCGGCAACAACTCGGGAGGATGGGAGAGTGCCAGGAATGGCTTGCGTGTTCTGCATAACGAAGGTGCCCCCTTCATTGATCCTAACCTCGCAAGCAATTGGTTTCCGGCCGCCGCACAGGGGCATATGTCCCTGGCCTTCGGCATTAAGGGCTACAGCAAGACGGTTATCGCAGACCGCAGCAGCGGACTGCTTGCCATTGCTTATGCGGCCAGAGCCATTCGCAGCGGAATCATTGATGCGGCCATCGTGGGCGGTGCAGAGACGCCGCTTGATCCGTGGGCGCTCTCCTTCTATAACTCGGAGGGGCTGCTGAACCTGAAGGCAGACAGTCCGGAGACGGCGTATCGTCCGTTTGTAGCGGCCCGGAGCGGAATAGCCCTGGCTGAAGGAGCAGCTTTCCTCTGCCTCGAATCTGAACGCAGCCTCCGGAAGCGCGAGTCAACCGGCCGGGTGAGAGCGAGTATCCAGGGTTTCGGATTCACGAATGACGGGCAGGAATCTGCCCCGCATGAGGAGAGTGTGGCGCAATATGCCAGGGCCATCCGGCTGGCCATCGGACATTCAGAGATCCAGCCGGAGCAGATTGGCTATCTCTCACTGGATGGGGCGGCTTCCTCCCGTCAAGACGGGATTGAATGCTCGGCAATCCGGGAGGTATTCGGTGGCAGTGTATCGGACAAATGGGCGGGCTGTCCCAAGACATCCTTCGGCAACACGATTGGGGCTGCAGGCGCGTTCGATGTGGCACTGAGCGTGCTTGCCATGAATCACGGGCAGCTGCCCGGTCTTCCGTATTTAGCGGAATCGGCTCCGGACAACGACCTGAATTTCGTGGCGGGAAGCAGCCGCCGGGTATCTGTCGAGTCCTCACTTATTCTGTCCAGAGGGAGGGGAGGGGTCTCTTCGGCACTGGTTGTGAAGGGCGAAGGCTTGTGAAGAACGAAGGTTATAACTCATAAACTCAAGCGGGAGGGTGTATCTAATGGTATTCGATAAGATAAAGGCCATCATTGAGGATATCGGAATTGAGGAGGAGATTACGGAGGCGTCGCGTTTGTATGAAGATTTGGCTCTGGATTCGACGGAGCTGGCGCTTGTGTCTACAGGGCTGGCCAAGACCTTTGGCATCTTTATTGAAGGCAAGGCGCTCAGAGCTTATTCCGTGGGCCAGGTGATGGAAGCTATTGCCTTGAAGGCATGATCAGAGGGATCGGCATGGATATCATCAGCATTAGCTTTGTGGAGCAGATGATGGCTAAATGCGGTGAACTCTTTATGCAGCAATATTTTTCGAAGGAAGAGAGAGAATTGTTCACTTGTAAAAAAAGACATGCCGCAGACTTCCTTGCGGGCAGATTTGCCGCCAAAGAAGCGCTGCTGAAGGCCATCGGAACCGGAATGAACTGTGAGCTGGGCTGGAATGAAATGGAGTTTCTCAACCATGCCAGCGGCCAGCCCTATCTGGTCCGCAGCAGAGGCCTGGAGACTTACGTACAGCAGCAGGAGACGGTTCACGTAAGCATTAGTCATCACGGTGATTATGCTGCTGCATTCATCATTATTGAGAGCAGTCAATGACTGTGAGGAGAGGACAATTGATATGAGCAACAACAAAATTTTCACACTCTTAGCCATCAATATTTTACTCGTCTTTTCGATTATGGTCAGTATCTTCCCGATCGCACCCCTGATCAGCAGCGATCTTGGGATGACCTCCGGTGAAATCGGAACCATAGCGGGCATTGCCTCGCTGGTCATGACTTTCCTGTCGATTCCATCCGGCGTCTTTGCCGACCGGTACGGGCGGAAGAAGATTATCGTCACCTCGATCGCACTTTCGGCAGTAGCCGTATTCATGGTGGCCGCTGCTCAAGGCGTGCTGATGTTTACAGCCGGCTGGCTGCTGTTCGGCTTTGCCAGAGGTTTCGTATCCACACCGATCTTTGCGGTGGTGACGGATGTGTGCAAGCCCGAAGAGCGGGGCCGGGCAATGGGCATTGTGTCCGGGGCGATCGGTGCCGGATCGGTGCTGGGATATGTCGTCAGCGGTCTGCTCAGCAATTACTTCGGCTGGCATGTATCCTTCGCGGTGCTGGGTTCACTCCTGGTTCTGTCCGCACTGGTTACCTCTGCGCTGCTGAAGGAGACCGGGGTCAAGAATTCAAGCAAGAGCATCGGGAAAGCCTTCAAAAATTCGTTCAAATGGCTGGGCATCCGTGAAATCCTGCTGGCGGGGATTGTGGGAACCCTGTGCTTCATGGTGGGTGTCTTTACGACCTTCCTGGTGCCGTTCGCGGCCAAAGAGCAGGATATTTCCCTGGTGCTGCTCAGCTTTCTCTTCATTCCGTATGAAGCGGTGGCTTCGTTCGGGGCGGTATTCATTGGCTGGATCTCGGATAAGGTGGGCAGACATGCGCCTCTGATCTGGGCCCAGTCGATCTGTCTGGGAGCGCTCTTGCTGCTGTATGCGCTGGACTTCAACCCCTGGCTGCTGACGTTCGGTTATGCGCTGATCGGACTTACAGAAGGGCCTATTATTACGCTGGTTAACACGATAATTACGGATAAGGTCGTCAAGATCAATCCGATGGAAATGGGGACGGCCTTAGGAACCTTCCGGACCCTGCAGGGGGTCGGGATTGCGCTGGGATCAACGCTTGGCGGATTCTTCTACAGCAGGATCGGAACGCATCCCAGCTATCTGGTGGCAGCCGGAATGATGGTGCTTACGATTCTGATCTCGCTTGGTCTGGGCAAAAAGGAAGAATCGGGTGTATCTGAATATAAATCAGCCGGATAAAGGAGTGCATTGATGAATCAGGTGTACGCAAGGACAGTGGTTCAATTTGACGATGTGCCGGTGGTTCTTGCCAGGGGAGGACAGATGCGCGTGCTGGCAAATCCGGCAACGGTTGGAGCCTCGCAGCTGATTATGGGTCATGTGATCCTCCGCGCCGGGGAAGAGATCAAGGAGCATCTCCATGATTACGGTGAAGAGACCGTATTTGTGGTCCGGGGACAAGGAACGGCGTTCATTGAAGATATCCCGCATTCCCTTCAGGAGCATTGCCTGTTCATTGCGAGGAAGGGTGAGCGGCACCGTGTGGTAAATGAGGGGCCGGGCGAAATGGAGCTGGTCTTTGCCACGGCACCGCTGGCCCCGAGTGCAGAGAAGGGTCACAGAGATGTATAGCTCCCGGGCAGCAATAAGCTATCCCATACAATCCAAAGGGGTGAGAAGAGAAACGTGAAAAGCAATCTTGTTATTGTAGACACTCATGCCCATTTTGCCGTCAAGGAGAATAAAAGTCTGGAGCTCAGTCTGGCTGGCGCCGGAACCGTCCCCGATTACAAGAAGCAAAAAGGATTCGATGATTTGCAATATTTGAAGAAGATGGTTGGTGCTACTCAAGAAGGATTCGTGGATGACAACAATCTGCTCGAGGATTACCTCTCCTGTATGGCCGAGAATCAAATTGCCATGAGCTGGGTCCATCAGCTCAGCTTTGAGGATGTATACGGCTATGAGGTGCTGTCCAATGAAAAAATCGCCGAGGCGGTACGGGCACACCCTGACAAGCTGCGCGGATTCGCGAGTGTCAACCCCTATAAGGGGAAGGAAGCGCTGGCGGAGCTGGATTACGCGATTAACACGCTTGGAATGCAGGGCTTTAAGCTGAATCCTAATGATTATGGCGGCTTCGGCCTGAATGACCGGGAATTGCTCTATCCGCTGTATGAACGGTGCAGCGAGCTGGGAATTCCGGTAAGCGTGCATACCGGAATTACGCCAGGCAGTATTTTTCGGATGAAGCATAACTATCCGATTCTGCTGGATGACGTTGCTGTTGATTTTCCGGGGCTGACCTTGATTGTGGAGCATATGGGACATCCATGGAATGACCTGTGCTATTACATGGTGGGCAGGCACGAGAATATGTATGTGACCATTACGGCGGTAGCCAATATCCTCATTCATAACAATCCCAAGGTGTTCCGGATGGAGCTGGCCAAGATGATCTCGGTCTGCGGCAGCCACAAGATTCTCTGGGGCTCGGATTGGACGGTTACGCCGAACATCGCCGAAGTGCTGAATTACATGCAGAAGGTGGCTATTCCCCTGCCCATGAAGCTGATGATGGGCGTGAAGGAAATCAAGAAGGAGGATGTCCAGAACATCCTGGGGCTGAACGCGCTGAGAATAATGAAGTAGGTGAGGGCATGAGATATCAATTTATTGATCTGAGTGTGCATATGGAACAGAATCCGGGTGAGCTGGCTCCATACGGTTTCGAGCAGACCGGCCACCAGGAAGGGGCGGACCGCTTTGCACGCCAGTTCGACGGGAGCAGAAAAGACTTTCCGGATGAAGAATTCTTGAACATGGAGATGATCACCGCTTCCACGCATACCGGGACACATTTCGATGCCCCATTGCATTTCGGCTCTATGAGCGAAGGCAAGCCCGCAGCGTCTATAGATCAGGTGCCGCTGGAGTGGTGCTACTGTGACGGTGTGGTGCTGGATGTTACGCATAGGCAAGCGGGTGAAGCCATTGAGAAGCAGGATATCGAGCAGGCGCTGGCCAAGATCGGGTACGAGCTGAAGCCGCTGGATATTGTGCTGATCCGTACAGGTGCAGACCGTGATTGGGGCACGCCCCAATACCTTACGGATTATCCGGGCATGAGCAGAGAGGCCACGAAGCTGCTGACTGACCAGGGCATCCGGGTCATGGGCATTGACAGCTACGGGTTCGACCGTCCGTTCAAGAATATGATCGGCGATTATAAGCGAACCCGGGACAACGCCTATCTGTTTCCGGCCCATTTCTGGGGAAGAGAGCAGACCTATTGCCATATGGAGCGCCTGGCGAATCTGGAGCAGATTCCGGTTCCTTACGGGTTTAAGGTGGCTTGTTTTCCAATCAAGATCAGACAGGCAGGAGCGGCCTGGGTACGGGCAGTGGCCATTGTCGAAGAGCCTGCGGCAGAGTAAGTGAAATCTATCACCAAATATATGGAGGAGGCATTTCGAATGAATTATGAATTTGAACTCAAGGTAACGGGCGTTAAGGGGCATTGCCGGGCAGGGCATAAAGAAGGGGATATCATGAAGGTCTCTCCGCTGAACGCAGGCAATCTGTGCGGAACGGCATTCCATTCGGTCTTCCCGATGCTGCTGGCGCTGAATATGGATGCGAAGCTGCCGTGGGACCCAGAGGGTAATATTGTGCACTCGGCTTGTCCGGATCTGCGCAACCAGATGACGATGGAAATCCGCCGCATCCCGGTAGAGCCGTCTGAAGATTCCCCGTACGCGGGACGGATGCTGCAATCCAAATGAAGGGGAGGCCGCTCCATATGAGCAGAGCGAAGCAGTATGTTGAATTATTCAAGGAAAGAGACTCCATTTGTGTCTCCCATTATCCTGTGCCGATCTCCCAGCATACCGAGTCCGAAGTGTGGTCGCTGATGGAGCTTGAGCAGGTGAATACCAAAGATACGCCGACAGCCTTGTATCTGCATATTCCCTTCTGTGATGCAACCTGCTCGTTCTGCCCGTTCAACCGTTATCTGAAGAAGCAGGAGCAGGTGGATGATTATTTGGCTGCTGTCCGGAAGGAGATCGACAGGTATGCGGGTACGCCTTTTGGAAGCAGCATCACGGTTTCCTCCATTAATCTGGGCGGCGGAACCCCCTCCTGCCTCTCCTCGGAAGAGCTGACGGGAATATTGCAGCACATGAAGCAGGCTTTTCACGTTGCGGAGGACGCCATGATCTTCATTGAGGGCAACCCCCGGAATTTCACGGCTGACAAGCTTGAAGACTTAGCCCTGCAGGGATTAAACCGGATCAGTGTAGGGGTGCAGACCTTTCAGGAAGAGCTTGCCGGACTGCTGGGGTTATACCATAGTGTCGATGATTCCTTTGAGCTGGTGAAGAATGCCCGAAGCTGCGGAATTGATAATATCGGGATTGATCTGATGTACAATCTGCCCGGTCAGACACTGGATCAATGGCGGGCTGACATTCTCACCTCCATTGAGCAGGAGATTGACCATATCTGTGTGATTTCGTTCTGTGTGGTGCCGCATACGCAGATCGCTTCGCGTATAGCGGAAGGGAAGATTCCGGGAATCGGGGATGTCTACAGAGAGATCGAGCTGTATACCATCGCCAAGGAGATGCTGCTTGAGGCAGGTTATCTCCAGTACAGTGTGATTGATTTCGCCAAGCCGGGCAAGACGGACCGGCACGCGACTTTATATTTCAGCGAGCAGTCGCATATGATCGGGATCGGTGCGGCCGCGTTCGGTATCATCAACGGCTATATGTATGTCAACAGCGGCAATCTGAATGAATATATGTCCCGCGTGCAGGACGGGCTGCTCCCGGTCAATTGCGGGGAGAAAGCCGATGAGCTGGAGCTGGCGCATGGGGCAATGGCCAAGGGCCTGCGGATGCTGTCAGTCAGCCGTGCAGATTTCGTACGGATGTTCCGGCAGGAGCCGGAGGAGCTGTTCCCGGATACGATTGAGCGTCTGGTTCAGGACGGTCTGCTGATTCAGGATGCCGAAGGAATCCGGCTGACCGACGACGGAATTATATGGGGCAACAATGTCAGCAAGCAATTTTTCTCCTCTAAGTATGCGGATTACGGGCTGCAGCACCGGATGAAGCTGGCCAAGGGGCGTCCGGTGCAATCGGTTAAATAATAAGGAGGCTATAGCAAATGAGCGATATGTTGATGAGAGTCAATCCGCAGGTAGGCACCGCATTTGAAGGCATGTGCAAGGCGATTGAGGATACGGGGACGCTGGAGCCCAAGGTGCGGGAACTGGTCCGTTTGGCTTGTGTAGTGACTGACCGTTCTACCTACGGCATCCGGCTGCATGCACTGAAGGCTTATGAGCTGGGGGCGACCCCTGAGGAAGTGACGGAGACCGTTATGAATTGCCTGCCTGTGGCTGGTATTGAAGCTGTATCCTCCGGTCTGGCTGCGGCCATGACGGCACTGGAATCCAAGCGGGGTGTTCATCATGGCAGTTAAGACGTCCTATGAGCCATTCTACAATGTGTATCCCCATAGAGATCCGATCTGTGTGTCCCACTATCCGAATCCTGTGACCGAGATTGCTCCAGCCGACATTTATGGAGTGATGGATCTGAACAGTCAGCCTCCGGCGGACAATGTCGGTGCAGTCTATGTGCATGTTCCATTCTGTGCGTCAGTCTGTATCTTCTGCCCCTTCAACAAGATGGCTTATCAGGAGAAGCAGGTAGAGCAGTATATGGAGGCCGTCAAGGCCGAAATCGGCATCTATGCCTCTTCCCCCTATGCTTCACAGTCTACGATCAGTGCAGTTACGTTCGGGGGTGGCACGCCTTCGGCTCTGTCTGCCGAGCGGATGGTGGAGATGCTGAAGAGCGTGCAGGAGCATTACCGGGTGCTGCCGGATGCACAAATCTCGTTTGAAGGAAGCCCCGCTACCTTAACGCTGGAGAAAATGCAGGCCATCCGTGCCCAAGGGGCGAACCGGATCAGCATAGGGGTGCAGACCTTCAACGACAAAATGGGGCGGCATCTCCGGATGAGCCATGATTCGCACCGGGCCTTCGAGGTGCTGAACGAAGCGAAGGAAGCAGGCTTTGACAATATCGGGATTGATCTGATGTACAATCTGCCCGAGCAGACCATGGAGGAATGGCTGGAGGATGTCCGGACGGCCGTGCGGCTCGGAATTGATCATATCACTGTGTTCTCCCTGTGTGTCGTGCCGTTTACTGCGCTGTTCAAAATGATTAAGGAAGGCACGATTCCGCCTACCGGGGACGTTAATCTGGAAGTGGACATGTATCTGGAGGCCAAGCGGCTGCTGCAGGAAGAGGGATATGTTCAATATAGTGTGTGGGATTTCGCCAAGCCGGGCTTCGAAGACCGGCATGTCCTGCTGTACTACACCCAGCAGAAGGATTTGTTCGCGCACGGTCCGGCGGCCTTCGGTTATGTCAACAAGCTGATGTACATCAATCAGGGTGATATTCAGGAGTACAGCAGCCGTCTTCAGCAGCAGTTCCTGTCCGTCTTCATCGCCAGTAAAGCCGATGATCTGGAGGCGATGCATGGAATGATGGCCAAGGGCCTGCGCATGCTGTCGGTGAAGCGGAAGGATTTTGCCGGCATGTTCGGGTATCAGCCGGAAGAAGTCTTTGGTCCGACTATCGATGACCTGGTATCCAAAGGCCTGCTTGAAACGGATGAGCATGAGATTCGCCTGTCCGCCAAGGGCATTGTCTGGGGCAATAATGTATGCAAGGAATTCTTCTCGGAAGCGAATCAGCAGACGTTCGAGAGCCGTGTGAAGCTGGCACGCGGACAAAAACCGGCCGAGGTTACCGGGGAGGTCCTGAAGTGATGAAGCTGTCTGTCGGTACCAATTTTGATGACCGGTTACCTTTATTGCTGAAGGATTCACATGTGGATGTATTCTATGGCAAGTTATCCTCTGATCTGGTGGGCGGTGGCCGGCCAACGTTTGCGCTGCCAACCATTGACCGGACAAGGGTGGAGGAGCATGTGAAGCTCCTTCATGCCTACGGGTTCAAGTTCAATTACCTGCTGAATGCCACTTGTCTGGATAATCTGGAGACGACCAAGGAATTTCATTACCGCCTGCGCGAGCTGCTGGAATGGATCGGTACGCTGCAGCCGGAATATGTCACTGTGTCCCTCCCCATGCTGGTTGATATGGTGCGTACAGCGTTGCCCGACGTCAAGATCAGCTTGTCTACCTTTGCCAACGTCAACACGCTTAGACAGGCGCATTACTTTGAAGAACGGGGTGTCAGCGAGATTACCCTGCCCGAGAGCCGGAACCGTGATTTTTCCTTTCTGGAGAGCCTGCGCAAGAGTACCAGCTGCGACTATCAGCTCATTGCGACCAATGACTGCCTGCTGGATTGCCCGATGCGCCAGAATCATGCGAACTTTCAGAGCCATGCCTCGCAGTGCAATCATGTGACCGACGGCTTTGCGCTGGATTATTATATGCTGCGCTGCACCGAGCGCAAGCTCCAGCATCCCGAGGAGCTGCTGAAATCGCAATGGATTCGCCCGGAAGATATGCATATCTATGAGGAACTGGGATATCACAAATTCAAGCTGACCGAGCGGATGAAGACTACGGAGAAAATTGCGGATACGGCGCTGGCCTATTCCGGGCGGAGTTATCAGGGCAATCTGCTCAGTCTGCTCAACTCGCGGATGGCGGAGGCTGATTTCGAAATGCCCAATTTCTCCAAGAACATCAAGGAGGATTTCGCACCCTCCGAAAAAATGAGACAGGTCTACAGCCTGCTGTTCAGCTTCCAGGCGAACATTGACAATGAGAGTCTGGAGGGCTTCCTGGAGGGCTTCCGCGCTAAGCGATGTGACAGGATGGACTGTGACAAATGCGGCTACTGTGCCGAATGGGCCAGCCGGACTGTTCAAGTGGCGAAGCCGGGGGGAGCTGTTCTCCGGGAGTTTGAAGAGCTGTTTGCGGCGCTGGCTTCAGGCACTTTCTTCGAATCGGCCGCCGGAGCGCCGGTGACTTGGACGGCGGAGGGCCAGAGTCTCTATGAGGGGGTTGTGGGACGGAAGCCCGAGTTCATCCGTGACATGGCAAGCACGGAGATCCGGAAGAAAGCCGAGGAGCTTGCCGCAGCAAACGGAACAGGTCAGGTCTCCAGATATGATGTGGCCAAAGCCAATGTGCTGTGTACACCGGCTGATTTCCGGATGTTTGCACTCATGGACCTGAGGTCACTTGGATTTGATACGGCAGAGCTGGATGCAGAGGAGGCTGTGGGATGAAGAAGATGATCGGGCTCGCCGGGTCCATGAAGAAGCATCACAGCTCCAGTGAATATCTGTTGTCCGTCGCGCTCGAAGCAGCGGAGGAGCAGGGGGTGCAGACGGAACTGCTGCGGCTGAATGATTACAATATTCTTCCTTGTGAGGGCTGCGGCAACTGCATGAACGGCAAACCCTGCCATCTGCTGAAGAAGCCGGAGGATCAGTTGACAGAACTGTATGACAAGCTGAAGGAAGCGGATGGCTTTATCTTCTCTTCCCCGGTCTATGCACTCTCGCTTCCGGCAGTCTGGAAGAATTGGATCGACCGCTGCGAGCCCTGCTCCGCCGAGGATCTGGATTTTGAGCACTACAATTATGACCGGGTTGCCGGGGTGAAGGGCAAAGCGTTCAAGGGAAAGGTCGCCGGGCAGATTGTCGTCGCAGCGGGTCCGGGGCATGAATGGGCGCTGGCCTCTCTCATGCCTTGCTTCACGGCCATCAAGCTGTCCATGATCGCCAGCGCAGGCATCAGCCTGATTGAATACGACGGCCAGCCGGGTATCCGTAAACGCTCCTGGAGCAAACCGATTGAAGAAGCGGAATCCGCCAAAATGATGGCCCGGGCCGTCGGGCTGAGGGTTGCTTCGGCTCTGGGATTCTCCTACTTTGACAGCCCGGCGGAGCAGGGGCAGGTGCGCTGGGAACAGCAGCAGGAGCGCGCGGAGCTGGCCGGTGCCTGGTCTGCCTTCACTGTTCAGAACATCAGGGATGAGGAGGTCAGGCTCGGTGAGCTGGCGGAGAAGCAGCCGCATATCTTCGTCATTGGGGATCAGCAGGCCAGCAGCCGCTGCGGGCCGCTGCTGGAGCAGCTGGAGCAGCAATTCGGCGGCAGGGCAGCTTGTGCGCTGATCGCGAGAGTGGGGCAGCTGCCCCACTTCATTACCCATGAATTTGTGAAGGAGAAGACGGGGCAGGCAGTTCCCGGCTTCGAGCTGTATTATGACTGGGAAGACGCGCTGGCCTCACGGTGCTCCGTAGCACCCGGCCAGCCGGCCATTCTGGTGGGACGGACCAGGGAGGAGTGGCAGCTGTTTGCCGTTGATGGAACGCAGGGCCGGGAGATCGGCCGGGTCGTTGACTATCTGGAGGAAGCCATCGTATGAGCCGGTAGACGGACAAGATCAAGGGAGGAAAGTCACAAATGTTGAAGACTAAGGGCATACCTTTATTTTACAGGTGCCAAGGCACCGGGGAGGCCGTATTGTGTCTGCACGGCAACCGGGACTCTTCGCTCGTCTTCCGGGAATTGGCCCAGGCGATGCAGCCTCATTATCAGGTGCTATGTGCTGATCTGCGGGGGCATGGCCAGTCGGAATACTCCGGTCCGCCGTTCACCCTTGAGGACATGGTTGATGATATCGTCCGGTTGCTGGACGAGCAGGGACTGAAGCAGGTCTCCATTGTGGGGCATTCTCTGGGGAGCACGCTTGCGCTGCTGCTGTCCGCACGTGATCCGGGCAGGGTGAAGAAGCTGGTGCTTATGGGGGCAGCCGCCACCTTTCGGGTTCCGTTCAAGCGGCCCGGCCACGGCGAGGAGATCACGCCGGATACAGTAAAGCAGACGAATGCAGCCGCGGTTCCGTATTTTTTCACAGCAGACCATGAAGAGGTTCAGCATCTCATTCTGGAGGGCTGGTCCAGGCTGCCCGCCGCGACCCACCGGCTGATGATCCAGATTAAGCATCCCGACCTCCGGCCGATCCTTCAGGATATCCGGCAGAGGACTCTGATTATAACCGGCCAAGAGGACCGTATCACGCCACTGCCCAAGGCCTTGGAGCTGAACCGGTATATGCCGGACTCCCGGATGCTGGCGGTTCCGGGCACCGGACACTTTATGTTTCTTGAGGAGAGCGAAACCGTAGCCAGTGCAATACTCACTTTCCTCAAGGAGGAGTAGCATGGGCAGAGTGCTGCTAATATCGGCGAATACGGAGAAGCGGCCGCCCGTATTTCCCCTTGGCCTCAGCTATATTCATGCCAGTCTTGTCGCCTCCGGCTATGAAGCAGGCATGCTGGATATGACCCAGCTGGACTATACCCGGGAGGCTGTTACCTCTTACCTGGATTCCTATGCACCGGATTACATCGGCGTGTCGATCCGTAACCTGGATAATTGCTGTATGCAGTATCCCCGGAGTTTCGTGGAGCAGGTCTGCCTCCTGGTGGATTGGGTCCGGCAATGGAGCCATGCGGCTATTGTCATTCTGGGGGGAGCGGGCTTCTCGCTCCTTCCCAGGCAGTGGCTGCAGGAGACGGGGGCTGATTATGGGATTGTGGGCGATGGCTGTGACAGTATGGTTGAACTCTTATCCCATCTGGAGAAGGGAGAGGAGCCATCTGCCGTAAGCGGGCTGATGTTCTGCACAAAGAACGGAGAATGGAAATACTCGGCGCCGGAGGCGCCTGAACAGCTGGATCACCCTTATTTTCCGAGCCGCAGCGGATTTCTGCATAGCTATGATGTGGAGCGGAAGGTGCGCCATAATGTATTGACCAAGAGAGGCTGTGCACTGAGCTGCACCTATTGCGCCTATCCGTCGCTGGAGGGCAGGGCAGTCCGCCTGCGGTCGCCGCAGGGAATTGCAGACGAGATTGAGCAGATGGTGCTGCAGCATGACATCGGTTCCTTTGATTTCGTGGACAGTGTGTTCAACTATCCCTTGGAGCATGCTGAGGATATTTGCCGGGAGCTGATCGGGCGTGCGGTGCCGGTGTCCTGGGGCTGCTTCCTGAATCCCCGGTTCTTCACTGCAGAGTTTGCCGGGCTGCTTAAGCAGGCAGGGTGTACGGAAGTGGAGTTTGGCATTGATTCAGGCAGCGATATCTGCCTGCGGTCGTTCAAGAAGAACTTCCGCCAGACCGAAATCCGGGCTGTGGTGCAGCTCTGTCAGGAACAGGATTTAGCCTTCAGCTTTTGCCTGCTTATCGGCGGGCCGGAGGAAACCCCCGAGACCTTGAGGGAGACGCTGGATCTGATGGAGGAATTGAAGGTTCAGCACATCTTCGGTTTGTTTGGCATCCGCATTCTGCCGTCAACAGATATGTACAGGTACGTTGGTTCCCCGGAGCCGGATGATCTGCTCCATCCGAAGTTCTTCATGTCCCCCCAGCTAAATCTGGAGCAGGCGAGCAGCATATGCCGTCCTTACCGGGAGCGGAATCCGGACTGGATGTTTATTTAAAATAGGAAGACAGGGTGGGCGTAATCATGAGAATACTGGTAGTGTCTACGAATACCCTGAAGAAGCCGATGCCTGTTCTTCCGGTTGGGGCGGGGATGGTCTACTCGGCTCTGACGGCTGCCGGTTTCGAGACCCGCTTTCTGGATTTGGCCTTTATGGCTGAACCGTTTGCGGCACTCCGGGATGAGCTGCGGGTATTTGAACCGGAGCTGATCTGCCTGTCTGTGCGCAACATCGACAATCAGGTGATCCAGCAGCCGGAGAGCTATCTGCCTTTTATAAGAGAAGTAATGAAGGTATGCCGTACATGCAGCTCAGCCAAGGTTCTGCTTGGAGGAGCCGCGATGCTGGTCATGCCGGAGGAGCTGGTGGAAGAGCTGGGGGCGGATTACGGAATTAAGGGAAGCGGTGAGACGGAGGCTGTCCGGCTGGCCCATGAACTTGAACGGGGGCAGGCCGCAGGCAGAGACAAGGTAGTTACTGCGGTTCCTGCCTATCATCCGGTGTACAGCCGAATTCCCGCCAAGACGCTGTTCTCCCCGCAGTATTTTATCCCGAACCCCCGCATCAAAAAAGCCTCCATGGGCTATCAGGCCTCCAGAGGCTGCAGCAGGCACTGTATCTATTGCTCAGAGGGCTATAAGAATTCCGGCGGCTGCCGGATTCCTGCGGAACAATTCATGGAAGACATGAAGATCCTGCAGGCAGATTATCAAGTGAACAGTATCACTTTTGTAGACGGCGTCTTCAATCATGATGTGGAAGAGACGATGGAGTTCTGCGGGCTGATCGGCCGCACAAGCGCATCACTGGACTGGAGCTGTGCCCTGACCCCGGCCAATATTACTGAGGAACTGGTCTGCTTGCTGAAGAGGAGCGGTTGCCGGTTTGTGGATATCGGTGCGGATTCGGGTTCTGAGCAGATGCTGAGGCGGATGGGCAAGCAATTCCACCCGGAGCAGCTGCTGGAGCTGGGACGTCTCCTGGAGCAATATCAGATCCCGTATTCGGTGTCGCTGCTGTTCGGCGGGCCGGGAGAGCATGAAGAGACCATGGCAGAGACCGTACAACTGGTCAACCAATTGAATCCCGTCTATATTCTGGCCAGTCAAGGGATTCGTATCTACCCTCATACGGCACTGTACCATACCGCCCTTCAGGAGCAGGTTATCCAGAAGAATGATAACTTGCTGGTTCCCGCGTTCTATCAGTCCAAGGACTACAGTGACGCTCTTCTCAACAAGGTCTTGGCAGCATCGCGCCACATCTATAAGGATATGCTTATGAATTCAATTGGAGGAAGGACTTGATCGAATGAACAAGCCTGTATACCCGTTCCGCGAGATAGGGATCGGCCACTATCCCATGGGCAATTCTCCGGTTACCCCGGAGGACAGCAAACATCTGCCGTCCATGATGAACTTGAATCATGCCGCTCCAAGCTCTAAACTTGTATATGTACATATTCCGTTCTGTGACTCCATCTGCCCGTTCTGCCCGTATCCCAAGGCGTTCAATGAGCAGACAGCCCGCCAGGAATATTTGACCGCGCTGTTCAGCGAACTGGAGATATATGGTTCGGCGCCGCAGATCCGCAACTGCTCCGTGGAGGCGCTCTATATTGGCGGAGGAACTCCAAGCGTTCTGGACGAGGAAGAGATCACGGCGCTCTTCGAGCAGCTGCAGGCCACACTCCCCATGCAGAATATTGAAGAAATCACGTTTGAGGGGAATCCCGCCTCATTTACCGCGGCCAAGCTGAAGCTGCTCTATGCTCTTGGCGTCAACCGAATCAGTCTGGGCGTTCAGACCTTTAATGATGAGCTGGGGAGACGCCTCGGACTGCTTCAGACCAGCGAGGATTCACTGCGGACCATTCAGCAGTCACGGGAGGCCGGAATATCCAATGTCAGCCTGGATCTGATGTACAATCTGCCGGGTCAGAGCATGGAGGAATGGCTGGAGGATCTGGAGAAGGTGGTGGAGCTTGGAATCGGTCATGTCACGTTATTCCCGCTGAAGATCATTCCCGGCTTCGGCCTCGCCAAACGCATTGCCAGCGGCGAGCTTCCGCCCTGCGGTGATCTTGCGCTGGAGCAGCAGATGTATGTTGAGGCTTGCCGCTATCTGGAATCGCATGGCTACGCGGTCGAATCCACCTATGATTTCGTGCAGCCGGGCGGACATCATATTTACAGCCGCAAGCATTTTGACGATCATCTGGACCTGCTCTCTGTCGGACTGGGGGCATTCGGCGAAGTGGGCGGCTATGCTTATCAGAATGTGAAGCTGCTTCCGGAGTATGTGAAAAAAATTACATCAGGAGAGCTGCCGGTTTCCTTAGGCTACCAAGTGACGCCGGAGGATCTGCCCAACCAGTTCCTGGCGATGGGCCTGCGCCGCACTGCGATTGACCGCCAACTGTTTCGCCGTAAATTTGGCAGCTTCCCGGAGGAACATTTTCCTGAGCTGTTCGATAAGTTTGTCAAGGCGGGCCTGGTGGATATTCGTGAGGAGACTATTGCTCTAACACGTTTTGAAGGATTGTTCTGGGGCAACAATGTATGTAAGGAGTTTTGCGAGGAACATATCAAAATTGCTTTTCCAAAATGATGGAGGGGTACTATGAACAGCAAAGTGACCAAGAACATTTTCTATGAGGATCTTCAGGACGCCGGGAAGTTCAAGCAGCTTGAGAAGCGGTTACTCGGCGAGTCGAATCTGCCGGGTCCGCGGGCCAATCTGGGGGCGGCCTCCACGTTCGCGGATGCCTTCGGGTCGGATTGGGTAACCGGCGATGCCTGGGAGCTGCTTGTCGAATGGAGCAGCAGAGCGGAGGCGGATGCGCCGACGGATGATCCCCGTGAGTTTTTGCCTTTCTGTGCGCTGCAGGCGATGGGAACCTATTACCGCTATGCAGATTCTTCGAGGCAGCAGATCATTCTGGAGCGTTGTCAAGCAGCCATGAATGATTCCCGCTGGCGGATGCGTGAAGCGGCAGCGATGGCGCTGCAGCGAATCGGGGAACAGGACTTTGGAGCGCTCCGAAGCTTGTTCGATGCTATGATGGGCAAGGCCAGTGCGCTGGAGAAGCGGGCTTTCGTAGCGACGCTGGCCCACCCGCCTATGCTGAAGGATGCTGCCCATGTCTTGTATGCTCTGGAGCTGTCGGAGCACATCCTGGATGAGATTGCTGAGGGGAAGACCCGCTATGGGACGGAAGATTTCCGCGTCCTGTCCAAAGGTCTGGAGTATGCTCTCAGTGTATTCGTCGAGCGTGCCCCTGAGGCCGGCTTCCGGATGCTGGCCAAATTCGCTGTGACCGAAGATAAACGGATGCAAAAAATCGTGAAATCCAACCTCGGCAAAGCCAGACTGGCCAAAAAATACAGCCAGGATGTGGAGCGTATCCAGCTGCTGATGAATGCCTGAGGACACTGATCAATAAGCCGAGACACCACAAACAGCCGGACCGTACGCGATGCGCGGGTTGGGCTGTTTGGGCTGTTTGTGATTTGGAATTCAATGAAATAGTTGTCTGAAAAACTATACAGGCTTCATAACTAGCTCCGGTCGCTTCAGGACCAGCAGCGGTTAAAGGGAATTAATTATTCTGGAGATTAAAAGCGATAGAGTAAGATAGGATCTAAAAGCTGGTGCGAATGCCAAACTCCCTCAGAATTTGTGGAAACTATAAGGAATAGGCAGTGTTTATATATAGTCAACAATTGATTGATATCCTTTCTAGTATTTTATTAGCGGAAGAATAGGGAATTAATATGGAAGAGGGATAGGTTATGCTGATTTCCGCAGTCGCACTCCGTGTGGAGTGCGTGGATTGAAATGTTTCAGCAGGTATATCCAATGACGATTCAGCAGGTCGCACTCCGTGTGGAGTGTGTGGATTGAAATGACACCACGGAGTAAGAGCCACTACATGTCTGGGAAGTCGCACTCCGTGTGGAGTGTGTGGATTGAAATACACAGAAGCAGATTGATGCGGGTTGGGCGGATCGTCGCACTCCGTGTGGAGTGTGTGGATTGAAATACTGATGAAATAACCAAGAAATATGAATTCCTGCGTCGCACTCCGTGTGGAGTGTGTGGATTGAAATTGCATAACGCTGAGATTCTTCGTTACGCCGACGGCGTCGCACTCCGTGTGGAATGTGTGGATTGAAATTGCGTATGTACCACGACCCGTGCGTCCAGTTCGGTCGCACTCCGTGTGGAGTGTGTGGATTGAAATAGCCGTAGATCGGTGCCCGCGCCGTCTCACACCCGGTCGCACTCCGTGTGGAGTGTGTGGATTGAAATGATTCAAATGGCAGGAATTTGCATGGCAGGCTTTGGTCTCACTCCGTGTGGAGTGTGTGGATTGAAATTTGGATGCTTCGAGCTCAGTAAGAGCCTTGCGCTTGTCGCACTCCGTGTGGAGTGCGTGGATTGGAATTCATCGAAAAGGCGTTTTGCTGGAATTTGATCATGTTGCACACCGTATTTTATTGACAATGCAAGCAAAACAAAAGCACTGAACTTCCGCATAATCAGCAGAAATTCAGTGCTTTTTCATATCAGAGACTATTCTTTACGGCGTATTTCAAATAAATCGTTAGGGGTAACTTCGAAATAGAGGCATAACTTCATAATTAACTCCGCTGAAATTTTCTTCTTTTCCATATTCGTGTTGTGCATTAATTCCATTATTGTTGTTCTGCGGTGCCCGATCTCCTTGGACAGTTTTAATACAGATATATCATGTGCCTTCAATATTGTGTCCAGTTTGCAGTAGAGAGTATAGTCTTTAAATTCCATATGGCTCCTCCAAAATCGAAATTAGTTGCACTTTTAAAGTGCATATTGTATATTGTTGATATAGGAGTTGAACTTTAAACGTGCAGTTTATAGGTGAGAATTTAGTGGTACGCTTTGCAAATATCCTTGAGAGCAATCAAACGGAGGAAGCTATATGTCCAAACGCCGCCCTCGCAAACTTAATGTCCAGGCTATTCTGGATATCATTAAAAAGAATTTAGTATGGCCGGAATTAAAAGGATTACCAGATGCCATACATTACTATCATCTCACTGATGCACTTGGACGTAAATGGCAGACCATTGGTTGTCATGTTACGGATGCAATTAAAGTTTTTAAAATGGGGGAATACCCGCCTTGGACATTAATAATCGAAAGCGCACCATATGATCCGCATATTACCGTGCGAGAACTGATAGCGATGTTAAATTGTGAAGATAATGCATTAGTAAATGACATGCAAATTATATTAAACACAACTGTACGATGTAACCAATTTATAAATGTCATTGTTAACGTAAATTATTATAGCATTTTTACAGTGTTATATGATTTGAAAAATGATTATCTGCTAAATGATCCAATACCCATTTCAGACTTTGAGGCTATGTATAATATTAACCCAATTGAAGCCTTATCCCGATTCTATCTCGAGAATGTAGATACGTTGGATTATTGGGTGTGGGTACAAGCTGGAGGCTCCGCTGAGCTGGCCGTTAATTTCAGAAAGGCGAATCCCACTTTAACGCTAATTGAAGCTATCGAAAAGCTGGAGCGAATGCGAGATATTACATAGGTGCTTGAAATAAAAGGATTTCATTTATTAAGCAGAATTAGTATGGTTTAGAGGGAATAAACTACTTATGCAGAATATATTCTGTAGAGTTAGATAGGAGCCGGACGTTGGTGCGAATGGCAAGCTCCCATGAAATCCCCGGCTCCTTCGCACCTCAGAATTTGTCGAAACTCTAGGGGATTGAGAGTAGTTATAGAAAGTCAATGGTGGATCGATATTCTTTTTAGAATCGTATTAGCGGAAATGCAGGGAATTGATGCGGAAACAGCATGGGTTATGCTGGTTTTCGCTGTCGCACTCCGTGTGGAGTGCGTGGATTGAAATCGGATCTCCTGCAGGAACTTCCTGCAGAAAAATTGTCGCACTCCGTGTGGAGTGCGTGGATTGAAATACCTTTGAAGAGACCACAAAGCATTTGGATATCCGTCGCACTCCGTGTGGAGTGCGTGGATTGAAATGTCATATCTTGGACGGCATCCCATCCGGTCAGATTGTCGCACTCCGTGTGGAGTGCGTGGATTGAAATTTCAGGAGTTGTACCGTACCACGTAGTACCCAAATTGTCGCACTCCGTGTGGAGTGCGTGGATTGAAATAATGAGGTCTTATACCTTTTATACGATGAGATGTCGCACTCCGTGTGGAGTGCGTGGATTGAAATACCTGTAGAAGTTACAAGAACAGCTTGATCTGGATAGGTCGCACTCCGTGTGGAGTGCGTGGATTGAAATCTGGATGGCAAGCAGATCGAAACCAATGTATCCCGCGTCGCACTCCGTGTGGAGTGCGTGGATTGAAATCACCCGGACGTACCGGACGACTACATTGACGAGTCGCACTCCGTGTGGAGTGCGTGGATTGAAATATTATTAAGCCTCCTTTAGGCAAGTCTGATAATGCGTCGCACTCCGTGTGGAGTGCGTGGATTGAAATTCCGCATGATGGCAACCATTGCGCCATGGTCAGCAGCGTCGCACTCCGTGTGGAGTGCGTGGATTGAAATCCTATTTAGAATCATGTCAATAGTGCGATAGTGTACGTCGCACTCCGTGTGGAGTGCGTGGATTGAAATGGATTACTCAAGAACTATGTAAACTATGTGGATCGGTCGCACTCCGTGTGGAGTGCGTGGATTGAAATCTGACCCGGCTATTTTTAATCGTGGTAGCCGTGATGTCGCACTCCGTGTGGAGTGCGTGGATTGAAATAATTGGACAAGGAGTGTGATTTTATGGCTGGGAGGTCGCACTCCGTGTGGAGTGCGTGGATTGAAATCGCCACCACATCTTATATGTGATACGTCCCTGTGTACGTCGCACTCCGTGTGGAGTGCGTGGATTGAAATACGGATGGTACGACAAGCAGTTTTGATACGCATTATCGTCGCACTCCGTGTGGAGTGCGTGGATTGAAATTTCCGCGTGTTGACAAATACGAAGTGAAGGACGGTCGCACTCCGTGTGGAGTGCGTGGATTGAAATAAGGATGAACTGGACGCGCTTGGGGATATCTCCGTGTCGCACTCCGTGTGGAGTGCGTGGATTGAAATAACGAGGCCGGTGCAGAATTACCTAAGTGGTATGAGTCGCACTCCGTGTGGAGTGCGTGGATTGAAATATCCAGAAGACAACAAAGTCATCATTCAGCGGCCGTCGCACTCCGTGTGGAGTGCGTGGATTGAAATATGGACACCGGCAATCATTGCAAGCTCGGCATCCCCGTCGCACTCCGTGTGGAGTGCGTGGATTGAAATAGCTCTGACGAGTCCTGCAGCGATAAGGGGCAGCAGGTCGCACTCCGTGTGGAGTGCGTGGATTGAAATGGTGCTGTGCAATTGGGAGGCCAGGCACTTGGAGTCGCACTCCGTGTGGAGTGCGTGGATTGAAATATCATCATAGTAGATAAGCACATGCTCATTTTTGTCGCACTCCGTGTGGAGTGCGTGGATTGAAATCTGACATACGAACTTGAACGGGATGCTAACGGAAAGTCGCACTTCGTGTGGAGTGCGTGGATTGAAATGGAAGATACTGCATGAGGAAAAATTGGGCTTCAAGTCGCACTCCGTGTGGAGTGCGTGGATTGAAATAGCTCGTCATACAGAGTGCCGTCCGGTGCAAGGCTGTCGCACTCCGTGTGGAGTGCGTGGATTGAAATAAGTAGCAGAGAGGCCCTGAAAAGTACCTGCGATGTCGCACTCCGTGTGGAGTGCGTGGATTGAAATGCAAAGCTCGTCCAGATCAAATGTACGCATAGTGGTCGCACTCCGTGTGGAGTGCGTGGATTGAAATCCGCTTGAAGCAGTGCCGATATAGAGCTTGCTTGGTCGCACTCCGTGTGGAGTGCGTGGATTGAAATTACCAGTGGGATGTACACTGACTCCTATCATAGTCGCACTCCGTGTGGAGTGCGTGGATTGAAATTGCGTAGAGCGTGGGATTCCGATGCAGCAGCTGCTGTCGCACTCCGTGTGGAGTGCGTGGATTGAAATAACGAGTGCGCCGGCGGGTACCTGCCATTGCTTGTCGCACTCCGTGTGGAGTGCGTGGATTGAAATTCTATGCGTATGCAAATTTTGGAGTAACAGCGGGTCGCACTCCGTGTGGAGTGCGTGGATTGAAATAGACAAACCCCTTGGCAATATGCTTACTGACCTGTCGCACTCCGTGTGGAGTGCGTGGATTGAAATGCTCCATCTACTGCCGCTTGAGTTTTCAGCGTTTGTCGCACTCCGTGTGGAGTACGTGTATTGAAATCAGTAAAGGTTGCCGCGGTTGTATCTTTGCAGCGTCACACTCCGTATAGAGTGTGCCCTGGGTTACTACTACTCCTATTACAAAGAGCATCTAACATGAAACAATGTTGGATGCTTTTTCTTTAGGGCTTTATGGTAAATGTGATGAAATGTTCAAATTATCTCCAATTTTCGACTCCCTTTTCAAAAAGAAATTGCTATGATGAATAAGAGAATTCCTTATAGTGGAAAAGACCTATACGAGGGCGGCGATTGGATGGATTACATTGCTCATATCCGCGAAAGCGATGGGCGCATTCAGACGGTGACAGAGCATTTGCTGGAAGTACGTGCTTTAGCAGAGGCCTTCGGAGAGAAATTAGGAGTCCGGCATATTGCTGGACTAGCTGGAGTATTGCATGATCTTGGGAAATACACAGAAGAATTCAGAGAATACATATTAGCAGCGGTAAATAATCCCGATGCGCCACCTAGAAGAGGAAGTGTTGATCACTCAACTGCAGGCGGGAAGTTACTATTTGACTGGTTTCATCCCTCGTCGCCCGAATATGCGAATGAGAGAGTTAGTCAGACTAAAGCTATTCTTGCTGAAATTGTGGGCAACGCTATTATTTCACATCACTCATACCTACAAGATTTTTTAAACCCAGATTTGGAATCGAGTTATTTAAAGCGTGTTCGTGATAAGCATCTTGAAGAATTCTCTTCGCTAACGCTTAAGATGTTCTTCGAGCAGGTGATAAATGAGCAGGAGTTTCGTCTCTATGTAGACCAGGCGGAGCTTGAGCTCATCGCTTTTCTAAAAAAAGAGCCCAAGGTAACTCTGGAGCACAGAGCCATGCTGCTCAGTAAATTCATTTTTAGTGCTTTAATTGATGCCGACCGCACCAATACACGCAGCTTCGAAGCAAATAAAAACGACGATGAAGTGGATCATAAGGTTTTATTCGAGCAATATTATGATCGGCTGATTACTAGAATTAATTCTTTTCAAACTCATAAAAATGCTGATTCGGAGATCAATCGCTTAAGACGTGAGATGTCGGAGCAGTGCGATGCTTTCGCCAATAATGGGTCTGGAATCTATACCCTCTCGATACCGACAGGGGGAGGGAAGACACTTGCCAGTGTACGGTATGCGCTCAAGCATGCCAGGATTTTTAACAAACAACGAGTTATATATGTAATCCCGTTTACCACAATTATTGAACAGAACGCGGCGGAAGTCCGAAAGATCCTCATGGATGACGAGCATATCCTTGAGCATCACTCGAACGTGGTTGAGGCAGAGACGGAAGATGATGAGCAGGAGGATGGGAAGGCTGTAATTGGGCAAAAGTTAAAGCTCGCCAAAGATAACTGGGATGCTCCGGTTATTTTCACTACGATGGTGCAATTCTTGAATGTTTTCTATGCCGATGGAAGCCGGAATATCCGCAGGCTGCATAACTTGAGCAATGCTGTGATTATTTTTGATGAAGTACAGAAGGTTCCTGTTTCATGTATCTCCTTATTTAATTATGCAGTGAATTTTCTGAAAACATATGCTAACTCAAGCATAGTTCTGTGTACCGCGACACAACCGGAGCTGGATTATGTTCGGTATAAGCTGCAGCTTAGTCCAGAGGCTGAAATGATTAGCAGCTTGGACGATGTGGTGAAAGCCTTCAAACGTGTGGATATTATAGATAGAGCTACTGGTGAACAGTTCAACACTGATAAACTGGCTGATTTTGTACTGGACAAGATTCAGGATGTGCTCAGTGTACTGGTTATTCTTAATACCAGATCGGTTGTAAAGGCTCTGTACAATAAGCTTCAAGAACAGGATTTGTCCATTCCTATTTATCATCTGAGCACCTCTATGTGCGCGGCTCACCGTAAAGAGATTTTGGTTGAAGTCAAAAGGCTTCTTGAAGCTAAGCTACCAGTAATTTGCATTAGTACTCAACTAATTGAAGCTGGAGTAGATGTTAGTTTTAAGTGTGTTATTCGCTCTTTGGCAGGACTAGACTCCATTGCTCAGGCAGCAGGCCGTTGCAACAGACATGGAGAAGATGAGATACAGCAGGTCTATGTTATTGATCATTCAGAAGAGGATTTGAAGAAGCTGAAGGAAATCAGGGTCGGTAAAGATAAAACACGGAAGATCTTGGTCGATTTCTGCCGGGACCCGGTACGTCTTGGAGGTCATTTACTGTCGGTACAGGCGATGAAACAATATTTCCAAGAGTTCTATACTGAACTGGCGTCAAGTCTAAACTACAATATCCCTAAACTGGAAAAAGAAATGACCGGACTATTGTCGGCAGACAGAGTTAGCAATTCATTTCATAGTGAGTACCGCAGCGAACATAATGCCAGCGTGCCTTTATACCTGCATAATAGCTATAAGACAGCTGCTGAGCATTTTCATGTGATTGATAACCATACCACTTCAGTTATTGTACCTTATGAGAGAGGAAAAGAGATTATCGCTGATCTCAATGGTCAGCACAGTATACAGGATTTGTCCAAGCTATTGCGTGAGGCGCAGCAGTTTACAATCAATCTTTTTAACTTTGAGAAGGATACACTCGGCAAGATTAACGGAATCGTTCCTTATCTGGATGGGAAGGTATTTGCTCTAAAGGAGGGTACGTATTCCAGTGAATACGGTTTGGATTTGAAGGGCGAGAGTGTAATGGAAGTGAGCTTATATTGAAAAACCTATCTGAAATAGATAGGTCTCCGCATACAAAGATATATATTTAAATCCACGCTTCCGCATGGGAAGCGACGATTCATTATAGCATATTATTTTGATTTGAAGCGGTTGGGATTTCTTTAAAGTAATTCATGTCAAAAGTTCATATAACATTGAATGCTAATATAACCAGAAGGATTTTTTAAACGAGTTCAAGAATATCTGATCCGGATTCTGCATATTTTTAACATAAGCCTACATTCTGCCAATGGAAGGAGGAACGAAAAGTGAACAACTCAACGTTTTCCCTGGTTGAAGACTATCCAGACTACTACAAGAAGAAACCAGTCAGTAAGTTACAGGGATTTTTCTCTAGAAGCCCGGAGTTGCCGTCAAAACAAGAACTCAGCGTAGAAAGTTTGCTGAAGAAACAGCGATTAAGGATAGGGGAGCTACAACAGGAGAATGAGATATTAAGAAAAGCGATGCACTTATTAACGAAGTAAGGATGTAGACTTCACTAAAGGCTTTAGACAGCAGGCAGCACTGCCTCTGCCTCCGCAATAGGAGGCAGGGCATTAAACAATATAATAGCTTGATTCTGAGAAAGGAGGAGTAACTATGAGAAATTCAATTGAATTCAAGGTATACGGGAAATACGCTCTGTTCACGGACCCTTTAACGAAGCTGGGCGGAGAGAAGTTGACGTACAGTGTGCCAACGTATCAGGCGCTAAAAGGAGTTGTGGAATCAATTTATTGGAAGCCCACGCTCATAATTGTTGTTGATGAAGTGCGAGTGATGAATGCGATCCGTATGGAGTCCAAGGGGATACGGCCTATGGAATACGGTGGAGGGAATACGCTTGCGAACTATACGTATCTTAAGGAACCGCACTATGAGGTACGGGCGCATTTTGTGTTCAATGAGAATCGTCCTGATCTGGCGCATGACCGCAATGAGCATAAGCACCACAATATTCTTAAGCGATCACTTGAAGCGGGAGGCCGGAGAGATATCTTCCTGGGGGCAAGAGAATGCCAGGCCTATGTGGAACCTTGTGTTTTTGGTGAAGCACCAGGATATTACGATACCTATGATGGAGAAATTCACTTTGGCAACATGGTGCATGGGATCAACTATCCAGATGAGACGGGCAGGGACCAGATGGAGGTCAGACTGTGGAATCCGGTGATGAAGAATGGTTACATCAAGTTCGATAAACCGGAGGATTGCACGAAGGTGCGCAGAATTGCGGATATGCAACCTAAGCTTTTTGATCATCACAATGTCCAATCGGTGGATGAACTGTTTGAGGAGATCGAAGCGGGAGGGCAGTCATGAGCTGGTTACTGAATTTATATGAGACTTATAAGGCGAATGTGGACCGTGTCGGTGAGATTGAAACCAAACATAATGATCGTGAGTATACGCTTCTTCCGGTGTCCCACACGACACAAAACGCCCATATCACGGTTGAGATTACAGAGGCCGGAGAATTTCATTCGGCAATCGTGAATGATAAAAGCGATATCAGCACCTTGATTCCTTGCACAGAAGAATCGTCCAGCCGGGCCGGGTCCAAGATTGCGCCTTATCCACTCCATGACAAACTCAGCTATGTGGCTGGCGATTTTGTCGCTTATGGCGGGCAGATCAAGAAGGAAGAACCTTTCGCGGCTTATATTAAGCAGTTAGAGGAGTGGGCTAACTCACCTTATGCATCACCAAAAGTGAAAAGTATTTATACTTATTTGAGCAAGAGGAGACTGATACAGGATCTGGTAGCTTGGCGAGTAATATTTTTGGACGCGAATGACAAGCTCATTGATAAATGGGACAAGAAGTATGAAGCCTTGCACGGTGAGAAACCACCTATCTTCACATTAGTCGCCGGTGAGCAGGAGAGCGCATTTGTCCGGTTTAATGTTCGGAAACAGAATGATCATACAATGGTCTGGAAAGATTCTGAAATGTTCAACTCATTCGTGCAGCATTATTCCAGCTTGTTAGGCAAAGAAGATTTTTGTTATGTAACCGGCGAAATTCTGCCCAGTACGGACCGGCATGCGAACAAAATCAGAAATGCCGGAGACAAAGCAAAGCTCATCTCTGCTAATGATACCAGCGGATTTACATTC
Organism: Paenibacillus borealis; assembly: GCF_000758665.1. Taxonomy (NCBI): domain Bacteria; kingdom Bacillati; phylum Bacillota; class Bacilli; order Caryophanales; family Paenibacillaceae; genus Paenibacillus; species Paenibacillus borealis. The sequence goes on from NZ_CP009285.1 coordinate 1,512,913, forward strand.
CGGGGACGTTTTGCTCAGAGCAGTGATGCGGCCAGTATCAGTTATGAAGTTTCCCAGAAAGCACATAACGCGTTGAAATGGCTGATCAACCGGCAAGGCAAAATCATTGATCAGCGGGTATTTCTAGTCTGGGGCAATGATGATTTGGATATCCCTGATCCTAATGCAGACACCTTCACGCTGAAACTGGAGCTGGAACCGGAAATGGAGCCTGAACTGAAACCGGTTGCTGCTGACGTGAAAATTAGTCATACCTACAAAGAATATGCACGGGAAGTAGCTAAAGCCTTGGACGGGTACCGTAATAGACTGGCGTCACGTTCGAAATCGAATGTTAATATTCTCATTCTCGATTCCGCGACAACCGGCCGCCTTGCTGTCCTGTACTATCGCAATATGGAGAAAAATTTGTATGTAGACCAGCTGATTAAGTGGCATTCTACCTGCGCCTGGCTGCATAAGTACCGTAAGAACGAGCAAGGAGAAACTGCTACTTTTTATGGGGCACCGTCTACCAAGGATGTTGCTTTTGCTGCTTATGGACCCAAAGCCAATGAGAAGGTTGTCAAAGGTATGATGGAACGGGTCCTGCCTTGCATCGTTGACGGGCATAAGATTCCTCAGGATATTGTGAGAAGTGCCTTTCAACGGGCATCCAATCCGGTTGCGCTGGAGAGTTGGGAATGGGAAAAGACTCTAAGCATTACTTGTGCGCTAATTAATACTAGGGAGGTATACAACGTGGCACTAGACACTGAGAATGATGACCGCAGCTATTTGTTTGGAAGATTGTTAGCTATTGCTGATGTACTGGAAAGACGCGCACTGGATTCAGATGAGAGGCGTTCGACGAATGCGATCCGTTACATGAATTCTTTTTCAAGATATCCGGCAAGAACATGGAGCACTATTCAATCCTGCTTGTTGCCCCATCAGGCTAGGCTAGGAACGAGAGTGAGATATTACTCGAATTTAATAGATGAGGTAGCTTCGAAGATTAAGATTGAAGAATTTGATAATAAGGCGTTAACGGGCAAATATTTGCTGGGCTTCTATTCTCAGCGGCATGAGCTTAATTACGGTAAGGCTAAATCAGGCGATTCCAATCCAACAATTCCAACATCTAATCATGAGGAGAGATAGAATATGACCACACTAGATCATAAAATTGATTTTGCTGTCATTGTGTCCGTTACAAAAGCCAACCCTAATGGTGACCCGTTGAACGGAAATCGGCCACGTCAGAACTATGATGGGTATGGTGAAATATCAGATGTTGCCTTGAAGCGCAAAATAAGAAATCGCCTGCAGGATGCTGGAGAATCCATATTCGTACAATCCAATGACCGGAAGAATGATTCGTTCGGAAGCTTGAGAGAACGTGCTGATGCCAATCCCGAACTGGATAAAATCCTGAAAGCAAAAACAAGTTCCAACGAAGAGTTTGCCCGTATCGCTTGTCAGGAGTGGATTGATGTGCGCAGCTTTGGTCAGGTGTTTGCTTTTAAAGCGGACAGCAAAGGTTCCGGGGTATCGGTGGGTGTGAGAGGTCCCGTGTCTATCCATACGGCAACAAGTGTTAGTCCAATTGATATTACAAGTATGCAAATTACCAAAAGTGTAAATTCCGAACCGGGAAAAGATAGAGGCTCCGATACGATGGGGATGAAGCATCGGGTAGATTATGGCTTGTACGTATTCTATGGAAGTATTAACACGCAGCTAGCTGAGAAAACAGGCTTTACTAACGAGGATGCAGATAAAATCAAAGAGGCGCTAATTACACTTTTTGCAAATGACGTCTCTTCCGCAAGACCGGATGGCAGCATGGAGGTACATAAGGTTTACTGGTGGGAGCATAACTCCAAATTAGGTCAATATTCTTCAGCCAAGGTGCATCGTTCTCTAGACGTTCGTGCATTGAAGGACGAGCCTAAATCTATTGAAGATTATTCGATTGAAGTATATCAGTTAGAGGGATTACAGCCTGAGGTTATGAATGGCCTATAGTGACGATGATGATGCGCTAATGCTCTCCGGGATACAGCATTTTCATTTCTGTAAACGGCAGTGGGCTTTAATCCACATTGAGCAGCAATGGGCAGAGGATTTCAGAACGATTGAGGGCCAGCACCTGCACCGCAACGCAGATCAGCCTTTTACACGTGAAAAGCGCGGAGATAAGCTGGTGGTCCGGGCAATGCCTGTGAAGTCAAGGCAACTTGGGATTACCGGAATCTGTGATGTGGTGGAATTTATCAGGGATAACAGTGGGGTTGAGATTAACGGAGCAGAAGGGAAATATGTGGCTTATCCGGTTGAATATAAACGAGGGAAGCCCAAGCTGGAAGACATTGACGTTTTGCAATTGACTGCCCAAGCTATGTGTCTGGAAGAAATGCTGCTGTGCGATGTGCGGACTGGGTACATTTTTTATAATGAGATTAAACATAGAATTGAAGTACCTCTTACTGATGAATTGAAATTAAAAGTAGGTTCTATTCTGGAAGAAATGCAGGATTATTACCGCCGGGGATATACACCGAAGGTGAGGACAGGGGCTTTTTGCGAAAGCTGTTCTCTTCAGCATATTTGCCTGCCCAAGCTAATGAATAAGCAGACAGTAAAAAGTTATGTGGAAGGGAAAATCAGGGAATGAAAAAGCTGCAGAATACTCTTTATATTACTCAACCGGATGTTTATCTATCTCTTGACGGTGATAATGTTGTTCTATTGAAGGAGCAAGAGAAGCTGGGCAGAGTTCCACTGCATAATCTGGAGTCTATTGTAGCTTTTGGGTATACCGGTGCAAGTCCGGCGTTGATGGGTTACTGTGCAGATAACAATGTTTCACTGCTCTTTTTAACGATGAATGGAAGATTTCTGGCCAGGGTAACCGGCGAAAGCCGGGGGAATGTTATTTTGCGCAAGAAGCAGTATGCTCTATCGGAAGATGAGACGAAGTCTGCGAGGATCGCCCGGAATTTTATTATAGGCAAGATTTATAATCATAAATGGATACTCGAAAGAACGACCAGAGACTATCCTTTGCGTGTAAATGTAGAGCAATTTAAAGAGGCTTCGCAGCAGCTGTCTGCCCTTATTCTTGAGGTTAGAAACTGTGAACAGTTGGATCGCTTGAGGGGATTCGAGGGACAAGCTGCTATCACGTATAACAAGCTGTTTGATTCAATGATTTTGCAGCAAAAGGAGGATTTTCAATTCCATCTCCGCTCCCGACGACCTCCATTGGATAATGTGAATGCTATGTTGTCCTTCTCGTACACTTTGCTTGCTCATGATACAGCATCTGCGCTAGAGGCTGTTGGATTGGATTCTTATGTGGGATTTCTTCATCGGGATCGTCCGGGACGGGTATCTCTGGCCCTCGATTTGATGGAGGAGCTGCGCGGCGTCATGGCGGACAAGTTTGTTTTGACTCAAATTAATAAGAAGCTTGTGAGTAAAGAGGATTTTGTGAAAAAAGAGAATGGTGCGGTAATTATGACAGATGAAGCGCGTAAAAGATTCCTCACAGCTTGGCAGAACAGAAAGCAGGAAAAGATAACACATCCTTATCTGGGAGAGAAAATATCCTGGGGTCTGGTGCCACATGCTCAAGCGTTACTGCTTGCCCGTCATTTACGTAATGATCTGGACGAATATCCGCCGTTTTTGTGGAAGTAGGTGTAAAGAATGTTAGTGCTGATAACGTATGACGTAAGCACAACCAGTAGTGCAGGCCAAAGCAGGCTTCGGCGGGTAGCTAAGATTTGTCAGAATTATGGTCAGCGTGTTCAAAACTCGGTATTTGAATGTATCGTAGATGCTGCACAATTTACCGAGCTGAAGCTAAAATTGAAGGATATCATTAATCTGAAGGAGGATAGCCTTCGATTTTACCAGCTTGGAAACAACTATAAGAACAAAGTTGAGCATGTGGGAATAAAAGAGTCTTTGGACCTCGAAGGCCCTCTAATTCTGTAGTGCGAATGTGGAGCTCACATGAAATTCCCGGGAGATTCGCACCAATATTTTAACAATATTTGTATGAAATATTTTCATGTTTATTGATTTTGTATAGAAAAGTGATAATTGTTGCGATTTTCAGGCGAAAAAGAGGATTTATTTCCTTTTTTTGATGGAAAATCGCTGTCGCTCCTCGTGCAGGAGCGTGGATTGAAATTCGGTAGTCAGTTTTTAAACAATAATGGCGGGGTTGTCGCTCCTCGTGCAGGAGCGTGGATTGAAATTCCAGGAGACCGCGACCTAGATCGGCTGCCCGCGCCGTCGCTCCTCGTGCAGGAGCGTGGATTGAAATAGGTCATGAATCACGGGAACCGGCAGTACTACTAGTCGCTCCTCGTGCAGGAGCGTGGATTGAAATATTGCCGCTTGTTGAATGGCTATGGTCTGCTTTGCGTCGCTCCTCGTGCAGGAGCGTGGATTGAAATCGATCCCACCGGAGTTAGTAGATGCTTTTCCAGGTCGCTCCTCGTGCAGGAGCGTGGATTGAAATACATTATTTTGATAACATTGATACCGAAGAAAGTCGCTCCTCGTGCAGGAGCGTGGATTGAAATATTGATAATTTAAAACGCCATGCGAAAGCATGTTGGTCGCTCCTCGTGCAGGAGCGTGGATTGAAATCTACACACAGGGTGGGGATTTGTCTCAGACACATGGTCGCTCCTCGTGCAGGAGCGTGGATTGAAATTGAAGAGGCGCATTCCGCTAATCCGGCCGATTTGGTCGCTCCTCGTGCAGGAGCGTGGATTGAAATCGAAAGTCGTCGGAATACGAGGAACTACCGCCAGAGTCGCTCCTCGTGCAGGAGCGTGGATTGAAATATAGAATCACTTTTGACTCAGGAATCACTAATTGTCGCTCCTCGTGCAGGAGCGTGGATTGAAATTCCAGGTGAATGGTGCACAGCGGATGATGCTATTCGTCGCTCCTCGTGCAGGAGCGTGGATTGAAATCATCCAGCGCTCTTAAATTGCTTTGCGGCGCTAGGTCGCTCCTCGTGCAGGAGCGTGGATTGAAATGTTAAAACGATGACCGCCTCTGACCGGATGTTTCGTCGCTCCTCGTGCAGGAGCGTGGATTGAAATTGAGCTGCGAACCGTTACTTGGTCAGGTTGATCTAGTCGCTCCTCGTGCAGGAGCGTGGATTGAAATGTTCAGGGGGATATATGTTGGCTGTTGGAGATGAAGTCGCTCCTCGTGCAGGAGCGTGGATTGAAATAAACACCGGCGTCCGGAGCATCCCAGATTTGGTCCGTCGCTCCTCGTGCAGGAGCGTGGATTGAAATCTACGGTTGGAGGTTTGCATTAAATGTTGGTTTTTGTCGCTCCTCGTGCAGGAGCGTGGATTGAAATCCGTCAACAGTGTTACCAGCACTGTATCGGGGTTGGGTCGCTCCTCGTGCAGGAGCGTGGATTGAAATAACTTTTGCGCAGTGAATCAGCACCGCTTTCGGGTGTCGCTCCTCGTGCAGGAGCGTGGATTGAAATTTTTTACCCTTGAACATTCCAGCAACCGAGTCCGTCGCTCCTCGTGCAGGAGCGTGGATTGAAATAGTTTCACCGCGGACTTTGCGCATTACAACGCGGTCGCTCCTCGTGCAGGAGCGTGGATTGAAATATTCCGGTAGGCGTGTGCTTGGGCATCATGACCACGTCGCTCCTCGTGCAGGAGCGTGGATTGAAATGATCTGCAGTTGCAGCGCGTCACCTGCGGTACCACGTCGCTCCTCGTGCAGGAGCGTGGATTGAAATAGAAACTTGCTCTCATGGATCCAGCACTAAGCCTGTCGCTCCTCGTGCAGGAGCGTGGATTGAAATACCAAGAGTCAAACTATGAAATATCTGGAGAGAGCGTCGCTCCTCGTGCAGGAGCGTGGATTGAAATATGAGGGTACACAAGAATGCGAAATGGTTCAGGTGTCGCTCCTCGTGCAGGAGCGTGGATTGAAATTTCGCTGTCTCGGCTGTATGTGGCTTTGATCTCGTCGCTCCTCGTGCAGGAGCGTGGATTGAAATTTATAGGGAATGAGGTAAGCATGACCGAGGATAGTCGCTCCTCGTGCAGGAGCGTGGATTGAAATGTACCTGCCGACGCTGTGGGCGCTGTAGGTGTTCCAGGTCGCTCCTCGTGCAGGAGCGTGGATTGAAATATCCAAGGAGATGCAACCCGCGGAATTCCTTCGACGTCGCTCCTCGTGCAGGAGCGTGGATTGAAATCGAACGCTGAAGGAAGTATTACACTGCATCCAGGGTCGCTCCTCGTGCAGGAGCGTGGATTGAAATACCTTCTGCTGCTGACGACAAACTGAAGAAGGTCGAGTCGCTCCTCGTGCAGGAGCGTGGATTGAAATCGCGTGCGTGCGACCCTGCGCGGGCCGCGGATCAGTCGCTCCTCGTGCAGGAGCGTGGATTGAAATGATACGAGATGCATATTTGGTTGTCGGCGTGCTGGTCGCTCCTCGTGCAGGAGCGTGGATTGAAATCACTCATGTTCCCCGTGAAGTGCTCCGCATGTACGTCGCTCCTCGTGCAGGAGCGTGGATTGAAATTGAGAATGTGCCTCCAATCCAACCAGGACAACATCGTCGCTCCTCGTGCAGGAGCGTGGATTGAAATCTCTTCAATGGTTACGAATTGATCATCATCTCCGTCGCTCCTCGTGCAGGAGCGTGGATTGAAATCCGATCACCGGCACTTCTTCCGCACCTAACGGGACGTCGCTCCTCGTGTAGGAGCGTGGATTGAAATGGACTGTCCACGGTAACCTTTGGAGCCTCTGGCTGGTCGCTCCTCGTGTAGGAGCGTGGATTGAAATTTACCCACATCCAAATCAAAGCTCTTTTCAACTGTCGCTCCTCGTGTAGGAGCGTGGATTGAAATAATCTATCCATGGTTCTGAAGGTCAACGAGCTGCTGTCGCTCCTCGTGTAGGAGCGTGGATTGAAATAGATCTTCGCGACGCCGTCTGTAGCCCGTCTGGTTGCTCCTCGTGCAGGAGCGTGGATTGAAATCTAGATTGGCCTAAACTAGCTGATCTCACAAGAAAAGTCGCTCCTCGTGCAGGAGCATGGATTGAAATACATCGTTTATCACTGCCTACCAGTTGTCCAATGTCGCTCCCCGTGCAGAAGCGTGGATTGAAATATCAATCGCCTGTCCTCGGAATTGATCTCCGTGGTCGCTCCACGTGCAGGAGCGCGGATTGAAATCATTTGGTCTGTGGTCTGCCGGTCGTAAATTGGTCGCTCCTCATGTAGGAGCGTGGATTGAAATCCCATAAAGAAAGGAACAACCCAATGAATACCTTGGTCACTCCACGTGCAGGGGTGTTTGTTGAAACGAAGTCACCTTATAGTCTTTTCTGGTTTAGATTGGCACTCCCCGTTAGGGAGTATAATTAAAAAGGGACGGTAGCCCATGCCGCGATTTGCCTCACTCTACGTAGAAGCATTAACACCCCCAAAAAACCAGTACATATCCCACAAGTGAGTATCGTACCTGATCCAATCATGTTAAAATAATAGAAATGTATTGATCAAATCTACGTGCAGCGGGTGAATGGTTTGAGATTAAGAGATTTCATGGGCCCCTCGGATACTTCCGCACAGCGGCAGGCCAAGTGGATCAAGCGTTTTTTGCGTACCTATTGGCTCGTGATTGCTCTGCATTTTGCTGCGCAGCTCTGGGCTTTTCTGTTTCTTTCATACCCCATGGGACCGCATGAATTTTATTATGATGTCCTGCTCTATCCGACGCTGCTGATGAGTGCGGTTGTCGGATTGACCCAGTTCGTTGATGCTATTGCGCCGAAATATTCCTTTGTCCTGCTGTTTGTGTCCGGGACCATTATTGCCATGATGATTATCCATCTGAATATGGATATCCGGATTATCGGGGCGCTGATGCTGCTGCCGATTTTTGCGTCGGCGATCTTTTTCCGGCTGGATCTGACCTTATTTACGTCTGCCCTGCAGGCGGCTGCGTTCTTCATTCTCTACCGCTGGGATTACTGGTTCAAATATTATCTGAATGATTTCGATCTGATTGCCGTTCCGCTATTTCTGCTGGTAGGCACGCTGGTAGCCGGCATTATTATTATTAACGGGCGGGAGCTGGCCAGTGATCTGGAAGCGACACTGACCGCCAAGCAGAATCTGATGATCGAGAATGCGGTGATCCGCAAGCTGTCGACTACGGATGCGCTGACCGGCCTCTACAATCATATTTCCTTCCACGAGTTCTACGAGAAAGCGCTGGAGTACGGGAATCAAGGTGCGCCGTTTCATCTGGCCTTGATTGATATTGACAATTTCAAGCGGATTAACGATAAATACGGCCACCGTACCGGTGATGCAGTGCTGGCGCGGGTCGCGAAGGTGATTAAAGAAAATATCTCTCCAGCGGATATTGCCTCACGTTATGGAGGCGAGGAATTTGCAATTCTTTTTTTTGAGAAGAGCTATGAAGAAGCCTACGAGCTGGCAGACAGGGTACGTCAGCAACTGTCGGAAACTTTGCATGAAGAGTTGGAGAATACAGCAGTGACCGTCAGTATCGGACTCAAAAGTTACTCCGAAGGAGCCACCAAAGAACAACTGTTTGAGGAAGTGGACGAACTGCTCTATACTGCCAAAAAATCCGGCAAAAACACAACATTAACTCCCCTTCAGCAGACCCGGCATTTGCAGTCTGTCTAAAAGCTAGTCCGGCAGATTCCCTTCATCCTCCGCAGCCTTCCTCCGCGCCCGGAACCGTCTGACCTTCATCAGATTCCCGCAGAGCTTGTCGTCGCAGTAGCGCTTCGAGCGGTTGCGGGTATCGTCGTAATAGACCCAGAGACAATCGGGATTTCCGCAGATCCGGAAGCGTGAGGATTCCTTCTCCAGTAATGCTTCGGCAAAAGAAGCGGCTATCTCCGCCATAATCTGCTCCCAGTCTGCACGCTGGGGGAGCAATGAGATCCCGGCTTCGCCGCCGGGGCTCCAGACCACTTGCCGCATAACAGGCCCGTTGCTCATATATTCATTCAGCTGCTCCAGCAGAGCGCTTTCCGTAGGTTGTCCCTGCACCAGCCGTTGCACCTCGTCCCATAATAATCCGCGCAGCTGCTTCAGCCGCTCCAGTTCAACCGGCAGTATCGGTCCTGCCGCAGGCAATTTCTGCTGCTCTAGCCATCTAGTGAGCCACTCCGGTTCATCAAGCCTATCCCGGTCCGTGCTCCGGTCGCCTGTCCGCCAATTCCGCCAGTAGCTGTTAATGAAATCCTCCCACAGCAAGCTTCATCTTTCCTTTCACCGCGATGTTTCCTTTGATTGTAACAGTTAAAAATAAGTTTTACTAGTTACTTGAAGCGCTCCGGCAAATATGCTACATTGCTAATGTAACCGTTATTTGGGTCGTTTAATCGTTACCAAAGTCAGAGAAGAGGATTTTCCGTAAAACTTTTAGGAGGGTGAAACATGCAGAATAAGATTAGCGATGTTCTGGTGGAGAACTGGGATTATGTAATGGATGTTGAGGATTGGCAGCCGCCGCTTAAGGACGCGCTTGAAGGTGTTACTAGTGAACAGGCAAGCTGGAAGCCGGAGGGGGCAGCGGGCAATTCCATCTGGGAGACTGTCAATCATCTGACTTATTATAAGGAACGTCTGCTGCGTAAGCTTAAGGGACTGGAGAAATTGCCTGACTTAGAGAGCAATGATGCTACGTTTACGGTAACGGAGAGCGGTGAAGAAGCGTGGAGCCAGGCAGTTGCCAAGCTGAAGTCGGTTCATGCCTCCCTGCGGGAGATTATCGTGGCCCTGGAGGAGGGCGCTTATGAATGGGGCGGCTCCGGACATGCGCCGGGCGAAGAAGTGATGAGTCTGATTCTGCATGATTCCTACCATACCGGACAGATCGTACTGGTCCGCAAGCTGCAGGGCTCCTGGCCGGGCCAACGCAGTTTTGACTAAAAGCTGATTTCCAGCAGAAACGGACGCTGTCCCTTAGGACGGTGCCGTTTCTTTTTTGTTTCAGTCCGAAAAACCCGGGTTAATGGAAGACATACAGCTACTGAATCGAGAGGAGAGATTGAAGATGGAACCGAATACCAAGGATAGAAGCATTGAGGTCGAACGGACAGAGGTACACAAGAAATCGGATTCCAGTCTCGTCGCATCCACCTTTATTAAATATGCCGCGTATATCATCATCATTTTTGGACTGCTGTTCTTCCTGGTGAAATATGTATTCCCGATGTTCTAAGAATCAGAACCAAGCCCGGATATATGTGAAAGGGAGTGCCCACAGCCATGAATTCTACGGCTGCACGGGCACTCCCTTTTGGCGCTTACGGATATGATGCGGAATTAGGCCTATACGTCTTTGGTGATAAATTCACGGGTTTCAGCAGAATTCCGGTAAAAGAACCAGCATTCATTCAGCAGTTTGATCTGACGGCGGTCTTTCTTGAAATACGCCTTCATGAGCTGTTGGCAAAGCCACTGCGGCAAGGGTACCCCTCCTCTGGCATGCATCCTATGTACAGATAGCATATGGGGAAGGCCGCCCAAAGGTGCGGCAGCAGCATTCAATTGAAGCTGAAAAATTGGCTGCGCAGCTCAAGCCATACAGCTAGTGCACACTTTCCTCTTCCTCTTCATACCATTGCTCAAGCTGGGCCTGCAGCGCGCGGATTTCCGTTAATAGCGAGATCAGCGGATACTCCGTCTCTTGAATTGAGGCAAAAGCACTTTCGAGACGGTTGATATACGCCAGCCCCGATTCCAGGTGATGCTCCTCACGCAGCAGCTCCAGGGAATCGCACTCGGCAATCGCCCGCGGCAGACCGGGAACATTCTCCGCAGTCAGCTTGTCGATTTCTTTATTCAGGCGAAGATTAAGAGCGCTCAGCTGGTAAGCATACTCCTCCGGCATCTCCACGAACTGCAGTTCCTGATCCTGCTGCAAAATTACATACCGCATTTTCGGCATATCTCATTCTCCCTCCGGACTTGTCTTCCTTCTTGACAGTGTAGCCTATGGGCAAGTTACAATTCAAGTAGAGATCTTATTTCCTTATAGGAGAGGAGCCGTGAAGGAGCGCTATGATCAGTATGAGCAACGAAGAGCTGCAGCTGTGGATCGAGCAGGTGTCGATGAACAGCTTCGGCGTGCCTTTCCGGCATACAGCCAGCTTTAACAGCAGACTTACGACAACGGGCGGACGATATTTCACCAAAAGCCATAATATAGAGATCAATCCCCAGCAGCTTGCCATCCACGGCCGGGAGGAGACGGAGAAAATCATCAAGCATGAGCTCTGCCACTACCATCTGCATCTGGCGAAGCGGGGGTATATGCACCGGGATGATGATTTCAAAACACTGCTCGCCCGTGTCGGGGGCAGCCGCTACTGCCAGACCCTGCCGGGAGCCAAGGCGCGGAAGCCGCAGCCGTACCGGTATAAGCTGGTGTGCGTGGCCTGTGCCACCGAATATCTGCGCAAACGCAAAGCCGATCCGAAGCGTTACCGCTGCGGGAAATGTTCGGGCAAGCTGAAGCTGGTCACCCTGGAGGCAGGTGCGGGTCCGGCTACTTAATATTTAATCACCAGGCCCAGTAGTCCGGCGAAAGAAGCCGCCTGCTCCGCAGAGATCACACAGCCGTCCAGATCCTGGAGGTCAACCACAAGGCCGGTGAACTCGCAATCGCTCAGATCGATATCCTTCAGCTTGCACCCGGCCAGCGTGGCCTGATCCAGATTGCATTCCGAGAAATAGAGGCCGTTTAAGGCGGACTGATAATAATCCGCGCTGATCAGGGAGCTGCGCTCGAAGGAAGCAGCTTTGAAATTAGCGAACCGGAACACCGCAAACTCCCCGATGCACCCGGTCACCGATACATTCTGAAACCGCGCCCTCGTGAAGTCCGTGCCGATCAAACGGCAATCCCTGAACTCTGTCCGGTGCATGAAGGCTTCGCTGAAATCCACGTTGGACAGGTCACAATGATCGAAGATGACATCGGTAAGCTCAATGCCGTGCAGGGAAGATTCAGTGATCGTCACATTCTTGAAGATTACCTTATCAAAGGACACTCTGGCAGCATCCTGGTATTCAATTAGCGCTCCGGAAATGAGGCAGCGGCTGAATTCGTCCTTGGAAGCCAGGGAATGAATCTGCTGCGGCAGCAATAGCTCCGGTTCCGGGATTCTGGGTTGTTCAATCTTGTTATTCATGAATGCCTCCGTAGAATTAGTTCCACCCGTTCAAGTATGGACAACCTCGCGGATGAATGAGTTAACTATCCTGCGAACCGGTGCTTTTGTCAATTGACGCGGCTGCAGCCCGCCTTAAGCATGTACGTACAAATACACCTTTGTCTGGATAAAATCACACATCGTTTTGTAAGCGTTACCAAACTAAGATGGAAAAGAAGTCCATTTTAGTTAGAGGGGGCGCACTTATGAAACGATTCAGGTCCGTGATTGCGGGTCTGCTGGCGTTGCTGCTTATTTTTCCCAATCTGGGTCTGCCGGGAGCCGGGAATTCTGTCTACGCAGACGGCCTCGGGGGAACAGGTGCAGCGCAAATTCCGGCGGGCACTGTTCTGATCAAGAACAAGTGGAAGAACAATTTTTTGTATGAGACAAGCGAAGGCGTTGTCCGCTACGGAATGACCAACCCGGCGGATACCTCTTCCCATTGGAATGTGGTCACGGAGGGTGGCTTATCACGGATTCAGAATGTGAAGACCGGCCACTTCATTACGCTTGAAGGCAATACGGGCAAAGAGGATTCACTCAAGGCAGCCGCTGCTCCTGGCGGGGGAAGCACTGCTGATCAATGGTTGATTGATACTTCAAACAGAGCAGGCTATATGGTCATTCGCAGTGCGACGGCTCCGGAGGGCAAGCTGGTCATCCATGAGGAGAATCAGCTGGGCTATGCTCAGGTCAGTGCGGATATTAACATTACGTTTGAGAGTCCGCAGTGGGCTTTTGTGAGTCTGAATGCAGCGCCTGTGCGGATCGAAAGTGTGATGCGTCCGGGCAACGTCATGTTTGAGAATGAGGGGAAGGTACAGCACGGTGCAGAGCCGCTCAGTAATGAGGCCGCACAGTGGTTTCTGGAACCGGGTACAGATTCCGGGACACTCCTGATCCGCAACCGGGCGACCGGACACTATATCAAGCAGAATGAAGATCCTAACTATGGTGTCTTCTCCGCTGAGATTGATCCGGCCAAAGCAAATCTGAGCGAATGGATTCAAGAGTCGGCACCGGGCACCCCGGAGGCAGGGCTTGTAACCTTCCGGAATCAGGGTCTGACCGACGGCGGGAATGCATTATGGCTTAGCCCCCAGTATGACGGTGACAGCGATGTACGCTCCAATAATTGGCCGGGCTGGGGAGGCAATCCAAGTGCCCAGTGGCGGATCGTCACGGTTAGTGAGCTGCAGCCGGTGCGGATTACTACTTATACCGATGCACAAGTAGCAACCGATTTCCTGTATGAAGCTGCGGGCGGCGAGCTCCAGCATGGGGTTATCGCCCCGGATGCAGCAGATGAGAGTAAATACCTGTGGTTTGTAGAGGACTATGACGGACATAAACGCATCCGCAATGCAGCAACAGGACATTACCTTAACTATGCAGATGGTACCGCTGCTGCCGTGACGATGAATATGAGTCTGCCTTCTGATCAGTGGAATTTCAATGAATCGGATGATTATGATGACTACCAGACGATTGAGAATGTAGGGGCTACGGGAAATTATCTGTCCCTGCTGGGAGGCGGACATGCCGGCGCAGGCTCTGATGCAAGCTCGCTGTCTGCCCAGTGGCAGCTGCTTGACCCGAACCTCCACGCAGACGGATCCCTTCATTATTACCGGATTCAGAATACCTGGCAGTCTTTCTACTGGTATGAGAGCAGCGACGGTGTGCTGAAATACGGCAATATGCAGGAGGATGGCTCTGACCAGTGGCTGATTGAGAAGTACAACGGCCGCAAGCTTTTTCAGAATAAAAAAACAGGCCACTACATGAATGTAGCGCAGATGCCGGATGGTCATATTTCAGTGACTCCGCTTGACGGTAAGGATAATGTGGACCCGGCGTACATCTGGACCGGCAGAAATACCGGCGACAGCACGTATGTGATCGCGAGTGTGCTGGATAAGGAGCCGAATAAGCGTCCGCTGAAGTATATTTCTTTGCAGAATCTGACCAAATATGCCGAATATGGGGTGATCAATCCCGATTGGGGCAGTCCGAAGTGGAAGTTCGTACCCGTAACCGAGAAGAAACATGATTTGTTCCGCTTTAAGCTGGATGGAGTGAACGGGGCAGATCAGTATCTTAAGGATGATGCTGTTCCTGCTCCTGTGCTGAAGGTAACGCTTCCGGTTAATGACGGGACAGTTACAGCGGATGTGTATGATCCGCAGGATCAGGCTGGCGGAGACCTGGAGGATATAGCGAAGAAGGCTGCTAAAGAGGAAGAGGCATTGCTCGCTCTGGATGCAGGTGATACTGCAACTGCTGGTGCGGGTGGCGGTGCTGCTGCTGATCCCACGGTCGGTCAGGCTACGTACGGAGAGCTTATTCCCGGAGACGATTCATTCGTCTGGCAGCTGATCGATATACCGGGCAGTAACGGTGCGGTCAAGCTGAAGAATAGAGGCACCGGAAGGTACATTTCCCTGGAGAGTCTGGCAGCGGTCATTGAACAGGAAGAGCCCCCGGGCCCCGTCCGGACGGAGCAGACAGTATATGACGTCTGGGCAAGCATCAGATGGATAGTTGATATACAGGAATCCGGACGTACTACCTTCAAAAGTGCCTGGGCAGGCCATTACCTGTATGGCGCCGCTGATGATAACGGCTATCCGGTAATCCGGATCAGCAAGGCTGCGGATGCTGCCGTCAGGGACAGTGCGCAGTTTACTGCTGAGCCGGTTTACGAACCGGTACCGCCGCTTCCAGCCGCCCCTGTCCGGTTCAAAAATGCAGGCACCGGAGATTACCTGTATGAGAACGAACACGGCGTGGTCCTATACGGCCAGCCTGCTTCAGATAACGGCTACTCGCACTGGAATATCGTTACGGATGCAGGACAGCAATTTATTGTGAATAGAGCAACGGGCCACTATATTACTCTAAATAGTGATTACTCCTTCCTGGAAAGCACTGGCGGTGATCCGGCGGATACCGGTGCTTCAGCATGGGCTGTCAGTCTCGCTGCAGATGCCAAGCATTACACCATCCGCAGTCTCTACGGTGAATATAACGATGAGTACATCAATTTGCAGAATAAGACGGGGTATGCTGAGCGTGCATTGCTGCTGGACACTGAGTCATCGCTGCAATGGACACTTGAAGCTGCACCGCAAGAATTCAACTTGCCGGAAGGCGAAGCCGGAAACACGGATACGGCTACACCGGTTCAGAACGACACGAATATCATTACCATCGCACCGCAAGGAATGGACGGCACATTAGTGGCGGAAAAGGACGGCAAGCTGGTGTATGCCGATGCTTCCGGAGGGCCGGCCCAGGCGCAGTGGCTGGTGCAGGATTTCAATGGCCGGAACCGGGTGATGAACGTTCAGACTGGTCATTATCTGGCGCGCGATCAAGAGGGCGCTATTGTCCTCACTGATTCCGGTGACAAGGTAGACTCGCAGTGGAGTATCCAGGATAAGCTGGGATACAGGCTGCTGTTAAGTGCGGATAAGCAATCTGCGCTTGCTCATGGGGAAGCGGGAGTTCAACTGGGAGCAGCTGGAGCACAGGCTGCGCTATGGAGCTTCGTTCCCGTAGCTCAGGATGCTGTGTATGCCGGGCAAGAGGCTTTCCGCGGGGACGGGGTGCTGCGGTTTGCCGTGAATGCTGATGTGGCGGGGGAATACGACGTTGTGCTCCGTTACCGGAACACTGCTGCCGCTGCGGCTAAGCTGGAAACCCGGGTCAATGGTCTTAAGCAGGGTGAGGTAAGCCTTCCTGCCTCAGCCTCCGTTTGGCAGACGGCGGAGCTTACGCTGGAGCTGCGGACAGGAATCAATACGATTTCATTCAGTGGCGCAGAGGCATCATGGAGCGGGATCACAATCGATAGCCTGACTGTCAAAGATAGCGTTAATAAATCCTATCGCGGAGCTACGCTTCCTTATATCAGCTACGAAGCGGAGGATGCCGTTACGAATGGAACTCTGGTCACGCCTTCGCGGAAATATCGCAGTCTGGCTTCGGAGGCTTCAGGACGTGAGGCGGTCATTCTGAAGAACACCGGCGAGTATGTGGAGTTTACGCTGGCCAAACCTGCGAATTCAATCGTACTCCGTTACTCCATACCGGACAGTCCGGATGGTGCGGGAGCGGAGGAAACATTGTCGCTCTTCGTGAATGGGGAACTTCAGGAGCTTAATCTCACGTCAAAATACGCCTGGGAATACGGCAGCTACCCATGGTCGAATGACCCGCGTCAAGGCAGCGGACACCGCTTCTATGATGAGATTCATGCACTGATCGGTGATGCTCCGGCAGGAGCAGTGATCCGGCTTGAAAAGGGTGCAGAAGATACTGCCGCCTCGTACGTAATCGATCTGGCGGATATGGAGCAGGTTGCGCCTGCGCTGGCTCAGCCTGAGGGGTTCCTGTCTGTCACTGATTTTGGAGCCGTTGCCGGTGATGATGGCGATGATACTGCCGCATTTAAGGCGGCGCTTGCCGCAGCCGCAGCTCAGGATGCAGGCGTCTGGTTCCCGGCAGGAAGCTTCAATGTCGGCAACGGACTGCTGGATCTGGACGATGCGGAGATCCGCGGTGCAGGCATGTGGTACACAACGCTGAACGGAGCCAAGTTCTATGGCCATGGCGGCGAGATCGGCGTATACGATCTGCTGATTGAGGGCGGCATTAACGTGCGCGACGATGAGGCGGTTACGAATGCTTTTCACGGCGCCTTCGGTCAAGGCTCGGTCATTCAGAACGTATGGATAGAGCATACCAAAGCAGGCTTATGGCTGACCCAGCCCAAAGGGGAGAAAGCGCGCACCAATGGACTCTATATGGCCGGGCTGCGTATCCGCAACCTGATGGCGGACGGGATCAACTTCGCTGTAGGCACAGGGAACAGCATGATGGAGCAGAGCGATATCCGCTATCCGGGCGATGACGGTATCGCCATGTGGTCCTTCACCGATGCCGGGCTGAATGATGTCAATGGCAGCGAGCGGACGCCAAGCTTCAATAATACAGCGCGGTTCAACAACGTATCTCTGCCGTGGCTGGCTGATAATATCGTTGTGTTCGGCGGCAAGGATAATAAGATCCAGGATAATATTGTGAAGGACACCGTGACGAACGGGGCGGGAATCGCCGTATCTACACGCTTCAGCGCAGAGCCGTTCCAGGGCACAACCGTTGTGGAACGTAATACCCTGCTGCGGACCGGAAGCTATGATTCCGGGTATAGTGTGAACCTGGGAGCTATCTGGCTCTATGCAGGGGAAAATAACATCAACAGCAATGTGCTGATCCGCAATAATATTGCACTGGACAGCACTTATTCCGGGCTCATCGTCCACGGTAATCTGAATATGGAAGGAGTCACCCTAACAGATAACGTGATCGACGGAGCCGGCACTAACGGAGTAGAGATTACGAAGGAAATGCGAGGCGGTCTGCTGGCCGATAACCTGATTATCCGCGGAGAGCGGATGAATCAGGTGGCGAATAGCTCGTCAGCGTTTACGGTTCTGGAGAAGAATCAGGGCATCGCAAGCAGTATTAAGCCATTCTCGATCAAGCTTGGGGATGGACAGACCGGACCTGTGGTATTAAAAGAGGGAACCAGCTCCAAGCTGCAGGTGCTGGATCAGAAGGGTACAGATATCACTGCGCAGGCGGACATCCGCATAGCAAACGGCAGCCTTGCCACTATGGAGGACGGGAAGCTGCAGGCAATTGCTAAAGGGAACACAACCTTTAGCGTATCCGCTCTTGGCAGCACAAGAGTGTATGATCTTGTGATATGGGCCGCTGACCCAGTCGATCCTGTTGACCCGGTAGATCCGGTAGATCCGGTAGACCCAGTCGATCCAGTGGATCCGGGAACTCCGACTCCAACTCCAAGCCTGGAGCCGACTCCAAGTCCGACTGCGGCACCAACTCCGACTTCAACCCCGGCTCCGGACCCGAACCCGCAGCCAACTTCTGCGTCTACTCCGGCGCCCGTGATTGTGCCTGCTGCTAATAACGATGCGCAGCTCAAGAGTGTTGCCGCCGGACAGAAAGTGATTGAAGTGGCGGCTAATGCAGATGGTACTGCACGCTTCAGCGGGGCAGCTCTGCGGGCAGCGGCAGCGGCGAGTCCAGACGCTGTGCTGGTGGTCCGGAGCGGGGATGCGTCCTACCGTCTCCCGCTGTCCCTGGCAGACAGCGTTCTGAAGGGCGCGAAGCTGCCTGATGGAACGCTGGAGTTCAAGCTCGCGCCGCAGACAGGCGCGGAGCTTGCGGGGCTGCTTGCCGCTGCAGGCAAGCAGAACTATAAGGTGAAGGGAACGCCGGCAGGCTTCACCTTGAATGTTACGGACGGCAAGACCTCAGTGCCGGCCGGAAGCTTCGGCACTGTATATGTCGAGCGTACATTTACCATTAACGAAGTAATGGACGCCAAGACAGCAGTGGCGCTGGTCTATAATGCCAAGGACGGAACCTTCCGTTACGTTCCGGCATTGTTCGAATCCGGGGCAGGTGTGACCCGGGTTACGGTGAAGAGCAGTTTAGCCGGCGGTGTAATTGCCGTTGCCGCGAATCCGGTAAGCTTCGGAGATATCTCCGCCCACTGGGCCAAGGATGAGATCAGTCTGCTGGCGAGCCGGCTGATTGTGAACGGACAGTCGGCCGGCGTCTTTGCACCGCAGCGCACCGTCAGCCGGGCTGAATTCGCGTCCATGCTGGTCCGCTCGCTTGGCCTGCAGCCGGATACGCTGCCTGCAGCTGCCGCCACTTTCAGTGATGTGCCGGCCAGCTCATGGTACGCCGCCGACGCGGAAGCTGCCGTATTACTGGGGCTGGTTCAAGGTTATGCGGACGGTTCCTTCCGTCCGGATGCGCCGATCACCAGAGAGCAGATGGCGGTCATGGCCGCCAGAGCCTGGAAGCTGCTTCATGCCAATGCAGCGATTAATGAAGCTGGTTCTCCAGCAGCACCATCTGCGCCGGGCAGCTTCAATGATGCTGCCAGCATCTCCGGTTGGGCTAAGGAAGCTGTGGATACATTAACCGCCCGCAGCATTATGAACGGCCGATCAGGCGGAAGCTTTGCGCCCGGCAGCAACACAAGCCGTGCTGAAGCGGCCGTTATTCTTACCCGCCTGCTCCGCGCAGGTAAGCTGCTGAATGAGTAGGCGCTAGTCTTAACTGCTTCACGAACAACCTGCAAGCCGCCGCAAAGGAATGAGGGATTTCCCCCGTCTTCCTTCGCGGCGGCTTATTTTTTTAGATCAGGAGGTAGTGTTTGTAAATTCGCTGGAAGTGGACTAAATGAGGAAATAAAACGCAGAGGTGTCTTTGAATTGGCTGAAGTTGGCAGAATGGAGGGAAGAGAGGGAGCACATAAGTGTCTTTGATTTTCGCTCAAAGTCGGAAGAAGGAGGAACGGAGGCACAGTAGTGTGTTGGAATAAACCGAAGTAAGCGGAATGGAGGGAAGGAGAGGAAGCACAGAAATGTATTTGATTTCGCTCTAAGTCGGCAGAAGGGTGGGGATGTAGGCGCGGAGGTGTGTTGGAATAAGCCGAAGTAAGCGGAACGGAGGAAAGTAGATGTGGAAGTGTACTGGAGTTAGCTGAAGTCGGCAGAATGGAGTAAAGGAGGCGCAGTAGTGCGGAAGTGTCTTTAATATCGCCCAAAGTCGGCAGTTTGGAGGAACGGAGAGGTAAGGCCAGCCAAAAATCTTGCAGAAAATACAACAATGTGGGGCTCAAAACTCCCCATTTGCTAGAAATCCTGCAGAAAATACAACAATTTGAGGCTCGAAGCTGCTAACCCGCCAGAATTCTTGCAAAAAGTACAACAATGTGGGTTCACAAGCGCCAAACCGCCCAAAATCTTGCAAAAAATACAACAATCCCAGATTTGAAGGTAACAATCCGCCAGTAATCGCGCACATACAGGGAGTGTAGCTTTAATTTCACCCAAAGTCGACTGATCGGGGCAAACAGAGATTAGCCGCATCCTAATCCGCAAGGAAGGCAATCCTCACAAAAGGTTCGCTCTCCTTGCCCTCTGCCTGCAACAGGACTACTTAATCTGCCCCATGTCCAGGTTGACCCGGTAATTGCCGTACCCCAGCAGCTCGTCGAGAAAAGCGGCCAGCGCTTCCTGATTCACGGTGCGTACGCGCATCCAATAACAGCCTTCCCCGCTGATGCGGTACAGCTCGGCAACACTCGAATGGTTCTTCGCAAAGTTCTGAAAGGGCAGGTGAGCAGCATTGGTGCTGAGAAAAACCGTAATAAAAGCATGCATATTCTGCCCGATCCGGAGCGGGTTCCAGCGGATAGTGTAGCCTTCAATAATCTCAAGCTCCCGCATTCTGCGGATACGCGCGCCTACGGCTTGACCCGTCAGGTGGACCTCTGCACCGATATCTTTGTGGCTTAATGTGGAGTCTTCTATTAGTAGCTGGAGGATGCGGTAATCTGTATCGTCAATGAGGTAGGGACTCATAAGCGTAAATTCCTTTCCGGATGAAAGTAGGACAGGCTAATCTCTTTCACAGTACAATGTATTCTCATCCACAGTCGATTTATAATTAATTGTAGCAGAACACGAGCATTAGGAAGAGGTGTTTATGATGAAAATCCAACTTATCCGCCACGCCGCCCTTTGGCTGGAATACGGTGGTGTAACCTTTCTGGTTGACCCGATGCTGAGTGCCCAGGGAGTCAATCCGCCCATTATTAATACTGCGAATGAGCACCGGAATCCGCTGGTTTCTTTACCCGGTCCTGCCGCGCAGTGGCTGGAGCCGGATGCTGTGCTGGTAACTCATCTTCATCAGGATCACTGGGATGCTGCTGCGGCAGAGCTTTTATCACATGAGCTGCCGGTATTATGCCAGGAGGGGGACGGGGAGAGGATCACAGCCCAGGGCTTTGCCCGTGTCACAGAGATTAAGGACAGTGTGCCAGCTTCCTTCGGAGCAGTAACCTTGACACGGACCGGAGGGCAACACGGGACGGGAGAGATCGGAGAGCGAATGGGCAAGGTATCCGGTTTCGTATTCCGGGCAGAAGGTGAGCCTGTTCTGTACCTGGCAGGAGATACAATATGGTGCAGTGAGGTGGAGCCAGTGCTTGCCGGCCATCAGCCGGAAGTTATTGTCGTTAATGCCGGAGGAGCAAGCTTCGTAAGCGGGGGGCATATTACCATGAATGAGCAGGATGTTGTGGAGTTATGCCGTGCCGCACCTGCTGCCTCGGTAATTGCCGTTCATATGGATGCCATCAACCACTGCTATGTTACCCGTGAGCAGCTGAGTCAGCGTCTTGAATCCGAAGGGCTACTGGGCCGTGTCGCTATCCCCCTGGATGGAGAATGGGTGTAGTCCAAGGGAAAATCGGATAATCTGAAAACGATCTCACAATCTCCACCCCGACGCTTGACTATACCAAAAAATCATGATAAATTAATCCTTGTTCATGTTAATGTTCCCTGATAGCTCAGTTGGTAGAGCACTCGACTGTTAATCGAGTTGTCACAGGTTCGAGTCCTGTTCGGGGAGCCATTACTTGGAGAGATACCCAAGTGGCTATAAGGGGACCCTCTGCTAAGGGGTTAGACTGCGTAAGCGGTGCGAGGGTTCGAATCCCTCTCTCTCCGTAGATATACTTCCCTGCAAGGGAGGAGAACCCTCAGCGGTTCGTTGGAGCATAAGCTTCGTTAGGGATTCTCCGCAATCTCTCACGCAGTGAGAGTATCCCTCTCTCTCCGTTCTTGAAATGATTCATATGGATTAATACGTAAGGAGCTCATTTTGAGCTCCTTTTTTGCGTGCTTCCAGTCGGGCGTAGTGGATCCTTGAACGATGCAGCGTCCCTTTTGATGTCGCAATTACATATAATACATGTCGCATTTATCTACTAAAAAACCTGCTTATTATATGATACTTTATAGATGATGTCAGAATAATGTATATGGAGGTACGGGCGAATGAGCATTAGGATTGGCAAGATCAGCTTTTGGCATGTGCATGCCTGGGATTATACGAAGCAGGCTCAGGAGCATGGTGATACTGTAATCGCTGCGGTGTGGGACGAGGATGCGGAGCGGGGCAAGAAGGCGGCAGACAGCTTGAGTGTCCCGTTTTTTGATTCGTTGGAAGACATGCTTGCACAAAAGGATATCGATGCCGTTATTGTCGACGCGCCAACCAATATGCACCGGGATATCATCATTGCGGCTGCCAAAGCCGGCAAGCACATCTTCACCGAGAAGGTGATTGCGTCAACGTTAAGTGAGGTCAATGAAATCCTGTCAGAAGTCTCGGAGAATGGGGTCAAGCTAACTGTTTCCCTGCCCCGGTTAAATGATGGCTATACGCTATCTGTTCAGGACGTTTTAAACCAGCGAATGCTTGGAGAAATAACGTATGTCAGAGTCCGCTTATCCCATAACGGCGCAACTGCAAACTGGCTGCCCGAACATTTCTTTAGCTTGGAGCAATGCCAGGGCGGTGCTTTAATTGACCTTGGATGTCACCCCATGTACCTGGCAAGGCTGTTTCTGGATCAAGAGGTGACCGGTGTAAGCGCGAGCTTTGGGTATGTAACGGGCAAGGAAGTGGAAGACAACGCGGTGGCGACACTTTATACCAGTTCAGGAGCTATTGGTGTGGTGGAAGCCGGGTTCGTGAATAGCTACTCACCATTTACCATCGAAGTGCATGGAACGGAAGGAACCCTGCTATATGGAACGCCTGAAGAGAAGCTGCTCGTTAGAAGTGCCAAAGCGGCAGATAAAGGAGATTCCTGGAACGATATTCCTCTGATGGCCCGCCGGGAAAGTGCATTTGAACAATGGGTCACCCACATTCAGAACAACACGCTTGCGGCCGAGAATATTCAAATCGCAACCGAGCTTACAAGGTTAATGGAGGCGGCGAATCTCTCGGCGAAAGAAGGCCGTGTTATCCGGTTAGCCGAATTGAATCCTTGATTACTCATTTCATAAGAGCTTAGCAGGAGGATTACAATGAGCCATTTTCCCTTCGGGATTATGTTTGAGAAGCAGGATATGCTTGAAAGACTGGATATTTCAATTCTGTGGGGACATTATGAAATTTCAGTTCTCCGGTTTCATTTGACCTCTTTTCCGCCGGGAAAGGTCATTGATTTCCATAACCATGCTGAATTTGAATTTCATTTTATCCCGCGGGGCAAGGGGACAGTCATTCTTGGCGATCAGCTGTATCCTTTATCGGAGGGAATGCTCTATTTAACCGGACCGGGAGTCATGCATCGTCAGGAGGCGGATCCGGAGGAATCGATGGAGGAGTTATGTCTGCATGTCAAGATTACGGAGAAGCTCAGAGAAGATGCAGATCCATGGGAGGTCGCTGAAGCCGAGGAATGCGTTGAGAAGCTGAGGAAGCTTCCGCCTATACCTGCTCAAGATTATCACCGGGCTATGAAATGCTTTCTCGAAGCCTATGAGGCCTGTGACGGCAAGCTTACAGGGTATTACACCTCCATCAAACATCTCGTGATCAGTATTTTACTGAAGGTAACCAGAACTTATGATACTGGCGGGATGGGAACCTCCGCACCGGTCAGGGATATGCTGGCCTACCGCTATCAATATGCCATTCAGTACATGGAAGCGAATTCTTCAGCAACCGTGACTCTGGAGAATGTGGCTGAGAAGCTGAATATCAGCTCCAGGCAGCTGCAGCGAATATTTAAGCATATCCATCCGGATAAAACCTTCAGCCGGGTTCTTGAAGATATAAGATTGCAGGCCGTATGCAGCAAGCTTGAATCCGGTACCCTGCCGATCGAACATATCGCCCAGTCCGAAGGATTTACCAATGCGACCTACCTGCATTCGGTTTTCCGCAAGCGGCTCGGAATGACTCCGGCTGCTTACCGTAAGTCCAAAAAATTAAATTAAAAGTGAGGATGAGAGGATATGAGCAAAGTGTATCGTGTGGGCATTATCGGGTGCGGGGGCATAGCCAACGGGAAGCATCTTCCGGCCTTAAGCAGACAGGACAAAGTGCAGATAGTTGCCTTTTGCGACATTATTAAAGAACGGGCTGAAGCAGCTGCTGAACAATATGGAGGCGCAGATGCTGCGGTCTACACTGACTATCAGGAATTATTGAGGGATGCTTCTATTGATATTGTTCATGTTCTTACTCCGAATGATGCGCATGCGGAAATCTCCATTGCGGCGTTGGAAGCGGGAAAACATGTGATGTGTGAGAAGCCAATGGCCAAGACGGCGGCAGATGCCCTGCGTATGGTCGAAGCGGCCAAACGTACAGGCAAGAAGCTGACGATCGGGTATGACAACCGGTTCAGACAAGACAGCCAATACCTGAAGAAGGTCTGTGAATCCGGTGAGCTGGGCCATATCTATTATGGGAAGGCACATGCCATCAGACGGAGAGCTGTCCCTACCTGGGGTGTTTTCCTGGATGAGGAGAAGCAGGGGGGAGGGCCGCTTATTGATATCGGAACCCACGCGCTTGATCTGACGCTCTGGATGATGGATAACTATAAACCGAAGGTCGTACTGGGTACCAAATACCATGAGCTCTCCCGGAAAGAAGAGGCAGCCAATGCCTGGGGGCCATGGGATCCGGAGAAATTCACCGTGGAAGACTCCGCATTCGGGATGATTGTGATGGAGAATGGTGCAACGATTACGCTGGAAGCGAGCTGGGCGCTGAATTCGCTTGACGTGGATGAAGCCAAGTGCAGCTTAAGCGGAACCGAAGCGGGTGCGGATATGAAGGATGGTCTCAGAATTAACGGGGAAAAGCATAGTAAGCTGTACATGAAGGAAATTGAGCTCGGTGCCGGAGGAGTGGCTTTCTATGAAGGAAAAGCAGAGAAAGCTACGGATATAGAATTGAGAAAGTGGATTGAAGCAATTGAACAGGATAAGGATCCGGTCGTGACCCCTGAACAGGCTTATGTGGTCTCCCGGATTCTGGAGGCTATCTATGAATCTGCACAGACCGGTAAAGCGGTATATTTGAATTAAACGTCCTATCAGGCAAATGAGCCGGACCTCGATGTAAGAGGTGCCGGCTTGTATGTTTTTATCAAATAACGACAAAAAGTCTGTCGGTTCAACCCGTTACCCCTTTAATAAATTGAAGGATTGATGCTGTAAAGAGACAAATGTTATATTAATTGCGCAAAAATCAAGTATTGTATAAGAAAAGGAAACAAATCCTAAAACCATCCTGCTTCAAAATCCTCTGAATTACTCCTGTTTTCTTCGCGTTTTTCAAAATCCGACAAAAACCTACCGAATACTACACATACCATGTTATGTAACATAACACCAATTCTTGAATTTTATATTAATTCACATAAAAATTAGTGACGACACCCAACCCTTGTGTTAATATAAATGACATCATAAAGAAGAAAAGAGATGTGAGGCAGAGAAAGGGGATTTTTATTATTATGGGGAAAAGGGGATGGCGATGGAGTACTTCATTCAGCAACTAATAAACGGGATTTCCGTAGGCAGCATCTATGCTCTGATCGCCCTTGGCTACACCATGGTTTACGGTATCATCAAACTGATCAATTTTGCGCACGGCGATGTATTTATGGTAGGTTCGTTTATCGGACTCTACAGTGCCAAATATCTGGCGAATGCCGGATTGCCGCCCATCGTTGTCCTGCTCTTGTCGCTGATCATTTCGATGACCATCAGCGCATTGCTCGGTATCACAATAGAGCGTCTGGCTTACAAGCCGCTTCGCAAGTCTACACGGATTGCCGCGCTGATCACAGCGATTGGTGTATCCTTCCTGCTTGAATATACCGGAGTATTGATTCTCGGGCCTCAGGCTCAGGGCTTCCCGGATATTATGGATAAGAAGCAGTATCATCTGTTTGGAACTTCCATACAGGTTGAATCTAATCAGATTATGATTCTTCTAACAACGATTATTCTAATGCTTGTCCTGCAGTATATCGTCCGTTATACCAGAACCGGTAAAGCAATGCGGGCGGTATCGTTCGATGTGGAAGCGGCACGATTGATGGGGATCAACGTAGACCGCACCATTTCAGCTACTTTCGCAATTGGTTCAGCGCTTGCCGCTGCTGCCGGAGTCATTTTTGGAATGACCTATAACTCAGTCGATCCTTTGATGGGGGTTATGCCTGGACTCAAAGCTTTCGTAGCTGCGGTGCTCGGGGGAATCGGAAGTATTCCTGGTGCACTTGTAGGCGGATTGCTGCTGGGAACGGTAGAGACGGAAATATCTTCACTCGGATTCTCCTCATGGCGTGATGGCGTGGCCTTTGCGGTACTGATTCTGATCCTTATCTTTAAACCATCCGGACTGTTTGGCAAGAATGTCCGGGAGAAAGTGTAGGAGGGAATTACCGTGAAAAACTTGAATAAAAAATTCTGGATGGGCATTATTGTCGCCCTCGCATTCTATGGAGTAATCAAAGTTCTTCTAACAACCGGAGTTCTTAGTGATGTTAATCAGTCTATGCTCCTTCTGATCGGTGTTAACATCATGCTTGCCGTATCACTCAACCTGATTACCGGGATTACCGGACAGTTCTCCATTGGTCATGCCGGATTTATGTCCGTAGGTGCTTACACTTCGGCGATCCTTACGCTTGACTACAACGTGCCATTCGTACCGGCAATTATAGCTGGGGGACTTTTGGCGGCAGTATTCGGCGTACTGATCGGGATGCCTACCCTCCGGCTCAACGGTGACTATCTGGCCATCGCCACACTGGGGTTCGGTGAAATCATCCGGATTATCATGCTGAATACTGAATACGTCGGCGGGGCTTCGGGGCTCAGCGGTATTCCTGCCAAAACAACATGGACGATGTTATTCTTCTTCACCCTGATTTCTGTTGTTCTCATTAATAACTTCATTAGATCTACACACGGCCGGGCCTGTATTGCTATCCGTGAGAATGAAATTGCTGCAGAGGCTATGGGGATTAATACGACACGCTACAAAATTATCGCTTTCACCATCGGTGCTTTGTTTGCCGGGATTGCAGGCGGGCTGTCAGCTCATACGTTCTACGTTATCACGCCGGGCAGTTTCAACTTCCTGAAGTCGTTTGAAATTATCGTTATGGTTGTTCTCGGGGGACTTGGCAGCACGGCCGGTTCCATCGTCGGAGCGGTATTTGTTACCCTGCTCTACACGTACCTGCGTGAATTCCCTGAATGGCGCATGATTATTTACTCCATCGTGCTCATCCTGATGATGATCTTCCGTCCAAGCGGCCTGCTTGGCACAACCAAATTCTCATTCGGCAAGTTCGGTAAAAAGGAGGCTAAGGCAAATGACACAATCGAAGGCAGCAGTGCTCCTTGATGTTAAGGAAGCCAGCCGATCCTTTGGCGGACTTAAGGCAGTCAGTGATGTTTCCCTTCATATTAATAAAGGTGAACTGATTGGGCTGATCGGACCCAACGGCGCCGGCAAAACGACATTGTTCAATCTGCTGACCGGGGTTTACCCCCCTTCATCGGGCAGCATTCTTCTGAATAACGAATCCATCGGCGGCATGAAGCCTTATAAGATTAACCATAAAGGTGCCGCCCGTACGTTCCAGAACATCCGCTTATTTACGGCTATGACCGTGTTGGAGAATGTCAAAATTGCTTTTCATCAGCATGCGAAACACTCATTGTTCTCTTCTATGCTCCGTTTGCCGAAGCATTTCAAGGGAGAGGACGAAATCACTCAGAAGGCGATGGATATCCTCAAAATATTCAATCTTGCCGATCAGAGTCATGAGGTAGCCAGCAATCTGAGCTATGGTAACCAGCGCCGCCTTGAGATTGCCCGGGCGCTTGCGGCCGGACCCAAGCTGCTGCTGCTCGATGAGCCGGCGGCCGGGATGAACCCGAATGAGACACGTGATCTAATGAATCTGATCGCCTGGATCCGTGAAGAATTCGACCTTACCATTCTGCTGATCGAGCATGATATGTCGCTGGTTATGGGTGTCTGCAACCGGATTTACGTCCTGGACCGCGGTATCCTTATCGCTGACGGAACTCCGGTGGAAATCCGGAATAATCCAAAGGTTATCGAAGCGTATTTGGGACAGGAGGCGTAGAACTATGCTTACAGTACAAGGAATCAATGTTTATTACGGAGCTATTCATGCCTTGAAGGATCTCAGCATCAACGTGAAGCAGGGAGAGATCGTTACACTGATTGGAGCCAATGGCGCCGGGAAGTCCACGCTGCTCAAGACGCTTTCGGGGCTGCTTAAACCCAAAACAGGAAGTATTGAATTCCTGGATAAATCGATTGTGAATCAAAGTGTCCAGGCAATTGTTAAGGAAGGGCTGATTCATTGCCCCGAAGGACGGCGTGTATTCGCGAATATGTCCGTCGAGGAAAATCTGGAGCTGGGTGCTTATCTGCAGGATTCCGGCAGCCTGGCAGCCGACTTCCAGAAAGTCTACAATACTTTCCCGCGACTGCTGGAACGTAAGAAACAGCAAGCCGGAACGTTGTCCGGCGGGGAACAGCAGATGCTTGCCATGGGGCGGGCGATTATGGGTCATCCCAAGCTGCTGCTGCTGGATGAACCGTCCATGGGTCTGGCGCCGCTGCTGGTCCAGGATATTTTCAAAATCATCAAAGAAGTCAATGACGCCGGAACCACTGTACTGCTGGTCGAGCAGAATGCCCATCAGGCGCTCAAAATCGCTGACCGTGCCTATGTTCTCGAGACAGGTAGAGTAGTGCTTGAAGGGGACGCCAAGGAATTGGCCGATTCCGATGAAATCAAAATGGCTTATCTTGGTCACTAGGAGAGATTAGCCGCACCAAACCGCAGCATCACAGAAACAACATATAAAAATCAATTAATCGGGAGGCTGGGAGAAACAATGAAGAAAATTGGGGCCATTATTTTGTCGACAGTACTGACTGCGGTATTAGCATCGGGCTGTGGCAACAACACAGAGAACAGCGGTAACTCTGCAAGCGGCGGAAATGCTGCCGCAGGCACAATCAAAATCGGGGCTGACCTTGAGCTCACAGGCGGTCAAGCTTCTTTCGGCGACTCCGCATCGAAGGGCGCGAAGCTGGCTGTTGACGAGATCAACGCAGCAGGCGGTATTCTTGGTAAGCAGTTGGAACTGGTAATTGCAGATAACGCTTCGAAGTCTGAAGAAGCAACGCAAGCAGCACAGAAGCTGATTACCAATGACAAGGTTGTTACAATCATTGGCGCTTCTACTTCTACCAACACGCTGGGTATCGTTCCGGTTGCTACCGAGAAGAAGATTCCACTCGTAGCAGTAGGTGCAACCAACCCAAAAGTTACTGTTGATGAGCGCAGTGGCAATGTGAATGAATATGTGTTCCGCGCAGCCTTTATCGATCCTTTCCAAGGTGAAGTTATGGCTAACTTTGCACTCGACTCCCTGAAAGCAAAAACAGCTGTAATCTATACAGATACTTCGAGTGACTACTCGAAAGGTCTGCAGAAGTTCTTCGAAGAAACCTTCAAAGCTAAAGGCGGCGAAGTGCTGAGCCAAGAGTCCTACCAACAGAAAGACTCTGACTTCAAAGCCGTTCTGACACGTATCAAAGCAGCTAACCCGGATGTAATTTACCTGCCGGGCTACTATGAAGAAGTAGGTAAAATCGTAAAACAGGCCCGTGAAATGGGCATTACCGTTCCATTCCTGGGCGGAGACGGATGGGATTCTCCGCAGCTGGCTGAAATTGCTGGTGCAGCAGCTCTTGAGAACACATTCATGTCTAACCACTACTCGCCTGAAGATACGGCTACTGAAGTAACCAGCTTCGTTGAAGCCTATAAAGCAGCTAACGGCGGCGCAGTTCCAGACGGTATGGCTGCCCTTGGTTATGATGCATTGAAACTGGTTGCTGATGCAATCACCCGTGCAGGTGAAGCTGATCCGGCCAAAATTACAGAAGCTTTGGCAGCAACCAAAGATCTGCAGCTCGCTACAGGCAAAATTACCCTGAACGAAACACATGACCCGGTTAAAGCGGCTGTCGTTCTGAAATTCGTTGACGGTAAACAGACATTCGAAACAAAGGTTAATCCTTAAGAAGTAAACCCGCATATACTAAGGGGAACGGAATTGGGGTTCTAAACCGCAGGAGGCCGCACGGCCTCCTGCATCACCTTAGCTGAGAAGAGAAAGGCTCAATTTCGAGCCTTTCTTTTCGTATATCACAGGAAGGCTATGCTCACAAAACTTTGAGGGGGAATCAGCATGATTGTTGGCGTACCCGCAGAAATCAAAAATAATGAGAACCGCGTCGCAATAACCCCGGCCGGGGTGGAGGCGCTCCGGAAGGCGGGTCATGAAGTGTTCGTTGAAGCTTCTGCGGGCACAGGCAGCGGCTTCGATGACCGGGAATACCTGGATAAAGGCGCAGTGATTCTGGAGACCGCTGCGGAAGTCTGGGGCAAGGCGGAGATGATCATTAAAGTGAAAGAGCCTCTGCCGGAGGAATATGCTTTTTTCCGTAAAGGTCTGATTCTCTTCACCTACCTGCATCTGGCACCTGAAGCAGTGCTGACTAAGGCGCTTCTGGATAGCGGAGTCACAGCGGTCGGGTACGAGACAATCCAGCTTGAGGATGGCTCCCTGCCGCTCCTTATCCCGATGAGCGAGGTTGCCGGACGGATGGCTGTTCAGATCGGTGCCGGGCTGCTGGAGAAGCCTCAGGGAGGCAAAGGTGTCCTGCTTGGCGGTGTGCCGGGAGTACAGCCTGGAGAGGTAGTGATTGTCGGCGGCGGTATTGTCGGCACCAATGCGGCGAAGATTGCCCTGGGGATGGGGGCACGGGTGACAGTCCTGGATCTGAATGCGAACCGGCTGCGGGCTTTGGATGATATTTTTGGCGGACGCCTGGTTACAGTGATGTCGGATTCCTATCATCTTGAACAGGCTGTACGCCGAGCTGATCTGCTGATCGGGGCTGTGCTGATTCCCGGTGCCCGTGCTCCGAAGCTGGTCAAAGAGTATATGGTGCGGCAAATGGCAGAGGGCTCTGTGATCGTAGATGTTGCGATTGATCAGGGCGGCTCGATCGAGACTATTGACCGGATTACAACGCATGAGAATCCGACCTATGTGAAGCATGGCGTGGTGCACTACGCTGTGGCCAATATGCCGGGGGCGGTCGCCCGGACTTCGACACTGGCGCTGACCAATGTGACGATTCCCTATGCGCTGCAGATTGCCAATCTTGGCATTCATGTGGCTGCGGTCAACAACGCGGCGCTTGCGCGCGGACTGAATGTGGTGGCTGGACATGTAACGAATCTTGCGGTGGCGCAGAGTCTGGGCTACGAATGCGCGGATGGAATCCGCGTACTAGCTGCCGCTGGCGGACGTATTTAACAATGGGAGAATATCGTTTCTGTCCCCGCGGGAAGGCGGGGCTGGGATGGGGAGAAACGGAAGCTGCACACCGCAATTCTCCCCGATATTTTCTTTAGAAAAAAAGCTTGTCAAATTCACCGGGGTTTGATATACTCATTTTTGTTGTGACAAACACACAAACTTATCATATGGCTCGTTGGTCAAGGGGTTAAGACACCTCCCTTTCACGGAGGTAACATGGGTTCGAATCCCATACGAGTCACCATAATCTTCTTCGATTGATGGGATGAGAATTCCCTGGGTTCGTTGAAGCCTCAATATGCGGTAGTGGTGGAATGGCAGACACGCTATCTTGAGGGGGTAGTGGGTGTATACCCGTGGAGGTTCGAGTCCTCTCTACCGCATAACATGTAATGGCTGAAACCCCTGATGATTCAGGGGTTTTTTGTTTTTTTATTTTTGCCGGAGGCGTAAAAAACATTTAAAAAGAGTTTGCAGATAGCGGCTTGTCTCCGGACGGGCTGCTTTTTGTTGTTGCATGTGAATTATCCCCATCCCCTCATTTAGGGAGTCATTTCCATTGACGGCGCCTTCATGTTCCGTTATACCTGCATATATATCAGAAATCGACAGGAACGGGGGGGTCTGCAATGAATTTTTTAATTCCGGTCATGCTTGTGGATGATGAGCCGCTTGCACTTGATAATGTATATCAAATGGTACCTTGGGCAGAAAATGGTTTTGAAGTGGTCGCGAAGGCAACGAGCGGACGTATGGCGCTGCGGTTATTCGAGAAATTGCAGCCGCAGATTGTTATTACCGATATTTCCATGTCTCCTATGGACGGCCTGGAGCTGGGCAGGCAGGTTGTCCAGCTTGCTCCCAAAACCCGGGTGATCTTTCTGACCGCTTACCGTGATTTCGATTATGCCCGCCAGGCACTGGAAATGCGTGCGGCCCATTATCTGCTTAAGCATGAAATCAGCCGCAACCGCCTGTTGGAGCAGCTGAAGCTGCTCAAGGAAGGCTTGGCAGCAGAAGCAGCCGAGGAAGAAGGCCGCGGACATGCGCTCCAAATCCTGCTAAAGGATATGTTAGCAGGCAAATATCAGGTCCCTGCGGGGAATCAGGAGTCCCGGCTGCACCGGCTCGTTACAGAACATCAGCAGGGGCAGCCGGCACTGCTGTATTTCGAGCTGGGCGCTGCAATTCTGCTGGACGGCAGCCGCCGGAGCAGCCGCTTGCCTGTATCTTCCGCCTGGAAGCAGATTGAGGAAGAGATCCGCCACCAGTCCGCAGAGCTGGAGGAAATACATATTATGGAGATGGATGAAGGCGGCTACACTGTGCTGCTGAAGCTGTCTTCTTCGAGCAGTCTGTTGCTTCAGCATTATCTCCTGCGGCAGATTGCCGGCCAGGTGCTGACCAGTCTGGGAACCTGTTATGAGGGCGGGCTGCCCCGAATTCTCATCTCTGCCGGCAGCCCAGAATCGCCGGACCGGAGATATGCGGCGATGAGACAGGCGTATGATTATTCGTTTTTGCTGCCGCCTGGTGCCGTATTTCTGCTGGAACAAGCCTCCTCTGCCGGCGGAGCTTCCGTTATTGCTGGCGAGATCAGGCAGTACTTGCTGTCTCCTGACAGGAGCCTGCTGGACGGGCTGAAAGTCAGCTTGGAGAAAATAACCGCCCTGGCCTCTCTGGGAGAATTGCGCGCAGCCATAGGTGAGGTCGGTGCCGAATGCCGCAAGGACGGAGACGGCTCTGACCTGGAGCTAGGCACGGACGCACGGCAGATTGTAAGCGCCCTGTACCGGCTATTGGAAGAACGTCTGCAGCGGCGGCAGCCCGGGAATCATTATTCCCGCTGGGTGAACAAAGCAATGGATTATGTGGCCGGCAATTATGCCGATCCGGACCTGTCCCTGGAGACGGTCGCGGGCCATCTGCAGATCAGCAGCATCCATCTGCGTACCACCTTCAAACGGGAGACCGGCCAGTCTCTGCTGGACTATACAACGGAATACCGGATTTCACTGGCCAAGCAGCTTCTGCAGACCGGTGATTACAAGATTTACGAGGTATCCGAGAAGGTGGGCTACAAAACCAGCCAGTATTTCAGCCAGGTATTCAAAAAAACCACCGGCATGCAGCCCAAGGACTTCCTGCAGCAGAAGGAAGGTGAATAGCTATGCGCAAAATCAAGAACAAAATACTTGGCAGCGTTATTCTTATCGTCACTTTGTCGGTCTCTGCCATCAGTGCGCTGGCCTATGAGCAGTTCTCTTCGATTCTCGAAACCCAGGCGCTGCGTGAAGACACTATTCATCTGGAGCAGACAACGAATCAGATGAATCACCTGATTGACGACGTGCAGAAATATGCCGCCAATATGGTCAACGATGAGCTGCTTCAGCAGTTTGCAGCGAAGCTGCAATATCCCTCGACGTACGATGAGCTGAGTGCCTACCGGGATGTAGTCACCCAATTGACCAAATTTAATGTGCTGCGTGACTACCTCGAAAGCTCGGCCATCGTCCGCTCTGACGGCAAGGTCTTCTGGTCATCACTGTATATTGATCCTTATTTTGAACGGCTGCTTCAGGAAGACTGGTACCAGAAGGCGCTGGCCAGCAACGCCAAAAGCGGATTTTCAGCTCCCCACATCATTCTGGACCCCGACAGCAAAAAAATTGTCAGCTTCTTTATCCGTTTCGATCCCGAGTACGGCGGTGTGCTGCTTCTGAATATTGATTATGAAGCTTTTGAGAGTCTGTTCCAGTATTTGGGCCAGTCCTTCGACCAGGTGGCCTGGATCGGGCCGGATCAATCGCTGCTATATCAGCAAGGCAACGCAGCAGAGTTCCCTGCGCAAGTGCTGACCGCAGACGGCCCGGAAATTCAAGTCACCAAGCATGACAAGGGATATTATCTGGCCAGTGCTTTTGATAAATCGGAGTGGTCTGTCTTCACGTTTACCTCTAACGACCGGTTCTACGAGTGGGTAGGATATATTGTGCGGTACTGGGCGGTCTTCCTCGCGTTATGCCTCATCCTCTGCTTCCTGCTGTTTCTTCCGATTATCTCCAGTATTATCCGTCCGATTCTGCAGATGACCAAAGCGATGAAGCAGGTATCGATGGGCAATTACAATGTTCAGCTGTCGTTCCGCAGCAATGACGAGCTCTCTGTGCTGAAGAATGGCTTTGAGATGATGCTTGGCGATATTGAGCGGCAGATGAGCGAGAAGGTGGAGCAGGAACGCTGGAAGCGTAAGATGTCTGCGGAGCTGCTGTTCGCACAGATCAACCCCCATTTTATCTACAATACCTTGAACACTGTTGTTTATCTGGCCCGCAAAAAAAACTACATGGCTATCGAAGAAATGATTGAATCCTTTATTGGCATTCTGCATGATGCCGTCAATATCGGCGATGCCGGTCTGTATGTCACGGTGGAGCAGGAGATGAACATTATCGATCACTTTGTACGTATTCAAAAATACAGATATGCGGACCGCTTCGAGCTGGTCTGGAACGTAGAAGAGCAGGTACTGGGCGACTCTATTCCCAAAAGCCTGATTCAGCCGCTGGTGGAGAATGCTATTTTTCACGGATTTTCAGAGAAGGAGTCAATCGGGCGTATTGAGATCATTATCCGCAAGCGCAGCGGACGGCTGTTAATCTCGGTCAGGGATGACGGGTGCGGCATGAGCCAGGAGAAGGCACAGGCCATTATGAACGGAACGCTGCCGCCGGCACGCCTTCCTTCCGGGGCTATGAAACAGATTGGGCTGTGGAATATCCGGGAACGCATCGAGTATTTGTACGGGCAGGAAGGCCGCTTGGTCATCCGCTCAAGTGAGCAGGAAGGCACCAAAATATCCGTTCTCCTGCCATCAGGGCAGCAACCGGTAGAGTGAAAGCACTATCATTATTTATACAAAATCATCGGATCGTCTAATTGTTGGGCGATGCCGTCATGCTTATAGTAAGACTATACAGACGGACAGGGCATGAGAGAAACCGCCGGCTGTCACAACAGAGGCAAGGGGGACAATAATTTGCACAATCTATTCAGTAAAAAAGCATCCGTTATAGCGCTTGTTCTAACACTGTGCTTCACCATGGTGCTAGCCGGCTGCGGCAACGGCAAGGGTAACAACGCCACTTCCGGGGACGCCGGCACCACGAACAGCACGAATAGCTCAAGCGATCCTGCAAACGCTTCCGGAAAATTGACCGTATGGGGCTGGGACAAAGCCTGGTTCGAAGGTACCGGAGCGAAGTTTAACGAGAAGTTCCCGAATGTAAAGCTGGATTTCGTCGAAGTATCAGCGGGCGATTATCTGAAGAAAATCCAGACCTCCATCGCCTCCGGCTCCGACCTGCCGGATATCATCTGGGGGGAGGCTGCGTTCCGCGGGGCTCTGTATGAGCTTAACGTCCTGCAGAGCTTATCGGGAGAGCCGTACAACTTCGATACCTCCAATCTGCTCGACTTCGAGCTTCCGCTGCTGACCAACAGCAAGGGAGAACTCGTCGGTCTGGAGCAATCCGGTTCTCCCGGAGCACTGGCCTACAAGCGTGACCTGGCGAAGCAATACTTCGGAACCGATGATCCTGATGAATTAACAGCTATGTTCACCGATTGGGATACCTTTATTGCCAAAGGCAAGGAGGTATATGAGAAAAGCGGCGGCAAAACCTTCATGCTGGGAAGCCTGATGGATGCCTACACCATCCTCTCCAATCAGGGTACAACCGCAGTTGTTGACGGAACCAAAGTGAACACCGCAGAGGTGCTGCGGATCTTCACTCAACTGCAGTCCATCCGTGACAATAACGCAGAGGGCAAGCTGGCGATGTGGTCGCCGACCTGGAATGCTTCGTACTCGCAGGATAACGTAATCTTCTATCCGGCAGCGAACTGGTCTCCGGAATTCGTAATTAAGCCCAACGACAAGGCCAGCACCGGCCGCTGGGGCCTGATGGTTCCTCCGGAAGGCGGATATCCGTACGGCGGTACAACCATCGGTATCTGGAAAGACAGTAAGAACAAGGATGCCGCATGGGCTTATCTTAACTGGCTGTTAGGCACAGACGAAGGCGCTGAAGCGAACTTCGCAGCCTCCGATTACATTTTGCCGCTGAAATCCTTCTTCAAGGATACCTCCAAGCTATCTTCCGGGGCGGATGAATATTTCGGGGGACAGGATCTCGGAAAGTTCTGGGTAGAGAAGGTATTCCCGAACATGAAATCCAAAGCGGTGACCAAATACGACCAGGATATTTACAGCTCTTCCGAGCTGGTGCTCCAGGTCATGGCACAGGATAAGAGCTTTGATGCCCGGCAGGCGCTGGACAAGTGGGAAGAACAGCTGAAGAAGAACCACCCTGAGCTGACATTTGAATAAGAAATATACTATATAAAAAGCGGCAGCCGCCCGCAAGGACAGGCTGCCGTTTTAACGGACAGGAAGTGAAAGATCATGCAGAAAGCGAAAGGAATCAGCAGTAAAAATAAATGGCCGTATCTGTTCATTACACCTTATTTCTTGTCCTATGCAGTACTAAGCTTGTTCCCGATTCTCTTCACCCTCTACATCAGCCTTACGGATTGGGATTTGTACGGCAACCGGAATTTTATCGGACTCAGCAATTATACACAGCTGTTTTTTCATGATGCATTCTTCTGGAAATCCCTGCTCAACGTCATCATCTTTATGGCAGTTTACCTTCCGGCCCTTGTCCTCATGGGCATGCTGATGGCCAGTCTGATCGAGAGCAAGCTGATCCGCCGCAAAACCTTTTTCCGTCTCAGTGTATTTAGTGCCTACATGACAACTCCGGTCGCTGTGGGAATTATCTTCTCACTGCTGTTCGACTGGCAGGGCGGGTTCTTCAACAATATGCTGATGGAGATGGGCCTCATTCAGGAGAAGATTAATTGGCTGGGCTCAGCCAGCTCTTCCCGCTGGGTAGTCATCCTGATGGTCTTCTGGAAAAACCTTGGATATTTCGTCATGTTCTACACTGCAGGGATGGCCAGCATTGATACGTCCATCTACGAGGCGGCAGTCATTGACGGAGCCTCTTCCAAAGATGTGTTCACGCGCATCACCATTCCGCTGCTGAAGCCGATCAACCTGTTTCTGATTATTACTTCCATTATCAGCGGCTTGCAGCTGGTGGAAGAACCGATGCTGCTGTTCAGCGGCTGGGCTTCCGGCTCCAGCATGGTAGGGGGGCCTGACGGTTCGACCTTCACACCGATCTGGTACATGTTCGATGCTTCCTTCAACGGCAGTGCGTTCAAGTACGGCAAAGGGGCAGCGATCGCTTATGGTACCTTCCTGTTCATCGCCTTATTCTCGGTGGTCGGCATGAAATGGATCAACAGGGACGGTGACGATAAATGAGAGCCAAAAAGTTCTTTACCGTATTGCTGCTTAGCCTGATCGCTATCGCTTTCCTGTTCCCGTTCTACATGATGATTGTGATGGGAACCTATTATTCCGAGGATCTGTTCAAGCAGCTGCCGATTCTGCCGAGCGACTATCTGCTGGAGAATCTGAAGACGATTATGTCCGCGAGCTTCCTGCGGAATTACTGGAACAGCTTCTATGTTGCTGTACTGTTCACCCTGGTGACTGTTGGGGTTGCCTCCATTACCGGCTTTGCTTTTGCGAAATATGAATTTAAGGGTAAAAATGCACTGTACGGCTTCATTCTGCTGACGATGATGATCCCCGGCCACCTGGGCCTGATTGCTTATGTTATGGAGATGAAGTGGTTCCACCTGAACAACACCCATGCGCCGCTGATTCTGGCCGGACTGAACAATGCCTTCGGCGTATTCTTCATGACCCAGTTTATCCGCTCCTCCGTTCCGACGGAGGTCATCGAAAGCGCGCGGATCGACGGCTGCTCCGAGCCGGCAATTCTCACAAAAATTGTAGTTCCGTTCCTGATGCCTGCCATCAGTACCCTGGGGCTGATCTCCTTCCTTGGCTCCTGGAACGGCTATCTGCTGCCTCTGGTAACGATCAACAAGCCGGAGCTGTATACGCTGCCGCTGGGGATTGCGAATCTGTCCACAGTCTTCCGCACGGATTATTCGGCGAGTATCCTGGGTCTGACCCTGGGCACGCTTCCGCTGATCGTTCTCTTCCTGTTCGGCTCCAAAACACTGGTCCGGGGACTCACCGGCGGTGCGGTTAAAGGGTAAGACCAATAAACAGATATGAAACCAAGCAGAATACCTGAACTAGTTCAGCAGCAGAAGAATAGGCCGCCATTTGGCGGCTTTTTTATTTCTATGGAGCACTTTTGGCACAGTCATTATTCATAGTATTGAAGTCCTGAAGTAGAGGAGCCGGCAGTGGCTGGTAACTTAATAATAAGATTTGGCGGTATGTAATTACAAAAAAATTGCATAATGAGTAAATTTTATAAATTAGTTGCAAAGGGAAAATCTGGTAGCTATAAAAATGTAAATATGCCATTATGCACAAATCCTGTGTTTGCGGAAATGAGCAGAGTGGCTATGGAACTATATCTTTATACTCTGTTAATTTTAATGCGTTAAAGAGAATGATAACTTATTAGGGATTAATGAACTATATTAACAATAAATGTTATGGAAAATATAAACTATTGTTGAAGATTGCCGATAATGCTAAATATAAATCCCAAATTAATGAAATTTTATATTTTTTTATTCAAAATTTTAAATTAAATAAGCTTAGTAATCCAAAATTCCTATCCAGTGGTGATGAGAAAAAATGAGCGTACAAGAAATGCTAACCAATCAGGTACAAAGAACCCCCAGAATCAAACCTGGCTATCCGGAAGGCGAATTGGCTCTGGAGGATCCTGCCAAGCCTTCGGGCAAACCGGCCTTCTCCTGGCTGACGATTATTGTTCCGCCGATTGGGATGATGCTGATTGCAATATTCATGTCAACCTTGACCAGGTCGTATACGATGCTGATCTCGACTATGAGTATGACCTTACTAACGGTTATGATTTCGGTGATGAATTACAAATCCAGTGTGAAGAAACATCTCGAACAAAATAAGAAGCTGGAGAAGAAATATCTGAATTATTTATTTCAGGTTCGCAATGAGCTGCAAAATGCTGCCAGTACGCAGCGTGAGGCTTATACATACATCCATCCGGACATTACAGGCTGTATTAAAATTGTCCGCGGCAGAAGCAAGCAGCTATGGGAGAGAACTGCAATTGAAGATGATTTCCTGAATACCCGGATCGGAGTGGGGATACAGCCCATTTCTCTGGTGCCTACATACAGCCCCACAACCAAAGCAATCGACGACGAGAATCCGCTTGAAGAGATTGCTGCCAAAATTTGCGAAGAAATGTATTTCGTAAGAGACATTCCCGTGTACATTCCGCTTAGAAATATTAATACGCTGGGCATATTCGGCAGAAAGCGGGAGGTCAGCGAATTTCTGAATGCAGCTATCGTTCATCTGACTACACATCAGGGTTACGATGACGTAAGAATTGTGTGTGTGATGCAGCCTGAGGATCTGGAACACTGGGAATGGCTGAAATGGCTGCCCCATGCATGGGACAAAAGCTGGAGATTCAGAAGCCTGGCTACGACCTCTTACGAAGCCTCCAATTTTGCTGATGAACTCCTCCCGGTACTTAGAAAGAGAGAGGGAGACGACCAGAACGGTTATGGCATGCAGATGCTCCAGACCCCGCATTATGTATTCCTGGTGTTTGCTCCTGAATTGTGGGATAGCACAGAAATGATGAAGGTTCTGCTGTCCAATAATTCTGCGCTGGGCGCAACCAGCATTTTTATCTCTGAGAAGATAGATGTTGCGCTGCCGCTGAATTGCCAGGCCATTCTTGAAATCAGGGACGGCCAAGGAATGGTCCGCAAAGATACGAAGCAGCTTTTAAATCATTTAGCAGGTCATTTCACAGTTGATTCTCTGGATAAGCAGCATTCAGAGTTTTTTGCCCGTTCATTATCTCCGCTTAGAATCAAGGAGGGGCAAAATAACAGTTATATTCCGCCAATGGTCACTTTCTTGGAGAGCTTTGAGGTAGAGCAGGTTGAGGAACTGAATGTTCTGCAGCGCTGGTCTAAAAATCAGGCGAACCGGACACTGTCTATTCCTTTGGGGCTTGGGGCGGGAGGGAAATCCCTGGTGTTCGATATGCATGAAAAAAGCTACGGCCCGCATGGACTGGTTGCCGGGACCACCGGTTCAGGGAAGAGTGAGCTGCTCCAATCCCTGCTGCTGGGTTTGGCGGTGAATTACCATCCTCATGAGGTTGCTTTTGTGCTGATTGACTACAAGGGCGGGGGAATGGCCAATGCTTTTCAGGGGCTGCCCCATCTGGTAGGAACAATCACGAACCTGGGCGGCAACCAGATTAACCGCGCCCTCGCATCCATCAAAAGCGAATTGCTGCGCAGACAGCGGCTGTTCAGTGATGCCGGTGTAACCAGCATTGATAATTACATCGTCTTGTACCGCAACAAGGAAGTCAGTCTTCCGTTGCCGCATCTGATCATAGTCGTGGATGAATTCGCGGAGCTGAAATCGGATCAGCCGGAATTCATGAAAGAGCTGGTCAGTGCGGCGCGGGTCGGAAGAAGCTTGGGTATTCACTTAATACTGGCAACTCAGAAGCCATCCGGAGTGGTCGATGATCAGATTTGGAGTAACTCGCGGTTCAAGCTGTGTCTGAAGGTGCAGACACCATCGGATAGCCAGGAAATGCTGAAACGTCCTGAAGCTGCAGAGATCAAAGAGAAGGGCCGCGGGTATTTGCAGGTCGGCAACAATGAAGTCTTTACCCTATTCCAGTCCTCCTGGAGCGGAGCACCGTACTCTACCGGTGATTCGGCCGGCGATGGAAGACCGCAAATGGATATTGTCACCCTGGGCGGTGAGCGGAGATCCCTGCTGCCGAAGGTGAAGAGCAGTGACGGGGCCTCGCAATTAAGCGAGCTGCAGGCAGTGGTCAATCACATTGCAGCCCTCTCGGCAGAACACTCCACCCGGGAAGCCTTCCAGTTGTGGCTTCCTCCGCTTCCGGAGACTCTCCTGCTAACGGAAGTGCTGGAGCCGCAGCGAATCTGGAATGGAGTCCACTGGCAGCAACCTGCTGATAATCTGACGGCAACCGTAGGGCGGGTAGATAACCCTGCGGATCAGGATCAATACAATCTGGACATTAATTTTAACCAGAATGGACATTTGCTTGTGTACGGGGCACCGAGCAGCGGCAAAACCGTGCTGTTGAAGACCATTATTATGTCGCTTGCCCTGAAATACGATCCTGAATACGTGCATTTTTACATATTGGATTTCGGTACACGGACACTGGGCGTCTTTCATGAGCTGCCCCATCTGGGAGATATTATTTATCCTGAGGACGAACAGAAGCTTGGTAAACTGATCAGCTGGCTGCTCTCCCAATTGGATGAGCGTAAACGTAAATTCTCTCAGCTTGGCATTAGCAATCTGGTGTCTTACTGCGCGGCAACAGGTGACAAGGTTCCATACATTGTTATTCTCCTCGATAACTACACCGGATTTGCAGAAGCGTACGATGATCATGTATTAGATCTGGCGAAGCTGGTGCGCGAAGGCGGAAACTACGGGATTTATTTTGTATTTACAGCCAATGCTGTCAGCTCCTATCCTTACCGGATCAGCCAGAATGTCAAGCAGGCTCTGGTGTTCCAAATGTCTGACAGGATGGATTACAGCAGCATTCTGGGCCGGACGGACGGGATGGAGCCAACGGGTACTGTGGGACGCGGGCTGCTCAAAGATAACCGGATTCTGGAATTCCATACTGCACTTCCGGGGGAAGGCAGCTCAGATGATCAGATTGCCGCCTCACTCCGCAGGATCAGTGCAGAGATGAAGGCTGTGGCCGGAGAGAATGAGCCGGCAGGCATTGCAGTAATTCCGGACAAGCTTTCGCTGGCCGAGCTTCTCGGGCACGCCTCCAAGGCGGATACGGAGGATGGAGAATATCTTGTACCGGCAGGGTTGGATTGGAACACCACACTCCCGGCAGCGATCAATATCAAGCATGTCAGTAACTTTGTTGTATCGTACACAGGCCTGCAGCAGGTGGATTTCAGATTCAACTCACTAGTGCAAGCTTTGCATGATTCGGCGGACCAGGTCACTAAGGAGTTCTATCTGCTCGACAGCGGTACGGCCAACTTAGCAGGCCTGAGGTCCAACCCTGTGCTTACCCGTTATATGGACACGGCTGAAGCGTTCCTGGAACTTACACAATCACTCATTGAACAGCTGCAGCTGCGGAAAAATGATGCCCGGCAGGCCTTGGCCGATTCTCCGGAGCCGGGAGCATTTGACGAAGCTGGTTATATCTTGTCCAAATACCCGCTTCTCGTAATTCTGATGCCGCATTTCAAATCAGCCTTTGATCTGATGGACAATGAATCCCTGGATCACTTAGAGCGGATTGCTAGATTTGGCGGCGGGCTGGGTGTGCTACTGATGGTCGGCAGTAATGCTGTTGAACTGAGTAAAATGCAATTTACCACTGAACTTGCGGGTGAACTGATTAACAGCGGAAATGCGCTGTTGTCGGGCGGAGCTCCAAGTGATCATACGTGCTATGCTGCCGAGATGGAACACCTGGATTACGATGCGCTTAACCGGGGAATGGACGCCAGTGAGGCAATGCTGTTTACAGAAGGGGTAATCCGGCGGCTCAAAATGATAACAGAACTTTAGATAAGCAGGTGAAAAGAAGCGATGAAACCAGCTCGTGAAGTGTTTGAATTGCATGCTCTGGAAATTATCTATCTGACGGCATTAACGGGAGGAAGCAGCTTCCCGGGACTGGACACGGATCTCAAGGCGGAGTCTGAGCGCAGTCTGCGCTCCCTTATGGATGCACAGATGAGGTCGCTTGAAAGGAAAGGGTACCTGGAGACTGATTTTATGGGGAACGCGCAAGTGAAGGAAGGGCTTCATGAATTTATCCGTATCGCCTCAGGCAGTACGTCTTATCTTTGCCAGATTATACAAAGGCATCAGCAGATGCTTAAAGTCTACTATTTCTTCAGGGACGGGACTTGGTTTGAACTTGAACATCAGCCGGACGGCAATGGATATAAAGTGCAGGAAATTTATGCTTGGCATGAGCTGGTATTCCAGGTGGTGAACAGAACTCCGTTAGTGCAAGGCCTGGATGATAACTCAGGACAAATGCTTTCTGAAGCTGAAGAGTCTGATCCTGCACAGTGGGCGGAGCGGTTGCTATTGAATGGGGCATCTGTGCTCTCTCTGGCCGAAATCCAATGCACCGGTGAGGAAGCGCAGGTACAACGTGAGCTAAATCTGTTGATCTACGAGGATCACATGTCGCTGCTGCAACCCGGAACGGAGGAACAGGTTAGGAGAACTCCTGTTCATTTTGCGGCTGCGGTAGAGGAAATAATAGCTTGGCTGCAACAGACAGATCGCTCAGAGGAGGCCGTATATGTCGACAGCAATAACAACATTCCAGTTTAAAGGAAAAGGGGCG
The DNA here is from genome assembly GCF_000758665.1 of Paenibacillus borealis. Taxonomy (NCBI): domain Bacteria; kingdom Bacillati; phylum Bacillota; class Bacilli; order Caryophanales; family Paenibacillaceae; genus Paenibacillus; species Paenibacillus borealis. The sequence continues at coordinate 1,557,138 of NZ_CP009285.1, forward strand.
AAGGAGCTGGATCTGGAGGTGTCACTGTCCCTTGCGGCAGGAGAATGCCTGGAGCTTCTGAAGCAGGCGGACTGGCTGCCGGATAATTGGGACTTCAAATGTGAGGTCAGCAGCACCGGAGAGGTATGGTCAGAGCTTGGACTGCAGGTGCTTCTTGCAGAGGTAATTCAGGGGGACGGGTCAATCATCCGGATATTACCTTACTAAACGGGTGGATTATCAAGGAGGTATCTTATGAAAAGTGTACATTTAGTTTGCTCCCCTGAACTCATCATGCTTCTGTCAAGGTCACTGGAGCATGAAGGTTACGTGATTTCGGGTAAGCATTCTACCTTACATAGCTTTATCAGCGGGTTCAGCAGTAAAGAGGTTGATCCTTCATCCATCGTAATCATGGAGGGCGGAGCAGGTCTGGGTACACCCGTTAAGGCTGCCGATATTATCGGGTTCATGACCCTGATCCGCAAATATCTCAAACATACAAGACTGATTGTTCAGCTGGACCCAGCGCTGCGTACAGATGTTGAGTTCATCCGGTCCATGGTAAATATGAACATTCATGATCTGCAGTTCACCACGGAATTCCGGGGCGATGATCTGCTGAACTGGATTAAGGAAAAGAAAACTACAAGGGATTATTATCATGTGCTGGGGAAAAAGAAGGGGCTGTTTTCCTTTAAAGGCCAAGCGGCAGCTACTCCCCCCGCACCGGTAAGGGAAGAGCTGCCGCCTGCTCCCGTGAGAGCGGCCCAGTCGCTTACCCGCCCGCAGCCCGCACCCGGTCAACAAGCTCCGGCAGGCAACGCCGGGAGGCCGGTTAATGCTGTGCGTCCTGCCGCAACAGCTACCGCGTCAAGGCCGAAACCTCCAGTCCGGGCAGAGTCTCCGGCACCTTCCGAAGCAGGAACGCTGGAAAGCCTGGAACAATCCATTCCGGTTGAGGAGCACACTGCGCCTGTAACGGGTCAGAGAATACTGGGAAGCCATGTCCCCCTTGTTATTGGGGTGTGCGGTGTCGGCGGAGAAGAGGATGTAGGTGCGGCTGCTTTTCTGGTTGCGGCAGGACTGGCGGAGCTGGGCTGGAAGCCGCTGGTCTGCGGAGATGACCGGCCGGAGATCGGCTCACTTGAACAGATCGTATTTAAAGGCGAGAAGGAAGATTCCGTGTCCACTATGTTTGAATATGAAGGCGTTACTTTTTACCGCCGCGGCTATTCCTGGGATATGTCCGAGCTTCTGGCCAGCGGATTCACACATATCATTCTGTGGCTCGATATTCACCGTGAAAGGAAGGGCACCAGCGGGCTGGAGCTGTGGTGGAACTCGCAAATTCCAATGATGGTCGGTAATGGGGCTATGTGGAAATATGAGCTGCTGAAAGAAAAGCTGAATACGCTGAATCCGTTCGAACGCAAGCGTTGCAGACTGCTGCTGGAGAACGGGCACCAGGAAGTGCTGCAAGTGCTGAAGAAGGATTTCCCGGAAATTGAGACGACGTTGATGCCGGCGCATCAGGATCCGCTCTATCCAGATAAGGCGGCTGTCGATTGGGTTATGAAGCTGTTGACCGTTCAGAAGAAACTTATCCGCAAGCAAACGCTGTTCTGGATCATCGCAGGAACGGTATTATTTGTGACTTTGCTGTTAATAGGTATCGGCTTCTCGTTTGTTCCGGAGAGCCGTTAATTCATAACTAGGAGGCTGCTATGAATTCAGGTTTGGTTAGAAGTATGGCTTCTAATTGCCATCAGCTGCTGGCTCCTGCCCAGGATTGCAGCGACAAGATGAGTGCTGCAACCCTAGGCATCTCTGATTATTGGGTAGATATGGGCGGTGAAGAGTTTAAGCAGCATTGCACAGAATGGATTAAGAAGATGAATCAATTCAAGGCCGCCATTGCGCAGATTGAATCTGAAATGATGAGTTATGCAACTGAATTACAGCGGACAGAAGAGGCAGAGGCTGCAAGAGTGAAGGAAGCCCAGCGGCAAGCCAGTGAAAGGGCTGCGGCTGAAGCAGCGGCAGCAGCTGCGGCAAAAAAGACAGGTAAAATCAAATAGGGATGGAAATGAGGTCATGAAGTGGCAGTACGCAAGCGGAAAAAAATGTTGAGATACACGATAATTTCAGGTTGTCTTGTTGCCGTCGCTACATCCGGGGTATGGTTCGCAACCTACCGTCATTACAATGCCAGGCTAATTGATGAGCGGGCCGCTTATGAAGCACAGCTGGCGGACAAGGATGATGTCCTGCAGCGGTATATGGACCAATCCCAGACTGCCTATGTTCTCGTCTCTGCCAAGCTTGCCGGTGAAGCAATTACTGCAGAGGATGTAATGGCAGAGAAGCTTCCTAAATTCTCTTCTCCGGACAACCTGATCAGTGATTCCAAGGGAATTGTCGGTAAATACCTTAAGATCAATGCCATGCCCGGGACAGCGGTGACTACTGAGATGGTGCGTGATGAGGCGAGACTTGAGCCTTCGGAACGTAAGGAAGAGACGGAGTATATCAAGCTTCCGCTGCGGCTGACCAAACGGGATGTGGTCGATATCCGAATCGTATTTCCTAACGGTGAGGATTACATAGTTGTTGGAAAGAAATCGCTGGAGGATGTTGATCTGGCGAATCAGTATACATTCTTCAACGATAGTGAAGAAGAAGCGCAGCTGCTTCAGGCAGCCTTAGTGGATGCTTATATTAACAATGCTGAGCTGTATATGAAGCAGTATGTAGAGCCTGAGCTACAGCCTGAGCCGGTAGTAAATTATGTGCCTAACCTGGATGTATTGAAAGTCATTAAAAGCAATCCCTTTATTATTGATCAGGCTAAGTGGAGCCTGGCTGAGGATCTGCGTAAAGAGCTGGAGAAACGGCTTGAAGCCCTTGAAGATGAAGATAACATCCGTGTCGGAGCAGACGCCCCTAGCGGCAGCGGTGTGATTAAACGGAAATCGGAGCAGGGAGCTGCAGCCGCTGAAGCTGCCGAAGTGGACAACAGCCAATCGGTTAACGGAATCATTGACCAGAGTAATCAGGCACCTGTGGATTCCAGCGCAGACCAGAGTTCGGCAGGCGGGATGAATACAGAAGCTACAAGCGAAGACAGTCTGCTGGAAGGAGAGTGACAGATTTGAATATTGTTGTCGCCGGAGATTGCGAGAAACATGATTTCATCCTGGTAGCCGCTATTCTATTAAAAGGCTATTACAACAATGACGTCATGATCATTTCGGACAATCGCAGGCATTATCAATATTTCGATGGAGAAGTATCCGGTATACAGATACGGGATGCTGAGCCGGATGTGGCTGACAGACCGGATATTGTCCTGTATGACTGGCATCATGGTTATCCGGAAGGACTGGAGGATGAACAGATTGTTTTTGCAACCAGCTATGAGCGCCAGGCTATGGAACATGTCGATGAATTGCTGGATCAAAAGCATATGCCTGCCCTTCTGGTTGTTATCGAAGAGGAGTGCGGGCTTGGACTGAATTATGTAGACCGGTATTATCCGGTCATCACCTCCAAGATTAGTTATATTACCAGCGCAGAGCGGAGAATTGACTGGGTTCATGACGGACGGGTGAATCTTAAGGTGGATAAGGATTTTGCCGGAGCTGTAAATGATTTTTTAATTGAAATCGGCAATGTGCCTAAGAATGAGATCAAGAAGCTGTGGCAGTATGCGAGGAAACGGGGGGAGTAAGGTGCTGGTAGCATTTTGGGGCCCTGCCCGAGGGCAGGGAAGAACAACTTCAAATATGGCCGTTGTGGCGGCAACGATTGCACTGGATCATCATATCCGGGTGCTGATGACGCACACGCATTCGAAGCAAGGGTTACTTGAGTACGTATTCTCTCAGACAAGAACGGCTGCTCAGGCGGCAGGTACTTCCGCGGGGATGGATGCCATTGAACGGCTGGTGCAGTGCGGGATGCTTACCCCCGAGGGGATAAGAGATCATGCGGAATCTATTCTTAAAGACCGCCTGGAGCTGTTAAGCGGCTCTTTGAATACAGAGAAGCACACGGCCAAGCTGTTGCTTCCACACATTTTCAAAGATTATAGAAGATTTTATGATTTGCTGTTTGTGGACCTCTCGGCCGAAGACGACCCGGAGGTGGTATCACTGGTAATGGAGCAAGCGGATCTGGTTGTTGTGAATCTGAGCCAAAATCAGGTAAGCCTGAACACTTACTTTGAGACAAACGGAGGATTGCCTGTGCCAGGCCACAAGCAAGTGCTCTATTGCCTGGGTGCCTACGAGCGCAGCGCAAGGATGAATAAAGAAAGAATTATTAGGCAGTACGGGTTGAAGAAATCAGCAGTCGGCATTGTTCCATATCATACCGGTTTCATGGATGCACAGAACGAGCGCCGGACCGTGCCGTTCCTGCTGAAAGCAAGGGAGGCCAGAACCCGTTTCCTGGAATTCAGCGAAGACGGATCTTTCACTGCTGCAGTGCGCGGGATGGGCCAGCTTATTCTTCAGACGCTGGAAATATCCGCTTTGCCGGAATTGGAAGCTGCAAATGATTAATCTTATCCTGATATTCATAGTCCTGATTATTATTGGAGTGTTCCTGTTCTTATGGCTGGGCAGACGTAAAAACTCGGCACCGCCATCCGTGCAGCTGAAATACGACATGAATGAAATTGTGCTGTTTCTGAGACGTGCGTTCGAGGAGATTATCGCCTCTTCCCTCTATGAAGGCAGTCCCAGCGAAGAAGAATATAACCGCCGCAAAGCACGGCGCAGAGAATTGCAGAAGGCGCTTAGAAGCTGCATGCACGGGGATTTATCCGCCAAGAAATACGTCAAGCTGTACATGAAGGATCTGCTGGTGCAGACCTATGGTCTGGATGAAGGAAATGTGGACAAGATCATCAGCTTCGGTCATACGGGCCGCCTGACTTCACAGGATTGCTTCGACATCCTGCTCCATGTCTTCAAGAAAGAACACGGGCAGGATGCATTCAATGTAATGGTAAGCAAATATAGTCTGGATACTCTTCAAAGACTGCCTGACGGTTCCCGGGGATACAAGATTACAGAAGAGCAAATCCGCCATATCTATCAATCGGAGCAGCCGAGATTGTCTATGCAGGACAAGATTGAAATTATTGTACAACGGGCCTATCAAATTTATAAAGGTCTTGGGGTCATTGATGAGCTGCGGGACCAGAATATCGACGGTGTGAATGGCGGAACAAGCGGCATGCCTCCGGATGTCGTGCAAACCACTGATTTTCTGGAATATACCAAACAGCAACATTTCATTCCGCAATCCTATGATGCGGTATGGACGTTCTACCGCGGGAAATCGCTTCATCTGGAATTCTTGAGCTTCGGTTCCGAGAAGGAGCTGAAACGGGTCTGCCAGAACATTTACGGCTTCGGCAATCCGGGCCAGCTGAATGAATCCAAGGGTTATATCATCAACGATATGGCTGACGGCAGCCGTGTCGTGGTGGTGAGGCCCAAAATGGCAGAGAGCTGGGCATTCTTCGTCCGCAAATTCAATGACTCACTGGTGGAACTGGACCAGCAGATCAAAGATCCGGGTGCGCCGCTTGCTATTCATATGCTGGTCTACCTCATCCTTGGTCATCAGGTAACTGCAATCACAGGAAGACAGGGTTCGGGTAAAACAACGCTGCTCAAGGCACTGATTAAATATATTGATGCGAAGAATATCCGGATTCAGGAGACCTCTTTTGAAATTTGGGCGAGAAAAATGTATCCGGGAAAAAACATCCTTTCTTTTAGGGAAACACCTTCGGTCAGCGGGCAGGACGGGCTGGATGTACAAAAGAAAACAGATGGCGCGGTTAATATTGTCGGCGAAGCCGCCACTCACAGTGTGGTCAGTTATGTCATTCAGGCCGCCCAGGTGGCCTCTGAGTATACTTTGTTTACCCATCACGGCAAAACACTGGCGAATCTCGTCAGTGCACTCCGCAACAGCCTGATTGCCTCGGGAGCGTTCAGCAATGAGAAAATTGCCGAGGTGCAGGTGGTGGAGGCGCTGGGCTTCAACGTGCATCTGGTGCTCAGAGCCGGCAAACGTTACATTGAGCGGATTACAGAGATCATTCCGGCCGACCCTCAGTTCGAATATCCGCGGAGTTACGCGGAGCGGGAGGAAATTACGGACAAGCTGGATGCTTTTATGGATACCATGACTGAATATTTCGGGCGGATGACAGACAGGCGTTCTTATGATTACCAGGATATCATCGTCTGGGAAGCCGGAGAATACGTGGTCAAGCATCCGATCAGCAGCCGGAAAATTGATGAAATGCGCAAAAATATGGATGAGGATGATGCAGCGGAGTTTACTGCATTTATTGAAAAGTACTGGGGGCAATCCGCATGAGTCTGCAAAATATGATGCTGATTGTTCTGATTACATCCGTCATCCTGCTGGCACTTCTGCTTGTCCTGCTCAGCATTGTGCAGCGTAAGCTGAAGGGTACGCAATATCAGGAGCAAAGACGCCTGAAGGCACTGCTGCCTACACGTACCAAGGACAAAAGATGGCTGGAACAGGCTCATAAGGCGTATCCGGTACTCGATGAGCTTCCGGTCATCAAAAAACTGCTCCACCGGATGCGGTCCCGCCTCACCTTAATTCATGCCGGAAATGAAATTATGATCAGAAGCCGTGCAGCCGCACTGACTCTAATGATCGTTGCCTGTATTCTGCTGATCTCACTGCTGTCCTTCCTATGGACTTCTTCCTGGGTCAGCCGGGCAACCATTATGCTGGTCTCCATTTATCTGGGAGGAATTCTAAGCGACCTGTTCATTGGCCGTCTGGCGAAGCAGATGCTGTATGACCAGTCTTCTATGATTCTGGATATCCGTCATGAATATCATCAGACGCATATGGTGCAGGTCAGCCTGGAGAATTCTGCAGAGCGTTCCAAGCCTATGGTGGCTATGCATGCCAGACAGATTGCCGGCATTCTTGCAGCGGTGGACCCGGAGGATGAGCTGCAGCGGTATTATGAGGTTGCACCTAACCGGTACATGAAGCAATTGGCCGGAGTGAGCTACAAGATAGGTGAATATGGCGATACGGATATTCATAAGGGCGAGCGCTCCATCTATCTGTCCATGCTTGGCAATATCAGAGAAGAGATCCATATGGATATCAACCGCCGTGAGCGGATTGACCGGTTGTTGTACGGGATTGTTTTTGTAGCGGTGTCACCGGTATTCATGCTGGACCCGATCCGCAAATGGGCAGAGAGCATGTTTCCGATTGTGACTAATTACTATAATTCCGCGTGGGGATTGTATTCACTGATTCTGCTGTACATTACGTTTATTGTATCGTTCGTTGCCCTGCGGATTCTGAAGGGTGTTGACGAGGATACACAGGCTATTAAGGATGAGGGCAAGTGGTTAAACCGGCTGTTGAAGAATAAGTGGGTCTACAGGTTAACAGACCGGATTACTCCGGAAGAGCATGAACCCGTCCACTTTAAGGTAGCGGGTGTATTGAAGGATGCCAACTCCGGCCTGTCCCATCATGCCTACTATTTACAGAAGGCCCTGGCTGCAGTAGGGATATTCCTGCTGGTTGTGATTATTCAGTTCTCTATCCATGCGAACATCAGGCATAACCTCCTCCATCCCAATGTACTGATTACGACGGGAGGGAATCAGACGGAATCCCAGAAGATGCTCAGTGAGGAACGTTATGCCTTCGAGCAGTCGCTGATCGGAGAGCTGGTAGCGAGGGATATCACACCGGACCAGATGCTGCTGTATATTCAGGAGCAGGCAGAGCATAAGCCGTTCCTTCAGTCCAGCCTGGACCAGAATGCCTATGCATTGCAGCTGATGAACAGAGTGGAGCAGTACCACCGGGAATATTACAAATGGTATGAGCTGCTGCTGGCATTCGGGCTGGCTGCGGCAGGCTTCTTCCTTCCGGATGCATACCTGATCATCCGTACCCAGCTGCGGAAATGGGAAATGCAGAATGAGGTGGACGGCTTCAATACGCTGTCGATGATGCTGTCACAATTTCCGAATATCAGCGTGTATGAAATTATAGAGTGGCTGCACCGTTACAGTTATATCTTTGAGCGGCAGCTGCTGCGCTGCATGCTGGATTATGAAGCGGGAGGCTGGGATGCCATTGAGAAGCTGAAGGAGGATGCGCGCTTTGTTCCCCTGGAACGGCTGGCTGACCGCCTGCAGGTTGCCGCTGATCTGATTCCGGTTAAAAAAGCGTTTGATGATATGGATGCCGAAAGGGCATTCGCGATGGATCAGCGGAAAGAGCACTACGAGAAGGTAATCAGCAGGAAAAGTACACTGGGTAAAATGTTCGGGTTCTTGCCGATGCAGGCAACGTTCACCTTATATTTACTGCTTCCCTTCGTCTATATGGCCTTCCAGCAGCTGGGCGACCTGACTGTTGTGACCGGCAAAATGTGAAGGAGCTACAGGCATGGAGAATATAGCAAGCTTTTTAAAAACAACCATTTCGATTCTGATCACGCTGGCCATTATATCCTCCGGCCTGTTCCTGTGGGGGAAAACGCAGCCTGTAGTTGAGCTTGCGAACAACCAGGCAGCGGCACAGGCGAGGGCGTTGTCGGAGCAGCAATATTCCGCCTTCGATAATCAGCTGGTCAGCGGCTCGCAGATTCTTACAGCATACCGCCGCTATGAGTCACAGCCGGGCTTCTGCCTTTATATTGAACGGCCTTATGTCTACGGTCAGGATGCATCCAATAGACAAATTAGTATGAATCCGAGCGGTGAGGGCTATTGCCGTGAGTTTGATTTTACAAGCGGGAAGTTTAAGGAAGGCACCAGATCTAGCTGGACAGATGAGGATATATCAAATGCATCCGGTTCGGTTTACATCAGCCCCCAATCCAGGTACAGGGCTAAGCTGATCAAAGACAAGAACGAGCGGATTGCGGCTATTTATTTTCAGGCACAGTAGTGTTGTTGGACTGACAGTATAGAAGCAACCTTTCAATATAAAGTGAGGAGGAGAACTTCATGGAGAATATTTCGACCGGTCTAAAATGGGTCATCGGCATTATTGTTACCATTCTAATTATCGCTGCAGGTGTAAGTATTTACCTGATCATTAACAACTACTTCATCCGCGCCCAGGAGCAGACGCTGGCCCAGACCCAGATGATTAATCAGGCGGAATTTAACAGCTATGACAACAAGGATGTGTCGGGCCAGGATGTAATCAATGCGGCGATGCGGTACAAGGGCCGTCCGCAGTTTGCGATTAAGATACAGACCGGGGAAAATACAACGGGGTTTTATGCGGAGAATACATATAAATCTTACTATAAACAGCCTGCTTCAGAAGGTGGTGTAGTGGATTTATCAGACCCGGGTGGGAGTAACCCGCAAAGTGTTTCTGAAATGCTGGACATAACAAATAAAGATAATTGTACAGTCAATACACTTGGCCGATTCAAATCTACTATTTACCGGGATCAGAATGATGAAGTCAGGCTGATTGTATTTACTCAAAACTAGAAACCAAGGTGAGGAGAGAATGTCATGGAGAATATTTCAACCGGGCTGAAATGGGTGATTGGTATTATTGTCACTATTCTGATCGTCGCAGCAGGAGTGAGTATTTATCTGGTGATTAATAATTACTTCATACGCGCGCAAGAACAGACCTTGGCCCAGACCCAAATGATTAATCAGGCAGAGTTCAACAGCTATGATAATAAGGATGTCTCAGGACAGGATGTAATTAATGCCGCTATGAAATATAAAGGACGGCCGCAATTCTCCATATTGATTAGAACAGGGGTAAATACGGCAGGCTTCTTTGCGCAAAATACATACGAAACGTACTATGATCCTCCATATGTAAAAGAGGGGGAAACCGAAACTAAGTTTCATTTTGAAAACTCTAAATTAGATAATAAAAGCGTATCTCAAATGCTGGACCTAAGCGATAACGATGTAGCTAATGATAAAAATTGCAATGTGAACACACAGTCTGCATTTAAAGCTAACGTATTCAGGGACAAGAACGGTGAAGTTCGATTAATTGTATTTGATCAAAATGAAGCCGGAAAATGAGAACCGCCACCCAATTCCTGCTAACCCTATTCGCCTGGATCATGTTCGTAATTGGCGGCTTTACGTTTCTGCGCCTGGAAGCTGACAGCAATGTTCAGGCCAGTCGGCCGGAGCAGCCTACAGTTGCATTAGCCCCATATACAGGGACCGGTGATTTGAAGAAAGTCTCAGGAGAGCAGCTAATCGGTATGATTCCTCAGGCACTCGAAGGGGATTACATTTTAGTGATAGACGGCATTGTATTTAATGAAGAAACAGACCTTGATGCAGTGGATCTGCGGGGAGTGCCTGGCGCTGCTTATGAGCTAAGGGTTACGCGGACTAATGAGATGGTTACGGAAATCTCTGCTGCCCGCTGAGAAAGGAGGAGCCTCATGGCAGATGCGCTAAAAGGTGTAATTATCGTGATTCTGCTGGCCTTTGTGTTTGGAGTCTACCCGGCCTTCCGCCAATCAGAGGTAGTAGAGAGGAATACGAAGCTTGCAGCGAATGCGGCTGTGGTGGAGTTCGTAGATACGGTTCGTGCCAAAGGGTATGTGGATGTCGGAGATTATGAGCGGTTTCTTCATACGCTGGATGCTTCATATGCGGTATTCGATGTTCAAATGGAATACTACAAAAAGAATCTGGAGCCTCTGTACACCAATCCTGATGATTATTCCACCTTTCAGAACAGCTTCAGTGTCAGGTATGACGGATATTTTAACAAGGATATATTAGGAGTCTTGTATCCTGGGTCAGCAGCTTCACTTGCTGCAGATGCTCCCGGCAGAAGGTTCACCATGCATGTCGGTGATCTGTTCAATGTCCGGCTGGAATCCGCAGGAACGACACTGGCTTCGCGGATGCGGTCGATGTTGTTCCAGAGTGAGGGGATTCCGCTCAATTTGAAGTACGGGGGAATGGTACGAAGTGAAGCCCCTTAGTGTAGTGCTTATTTTTTTGATTATAGTAATACCGCTAGTGCTTATTAATGATACTAGAGAAGACCTCCGGGTCTTTAATGAAGACCAGTACAAACGTTATTCCGATGATTTTCAGGCCGCAGTGGATGATGCCGGAGACTATCTGTCCCGGCTGGAAATGCAGCCGACGATAACGGCGGTCCATTATGGCCGGGAGCGCCAGCTGAAGCTGGATCAGGATGTGCTGAGTGTGTTCTACAGTAACCTGGCGTTGAAATTCGGACTGGAGAATAATAGGGCTGAATTGAACAATCTGAAAATGCATATGCCAGCCCTTGTGATGTTCGGTTATAGCGGATATACGCTGGTTACGCTTGATGATACAGCCGGTAACGGGGGAGAGAAGGAGCTTAAGCCTGTCAGCTGGCCTGAGCGGCCCTATTACTACAAACTTCAGAACGGCAATCTGCTCTATTTCACTTTGGATGACAATGCACGGGTGTATGATACTGGGACCAATGAATTCTATGAGGGAGATTATGTAGAACTGGCTGCAGAAACGAGTCTCGCACCTATCAACTCACTTGAGCTATTCCGTGAGATCCGCCAGAGCACGATCACTACACTGGTTGAACAGGATATGGCCACGGCCATTAACCGGCACCTGGAGCTGGTGAAGCGGATGGGCTTGTCCATCCAGTTCACACTCCCGCGCGGTCTTCAGGAGCAGTCGATACAGGATGTGGGGATGATGGCTTTTATACAAGGCTATCCGCTTCCCGGCGGGGAGCTGCTGGATGCTTATTCCCTCGGTAGCGGCGCGGTCATGCGGCGCAAGGTGCTGATCGGAACCCGGAATGCAGCAGGCCGGCGCACGGCTTACGGTGAAAGCTGCTTGCCTGCCGGAGCGAATGTGATTGAGAGCCTGTTCGATCCCGAGGAGGCTGCGAGGAAAGGGTATTTTGTGGAGGATTGTGCGGTCAGGTGAAAGAAAATGAATGAGTTCAATTCAATAGAGGAGGGACATAATGAAAAAAATAATACTTAACAGCCTATTAATTGTTTCTATGGTATGCACAAGTTTGTTGGTGCAGAGTCGTCCAGTGCTTGCAGCAGCAGAGCAGTCTGCTACATTTACGGACATTCAAGGGCACTGGGCTAAAGCCGCTATCGATACGGCAGTGAAAAGTGGTTACTTCAAAGGATATGCCGACGGCACTTTTAAACCGAATGGAACTGTAACGCGTGCAGAGTTCGCGGCGTTATTGTCTAGGGCAACGAAGACACAGGCAGAGAATGCTCAAACGAATGTTTTTGCGGATCTGGCAGGCCACTGGAGTGAGGCAGAAGTCAATCGGGCGGTTTCGCTGGGTTACGTTAATCCGAGTGACTATCCTAACGGATTTAAGCCAAGCACACCTATCACACGTGCGGAAATTGCCAAATGGATGACCTCCGGACTTGCGGCTGGTGACGCAGATTATAAGCAAGCTTTGCAGGACACGGTTACAACGGTACTTCCGGTAAAAGAATATTTTAAACCGGGTATCCCACAGTCCCAAGCTCCTTACATTGCGGTTTCTCTGGGAACCAAGCTGATGAGCGGCTATCCGGACGGGTCATTTGGATTAACGAAGCAGGCGACCCGGGCCGAAGCATCCGCTATTCTGCTGCGTCTGAATGAGGTTAGCCAGCAGGAGGCAAGCAGCTTTGTAGGATTAAACGAATTGCGGGAAGTCGGAACCGAGCGGACCAATATGGAGAGCATTAGTCCGTTTAGAACTCGTGCTGGTACCTCGGTCAATGGAATCATAGGGAAGAAGTATACTTTCCGTAACAAATCCGGAAGTATGACTGTGAAAAATATTTTAGTGGTCGATTCACAAGACTTTACAAATATTAAGGGGATTTATGGGCCATTATTTGTAGATAAGAATTATAAATTTCAACGGATAGATGTTAAGGGTATGTATAGAGTATTTGCTGAAATTACAATATACCCCGTTAAAGAAAAATTTTATGCTAGTAATTATTATGAGGGGGCACCTTCTTTACTCGTGGGAATGTACAGCGAGAATAAGTTGCCTGAGAAATTCGGCTATACAATGATACCGAGAACTCCATCATATGATTTCTATTTAAAGAGCGGTGTAACCTTATGGGTTAACTTATTATGGGAAATAGATGAATTTCCCAGATGGGTAGATTTTGACGATGGTACCAAGCTCGACATTGAAGTTAGAAATAATTAGGAGGGTGAATAGTGAGAAGATGGTTACCACTACTTACTCTGGTTATTATTATTTGTTTTTTTAATCCTGTTTCTACAAGAGCAGAAAATAATGAATTTACGAGTGGTTATCCGGCAGTGGCACAAGGGTTTGAGATTACACCACAAGGACCGGCAAGTATGCAAGCAGTTAAAGTTGAGGTCAAGGGGCTAGCTGAGGCAAATCCAAAGGTTGTATGGGTACAGCATGATTCAGGTGAGTGGACAGCTAGTTATAACGGAGGAACTACAACTGTTACTACTACTGGTACAGTTAATTCAGCAGGTGAGAAAGTTCCTAATGAGAAACGAACCGATTTTTCTTTAGATATGGGTATTTATGCTCCTGTTTCAATGCAAGATGAACTAGGAAATGCCTTTCAGAAAGAGTATATCAGTAACCTCAGTATCTATGAGATGCGCTGGAGGACCCTGCATAGTTATGAGGCTGTAGGAGCTAATCCGGAATTTCAAGCAGGATCCTTGAATGCGAATATAAAAGTTATTACAGGCTTCCCGAATTCTTACACCAATAGAGAGAGCTACAATGAAGGAAGTGGTCCCGCAAAATATATTGCTGAATACGAAATTCTTATGGATGTGGCCTTCAAGGGATACGTGGTTGAAAAGAAACAAATGCGTGTACTCCAAAATGCTACCTTACAAGTTAACGAGACAAAAAATATGCAAGCGCAAGTTAGAACGATGAGTGTAACCATGTCCCAATTTACCAACAATTGGTTTGATGTTACGGTTTTCCCATTTAACGAAGATAAAAAAGAAGGCACAGTATGGAGTTCTGATAATTCATCGGTTGCGAGTGTAGACCAGTATGGAAAGGTTAAGGCCAATGCAGCGGGGACAGCGCATATTACGGCACAATGGAAAAAGGGACCTTATTTTCTATATGGAACTGCTACCATAACCGTAGGCGGCGGGGGAGAAGGCTCAGGCTCAGGCGAATGCACCTACACCATTCAACCTCCGAACAAGATCGCGGCTCCGCAAGCATCATTTATGGACCCGTCAGCGAGCGGGGTAATTCTAGGTGATGATGCAGCGAATGGAGTACATTTTGATGCACCGACCGGAATTCCTACCTCAGATCATTTATACGCCGATGCTTGGGGAAAGAATTATTTGTTTGAACATACCTTTGCCAATATGGCAGGGCAGATACGCTATTCCTGCAGTGTGGATGTTACATATCCTACTAAATGGGAGGAAGCGCAGCCGGATCTTCCGGGAGAGGATGGAGGAGATCCGATCCCCCAAGACCCGCTTCCCAAAACGTCATCCTTTGACAAAACCTACACCTTTGAATTGACACCAAGAGAATATGCGTACTGGCAGATCGACCAGTTATCCGTATATCAAATCGACCGGGCGCTGATGGAGAACTATGCACTGCCGGGAGGTTCAGTCACACTTTACCCTAATAACTATAATCCTCCAGCGCTTGAACTTGCCAACAGCACTGTGGTGGAGGAGCATGTTGTTCCCCAAGAGACAGGAACCCTATCGTTTACGCCGGAGGTGGTCGATGGCGGGGACCATGAACCAGGTCCGGGCGATGTTGATGATTCAGCGGAGCTTAAGAGTCTTGCAGAATCGCAAACGCAAGATCCCAAGGTGCAGAATGACCGGCTGGTATTTAACGGACAGATAATTATGGATGACACTGTCTCTCCAAAGACCGGGCCCGTTCCGGGAAGGATTGCCGATCCGCAGGATACCGGAGGCGATGTACTTTATCGAGGCCAGTTGATGATTAACCGGAGTCTGCTCAACCGGGCAAATGCGGCCAGTTCTGGCTCAATATATTACACGATGCTGCCGGAGAATGTGGAGGGACAGGGGGACCGGGCGTATCCAATCAATGGAATTAACTCCATCACCGTACACACACCAGTCGTCAACTATTCGCTTCTCCCTGACGATAACCGTCCTTACGACCAGCGGATGGACCCGGATTACGAACGGACGGTACTGATTCTGGACCGGCCCTTTACTGTTCATTTCACAGAGAGCGGGCAGCACCTGAACATCCCCGGCTACGGCAACCGGGATTATGGCAAGTACACGCAGAACAAACGCATCCAGTTTCCGTTCGGTGTGTTCCAAGAAGGGCAGTATTACCCGGAAAACACCTGGATCAACATCCCTGTCGGGACACCGTACATGAACTTTACCATGCCGACTTGGGTTAACGAAGGGGACTATACCATTCATACACAGTCCTGGGCAATCAATACACCTTCAGACGGGGCGGAGTTGTGTCAGGTTAATCTGAACGGTAATTTGGCGAATTACTGCGCAGCAGAGAGCTTCAATGTCGGTGTGGTCGGGCGGCTGTTCGATTTTCGGATCTGGGATATCGGAGATTTCCGGTTTGAAAAAGTATTCCGCACGGGAACGGGCAATTTGGACCATAGCAGCGCAATGTATTATACGGGCGGGAACGATGAGAATGGTGCACCAACGGCTTTAAGCGGACAAAGACAGTGGCATCTCCCTATCCGCAAAGGTTCACATCCCACGGAGCAAATAACGGTTCCGCATAACGGCTACTCGTTTCTGTTCGATTTCCGGACCATTGGGAATCTGTGGCAGCCGGGAGAGGGAACTCGCATTGAGCCAAGCTTCTACTTTATTCCGAAAACCGGAGGAAGTGCAGCGCCCGTAGATCTGTATTATGACGTCTCGGGTTCGGGCAATAAGATGATCGGAGTAGGCTCACCGAAGGACAAGCTGAGCTATACCCGCACCTACCGCTTAGCCGATGGCCTGCGGAATATATCAGGCGGTGAGTTATCCACTGCGGCCAGCTATGAGTATAACTATATCCTCACGGAGGCGGAGCGGGGACAAACGAATTGGCTGAAGTTCTACGAGCAGTATATAAAGCGCAAAACCGAGATTTCCGAAGGCTATAACCTGGAAATTCTGCCTTATACATCGCGTACCTTAGTCGGTCCTACGAATATTCCGAATGGAGTAAACCCCATTGCCGCAGTACGCAGCGTGCAGCACTGGTACGGGGAATACAACCTGCCGATAGCTCCTTACATCCTGCCCAAGGGAACTAACATTGTGACTTTGGCGAATCATTATGGAGGCGCACTGGACGGCCATGAACAGGAGTTCATTACCGGCGGCTATATCCTGGTGAAGTTCGAAATTTATACGGTCAAAAATAGTGATGCCGGCACCCGCATTCTGGGCTACAAAGCGCCTGAAGCCAATATGTGGGCGATTGAAGGCCAGATGACAGCTGACACTGATGAAATGGGACATCCGTTTTCTTTTTCCTCCGGCGATATTATTCTGTTCGAATCAGACTTTTCTGTGCGCAATGACTATCAGGGTCAGGGGAAATAAACCTAAATTAAGATAAGGTAAAAAATTCTTTAAAAGGAATAAAATATAAAATTATCAACGCTTTAGACCGATAAATAAATTATGCAGAACCAGAGCTATACTAATGGACTTGAAATTTCCGCAAGTTTATAACTGTGTTTTTCAAGTTCATTTTTATATAAAAATATGATTTATAAGGAGCGATTTATAATGGCAGACAAAGTAACGGTAAATTACGATGGTTTGAAAACACTTGCAGAGAATATTATAAAACAAAAAGGAGAATACGATAATTTAATGAAAAAAATTACGACTACAGCTACGACGTTGAACAGTATATGGGAGGATACCGCCGCAAGAGAGTTTGCGGAAAAGGTGAAAGGAATGGATAAAACCTTTACTGCATTTGGCCAAGCTCTTGAGAATATTGGAATTCATATGAGAAATGTTTCGAACAGTTACGAAACGCTTTCTAAAGAAATTAAAGCTGCTCAGAACAAAAGCTTCTAATAATTTTCTTTATCCAATAAACAGCAAGAGCCCCACTACATAAGAATGCAATCAGCTATGCAGCATGCTGCATAGCTGATTTTATTAGAAATTGGCAGGGGGAAGCTATGGCGACGACGAAACTATTGTTTAATGTCGATGAAGTAGAGCGCCTGCGGACGAAGATTGGACTGGTCAGCCAGGACACCAACCGGCTGTATCTGCAGTTCAAGGGAAACGCCTCGGACTGGAGCGGCATCCCGCTGGGGCAGGAGCTGTTAAAGGCTCAAGTGCTCATCAAGGAATTAACCAGCGAAGCGGAGAAACTGGAGGATCTTATACGCAGTGCCGTCCAGGGAGTCCAGAGTGTTCAAGCCGAGAATAAGCGGAAGGCAGCTCAGCTCAGCCAGCAGCTGGGTGTACTGGCAGGACTATTCGGAAGCGCAGGCAGCCGTGGGTCATTCGGTCCACTTGCTATCCCCTTCCTGGCACAGAAGGCCGTGACCAGCCTGATTCGTGCGTTAACGATCCTGAGTGCCAGGGATGAATGGAGCAGCGATCCGGTGGTGCAGAAGCTGCGGGGAATGATTCAGCAGTCAGGCCTGGTAAGCATCGATGGACTGGCCGCGGAGATAAAGCTGAAAGAGATTTACGAAGCACGGGAGCAGATTGGAAAGTCACAGACCGCCTACGAGGTGTACAAGACCTTTGGCAATCAGGCACAAATGGAGGCTGCACATCAGCAGGCAGAAGAAGCGCGCAAGAAGCTGAAGTCAATGGGAATCAGCGAAGTCCAGTATCAGCCCGGTAAAGACCTCAGCGGATATTACAAGCAGTCCGCCATCAAAGCCTGTGACTACGATCCAACCATTACTGACAAAAGCGTACCACTGATAGAGAAGGAAGAATATGCGCTGTTGCTGCGGATGGCGATGGAACCGGGATTGCAGGGGGAGTGGGCGAAGCAGCAGCTGGCCCTGATCCAACCGGAAGCAACGATAGGGCCGGTAGACCCGCATAACAGCGTGTCAGAAGCGGATATCCTAAACCGAGACGATCCGAAGGTGATTGAGCGGCTGAAGGGAACGTACTGGGTTACTTTGCCTCCTGAGGAGCAGGACCGGATATATGAAGAAATCAAGGCGTATTACGAGAAGCTGGATAAGGAAGCAGCAGATCAAGAGCGTTTGGCGAGAAGCGGAGTCGGGAACCAAACAGTGGCGAACATCCTGATGGGTGGAAGCAATATGATTGTCCAAGCGATCAATACGGCTGCATTTGGACTGCCAAGGACGCTGGGGGACTGGATTGCAGGGCCAGCGCCGGAAGGCTATGTCAATCCAATGGACGATCCGTATGGAAAAAAAGCGGGACAAATAGCTGGAAGCTTTATCAGTATCGGCCTGCCCTGGAAGTTTCTGAGCGCAGTGAAGACGCCAGGCGTGGTAGGCAAGTTCTCGCCCACCTTACTTAAATCCATGGTAGCCGGAGCGATCAGCGGAACCCTTGAAGAAACCATGGACGCGATCAACGATTACCGGGATGATGGGAAGCAAAGCGTGGGAGAGCGTTTGATCTCGGTAGGCGTGAACACGACGATTGCCGGAGCGGGAGATGCCTTATTCACCGCCGTGAGCAAAGGGCTGTCCAGTGTAAAGAAGCTTGTGAACGGGTCTATTCGTGAAGTGGAGTTTAAAGAAGTGGATGGCACCGCCAAGGCCAATTCGGAGATCGATGGGAAGGGTAAGGAGCTTGAGGAGGTTCGGAGTGGGGGGACAGGGAATCTGTATCCCACTAGAGCAATCGATCCTATAAAAGAAGCTCATATTATCAGTAAGGTGAAAGAATTAAGATTATTATTAACAAGTGATTATAAAAAATCAGGAAACTTTGCATTAGCGGAGGTTAATATAGCAACTATCAAAGAAAAGGAGTTTTTTGCACATAGCAGTATTGATGAGTTGAGTCCTTCTTTAAGTGAAAGAGTTCCGAACATATCAATACAACCAACAAATCCAGTTTTTAAGGCTACTGACGCTCCAAATAAGGAAGGTGTATGGTATCCTAGAGATTCAGATACTGAGTATAAAATACTTAATCAAATTGCATCTGAGTTGAAGGAGAAAACAGAGACTATTGGTACAATTAAATTGTTTACAGAACTTGACACTTGTTTGAGTTGTAATAGAGTTATCGCTGAATTCACTGCAAAGTACAAAAATATAACAGTGGAAGTTATTCATAACAATGGAAATAGAATTAAATAAAAATTTCTTGAAAGGAGCGGCACTCTATGGATGACTGGGAATATCAAGAGCTATTTGAAGCTGTAAATAGAAACTACAGTACTTATCTTGAAAAAAAATTGAATAATCAACATGCACTTGCAAGAACGTCATATGATTTTGAGACGGTGCGAAATGAAGGGAAAGTTGAGAATATTATAGTCTCTGCAGCTCTGGGAGAAATAATTTCTTCACATCAAAGTGTTTTTATCGGCAATTTGAATTCTATTGAGGAATTACTAGGTGAATTTAACCCTGATGAGTTACTTGGACTGATATCAGGCGAAGACCTTGCTGATTTGACTACTAGGATTAAAAATGTTCTAATTTCTCTTAAAGAAATGCCCATTGATTATAATTCTAGGGTTGAAAAATAATAGATTCTTACTTCTGATGGTGGGCTACCCAGTGCCAAATGAACATATAACTTGAGTCTTGCGAATTTCAATTGATTGGGGCCTAAAAGGGCAGACCTGTAGTATCTCGAAAAAAATTCAGATTCATTTAAATCTGTTTTTGATGTTTTAGATGAGGATACCCAAAGACAAGTGAATATTTTAATAAAATCAAAATCCCTATATCAATCATAAACTTATTTACAAACCAAACAACAAGATCGTGCAATACATTCTGCCAAGCCACAATGCAAGCTACACACCTGTATTGTGGTTTTCTGTTGTCCCTTTCTCAACTCCACACAGTGCCGAATGTGAAGGGAACCTACTGGTTCACCTTACCGCCTGAGGAGCAGGACCGGCGATATGAAGAGCTTAAGGCGTATTACGAGAAGCTGGATAAGGAAGCAGCAGATCAAGACCGATTGGCGAGAAGCGGAGTCGGGAACCAGACAGTGGCGAATATCCTGGTAGGCGGAAGCAATATGATTGTCCAAGCCATTAACACGGCCGCATTTGGACTGCCAAGGACGCTGGGGGACTGGATTGCAGGGCCAGCGCCGGAAGGCTATGTGAACCCAATGGACGATCCGTATGGGAAAAAAGCGGGACAAATAGCTGGAAGCTTTATCAGTATCGGCCTGCCGTGGAAGTTTCTGAGCGCAGTGAAGACGCCAGGCGTGGTAGGCAAGTTCTCGCCCACCTTACTAAAATCCATGGTAGCCGGAGCGATCAGCGGAACCCTTGAAGAAACCATGGACGCGATCAACGATTACCGGGATGATGGTAAGCAAAGCGTAGGCGAGCGTTTGATCTCGGTAGGCGTGAACACGACGATTGCCGGAGCGGGAGATGCCTTATTCACCGCCGTGAGCAAAGGGCTGTCCAGTGTAAAGAAGCTTGTGAACGGGTCTATTCGTGAAGTGGAGTTTAAAGAAGTGGATGGCACCGCCAAGGCCAAGGCGGAGATCGATGAGAAGGCTAAGGCGCTTGAGGGGGTTCGGGTTGGGGGGACGGCAATTGACAGTCTTTATGAGAAAACGCAAAATATCAGAAATGAAATTAATCGAGAAATTGAAAAAATAAGAAATTCTGACGAATACAAGAACCTTTCAAGTACACAAAGAAAAAAACTTGATAGGAAACTAGATAATCTAACTTTTGGAAATGTTGCTGTAGCAGATGTAAACATTCCTGGCATTAAGAAAGAATTTCAAGCACATAGTCAAATTCATTCTTCTGATAGCGTGGGAAGTAATGTTGGAGATTTGAGTTATTCTAAGGTGGATAAATCATTGGAAACCTATGTTGATGATCAATTTCCAAGATTTAATGACACGGAGGCAAAGATTCTTGAAGATATTGCTTCTCAAATAAAAGACCCTAATGTTAAAGGTCAAATAGATTTATTTACCGAACTGGATGCATGTCAAAGTTGCTCGAATTTAATTATGGAATTTAGACGTAAGTTCCCGAATATTCAAGTAAATGTTTATTCAAAAAGTATGAGATGAGGTGTAATAGTATGAACATTATGGGCTATGAAAGAATAAAAGATTCTGTAGTATTCGGCTTTGAGGAATATATAGAAGAAGAGGGTTTAAATGTAGCGCAGGCTTCAGCGAAAATGTTAGAAGAAGAATGGAGAAGAGTAAACGATAGTTTATTTACCAAAACATTATATTTTATTTCTATTGCCCTAGAGAGTTTAAAATATAAAGAAATTGCTGATTTTATATATTACAAGCTGGATATTTACCTTGAAAACGCTGAATTCGAAGAAAATATAGATAAAAACGACATTGAAAAGCTGTTGCAAGACATTCAAGTTTGTAAAAAATTAATTGATAGTATAGATGAGTATAAAATTAGGGAGACAAGCTTTGCTACTAAGTCAAGAGTTGAATACATCTTAGGTTTGAAAGTTGATTAATATTAGTATTGTAAAGGTGGTTACTACAAACATAATTATGTGTAGGCCATCCAGTGCGAATTAAAGCATCAGTCAACAAATAACATATAAACCCATGTATTGTCGTATGAGGATTTTACTAATTTTGCAGGCTAATTATGGTTAGATATGGCCATGATTAGCCTGCTATTCATTTCCGTATTACTATCAAAACTTCCTAGCAATGAGAAGCTGGATAAGGAAGCAGCAGACCAAGACCGATTGGCGAGAAGCGGAGTCGGGAACCAGACAGTGGCGAATATCCTGGTAGGCGGAAGCAATATGATTGTCCAAGCCATTAACACGGCCGCATTTGGACTGCCAAGGACGCTGGGGGACTGGATTGCAGGGCCAGCGCCGGAAGGCTATGTGAACCCAATGGACGATCCGTATGGGAAAAAAGCGGGACAAGTAGCCGGAACCTTTATCAGTATCGGCCTGCCCTGGAAGTTTCTGAGCGCAGTGAAGACGCCAGGCGTGGTAGGCAAGTTCTCGCCCACCTTACTCAAATCCATGGTAGCCGGAGCCCTCAGCGGAACCCTTGAAGAAACCATGGACGCGATCAACGATTACCGGGATGATGGGAAGCAAAGCGTGGGAAAGCGGTTAATCTCGGTAGGCGTGAACACGACGATTGCCGGAGCGGGAGATGCCTTATTCACCGCCGTGAGCAAAGGGCTGTCCAGTGTAAAGAAGCTCGTGAACGGGTCTATTCGTGAAGTGGAGTTTAAAGAAGTGGATGGCACTGCTAAGGCCAAGGCGGAGATGGATGGGAAGGGTAAGGAGCTTGAGGAGGTTCGGAGTGGGGGGACGGGGGAATTTGATCTTAAAGAATGGGAAGATATGCCTGTTAGTGGTCAAGCTCGACTAACTCCAGATGGACTAAGAATTATGAGTATACGAGACTTGAAAAAATTTAAGAGTGAAATGAATGCAAATGATATTAAAGTTATTATAGACAAAAATGGTAGTGTTTTACCCCAAAAAGCCGTGGGTGGCTTTAACCCTAATACTGGACAAATTGTTTTAAGACCTGATTTAGTGCCGAAGAGATTTACGAAGCACAGAGATACATCTTCAAATTAAGAAATGGACAATGGCCTCCACCAAGTTGGAAAGGATTTGATGAATAATGAGAGAAAAAAGAAAAACAAACTTAACAGCTAGTCAAGCGATACAAATAGCAAAGGACTATCAGAAAAAACACAATCTATATGGTACTATAAATGATGATTTTGATGAAAGTGTAAAATTTCACGAAGAATTTTATAGAATAATAGGAAGTGCATGGCTTGTGTTGGCTGATATAACACCGAAGGAATATGAGGGCGATGATGAAATTACTTTTGTTATTTCTGATGTTGATGGTGTTGTTGACCATGTCTTAGACCATAATGGGATACCTCAACGCTACCATTTATCTAGCAATAGAGGATATACAATTGAAGAGTTTGAAGAGACATTTAATGATGATTGAATTGAATGAATATTGTTCGCTTTTTAGGGGTGACCCGGTGCCAAATGAACTCATCATTTAATCAATAGCATGCTTAACCCATGTGATGCCGGTTTGTTTGTACAATAATGCTTGGATAGTATAACCTATATAACGCGGTATAGTTACATTAACAGGTCGATTATGGTTATATACTACCTTGATTGACCTGTTTTTTGTTATGTTCGCTTTCTCGTTTTTTTCAAAATGTAACACAATTGTAGAATAGTTGGCTCCGATAGGGAGGATGAATAGCTAATGAACTTGGAGGGGGTTATAGTGTTTTCAAATAATGATGAAAACGGCTTGAAAAGAGATTTATACGAACAATCAAAACCTGGGATAATTGATATTTCATCGGTAAGCCCTAATTGGTTTACTTTTATTGATCATGAATGGGACGCACTACAGAAAGATTTCTTTGAAAAGCCGCTCGATGGTTTGTTAGTTGATCTAGTGTTGATATTTAGAAAATTTTGCCGACTCCGAGGCGACATTGCCAGACCATAACAACCGGCCGGATCACCACTTCAGAGCCGCAGCATATTTAGGGTACAGCTCGCGGATGCAGTCCGGGCAGATGTCATGGGTGAACTGTAAAGAGAGCTGCAGCTTCAGGAAACGTTCGATGGTGATCCATTCCTCCTGGCTGTTCCGGACTGATTTGCAGCCCGCACAGATGGGCACGAGCTGGGGGCTTGGATGCAGATGGACGACGCTGTGGCTCTGGGTTACATGGGCAGGACCGGCAGATTCCTTTGCATTAGGGGAAGGGCCGATATCTCGCAGTGTAAGGACGGCAGTCTGATGCGCGGGTGCTTGTTGTTCAGTAATGAGCGGGAAGATATCCAGGTGAAATATTCTGCTGCCGCCATTGCCAGTCAGGAGAGTTACTTCAACACTGGAGGCAAGGCGGATTCCTTCAAAAATATCGCGCAGCAGCTGCTCCAGCTTCACCATCCCGTCCGTATCAGCCAGCCTGTGCCGAAACAGCTCTAGAACATTTAATCCCCGCCAGTCTCCTGCTCCTGAGAAGCCGTACAGCCGATTAAAATCCCCCCAGTGATCGCTAGCGAACCGGATGTCTCCATTGCTGATAATAACCAGCGAGTTATGCTTCATGGCATTGAGGGACTGGGTGATGGAAGAGGAGATACTGTCCGGCAATTGTAATCGCTCCTTGGGTATGCAGGAATGACAAGCTAGGATGGCGGGAGGTTCAGCAGTTCGGCGACTTGGCGGCGGTAACGGTCGGCTTTGCGTGTGCCGTGAATCAGGTTGGATAGCCGATAGGGCGGGATGCCGTGTAACTCACAGAATTTCTTCTGGTCCAGATGCAGTTCGGTCAGACGCTGCTTGATAGCCCAGCCGAATGGAGTAATGGGGCGTTTGCTGTTCAGGTAGCTCACCTCTTATCGACTATCCAGCCGTTATGATATAATAATGAAAAGAGATAATAATAGTTAATTATATACTTTTTTACGTCATTTTACAATAAAAATAACGTTTTTACGTATTAATTATTTTGGCGGAAGGCGGGTTGCCGATGCACTCCATCTACGAGCGAATTGAATATCTGATCAAACGGCAAGGACTTACGAAGAAAGCTTTCGGTGAGAAGCTGAACATCAGCACCGGCAACATGGGGGACTGGAAGCGGGGCAAGTCGACACCCGGTACGCATAAGCTGGTTGAGATCGCCTCGTTTTTTAATGTCAGCCTTGACTGGCTGGTACTGGGCAAGCGGAATCCGGACACTCTGAAAGAAAGCGGAGAGGATTATTTTTTTGGCCAAATAGGGCAACTGAATTGCCAAACGGACGAATTGCTGCCGAAAGAGAAGGAATTTATTAAAGAATATATTGAATTTACGGAGTACCGTAAGCGCAAGGCGGATGGCGATATTTCTATCTGAGTAAGGGATGCTCTGACAGGAGTGAAAATTCTTAAAAGGGCATCTTTACTTTTCGAAGCAATGGATTTATAATATTGAATGTTGGCCTCAAACAAAGCTTCAATATTGTACACACCGCGCGGTAGTGGTGGAATGGCAGACACGCTATCTTGAGGGGGTAGTGGGTGTATACCCGTGGAGGTTCGAGTCCTCTCTACCGCATAACATGTAAGCAGCAGAAACCTGAAATTCCTTGTTCATAAGGGACTTCAGGTTTTTTGCTGTCTATTTGTGTTTGCTGCTGTACGGAATGGGATGCAAATATGAAGGAGATGGGGATTTTGTATACCGGACGGAGTGAAGAATGGAGTGAAGACTTGAATAAGCGACGGTGTCCGAATGGGCGCTATTTGATTATAACTGCGGATGATTTTGGCCTGTGCAACTCTATGAATGAGGCGATTATGGAGCTTTGGGACACGGGGGCCATTACTTCCGCTATGATTATGATGCCGGGGCCCTGGGCTAAGCAGGCAGCTGATTATACCGTACATAACCGTGAAGCGAATATCGGTGTGCATCTCACGCTTACTTCCAGTTTCCCGCAATATAAGTGGGGGCCTGTAACAAGAGATGGAAGTGTTCAGTCGCTGATTACGGCACATGGCTACTTTTGGGAAAAGTCGGCAGAGGTGGAGCGGTACGCTGCTGAAGAAGCGGTCAGGACTGAAGTACGCAATCAGCTCGAAGCTGCCATAAGGATGGGGATTGATCCGACACATCTGGACAGCCATGAGGGCAGTCTATTGGGATTGGCGGGTGGACGTGATTTTCTGGAGCTGACCTTCGATTTGTGTGAGGAATACGGATTACCGTTCAAGCTGCCCCGGAACATTGTCAACCAGCCTTTTTTAACTCCGCAGATGCGGGAGTTGTTCCAGAAGAGGATTGATTCGGCAGACCGCCGGGGAATTACGCTGATTGATGATTTAATCATTCTGCCTTATGAATACGAGGACGGGGAGGAGTATCCCGATGTTAAGTGTAAAGTATTCAAGGCTGTTCAAGGAATGAAAGCAGGAATAACGGAGCTGGTCATCCACCCGTCACGGGACACTGCAGAAATGCGCACCCTCACACCCTCCTCCGCCAAAAGAGAAATGGAATATAACTTGTGCATGGACGGGGAGTTCAGACAGCTGCTGGAGAACGAGGAAATCCGGCTGATCTCCTGGAAGGACGTGCGTGACGAAATGCGCCTGGTAAGGTAAGATTTGCGGCGGGGCTGGTTACAGACAGTTCACCTGCGGGACTAGAATAAAAAACACCCTTTGCACCCGTTCATTCGGGTAGGAAGGGTGTTTGTATTTTGCGGTAAATGGATGAATTAGGTTGCGTTAGTCAAGCAGCTTGGCGATATCTGCTTCAATCTGGTCCGGTGTGGTTTGCGGTGAGAACCGCTTGAGCACGCGGCCTTCCTGATCCACCAGGAACTTGGTGAAATTCCATTTCACGCTCTTCGAGCCGAGTACGCCGGGTGCTTCTTTGGACAGATATTTGAACAGGGGATGAGCTTCGCTGCCGTTAACATTTATTTTCTCATACATAGGGAAGGTTACACCGTAATTAATCTCGCAGAACTCCGCGATGTCTTCGCTCTCACCCGGCTCCTGTCCGGCGAATTGGTTGCTCGGGAACCCGAGGACTTCAAAACCGCGGTCTTTGAATTTATCGTACACTTCCTGGAGACCCTTATATTGAGGAGTGAAACCGCATTTGCTGGCTGTGTTTACGACGAGCAGTACTTTGCCTTTGTATTTGGAGAGTGATTCTTCCTGGCCCTTAAGGGTGTTGGCTTTATAATCATAGACACTCATGGATAATTCCTCCCGAACATTGATTTATCACAATTTAATTGTACACCATTCACCGCCAGATGCAACCCTCCAGGTTGTGACAACATTGCATAATCGTTTCAAAATGCAGGGGTTGTTTAAGTAAAAGGTAGGTGTTTGTACAAAATCCGCTTGAAAAAGGAGAAGATCAAACATGACTGCAGTACAACTGAAGGCGTTATATACAGCTACAGCAACGGTTCGCGGGGGCCGCGAGGGTTCGGTGGAATCATCCGATGGAGCTCTTAAGCATGACCTCAAAATTCCGAAGGAGCTTGGCGGTCCCGGCGGTGCAGGCACAAATCCGGAGCAGCTGTTCGCGGCAGGTTATGGTGCCTGCTATGAAAGTGCTCTAGCCAACATAGCCCGTAAAGAGGGAATGAAGCTGCAGGATGTGGAGATCACTTCCAACGTGCTGATCGGCAAGGATGAGAGTGACGGAGGCTTCAAGCTGGCTGTTAGACTGGATGTGAAACTGCCGGGTATTGAACGGTCTGTAGCGGAAGACCTGGCGAAGAAAGCCCATGATTTCTGTCCGTACTCGAAGGCGACCCGGGGAAATATTGAGGTAGAATTGAACGTACTGTAGAGAATGGTGAAGCTAAATCAATGGAAATGAAGTGTTCCTCTCTAAGGCCGGACAGCCG
The DNA here is from genome assembly GCF_000758665.1 of Paenibacillus borealis. Taxonomy (NCBI): domain Bacteria; kingdom Bacillati; phylum Bacillota; class Bacilli; order Caryophanales; family Paenibacillaceae; genus Paenibacillus; species Paenibacillus borealis. The sequence continues at coordinate 1,584,826 of NZ_CP009285.1, forward strand.
ATGTCCGGTCTTATACTGTGTAGAGCCGCAGAGGCAACGGGTAGGAATGAACAAAGCTGGGAATAATGGCTAAATAGAGTCGGAGAAGGCTAGAAGTGCAATAAATAGCGGGCGGTAGCTTGCAGTTTGGTTGACATCACCCCGGAAATTCTTTAATATGTCTAAGTATCTGTTAATGTCGCGTGTGCAATTAACTACCAAAAATTTAAATAATGGGTGATGAAGATGTCTTACAGACCGAATATTACGAATGTGACCAAAGCCAGCAGCAACGATAAGGAAGGATTGTACGAGTTCATTATCAAGCTTGCTGACGGAACGGAGTGCCGCGCGTTCTACAATCGGTTTCCGGAATGGAAAATGACGAACATCAGCCGCCTGCTCAAGACACCATGTCCGGTATGCCGCAAAGATTTCATCTGCAAATGCATGGAATCCTTCACAGCTGATTTCGAAGAGCAAATGACTGGCGACGAGTGGATTAACAAGGCAATTGCTGAATAATTAAAAGAACGGACATTGTAGGCGCGGGAGCTATCCCGCGTTTTTGCTTTGTTCAGAAGATGATTTGAGGGGTACACTATACCTAAGAGGAAGGGGGCGGCGAAGTGGCTGAAGAGTGCAGGGAAATGCAGAATGAGTCCATTGTGCTGATTGATGGAGTCTGTCATCTGTGCCAGGGGCTGGTCCGGTTCATTATTCCGCGTGATCCCCGGGCGAACTTCATGTTCGCCTCCTTGCAGAGTGAGGCTGGCAAGGAATTACTGAGGGCTGGCGGCCTGCCTGACCATCAGTTGAACACAGTGGTGCTGGTGGAGAACGGCAGCTATTATACAGAGTCCGCTGCAGTGCTGCGCATTGCCCGCAGGCTGCGGTTTCCATGGCCGGCCGCATATGTGTTAATCCTGGTGCCGAAACCGCTGCGTAACGCCTTGTACAGGCTCGTGGCAAGGAACCGCTACCGCTGGTTCGGCCGGGATGAGCAGTGTCTGCTCCCGTCGCCGGAACTGAAGCGGAGATTCCTGTAGCGGGAAGCCGGATTTAATACAAAAGCAGTGCCGTCCTCTGAGGGGCGGCACTGCTTTTTGGGTTGCAGATTATTTTGACGCAGATGAATTCAAAGGTTCCGTCTTAAGCATATAGCTCTGGACAAGCTTCCATTTGCCGTCAGCGGACTTCTTCAGGGTTGTTACAGTCGTGGAGCGGCTATCCGGTAACGCAGGCCCGCTTAGTTTCTTGGTTGTCTGGACCAGATATACGGAGGCTTCATCGGCTGTATAATCAATAATCTTCGAAGACTCAATAGCCGACTCCAGATCATAGACCTGGAACATCTGGGCATAGAGCTGCTTGGTCTGGGCGTATGCAGACGAAGTCTCGTCGATGGTAGTGAGCAGGCCGTCGAGATTCTCTTTGTTGGTATAATCAAAATTAGCCTGGACCACGGCATTGATCAGATCTTCGTCAGCTTTGGGGACCGAAACTGCAGCTTCGAGAGTTCCCTCCGGAAGGGAATACTCTATAGCCTTGATCTGCAGATTGCTGATCTGCCACTGCGTGCTGCCGGCACTCCGGGTCAAGGAATAGATGTACTCAGCTTTGCTGTTCAGCATAAAAGCACCGCCGAGCTTCTTAATGGTTTCGATTGTCTGCACAGTTGCTTCACTCTTCTGCACATCAATAATGTTCATCTGCTCGATCGTGGTCTTGGTATCATACTTCGCCATTTGCTCTGCAAGCTGTGTACCGATCGCGGTTAGCGGAGACTGCGGATCGATGAGCGATACGAAACCTTTGGCATCCTCGTAGTTGGAATAGTCCTCATATTTATCGAACAGGGCTGTTATTTCTTTGGTGGCTGTAACGGTATCTATGGTGCTGGTGATCGCGACGGTATTGGCTTTGGCATCCCAGCTCACCTGATTTCCGGTAGCCTCACTAACGAAGCGCAGCGGGACAAACGTCACATTATTAATCATCCGGGGAGCGGCTGCCAGAGACTTGACCGTTCCGTTGACGCTGGCTTTCTTGCTGCCGATCTGAAGTGTGATGCTCAGGCCTTCCTTACTGGCGGTGACAGTGCTGGTCTTGGCATCCCAGGCTAGCTCCAGGCCCAGCTTCTCGAAGACCGGGCGCATAGGCACGAGAATAGAATCGTTGTCTTTGACCGGCGAGCTGGAGCTCAGGTTCAGCTTCTGCTGATCGATCAGGACCGTAATAGGCTGTTCTGCTGCGGCAGCGGATAAGCTGACTGCACCGGATATGGCAAGAACGGCAAGGAATCCGGGAATTATTTTCATGAATCTAAAACCCCTCTCAATATTCTGGACTAACTTATTTATGTACATATGTATTATAAAGGGGCAGGGCGAATGGTCACATATCCCTCGCAGGACATGTTAGGAAGGGGGATTATGGGAGGTTCTCTCGGATATTGGTAAAAAAGCTATTGCTGAGCTTCTATATATGTGCTACTATAGCTGTAAATTAGAGGAATAGTAACGGAAGCACCGTTCAATGACCGTATCCCACGGTTATTGGCGGTGCTTTTTTTGCTGCCATTTTTGCCATTATTCTGAGAGGAGAGTGATTTCATGACGGCAAGAATCGTGCTTGCAGTCCGGGAGAGCCAGTACATTGAACCATTGCTGCATTATTTGCACCATAGTGAGTATGGCGAAATGCTGCGGATCACGGCGTTCAGCAGGCTGGATACTTTTGTGGAATTTATGAAAGGAGACGAGATTCCGGATGCCGTTGCAGGAGACCCTTCCTTCATTGAAGCCTGGCTGGTGGAAGGAAGGAACACGATTCCGTGGGCAGTGTTGAGTGAAAGCGGAGAATTGGCGAATGCCGGTAATCTGGCAGGAGGAATGAGGATTGCCAAATACCAGGCACTTCCGTCGCTGCTGGAGTCCATTCTCCAGCTGTGTGATCTGAAGCGGGTCAGAACTGCCGCTGCTCCTAAGGAGCAAACGCTGCTGCTGGGTGTAGTCTCGGCAAGCGGCAGCAGCGGGAAAACAACGGTCGCCCTGAATATGGCGAAGCAGCTTGGTGCACTGGGCCTATCCGTGTTCTACCTCAATTTGGAGAGTGTGGACAGCAGCGGATTATATCTGCGGATGCCGGGCGGCAACGTTCCGGGCCTTGAACGTCTGCTCTATGAACTTAAGGCTGGAGGAGGAGAGAACAAGGGAGGGAGGGGCAAACCCGTATGGGAGGATTATGCGTTCAGGCATGATAGCCTGCGGTGTGATGCATTCAGACCTGTGGAGAATTTCAAGGAAATGCTCCAGATGTCGCGGCAGGACACATTGGATATATTGGAGGGGCTGGCTGCGGCCGGAAACTATGATGTGATCATTGCGGATACCGGAAGCATTGAGGAGGAGCGGGCACAGGCGGTATTGTACAGATGCGGTGTTCTGGTGTGGGTACTGAAGAATGAGCAGGTAAGCCTGCACAAGACGGAACGCTGGCTTACCTACTTCGACAGTATGCACTCCGGCATGCCCCCGGAACTGAAGGGCAGGAGCAGATTCGTGATGAACTGCTGCAGGGAAGCGGTGAATGACAACCCGGCGGATACCGGGAGCGGGCTGGCGGGTGTACTTCCGTATATTCCTTCCTGGGGGATGCAGCATTACGGAGAGCTGTGCCTGAGCTCACCGCAATTCATAGCCGGTGTGCAGCAGCTCTGCAGAAGTATTGTTGAACCGGCATTGCCAGGCGTATTTACCGGGAGTACTGCATGAATGAAGAAATGTTCAGAGCACTGCGCAGCGACATCCGGGCAGGGCTGGACGTTACTTCGGCCATAGGAAACCGTGAGCTTGCTGCTTTCATTGAACGGATTATTCTCGGCCGGGATAATCTGCAATTTTTGACGGCCAAGGAGAAGCACGAGCTGGTGAAGAAGCTGTTTGACTCCTTCCGGGGACTGGATATCCTGCAGCCGCTGGTGGATAATCCGGCCATTACCGAGATTATGATCAACAGCCATGAGGAGATTTTTGTGGAGGAGGACGGCATGATCCGCAGACTGCCGCTGGCTTTTGAATCCAGAAGCCGGCTGGAGGATATCATCCAGACTGTAGTTTCCGGCGTTGACCGGGTGGTGAATGAATCTTCGCCGATTGTCGATGCCCGGCTGCAGGACGGTTCGCGTGTCAATATCGTACTGCCGCCTGCTGCGCTAAGGGGACCGGCAATGACCATCCGCAAGTTCCCTGAGACACCTATGACCATGGCCGAACTGGTGAAGCGTGAAGCGCTCAGCCAGGAAGCCGCAGAGCTGCTGCAGATTCTGGTAGCTGCGAAATATAACATCTTCATCAGCGGGGGTACAGGCTCGGGCAAGACTACGTTTCTGAATGCTCTGTCACAGTTTATACCGCCGCAGGAGCGTGTGATTACGATAGAGGATTCCGCAGAGCTGCAGATTATAACGGTACCTAATCTGGTCTCGCTGGAGACCAGGAATGCCAACACGGAAGGACGGGGCGAGATTACCATCCGCGATCTGATCCGCACTTCACTGCGGATGCGGCCGAATCGCATCGTTGTCGGTGAGGTGCGTGGAGCAGAGTGTCTGGATATGCTGCAGGCGATGAATACTGGTCATGATGGAAGCTTATCAACGGGGCATTCCAACAGCGCACATGATATGGTCAGCAGGTTGGAAACTATGGTCCTCAGTGCCGCGGAGCTGCCGGTAGCTGTAGTCCGTCAGCAGATCGGGTCAGCGATAGATATATTCGTACATCTCTCGCGGCTGCGGGACCGTTCGCGCAGAGTCATGGAGATTTGTGAAGTCAACGGTCTGCGGAACGGTGAGGTGGAGCTGAATCCGCTATATGAATTTCAGGAAACCGGGGAACGGGATGGCCGGGTTCAGGGCAGCCTTGCTCCCTGCGGCAATCCGTTACTGCATACTGGTAAGCTGCGAATGGCCGGAATCAGAGATTATGCATTGCTGCGTTTCAGCGCAGCCAGCAGGAAGTCAGAGGAGGTTGTGTCCTGAAAGCCTTGAAGAACAGAAGCCGGCGTGTAACCAAAGCGGATAGAAGAACATCCGTGAAAGGAATAAAGCCGGTTCAGCCGGCTGTTGATTCTGCTGTTGATTCTGCTGCGGGCGAACAAGCAGTGCTTCCGGATTATACCCGGTACGAATTGAACGCTCTGCAACGAATACTGGTCATTCTGACGGGGAGTGTACTTTTGTTCGGCCTTGGTTACCTGTTCTATCACCAGCTGCTCCTGGCTGTACTGCTTGTGCCGGGCAGTGCTGCCGGTCCGCGCCAGCTGCGCAAATACCTGCTCCAGCGGCGGCGTTCAGCGCTTAATCTGCAGTTCAAGCAGATGCTGTTCTCACTTTCTTCATCGCTATCTGCCGGACGGTCAGTGGAGAATGCTTTTCGAGAGGCGGTGATAGATCTGCGGATGCTTGATCCGGAGGGCAGCGGTGACATGATCGCGGAGCTGAATATTATCTGCACCCGTATGGAGTACGGGGAGCCGGTGGAAGAAGCGCTGTATGATTTCAGCAAAAGAGCAGGCATGGAGGATGTGGAACGTTTTGCAGATGTGTTCATGGTCTGCAAGCGGACGGGAGGGGATCTGGTAGAGATCGTGCGCCGCACTTCCACAATTATTGGAGAGAAGCTGGATATTCAGCAGGATATTGCGGTCAGTATTGCCCAGAAGAAATTTGAGGCCAAGGCCTTGCTCGTCTCTCCGCTGATGATGGTCATGTTCATGAGCTTAACAGCGGGGGATTATATGGAGCCTATGTATACGGGTGCAGGAATAGCTGTCTCCACAATAGCGCTGATCGCCTTACTTCTCTGTTATCTCTGGACCTCCAAGATCATGGATATTCCACTTTGAAGGGGGAGGCCGGAATGACATGTCACTGGTATGCGCTGTAATCACTCTTCTCTTCACAGCAGGCTGGTTATTTCTGCGCTTCAGATGTGGCGGCCGTTACGCAGGATTGCGGAAGCTGCCAATGGAAGGGCTTCGGCTGCGGTGGCTGGGTGAGCCTATCCTGCTGCTTGTGGAGAAGGGAAAGGTCGTTAGCCTTATCCCGGCCGTGATGTTCAAGATACAGCGCTCGCTGCAGCGGATCTACGGCATGCGCTACAGCGCAGAAAGAACTTTGCTCTTAATGGGAGAGATGCTTAGCTACAGCTGGCTGTTGATCGTAGGTGGCAGCTTGCTGACTTTGTTTACGGGCGAGCATGCGGGGATAACTGTGGGCGGATTCTTGGCCGTTGTACTTCCGGCTGCGATGGTCAGTGACCTGCACAAGAAGGTACGGCTGCGGGAGCAGCGGATCCTGCTTGAGCTGCCGGAGCTGCTGAATAGCCTAGTCTTGCTTGTTGGTGCCGGCGAGACGGTACAGAGGGCAATCCTCCGCTGTGTCAACGGCCGCCTGGGAGACAGCGCCCATCCGCTGTATGCTGAACTGCTGAAGATGACAGCGGATTGGGAAGGCGGCTATTCGTTCCAGCAGGCGTTTGAGAACTTCAGCAAGCGTTGCGCGGTGCAGGAAGTTTCCATCTTCACGACTGCAGTATTGCTTAATTACCGCAGAGGCGGAGCTGACTTTGTCCTGTCGCTGCGTGATCTGTCGCGGATGCTCTGGGAGAAACGGAAGGCCATCAGCCGGACGCACGGGGAACAGGCTTCCTCGAAGCTGGTCTTCCCGATGGTGGTTATCTTCTTAATTGTGATTGTGCTGGTGGGAACACCGGCGCTGATGATGTTAAAAATGTAGGAGGTAGAAGTTATGATGACGCTGATTGCAGAAGGTGCGAGGAACTTTTGGAAGGATGAGGATGGACTGGGAACGCTCGAGATGATACTGATTATTGCTGTATTGATTGCGGTAGTACTAGTGTTCCGTGAAGAGATAGTAAAGGTAGTTAAAGACTTGATTAGTACTGCCGGGGATAAGAGTCAGGAAGTCTTTGAGTGATCCCCCTGCAGCAAGATGAAGGAAGCTTCACAATCGAAGCCTCGCTGCTGCTGCCGGTCATTATGTGCATCACGATGCTGCTGCTGTTCTTCTCCCTGTACAGCTATCAGAAGTCGATGCTGCTGCAGGTGGGCTCAGCTGCAGCCGAACGTGCAGCCTACAATTGGGAGAATAGCAACAGGGCAGTGGATGGGGAATTCGCAGCAGGTAATTATGATCCGCTGTACTGGAGGATTAGCGAGGATGGATTATTGGGGTCCTTGTTCGGAACGGGTGCGCAGAATGGCAGTACGGCAATTGAACTGCCTGGAGAGGCAGGGGATGAAGCCGGGGGCCAATTGCCATTAGTGAAGCTGTGGCACGCTTCGCAGATTGTCCCGGCAAATCTGACGGGAGAAATGAGCTACACTTACGGGCTCACAAGCCGCAAGATCAGTGCGAAGTTAAAGAAGATGCTGCGTTTGCCTGTCCTGGATGAACTGCTGGCTGATGGGGCTGTTCCCGAGGTGTCTGCCCGTTCTTATGTTACTGAGCCTGTTGAGTTTATTAGAACTGTGGACCTCATGCGTTATTACGGGTCCAAGTTCAAAGATACTTCATCCGGCAGCAAGGAGGGCACTGGCATGGAGAAGAAGAATGCAGCCATCGTGCTGGACACACTGCATTAAGCTGCCAATTAATCAGCGGAGACCGGTTCAGGGGATGGGGCCGGAGGGAGGTGATCGAATGATACATTCCAAGGGCAGCAAATTCTTCTGCAAGCTTCCCGGGCGGAGCCGGTGTTTGGATAATGAATGGCGGTGCGGAACTAGTAACAGAAGTAGCAACAGGAGTAACAACAGGAGTAGTGATAGTAATACATGCGGAGGTTTAGTGAGGTGCATTTTCAGATGTCTGCATAAAAATGAAGGATCTGTTTCTATTTTTCTGATCATGGTACTGGCTTTCGTATTTCTGTTCACCACTGTGCTTATAGATTACGCTCGGATTGCGGCTGTAAATGTGCAGGAGGAACGTTTGGCAAGAGCCGGGGTCCGCTCGGTGATGTCATCTTATGATATTACGTTGCGGGATAGATACGGTCTGTTCGCCTTCGGCGGAAGCGATGGTAACCAGCTGCTATCTAAGATGCTGAACGATAATCTGTATGAGAGTGGACGGGCAGATGCTTTTAATCTGCTGCCGGTAATGGTAGATTCCTCTTCGCTGGACTGGAGCCGCCCGCTGGGCAGCTATGACATCTTCCGGCGGCAGATTATCGAAGAAATGAAGTATAAAGCGCCTGTTGATTTCGCACTGGAGCTGGCAGGAAAGCTTAAACCACTGTCTGCGGCAATGACGGAGGCGTCACAGAGCACGCAGATACTGGCAGACCTGCAGCCCTTATACGAGCAGCGGGAGGAAGCATTGGAACTTATGCTGCAGAAGAGAAGGGCAGCGGCTGGCAGCGCAGTGAAACTGCAGAAGCTTCTGATGAATCCGCCTGCGGATAATATATATCCAACTGGGCTGGGCTCCATTGCTTCTGCTGCGGATATCCCGGCAATGTATAACGATTATTTCGCCAAGTATTACGAGGACTTATTCCGTGATACTAAAAAACCGCCGAAGTACTCAGCTGTTCTATCGCAGTATAGAAATCAGCAATCTGATTTGATAAGCCGGATACCTGGTGTTCTGGCCGAGGTTCAGACAGATAATAACTCCCTCTTACAGGAGGCCAGAGCAGCACTTACGAAGGCCGAGGATTTAAACCGGCAGATGAAAAGCATGCTCGATCAGTCAATTGCCGCCGCAGATACTGCCGGGAATGATCCTGCGCGGAACTGGGATATCCCGGGGAGTGCGGAAGAAATGAATTCAGAACCTCTCATGAAGCTGAGGGAACAAGCAGCAAGCCTTATTCTCACATCATCCGAGTTCATTACTATGGACAGTAATTTAGAGGGACAGGAACGGGCTGCAATGGCCCTGGAGCCTGCAGTATCCGGATTGCCAGCCATATTGAGCGCATTATCGGAATCATCTGCAGAGTATTCAAGTATGGTTTCAGGTGTTCTGAATGCTTCAGGGATTGTTAACGGTTATATGCAGAATTATGGCGAGTATGGGTCCATCATTACAGCTGAGGCTACGCAGATTGACGCCCGCCGGACCTCGGACAGTCAGCGCAGACAAACGGAGCAACAGGCCAAAATCAAGCTTGGGGAGGCCATGAATCTGCTTGATCAGATCCGCAGTCTGGGTGAAAGTGCGGGAGAAGCCATGGAGCAGTACCGTAGTCTGCGCCAATACTACGAGGAGAATGTCTCCTTCAATGAGGGTATTGAGCAGGAAGCAGCAGTTACCGGGAATAGCGCCGATCAATATACTGCCGGAAAGTCATCGATGAAGAATATGGACAGCTTGTATACAGCGATGAGCAGTGTTATGGAAGGGGCCAGGGATAGATTGTATCAAACAGAATATTCAGCAATGTATTTCCGTCATTTTGATCTATCCGCGCTGACTCCGCTGGCTTCCGGTTCTGCTGAAGGATTCGGAGAACAGCTTGGGGAACAACTTGATCCTCAGGCTCAGGAGCTGGAGTATATTCTGTATGGCTTCTATAATCCTGCAGGGAATGTAGCGGCGGCATACGGGGAGATATTTGCCCTGCGGCTTGCCGTACGGACCATGGAGGGGATGATAGAGAAAGCCGGTCTGGGCAATCCGCTGGCAGTCCTGGCTGCTGCACTTTTGTATGGAGTAGAACAGGCTGTTCAGGACATGCTTCTGCTCTGCAGGAACGGGGAGATACCCCTTTCCAAATATATGACCGCGAAGCTTACGTATCGTGATCATTTGCGGCTGTTCCTTCTGCTTCATGGAGGAGGAGAAGAACAATTGGCCCGGATGCTTGCACTTATCCGCCTGAATACCGGCACTGATCCGGCAGGTAAGTTCACGTATGCCTCAGCGGAACTCACAATGGGCCTGCCGCTGTGGTTTCTCCCTGGAGTGGTCAAGCTGGTGGATTATAGTGCAGGGCTCCCGGGTGATGTCCGGGGCAAGAACTATTTCAGGAAAGTAGGGGCCGACTTTTCTTACTGAAGGAGGATTGGGCGGATGAAACTCTGTCTGCGGAAATCGCCGGGCCCGCGTGATGAAGGCAGCATGGTTGTAGAAGCGGCGCTGGTTCTGCCCGTGTTTCTGTTATTTGTTCTATTCCTGATCTTCATTGTGCAAATGACACTCTATTCCACGGCGCTGCAGAGCACGGTTTCCGATACGGTTAAAATCGTCTCGACGCATATGTATCCTGCAGCTTTGGCTGCAGAGCAATGGGATGATGCAGGTAATGAGGGAGATGATGGTGCGGGTCAAAACAGCTCTGCTGGCTCTGCCTCCTCCAGTGTGTGGAGTATTCCGCGGCTGTCGCTTACCGAATGGAGCGAGAGTTATGTAAAGGAGCTTCCGGAACCTATGGAATCATGGGTCAGCGCTGCAATCCGGAAGGGAGAAGGGCCGCTGCAGAAGCTGCAGGCCGGGGCTTCCGAGACCGTACTGGATGCAGGACTTAAGCCTATGCTGAAGCCGTATATTTCCTCGGACTGGCTTGAATACAGCCGGATTCATGTGTCCAATGTTACCGTCCCTGATCTGAATAAAGGAACGCATCCCTACTTCGGACTGGTAGTAAGCTATGATTTGCCGATGAAGGTCCCGTTCTTGAACCAAAAGATTGTACTTGAGGCCAGTGCAGTCGAACGCTTGTGGATCGGCAACACAGATGTATCCGGAGAAGGCAATGCTGCCGGACCTGATGAAGAAACCGGCACCATAATCATCTTGGAGAAGCCTAATCCGGGCGTGGCGAATCATCAGGGCAGGATAAAGGTCAAGGTGCCTCCCGGTGCTTCGGCGAACCTATCCATTTTTTACAAAAGCGGTCAGAGCACGGCCAAATATCTGGGCTGGAAGCAGGCGGATGAGAACGGATATATCGAATGGGAATGGAAGATAGGCGTAAATACTACGCCGGGCACCTGGCCTTTCGTGATCTGTCTGGCTGACGGCACCAGCTTGGAGGCTAGTTTTACAGTTGTGAAATGACTGAAGTTTACGGGAAGGGGAGTGCGGATGACAGAATGGGCTTTTTGGGGTTGTCTGCCGTTCCTGACAGCAGCATTGTTCACGGATATCCGCTGGATGAGAATTCCTAACTGGATCACATTACCGGCACTGATTGCGGGAATTACTCTGCAGATGATCATGAGTGGCTGGCATGGACTGCTATTATCCCTGTGCGGTGCGGGGGCAGGGTTTCTGCTGCTGCTGATCATGTATTTCATCGGGGCGGTGGGTGCCGGAGATGTTAAACTTTTTGCCGGAATTGGTGCCTGGACTGGTGTATTGTTCTCACTGCAGGTAATTGTGTATTCCGTGCTGCTAGGAGCGGTTGTCGGCTGGATTATTATTCTTTTCAGAGGGGAAGCAGGCCGGAGGGTGCGCGGTTTGATAAGCAGAACAGCGGGATTTCTGCTGCTCCGTAATGCGGATATGCTCCATAAAGGGCCGGGGGGTGATCTGCTCAGGTTTCCCTTTATGCTGGCTGTTTTCCCGGGATTTATCTGTGCGTATTATTATTTCTGACTTGAGGTTTGTAGTTTTACAGCTCTGGAGGTGAAGGTAACTTGTTTGGACTGGAACGTGATTTCGTGCAGCAGGACGGGATAACGATGCTGCTTGGTAAGCCTGAGGGATTGGCGGCGGGGGAGCTTAACATGGTACAGGCCCGCATGCTGATGAACACCGGTATTCCGCATCATTTGCGGCTGCTGCTTAGAGAGATAGACCTGCAGGTGACGCTGGAATATACCGTAGCAAGACGAAAAATGCTAGGGACTCTGCTCAAAAGTGAAAGGCTAAGTATGCTGGAATTCTTCGGATTGCTGCTGCAGATCGCTGTAGGAATGGAGGAAGGGCGCCTGTATATGCTGCGTGCAGAGCAATACGTATTGCATGAAGACTACATCTTCATTGAGGGTCCGCTAAGCAGTGGAAAAGTGTTCCTGACGTACCTTCCACTGGAGTACACAGAAGCAGCTGCACGTCCGGGGGAGTCATTGAGATCGCTGATCATGACTTTTATGGCTGCCATCCATGAGTTGTCCGGCGATGGAATGCAGAGGCTGATGCAATACTGCGGGGAGGAGGCTTTCACTCCTGCGGGGCTCAAGGAACTATTGGCAGAATTGCTGACTGGGGCAGAAAATCACAGGGTTCATCCTGAAGCCATGGAGCTGGCTCCACAAGGTAAGCTGGCTGGGGCGGCTGCTCCGTCAGCAGACAGAATGGAACAGCCCCTGCCCCGTATTCTGGAAGAGCCGAAGACGGCTATCCCGGGGAGATCTGCCTTCGTTTGGGATCAGGGGGATAAGGATACAGTGTCTCCTGCTCCTGGACAGACCCCGGATCAGGTTCCGTGGAGAGGCGGTACACCGCGGCTTAAGCGGAAGGAGGGAGGGGCAACCGGAGAACAACCGGTGCCTGATATAGCTGAACAAGCCCTCCAAGCTGAGGACAGAGCGTCATCATACAGAACGTATATTGTACTTGGTGCAGTGCTGTGCGATGCGGTGTTATGGAAGTTCCTCTATTTAAATAATCCCAGCATGCTTTGGCTCACTGTCTGTGCAGCAGCAACTCTGGGGCTGGCAGCGATATGCTGGATGGTGTGGAGCGGAAGGATTGCCCGGGGCGGATCTGAGGAAGAAGAGGAATTTCCGGAGGAGGGGGAGGAGAACAAGAAGGGGGCAAGCCGGAAGCTGAGAAATGAGCTGGAATGGGATTTTGGCAGAAATCCGGTAGTTTCTCTCCGGCCCTCTATTCCAGCCCCCCTGCGTTCAGAACAAGAATTATCTGCTGAAGCCCCTTATCCAAGGGGGGCAACGGCAGGCAGACAAGGTACAAACCCGGGGATTGCCGAGGGCCGGTTTCAGGTGAAAGAACCGCTTGCAGCCACAGCGCTGCTTATACGGGAACCGGAACAGGTTAATGGGAGCGCGCCCCCATTAACCGGGCGGGCAGTACCTTATCTGGAGAGGCGTGATCCGGATGACGGCGGAACTCCTGAAAGAATTGAACTAAACCGCCCCAGCTTCATTATTGGCCGCTCTTCTGAGGTGGCCCAGTATGTAGAGAAATCTGAAGGGGCGTCGCGGGTACACGCTGAAATATCCAGAAGCTCCGGCGGGTATATCCTCAAGGATCTGGACTCCAGAAACGGTACACTGCTTGCTGGTGAGGTTATGGTTCCATATAAAGAGTATCCGTTGACTGAAGGAACTATGTTTACAATTGTTAAGGGCTGCTATACGTTTCGTACAGCCTGACTAAGACTGGCCGGGTCTCCGAAGAAGTTGTGTGACAACATCAGTCAGCCTATTGGGATTTCAGCTGTTCAAGCGCGGGCTGCAGGGTTGGATAGGTGAACGTGAAGCCGTTATTAACAGCTTTGGAGGGAAGCACGCGTTGTCCCTCAAGCAGAATTTCCGACAGCTCGCCTACAGCGGTCTTCAGCAGAAATGCCGGAATGGGGAACCAATGCGGACGACGGTAGACTTTGCCGATCATTCTTCCGAACTGTTCATTCGTTACCGGCTGCGGTGCAGTGGCATTGACAGGACCCTCTATCCCGGGATGAAGAATGCAGAATTCAATTAGCCGGATGATATCCGTCAGGTGAATCCAGGACAGCCACTGCTTGCCGCTGCCGATTCTGCCGCCGAAGCCAAGGGAGTAAGGCAGCTTCATTTTGGGAAAAGCGCCGCTCTCATTGCCCAGGACAACGCCTGTGCGCAGTTTGACCAGCCGTAAGCCGGAATATGCTTCATCGGCAGCTTCTTCCCAGTTCTTGACGACTTCTGAAGGGAAGTCCACGACACGGGTTGGTGAGGATTCATTATAGGTATCCTGCAGTGAAGTGCCGTAAATGGCGACAGCAGAGGACTGGACGACCACCTGAGGCTTATGCTGCAGTGAGTTCAGCAGATTACCTGCCGCGGCAACGGTTTCAAGCCGGGATTTCATAATTGCCTGCTTGCCGTCAGGTGTCCAGCGCTGGCTGAGTGAAGCACCGGCAAGATTGATCAATGCATCCGCGCCCTCGGCAGCTTCAGGGTTTGATTCGAGGCTGTCCCAGGTAAGATAGCTTAGACCCGGATGAGACAATGGATTCTCCGGAAGCTTGCGGCCGACACTGATAAGCTGATGTCCGCTTTGCAGCCAGTATTCGGTCAGCTCGCTGCCAATGAAGCCACTGCCTCCGCAAATGATATATTTCATAGGGATAACTCCTATTCTGGACGCCCGGTGATGAAGTTACTTGTTACTGTTTATTTGACCAGATGCTTGTAAGGTGTGTAGTCGATGCCGTTCTTTTCCAGGAAGGTGACCAGGAAACGGTTGTCGCGCCGTGGTGTGGCCACAATGTATCCTTTAATGCAGTGCTCACGGGTTACCTCTGAAGCATTGCTCTCCACGGCAATTCTGCCGATCTCGGCAGCAATCGAATGTTTGGCAATGTCGCGGAAAGGGCCCGGTACCGGCTGTACCAGCTGGTCCAGAAAAGCCTTCATCTCGTCGCTCCAGAGCGGACGGCTGCGTTCTACCCAGTAATTCTGCCAGTCTAGCTTGGATTTGCCGTCAGCCTTGGGCAGCACCTTCAGAAATTTGCGGAACATAAAATAGCCGCCGATGCACATACAGCCCAGCAGTAAAAAGGTCCAAAATGCGATGGAATTCATAAACCAGTTGCTCGGAGCTACAGATAATAAGCTTGAGGGTGAATGAAAATGCATGGATACACCGCCTTTGACAATGATGATTGTCACTTTCCATTTACTTATCTAGAGTATAGCGTATTTGTAAAGTTTTGCGAAGCGGAAGCGGCCTTCTGGGGCTTGCCTAGATTTATTTTCCCGATCACGGTAGAATAAGGGTTAATTCGTGAAGGAAAGAGGGAAATAGGCATGCTGAAAATAGGTTCACATGTGTCCTGCGCGGACAAGGGTCTTCTGAGCGCGGCCAATGAAGCAAATGAGTACGGATCCACCTCGTTTATGATATATACGGGAGCGCCGCAAAATACGCGCCGTAAGCCGATTGAATCGATGTTCCCTGAGGAAGGGAAGCTGGCTATGGCGCAGAATGGTGTCGAGGAGATCGTGGTTCACGCTCCTTATATTATTAACCTGGGCTCCTACAAAGAAAGCACCTACCAGCTGGCAGTTGATTTCCTGCAGGAGGAGATCCGCCGTACCCATGCGCTTGACGTTAAGCATATTGTCCTGCATCCGGGTGCATTTACCGATAAGGATGCCGAATATGGCATTCAGCGTATTGCAGACGGACTAAATGAGGTCCTTGGCGGTACGAACGAGACGGAAGTGCATATTGCCCTGGAAACGATGGCCGGCAAGGGAACAGAGGTCGGGCGCAGCTTCGAGGAGATTGCTTCCATTATCGATAAGGTCGTACATAATGAGCGCTTGTCCATTTGTCTCGACACTTGTCATATTCATGATGCCGGATACGATATCGTGGGCGATCTGGATGGTGTACTGAAGAAATTTGACGACACTATCGGCCTGGGACGTCTAGGCGTTATCCACATTAATGACAGCAAGAACCCGCGCGGAGCGGGCAAAGACCGCCATACTCCAATCGGCTCAGGTTATATTGGTTTTGAGACGATCAATAATGTCGTACACCATGAAGCACTGGCAGGTCTGCCGTTCATTCTGGAGACACCGTGGATTGGCAAGGATGCGAAGAAGCTTCGTCCGATGTATGAAGTAGAGATTGCTCTGCTGCGCGGCAATGTGGCTGAACGTTTCGGGGCGGAATTCCTGTCGGAGCTGGAAGAGCTGCATGCTTTTTTTACCAAGCAGGAGCTGGATTCCCGCCGCTATGTGCTTGATGTATGGGAACTGCTGAAGAATGACGCCAAAGCCAAAAAAGCCGATCCCCGTGAACCGCTCGAACGTCTCTATGATCAAGTAATTGCTGCCGGATTATTCCCTCAGCTTAGTGAGGAAGCCGTCAATCACCGGCTGATCGCCTGGCTGGCAGGCAAACAGCTGCTGGTGAACGCTTAATCAAACAACAGATTGCGCAAGCAGATGAGAGGATGGACGGAGAATTATGGAATTACATGTGAAAAGGGAACATTCATCAGGCGGGCAATATCCGGACCGGGCGCGTATGCTCATTTCCTGTCCTGACGGGCCGGGGATTGTAGCGGCGGTGTCACATTTCTTGTACCAGCACGGTGCAAACATTGTGCAGTCGGATCAATATACGATGGACCCGGACGGCGGAATGTTTTTTATGAGAGTGGAGTTTGACCTGCCTAAGCTGGATGAACGGCTGGAAGAGGTGCGTACGATCTTCGGCGGCGTTGCCGAGCGCTTCAAGATGAACTGGCAGATCTTCAATGTAAGCCATAAGAAGCGTCTGGCGATCTTTGTATCCAAAGAGGATCACTGTCTGGTAGAGCTGCTCTGGCAGTGGCAGGCCGGTGATCTGGATGCGGACATCGCTCTGGTGGTCAGTAACCACACAGACATGCAGGCTTATGTTGAGTCTTTCGGTATTCCATTCCATCATATCCCGGTTACAGCGGATACGAAGGAAGCAGCCGAGAAACGTCAGCTTGAGGTGATCGGTGATGACATCGATGTGATCATTCTGGCCCGGTATATGCAGATCATCTCCCCTTCGTTCATCGAGCATTACCGGCACCGGATTATCAATATCCACCATTCGTTCCTGCCGGCATTCGTCGGCGGCAAGCCGTACGCCCAGGCGTATCAGCGCGGGGTTAAGATCATCGGTGCTACTGCCCACTATGTAACCGAAGAGCTGGACGGCGGTCCGATTATCGAGCAGGACGTGCAGCGGGTCAGCCACAGCGATGATGTGAACGAGCTTAAGCGCATTGGACGTACCATTGAACGGGTAGTTCTGGCCCGTGCGGTGAAATGGCATATTGAGGACAGGATCCTCGTGCATCATAATAAGACGGTTGTGTTTAATTAATTCTTTTAACCACTCTGGTAAAAGTCAGGAAACAAACGGAACGCGGATGTTCATGACATCCTTCCGGCCTGATTTTTACCGGAACCCATCTTCAGCCGGGAGCTTCTCCCGCAGCCTCTAGCTATACAAACAACCTCACAGTAATAATCTAATACACTTCTCACCATTACAGGTAAAAAAGCATTTTACCGGCATTTTGGATCTTAAGCCAAAATGTATTTTGTTATGTGCAGATTTCACATTCAAAGGGGGTAAAAGGCTTGTCATCGCAACGCGGACATTTATTAAAACGCAATTATATCTTTGCCTTTCTCATTCTGACCATCGGCTTCGGTGGGCTGCTCGGCTACGATCTCTACTTCAAGCCTTATGTACTCTCGCAGACAGTGGTCAAGATCAAGGTAGGCAGCGGCGGCTTTTTGCCCAAAAATTATGAGCTGAAAACGGAAGACCTCTATCTGGATTCCGTGCAGACCAAAGACATTCCGGCAGGTGTCATCCGCAGCATTGAGCAGGTGGAGCGGAAGATTACGAATGTGAATCTGACGGATGGCAGTATTCTGACCGAATCGCTGATTGATGTGAGCAATCTGGAGCCGCAGCAGGACGAAGGGATTTTTCCCATACCCAAAGAGGCGATCTATGCCATTAACGGCTCTCTCCGCAGCAGAGATAAGGTGGATATTTATCTGGTAGAAGGAGATTCACCTTCAAAAAACCAGACGGGGTATAGCCCTACAGATGCGTCTGCAGGTGCTCCCGGAGATTTGGCTGTTTCAGGGCCGGAAGCTGCTGCGGAAGAGGAGAGTCAGCCGGCAGTACCTGCCAGCAAAGTATTTCTCAGCGGAGTAACAGTGAATTATGTACGCACTGAAGATAACAATGATGTGCTCGATTCGGAGAATGGCAACAACAATAACCGCTTCACTTCGACCGGGAAAGTAGCGACGCCGGAGCTGAAGCTGAAGAAAAGAGACGGTGAACTGCTGGGGACTTATCTGGAACAGGGCAAGAAGCTGTGGATTGTAAGAGTGGAATAGGAGAGTGGAGCAGAAGGGAGGAAGAACGGGCTTGAAAATATTCAGTCTGGGTATGGATCAGCTGACAATTAATGAAATTAAGCTTGCCGGATTTACAGTCATAGCCCAAAGTGTGCTGCCAGAGCCGGCGCAGGCGGGAGGACATTTGCTGATGGTTACCAGTGAACAGGTGGCGGTGCAGGAGCTGGGTGAGCTGCGCAGGAGGTATCTGGATTCCAACATTTTGTATGTATATCTGCAAAAAGGGGTGCGGGGTTATCAGGCTATTCATATGCAATGTGAGAGTCTGGGGATTTTCTTCATGCCCCCGCGTTCGACCTCATCAGCAATTATCGATAAGCTTCGCTACATGCTGGAGGATGAGCAGGCAGAGCGGGGGAATCTGATCGGATTTTTCGGCTCCGGACCGGGCATTGGCTGTACAAGTGCAGCTAAGCTATTCGCCAGGAGGATCGCGGCTTCGGGACTGCGGGTAATTGTGCTGGGTCTTGATCTGTACGATCCGGGCTATGACCGTAAAACAACAGTCAGCCTGGACAGGCTGCGGCCGCGGATTACCGGCAAAATGCTTCACGATGAGGATTTCGCCGGGTTTGTGCAGCAGGAAGGATATTCGTATCTGCCGGGCAACTTCGATTATTTAAGTGCTCAGGACTATCAGGAGGAGGAGATTGAATATTTGCTGGCCAGGGCAAGTGACTGTGCAGATGTAGTGGTGGCTGATTTCGGGTCCATTCCGGAAAGTGCCGCGTGGTATGTAGGCATGCAGAAATCCGTGCTGCGGATGATCGTAACGCATCCCCGTCATGAGTATAGGCTGCAGCCTCTGATGGAGCTGGCCGGGCATATGGATCTGCATCCGCAGGATTTCCAGTGGATCATCAACCGCAGCAATGTGGAGGAGCTGACCTCTTCCAAGAATCTGGCGCTGCGTTTTGGCAGCGAGATCCTGCTGGAGCTTCCATATTACCAGCCTTTCCTGGAGAGTCTGCCACTCGGCAAAAAAGAACTCCAGCATGTCGACGACAAGGTCCATGCGCTGCTGGTCTCGCTGGGTCTCGCACTGGAAGTCCGAAAGAAGGGGATATTTCAATGATTGAATCTCTGGATGAAGCGTGGCCGCTGAAGCAGGGGCGGCTTCCCTCAAGATGGACTCCGCTGGACCCTGAGCATGGAAGGCGGCAGGAAGTGGAGGGGAGCGGACAGGTGCTGCTAAGAGTGCCGGAGGCTGCTGAGAACAGGCGGCTCTTCTCTCTGAAGCAGAGCGTGCTCCGTACAAGCAAACCCGGCAAAGAAGACTTCTTCGGCTTTCTGCAGAAAATGAAAAACGAAATGAATGCCGGACTGGAGCGTGAGGATGACAGCTATTTCGAGCTAAATGCCAAGGCGTTGATTGGTGATCCGCAGGCAGTCAGCTTTTTCATGAACGAGATCGAGAAGTATCTGCGCCGTACCCCGTTTACAGGCAAGGTGCCGGAAGCTTACCGTACAGCCGCTGAAGCACTGTTTCATGAATGGAAAGGGTTCGGACCCGCTTACCGCTGGTTCACGGACCGGGCTTATAGTGAATCGACCGGGCTGCAGATGATCGGACGGCAAATTTTTTATAACCACCAGGGCAGGTTTGTAGCTTATCCGTATGAGATGCCTTCGCTGGACCGGGTAGAGCAGCTCAAGCGTTCTCTCCTGAAGAGCGATCCCAACAAAAAGCTGAACAAGGATAATCCATCGGTAGAGTTCAAAATGGACGACCCGCTGTGGCCTGGCCGGTTCATCCGTTTAGCCATCTGGGTGTCGCCGCGTGTCTGGGAAGGCTTCACCACCATATCGCTGCGCCGTCAGGTCGTCGAGTTCCTGGATCTGGATGATCAGGCCGGCACGGAATGTATTCCTGCAGAAGCGGTTGAACTGATCCGTGCGCTTACGGGTACATTCCGTAATACGATTATCGCAGGTGCTGTAGGCTCGGGCAAAACCACTTTTGCCAATACAATTGTCGGTGAACAGCTGCTCGGTTCCTCTTCCTGCATGGGAGTGGTGATGATTGAGAAGCATCCGGAGTCGATTCTGCCGTATCAGATCAAAGGCCACCGGATCATTCCGATCCAGGCATCCAATGAGGAACTGATGGAGGTCGGCGTGGAATCGCTGCGGCATGATCCGAACATTCTCTATATGACCGAAATGCGTTATAACGAATGGGAATTCTATTTGTGGAGCGGCGAGAAGGGCTATGACGGCATCACCGGAACCTTTCATACCGTGGATTCGGAGGATATCCCATACCAGGGTGCTTTTGCCGTATCTACTCGGATTGGCGGCAGCCTGAAGGGGCACTTAATTTCAGCGCTGAAATCCTGTGAGCTGGTATTTATTCTGGAAAGTGTGCCCGATGGGAAGAAGCGGCTCGCACGGATTTCCGAGGTTTTTTATGAGGAAGCCAGTAACTCGGTATTCGCTAATGATCTGATGCGCTGGGAACAGGAGCAGTCGGCCTGGAGCTATAATGACAAGCTGACGCCGGGGCTGATGCTGAAGATGAAGAAGAAGAATGCGCGGGCTACGCGGCTTATGCAGCAGGAGCTTGGACATCTCGCCGCCCAGAAACCGATGGTGGACCCGCTGAAGGAAAGCTTGAAATCTAAGATTGTTTTGAACGAATGAGGGGGGAGCCTGTGGCGCTGCTGTACTATATCATCCAGTTTGTCTTTCATTTACTGGTCGCGGGCGGAATGTGGCTATTGGTGAAGCCGCTTATTGAGCGGCATTTATCGCAGTGGGGGCAAAAGATGGATTTCCGGATGAACCTGAGGATGAGTCTGTTCGGCAAAAAAGTCAGCATGATTAACAGAAGAATGTGGCTGTACCGTCATCTGGATGACTTACTGTATTTTGGCCATAGGAGGTATGAGCCGGGAATCAGTGTTATGCGTTTTGTCACCCGTTCTGGCATGCTGTTCACCGGGGTTTTTCTATCGGGTCTGCTGACTCTGCGGGAGCTGCCGGGACATATGAGCTTCAACAATCCTTTTCTGGAGGGAATTGTATTAAATGACGGTACACCTGCACAGGATGCTTGGCGGCTCCCGCTGTTTCTGGCTGTTCTCTCGGCAAGCATTCCATACTTACGGATGAGGTATACCTATGCACAGAGGAAAGTGCGCGGGAGCTACGATCTGCTCGATGTGATCAAAATCGCCACCAAGTTCACTCATTTATCTGCGGATTCCATCCTGTCGAGGACCAGTGATTTGCTGGCCGGTGATAATGTGCTGAAGACCCCCTTGAAGCTGCTTGGAGCGGCGTTTGCCAATTACAGTAACGAACGGGAGCTGAATGAGGAAGCGGGACGTTTTGCCGGAGCGATCGGAACGACCTTTGCCGTAGAATTCGTCTCCGATCTGCTCTATTGCGAGAAGGAAGGCACACGTTATCTCAAAAGCTCGCTCATGATGCTTAACCGCTCAATGGAACAGCAAAGAGAAACCATTCTGACGGTCAAAGCAAGCAGCAGGGATGCGATCAGCCTGGGGCTGTACGGAAATCTGGTTGTGCTGGTTTCTTCGGTTGGAACATTCATGTACATGCTGAAGCCTGATGTTTATTTCAAATTGCAGTTTGAGACTACCGTTGGTCTTACATTTATGATGGTCATCATCACGGGGATGTTCATCTCGTTCATGATCAGTACCATCCTCGCCAGACCCAAGCTGGACTACCACTAAGGTGATGAATAATGGATAGATTACTACTTTTGATAGCTGTAACAGGTATTGTGTATCTCGCCATACTGGTTTTTGTCAGCAGCAGCAGCCGTCAGGAACGTTATGTGCTCCGGCTCGGCGTGAAGTGGAAGGCCTTCGGGGAAAAAGTGCAAAATGAACGGCTGCAGCACTTGCTGAATCAGAGCGGTCTGTCCATATCAGCAGCCAAAATCACACTGTTCCGGTACTCGGCGGCTCTGATTTATCTGCTGGTTCAGATGGTCGGTGACTTCGTACGTTCAGAGCCTTTGTCTATTTATGATCCGCTTATTGCTGCGCTTATTCTGCTTGTTACCAGTCCGCAGCGGGTTCTGCCGCTTGGCTGGCTGCTGGTCTGGCTGCATCAGAAGACGCTTATTCAAAAAGACGGGGAGCTGATTTCCTTCATCCGTCTCTATGAGAACAACCGGCTGCGTAAGCGGGGATATGTGGAGTTTGGAGCTTTTTGTGCAGGGACAGCCAGCCATTTCAATTACATCCGCCAGGATCTATATGAGCTCTCGGAAAGGGCGGTGGATGAGGGAACCGAGCGGGCGATTGAATGGTTTTGCGGCAAATTTCCGGAGAACCACGCTTTTATTAATGATATCCGTTCAATACTGCTGGCGACGGAGGGCATGGATGATAACACGGAAGCGGCGAATTATCTGCGGGAGCAGGGCAAAATTATCACCAAAATATCGAGCGACCAATATCTGAAAAAGTGGTCCTTTATCGGTGATATTTCCACCATCATTAATGTAATTCCGTCCATCGCGACCTTCCTGATGATTGTATGTCTGGCTATGCAGTACATTATGCTGATTAAGGGCAATTTTAGCGGTGTGGGGATGTTTCAGTAAGTGAATTTTTGTATATTCAAACAGCACTTAAAAATATAAAATAAAAAGGGGGATATTAACAATGAAAAAAGACGCTATTTCCACTGGTTTGTTTATCGCTATCGGGTTCCTGTGTGTGGCTATCGTAATTGCAATTCTGATTCCTGTCGTACGGGACGTAATCGACGATGCAGATGATAACAGACCGGTCATTCCGGCGGTTAGCCTGGTTCAACCGGCAGGTTCGGGTGTGGAGGGGACAGGACAGAAGTTAGCTGATTTGCTGGTTTAACGGAGATGAAGAAGGACTCGATTTCCGTCGCGCTGTTTCTGGCTATTGGTTTTGTGATTGCCGGGATTTTTATCGCCGGGGCAACAAGCATTATCGGCAGCAGCCAGGATGATATCATTACCCATGTCAAAGCGGTTGAACAGTATTAAAAGGAGGCGCTGCGCTTGAAGGCAACCGTCCTCCGGGCATTGTTTATGTGGCTGGTGCTGTTCATTATCCTGCAGCCGATTTTTACGTATATCGATTATCTGCTGGACTTGCAGGTCAAAGCCAACACATCCTATATCACGCAAAAGGCCGCAACGGAAGGGATGGTTACAGCCTCTATGAGAAGCGAGGTCATCTCTAACCTGAGGGCGGTCGGTTTTCCAGAGAACTCTATTGAAATTACAAGCAGTACAGAAATGATTCTTGAGCGCAAGCAGCGGATTGATGTGTACGTAACAGCGCCGCGGGTGAACCTGTTTCCCTACAATTTCTCCGGCGTATCCCAGCCGACACGGTATTATGGACACGGCTCGATCATGAGTGAATATCTCGATTAACTAAGGGATGAAGCTGACCAATGGATTATATTATTAAGCTGGCATTTGTCCTGCTGATCTTTATCTACTCCTGGTTTTTTCAGATTCAGAATCAGGAGTGGGATATTATGCGCAGTATGCTCAAGGATGCGAACAATATGGCAGTTCATGATGCCTCACAGGAATTGAACGAAGCAGCGCGTGCACAAGGACGGTTGGTTATTGACCCATCTGCGGCTTACGAGACCTTCCGCCAAACGCTGCAAAGTAATCTGGGACTGGACGACGGTTTATCCCCCATAGCGGGGAGCCGGCTCCAGGCTCAAGTGAGGATCGTCAAGTTCGACATTGTGGATGAAGCAACGGGAAATACATTTCCCATGCTCTATGAAGACCCTGCTTACGGTATCACCAAATACATACAGGGACCTTCGGTCATCGCAGTTATTGAAACGGAGCATCCGGTCCTGATCTCAAGAAACAAAGTACAAGAAGCAATTACCGTACCGGCAGTTCAAGAGTATAAGCTGAATCATTAGCTATATTAGCATCGGCAGGTCCTTACTAACTACTACAATTAAGGGAGAGTTCAATTATGAAAAAGACAATAATCAGCAAAGCATTAGTGGGGAGAACAGCAGTGAAAGCTTTTCTAGCAACTGCATTGTTAGCCGGTTTAATTGTAGGTCAAGTTGGGCCTGTCAGTGCAACAGCAGCAAAGCCGACGGCGGCTCCGATTATGAGAGATAATCTTTCGAAGTATGGGTTGGTGAAGGATGTGGAATTGCCGGTGACGCTTGAGGCTGGGGGACTTAGTTATACGCTGGAGAAGATTATGATTTATGATTTTAATTCTAAAGATGCTCAGAATCTTATAAAACAATTTAAATATGACTCATTTGGAGTTTTGGTGAGTAAACCTAAATATTTTATTTGGACTAAAATCACAATTATGAATAACAGTAAAAGCACTGTGAAAAGATCTCTGTATGATCAAACGGACAAGTGGACTATAACTCTAAAAAAAGGAGGGAAAATAGATCCGATCTGGCCAAAGGTAAACGAGGGGAAAATAAATAATAAAAGCGCATTTTACTACTATACGCTTAAACCAGGAGAACAGTTACCCTCATATCAGGCATTTCTATATGATGAAGATTTTCAATATTTTGCAATTCGTATGTTTCATGCTGGAGGATTTGATGAAAAATTAGTAGTAAGTTATTGAGAGGAAGTAATATGAAAAAAATAATTTTATTATTTCTCTGCGGTGCATTGCTTATTCCATTTATTCATTCTAAATCTGTACTTGCTGCTGAAACAAAGTCAATCTCGATTTCTGTTCCTGTTACAACTGGCTTATTTGGGTCTAGCAATGCTGCGAAAGAATTTTATTTAGATCTTCCTAATGGTGTGACTAGTTCCTCAATAAAGACAGGAACTCTTAAATATGCAGGATCAAATGAAATAGTAAACCTTTTGTCAGAAAACGGGAAGATCAAAGTTACACTTAAAGGAGTCGCAAATCAGAAATATCTCAGTAATGTAAAGGGATATAGAGCTTCTTGGGAAGAGATGTATGAAACGCAAATATATAACTCGATTTGGTTATATTCAGACGGAAGACGCTGGCAAATCAATGAATATGATGAGCGTAATGATGGAATGAAAACAAAAGATGTACCGGCAGCTGATGGGTATCCTTCATTAAATCCTCCAAGCACAATAGTAACAGCTGGTCCCCTTCAGGACCAGTCGTATCTAAAATGGTACAACGGATCGGTGAATGAGGTTGTTGATAATCAAAACATTATCCAATCTACTATAAAAGTTGTGCCTTACAAAAAATCATCATATGCAAACGAACCTAAATTTAAAAATGGAAGAGTTATATTGAATTATATGATTCCAGAAGGAGTTCCATGGGATGCAGAATCCAATAATGGTCTTTCAGGTAAAGCGGAAGGACGCAAATATAAAGCATTCGCCTCCTATTATTACACTGCTGATGCTAGAGTCACCACCTATAGCTACGGAGGCCTAGTCACCTTCGACTACGGCCTCTCCGATGAAGCAACCCTAACCGGTGCAGCAATTCTTGAAAAGCCCTCACCCAACCCGGCAAAATTTGAGGATAAGGATGTACCGGTGCAGATCAACCTGAAAGGGGAGCTGTTGGCCTACAAAGATTCGTCTAACATCGAAGAATGGGTGTTTTATGCTAAGGAAAAGGGAAATGAAAGTACGCTGAAAACGCTAAAGGATTATTCTAAAACTCTTACGTCCTCAAAGAAAATTGATTTTACGATTCCTAAGTCTAAATATAAACTCCCTAGTATTACACAGGAGTACGAATTGAGCGTAGTCGTACGGTTTAAGAAACCTGTTGTAACAAAGACAGGCACAATCACATCGTTGAAGGAATCCTACACCGTTAAGGCCGGGGTTTATGGGACTACGAATCCAATTCCAGGCGGGGACTTTCCAGGGCCAACCTCTCCGCCGAATCCTCCGCGAGAAATGAAGCCGCCTGTGGCTCTTATTTCAGCGCCAAAGACGATTAAGGCAGGACAGGAGTTTGAAGCCAGCGGCGCTGGCTCCTATGATCCGGATGGCTTTATCAAAAGCTATTATTGGGACACTCCCAATGCTATAGGAGAATTGACGGACCGGGCGCGGGGGACTCTTTGGTATGATAAGGAGCATTTGGGCGAGCAGTCGTTAGCGCTCACGGTTCTGGATGATGATTCGATGGCAGGAAGCACCAGTACTGAAATTACGGTCATTGAACCGGTGCCTAATGCATCCATTTACGCTGAAGGCACATTGAAGCAGAATCGGAAGGTCATTATTAGAAGCTATAGCAGCAGCCCCACGCATTACCCGTTGGTTGATTCTAAAACAAAAATAACCATTACAGCCGTTTCTGGCGGTACCAACGCAGACATTAAATACAGCGGGGCGCTGAATGGTGTGCAAACTATGGATGTACTATTTAAAAAGCCAGGCAGGTATAAAGCAACAATCTATGTTGAGAATACTCTGGGGCTGTCTGCGAGCAGCGAAGTGTCATTTGATATTGTACCGGATGAGAAGCCCTTTGCTTACTTCACACTTCCTGGATCCGCGTACCGTAATCCGGCCGATGGCAATCAGGCGACGATCTCCATCGATGACATGTCCTATTCTCCAGATAAGGATATTGTGGCCCGGAGGCTATGGGAATATCGCATCGATTCGAATAACAACGGCAATTTTGCAGATGAGAGCTGGGTGATCTTTAGTAATGAGAATTTAGATCATCTCAATCTTAAAGTGCGGGATGTTGGGCAGTACCAGGTAAGGCTCACCGTGTTTGAAGAATTTGGCCAGCCCACGATTGATGAATTTGTTACCCAGGATGATCGCCAATCGAACAACTCAGACGTTACACAGAATGCTATTGAACGAATCTTTAAGGTTAAAAATCAGGCGCCAGATGTGGATTGGTCATGGTAGAAAGGAAAGAATATGCAGAAATTTAACAAGGCACTCTCAATATTCATGGCTGCTGTGTTATTGCTTCTAACCTGGCCTGAAGCTTTTCCGGGAAAGGTTCGGGTAGCTGCTGCCGGTGATTCCAATGTAATCAACTATATTGATATTCATATTGAAGCCTTCAGTCAAACAAGAAAATGGGAACCCGCTATGGGGGGGATCGGTGATGTAAGTATTGACATGCCGGGTTTTACCCTTAAAAATCTACGTTTTGATCTGACCACTCGTCACTTGGAGTATGATATTGTCCCGGATGGGCCGATTGTTATGAAATCTTCAAATCAGAATTGGTATAGTTCTAACTCTAGAGCTAGAAAATTAGAAATATATACCGATATGAGTTCACCGACGTATAGCGGAATCTCACAGTTTAGCCAGTGGATGGTTGATGAATTCCCGGCTACATCAACTGTTAATACAATCTCTTTTGATCCATCAACCCCCCCTACAGGCAAGTGGTATCAATCATGGCCATCGAACATCGACATACCAACTAAAGTAACAGTCTCCGTTGGAGTAGCTGATTATCATTATCTATACACATTATCCAATGGTTGGTCGAATAGCACTAATCGTTATTTTTACGATGTGCCGTTAATTATCAATTCAGCACCAAGTCTAACCGTAACGACTCCGAGCGAACAACAGCTCATCAACGAGCCGGGCTTCAGCGGGATGAACATTGAAGGATATGTACGCGATGTGGACAATAACGATCTGGTGGTCAGTGCGGAGATCCCGAATGTGTTCTATAAGAAAGTAACCATTCCGCAGGCATTATATAATAAACCATTTTCCATACCCATAGACGTTTTGGCAGACGGTATACCTCCTGGACGGCATACGATCACTGTCAAAGTCGTCGATCCCTACAACTTTAAAGACGAAAGGACGCTAAATGTAAATGTATCCTACAGGTTAAGGAATAAGTCATTTATCTTAATCAATACACCTGTAGACATCACTACATCCTACACAGATTATGAGGGGGACCCGAAGTATCAAGACAGGTACCGGTATGATCATGACCCGAACTTTTTTGACAATTCGATGGGGATCATTGGTGACAGTGGTCTATGGCGAACTTCCCAATACCAGTCGTTCCCGTACAGCGGGGTGTATACGGCCACCTTCCAGGCTCGGGATAATCCGAGAAATGATGATAGGTTCGATGAATACCGGCTATGGAGCCGCGATAATTTATCATCCATGACGTTTATGGTACACCGGAAGCCAATAGCTTTATTTAGTGCGAAGCTAACGGGGGGATGGCTCCAAATTACAGACAGCTCCTATGACCTTGATCATATTAAGGCTTATAATAAGGGATTAATGGATTGGCAATGGCAGTATAAAAAAACCGGATCCGAAATGTGGATGGACGGTCAACCGCCTGCGCAGCTGCCGACAGCCGAGCAATATGATATCCGGCTGCGGGTGCGTGATGTGGACGGAGAAAACGGAGCAGGAGTTTGGAGTGACTGGTGTGTGCGGACCGTAGGCAGTGCCGGAAACCTTCCACCGGTTGCGCTCTTTACGGTAGATCCCAACATTGTATCCTATCGTAAGTCTACGACAGTCACAGACAAGTCCTTTGATCCGGATAATGATCCACTTGATGTCTATAGTTGGACTGTGGTTAAGGACGGTTGGCAGCAGGTATGGAGCCATTGGGGCGGGGCGGCTACACCTCCGAATATTGCTGCTTATGGAGTCGGGACATATCAATTAACCCTGCAGGTCCACGATAATAGGGGGCTTTGGTCAGAGCCCTACAGTCAGATCGTTCAGGTCATGAACCATCCACCTGCAGCTGCGTTCAATATACCATCTGAAGTGTACCGGGATACGGTAATTCCGCTAGAAAATTTGACACCCGATCCGGACGGGGATGGGGACGCACTGAGTTATGGCTGGAACGCACGGATCAATAACTCCGGCTATTATTATACCAGCGGTAATCGGAGTCCAGTTATGACGATCCGTGATTTAATTGCAAACTATGGGATATCACAGCAGCAGGCTATCTCTGATGGCTGGGAAATGCGGCTTACAGCATCGGATGGATCGCTAAGCTCTAATGCCACCCGTATGTTTACGGTCAAAAATCATGTTCCAACGGCTGAAATCAATGGGCCAACGATTGTATACCAACATGACAGCAAAACCTACTATGGTATTGATGTTGATGAAGATTCATCCGATGCGGGTAGTTTGCAGTATTACTGGAAAATAACCGATAGCGATGGAACCACAGCAATGTACCGCACAGCCAATATAAATATAGATTTCCCGGACACCGGGACATATACCTTAGAACATTGGGTAGTGGACCAAATCGGTGCGAAGTCAAACGTAGCTAAGCTGAAGGTTGATGTCATAGAAAACCAGGCTCCAGCTATCACGCTTACGGCTCCGGCAGGTACGGTTACAAATCCAACTATTCTGGATGCAGAGCTGCAGGGAGATCCTCTCATTAGGTGGAACTACAGTGATCCGGAGAACGATCCGCAGGAGAAATACCGGCTGGAGTTCTTCTCGAAAGACGGGCAGTTGGCCAAAACAGTCGAGAATACAGATTCGACCGGCGGATTGCGGCAGTATCAGGTGCCTAATCCCACCTTTGAACGGTTCGCGATTTTCAGCCTATACGCCCGGGCTTATTCAAAAGGCTCCTGGTCAGAAGTCTCCAATGAAAAAGCCTTCATCATCGATAATCCGCCGCAGGCCGGGTTTACCCTAATGACGGATACGGGCCGCAATGCAGCAGCGGTGCCCATTTACCGGACGGATGTACTGCAGATCACCAGCACTGCAACAGATCAGGATATCCCGAAGGGCGACAGTATTAAACATCAATACTTCCTGAAGTCTTCAAGCGGGACGGAAGGGATGGCCAGCGTACAGGAGAGCTTCACCAAGCAGTTCACCTCAAACGGAATCTTTACGCTGCGGCAAGTCGTTACGGACAGTCTGGGACTATACCGGGAGCTGTCGCAGAATATTACGGTTGTGAACCGGCTGCCGCAGGTCACCATCACATATCCAACGAGCACAAGCGCAGCTAATCCTACAATTGTTAGTACGCTCACCCCAGTGATTAAGTGGGATTATCAGGATGAAGACGGCGATGTGCAGCAGCGCTTCAACGTACGTATTATTAATCTGGCAAGCGGAGCCGTGAAGATCCAGTCCGGTGAACAGGTATCCGGCGCTAAGCAGTGGCAGGTTCCTAACGGCACGCTTGCCGAAAATGAGAAATATGCAGTGGAAGTTGAGGGGTATGACGGGTTCGGTTGGAGCAATGTATCTTCGCGCAAATATATGATGGTCAATCTGCTCAGCATTAAGGGGGCAGTCCAGCACACTGAGGAATGGAACAGCAACCGTCAGGCTTACAATCTGAAGAAGAGCGGGGATGCGGAAAGTCCGCGGGGGTATACTGTCTATTGGGCGGGGGAGAAATTCGTACTGCAAGGCACGGCAACCGGATTGCCGGACACCGTTCAGGTTACAATGAGCGGGGGGTACACAGCACAGCTGAGTCCAACCGGAAGTGACAAGACCAAGTGGACAGGTGAACTGGCAGATCCTTCGTTCGAACAGCTGCCGGATGGCCCGGTTACGTTCACTTTCACTGCGACCAATGAGTTCCATACAAAAGTTGATACGGTTACAGTAACAATCTTGGGGGATTGGTCAGAATATTATCAGAGTCATCGCGTTAAATAGCGGGGAAACTCAGTCCTGCGTTACTGGTATCCTATTCTTAAATGTCCATTCACGCAGCTTCCTACGGACGGAGGGAGATCGTTCAGACGATTTCCTCAGTCCGTTCTTCATTTAAGCGGAGCATTCGTGCGGCGACAGCACCAGGAACAGGTGAACTGGCGTTATGCATACTGGATGTAAGGAGAGCCACGCGGTTATTCCGGTGCATATAATAGGAGAGTTTGCCGCTGAAAATTTTGTGGGCACACAGGGACGAGGCGAAATCCTCCGGAGTGACGAAGCATGAGGGCTTGGCTACCGGATGTACGGCCGTTTCTTCAAATACAGACGCTACAAAATGTGAGCAGAAGAAAGCATCCTCCCGGTCGATCCGGATATTCAGCAGCACACCCACCAGGCCGAGCAGGTGATATTTATAGCGCTCCTGATTCTGCATCATACCTTGAACATGATTGTACATGGTGTCATACTCTTCGGCACTGACTCTGAGCTGATAGATGGCACAGTCTGCACTGCTATAGAACGGATGAATGAAGTTCTCATGGATCAGTCCGGCGATAAACGGGTTGTGCACTCTTTTTCTCCCGAAGCTGTAGACCTCGCGCAGTTCACTGTCAAAGGCGATCGAAGCATGATTCAGCTCTGCTTTGGTGAACCATTTAATAATTCCACTGAAGGCTGTACCCGTTCCGGTAAGCACAATATAGATATCTCTATTTGCAGTCATCTTCGAAATCCCTTTCTGCTGGAAGTAATGGATAATCCGGTAAAAAATATTGCTGAGGTACTTCCATCTTACTGTATAAATCAGCTTTGTAAAACAAACTTTAGTCTTAGATAGAAACTAGACTTAAGGCTAAGTCCTTCCATTCCAGTGCTGTATCCTCCAAAACCCTCCTGAAACTCGGTAAAGCTCGCGGTAGAGTGCATAGACTTGGCAGAAGCCGCTAAATATAAGTTGTCTGGAACTGAGGCTAGCAAAAACAATTGGAAATGCTTCCACTTACGTGATACAATAATAGTCAAAATGACATTCTTGATTTGAGGAGGATTATTTTAATGACTGAACAAGCAAAAAAAGATCAAGCCATTCATAAAGAAGAAAACTCGACGGTGGACAACCTGGCCATCACTACGATCCGTACACTTGCTATTGATGCGATTGAAAAAGCGAATTCCGGACATCCCGGCATGCCGATGGGTTCCGCACCTATGGGATACCAGTTGTTCGCCAAGACGATGAATCATAACCCGGATCACCCGACTTGGGTCAACCGTGACCGTTTTGTATTGTCCGCCGGACATGGTTCCATGCTGCTCTACAGTTTGCTGCACCTGAGCGGCTATGATCTGCCGATGGAAGAATTGAAGCAGTTCCGCCAATGGGGCAGCCTGACACCGGGACATCCGGAGTTCGGCCACACTGCAGGTGTAGATGCGACAACCGGTCCGCTTGGACAAGGTATCGGTATGGCTGTAGGTATGGCAATGGCTGAAGCGCAGCTGGGTGCTACTTACAATAAAGACGAACATAATGTGATCGACCACTATACGTACGCAATTTGTGGCGACGGCGACCTGATGGAAGGGATCTCTTCCGAGTCAGCTTCGCTTGCTGGCCATCTGAAGCTGGGCAAACTGATTGTAATGTATGATTCCAATGATATTTCCCTCGACGGCAAGCTGAACCTTGCGTTCTCCGAGAATGTGGCCAAACGTTTCGAAGCTTACGGCTGGCAGGTTCTGCGCGTAGAAGACGGCAACGATCTTCCTGCACTGGGTAAGGCTCTTGCTGAGGCTCAAGCTGACAGCAGCAAGCCAACATTGATCGAAGTGAAGACTGTTATCGGCTACGGCAGCCCGAACAAACAAGGTAAAGGCGGCCATGGCGGTACTCACGGCTCCCCGCTGGGTGCTGATGAAGCCAAACTTACGAAGGACTTCTACAAATGGGTATATGAAGAAGATTTCTTTGTACCGGATGAAGTGCGCGCCAGCTTTGCTGAAGTGAAAGCCAAAGGGATTGCAGCTAACAAAGCATGGGATGAGAAGTTTGCAGCCTACAAGAAAGCTTATCCTGAGCTTGCGGCACAGCTTGAGACTGCACTCAGCGGCGAGCTTCCTGAAGGCTGGGATGCTAATCTGCCATTCTACAAAGCAGAAGACAAAGCCGTATCCACCCGTGTAGCTTCCGGTAATGCGCTGAACGGTTTGACTGCCGGTATTCCGCAGCTGGTTGGGGGTTCTGCTGACCTTGAGAGCTCGACAATGACTCACTTGAACGGTCTGTCCCAGTTCACTTCGGAATCTTATGACGGCCGTAACATTTACTTCGGCGTCCGTGAATTCGGGATGGCTGCGGCCATGAACGGGATTGCACTGCACAGCGGTCTCAAAGTATTCGGCGGTACGTTCTTCGTATTCACGGATTATCTGCGTCCGGCTGTCCGTCTGGCTTCCATCATGAAGCTGCCGGTAACCTACGTGCTCACACATGACAGTATCGCTGTTGGTGAAGACGGTCCTACCCATGAGCCGATTGAACAGCTGGCTTCCCTGCGTATCATTCCAGGCCTTACGGTGCTTCGTCCGGCTGACGGCAACGAAACTTCAGCAGCTTGGGCTTATGCTATGGAGAACACAGCCAATCCGGTAGCGCTGGTACTGACCCGTCAGAACCTGCCGATCCTGCCAGGAACTGTGGACGGCGTACGTGATAACATCAAACGCGGCGGCTATGTAGTTTCTGATTCCAAGAACGGTACCCCGCAGGCACAGATCATTGCTACAGGCTCTGAAGTACAGCTGGCTGTTAAGGCTCAGGCTGCTCTTGCTGAAGAAGGTATCGATGTTCGTGTAATCAGCTTGCCAAGCTGGGATCTGTTCGAGAAACAGGATAAGGCTTACCGCGACTCCGTTATTCTGCCTGAAGTGAAAGCCCGCCTGGCGATTGAAATGGCGCAGACCTTCGGCTGGGAACGTTATACAGGCGATCAAGGCGACATCCTGGGTATCACTACCTTCGGCGCTTCTGCCCCTGGCGATACAGTAATCAGAGAGTACGGCTTCACCGTGGAAAATGTAGTCAGCCGCGTGAAAGCCCTGCTATAATAGACGGATTAACGACAAAGGGGAGAATAAGCATATGAGTCAGTTCACCAACGCGACAATTCAAAAAGCAGCGAACATCTATTACGACGGAAAAGTTACCAGCCGTACAGTTACTTTAGAGGATGGTACTAAGGTGACACTCGGCATTATGCTGCCTGGAGTATATGAATTCGGCACTGAAGGTCCGGAGACGATGGAAATCCTCTCAGGTAAGCTTAAAGTACTGCTTCCCGGTACTGACGTGTGGAAAGACATCGATGGAACAGAAACGTTCCATGTTCCCGGCAACTCCAAATTTGCGCTGGAAGTCTTCGCATTAACTGATTATTGCTGTTCTTACCCGATTGTGTAATTCAAAAGTATAGAAATGTAGAAATCCCCCGGGAGCTTTCGGCTGCCGGGGGATTTCTTTGTATACAGATAATAATTGAAATGGCGATTGAGGGGTAAATGAGGAGAGTGTTGCCATATGACCGAAAATTTGTTACCATTAAATAAGAACGTATGTTTGTTATTTTAGGTGCTCAGAGGTGCAGAGAAGTGAAATTTATAGGCTGCATTCGGATAATTACATAAGCTGTAACTATGGGGAACTTCGGAGAGGGCGAGCGCTGTACTTAGTATATTTTATAATGCTGCATTTAAAAGGCGCAGCCTCAATCCGGCTGCGCCTGCGGTAATTGCATATGAGTAAAGTGAACTACTCCTGGTCAGCCTTGCCGCCAATCTTCTGGCCGATCCAGTCTTCGTAGGATTTCACCACAGCGGATAGGTCTTCGTCGCCGTAGCCGTGGTTGAAGCCCGCCTGGAACATGCTCTTGGCTACACCAAGCATAGGGGAGGGTACGCCGGTGGAATCGCTGAGCGAGGATGCCAGCTTGAGATCCTTGAGCATCAGGGCAAGGGAGAACTGGTTGCTGAAATCATTATCAATAATCTTCTGTCCCTTCAGCTCAGCCTGTTTGCTGCCTGCCGATCCGTTCTTCACCAGCTCGAGGAACTTGTCTGCGGGAACGCCTGATTTCACGGCGATGGAGAAGCCTTCGGCGAGTGCGACATTATGAATGCCGACCATGGCATTGTGAGCGAGCTTGGCTACGGCACCGCTGCCGTTAGCACCCATATGCAGCAGCAGTCTGCCCATGGAGTCAAAGATATCACGATGCTCTTCAATAACTGCGGCGCTGCCGCCAACCATGAAGACGAGAGTGCCTTCGATGGCCGCAGGCTTGCTGCCCGTTACCGGAGCATCGAGGAAGCTGCCGCCCCGTTCTTCTACGGCCGCGGCAATTTCCTTCGCGAGGCCGGGTGAGATGGTGCTGGAATCTACAACGGTGGTTCCGGGCTGAAGGGTAGCCAGAATGCCATTATTACCGTAGAAGACTTCCCGGATCGAATCATCATTGCTGATCATGGTAATAATAACATTCTTGCCTTCAGCCGCAGCCTGCGGGGTAGCGGCAACCTTCGCGCCTTCCTGCTCCAGAGGTCTGCATTTCTCTGCTGTGCGGTTGTACACCGTAACCTCAAAGCCGCTGCGCAGCAGGTTCGACGCCATAGGCGCTCCCATCGTTCCGAGTCCGATAAAGCCGATCTGTTTCATTTCATTTCCACCTTTGCTCTTTGAGATCATAATTATTGAAACTAAGTTTGTCTACATTCTATCAGAAGGTCCTGGCATGTTCCACAGAACAGGTTTCCAGTTCTGTACAGTAACCGCTTCCATGAAACTTTCATAAACATGGTTCCAAAGCCGGGGATATGCCTTAAGACCTTGCCAGTCAAGGCAAATTAAAGTATCCTAGATAATAATGTTGCAACAAACGGTGTCAAATCTAAAGAGATAAACAGGAGGCTACCATTACCGATGTCCAAGAAGATTAATTTTGACTACACCAAAGCCCTTTCCTTCTTCAGCCAGACTGAGATTGACTATTTCGCCGCTCCGGTGAAACTGGCCCACGAACAGCTGCATAACAAGAGCGGAGCCGGCTCCGATTACCTGGGCTGGATTGATCTCCCTACAGCGTATGACAAGGAAGAGTTCGCCCGTATCCAGCAGGCTGCCAAGAAGATTCAGAGTGATTCCGATGTACTGATCGTTATCGGTATCGGCGGATCTTACCTGGGAGCACGCGCAGCTATTGAGGCGCTTTCGCATTCTTTCTACAATAACCTGTCCAAGGACAAACGCAAGACTCCGGAAGTTTATTTTGCCGGCAACAACATCAGCTCTACCTACATCACGCATTTGCTTGATCTTGTAGAAGGCAAAGACTTCTCCGTGAACGTGATCTCCAAATCCGGTACAACTACTGAACCGGCCATTGCTTTCCGTATCTTCCGTGCAGCACTGGAGAAGAAATACGGCAAGGAAGAGGCACGCAAACGTATCTACGCAACTACAGACAAGGAGAAGGGCGCACTCAAGAAGCTGGCTAATGAAGAAGGCTACGAGTCGTTCATTATTCCTGATGATGTAGGCGGACGTTATTCCGTACTGACACCGGTAGGCCTTCTGCCCATCGCTGTAGCCGGAATCAACATTGAAGAAATGATGCAAGGGGCTGCAGCTGCTGCCGATGAGTTCAACAATCCGGATGTAGCTACGAACCAGAGCTATCAATATGCTGCAGTACGTAACGCACTTTACCGCAAAGGCAAGACTACGGAAATCCTCGTGAACTACGAGCCATCCCTGCACTTTGTATCTGAATGGTGGAAACAGCTCTACGGCGAAAGCGAAGGTAAGGATTACAAAGGAATCTATCCTTCCTCCGTTGACTTCTCGACAGACCTGCACTCCATGGGTCAGTTCATTCAAGAAGGTAACCGCAATATCTTTGAAACGGTTATCCAGGTAGAACAGGTACAGCACCATGTATCGATCGAGTCTGATCCTGATGATCTGGACGGACTGAACTTCCTGACGGGCAAGACGATGGACTTCGTGAACAAGAAGGCCTTCCAGGGAACCATGCTGGCGCACACAGACGGCCAAGTGCCGAACCTGATCGTCACTATTCCTGACCAGACGCCTTATACTTTCGGCTATCTGGTGTACTTCTTCGAGAAAGCCTGCGGCATCAGCGGATACCTGCTGGGTGTGAATCCATTCGACCAGCCGGGCGTTGAAGCATACAAGAAGAATATGTTCGCATTGCTGGGTAAACCGGGCTACGAGAAAGAAAAGGCAGAGCTGGAAGCCAGACTTACCGAGTAGTTGTAACCATACGCGCAGATCATTCATACTAATGTAAGTCATCAGGGAGCAGTCCATAGGTAACCATTACCGGGACTGCTCCTAATATATATCAAGTTATCACATGTAGATTAAGGAATGGACAACAAATGCTGGAACAATACCGGACGGTGCGTGCTCCCGGTTCGCGGGAAGTCGTAATCCGTAAATCACGCTTCATCGGACATGTAATGCCGGTGGAGACCGAAGAAGAAGCCGTGCAATTCATAGAAGATATCAAGAAGCAGCATTGGAACGCTACACATAACTGCTCTGCTTATATGATCGGCGAGAGGGATGAGATCCAAAGACAGTCGGATGACGGTGAACCGAGTGGAACGGCCGGGAAACCGATTTTGGAGGTAATCCGCAGCCAAAAGGTTAAAAATGTCGCTATTGTAGTTACCCGTTATTTCGGAGGCATTATGCTGGGCGCAGGCGGACTGATTCGTGCCTACTCGGACGGTGCAGTACTGGCACTTGAAGCCGGAGAGGTAATCACCCGTGTACTGAGGCGGGAGGTATTCGTGGAAATCGAATACACCTGGCTGGGCAAGGTGGAGAACGCGCTGCGGGGCAGAGGCATCCAGACTGGTGAAACTTTATTTACGGATAAGGTTACACTGCTATGTCTTCCGCGTAATGATGAAGGTGACGCATTTATCGCATGGATAACCGATCTTACCGGGGCGCAAGCCCAGGTTACGGAAGGGCGGCGGCTTTACTACAGCGAAGGGGAATAAATTATGGCAAGAAGAGCAGTGGAGCAGGAGTTGTCGAGGGAAAGGATACTGGAGGCGGCGAGGCATCTTTTTATAACCAAAGGGTATCGTGCCATTTCGATGCGCAGCATCGGCCAGCACCTGGGATATAGCCACGGTTCCCTCTATTATCATTTCAAAGAGAAGGCTGAATTGTTCTATGCGATCGTAGTCGAGGATTTCAATCATGTGGCCACACTGCTGAATCAGGCGATGAACATGCCTCCGGAAGAGGGAATGACCCGGGTGGAGCAGCTGATCATGGAGTTCATCCGCTTCGGGCTGAATCATCCGTATCAGTACGAGATCATGTTCATGATCCGCGATGAAGAGCTGCTTGCTTATTGTAGAGCAGAACAGGGCCGATGTTTCGAGTTATTTGCTAGTATTGTCCGCCGTCATATGAAGGAAGAGGGATATGTGTCGGAAGACTGGCAAAGTGTGCCGCTGACCCTGTTCTTATCTGCTCACGGATTTATTTCATATTATATTCAAGATAAGGTACTGTTCGAAGATGTGAAGCAAGCTGCACTTACTCATGTCAAAGTACTAAGCCGCAGTTTATAATAGCTGTTTTTTTTAACAATCCGCACTTTAGAGCGTTGCATTGGTATAACATTGATTGGTGAAAGTGTTATAGAAGCTATAAATAATATAGAGAGCAGCTCCGCAGGAACCGGCGAAGCTGCTTTTCTATAAGTTCTATAAGGGATAATAGACTAGCCCCCGACGATTTTCAGATAACACTGCCGGTGTCTTGGACCGTCGAATTCACAGAAATAGATCCCCTGCCAGCGGCCCAGCAGCAAGGCTCCTTCATGAATAATAAGGGTCTGGGAAGGACCTGCAGTGATCGACTTCAGATGGGAAGCGGTATTGCCCTCGGCGTGACGGTATTTCGGATGCTCCCAGGGATATACCTCATCCAGGCGCATCAGCACATCATGTTTCACATCCGGGTCGGCGTTCTCATTAATCGCAATCCCCGCTGTGGTGTGCGGACAATACACTACTATAATTCCGTTCTGCACTGCGCTTTTCTTCACAAAAGACTGAACCTCGCGGGTAATATCCCGCAGCTCATCCCGTTTACTGGTGCTGATCTCCAAAGTATGAAGCATAATGAACTCCCCTCTCTTACATAAGATAAATTTATGTTATATATACTTTAACCCAAAAGCTACGAAAGTAATTGACGGCAGCAAGCGGTCTTTGGTAAAGTAGTGATAACTTTAAACCAAGTATATTAATAGGAATAATTACAGCTTTAAAGGCGAGTATACCGACCGGATAGCCGGAGGTGGGAGGCTTAACCATTGAATTCGTTGATTAGACACAAGGGCTGGACTTGGGGATTCCGAACAACTATTTTACTTTATTTTGTAGTGCTGATTGTGCTGCCGATACTCGGTGTCTATTACAATTCATTTTCGCTCGGGTTGGGCAGTTTTGTCGAGAGTATTATGGATCCGATTGCCTGGAAGTCGGTCTTACTGACACTTAAGCTGGCGGTTATCTCAACACTCATTAATGTACTGCTGGGGACGATGATTGCCTGGGTGCTCATACGCTATAAATTTCCCGGCAAAGCGCTGCTGAACAGCCTGGTTGATCTCCCGTTTGCCCTGCCTACTGCCGTTGGAGGCTTAATGATTCTGCTGCTGCTGGGTCCGGGAAGCCTGATCGGCGGTCTGGCGGAGTCGCTGGGGTTTGAGATTGTTTTTCATCAGCCGGCGATTGTCATTGCTATGGTCTTCGTCACTTTTCCCTTCGTGATCCGGGCGGTGCAGCCGCTGCTGGAGGAGCTGGACGCTTCTGAAGAAGAGGCGGCGTATACGATGGGGGCTAAGCCCAGCCGGGTCTTCCTGCAGGTCATTCTGCCGTCGATGTCACCGGGGATGATTGGCGGCGGAATGCTGGCCTTCTCCCGGGCGCTCGCTGAATTCGGAGCGGTTGTGCTGGTGGCGGGCAATATTCCGGGGCGGACGCTGGTGTCTTCCGTATTTATTTTCGGTGAAGTTGAGAGTGATAATCCGGTCGGGGCCGCAGCGGTCTCCATCATTCTTCTGACCTTGTCCTTTCTTATTCTCTGGCTGATTAGTCTGCTGCAGATGCGGGGGAGAAGATCATGAGAAAACTCTGGATTACACTGACGTATCTCGTATTCTTCCTGCTGATTGCCGCGCCGCTGGGTAAAATGACGATCGGTGCCTTCAGCGAAGGCTGGGGCGGCTTCTGGAATGCCCTGTCCCGTCCGGAGGCGCTGCACGCGCTGATGATGACCGGATTTGTGGTGGTTGTAGT
Source organism: Paenibacillus borealis (assembly GCF_000758665.1). Taxonomy (NCBI): domain Bacteria; kingdom Bacillati; phylum Bacillota; class Bacilli; order Caryophanales; family Paenibacillaceae; genus Paenibacillus; species Paenibacillus borealis. The sequence goes on from NZ_CP009285.1 coordinate 1,625,021, forward strand.
TACACTGCTGAATACGCTGTTTGGCATTATGATGGCCTTATATCTGGTACGGGCGAACTGGCTGGGACGGCGCCTGAAAAGCCTGCTGAACAGCATCGTTGACCTGCCTTATGCGGTATCGCCGGTGATCGGCGGCCTGATGATTGTCCTGCTGCTGGGGCCTGATAGTGCGCTGGGCGCGTTGTTTGAACAAATCGGAGTGAAGATTGTATATGCTTTTCCCGGAATGGTCATTGCCACATTGTTCGTGACCTTCCCGCTGATGGTGCGTGAGGTGATGCCGGTGCTGCAGGAGATTGGCTCCCAGCAGGAGGAAGCGGCTTCGACGCTTGGTGCGTATGGCTGGACGACCTTCTGGAAGGTGACCTGGCCTTCGATCCGCTGGGCCGTGATCTATGGGGTGATTCTTACGGTGGCCCGTTCGCTTGGTGAATTCGGGGCGGTGCTCGTTGTATCCGGCAATATTATGAACAAAACCCAGACCGCGACCACGCTGGTCTATCAGGATGTCGAGAATTTCAATGTTACGGCTGCGGGCGGTATAGCGCTGGTGCTGGCCGCATTCTCCGCGGGTCTGCTGCTGTTGATGGAATGGAGCAAGAGAAGAAAGGGTGTGCACTAGTTATGCATGTAGAGGTCCGGGGACTTAATAAGCATTTTGGAGATTTCCACGCCGTGAAGGACGTCAATTTCGGGATTACCAAAGGTCATCTGATCGGGCTGCTCGGCCCCAGCGGAGGCGGCAAAACCTCCATCCTGCGTATGCTGGCGGGACTGGAGACACCGGACAGCGGGGAGATTATTTTCCATGGCAAGACCGTGAATAACTTACCGCCCCAGGAGCGTGAGATCGGCTTCGTGTTCCAGAACTATGCGCTGTTTAAGCACATGACCGTGTTTGAGAATATTGCCTTCGGGCTGAAGGTGAAAAAGACTTCGAAAAATGCCATCCGTGACCGCGTGGCCGAGCTGGTGGAGCTTACCGGACTGAAAGGCTTCGAGAAGCGGTATCCGCATCAGCTGTCCGGCGGGCAGCGCCAGCGTGTGGCTTTTGCCCGGGCGCTTGCCCCTCAGCCGCAGCTGCTGCTGCTGGATGAGCCGTTCGCGGCGATTGATGCCAAGATCCGCCAGGAGCTGCGTTCCTGGCTGCGGGAGCTGATTGAGCGTGTCGGCATTACCTCCATCTTCGTTACCCATGACCAGGATGAGGCGATTGAGGTGGCGGATGAGATTATGATCATCAACCAGGGCCGCCTGGAGCAAAAGGGTACGCCGTGGGATATCTACAAGGAGCCGAAAACTCCGTTCGTGGCCACCTTTATCGGGGAATCGACGCTGATTGAAAGTGCTTCCGAGCTGAAGGGCTTCAAAGGGGCAGGCGGCGGCAAGCCGACCAAGGCGCTGATCCGTCCCGAGTATATCGAGGTGGGCCAGCTGCATGAATTCAAAATGGCTTCAGCCACAGAGCAGGGTGTTGTGAAGCATCTGCATTTCCGCGGCAGCGAATGGCTGGTGGAGGTTGAGGTAAACGGGCATAAGCTGGTAACCTATCGCTCGTTGGAGAAGGATACGCTGACTCCCGGGCAGGAAATTTCCGTGCTTGTGCACCGCGCCTACCTGTTCAATGACGAGCGGAGCTGGATTCAGGAGAATGGGCTGAAGGAAGATCCAATGCCTGTATTTATTTAATAATATAACCCGTATTTATTTAAAAATATAAGATGTAGGATGTGTCGCCGGTATGAGGCTTATCAGAAGGAGCAGACAACTGCACGGATGGCTGGCTGTCTTAATGCTGGCGGTGCTCACACTGACCGCCGCCGGCTGCGGAAATGAGCAGGAAGGTTCAACAGCAGCTGCTGCGCAGCAGGGAGACCTGACTCTTGTGGTCGGTGCGTACAGTGTAGCGAAGGATGCGATGGGCGAGATTCTGCCCTTGTTCGCGGAGGAATGGCAGGCCAAGACCGGCCAAAAAATCGTATTCCAGCAGTCCTATGAGGCTTCCGGAACCCAGGCGCGGGCGATTGCCGGCGGATTCGAGGCGGATGTCACTCTGCTGGCGATGGAAGGCGATGTGGAGAAGCTGGTCAAAGCGGGCTTAGTGGAGAAGAGCTGGAAGGAACGCGGCGAGGCCGGAATGGTCACGCGCTCGGTTGTGGCTCTGGGCACACGGGAAGGCAATCCCAAGGGCATTCGTGATTTTGCCGACTTGGCGAAGCCGGATGTGAAGGTGCTCTATCCCAATCCGAAGACCTCCGGCGGTGCACAGTGGGACATCAATGCCATCTATGGGGCGGGTCTGAAGCTGTCTGAGGAACAGAAGGGGGCGAAAGACCCTGCAGCCGCGAAAGCTTTTCTGGAGAGCATACACGCCAACGTAGAGTCTCTGGATAAAAGCGGACGCGCTTCGATGGCGGCCTTCGAATACGGGGTAGGCGATGTAATCGTCACTTATGAGAATGAGCTGCTCGCGCGGATAGCCCAAGGGGTGAAGTATGAGGTCATCATCCCGCAGAATACAATCCTGATCGAGAACCCTGCTGCGGTAGTGGACAAATATGCGGATGAGCATGGCACCCGTGAGGCAGCGGAGGCGCTGGTGGATTATCTGACCACACCGGAGGCGCAGGAGGTCTTCGCCAAATTCGGCTTCCGTCCGGTGAACGAGCAGGTCTATGCGGAGCATGAGAGCCAGTATCCGGTTCCTGCCGGCTTGTTCGATATTAACTACCTTGGAGGCTGGGAAGAAGTCCGCACGACCCTGTATTCCAAGCGTGGTATCTGGTATCAGGTGCTGGCCGGGATCTAGTTGGGGAGTTCGGGAGGATGCGGAATGACGGTTGATTGCTTAAAGTAATCGGGTGCTTCGTGATTCCCGCTTGTGGTAAAGTGCGAGTAATTTGGAGAGCTGTTCAGGGGCTGGATGCCCCCGGAGGGCTCTTTATTTTTGTATCATGAATCCCACTGAATCTCCAGAAACCGGACGTTTGGATAATCAAAGGGAAAAATCCCTCTGAATCCGCCGAAAGCAGGCGAAATGAGGAAATGAAAGGGATAAATCCCACTGATTATGCTGAAAGCGGGCGGCAGGCCGAAATGAGGGGCAAAAGTGCCCCTGAATCCGCCGAAAGTGGGCGGCAGGAGGAAATGAGGGGCACAAGTGCTCCTGAGTCCGCCGAAAGCGGGCGGGAAGCGGAAATGAGGGGCAGAAGTGCCCCCTAATCCGCCGAAAGTGGGCGGGAAGCGGAAATGAGGGGCAGAGGTGCCCCTGAATCCGCCGAAAGTGGGCGGCAGGACGAAATGAGGGGCAGAAGTGCCCCTGAAACCCCGTAAGCGGGCGGGAAGCGGAAATGAGGGGCAGAAGTGCCCCCTAATCCGCCGAAAGTGGGCGGCAGGAGGAAATGAGGGGCAAATGTGCCCCTGAATCCGCCGAAAGTGGGCGACAGGAGGGAATGAGGGGCAGAAGTGCCCCTGAATCTGCCAAAAATAGGCAGCAGGAGGGAATGAGGGGCAGAAGTGCCCCTGAATCCGCCGAAAGTGGTCGGCAGGAGGGAATGAGGGGCAGAAGTGCCCCTGAATCCGCCGAAAGTGGTCGGGAGGAGGAAATGAGGGGCAAATGTGCCCCTGAATCTGCCTAAAGTGGGCGGCAGGAGGAAATGAGGAGCACAAGTGCCCCTGAATCCGCTGAAAGTAGGCGGCCGGCGTAAATGAGGAGCACAAGTGCCCCTGAATCCGCTGAAAGCGGGCGGCAAGAGGAAATGAGGAGCACAAGTGCCCCTGAATCCGCCGGATGCGGGCAGCCAGCGTGAATGAGGAGCAAATTTGTTCATCTTCGTGTTGCAGACGGGGCGGGGAGGCGGGATTCGGGCGCGGGATGCAAAGGGACGGCTGCTGTTTTATAATATACAGATTGAAACACTCTGAAATATTGCACAATGAAGGAGGGCGGGCTTATGGATACATTGATTTTTGCGGGAACAGGGGATGCCATGGGCGTACCCCGGGTCTATTGCGACTGTGAAACCTGCACGGAAGCAAGAACAAGCGGCCGTAATAACCGGCTGCGTTCTTCTGTCTTTATAGAGAACGGCAGCGGCTTTCTGGCGATCGACTGCGGACCAGACTGGCGCAGACAGATGGAGCTGCTGGGCTACCGCAGCATGCACCGGCTGCTGGTGACGCATGCGCACTTCGACCATATCGGCGGGCTGCCGGAATGGGCGGACAGCTGCCGCTGGATGGGCATAAGGGGGGAGCTTTACGCTCCGGCAGAGGTGATTCCTGTGATCCAGCGCCAGTACCCGTGGCTCAGCGGACATATCGACATGATTCCCTGCGATGACGGCATTACACTGGACGGCTGGCAGATCAGCACTTGGCGGGTCAACCATGGCAAGAACGGCTACTCTTACGCCTTCCGGCTGGAGAAAGAGGGGTATGTCTGGGTCTACTGTCCGGACTCCATCTCCCTCACACCGGAGGAAACCAAACATATGCACGGAGCAGATCTGCTGGTGCTGGGAACCAGCTTTTATTATGAGGCGGCAGAATTGTCTACCCGTTCTGTATATGATATGACGGAGGCGGCAGACTTGCTGGAGATTGTACAGCCGCGCCGGGCAGTCTATACGCATATGTCGCATGATGTCAATCTGGAGAAGGATTACATCCTGCCGGAAAAGGTCACCCTTGCCGTTACCGGAATGAAGCTTCCGCTTTATCGTGAGGAATCCTGAGCAGCCGGACCAGTGGATAACTTCGGCCTGAACGATGTGCGCATATACAAACCAAGAAGCTCCGGATCCCCCGGAGCTTCTTTACATTCAATCCTAATTATTCTTATCCAAGCAGCTTCTCTGTTTTGGATAAGAAGGTATCCAGTGCTGCATCGAAGTCGATATTCATCCGTTCAGCCAAAACCATCAGCCACCACGCACATTCACCAAGCTTATGCTCCAGCTCGGCTGCAGTATCCCCCTGAGCCAGCCAGCGCCCCTGCTGGGACATGGTCAGCCGGCCCACTAATCCGGCATCCGTCAAGAATGCCAGCGCATCCTCTTCTACTGTCCACTCCTTGCCGTGATGCTTCCGCTCCAGTTGATGGTAAAGCGCTCTGATCTGTGCTGAACGCTGAGTTGCCTCGTTTATATTCATGTATCATCCCTACTTTCATTATCAATATAGCACTCTTAATTAGACGGCATTATGTCATGTTAGAATCACCAGAATGGCAGAAGAATTATGCGGAGAAAACCGCTGTTAAAGTTGCTCCTGCTTAATATGACATAATGTAGTCCTGTTACAGGGCGTATAGTGGACTTGTGAGCTTGGCCGGTAGCCCGGCTGGCAGCGAAGATGACAGACAGGAGTGAATATACGGATGAGTCAAAATGAATCATCATTGCCACAGGTTATTATAGATTATATTAATGCCTCCAATGCACACGACGCCGAGGCCTATATGAATACCTTCTCGGATCGAGCGGTCATTAAGGAAGAGTCCATCGGGAGCGATCTCACCAGCAGAGCGGAAATTGAGGACTACTTCGTGACTTATTTCGTTAAAATGAACACCCGCACAGAGATGATCAGCTACACTTCCAAACATAATGTGATAGATATGCGGCGCGGATGAACATGAGCATAAGAACGCTGCAGCATGATTTTGAGCTGGATAATGCAGTTTTTTTCGGCAGCTATGTTCTGGTGATAACAGAGGGGGAGATGACAGGCGGAGGGCGTGTGAACGGGTATGACGAAAATGAGGTAGTGGTCGGCGGACGGAAACATTCGCGGCATACCTCAGCTTTTGTGCTTACGCAGCCTCCGCAAATTAAAATAGACTTTATTTAAGGATTGAACAGAAGGAACTCCGATTCGGAACTCGAATATCTAACGTAATTGGCTAGCTGACAATGTGAGGATGGAGAGGAGTCGGATACGATGATCCAAGGTTTCGGAGGAATATTCTGGAGAACTAATAATCTTGAGGCTACTAAAAAATGGTACAGCGAAGTGCTGAAGCTTGAAATCGACAACTGGAATGGGACTGTGATCAAGCCCCAATCGGGTAATGAGACGATCTTTTCTTTCTTTACCGAGCAGGACAGCTATTTCTCGGCAGAACAACAAGTGATGTTAAATTTTCAGGTGGATGATCTAAACGAAACGATTAAGCATCTTGAAGATATAGGCGTACCGCTTGCCAAAGAACCTGAGATTAGCGAATTCGGCAAGTTTGTGTGGATTAAAGATCCTGACGGCCGGCTGATTGAGCTGTGGGAGAAATAACTGGTTGAATGGCAATCTAACTTGGCGAATTCATTAAAAAGGGACTTCACCCGGCGGTACTTGCCGCAGGTGAAGTCCCTTTATGTTCATTATAGATTTTAAAAGTTATCGGGGTCCCCGCAAAGTACCTGAGTCAGCATTCATGAGAGCCTCAATTTGTGGGATTATTGCATTAGTTCATCGTCATGCCGCCGGTGACATTGATTGCCTGGCCGGTCATGTAGGAGGCCAGCGGGCTGGCGAGGAACAGCACTACGTTCGCTACATCCTCCGGTTCAGCCGTACGGCCGAGCGGAACCTGCGAGCGGTCCTCGGCGAGAATGTCCTCCGGTGTCATTCCGCGCAGGGCAGCACCTTCGACACGCTCGCGCTTCTTCATGTCTGTCTCAACGATGCCCGGGCAGACGGCATTCACGAGAATCTGCTCCCGGGCCAGCTCCAGCGCCATCACCTTGGTGAAACCAAGGACCGCATGCTTGGAGGCCACATAATTGCCCATGCAGCGGTAGCCGTTCTTGCCCGCCTGTGAGGCGATATTGATGATCCGGCCGCCGCCGCCCTGGCGGAGCATCTGGCGCGCCCCGGCCTGGGAGACAAGATATACGCCTTTGGCGTTGATATCCATCACCTTGTCCCAATCTTCCTCTTTGATGTCAACGGCAAAGTCCATCGTCGACGTTCCGCTGTTATTCACCAGGAAGTCGATCCGGCCAAAAGAATCCACCGAACATTCAATTAGCCGCGCGGCATCCTCACCTGACGTAACATCGATGCGGATCTGCACCAGCCGTTCATGGATCAGCGTAACCCCCGGCTTACAGGCGATATCACCGATTACAACATTCGCGCCAGCCTTCAGGAACAAATCGGCAATGCCTTTGCCGATCCCGGTCAGCCCTCCGGTGACTACCAGCGTTTTTCCCGTAATATCGATGTTCAGCATGGCAGCAGGCTTCCTCTCACTCTAGCTTCTGAAGGGATCATCACTGATTCCGGCATCCAGGACCTGTCTGGCGTACTCTTGGGCGCTGAATAGGGAATGATCTCTATAGTTGCCGCATTCCAGTGCAGAGACCGCAGGAACAACTTCTGTATCCAGAACTTTATGCAGAACTTTGGTCAGCGCGGCAGCGACATCGGCAGGGTTATGCTCATCCCAGATAATCAGATAGAAGCCGGTCCGGCAGCCCATCGGGGAGATATCAATAATGCCTTCCAGCTCATCACGCAAATAAGTGGCCAGCAGATGCTCCAGGGTATGGACAGCGGCAGTAGGCAATGCATCCGCATTCGGCTGCAGGAAGCGCAAATCATATTTCTGAATGGTGCTGCCTTTCTCGTTCTTCTCCGTACCTGCAACCCGTACATAAGGGGCTTTTACCTTCGTATGATCCAATTGGAAACTTTCAACCTTCGCCATGATATTCCTCTTCCTTTCAAGCTTTTCATATCAAACTATCACAACGTATTAAAGAAGTAAATAGATAAAGCCGATTAATCCAATCATCTTAATTTAAATGTGTTGACATGAATAATAATGCATTGTAACATATGAATCAACTTAATTCTGATGCTTTTACTAGGTTTAATTGTCGGTTGTTGTTGCCGGAGCATCTGGGTTGGATTTGTACAGAAATATATACATTGGGGGAGAAATTACATGTTAAAGAAAAAATGGTTTCATTCCGCGCTGTTGGTCATCGCAACCACTTTGGTTATCGCAGGCTGCGGTAATAACAGTGATGCTTCCGGCTCAGGCAGTAATTCCTCCGGACAAGAGAAGAAGACACTGCGCATCAGCTTCAATCCCGGACCTTACAGCGACCAGTTCAAGAACGGTGTTGCACCCTACCTGGAGAGCAAGGGCTACACCATAACTTATAAAGAATTCACCGATGGTATCCAGCCGAATGTGGCTGTAGCGAATGATGAGATTGACGCCAACGTGTTCCAGCATTCGCTGTATCTCGAATCTATCAATGAGCGTGAGAAGATCGACCTGGTAGGTGTGGTGAAGGTGCCTACTCCGCCGATGGGCCTCTATTCCAAAAAACACACCAGCCTCGATGAAGTCAGCGACGGGGATCAGATCAATCTGCCGAACGAACCGGTAAATATGCTCCGTGCGCTTAACGTCCTGAAGGATGTGGGCTGGATTACACTGAAGGATGATATTGATCCGCTGCAGACTTCACTGGCTGATATCACATCCAATCCCCACAATCTGAAGTTCATCGCCACTGAGCCGGCCCAGGGCCCGCGCGCACTGGAGGATGTGGATTACGCTGCTATCCAGGGGAATTTCGCCGTATCGAACAATATTAAGCTGACCACGGCACTGCAGCTGGAGAATATGACAGACCCGTTCACGAATATCGTGGCGGTGGACAGCAAGAACAAGGACGCTCAATTTGTAAAAGATATCATCGAAGGTTACCACTCTGCTGAGTTCCAGGAATATATCACGTCCAATCCGGACTATGAGGGCTACAAGCTGCCGGATTACTTTACGAAATAACAAACCATCATAGCTCTGCCCGGTGATCTGTCATTTCCCTGTCTGGGAGTAGTGGCAGATCGCCTTTGTATATCCCAGCCCGAAGCCTGAAGTCTCAGAGATCTTGTGAAGAGGTGTAAGTATTATGGATTTTGAACCTGCTAACGTTGTAAAAGAGTTGTCCGGGAATTACTTCAATGCGCTGAAAGCCAGAATCGCCGATTACCGCAGCAAAGGGATTGACGTGATCGATCTGGCCAGCGGTAACCCGGATCAGCCCACCCCGCAGCCTATAATTGATGCCCTGAAAGAGGCGATCGACAAACCGGAGAATCAGGGCTACCCGCCGTTTTACGGTAAAAAAAGCACACTTGAAGCCATAGCTGTCTTCTATAAAAGGGAATATGGCGTTGAGCTTGACCCGGAGCATGAGATCGCTGTGTTCACTGGCTCGGGCATTGGGGTGGTCGGCATTCCGCAGAGTCTGCTGAATCCGGGGGATCTGATGCTTACCGCCGATCCGGCTTATCCGGCCTATCATGCTGCTGCCCAGCTGGCGGGAGCCCGGGTTCATACCCTTCCTGTCTATGAAGAGGACGGCTACTTGCCGGATTACGGGCGTGTTCCTGAAGAGATTCTCCGGCAGGTGAAGCTGCTGATGCTGAACTATCCCAATAATCCGACCGGGGCGGTGGCTACGGGGGGATTCTGGGAACGTACGCTGGAGCTGGCTACACGTTATGGGTTCCCGGTGCTGAATGACTTCGCTTATGGCGCTTTTGGCTTCGACGGCCACAAGCCGCTTAGCCTGCTTCAGCATGCGGACGGCAAAGCCTATGGAATAGAAACCTATACTGTGTCCAAAACCTACAACATGGCAGGCTGGAGGTTCGGCTTCGCCGCCGGCAACGCTTCGATTATAGCTGCCTTGAAGCATTATCATACGCAGGCGTACAGCACCGTGTTCGGTGCAGTGCAGGATGCGGCAGCGGCGGCTCTGCTCGGACCGCAGGATGCGGTGAGGCAGCTGGGAAGCCTGTATCAGCGGCGGCGCGATGTGCTGGTAGAGAGACTAAGAGGCATCGGCTGGGAGGTTCCGGCTCCGACGGGCACCTTCTTCGCGTGGTTCAAGGTGCCTTCAGGCTATACAGCGGAAACCTTCGCCCAGCGGCTGCTGGATGAAGCGCAGGTTGCTGTTGCGCAGGGGGAAGGCTTCGGAGAACAGGGGCGGCAGTACGTGCGGCTCAGCCTGGTGAACAGCGAGGACAGACTGAATGAAGCGGTAGACCGGATAGATGCGGCAGGTATTTTCAAGCAGACGGTGGTCACGGACCTGAGGGGGGCAGCTCAGCATGATTGAGCTAAGAGATATTTATAAGACGTTTGAACGGAAGGGCCAATCCATTGAAGCTTTGCGGGGAGTCAGCCTGCATGTAAGCAAAGGCGATATTTACGGGGTCATCGGCTACAGCGGAGCAGGTAAAAGCACCCTGATCCGGCTGGTCAACTATCTGGAGCGGCCGACAGGCGGAGAGGTGCTCGTTGAAGGTGAACCGCTGGCGGCGTATAATCCGGCGCAGCTGCGCGCAGCCAAGAAGAAAATCGGCATGATCTTTCAGCATTTTAACCTGCTGGAGTCCAAGACTGTATTCGATAACATCGCGATTCCGCTGGTGCTGCTGAAACGTAGCAAGAAGGAAATCCAGGACCGGGTAACGGAGCTGCTGAAATTCACCGGGCTTGAAGATAAAGCGAAGAGTTATCCGAAGGAGCTGTCCGGCGGACAGAAGCAGCGGGTGGGCATTGCCCGGGCACTGGCTACCAACCCGTCGATCCTGCTATGTGACGAAGCGACCTCGGCGCTTGATCCGCAGACGACCAAATCCATTCTGGAGCTGCTCAAAAAAATAAATAAAGAGTACAACATCACCATCATGATCATTACGCATGAAATGGCCGTCATCCAGCAGATCTGCAACAAGGTTGCAGTGATGGAGCAGGGGGAGATCATCGAGCAGGGCAAGGTACTGGATGTATTCGGCAATCCGCATCACCCCACTACACAGAGCTTCGTGCAGACGGTCATTCATAATAGTGTGCCGCAGAGTGTGTTGAATACGCTGAAGGCAGAGCCCGGGCGGCGGCTGTTCCGGCTGAAATTCGTCGGAGGCACAGCCTCGGAGCCGATTATCAACAGCCTGATCCGCAGATTCGAAGTCAATGCGAATATCCTGTTCGCCAACATGACGGAAATCCAGCAGACCACGCTGGGGACAATGATTCTGCAGCTGCACGGCGAGCATACAGTGATCGATCAGGCGGCGGCTTTTATCGTCAGCCAGGGTGTGGACATTCAGGAGGTGGAGGTTTAATGCTGGATACAGTGATTACCTCGGAGCAGCTGTTTCAGGCGCTGAGGGAAACGGTGGTTATGGTTGGGGTTTCGTTGTTTTTTGGAGCGCTGCTGGGGATTCCTATCGGCATCATCCTTGTTATTACACGTCCGGGCGGTGTTCTGCCTAACAGAATTATCTATTCGGTGCTTAATCCGATCATTAATATTGTCCGTTCGCTGCCATTCATCATTCTGCTCGTAGCCATTATTCCCTTCACGCGGCTGCTTGTGCACACTTCGATTGGTACCAGCGCCGCGATTGTACCGCTGGTTGTATACATAGCGCCTTATATCGGACGTCTGGTGGAGAACTCTCTGCTTGAGGTTAGCCCGGGGATTCTGGAAGCTGCAGAAGCGATGGGAGCGACTACGTTTCAGGTGATCTGGCATTTCCTGCTGCCGGAGGCGTTCGGGTCGCTGATCCTGACGATGACCACGGCGATGATCGGACTCGTCGGGGCCACAGCAATGGCGGGAACGGTCGGGGGCGGCGGGATCGGCGATCTGGCAATCTCGTATGGCTACCAGCGGTTCGACACCTTCGTTATGATCGTTACCGTAGCCATTCTGATTATCTTCGTTCAGGGCATTCAGTCTGCGGGGAACCGTCTTGCTCGTAAGGCGCGGCGGGACTAGGAATGAGGCTGAGGCGGTTGTTAGGATGAGCGTAGGCTTACACAAATTTGAAGGAGGGACCATGATGGCGGAGAGTCTTATTGTACGCGCGGCACCGCAGGAATTCGTCTGCCGGGAAGGCAGCTGGAATGACCTGGAGGAGCATCTGCGCAGACGGGGAATTGACCGGGTGCTGGTGGTGCGCGGTGTGAAGTCCTGGGCGGCGGCCAAGCGGTATTGGCCGCAGCTTGACGGGACAGAAGTCCATTATCATGTCTACGGCGGGGAGTGCACCTACGGGGAGCTTGATGCCATAGCCGGTTATGCGGCAGAGCATCAGCTTCAGGCAATTATCGCCGTAGGCGGCGGGAAGATCACAGATGTGGTCAAATCAGCTGCAGCCAAGCTGAATCTGCCGGCGGTCATTCTGCCGACGCTGGCCGCTACGTGTGCAGCCTGGTCCTCGCTGAGCGTCATGTACGATGCTCAGGGCGCTTACCTCCGCTTCGACGTGTTCCCGCGCAGCAATGCACTGGTACTGCTCGATCCGGCAGTCATCGCCGCGTCACCGCCGGAGCTGCTGGTGGCCGGCATCGGTGATACGCTGGCCAAATGGTATGAGGCTGACGCCATCATCCGGCACCTGCCTGCACCTCCGGTTGAAGTGGAGCTGGCCTGGTTCACGGCGCGCAAATGCCGCGATCACCTGCTGGAGTACAGCGCAGCGGCGCTGGCAGCAGTCTCGGCGGGAGTACTGGATGATGCGTTGACGCGGACGATTGAGACAATCATTATGGTCGGCGGTCTGGTCGGCGGCTTCGGCGAGGATTACGGCCGCACTGCCGGGGCGCACTCCATTCACGATGCGCTTACAGCCATACCGGAGGCCCATAGTCTGCTGCATGGCAGCAAGGTGGCTTACGGTGTGCTGGTTCAGCTGGCGCTGGAGGATAACTTCGCAGAGATCGAAGAGCTGCTGCCGTTCTACCGGCAGATTGGATTGCCAGCCAGTCTTGCAGATATGGGCCTGGATTTCCTGACGCCTGGCGAGCTGCTGGAGCTGGGAGAACGGGCAGCGGTGCCGGAGGCTTCCATTCACAGGATGCACGGCGTGATTACTGCCGCGCGGATTGCGGATGCGGCAGCTGAGCTGGAGCGCTTCGTCAGCAGCCGGCGGCTTGATTTCGCCGGAGGTATTGAGCATACGGATGATTTCGGCGGATTAGGACAGGTGGATACCAGTGAGCTTCAAGCGAAAGCAAAGAATCAGGGGGTAGTAACATCATGAGCATTGCCATTATCGGCGCAATGGAAGAGGAAGTGGCGCTGCTGCTGTCACGGATGGAGGATGTGCGCAGCCTGAAGGCCGGCGTCGGAAGGCTTCATTCCGGCAGGCTGAACGGGCTGGATGTGGTTCTGCTGCAGTCCGGCATCGGTAAAGTGAATGCGGCAGTAACTACAACGCTGCTGCTGGAGCGTTTCCATTGTGAACTCATTATTAATACCGGTGCTGCCGGTGGCTTGGCTCCGGAGCTTAAGGTTGGCGATGTGGTCATCGCCGAGGAATTGATCTACAGTGACGTGGATGCAACGGCCTTCAGCTATGCATATGGACAGGTGCCGCAGATGCCGGACCGTTATCCGGTCGCGGGCGATCTGCTGGCTGCGGCGAAGCAGGTGATTGCCCGCACTTCCAGGGCGGAGGCAGTCGTCACCGGACTGATTACTACGGCGGATTCGTTCATCAGCCGGCCGGAGCGGGCCGATGAGATCCTCAGCCGCTTCCCTGCGGCTAAGGCTACAGATATGGAAGGTGCGGCGATTGCGCAAACCGCCTACCAATTCGGTGTGCCGTTCCTTGCTGTCCGTGCGGTCTCCGACATTGCCGGATCAGAAGCAGCCGGATTATTCAAGTCGCATCTGGAGCTCGCCGCCACTAACTCGGCGGAGATCGTTACGGAGATTCTGGCGCTGTACACTGCGGTGGAGACTCGTGGTGCTAAGTGAAGTACCTGATAAGTGACTAGATACTAAGTGACAGAATACTTAATGACTAAATACTAAGTGGACAGACCATTAACAGTGAGAACCGGCCTGAGCAACTACTATCGGCCATTTAACTAAGAAGAACAACTACTATATAAACCGCACTATTGATCAAAACTAAACAAGTAACCGATCAACACTAGCAATTGTTGTACGTATTACAACTTAGTCCCCTGGATACTAACCTGATTGGTCAGATTGTTGTATGAAATACAAGAATTGTCCCTTTAAACCGCTTGGATGAGCGGAAATGATGCTTTTTATACAACAATTTTGGATTATGATCCATATTAGGGAGGAATTGTTGTATTTCGTGCAACATTCACTAAGGAAAGCTAAGTATGTGTAAGTATTTCAATTTCAATCTATCCGGAACCGCCTGTGAGTACTGAATGGAGCTGCTGAAGAGCTTTGTTCATGGCTTTGAAGGCGGTTTTTGCTGTGTAATAGTTACATTTTTCAGCCCCAAGACCGACCCGCGAATCCGCCTGCCGCCGCTGGGCGCTTTCCCGCAAGCTCTGTAAACTAAAGGCATCGAAGCACGGAATGTAAATAAACAATTAGCCCGCCTTACAATTTTAAGCAACTAATGTGAATTTTTCATTATTTCCAGGAAAAGGAGGACGCACTATAATATAACGATATTCGATTATAGTGGAGGATGAATTTGGTATGAGTGAGAATTTGGTTCCGATTCTGCTGGATATTCCGGAGAGCTTTGAAACAGAGCGCCTGCTCCTGCGTGCTGCACGGCCGGGAGACGGTGCAGAAATGAATGCTGCCATTGGAGAGAGTCTGAACGAGCTGAAGCCGTGGATGCCTTTTGCCCAAAGCATGCCGGCGGTGGAGGAGACCGAGCAATATGTCCGGGAGTCACGGGTAGCGTATCTGAAGCGTTCGACGCTGAATATGCTGATCTTCAGAAAGGCGGACGGAAAGTATATCGGCAACATCGGCCTGCATCATATCGACTGGGAGTGCCGCCGTTTCGAGACGGGATATTGGATCAGAAGCTCTTGCGCAGGCAACGGATATATTACAGAAGCGGTGCAAGGAATTACGGATTTTGCCATTAGAGAGCTTGGAGCGGAGCGGATTGAAATCCGCTGCAGCGGGCGGAATAAGCGAAGTGCTGCTGTCGCCGAACGTGCCGGGTTTACGCTGGACGGCATTCTGCGCCGGAGCACTCGCGAGGCGGGCGGGGAACTCCACGACAGCAAGGTATACGCTAAGGTGCGGGGTGTTGAATTCTAAAGGGAGATGATGAGTTGAAGAAAAAAGGCGCTTTCGCCAGATTAAGTACATACATGCTCAGACATAAGCTGATTTACACCATATTGCTGCTCGTTACCCTGTTTAGTATTGTCCTTGATCTGACGATGGCCTGGTTCCTGTCCCGGATTACAGATGCGGCGGTCCGTCTGGATGTGGAGGCTTTCACAGGACTTGCCTGGTTCGGGGTTATATTCTTGACGGTTGCCGGGATTAATACTTTCTTAAGTGTGTATCTCAAAACTAATATTTCGGCCAAAATCAGAAATGAATTACGCCAGGATATGATGGGACATACGCTGACTTTGCCTCAGTCCTATTTCGACCGCAATCATTCAGGTGATCTGTTGTCCCGGTTCACGAACGACAATCAGTCGGTTGGCGAAGCCTGCGGACATGTGATGATGGATCTGCTGCGCAATCCGCTGCTGGCGGTGGCCTCTTTCGCTTATCTGATCTATATCAACTGGCTGCTTGCACTGATCTGTCTGTCGGTAGGACCGCTGCTGTTCCTGACCGGCAAAATATTCGGCAACGCCATGCGTGCCAACAGCGTGCGGGTACAAGAGAATATGAGCAGAACGACGGCTTTTCTGAATGATATCCTGGGCAGCAGCATGGTGTTCAAAGCGTTCTCGATTGAGCGCAGGCTGCAGAAGCAGTATATAGAATATAGTGAGAGCATTGCGTCCGGGGAGAAGAAGAAGGCGAGAATCGAAGGAGCAACGGGGGCGATCTCCTCTGTGCTGGGCAACCTTACCTTCCTGCTCGCGCTGGTCATTGCCGGGTGGTTCGTGGCTAAAGGGTCGCTTGAAGTCGGGGCGATGATTGCATTCATTCAATTGATGAATTATCTGGTGGGGCCGTTCTCGGTACTGCCGGGATTGGTCGCTTCCATGCAGCAGTCGCTGGGTGCGGCGGAGCGGATTTTCGAAGTCATGGATGCTGCTCCCGAGGTTGAGGTATTGCCTGACCAGCAGGCAGAGCAGCCGGACTTCGGGGTGCTGCGCCTCACAGATCTGTCCTTCGGATATCCCGAAAGTGAGAAGCAGAGTCTAAGCAAAGTTAACCTGGAGTTAGCGCGCGGAAAGCAGATGGCGGTGGTGGGTCCGAGCGGCGGCGGTAAATCCACACTGTTCAAGCTGCTGCTCGGTTTCTACAAACCGGATGCAGGTGAGATTTCAATTAATAATAGAGCGATTGCAGGGATGACGCTGGCGCAGCTGCGAAGTTATTTCGCCTATGTACCCCAGGAGTCGGGTCTGTATACAGGAAGCATCCGTGACAATATCGGTAACGGCAAGCCGGGTGCTACGGAAGAAGAGATTGTAGAAGCGCTGCGGCAGGCGAACGCTTATGAATTCGTGATGGAGCTGCCGGAAGGTATACACACGGATATTGGCGAGCATGGTTCGAGATTGTCAGGAGGGCAGAGACAACGTCTGTCCATTGCCAGAGCGATGCTGAAGAACGCACCCATTCTGCTGCTGGATGAAGCTACGGCGGCACTCGACAATGAGTCGGAGAAAATGGTCCAGCAGGCAATCCGCAAGCTGATGAAGGATAAAACAACGCTCGTCATCGCCCACCGCCTCTCGACCATCCAGAATGCCGACATTATTCTGGTGATGGAGAACGGGGAGATTGTGGAGCGGGGCGGACATGAAGAGCTGCTTGCTGCGGAAGGGCGGTACTCCGATCTGTATAATTCCCAGCTGGAGCAGGAGGCTGTGGAGGAAGGGCAATATTCATCTTTGGGTGGTGAGAGCTTGTGCAGCGGCGGAACGACCTCCCTCAAGCAGGAGACAGCAACAGCAGGTACGTTATAGTAGTCTTCTTCAGTTAAGTTGTTGGCTTTCAGCATGCGCTACGACGCTACTTGGCAGAGAGGCCGTCAATCGCTTGAACAGCCAGATTCAAGGCCTTGAGTCTTCTTTCTAAAAGAGTTTGTTGTGGACTGCCAGCCTTGGATTTAGCGTAACTATGTTCAACAGATGAGACTAGTCCGCTAAGAATTTTGCCGGCTTCTGTTATATCTTCATGGGAGTACAGATGAGGTTTTTGACTCCAGGCGTTCTCCAGAACCGCTAAGCCGATGTGTGAAGCATTGAGCCGTTTCTTTACCAGCGTAATGTTTGTGCCCTTTTGAGTCATTTGAGCAAAGGCATTTTCAAGTTTTTTGATGGTCGATTGCCAAGATTTAATGGATTCGAGCTGGTCCGCAGCAGATACTTCTTCCATGGATGACCTTCCTTTCTTCTTGGATTATAAAAGGTGGCTTACAGCGGTTCAATAAACTGAACCGGCGGTAAGCCACCTTTGTCATGTATGATGTCCCGGTTAGGGAGGTATGCCTGTTATTCTGCACCGAGGATGAACTTATCAATTGCAAACTTCACGCCGTCCTCATTGTTGCTGAGGGTTACGAAATCAGCGATTTCCTTCAGGGCAGGAATGGCGTTGGCCATAGCGACACCCAGACCGGCGGCTTCGAGCATCTCATGATCGTTCCAGGAATCGCCGACGGCAATGGTCTCGGACAGGTCGCAGCCGAAATGCTTAGCCAGGAATTCAAGCGCCAGGCCTTTGGTGCCTTCATGGTGCATGATTTCCAGGAAATGCGGCTTGGACTTCGTGATATGAACAGAATCACCGAGCAGGTTGCGCAGGATCGGGGACAGCTCATCCAGGAAGGCCGGATCATCGATGATGAGCATTTTAGGTGTTTTTTGCGGGACCAGCTTCTCTTCCCAATTAGGCTCAATGTAGTACTGGGTCTTGTTCAAGGCAGCATAATCGATCAGCTTCTGGTTCTCCTCGCGGGCATACAGCTTGTCGTCAATATAAGTCTGCAGGTGCAGGTCATGCTCCACACAGTACTGGAACAGCTTACGTACTGCATCCTGAGGCACATAACGCTCATAGAGCACTTCTTCGTCCAGCAGATTCTTGACCAACGCACCTTGATAAGTGATGATCGGCACATTCAGTCCGGTCTGGCGGGCAATCGCCTGGGCGGAAGCATAAGCACGTCCGGTAGCGAGGGTAACCACTACGCCTGCGGCAACAGCCTGCTCCAGCGCGGTTTGAGTGGCAGGGGTAACTTCCTTGTCGTCATTAATCAGGGTGTCGTCAATATCGATCGCAATCAATTTGTACATTCGGGTTCTCTCCTAATGGTAAGTTGTAGTCCGGCTTTCCGCAGAATCTTCGTTAACAAGGTAACGGAAGCACGGCTTTCTGTCTGAAGCATTAACAGTGAAACTTTAAAAATGCGGCTAGCCCTCCGCCTGCGTCCGCGCCGGTTCTGGACTTAGCTCCGCCAGCAGCATGGCGGCAAGAATGCAGCCGCAGCCGAGTGCGGCGGACAGGCCAAGTGTCTCTCCGCCGAAGAGCAGGCCTGTTACAGCAGCGAATACAGGCTCTGTGGCATAAATAATCGCCACCCGCGATGGGGTGGTGTATTTCTGGCAGGCGGTCTGAATCCAGAAGGCGAAGGCACTGGTTGGACCGATGGAGATCAGCATGGCCCAGAGTACTTCCGGCTTCGCGAGCAGCTCCCCGCTGTGCATAAGCGGTGCGGGGCCATCCACCAGAAGGGAGGCCAGAATGCTGAACAAGCCCACGAAGGCCAGCTGCAGCGCAGCCAGCGGCAGGGCCGGGTAGCGCGGCGCATATATGCCGGTATACGCGATCTGCAACGCGAAGAAGGCGGCGCAGAGCAGGATCAGGCCATCGCCTTTGTTAAGGGAGAACGCTGATCCGGTAAAGGTTAGCAGATATAGGCCAACCGCTGCAAGGCCGGCGCTGAACCAGGTGTACCGGGAAATCGCATGCTTCAGCAGAGCCAAGGACAGGAAAGGCACAAGCACCACCGACAATCCGGTAATGAACCCTGTATTGGAGGTGGTAGTGTAGAGCAGTCCCATGGTCTGGAAGCCATAGCCCAGGAAGAGCAGCAGGCCCAGCAGCAGAGCATGCAGGACCATGCGCAAGCTTAGCTTCTTCCATTCCTGGCGGTAGAAGACAGCGGTAATCAGTGCAAGGAGCATGGCAGCACCTGTAAACCGGATGCTGTTGAAGGCGAGCGGCGGCAGCATCCGGACGGCAGATTGCACAATCAGAAACGTACATCCCCACATCATCGCCACCAGCAGCAGACTTAGATCGGCGATTCGGGAGCGGTTCACAGATTTCATCCTTTCAGGGCCGTATGAGTTGTCCAAATTGTATCCTAAATCAGGGGGCAGGACAAGCCGAAACTGCGCTGTCCGCGTGGCCGCAAAGGCTGGAAGGGCCGCGAAACCGTTACAGGCTGGACAAAAAAGGAAAGCCTTGGTATACTTCGATAACCGCACACTTGTTCTTATTTCGGGCATCCAGAATCATTATACTCTCATATGAAGGAGCGGATTCACCATGATGGGCAAATCCCATTTAGTTATCAGCACCGGGGTTACCTTGTCCGCCATGAGCTTACTTGGGCTTGAAATCACTCTTCCGGCTGTCGCTGTTGCGGTGGTCAGCTCACTGCTGCCCGATATCGACGAGCCGAATTCCCTGCTGGTACGCAAGGCGGTCCCCGAGTTTCTGCTGCGTATCCTGCAGGTATCTTTAATCGGGGCGGCTATCTACCTTTATTTTGCCGGAATTGCTGCACCGCCGTGGAATATTGCGCTGGCTCTGCTGGTCGGCAGTGTATCCTTCCTGCCGGGCCGCAGGCTGCGGCATCTGGTCATGCTGCTGATTGCGCTGGCGCTGTTTGCTTTTGCCGATGCCTATGATCCATGGAACTATATTGCCGCCTGTGTGCTGGTCGTAGCTTCCGTCGTACCGCACCGGGGAATCACACATACACTGTATGCCGTTGCAGGCTGGGGGGCACTGCTGTACTTTGTGTCACCGGGCATGAATGACGGCGGCAGTCTATGGATTGCCGGGAGTATGTCCTACGGCCTGCATCTGCTGGCCGATTCCCTGACCCAGCGCGGCATTACGCCGTTGCCCCCGCTGCCGGTCAAGCTGCGGCTGAAGCTGATGAGCACCGGCACCAAGAAAGGCAATGCGGTGGAGAAGGTCTGCGTGATGCTTACACTGGCGCTGGTTGTGTATGTTTTTGTGCTTACGCCTTCATTGGTGTAAAAGGCAAGCAAGAGCTGGGCAGCAGCTTAAGAGATGAACAACGAGATAAGAGATGAACGGCAAGACAAGAACCCCACGATCAGCTGCGCAGGATGCGGCAGGATAGCGGGGTTCTTTTTACTGTATAAGTACCTGCTTGCCGGAGTGGTGTCTGCGGTGCAGAACCCTATTCCTCAAGAAATACCAATCCAATGAAATCCTCCGGCTCAATCCGTCCGAAGTAATGCTTAAGGTCCAGATCAGCCAGCGCCTCTCTGACCTCGGCTTCCGCATAACGCTTGCCGCGCAGCGCATTCTCCACATCCGCGACATCGCCGACGCCGAAGAAGTCCCCGTAGATTTTGATCTCACGGATGATGGAATCCTCAATGTCCATACGGATATCGACGAGCCCGGCCGGGAATTTGCGGGTGTGCTTCACATTGCTCTTCGGCGACAGACCATAGTTCCAATCCCAGTTCTGGTAGTGCTCCTTGGAAATTTCGTTGATGCGCACCCAGTCGTCCATGGTCAGCTTGTACTGGGGAACCTCGGACGCCTCCATGCCGAAGATGGAACGCAGCAGGCCTTCGCGGAACTGTTCAATCGTCATCTCCGGATTGCCCAGCAGCTCCTTGATATTGGCGACACGGCTGCGTACGGACTTGGTGCTCTTCGACTTGAACTTCTCGGGATTCACGTTCAGTGAAGCCTGCACATCGTCCAGATTAAGGTCAAACATCAGGGTGCCGTGGCTGAACATGCGTCCGCGTGTGGAGAACTGGGCGTTGCCGGAGATTTTCTGCTCCCCGACCTGAAGATCATTGCGTCCGCTCAGCTCGGCATTCACTCCCATCGCCTGCAGATAATCAATCACCGGCTGGGTGAATTTGAGGAAGTTATGGAAAGACTGTCCGTCGTCTTTGGTAATGAAGCTGAAGTTCAGATTGCCGAGATCATGATAGACCGCGCCGCCGCCGGATAACCGCCGAACGACCTGGATATTGTTGTCTTTCACATATTCCTGGTTGATCTCTTCGATGGTATTCTGATGCTTGCCGATAATAATGGACGGGCTGTTGATATAAAAGAGCAGGTAGCTCTCGTCCATCGGCAGGTTTTTGAGTGCAAATTCCTCAATTGCCAGATTGATCGATGCGTCTGTAATTCCGGTATTATCGATAAAAAGCATAGTGATTCCTCCGCTTGGCCATAGTAAACTGCTGTACTTATTCTAAACTAAAAGAGAGATTTCCACAAAAGCGTAAGCATAACTTATCCGGCCGGAGTTACGCAAGGGCCGCCAGTTTATCCTCCACTGAGGCTGTAAACGGACTTAGTCCGGCAGAATCAGCTTCGCCCGGTATTTCTCAGCGGGATGAGTGCCCATGATCATGCCGGGCGTACCCGTGCGCTGTTGTAAGAGCATTGACGTACTTCCGGCTCTGGGCCGATAATTGAGAGAAGGGTATACCTCAGTATTCGGACAGATTGTTGTATGAAATACAGGAATTGTCCTGCTAAGCCGCTTGGAGGGGGCGAAATGCTGCCTTTTATACAACAATTCTGGATAATAGCCGGGATCGTGAGGAGAATGTTGGATTATGTGCAGGGTTTTTGCAGCGGATGATCTGCTACTCAAATAAGTGTAGTTCAATTAAATTAATGAAGTAATGATTGAGCGTAAAGGGAGTGTACTCATGCTTGAAAAATATGGCCATGGCGGCGATCTGCTGACAGCGGCCGAGCTATACGGTGAGAATAGCGGCGGTTTCCTGGATTTCAGCGCCAATATTAATCCGCTGGGCCCGCCGCCGGGGGTGCTGGCGCTGCTGCGGGATGCTGTGTCCGCGATTACGGCTTATCCCGATCCGGGGCACCGCAGGCTCAAGGCGCTGCTGGCGGAGAGCCTGGGCGTAGGCACGGACTGGATTACCGTTGCCAATGGAGCCGCCGAGTCGATGGCTCTGCTGCTGCTGGCAACGGCTCCGCGCCGCGTGGGCATCGTCGAGCCCTGCTTCTCTGAGTACCGCCAGCTGGCGGAGCAGTTCGGTGCAGAGGTCTTGTCCGTTCAAGGGACCCTCGCCAGCGATTACCGGGCCTCCGTGGACGAGATCTCCGGCCTGCTGGAGCAGACCGATCTGCTGTTCCTCGGACAGCCGAATAACCCGAACGGCGTCCAGTATCCGCTGGATGAGCTCCGGCTGCTGGCGCAGCGGGCGGAAGACAGCGGGACCGTGCTTGCGGTAGATGAAGCGTTCACCGACTTCATCCCGGAGGCGGACCGGCAATCCCTGCTGCCGGAGCTGGGGGCTTACCGTCATACGGTGCTGGTGCGCTCGATGACGAAGTTCTTTGCCATTCCCGGGCTGCGGCTGGGCTTCACCGCCGCGCACCCGGAGCTTGCCGCAGCGATGACCGGCAAGCAGGTGACCTGGAGCGTGAACGGCCTGGCGCTGCTGGCCGGGGAAGCCTGTCTGCAGAGCGGCGACGGCTACGGGCAGGAGACGCGCGCGCTGATCGCAGCAGAGCGGCAGCTGCTGCGCCAAGGTCTGCTTGAGCTCGGCTGCGAAGTGCCGCCGGGCGAAGCGAACTTCCTGCTGCTGCGGCTGCCCGCTCCGTGGAGCGCGCAGGAGATACAGCAGCGGCTTGGCGCGGGCGGCATACTCGTCCGCAGCTGCGCGATGTACCCCGGGCTTGAGCCGGGGCACATCCGCGTCGCGGTGAAGGGCCGGGCGGACAATGCCCGGCTGCTGCGGGAGATGGGGACGCTGCTGCGGGCGGGGATCTAAGAGCTGCAGCAATGGAGAGCGTGCCAGCCGTCAGCGTGCCGTGCCAGCCGTCAGCGTGCCGCGCCAGCCGTTAGCGTGCCAGCCGCCAGCCGTTAAGCGCCACCGTCAGCCGTTAGCGTGCCACCACCAGCGTTCGCGTGCCACCACCAGCCGTCAGCGTGCCACCACCAGCGTCAGAGCGTTCCAGCCGCCAGCGTCAGCGTGCCACCGCCAGCGTCAGCGTGACAGCCGCCAGCTGTCACGTTCCAGCCGCCAGCTGTCACGTTCCAGCCGCCAACGGTTCTTCGGCTCACTTCGCTGCAGGTGTGCACGCGGCCTCTCCACAAGAAATTAGTGGAAAAAGAGCATTTATTTAGCCTGAAACACCCAATTTCGGGTAAGCAGTTGGAAAAAGTACATCTATTCGTCCCTCATCCACGTTTGGAGGCGGAATTAAGAGAATTAGATGCCATTTTTCCACTTAATAAACGCATGCACGGTTAAATCATATAATTAAATGTCATAAATCCACTTATTAGGCCGGAATTAGCACCGAACAGAACCCGTCTCTTACCAGAAGGGTCCATCATCTATTAATGTACAAAGAAATCGCTCCTTTTGAAATGGCGGGTAGTACCTCCATTAATTACAGGAACGGTTTTTTTGTGTTGTTTTGAAGTATGTATGTTACCGGAAAGTTAATTCGCCACGTGTTCACCCCGCAGACTTGTTGCTAAGCGTGCATGAACCCAAACATTACGTTTACCCGAATGACCGGGCCGTAAAGAGGTAAAAAAAGTCGGCTGGATGTAAAGATATTCGTATGTTTAAATTTACCGGGTTTTTATATGCTTAAATCAAATACACAAGGAGGTTAAAGAATGCTCAGAATACCCTTACGAAAAATCCCCGTCTTGATATTGCTGGCTTCACTGGTCTTATCCTCAGCTCCGTTTGGAGAGCCCCCGGCCGCTTATGGAGCAGGAGGCACAGCTGCCGCTGTAAGCTCCGCCGTACTTGATATTACCCAAAGTAAAGTAGAAGGTGAGTATGCGCTGGATCTGTCGGAGGTTGGGAATGTAGACTGGCTGCATCTGAAAGGCAACGGCCCGGATGACATCATTCAGATTAAAAAGGCCGTTCCCAGCTCTGTAACCTTCAGCGTGTACGGGAACGATACGACAGGTACTGAAGGAAAGCCGGATAGGGGCAGTGACGGGAACTATTTGTCCTATTCCTGGAATGACGGCATGGCTGGTTATGAAAGGGCTGTCAAGGATACCGGATTCGGCGTGTTTTTCCCCAAGAACAGAGATTCGGGAATATACGGGAATGTAGGCTGGACCTTCAAGATTGCCCCGCAGCCGCAGGAGTCAACGGTCGTTTTTGGCATCGGGCTATGGCAGGCTAAAGCTGCTGTGAAGATCTATGCGGATATGAACCTCATGGAGACGAAGGAAATCAGTGCGGGGGGAACCTCGGAAGTATACAAGTATCAGATTAAGGTGCCAGCCAATGTGCAACTAAGAGTGGAGGGTCTGCAGGCAGAAACCCTTTCACGGTACGGTAATATGTCCTTCTCAGGACTGGCGATAAGCAGCAAGGAGGTAGCCGACAAAAGCTTGCTCCAGCTTGCCTATAATCAAGTGAAGGACAAGCTCCAAGGCGTATACACGGATGCGTCCTGGCAGGACTTTGCCAAGGCAAGGATTCAAGCCAAGGAGGTACTGGACAAGCCGGATGCCCTCCAGGCGGAAATTGACACGGCCCTGTCTCTTCTAGAGCAGAAGCAAGCGGCTCTGGTAAGAAGAGAAACCAATCTGATGATCGATTACACAGGTGCTGCGGAGAATGAATACGAATTCGGCAGTAATGGGGATCAGCAGGACAGATATCAGACCTTTACAGCTCAGGAGAGCTTCGAGATGCAGTACGCACAAGTAAATGTGAGGAAAATGTCCAATAACGTAAGCGACTTGACCGTGAAGCTATATGGGACAGACCCTTCCGGCTTCCCGGCAGGTGCTCCTCTTGCAGAAACGGTGGTCGGCAGGGACCGTGTTGCGGATGGTGAAATGACCACAATCCCGCTCCGCTATAGTCTCACAGGAAATACACGGTATGCTCTGGTTGTATCACAGAAGAATCTGTCCGCCGGCAAATACCGCTGGATGGTCATGAAGAAGAACGGGGAAACGGCAAGTGAATTTTTCGGTAAAAACGTCTCCGGAGCCTTCCAATCCGAAGCACATCTGGGCACCGGCATCTTAAGAATTATTAAGAATACGGATGTGGACAGAACCGCCTTGCAGGCCTTAATTGATGATATTGCCAAATCTAACTACAACAGCAGGCTGTACACCATACCGTCGTGGTCTGCACTGGAAGCCGCGTTGGCTAATGCCGGCCTGGTTTTAAACGATTTTGACGCTGACCAGGAGGAGATCGATGCAGCACTCAGCCATTTACAGGAGGCAAGTGACCAGCTGGAAATTAATATGGATATGGCGGCGATTGCCGGGCAGATCGATCTCATTAGCCGGGCCGTCATCAAAGGCTACACCCTCAGTTCCCTGAATACATTAAATGAAGCTGTGCAAGCCGCCAAGGCGCTGGATGCAAACGCTCCGGATAACGAGAAGCTGACCGCCTTCTCCGCTGTTTTGGAAGCGATTCATAATTTGAAGACCGCAGGCAAATACCAGTACGATACCCATGCGCAAATGACAGCAGCCTTCGGCTTCGAAGGCGACAAGAATGCTTCGCTCGCTTTTCTGGACGGATCGTATCAAATCGGCGGAAGCCGTCCGGAGCAGCATGGTCCGGTAGCCCCTAAGCAAATGGTCACGTTCGGAGTTGCAGATACAAGCAACATCAAATGGACCAAGGGGGAAGGTTATTTACCTGTAATGATCAGTGAATATACGAAGAATAAAGTAGACTACAAGATTGAGACCTTCGCCAACAAGCATACGGTGGACCAGAAGGATTATGTCGTCAACTATTCCAGAGTCACGGCTGCGAATCATTCAGGCGAGCTCATGCTGCTGCCGGTCGTCTCGGGCAATCTAGTTCCAATCAATGCGGACGCTGTAAATACGTACACCGTTCAGCCGGGCGGGAGCGTTGTCAGGGAATATGCGATTGAAGCTGATAAATATGAATATTTTGACAAGAACTTGACCCGGTTTACTTCCTTGACCAAAGAGCAGGTGGCGGGTCTGGGAACCTTCGAAGCCAACTACATTGAGATGAAGGCTTATTGGCTGACGAGACTCTCCACAATAGTTGATATTGGCTTGCCGAACCAGGAGCTTGAGAATGCGTTCAAATCCGGCTATATTGATACGCTGATTATTAAAGATGATACGTATCTGCATGTGGGTGAAAACGGCTATGCCCGGTTATTCTCCCATGATACGCTGGGCATTCTGGTAAATCTGATTCAGAGCGGGGATTTCGCTCATGCGCAGGATTATCTGAAGAGTATCCCGCTGACTGGCGGAATCAACATTGAGACGGGTCAGGTGGACAGCAATCTGTATTGGGATACCAACTGGAAAATACCATGGGCCTATGCGGTTTACTTAAGTAAAACCGGTGACGCCTCTATTTTTGATGAGCAGATGACCGCCGATGACGGGTCTACCGGCACCGTTTTTGAGAAGCGGGTTAAATTCGGTGCGCGAACCATTGAGAGTGACCGCAACGCTGACGGAATTATGAAAAAAACGTATGCAATTGATTCCGAAGGCAACTGGACGATCGACAATTATTCTGCCCTGACCGGTCTGACCGCTTATGAATATGTAACCCGCGAACTCTACCGTTTAAAAAATGATGAAACCTATTTGCAAGAGGCGGAGTGGGCAAAAGCAAGGTATGACGACTTATTGGCCAAATTCACAGCCAAGCTGCAGCAGACGATAACCGAAGAAGGGCTTGATTACATTCCGGCTTCGGTCGTTGAGACCAATGATGAGAACCGGATGAGTGACTCCAGAGATGCGAACTGGGCCTCCATGTTCCTGTTCGGCAGATGGCACTGGGACGGGTATCTGTATGGGGCAGAGCAGCCCGAGGATAATATCAACCTGAAGCTGCTGGATGATACGTATTCCTATGGAATCAACCGGCGTATCCAGGAGGATACGACAGATTCTCCGTACAATTTCGGGGGTTATCCGCATGGCTTCTACTCAAGCGCATATAATGCCGGTTACGGAAGCGCTGCACTGCGCGGAGAAGAATACCGGGATATGGGAATCAAAGCGTATGAATTCATGATTGAAAATTCGATGAGCGGGCCGTTCAGCTGGTGGGAAGGGATCAATTATCCTGTCGCAGGAAGCCCTTGGGCACAGACGAATGATCAGCTGAACCTTCAGAATACACCGGGCGGCGGCGGATCAGCCCAGCATATGTGGGGACAATCGGTGAACTCTAAGGTACTCATTGACTCCTTGATTGCCGAGCGGATTTATGATCAGAATCAGAAGGCTGAGATTATTGTAGGCCGCGGTATCCCTAAGGAGTGGGTCAAGGACGCTGCCAGGAACAATAATGTGGTGGCCAGTGTGCAGAATTACCCCGCCCTGCAAGGCGGCAGAGTCGGGTACAGTATTGTAAGACAAGACAACCAGCTCGTGGTGACCTTCAGCAGCGATTTGAACCAGTCGAAGGTAGAGGCCGGAGGGGCCAGCTTTAGTGTCCAATTGCCGAGTATGGTGAACAATATAACGGATGTATCTGCAGGCATATTGGATAACGGCAAAGGTATCGTTACGGTCCCGTTAAATACAGCCTCAGTAACGATAACTTTAGGTGACTTACCGAAACCGCTGGCTGTTAACTTAGATAAGGATAAGCTTGAAATTGTTTATGCCGAAGGAGACCTCCAGACCTCGGTTACCAAAGACGTTATTTTGCCGGCAGCAGGTGAACATGGAAGTGAAATTACCTGGACCTCAAGTAGTCCCGATATCATCTCCAGTAAAGGAGAGGTTAAGCGTCCGGTGAGCACAACCGTGGTGACTTTGACGGCCATCCTGAAGAAAGACGGGGCAGAGGCGCAGAAGAGCTTTGTATTGACGGTGCTAAAGGCAGACACCAAGCCTGACGGAGGCACGGATACAGGGAATAATGGCAACAACGGCAATAATGGCAATAACAGCAATAACAGCAATAACAGCAATAATGGGAATGCGGGCAACAACACGGGGAATGCCGGTACTATTGGAACTATCGTAACCACCGACAATAAGGGCAGCACAGGCAGCACAGGAAATACAGGCGATGGCGGTATTACCACTCAGCCTGCGTTCAAGGATGTAGAGAAGCACTGGGCCAAAGAAAACATTATAACTGCGGCGCAGCGCAAGCTAATTAACGGTTATGAAGACGGAACCTTCCGTCCGGACGGAGCGGTTACGCGCAGTGAATTCGCGGTGATCCTGGGGCGTGCCTTACAGGCGGATTTTGCGCAATCCGGACTTACCTTCACGGATGCAGGCAGCATTCCGTCATGGGCGAAGCCGTATGTTGCCGCAGCGGTTAACTCCGGCTGGATTACAGGCTATACGGACCAGTCCTTCCGGCCGGGCGGAAACATTACCCGCCTGGAGATGATTGCCATGATAGTCCGGGCGCTGGGTTGGAAGACAGACCCGCAGGCTAAGGCTGCTTTTGCAGATGCGGAGCTTATTCCTTCATGGGGTCAGCCATATGCAGCTGCCGCGTATGAAGCGGGTCTGGTTGAAGGCCAAGAGAATAACCGGCTGGCTCCGAATGATCAGGCAACGCGAGCAGAGGCAGTGACCCTGATTCTAAGACTGTTAGACAAAACTGAACAGCAGTAACATGCGGCAGAGCAAGCTGGCGTCCGGATTTGCGGATGCCAGCTTTTTGCTTGCAGGCTACAAACTTTGATACAGAGAAAACGAGATACTATATAATGATATAGTCGGTTTATGAATAGTCTATTGTGTGAGAGGAGCGGATGGAACGTGAAAGAAGTGCAGGTGAAACTACCCTTTAATCTTGACGGTGGATTGACGGTGTATCGGAGCAGGGTCTGGCAGGGATTAACACTGGAATGGCGGGAAGGCCATCTGCTGCTGGAATTTCCGGCTGAAGCGGACAGTATATCAAGCGCGGTGTATGGCGGGGGAACAGGCCGTCTCAAGCGGGCGGTGAATCAATATGTCACCCGGGACTACGAATGCAGCAATCCGGTACGGGATATGGAGAATAAGCTGCAGGAATGGGGATACCCGCTGGAAGGCTGTGCCGGACTGATGACGGCAGTTCCGCTTGAGCATGCTGCTGTTGCCGAGGAGGATACCGGCTCTGCGGGGATAATGTGCTGCGTGACAGCGGCTGCGGGCAATGCCGCCCGGGCCGGGTCGCAGCGCAGCGTGCTGGCGGCTTACCGCCCGGGCACGATCAACATCATGCTTGGCATTGACGGCTGGCTGTCGCCGTCTGCCATGGTTAACGCCGTGATGACGGCCACGGAAGCGAAGGCTGCCGCACTGGCAGATCTCGGAATCACGGATTCCGAGAATGGGCTAACCGCAACCGGAACCACCACGGATGCGATCGTGCTCGCGGTGAGCGGAAGCCATCGCTATGCAGCGGAGCATGTCTACGCCGGAACAGCGACCGACCTGGGCGGAGCCATCGGCAGGCTGGTGTACAGTGCGGTGACGGAAAGCCTGCGTTCGGTGAAAGCGGCGGAAGCGGTGCTGAGAGCACAAGCAGCACAGCCAGAACTGCAAGGGCAGCCTGGGCAGCAATCGAAAGGCGGCCGGGGATAATGTCTGGAATGATGAAGATGGACCGCCAGGAACTGCAGCGGGGTGAGCCAAGGTGAAGCTCGCCATCATACTGTTGGCCGCTTATGTTGTGGACCGGATTGTCGGTGATCCGCGTAATCTTCCCCATCCCGTTATCTATATGGGGAAGGCCATCAGCGCGATAGAGCGGCTTATCCGCCGCTTCGCAGCAAGGCCCCGTGCCCTGAAGCGGGCAGGGCTCCTGCTTCCGCTCCTGGTAGCAGGAGGCGCCTGGGCACTGACAGCGCTGCTTGTCATGCTGCTCTACCGGATATCACCCTGGCTGGCCGGGGCGGCCGAAGTGTGGCTGATCTCTACAACGATTGCCTCCAAAGGCTTGAAGGATGCAGGGATGGCGGTATTCGCAGAACTCCGCCAAGGGGATATTCCCGCTGCCCGCAGAGCGCTGGGGATGATCGTCGGCCGGGATACGGCCCGCCTGGAGAGCCCGGAAATCGTCCGCGGCACAGTGGAGACAGTGGCGGAGAATATCGTCGACGCGATCATCTCGCCGCTGTTCTTCGCCCTGCTGGGCGGGGCTCCGCTGGCTATGGCCTACCGTGCCGTGAACACGCTGGATTCCATGGTCGGCTACAAGAACGACAAATACCGCGACCTCGGCTGGGCATCCGCCCGGCTGGATGATGTCGCGAATTACATACCGGCACGGATTACAGCGCTATTATTAACCTTATGTGCGGCGCTGCTGCGGCTGGACTGGCGGAGATGCTGGCGTACCGTGCGGCGGGATGCACGTCTTCATCCCAGCCCGAACAGCGGCTACCCGGAATCAGCAGTCGCCGGAGCGCTAGGCATCCGGTTGGGCGGAGAGAATGTATACCACGGTGTAACCTCCTTCCGCGCTTACATGGGCGATCCGCTGCGGACGATGGAGCCGGAGGATATTATTGTGACTTCGCGGATGATGATGCTGTCTTCGGCCATATTTGTCTGTCTATGTGCAGCGGTTGCCTTGTTATGGAACGGGATTGGAGGCTGAGCGGAGTGCAGATGGACAAGGACGAGGGCAAGGACGAGGGCAAGGGCAAGGGTAAAGATAAGGATGAGGGCAAGGATAAGGGCAAAGATACGGACAGGGATAAGGACAAGGACAGCCGCTTGAAGGATTCGGCTCCGGCTGGCTGCAGCGCTCTAAGTAGCCCGGCACCGCAGCAGGAGTTGGAGCTGGAGCTGGGGCTGGGGCTGGGGCTGGGGCGGGAGTTGGAGCAGGAGTTGGAGCTGGGGCTAGGGCAGAAGTTGGAGCAGGAGCTGGCGCGGGAGCCTCAACTGGAGCAGGAGTTAGAACTGGAGTTGGAGCAGGAGCAGGAACCTCAACGGGAATTGGAGCTGGTGCTTATCCGCCATGGTCACACGCAGTGGAACAAGGAACGGCGCTATTTAGGGAGTACGGATCTACCGCTCCTGCCGGAGGCGCGGCAGCAATTGTCCGCACTAAGCGACCAGCCTGTACTCGGCGGGGAATTCTGGCGCGTCTATTGCAGTGACCTGCGCAGATGCAGGGAGACACTGGAAGCCATGGCTCCGCACCTGGAGCAGCAGGCAGTCTATGATCCACGCCTGCGCGAGCTGGATTTCGGCGCCTGGGAAGGCTGCAATTATGAGCAACTGAAGGATAACGGGCATTACCGCAGCTGGATTGACCATCCACAGTTGGTGACACCGCCGGAAGGGGAATCGTGGGAGCAGTTTGAAGCCCGGGTGGATGATTTCTGGGCTCAGCAGGAGCAGGAATTGGAGTATACAAGCATTAACGGGGGGATGCCCTGGCTTGAAACCAGCGAACCAAGGGTGGTTCCACCAGCGGCCGTTCCACCAGTGGCAGATTCACCAGTGCCCATTTCATCTGTGATAGTTCCACCAGCACCAGATTCACGAGTGCCGATTCCATTTGCGGCCATTCCACTAGTGCCAGACTCATCACCCAATCCCCCGCCTCCGCGCGTGCTGATTGTGACTCACGGCGGCATCATCCGGCTGCTGCTGGCACGTCTGACCAAAGGAGTAACCTTCTATACAGCAGCTGCACCCGCTCCGGGTGAAGTCACTGTACTAAAACTTCGGAAGGATGAAGGAGCCTGGCGCATGATACCGCGCGAAGTGTAGCTCCCACGGCTGGAATAAGGACCGCTATAACTCGGGTGCGAAAAACCGAATACAATGAGCCGCCGAGAGGGTTAACAAGCCAAATGTATGCGAAAAACCGAATACATTATGCCGCCGATAGGGTTAATTAGCCAAATGTATACGAAAAACCGACTACAATGAGCCGCCGATAGGGTTAACGAGCTCAATGTATGCGAAAAACCGAACACATTGTCCCGCCATAGAACCACAGCCGGAAGAAAATCCCGGGGCTGTGGTTCTTTTTTTACGGCGGAGTCTGTGCCATGATAGCTATGGGGGCGATAGCGGTATGTTTAAGGATTTCAAGCTTATTGCCGGACGTCCGGTATATATACAGGTGAAGGATTACATGAAGCATCTTATTATCAAAAGCGCGCTCCAGGGCGGCCAGAAGCTCCCCTCAACACGGGAACTCAGTACACTCCTCAAGGTCAGCCGTAATTCCATTATCTCGGCCTATGAGAGTCTGGAGGATGACGGCTTCGCGTATACGGTACAGGGCCAGGGGAGTTATGTCTCACCAGGCGCAGGGGCGGGGCACGGAGGTCCGGAAGCGGCCTCCTGGAGCATGGACTGGAAAGAGCGGATCAGCGGCCATGCGCTGCTCGCGGAAGAACTGGATATTATGAAGCGGGGGATCCGCGCAGAGAAAGGAACGATTTCTTTTACCAGTATCGCGCCGGATGAGAGCCTCTTCGATCTGGAACATGTCCGAAGAGCCTTTCTGGAGCGCATGTCCGTAGAGGGCAACGTTCTGCTGAATTATGGATATGCCAAGGGATATAAACCTTTAATAGATTATTTGCGGCAATATATGGAGCACAAGGGCGTGGATATGCGCGGGAAGGATCTGCTGATTACGAACGGTTTCACGGAGGGCTTCGACATTGTGTTGACTGCTCTCGGTAAGCGGCATGGCGCTGTAATCTGTGAGAATCCGACGCATCATACGGCGGTCAAGAATCTGAAGCTGCACGGCTTCGGGATTCACGGGGTAACGATGGAGCGGGACGGCATCCACCTCGGCGAACTAAAGCGTGCGCTCGATGAGCGGGAATATGACTGTGCGTATCTGGTCCCTTCCTACCACAATCCCACCGGAATTGTCATGTCTCCCGAGAAAAGACAAGGGCTGATGAAGCTCATGCAGGACTACAAGGTGCCGGTTATTGAGGATGGCTTCAACGAGGAGCTGCGTTATTCGGGTGCCCATGTGGCTCCGTTAATCGCGGCGGCGGGCGGCGGGAATAGCGTCGTCTACCTCGGCAGCTTCTCCAAAGTGCTGTTCCCCGGGCTGCGGGTAGGCTGGGTGCTGGCGGATCAGGAGCTGATCTATTATCTCGAAAGTGTCAAAAGGGCACGCAGTATCCATACCTCGACACTCGACCAGTCGATCCTGTACCAATATCTGCTGGGCGGCAATCTGGAGAAGTATCTGAAGAAGGCCCGGCTGGAGTATAAACGCAAATACGAGCTGACGCTGGCGTGCTGCAAGGAGCATATTCCTTATGCCTCATTGTCGGGGGACGGGGGACTGCATCTGTTTGTAACGTTCGCTGAAGGCTTCAACACAAGGGAATTGCTGGCGGCGTGCCACGGGCAGGGGGTTATTTTTACGGCGGGGGACATCTTCTTCACAGACGGCACAGGGCAGAATACGCTGCGGCTGGGTTTCTCCAGAGTAGCGGATGAGGATATACGCAGAGGAATTGAAATTATAGGCAGGACAGCACGGCAACTAATGAGATGAAGAGGTGCGGATATGATCAGAGTAGGTGTCATTATGGGCGGCGTATCGTCTGAATATGAGGTGTCAATGAATACCGGCAGGGAGATGCTGAAGGCGCTGGATCCGGCAAAATACATCGGGATTCCGGTCCCCATCACCTCGCGGAAAGAGCTGCTGGAGGGAGTCGCGGGGCTGGACTTCGCTTTGCTCGCCCTGCATGGGACCTACGGCGAGGATGG
The DNA here is from genome assembly GCF_000758665.1 of Paenibacillus borealis. Classification (NCBI taxonomy): domain Bacteria; kingdom Bacillati; phylum Bacillota; class Bacilli; order Caryophanales; family Paenibacillaceae; genus Paenibacillus; species Paenibacillus borealis. Next base: position 1,658,978 of record NZ_CP009285.1, read on the forward strand.
CACCGTACAAGGTGCGCTTGAAACGCTTGGCATTCCGTATTCCGGGAGCGGCGTGCTGTCCAGCAGTCTCTGCATGGATAAAGGGCTGGCCAAGACGGTCATCCGCAGCAAAAGCATTCCCACACCCGATTGGCTGTGCTGGGACAGCATAAACGAATATGACCCGGAAGCCGTGGACCGGCTGGGTTACCCGGTAATGGTGAAGCCGAATTCCGGCGGATCAAGCATCGGCATGACCAAGGTGAATCATCCGCAGGAGCTGCGCGGGGCGGTGGAGAAGGCTTTTGCCGCAGACTGCTCGGTGCTGATCGAGCGCTACACCACAGGGCAGGAAATTACCTGCTCTATTCTCGGAGGAGAGATGCTGCCGGTTATCGGGATTCAGTCGCTCGGTGCCGACTGGTTCGATTATAGCGCCAAATATGAGCAGGGCGGGGCGAAGGAGCAGATCATCCAGCTGCCTGCGGAGGTCGAGGAACGGGTGCGTACGGCGGCACTTGCCTGTTACAGGGCTCTGAAATGCGCGGTGTATGCCCGGGTGGATATGCTGCTGGTAGACGGGATTCCTTATGTGCTGGAAGTGAATACACTGCCCGGCATGACCGCAACCAGTCTGCTGCCCCAGAGTGCAAAGGCGGCTGGTATTTCATTCACCCGGCTGCTGGATGAGATTATCACCGGATCAATGCGGGAGCGCGGGGAGCTTGATGGGGCAGCGGCAGCACAGCAGGTACAGCAGGGAGGTGTCAGGTTATGAAAAGAGTACAATCCGCGCTGCCGCTAAACCGTCTCCCTCGTATCTCCGTGCACAATGACCCTGTTACTCCGCGCTTAAGGGAGATTCCGCCTTCGGGCATCCGCGCTTTTTTTGATCTGGCTGCGGGTAACAACGATATTATATCACTTGGGGTTGGTGAACCTGACTTCACTACTCCTGAACAGGTAAGAGCGGCTTGTGTCCGCGCTTTGAACGAGGGGGAAACAGCGTATACGCCCAACGCAGGACGGATGGAGCTCCGGGAAGAGATTTCCGGGTATTTGCGGAACGGCTTCGCACTGACGTATGATCATGCGGACGAAATATTGGTTACCGTTGGGAGCAGTGAAGCCGTGGATTTGGCGCTGCGTGCCTTCATCGCGCCGGGTGATGAGATTCTGATTCCTTCTCCGGGTTATGTTGCTTATGCACCTATCGCTTATCTGAACGGCGGGACGCTGGCCACAGTTGAGACAACGGCTGAGCAGGGCTTTAAGCTCACAGCTGAAGCGCTGCGCCAAGCGATTACACCTCGCTCCAAGCTGCTGATGGTGAACTTTCCAAGTAATCCTACGGGGGCGGTAATGACTTACGAGGACTGGCTGCCGGTAGCTGAAGTGGTGAAGGAGCACGGGCTAATCGTGATTTCGGATGAGATCTATGCCGAGCTGACGTATGACAGCACACATGTGAGTATTGCTTCACTCCCGGGCATGAAGGAGCGGACGGTGGTGATCAGCGGATTCTCGAAGGCTTTTGCCATGACCGGCTGGCGGGTCGGGTATGCCTGCGGGAACCGCGAACTGCTGGCGGCTATGCTCAAAATTCATCAATACACAGCCATGTGCGCACCCGTGCTGGGACAGATTGCCGCAGCTGAATCCTTGCGCAGTGCGCTGCCGGATAAAGACCGGATGAAGGCCTGCTTCAAAGACCGCCGGACATTATTTGTGGACGGTCTGCGGTCTGCGGGACTGCCCTGCCATATGCCGCAGGGGGCATTTTATGCTTTTGCCTCCATTGCCCGTACCGGCATGAGCTCGGAGGAATTCGCCTTAAGGCTGCTGAAGGAGGCTGGGGTCGCAGTTGTCCCGGGCCATGTGTTCGGGGCTGGCGGGGAAGGGTATATCCGCTGCTCCTATGCGGCTTCTACAGCGAAGCTGACCGAAGCGCTGGAGCGGCTGGAAGGCTTCATGAAGGTAAAAATCTAATTGTAAGATCAATCTATATCACCTATAATCCTTTAAGGAAGAAATAGGGATATGATCGAAGTCAATTGGCTTGCAGCCAAGTCAGTGGAAGCTCCCTTCTTCAGAGCAGGGGAGCTTCTTTTGTGTTCTGGTGGAGGTAGGCCGAGCAGATGGAAGCGGATTGTTTTCAATAGAATATATAATAGAAAACAGGAGGTAATATCATGATCACAGCCATACAAGAAGTAACCGGACGGATCGCTCCGCCGGATGAAAAAGCTACCTTACGCGCGGTGCTCCGCCTGAACAGTCTGACCAAACCGCCGGGAAGCCTCGGCCGGCTGGAGGCGCTGGCCGTCCGGCTGGCCGGGATCTCCAAAGTAGAACAGCCCTGTTACAGCAAACGTACAGTAGTAGTAATGGCTGCGGACCATGGGGTCTGTTGTGAGGGAGTAAGTGCTTTTCCGCAGGAGGTTACGATGCAGATGGCCTATAACTTCCTGAGCGGCGGCGCGGCAGTGAACGTGCTGGCCCGCCAGGGCGGTGCAGAAGTTCAGTTCGTGGACATCGGCATCAATGGTGATATTACCCATCCGCAGCTGATCGACCGCAAAGTGCGCCGCGGGACGGACAATATGGCGGCAGGTCCGGCCATGAGCCGCGATGATGCGCTGCGCGCGATTCTGGCCGGGGTTCAGGTGGCTCAGGAAGCGGTGAAGAACGGGACGGAGATTTTTATTACCGGTGAGATGGGGATCGGCAATACTACAGCAAGTGCTGCAGTGTTATGTGCACTGGAAGGTATTCCGCCAGAGACGGCAGCCGGACGGGGGACAGGCATCGACGACGAGCGGCTGCGCCACAAAATATCGGTAATCGAACGCGCCCTTCAGGTGAATACGCCGAATCCGGCAGATCCGATCGATGTGCTCTCGAAGGTAGGCGGACTTGAGATTGCCGGTCTGGCGGGTCTGATTCTCGGTGCGGCAGCCCTGCGGATTCCGGTCATTCTGGACGGCTTCATTTCCGGTGCGGCAGCCCTGGTAGCCAAGGCGCTGGCGCCCGAATCGACGGCATACATGATTGCTTCCCATGTCTCAGGCGAGCAGGGGCATAAGCTGATGCTGGACCGCCTCGGTCTGGAGGCCCTGCTGGATCTCGGACTGCGCCTCGGCGAAGGCACCGGCGGTGCGCTGTGCCTGCATTTCATTGAAGCGGTCTGCCGCATCATGCGGGAGATGGCGACCTTCGAGAGCGCGGGGGTTTCCGGGTCGGAGAGCGTATGAGTATCCTCGTAACCGGAGGCGCACGCAGCGGGAAAAGCGGCTTCGCCGAGCGTTTAACCCGGAAGCTGGCGGACCCGCAGCAGGCGGTTTATGTGGCGACCGGACAAGCATTCGATGAAGAGATGAAGGCGCGGATTGCCCTGCACCGGCAGCAACGGGAGGAGGGCGGCTTCCGGTGGGAGACACTGGAGGAGCCGCTTGAACTATCGGTGCTGCTGGAGCGGCAGTCCGGCAGCGGTCAGGCTGTGCTGGTGGACTGCCTGACGCTCTGGCTGTCCAATCAGCTGCTGGCTGTAGAGGAGCGCAGTGACCGGCAGCAGCTGGTGGAAGAGGCAATTGCCGGACTGGAGCAGAGTGTCTCCAGCTTCCAGGGGACGCTAATTCTTGTTACCAATGAAGTAGGTGACGGCATTGTGCCGGAGTATTCACTCGGCCGGTTGTACCGTGATTTGGCCGGACGGATGAACGCGCGGCTTGCCCGGCAGTGTGAGCAGGTATTTCTGGTTACGGCCGGGATACCGCTAGAGCTGAAGAGCCGGGAGTACCTGCTGTGAGCGCGCGGGGGGATGCTGCTGCCGCTTTTCAGTTCCTGTCGCGGTTTCCGGTCAAATACAGCCCGGATTTCTCGCCTGAGCTGCTGCGCCGCAGCGTGGTCTATTATCCGCTGGTCGGCGCAGCGATCGGACTCAGCGCCGCATTAGGCGCGGCAGCTGCAGCCTGGCTGCTGCCGGTCTGGCCTGCCGCGGTCATCACCCTCATCCTGTGGGTGGGGCTGACCGGCGGGCTGCATCTGGACGGCTGGATGGACTGCGCCGATGCGCTGCTCAGCTACCGCTCGCGAGAGCGGATGCTGGAGATCATGAAGGACAGCCGCGTAGGCGCTATGGGTGTGCTGGCCTGCGTGCTGCTGCTGTTGCTGAAGGCCTCGCTGCTGGCGGCATTGATCGAAGGCGGCAGCTACAGCATGCTGCCGCTGCTCCTGCTGCCGCCGGTCTGGAGCCGCTGGTACATGGTGCGGGCCATGGCCCGCTATCCGCTGGCCCGCGGCAATGAAGGGCTGGCCGCCAGCTTCGGCGGGCTGCCTGCCCGGCTGGAGCGGCGCGCGCGTCTAAGCGCCGCGCTGCTTACGCTGGCCGCTGCCGCGGCGCCTCTGGCGCTCGGCGCGGGCAGCGGGGCCTGGCCGCAGCTGGCGGCTGCGGCCATCCTGGCGCCGGCGGCTGCGGCAGCCTGCGGCATGCTCGCAGCGCGGCGGATCGGCAGCCGGCTCGGCGGGCTCACCGGCGACGTCTACGGCGCGCTGGGAGAGCTGCTCGAGACGGTGGTTCTGCTTGTGCTGGTGCTGCTGCAGCACAACCTGTAGCGGCCAGCGCCGCCCGGCTCAGCGATCTACTACAACTGTGCCGTTCTTAACTCCGGCAGCAGCCAGAAAGCGAGGAAGATGAACATGGAAGATACAACTGCATGTAAGGCTGCCGCCCAGGCCGCGCCGGGGTTTGCGGGTGGAGCGGATAAGCTGAAGCCAGCAGCCGCCCAGGCCGCACCGGGGCCTGCGGGTGGAGCGGATAAGCTGAAGCCAGATACCACCCAGGCAGCGCCGGGAGTTGCAGATGGAGCGGGCCAGCAGCGGCCAGCCACCGTGCTGATGCTGCAGGGAACCGCCTCCGATGTCGGCAAGAGCCTCGTCACCGCCGCCATTGGGCGGATTATGACCCGGGACGGCTACCGCACGGCACCGTTCAAATCGCAGAATATGGCGCTGAATTCCTATGTTACAGCGGACGGCAAAGAAATCGGCCGCGCCCAGGGGATGCAGGCGGAAGCCTTCGGCATTACAGCTACCAGCGACATGAATCCGATCCTGCTGAAGCCGTCCGGTGAGATGAGTGCGCAGATCGTGGTGCATGGTGTGCCGCATGCCGCGCTCAGTGCGAGAGAATACCGTGAGAAGTTTCTCCCCGAAGCCAAAGGGACGGTGATGGATGCGCTTGGCCGTCTGCGGGAGGCCTATGATATTGTACTGATGGAAGGCGCAGGCAGCCCCGCTGAGATCAACCTCAAGGCGCGGGATATCGTCAATATGAATCTGGCCGGCTGGGCGGATGCGCCGGTGCTGCTGGTTGCCGATATTGACCGGGGCGGCGTGTTTGCCTTCATCGTCGGGACGCTGGAGCTGCTGGAGCCGCATGAACGGGCCCGGGTCAAAGGCTTCATTATCAATAAATTCCGCGGCGATGTATCGCTGCTGCAGCCCGGGCTGGACTGGCTGGAGGAGCGTACAGGCATTCCGGTACTGGGTGTGCTTCCGTTCCTGCCGCAGCTGCGGATTGAGGCAGAGGACTCCGTAGTTCTGGAAGGAACGTCGGGACGTTTGCGCGAAGAATCCGCCAGGGAGCTTGATATCGCGGTTATCCGCTATCCGCGGATCTCTAACTTTACGGACTTCGATCCGCTTGCGGATGAACCGGATACTGCCGTGCGCTATGTCATGTCAGCAGACGAGCTGGGAACGCCGGATGTCATCATATTGCCGGGTACGAAGAATACGGCGGCCGACCTGCAGTATTTGCGGGAGCAGGGGTTCCCGGAGGCAATAGAGCGTGCGTTGGAGCAGGGGACGCAGCAGCTTGCCGGAATCTGCGGCGGGTATCAGATGCTGGGGTTGAAGCTGCTTGATCCTCATGCGGTTGAGAGTACTGAACCGGGTGAGAGTGAGGGCCTCGGGTATCTGCCGCTGTCAACGGCGTTCCTGCAGCAGAAGACCACGGTCCGCGTCAGCGGAACGCTGGCTGCGGATCATCCGCTGCAACTAGGCACCGAGGCGCTCGCCTCAATCGGTGGGATGCCCATTACCGGATACGAGATACATATGGGAACGACGACGAACCATGATGCTGCTTCCGTGCGCAGTCTGTTCATGCTGGCCGGGCCGGAAGGGCAGGCTGTGCCGGAAGGCTGGGGGACCCCGGACGGCAGAATCTGGGGCAGTTATCTGCACGGATTGTTCCACAACGATAAGCTGCGCCGGAGCTGGCTGGACGGATTACGGACAGCCAAGGGGCTGGCGCCGCTAACGGTAACCTTCTCGGCAGCTGCGCTCCGTGAGCAGGAGTTTGACCGGCTGGCGGATGCCGTAAGAGCGCATCTGGATATGAATGCCGTGTACAACATTATGGGCTTGCGAGGAAGAGGGGAATAGGGGTGGCTGCTGCGGTTCTGCTGTTTATTGTTGCCGGACTGGCCGAGATCGGCGGCGGATATCTGGTCTGGCTCTGGCTGCGGGAATCGCGGCCGCTGTGGTACGGATTGGTAGGCTCAGTAATTCTGATCGCGTATGGCATTATCCCGACTCTGCAGAAGTTTCCTTCCTTTGGCCGGGTATATGCAGCCTATGGCGGTGTATTTATCGTGCTTGCTGTGCTGTGGGGCTGGCTGGTGGACCGGAAAACACCGGATCTCTACGACTGGATCGGCGCAGGGATCTGCGTGATCGGTGTCTCGGTCATCCTCTGGGCACCAAGACACTGAACATGCCCTAATCATCTCCTGCTATAATCTGTATAAGCTGAATTTAAGCTATTAGCCTATAATCCTGCCCAAAATACAACATTTTGCCGATTACATCGGTCCTAATTCAAAAATGTTGTACGAATTGCAGCAATTCTCCTTTTCCAAGCGGAAAATCAGAGAAATTATTGTATTACATACAACAATCCTTCTAAAAACCCGGGTATTTATGAATCGAAGTTGTAATTCGTACAACATTTATTTCGAACAACATTTATGCTGAAACAGCGCGGCCTTAAGAATCCCAATTTGCCAGCAACGAATTAGAATAGATACAAAAAAGCAGCTCCAACAGCCGCGTGGCCTTTGGAACTGCTTTTATTTTTGCTGCTAAGCAGCTTTACAGCTAAATTTTGAACTGCTGGGCAGCCTTTTGCAGCTTCACAGCCTGCTCGTGCAGGTGCTCGACGGTCAGTGCGTGTCCTTCCAGCTCCTGGTGCTGGCGTGCGGAGTTCTCGCCAAGCGTATCGGCGCTCTGCTGCGACTTGGCCGTAATCTGTGCCGTTTCTTCCACCGAGGCACTGACTTCTTCGGTGCCTGCCGAAATCTGCTGGGTAGCGGCAGATACGGACTGAATGCTATGGTTGATGCTCTGAATAAGAATCAGCAGATGATTGAAGGCATTGCCCGCTTCAACAACCTTGTTCACACCTGAAGCCACTTCTGCATTCACGTGGTTCATCTCAGATACCGAGTGGTTCATATCTTCCTGAAGCCCAAGCAGGAATTCGCGGATCTGCTCATTGGATTCCTTGGATTGCTCTGACAGCTTGCGGACTTCTCCGGCCACGACCGCGAATCCCCGGCCATGCTCTCCTGCACGTGCTGCTTCAATCGAGGCGTTAAGCGACAGCATCTGAATCTGCTTCGTAATTTCGGTAATCCCCTGCACAACTTCCCCGATCATCAGGGAGCGTTCATTCATGATGCGGAACTGCTCCAGCGACTGCACCGAGGCCTGTTCCACCTGGCGCATCTGCTGCACAGCACTCTGGGCAATATCATTACCGCCCATGGCTTCGGCGGAGGCTTCACTGATCTGCTCCGTGACCTCACCGGCAGCGGAAGCGATATGCTGGATGCCGATGTTGATCTCATCCATAGCCCGGGAATTATCCAGTGCGCTGCTAGCAATCGTGGTGCTGCCTTTACCGATTTCCTCTACGGAAATAGCGGATTGCTCGGCCATATTGTTCAGAATCTGAACGCGTTCCTTCAGATCATTGGAATCGGCAACTACGGTACCTGATGTATCCAGCACATGTCCGATCATCTCTTTTAGCCGCTCGCTCATGATCCGGAAGCTCTCGGAGAGCTGGCCTACTTCATCGGTGCCTTTAATCGTGAGTGCTTCGGTGAAATCGCCGCCGGCCAGCTTGTTGCTGTAGGCTGCCAGCAATTTAATCGGACGGATGATTCTGCGGCTCATCAGTGTAGCGCCGGAGAGTCCGACAATAAGTGCCAGCAGGGTGATTCCCGCACTGGTCCACAGAATGTTGCTCATCTTTTCCTGAATAAAGCCGACATCCGAGCTTACACCAACGAGCATTGTGGTGCCGGGAACGCCAACAAATGCACTCTTATGTATACCATGGCTATCACTATAGATTTCACTAAGTCCTGCTTTTCCCTTGGAGGCTTGCTCCATGGCAGGCAATACCTCAATGGATTCCTCGCGCTTAAGCTTGGCGCTATGGTCAGCGACCAGGACAGTGGCTTTGCCTTCCTTCAGATCGATGAGGAAGATGGTCTCCACATCGTGCTGCTTCCGCTTTTCCTCGAAATAGAATTCTACATTAGTTCCTGCCTGTTCATTCTTGTTAAGGGCCTGCTGCGCGCTTGTAGCATTCAGGTTCTTGTATACATCCTGGGCTGAGGCCGTCAGAGACTTATTGATCTGTGGCAGAACGTAACTGTTAATGATGTTGGTGGATATGAAGTAGAAGCTGATACTTAGCAAAAGAGAAGTGAGTAACAGAACGACAAACAGCAGAAGCGTAAACTTGCGGCTAATTGATTTTTTGAAACGGAACATTTCTTTCTCTCCTTTTCTGTCAATTGCATCTGAAATCCCCAGCCCGACAAAGAGCCAGGCAAGCAGCAATATATTCCATTGGTGTAGGTCATATATGAAGCTAGCGTTAACGGGAAATGTGATTGATAACTATTCTATAGAATTAACCTCAGGTTGAATAGTGAAAGTTTGCTCTATTGTGCATTATTTTTCAGAAAAATTTGAATATTTAACGAGTCTATCACCAATTTACCGAAAAAAGTGAATTACACGCTGTTTTCATGAAAATTTAAAATTTCATAGCATGTTAGCTTCTTCTATGATAGAGTGTTATTGTTTTGTTTCTATAAGAGTGCTACAAGAGTTCTAAAAGAGTTCTAAAAGTGGATATCCGCGGTTCGTAACCATCCCGCGTAAACAAAACTAGGAGGAGTAATCAGTAATATGTTCAATTTGTTATGGGGTATTTTGTTTGTTGTCGTTAATTTTGTGTTTTTTCTGCTCTGCTACCGATTGTTCGGTAAAAAAGGGCTCTATGCCTGGGTAGGTATGGCAACCGTGGTCGCCAATATACAAGTAGCCAAGACGATTGCGATGCCTTTCGATATCGTGATGACGCTGGGGAATACGATGTATGTCACGTTATATATGACCAGTGACCTGCTGAATGAGAGATACGGGCGGGCTGAAGCGCGGAACGCTGTCTGGTTCGGGTTCTTCACCTTGCTGATGACTACCGTCATTATGCAGATGGTGCTTATATTTGAGCCGCAGGAGACGGATATTGCCCAGTCTTCACTCCAGACGATCTTCGGCCTGATGCCGAGGCTCGCACTGGGCAGTCTCACCGCATATTTCATCAGCCAGTTTCTGGATGTGCGCCTGTATGCATGGATCCGCAAGTACTATGGCAGCTCGCGGCAGCTCTGGATCCGCTCTAACGGCAGCACAATGATCAGCTCTTTTGTCGATACTCTGATCTTCTGCACGATTGCGTTTGCCGGAACCTATGACCTGAAGGTATGGACAGAGATTCTACTGACCACCTATCTGGCCAAATTCCTTCTCACGGGCGCAGGCACACCGGTGCTCTACCTTGCCCGTTCCTTTAAATTCGCTGAAGAAGAGCAGACAGTCAGGCCCCAGGAGACCAAGCGCAATATTTCATAGAATAGTCTTATATAAAAAAGCCCCAAACTCCAGTGAACCGGAGATTGGGGCTTTTGCAATTGCTGAATTACAGGCTCAGCACTGTCAATTCTTTGGGGAAGCTGGTCAGCGTCTGCGGGCCTTCTGCCGTAACGAGCACATCATCCTCAATGCGCACGCCGCCAAGATTTGGAACATAAATTCCCGGTTCTACGGTGAAGACGTTGCCGTTTGCGATGATATCCGTGTTGAGTCCATGCAGCGAAGGATATTCATGGGTATCCATGCCGAGACCGTGTCCGACGCGGTGCATGAAGTATTCCCCGTAACCGGCGGCTTCAATAACATCCCGCGCTGCTTTGTCGACAGAACCGAAGGTGGCTCCTGCAACGGAGGCGGCAATACCGGCTTCATTGGCAGCAAGCACAGTGTTGTAGATATCGGTCAGCTTGCTGTTGACTTCGCCTACAGCGAAGGTGCGGGTAATGTCGGAAGCATATCCTCCGGCGTATACGCCAAGATCGAACATAAGCAGATCGCCCGGCTGGATGATGCGCTCGCCCGGTACGCCATGCGGCAGGGCCGTGTTCGGGCCGGAGAGCACCATAGTGTCGAAGGAGGGGCCAGAGGCACCGACTTTTTTCATCAGATATTCAAGCTCCGCTACCAGCTCATTCTCGCTGACACCGGCTTTGACATGCGACAGGCCGCGGCGGAGAACCTCCTCGACAAGTTCGGCGGCATGCTTCATAATGCGGATTTCTTCAGGTGTCTTGACGGCGCGCATAGCCCGGAGCAGATGGCCGATGTCGCTGAATGACCCCGCCGGGATGGCGTCTGCCAGCAACTCATAACGGCTGACGGAGAAGTGCTCCTTCTCGATGCCGAAGCTGCCCGGATTCGCACCGCCGAAGCGGGATTTAAGCAGTTCGTACGGGTTGTCCGTATCGCTGTGCGTCAGGATAGTTTTCACCGAGGAGGCGGCATGCGCCGCTTCAGCGTCCAGCGCCGGAACGATCAGCACGGGCTCCTCGCCGCGGATCAGCAGCAGGCCCAGAAAACGTTCATGCGGGTTGCTGGCGAAGCCGGTCAAATAGTATACATGCTTAGGATCAGTTACGAGCAGAGCATCCAGGCCCCCGCCTGTAAGTCCTCGCTCCAGTTTGAGCAGAGCTTCATTCATTGCAATAGTTCCCCTTTCATATACACGCTTGAAACAGCAATATTCTCATTATAATTCATAATCCGGGAGGCTGCACGTTCCTGGTGAGGATGCTAAAGGGAGTTTAGTGAAGTTAAGCACCGGGTAATAGTTGCCAAAATCATTTCTGGTTTACGTTCCAATTTACACCAAATGGTATACTTCCAAACCGGGTTTTGCATGAAGCAAATTCTTTGAGATTGGCCTCACAAAAACTTTCAGGAGGTTATGAATATGTCCGGAACAAGAACAACGGTCCTCTCCCGTACATTTCTGCTGCGCGGAGCTTTGGTCCTGCTGATGGGACTGCTGTCAGCCTGCACCTCTTCTGAACAAGATAGTATGCAAGAACAGCTGACAGTTGAGAATCCGCGGCTTGACGCACAGCCTGCCGGAACTGCCCTTCCATCTTCAATGACTACGATGACCGAAACACCGGTGACAAGAACCCCGGGAGCGTCTGCCAGTGTAGGTAAGGGTGCATCTGGAAGCACACAGGCACCGGAAGTAACTGCTGCCGCTACGAAGCCGCCAGCTTCGTCTGCCTTCCCTTATACCGCTCAACCGTTGGCGCACGGACTGAATGTGCCTTGGGAGATGGCGTTCGCTCCGGACGGGCGGATTTTTTTCACCGAACGGCCCGGCAGCCTGCGCGTTATAGAGAACGGCAAGCTTCGTGAGGCTCCGCTGCTGGAACTTCTCGCCCCCTTTGTCAGCAAAGGAGAAGGCGGATTACTGGGACTTGCGCTTGATCCGGAGTTTGAGAGCAACGGATTTGCATATGTATATCATTCTTACCGCAATGCCGAAGGCGGAGTGGCGAACCGGGTACTGCGGATCAAGATTGGCAGCAGCAAAGCGGAGATAAAGGAGGTCCTGCTGGACAATATACCGGGGGACACCAATCATAACGGCGGGCGGATCAAAATTGGCCCTGACGGCTACTTGTACATCACCACAGGTGAACGCTATGAGCCTGAGCTGGCGCAGGATAAGACCAGTTTGGGCGGGAAAATACTGCGGATTACCACCAGCGGTGGCATCCCAGAAGATAATCCGTGGCCCGGATCTCCGGTCTATAGTATGGGCCACCGCAATCCGCAGGGTCTGGCCTGGCAGCCGGAGAGCGGTGTGCTGTACAGCTCCGAGCACGGCCAGTCCCGCCATGATGAGCTTAATATCATTCAGGCCGGGGCAAACTACGGCTGGCCGCTGATTGAAGGCGATGAGACCGGAGCCGCGAAGCTGAAGCTGAAGACTCCGCTGGCACACAGCGGGGAGGAGACCTGGGCACCGTCGGGCATGACCTTTATCACGCAAGGGCCTTGGAGCGGCGAATTACTGGTTGCCGGTCTGGCCGGGCAGGAGCTGTTGCGGGTATCGTTGTCTCCTTCGGATGGTGAGCCTGCGATTACGGCTTTATTTAAAGAGAAGTATGGCCGGATCCGCAATGTGGCGGAAGGGCCAGACGGTACCCTGTACCTTATGACCAATAACCGCGATGGCAGAGGCAGCCCGCGCGCGCAGGATGATAAGCTGATTGCGCTGCGGCCTGACTGGAAGTGAGGGACTGACAGCTGCATCTGTCGCGTATTTCCTTTGGCACTTAACCAAGGTCTTAATCAAGGTCTTAATCAAGGTCTTAATCAAAGTCTTAACCAAGTTCTAAGCATAAGGGCACCGGGATTTCATGGCCATCCGGCAACTATGCGGACTGGAGAGCCCTTGTTTTCGGATAACAGCCCGCTTTCTGTCGGTTGCAGACTCAGATGACCTTAATGACATTCATTTCCAGTATTTTGGTCTGAAATATGCCGGATAAGGGCTCCTGAGTCCGCATAAACGTCAAGAGTAACATTTTTAGCAAAATAACGTCATCTGTGTCCGTTCACTCTGTAATTCTTTCGATCTGTAATTCCGCATTAAAAATAGGCCAGCCATAAGTTTCTGGATGACCTGATCATAAATTTATCAAAGGCTGTTCCCTATAGTGCAATTCTGCTTAGGGAACAGCCTTTGTTGTGTATCTGTACCAGGTTATAGCCACACTAGTACTATACGCAGCCGGACAATCTCGCTTAAAGTCCGCCCGCAAGTGAATCAATCAGCACCTGCGGGCTGCCGTCATACCGTCCGCCATGGTAGCAGACGATGCTCTGTACAGGCAGGCCATCGAGCTTACGCAGACTGCGCAGTGCAAGCGGCATATCCGGCGTGGCCGATTCAGCCGGTCCGGCCAGCCTGCCGTCTGCGACCCGCAGCTCATCGGCGGCGAGCAGCAGCTTCTCCTGCGGCAGGTAGAGACAAATATGACCCGGAGTGTGGCCGGGGGTATGGATCACTTCGGCCCCGCCGCCCCAAGGCAGCTGATCACCGTCATGCAGCTCCGTGATTTCACCGAGCTGTGTAAGCTGCTCCAGAAAAGCATTGATCTGCTCCTGAAAAGCCTGCGGCATCCCAGTGATCCGCTCGGGTGTCATCTTGAGCATGGACTCGCTGCCGGAGATGACCGGAATATCGCCGGGATGCGCGAACAGCTGCACACCGGGAATCTCCCGGACCAGCACCGGAAGGTTGCCGATATGATCAATATCCTGGTGGGTTAGGATAATGCGCTTGATGCTGGAGAGTTGTTCGCCGGCCTGCAGGATGGCCTGAACCAGCGAATCATATTGGCCGAACATGCCGGTATCGATCAGCGTCAGCCCGTCACCGTCCTTCAGCAGCACCGGGTAAATTACGGTCGGTCCCATAACCGGGGACAGCATAGGTACGGTCAATACGGTAACATTAGGCCCAAAATTCATATTCTTCCGGAAAGCCTCCGGATTCACCTCCTTAAAAGTTTTGTGAGCATCCGCTTCCTGAATCATCATCATACAAAACTCGCATCGGAAGCATAATCTTAAGTTTTGCGAGCATCCGCTTCCTGTACAACCTTAAGCAACCGGCGTCCCGTCCGGAACTCTATGCCCGGGAGCCAGCAGAATCACATCGCCTTCCTCCGGCACACCGCCAAGGACGAGGACTTCCGAGAGGAAGCCGGCAATCCGTCTGGGCGGGAAGTTCACGACGGCGGCAATCTGCCGGCCGATCAGCTCTTCCGGAGTGTAGCGTTTGGTGATCTGCGCACTGGAGGCTTTGATGCCAATCTCCCCGAAATCGATCTGCAGCTTGATCGCCGGTTTGCGCGCCTCAGGAAACGGTTCTGCGGTCAGAATAGTTCCTATACGCATGTCCAGCTTTAAGAAGTCTTCAATAGTAGCCATATACCTGCCCCCTGTATTGGATAAGTTGCTTCTAACCGGGAATACACTTCTTGAGAAGCTATTCCACGCCCAGGGGCTATTTTAACCCTGTGAAATGATGTAACATTATCATAAAACATATACTCTGAAAAGGCTACGTCATGCCCCAGGCTGGCTGGCCCGCAAGAGAGGGGAAGATGTCCATGAAAGGAAAGACCGTGCTTATAACCGGTGCGAATTCCGGCATGGGACTGGCTGCGGCAGTGGAAATGGCCCGCAGAGGGGCCAGTGTAATTATGGCCTGCCGCAGCCGCAAACGCGGGGAGGAAGCTCTTGCGGAAGCGGTGCGCCAGAGCGGCTCTGATCAAATCCGGCTGATGCTGTGCGACCTGAGTTCGTTCGCGAGCATCCGCGCTTTTGCCGCGGAATTTACGGCCAGCTATCCTGTGCTTGATGTTCTGATCAATAATGCCGGCGTGGTCGCCATCAGACGTGAGCTTACGGCCGACGGGTACGAGCAGGATTTGGGCGTGAATCATCTGGGTCATTTTCTGCTCACGAATTTGCTTCTGGGTACTTTGAAGGCGGCGGAGCAAGGCAGGATTGTGGTAGTGGCTTCAGGTGCCTACAAGATAGGTAAACTGCATCTGGAGGATCATACGTTGTTACGCGGCTTCAATCCGGCCAAGGCTTATGCCCGTTCCAAGCTGGCCAACATCCTGTTCACCCGGGAGCTGGCTGCACGCCTGAAGGACACCAGAGTTACTGTGAACTGTGTGCATCCGGGCGCGGTGGGAACGAGCATCGGAGTGAACCGGGAGACGGGCTTCGGGCGCTCTCTGCTGAAGCTGCTGTCCTACTTCTTCCTGACTCCAGAGAAGGGCGCGGACACGGCTATTTATCTGGCGACTGCGCCTGAGCTGAGCGAAGTAAGCGGGCAATATTATTACCGCCGTGAGATCAAGGAATTGTCACCGCGGGCGAAGAATACAGAAGACGCTGCGCGTCTGTGGAAGTGGAGTCTGGAACAGACAGGACTGAAGTAGCCTCGTTTTCCGCAATGCAATGAAACTAGTGGACAAACGTCAACTGATTATGAGCGAATCTCTGTAAATGTCTTGCTAAATAAGCCGTACTCTAGACAACAACCATACAAGTTACTGGTCAGTTGCTGTGGGACTGGAAGCACACGTCAATCAATTCCTTATATTTGATTCGTTACCGGCAGAACGGGGACTTTTAGCAAGCACTGTAGACTTAGATGAGACATAGATGTTGTACGTTCTACAACTCTGATTCATGGAAAGCCAGGTGTTTGGGAGGATTGTTGTATGAAATACAAGAATTGTCCTGCCAAGCCGCTTGAACAAGCTGAAATCCTGCCTTTTGTACAACAATTTTGGAGTTGGGCCGATAGGATGAGGGAAATTGGGAATAACCCGGATTTATTTCACATACCAGATATAACTTTTAGGAGGAATAACAGATGGATTGGCAAGGTTACAGCATAGAGGATGCAGCAATTGAGGATTTGGGGGCGATTGTGGAGATTTACAACACGACGGTTGCCGGAAGAATGGTGACAGCGGATCTGGAACCGGTGGCCGTGGAGGACAGAGTGAAGTGGTTCCATGAGCATAACAGCCATCATCGTCCGCTATGGGTACTGAGACAAGGCGGTGAAATTGCGGCCTGGTTCAGCTTCCAGTCGTTCTACGGGCGTCCGGCCTATAATGGAACGGCAGAGATCAGTGTCTATGTAAATGAGAAATTCCGCGGCAGCGGCGCCGGAAGTATTCTGCTGACCAAGGCGGTCGAAGAATGTCCGCGTCTTGGTCTGCAGAATCTTGTCGGCTTTGTGTTTGGCCACAATGAGCCAAGTCTCGCCCTGCTGCGGAAGTTTGGTTTCGAACAGTGGGGCCTGCTGCCGGGTGTCGCTGTGCTGGACGGCATTGCGCGTGACCTTGTTATCATAGGCCGCAAGCTGTAAATTTATATAAGGCTAATACAGAAGCTGAGCGTAAAGATTATTGCGGAGAAGCGGATGATTCAGACCGGCATTCCTCTTCTGTGATCCAGTCTTCCGACCATACCTGCAAATCACGGATGACGGATTCCAGGGCCCGGCCCTTGTCAGTTAACGAATACTGGATTCTTACAGGGGTTTCGGGAAAAACCTCGCGCAGGACGATGCCCTCCTGCTCCAGTTCCTTCAGACGCTCGGACAACAGCCTGCCGCTGACGGGCAGCGAAGCCTCGATGGCGCCGAAGCGCTGCGGTCCCTGCAGAAGCTGATAGATGATTAAGCCCGTCCAACGTCTGCCGATAATATCCATGCTTTTTTGTAACCTTGGACATAACTCTGTGGATTTCATTAGGCTCACCTCTTACTGTACATTATAAACGAAAAGACCTATAACTAAAACAAATTTGAACTATATGCAAGGCTTGAAAGGATGATTTCACTTGGCTAAAAAGAAGAAAATAACCCCGGCTCCGCGCCCTGCGGCGGCGGATGCTCCGGCAACGCTCAAAGACCTGCTCAGCAGGGATGTACTGGACAAGCTGAAGGCGCAGTCCGATGCGCTTAAGGCCGAAGAGCAAGGCAAGAAAGACGCCGCGATTAAGGAAGCGGAGGACAAGCGCAAGGCGGAGCAGAAACGTCTGGAGAATGATTTCGGCCACCTGCTGGAGAACAGCAGCCAGGACTGGTCGAAATTTAAATAAGTAGTCAGAATTCCCCGACTTCTAAAGTGGCGGGATGAATGACTACGGTCTTTCCTTTATATGGAAAAAAGTTTCCTATCATAAGAACGTATGTGCTATAATTTTTTTGTGAATGTTTGGAAATGGGGTGCATCGTTTGCTTATCTATAAAGCGTATACATACCGTATCTATCCTAAC
This sequence comes from Paenibacillus borealis, assembly GCF_000758665.1. Taxonomy (NCBI): domain Bacteria; kingdom Bacillati; phylum Bacillota; class Bacilli; order Caryophanales; family Paenibacillaceae; genus Paenibacillus; species Paenibacillus borealis. The sequence goes on from NZ_CP009285.1 coordinate 1,676,292, forward strand.
CGTGAGCAGCAACACTATTTGGCTAACGTATTCGGGGCCGTCCGTTTTATCTACAATAAAATGTTATCGGATAAGATCAAACATTACCACATCACAGCGACGATGCTCCATACAACACCTGCGGGTTACAAGAAAGAATTCCCGTGGCTCCGAGAAATCGACAGCCTCGCCCTGGCCAATGTCCAGCTCCATCTGGACCAAGCGTACAAACAATTTTTTCAGAAGAAGACTATGGGCTTCCCCCGATTCAAAAGCAAGAAAACACATACAGACCGCTTTACAACAAACAATCAAAAAGGAACGATTGGAATTGAAGGCGGTATGCTTAAAATCCCAAAGCTAAAGAGCAGAATCCGAATCCGGATGCACCGCCCTTTCTCAGGACGGGTCAAATCCTGTACTATCTCTAAAACACCATCCGGCAAATACTTTGCGTCCATCCGAGTTGAAACAGAAAGCACGCCATTGCCTATAGCAGCCCAGAAAATTGGCGTCGATTTAGGACTGAAAAGCTTTGCGGTGACCTCAGAGGGTGAAGTGATTGCGAATCCGAAACATCTGCGGAAATCGGAACAACGATTAATAATGCTGCAAAAAAGCGTATCCCGAAAGAAAAAAGGAAGCCACAACCGAACCAAGGCCAAACTCCGAATGGCGAAGCTGCATGAAAAAATAGCAAACCAGCGGAAAGACTTCTTGCACAAAACGTCCACCCGAATGATCCACGAAAACCAAGTGATCGTGATGGAGGACTTGCGTGTAAAGAACATGCTGCAGAATCATAAGTTAGCGAAGGCCATATCCGAAGTCTCCTGGAGATTATTCCGAGAACTGCTGACCTACAAAGCGGAATGGTATGATCGGCAGTTGATCATTGCCCCTCCAAACTATGCAAGCAGTCAACTCTGTTCCTATTGTGGCTACAAAAACGCAGAAGTCAAGAATCTGGCTGTACGGGAATGGTCTTGTCCAGAGTGCCATACGGAGCACGATCGAGATCGGAATGCGGCTGCCAATCTTCTGAAACTAGCCATGTAAATGGCACAATGGGCTAGGAACGAGCCAGCAAGCTTGGGTAAACTTGGAGTGTTAGCTCTATTGACCAAGAAGCACCCACCTCATAGGTGGTGTGTAGTTCACATAAAACAAACTTTACCAGATTCAGGGTTGACAATCTGCAGCAGCGCCATTTATTATTGGGTTTATCATTTAGAGAAGGGAGGCCGATGGGTCATGATTGGAACAACTGCTTCGAGAACGCCGCACAGTCACTATACAACCGCATATGAACAATCTGATCTCATCGCCTTTGTCCGGAAGACATAATGCGCAGCCTGCTTGTTATGTCACAATTGTATACGGGTGTGCTTTGAACCTGCAGCAGCTTGAATCCGAAGCTGCACCCAATGCTCCGGGAGCCGCATGATCAGAACTGATCTGCGGCTCTTTTTGCGTACCTGAAATACGGAATTTACTTTAACAACCTGAGAGGAATTGAACAATTTTATGAATAGCATGAAGCAGCAAGCGGGGGATATGCCCCGTTATAAACATGAGGTGGCCCTTCCGGGCGGCGACCTCAAGGTATATGCCAGCGAGCAATTATTTGGCTCACTTGATTACAAGGTCCTGGAAATGGCTAATAACAATCTGCAAATCCCGAATATTGAATATATGAGCTATACTCCTGATGTACATGTTGGCGTCGGAACCTGCATCGGGACCACCGCGGTCTGGGATGCCGCGTCAGGCTATGTGTCGCCGTCCATCGTGGGCAGCGATATCGGCTGCGGCATGCGCGTACATCTGACCAATCTGCATGCGGATGATCTGCGCGATGTGAAGCTGCGCCGCAAGCTGGTCCGGGCAATTGAGAAATATCTGCCGATGGAGGCGCAGCAGCGCGGCCATTACAGCGATATCCGGCTGGAGAATATCGTACGCAAAGGACTGCACGGCCTGCCCGGCAAATATGTTCCGGACAGCTATACACCGAAGAAATCAAGCGCGTTGTCCCATGTAGAGATCAGTAAGCTTGCCTTTGACGAGGAGATTCTGAATGAGCTGCCAGATATGGCCTGGCACCGGGGCCACCGCCAGCTGGGGACACTCGGCGGCGGCAACCATTTCGTCGAGATCCAGGCGGTTGAAATCGCTGAAGAGCAGCGGGAAGTGGCTGAAGCATGGGGACTTAAGGACGGGCAGATTGCCGTGATGATCCATTCCGGCTCCCGGGCCTGGGGCGGGATGGTCAACCAGTTCTGCACGCCCGCCTTCGCCAAGGTGATGGGGCAGCTGGGACTCGGCAGCGCTGATCCGCGCCTGATCTATGCTCCTCTGGCACATCCGCAGGCCCGGCGTTACGTCAATCTGATGTACTCAGCGCTGAACTACGCGGTGGTGAACCGCCATCTGATCGCTTACGGGGTCCGCGAGGGCTTTCGTGACGTCTTTGGCACGAAATGCGAGCTGCGCACCCTCTACGATCTGATGCACAACTATGCCTGGGAAGAGGAAACCTCCTCCGGCACCAAATTCGTGCACCGCAAAGGGGCGACGCGCGCCCTGCCCGCAGGCCATCCGGATAATCCGTCAGCTTATGCGGCGACTGGACATCCGGCGCTGATCCCCGGCTCGATGGGCACAGCCTCCTATATCATGGCTGGCCAGCCCGGCGGGGAAGAAAATTATTACTCGATCTGCCATGGTGCAGGTCGCATCCGCTCCCGCACAGCGACGAAACGGCTGGTATCTGTTCATGAATTCTCACAGTCGCTGAAGGTGGGGACACCCGATGAGATTGTAGTGAATCAGCATTCCCTGGAATCTATCATTGACGAATCTCCCCAGGCCTATAAGAATGTAGATGAGATTATAGAAAGCGTTACGGGTGCCGGCCTGGCTGCTGTTGTGGCCAAATGCAAGCCGCTCGCAGCGATAAAGGGGACAAAATAGGATGGAGCAGGAGATTAAGAAACCTACTGTAATCTACGAGTACGATGAAGACAAAGCCGGAATTATCAAAGGTTATGATGTCTACGCGCGGCTGGTTGACGGTATACTCGAAGCGCTTTACAACCGTTACGGCGTCCGTTATGAGCTGTATGCCAGCGATGATCCGAACAGTGAATACTGGAAGCTGCTGGAGAATGATGTGCAGAGCGGGAACGCGGGGGTGGAGCATGTGGCGCGGATTTTTGACCGCCTGGAGGACCGGACCTTCGTGTTCGACGATGAGAAGGAGCAGCCGGAGTACAATATTCATCTGTCGGTCCGCAATAATGTGCTGGCTTATCCGGCTATGGGCATTGCGCTGGCGCGGGTGCCTGTGTTCCAGGAGAACGGCATCAACTTCCAGGACTACGTGTTTGCGGCATCCGACGCGCAGCTGCAGTTCTTCCTTGGCAATGTGCGCACCCGTCAGCGGGAGCAGAATATTAACAAGGTGACAGTGTTCACCGACAGACGTAACGGAATCTTGCGTGAGGATGAGCCGATAACCCGTTCTGTGGGGCGGGAGGAGGTCGTGCTGGACGCGGGGATCAAAAAAGAAATTTACCGTTCGCTCGACCAGTTCTTCGATTCGGACCGCAGCTTCTATGTCACCTATGACATCCCGTACAAGCGGGGGATTCTGCTCTACGGGCATCCGGGCAACGGCAAGACCACGCTCGTCAAATCCATTGCCGGGAGCGTCCCGGGACCTGTGCTTTATTGGCAGATCACTGAATATACGAGCAGCGAATCGGTGAACGAGGTGTTTGAGGCCGCGGCCCGGCTGGCGCCGATGGTGCTGGTGATTGAGGATATCGACTCGATGCCGCAGGAGGTCCGCTCCTTTTTCCTGAACACGCTGGACGGGGCTACTTCGAAGGAAGGCATCTTCCTGATCGGCACCACCAATTATCCGGAGAAAATAGACCCCGGCCTCATGAACCGCGCCGGGCGCTTCGACCGGGCGTATGAGATCAAGATGCCAAATGAGGCACTGCGCCTCGAATATCTGCAGCTGCGGGGCTTCTCTGCCTTCGCGGGGGAAGAGGGTACTGCCACTGCTGCGCGTCTGACAGGAGATTTCTCCCTGACCCAGCTTGGCGAGCTGTATGTCAGTGCGGCACTGGAATGGCACGAGAACGGTACGGCTGATGTGGAGTCGCTGGTGCGCGGCATGCGCGGCGAACTGGACAAAGGCCGCAAGCGTGAATGGATGAAGGACGCTTCATCCAGCATCGGGTTTTATTGAGAAGTAACTGAAAAGGGAAAGAAATGGGGAGCCGGGAGGCTCCCTTTTTTGAAAGATAAGAATTTATATGTTTTGGGGTCCCCGCAAAGTACCAGAGTAATCATCGAAGATAAGGCCCCACTTTGTGGGGTTATTTTGCGTAGGGATGAAGATAAGTCTGCTATAGTAAGATGGATGATTCCGGAAATTTCTGGCTGGAAGCTGTAACTTCTGGCGTACTCAGACGTGGATGGATTAAGGGGGGAGGAAATGGAGCCGAATTCGCTGGATGATCTATATGAGAATTATGTTGCGGACATCTACCGCTATCTGCGCTCCCTCTGCCATGACCACCATGCGGCCGAAGACTTAATGCAGGAGACCTTCTACCGGGCTTATCTGTATCTGGAGGACTGCCGGGAAGAGCGGATTAAGCCGTGGCTGTTCCGCGTGGCTTACAATGCCTTCGTGGATTACAAGCGCAAGGAAAAGCGGAGTGTATCCAAGGAAGATGGGTTTTTCAGCGGGCTGCCCCATCCCGAGACCACGGAGGGGACTCTGCTGCGTCAGGAACGCTGGGAAGAGACAGCGCTGGCATTCAGCCGCCTTCCGGAGGTGCAGCGCCATGCGCTGCTGCTGCATGATTATCACGGGCTGACCTACAAGGAAGCTGCTGGCATCATGAACGTAGGTTTGTCCCAATACAAGATATTGGTATTCCGCGCCAGGCAGAAGCTGCGTGAGGCGGACCGGAGGAGGAATGAGCATGAGTGAGGAGTTCAAAGAACAGCTGAGGAAATACAGTGAGGGAACACTTCCGGAGGAAGAGCGGGAGGCGCTGGAGAGTGAAATGGAGAAGCTGGAGGCTTATCAGCTGTATCTGGAGGAGCAAATGGAGCGGGAAGAGCAGACAAACGGGCAGTGGACAAAGGCAGACCCCGCAGGCACCGATTCTCCGGGACTCAAGAAGGTAAAGAAAAAGGCGGAAAAGCGGGAGAAGAAAATTATCCGCCGCGGCAAATGGAAGGCGCGGCTCGTGAACACCATTACTGTATTTGCGGCCTTCATTATCTTCATGATCATCAGCAATATTATTACTATAGTATTCTATAGCACCGGAAACCGTGGTGAGACTTACAGTGATGTTGTATCCTCGGCGATTGCCGTGACCCGTCCCAACACAACCACATATCTTTCCAGCGATGCGAAATCGTTCTTCCGGATGAATCTGACCGGTAAACTGCTGAAGCAGGTAGGCGGGGAGAAGGTTCAGATGGGTGATTACAAACAGACCTTTCTCCTGGGGCTATCCTATCCCGGAGTGTTCAACTGGATGGATGACCGGAATGCGGGTAATTACATTTTCTACTATCCGGCAGCAGATGGTTCCGTCAGCAGCGGGGATGACAGCGATGAGTGGAACAAGCTGGATAAGCTACCCGAGGGTACGGTTGCCGAAGCCTACCTGTCGTTCGACCATTTATTTACGACAGATGAGCTGCTGAAGGAGTTTGAAGTGCTGAATTTGCGTCCGGTCTGGTTCGGGGCGGATACCGGCCCTTCTACCCATGATGAGGTGGTTACGAATCCGCTGGGATTTCCCTATGATCCGATCTGGCATGACGATGATATGCTGAAATCAGAGGTCACCACTAAGAAAACAGGCTGGTTCAGCTCGGTCTCCTCCTACGGCAGCGTATCGCCTGCTGTTAAGCCTTATGGGGATGGGGCACTGCGGGATGCGAACTTCATCAAAACGCTTAAGCTGCTGCAGCAGCATCAGTCACTGGCCAGGAAGGCAGCGCCGTTTATTGAACTGGATACTTCGCTCTCCTATCTGCAGGAGCATGGGGTTCAGCTCTATGGAGCTGTAGCCACAGGACCGGTCAAGGAACTGCTGAAGCTGCGCGAGGTTTCCTGGGTCAGCTATATGCGGGTGGGTGAAGTCCGGCTCTGGAATTGGCGGGAATGAGGCGGAGGCCGGGCACGGCTTGCTTCTAAGTTCTGCAAATCGTACAATTATAAGTACGTAAACTTGAGTATGTTAAGGTGAAAAGGCTGAGAATCGCAGTTTACAGCGCTTCTCAGCTTTTTTACTACCTGTCCCTCGGGTTCATTATGGATGTGAATTAGGAGCTGAAGCAGATGAAGATTGGAGTAGTATCGGATACGCATTTGTCACGGACGGCAAAGGGTTTACCCCGGGCGCTTACGGAAGAATTCCGCCATGTGGATATCATCCTGCATCTGGGAGACTGGGTAGCGCTGGAGATTTATGATATGCTGGCCCGGCTTGCCCCGGTGGAGGGTATCGCCGGCAACAATGATGGCGCCGAGATTATTCAGCGCTTTGGTGAGAGCAAGATCGTTACACTGGAAGGCATGCGCATCGGAATGATTCACGGACATGCGCCTTATTCCCGCAAAGGGACGGATGGAAACGCTCTGCTCGCTTTTGAAGGCCAGGATGTAGACTGTATTCTCTTTGGCCATTCCCATCAGCCGCTGATGCGCCGGGAGAACGGTATTCTGCTGTTCAACCCCGGATCACCTACGGACAAGCGCCGGGAGAAGCAGTATTCCTTCGGCCTGATGGACATTGAAGACGGTAAGATTACGGCCCGTCATGTCTTTTACGACTCCAAGGAATAAATGAAGCTGGGCGGAAAGAGGGGAGAGCCTTGTTGAATTTTCGTTTTGAACGGGCAGGTCTTGAGGATGTGGAGGAACTTGCTCCGCTGTTTGATGAATACCGCAGCTATTACGGCCAAGTCTCGGACCTGGAAGCTGCGCGGGAATTCCTGAAGGCGAGACTGCAAGGCGAAGAATCTGTAATCTTCATGGCTGTAGCCGGTGAGGGTGCGGACAAGCGGACGTATGGAATGGCCCAGCTTTACCCTTCCTTCTCTTCCATTACGGTTCAGCGGGTATGGATATTGAACGACTTATTTGTAACGGAGGAGCAGCGCGGACAGGGACTTGGCTCTCTGCTGCTGGAAGGCGTACGCGGATTCGCGCAGGGTACAGGTGCGAAGGGGCTGACGCTTTCAACGATGACGCATAATACCGGTGCGCAGCGTTTATATGAAGCTCAAGGCTACATCAGAGACGAAGGTTTTTTCACTTATTATTTATATTTTTGAAGCGATAGTTAGGAGAGTTTACGTGAAGACAAGCAATAAGCTGGCCGTGTTTTTTGATCTGGATGATACGTTGTACGACCATTTGGTGCCTTTCCGGGAAGCGGTGCGCGAAGTGCTGGCACCTGATGAGGACAAGCTGGATTACGCGGAGCTGTTCTACACCGTACGGCATCACAGTGATCTGCTGTGGCCGAAGTATCTGAGCGGGGAGCTTGAGCTGGAGGAGACCCGGGTGATGCGGCTGGAGCTGGCTTTTGAAGAATATGGTCTGCCCTTGAACCGGGAGCAGGCGGCCAGAGTCCAGGCATCCTATATTGCCCGCCAGTACACGATCGAGATGATCGAAGGCGTAGCGGAGCAGCTTCAGCGCTTTATTAGCCTGGGGCATCCGGTAGGCATTATCACCAACGGCCCGCTGGATCACCAGATGGGCAAGCTGCGCGGGCTGGGTATAGATAAGCTCATTCCGCCGGAGATGATCTTCATCTCGGATGCTGTCGGTCTGGCCAAGCCGGACCCGGCTATCTTCGCCCATGTCAATAAGATGACGGGAACCACACCGGAGAACAGCCTCTATGTCGGCGATACATGGGCTAACGATGTGGTTGGAGCGCTTGCGGCGGGCTGGAAGGTATGCTGGTACAACCCGCGCGGGCGGGAGCCGGGACCGGATCACACGCCGAGCTATATTTTCACCAATTATAAAGAGTTCAGCGAGCTGCCGCTGGTGTAACAAAGAAAAGGTGCCCTCCCCCAAAGGAAGGCACCTTTTCTGCTTGTATGCTATATGCTAGGCGGTATTAATCAGCGAAGCTGTACGTAGGGTCGGTCAGATTCAGCCGTTCTCTCAGTGAAGAGGTGGCATAAATCTTATTGTCGTCTGTGATGAAGAAGGCGTCAACCTTCTCCGGCAGAGCTTCAAGATACTTCATGCCGTCTTCAAGGCCCATCAGGAATACACCTGTTGACAAGGCATCCGCATCGGTTGCGTTCGGACTCATAATGGTAATGCTCTTCAGCCCGTTCTGGGACGGGAAGCCCGTCCGCGGGTCAAGAATATGATGGTAACGCACGCCGTCCTGCATGAAGAAGCGTTCATATACCCCCGAGGCATCAATAACCTCGTCAGAGATTTTGATCGTACCCAGCTGGGTACCGCGGCTCTGATCAGGGTCCTGCAGGCCGATATTCCACGGCGAACCGTTCGGCTTGTTGCCAAGGGCAATAATACTGCTGCCGCCGAGATTGATCATCGCGCTGTCAAGGCCCTGAGCCTTCAGGTAGTCGGCGATCCGGTCAGCGGCATAACCTTTGCCGATCCCGCCCATGTCCAGCACCATGCCTTCCTTGGCCAGCTTCACCGTCTTCGCGGCATCATCCACGATAACATCCTTGTAATTGGTCAGGCTGCGCGCTTTATCAATCGCCGCCTGATCGGGAACATGTTCTCCGCCTTCGCCGATCGCCCAGAGGTCTACCAGCGGTCCAACGGTAGGGTCGTACAGCCCGTCCATTTCTTCGGCATATTTAAGGGAAAGCTTCACGATATCCAGCGTTTCATCGGACACGGCTACGGCTTCTTTACCGGCTGCCTGATTCACAGCGTATAATTCCCCGTTCTCCTTGGTGCGGCTGAACTCGATGTCCATCCGTTCCAGCATCGCCTGGATATCATCCATGTTCTTCTGCTCTACAGTATTGCCGAAGACCTTGATATTCACGACCGTATCATAAATATAAAACGTCTGTTCCAGAGACTTCGTATCGCCATCCTTGGTGACCGTTGCACCACCGGGGGTTTCAGTAGCAGCCGTGCTGTCTTCTCCCTTGTTGCCCACTACGAGCCAGATGGCCACAGCTGCGACGATAACAATGACGAGAGCGGCCAGAATAACGCCAGATTTCTTGTTCTTAAACATATTCCACCATCCATAAAGTTAGTTTCTTGATCACATCTTTATTATCATACCCCAGAAAGAATGGCAATGGGTACTCATTTCATGACATTTTGTGCAGAAGAGCAGCCTGCAGAACAGATAATCAAATGAAATTTTCATTAAAATGTTGTCTTCTTCGCGGGGACATGGTAAATTGATTTGTGACTGAGTGACCGAAAATTAAATTTAGTCAATTTATGGTCGTACAGGAAGAAAGGAGTTTTACCTATGTCCATTGACCGCAAGGCGTTGATCCTGCAGGCAGCAACCCTGTCCTTTGTACAATTCGGCTATAAAGCCACGACCATGGATCAGGTATCCAGAATCGCCAATGTGGGCAAAGGCACGATTTATACTTTTTTCAAAACCAAAGAAGAACTGTTTGAGGAAATTCTGGACAAGGCTTCGCAGGAATTAATGTCTGTGATGAACCGTGTAGCGGCGGAACAAGCAACCTTCGTGCATAAGCTGCTCAATCTGCTGGACTCCATTCTGGAATTCCGGTCCGATCATGAGCTGTTCGTGAAGCTGGCCCAGGAAGTGCGGGACATCGGTACAGCCCAGGCGCTGGAAGGTGTGAAGCGGATGGAGGCCTACGCGCTGGATTTCTTAAGACAGCAGATTGAGGAAGCCATCGGCAGCGGTGAAGTGAAGCCCTGTGACTCCAGTGTTGCGGCATTTATGATTCTGCGTATGTACCTGGCGCTCACCACGGAATGGAACAAATCCCATGAGCCGCTGGACAAAAACCGGATTAAAGAGCATATGATCCTCTTCATCTCAACGGGGATTCTGCTATAGCGTGAGTATTCTGGCCTGTAAAGGCTATTTTTTTCCGGTTATTATGAACGGTTATGAAAGTTTTCATGCATTTACAAACAAACAAGAGATAGAAGGTGCGGGCGATGAGAGCCATTTCAGTTTTTGTACAGGATTTAAAAATATTGGTGACCAAGCCGATGCTGCTGCTCACTATACTCGGTGTCGCTGCGTTGCCTATGCTGTACAGCGGTTTTCTCGTGGATGGATCATGGGACCCTTACGGCAATACAGGCAAGCTGCCCGTTGCTGTGGTCAATCTCGATAAAGGTGCGGACTATGAAGGCGAGTCCATGCAGGTAGGCAGGGATTTCGTCGATGAGCTGAAGGATAACAATGATTTCAAATGGGAATTCGTAGATGCGGCTGAAGCCGAGGAGGGGATGGCACACAACCATTACTATATGACCATCACCATTCCGGCGGATTTCTCAGAGAATGCTACAACCCTGACACAGGAGCATCCGGTGCAGGCGGAGATTATGTTTGAGCCGAACAGCGATTATAACTTTGTGGCTGGACAGATCGGCAACAGTGCGGTCAATAAGCTGAAGGCTAAGCTGTCTGCTCAGATCACAGAAGCTTATACCCGCAGCATGTTTGAACAGGTGGATACGATCTCCACCGGTCTCGGCGATGCCGGCAGCGGCGCCACGGAGCTGAAGGATGGGGCAAGCAAGCTCACGAACGGGCTGGCTACGCTGAAGACCAATCTGAACAAGCTGGCCAGCGGGACGACTGAGCTGCAAAGCGGACTGAAGCTGCTCTACAATGGTGCAGACACGCTGAATCAGGGTACAGGCACATTGACGCAGGGCACTGCGGATCTGGCCAGCGGCCTGGGCCAGTTAGCTGAGGCAGAGCAGCAGCTGCAGGACGGCGCAGTGAAGTCGCAGAGCGGCGCTTCACAGCTGGAGCAGGGCCTGCTCTCTTCCCAGGCTGGCAGCAGCCAGCTGAAGGACGGGCTGGCGGCCTCTGAAGCGGCGAGCAGCCAGCTTGCCTCGGGTGCACAGCAGCTGGCAGACGGGCTGGAGCAGCTGCTGGCTGCGAGCCCGGCACTTGCCGAGAGCGAGCAGTACAAGCAGCTGCTGGCGGCAAGCCGGCAGCTGGCAGCAGGCAGCGAGCAGCTGCATGCCGGGCAGACCTCGCTGCTCGCCGGCAGCACCCGGCTGGCAGGCAGCCAGACACAGCTGCATGACGGCGCAGCGCAGCTGGCAGCTGGCGGGACTCAGCTGGCAGCAGGGCTGGACGCATTCGGCAGCAAGCTGAAGGAGGCGACGGCCGGAGGCAGCAAGCTCGCCGCCGGCGCAGCTGCGCTGGACAAGGGGGCTTCGCAGCTGGAGCAGGGGCTGACCAAGCTGTCCGGCGGTGTGGACGGACTCTCGGATGGCGCCGGCAAGCTGACAGATGGTGCCGGAGAACTGAAGGACGGAGCCGGCAAGCTAATGGACGGCAGCGGTGAGCTGGCACAGAAGCTGAACGACGCTGCAGCCGAAACTTCTGGCGTAAGCTCCAGTGACAGCACGGTGAATATGTTCGCCGAGCCGGTGAAGCTGGTGGAGAAGACGGATTACAAGCTGGACCATTACGGATTAGGTATTGCGCCGTATTTCCTGTCACTGGCATTGTTTATGGGGGCGCTCGTCTTTACGACGGTCTTCTCGCTCCGGGAATCGAATGTGCCCGGGGCAACGGCGATGGGCAGATTTGTCAGCCGTACGCTGACCTTCGTCATGGTCAGCATCATCCAATCTGTGCTTGCAGATCTGGTGCTGCTGCATGGCCTTAAGCTGGAGGTACAGAGCGTGCCGCTCTTCTATCTATTCACACTGATTACGAGCTTAACCTTCACGCTGATCGTCCAGGCGCTTGTAACCTGGCTGGATAATCCCGGCCGTTTCCTGGCGATTGTGCTGATGATCTTCCAGCTGACATCAAGTGCGGGGACCTTCCCGCTGGAGCTGCTCCCGCAATGGATGCAGAAGGTGAACCCTTGGCTGCCGATGACGCACAGTATCGTAGGCTTCAAGGCGATCATTGCCAGCGGAGATTATGCATTGATGAGGGAGCAAATCTTCTACCTGATCAGCTATGCGGTTGTCTTCCTGTTCCTGACCTTCCTGTACTTCCTGCGTCAGAGCGAACGCCCTGCTTCCGCTTCCAAAGAACAATTGGCATAATTAATAACAATATAACGGCAGGAAGGTTCAAGCCTTCCTGTGAACCGGGGTGTTCCCGGCAGCTGCGATAGGACTGCCGGGGACATCCTTTTTGGTATGTAATGCTCCGGATTTCATGTCTTCCTGTCCGCCTCCCATGGGCAAACTAGAGAATTATTGTAATAACTTAACAATGACCGGCTTTACAGGTTGAGCTGATTCTGTACCCCGACTATAATGAGAGCGTCTTCATAAAGCACATATCGGAAAGCGGGGCTTGATTAAAGTGGAAGGCAATAACAATTATATTACCGGCGGCAAGGTTGAAGGTCCGGCGGCACCCAAAGATCCGGAGGAGCGGAAGGGCGGCTTCTTCATTATGTTCGAGACAGCGATAGAGGCGACAGCGCGTGCGGAAGGCCGTCCATCACAGGAGATATACCTGGAAGGCAGTTATCTGACAGATAAGGCAAGATACATAGGCGGGATTACGGATGAGGGAATGCTGGAGCTTCTGACCACCTGGGCCGGATTCCGTGAGTTAGTGCATAGTATCGGAGTGTCCGTGAAGACCGGCAGTGAAGAAGCAGAGGTCTCTTTTCTTATGCAGAACTGGGGCAGACAGAGCAAGTATGAGACAGGAACGCAGCTGCGTATCGACTGTCCGGGTGACGGGACAGAAGTATTGCTGAAGCTGGAGGAGGTTACGTGGTCCGGGGACGATGCGGCTGCAGGCAAATTCGCCTTTGAATTCAGCCGTGAAGGTGAGCTGGCAACGGCGAGTATTCTTTTCTATCTGAATGACGGCTACGCTGCACCTGAACTGACAATTGAACCTCCGGTGGTCTTCGATTCGCTGGAATACCAAGGGATGGTTGCGGGCTCCCTGCTGCATTCCGGCAATAATTACCGGCTCAGAGCGGCTATAGACAAGGCGTTACAAGGTGAGGAGGTCACGATTGCTTATATTGGAGGTTCGATCACTCAGGGCGCAGGGGCCAAGCCGATCCATACCGGATGTTATGCCTACCAGTCGTACTTAAGATTTAAGGAGCTGTACGGCAAGGACGGGGGAGAGAACATTCATTATGTGAAAGCCGGAGTAGGCGGGACGCCCTCAGAGCTGGGGGTGATCCGCTATGATAGAGATATTCTGCGGGATGGCGCTGTAACGCCGGATATCGTGGTGGTGGAGTTCGCAGTGAACGACGAGGGAGATGAAACGAAGGGGAATTGCTTCGAGAGCCTTTGTCTAAAAATCCTGTCTGGCCCGGGCCGGCCCGCCGTGATTCTCCTGTTCAGCGTGTTTGTGAATGACTGGAATCTGCAGGAACGGCTTGCTCCTGTGGGCAGGCACTATAATCTCCCGATGGTCAGCATTAAGGATGCGGTAACAGAGCAGTTCCGTCTGAGCAAGGCTGAGGGGAACATCATATCGAAACGGCAGTTTTTCTACGATATTTATCATCCCGCTAATGACGGGCACCGGGTCATGGCCGACTGCCTGGGTAATTTGTTCTCCGAAGCCTGCCGCTCGCCACGGGACGGAGAGGATATTACAACCGGTAAACGGCCGGTGCTCGGGAACGATTACGCGACTATACGGCTGCTTGACCGCAAGAGCCTGGCTGATCTCAATGATGTCCGGGTGGAAGCAGGCAGCTTCCAGGCAACCGACACGGATTTGCAGCGGGTAGAGCTCGATGCCGATCCCTTCGGCACCCCGGAATTTCCGCATAACTGGCTGCATCCGGCAGCATCAGGTGAGGACAGCTTCAAGCTGACTCTCACAAGCCGCAATCTGATCCTGGTATATAAGGATTCTGGCAGTCGTGATTTTGGCCGGGCAGATATCTTCGTCGATGGCAACCTTGTGCTGACTGCTGATCCGCATGTCAACAGCTGGACGCACTGCAATCCGGTCATTCTGTATCAGAATGAGCAGAGCCAGCAGCATGTTATTGAGATCCGCATGGCGCCGGAAGATAAGGACAAATGCTTTACGATTCTGGGCTTTGGCTATACTGCGTGAGGGTTTAAGTTCCATGTGGTCATGTGGAATTCGGTGATAGTTGTATTATGTACAATTAAAAACTGCGAAAAGGGGTGCTTCCGTCTTATAACTGCAGTCTGTACAACTAAATCCGCCCGAATCGGACAGAACCCGCTATAACCGGCATTTTAATTGTACGAAATACAACTAAACGGATCATTGGTTGTAAATCAGACGAATTAGTTGTACAAAGTGCAATTAAGCATATCGGGTATACCGTAATCCGATCACCGTAATCCGATCCGCAAACCTTCAGTACTGAATTACCCAAGTGGTTCTCTCTATATAGATTGAACTTGAAAATATACTAAAAGGGAAAAGTGGCGGAGGAGAATTTTGGAACTGTAGGAGCGACAGCGTCCGCCTTTGTCTGCGGATTTCCACCGCGAACAGCGGGTTAGATTCAAGAAATCTGTAGACAGCAGCGGCCGGAGGGCCAAACATTCTTTGCAGTCACGGCAATCCCATAATAGAAAAAATACAAGTTCAAACTATATAGGTTGAATCTGACGCTATGCTAGTCCAGCATAAATTCCCTGTATTTATCCTTACGGGGGTTGAGTACGAAGAGAATTCCGCTGGCGTAGCCGGAGACGGCGTTGAAATTCCGCTTCAAGGTAGCTTTGCCGGTTAGATACGTCAGCGTCCATAGCAGCGCGGCGTAATTCTTCACCGGGGCCTTGCGCAGATTGAGCAGGTAATAATGATTCACTGCAGTAGCCCGGGCCACCCGGCCTGCCTTGTCGCGGGAACTGGGTGACTCATGATGCATAATCTTCATCTCCGGATTGATCACAAGCTTGCCGTACCGGCTGGCCAGATGGCACATATAGATATCATCAGCCACCGCGTAGCTGGTCATCCAGGGATAAGGCTTCATATCCTGCAGTGCCGACGTCCGGAAGGACATATTGCAGCCATGGAAGAAATCCGTCTCAAAAATATTCTCGGTCTCCCCCCACAGCAGCAGGGAGCCAGCCAGTGTGCTTGCCGACAGCCTGCCGGGTGAAGCCGACATCTGGCAGGTCAGCCTGCCGAGCAGTTTGCCGGACCTGCTGCTGGAGAGGCCCTTGGCGATGCCGCCTACTCCGGCAATGGACGGGTCCGAAGCATAGGTGTCCAGCATCCGGCGGATGTAGAGCGGATCATCCAGCTCCGCATCGTCATCGAAGCTGAGCAGAATTTCACCATCAATAAGACCCAGGGCTTCATAGCGGGAGAGCCAGACGCCGGGCTTAGTTTTGCGGTAATACCTGAGTTCAGCTTGAGGCAGACGCCCCAGCACTCTGCGGAAATACTCCAGCACCTTCTCCTCAATCTCGCCGTCATCCACAATCAGCAGTTCAATGGAAACATCCTCCAGCTCGGTCTGCCTGCCGATGGATTCTATGCACAGGGTCAGATCGCTGATCCGGTTGCGTGTAGGGATTACTATTGACAGATCATGCATACCGCTGACTCCTCCCGGGACGCCTAGACCGTCCGCTTTAATTTTCAATACAAGATGCACCGAAAGTACGTGTTAATCTAATTTTACTCCCCCTTTTGTAGGCCGTATATACCACTTTGGTTTACTTTTATTTAGCACAGTTGCGCTTATAATAGTATTAATTTCAGAATGTATATGCTTACAAAACTTAAGCGTAAGCTTCCGAAGCTAGTTTTGTACGAAGTAACATCTGAAGAAGCAACGCTTACAAAACTTTTAGGAGGGGACGTTATGCATGTCGGAATCTTTATGCATACCAATTACTTTGAAGATTTCTTCGTAAAGGGTCTGGGTCTCAGTGAAGAGGAATATGTACATTCGTATCATAACGATTTTTCTTTCGACTATGCGCGTCTTCTGCAAACTAAGGGAATCCGCACAACCATCTACAATTTCACCAGAACCGGGAGTGAGGTCCGCACCTATCAGCATGGAATCGTGGATTGTACGATTAAGTTTATCCCGGTCGGCATGCTGTATAAGTGGTATTCGGTCATTCCCTTATCCCACCGGACACCGATCGGCAAATTTGTCTCCCAATATGTATCCACGATTCAGAGAGACCTGTGTGATATTCTGCGCGGGGACGGAATCAGCCTGATCTATGCCCAGGAATATGCTTCCGGACGCTTTGAGCGCCTGGCAGCAGCTGCGAAGAAGCTGAACATCCCGATCATTGCCGCTTATCACGGGGGCAGTATACATAAGTGGATTCTGCCGATCAAGAAGCATACGCTTCATAAGGCAGCATTCATGACTACACTTAATGAAGATGAGCAGAAGAGCATGGTGCGCCACTTTCCGCATCTGGAGGGGAGGATCAGGCTGCTGCCGAATTTCGTAAACTCGGAAATCTTTTACCGCCGGGATAAGAATGAGGCGCTGGCGGCACTGGGACTGGACCCCGGCTGCAGATATATCATTACCGTCGGACGGCTGTTTGAGCATCAGAAAGGGCATTCGCTGCTGGTGCAGGCTGTAGAGCAGCTGAAGCAGCATCCGGATCTCCGGATTCTGGTTGCCGGCGGCGGGCCGGATGAACAGAGTCTGAAGGACCTGATTCGGGCCAAAGGACTGGAGGACCGCTTCATTATGCTTGGCACCATCCGCAATAAGGATATGCTGGCCAGCTATTACAGCGTCTCCGAGCTGTTTGTGCTGCCTTCGCGTTATGAAGGGCTGCCGCTGGTTATCCTGGAAGCCGGGGCATGCGGTCTCCCGACAGTCGCTTTTAATGTGATGGGGGTCAGAGGCCTGGTGCGTCACGGGGAGAGTGGACTGCTCGCAGAGGGGCTTAGTCCGGATGAACTTGCTGCGTCTCTTGACCGGCTGCTCGTGAATCCGGATATGTGCAGGGAGATGGGGGCAGCTGCGCTGCAGATCGTCCGCTCCGATTATTCTGAGGAGATCATCGGAGCCCGACTCTACAATCTGCTGCAGGAGAGTTTGGGGCTTGATCCGTCCGCACCGCTCTTCGGTGACGGGTATGCTCCGGAATTAACGGCCCCTTTGTAAAGGGGGCTTATTGCCTGAACAGTTGCGACTGAGGATAGGCCTAAGAACAGCGGCATAAGTGCCCTGCACACCGCATCAAAAGCAGCTTGGTGCGGAGCAGGGCAACTTATGGAATAGCTGGCGCCGTGTTTCAGCGCCGGAGTTTCTCCATCAGCATATCGCCGATATACTGAGCAAGTGAATACATAAATAGCTACGCCGTAAGCGCGGTACATAACCGATCTGCGTATTATCCGCCCTCCCCCTCTTGAAAATGCCGCTCATCTCCACTATATAAACCTGTCTTCTAATCACTTTCTAAATAACGGAATGATCCGTGAGCATGGGCAGAACGCCATTTGCTGTCCCGGCAGAAAGTTTGTTTGTAATTTTCGGTTTTTAACTATATAATAGTAAGTGACATGCGAAACGTCAATTTATAGTATTGCATTTTTTGCATCCATTACATTTCAGGAGGAATTCCCGTGAGAATAGATATATGGTCTGATTATGCCTGCCCGTTCTGTTATATCGGCAAAAGACGGCTGGAGCACGCGCTGAGCCAATTCCCGGACCGTGACAAGGTAGAGGTCGTATTCCGCAGCTTCCAGCTGGATCCGAATGCGCGCACCGATGAAACGAGAGATATTCACGAGATTCTGGCTGCCAAATATGGCATGACCCGTGACAAGGCTAAAGCTACGAATGCGCAGCTTGCCGAACAGGCGCAGGGTGTAGGCCTTGAGTTCAACTTTGATACGGTCCAGTCGACCAATACGTTTGACGGCCACCGCTTAAGCCATTTCGCTGCTACCAAGGGAAAAGCCCCACAAATGACCGAACGGCTGCTGCGTGCCTATTTCACCGATTCGCTGAATCTCGGTGACCGCAAGGTGCTGGCTGAGCTGGCCGCAGAGGTCGGACTCGATCAGGCTGAAGTTACTGCGGTGCTGGAGAGCGATGCTTATCGTGATCAGGTGAATGCAGATATTGATGCGGCCCGGCTGCTGAATATCACCGGCGTGCCGTTCTTCGTCTTCAACAACAAATACGCGGTGTCCGGCGCACAGCCGGGTCCGGTATTCACTGAAGTTCTGGACACCGTATGGGCTGAAGAGCAGAATACTCCTGTGCTTCAGGTAGTCGGCAAGCCGCAGTCCAAGGCAGCAGATGCTGACGGCTGTGATGACGACTCCTGCAGCATCTGAGGAGGAGTCTTGTGAGCTAGGCTGGATCCTGCGTCCGCAGTAAATAGAGCGCCCAAGCCGGGCAAAAGCACAGCATTTCCGGTAAATAAGATCGCTGGTGTCCGTTACGCCGCTGCGAACGGCAGCTTTTCACGAATTAAGAGCTCTGGTGTCCGCATGGCTTAGATTCCAGCAGCTATCCGGCCCGCTGCGGATTGCAGCAAGCTGCCCGCCAGGCTAACAACACGGCAGCACATAAATAAGCCGCTGCATGGAATTTCCATGCAGCGGCTTATTTCGATTGTAAGATGTGCAGATCAGTCAGCTTTCACCCGGCATCACCGGCAGCAGCCCGCTTCCCTGTCCGGCCAGCAACCCCGGACACTCGGCGAGTCTGTTATCTGAACGAAGTCACCAGGCTCGATAACAGCGTGCGCACATCATGCTGGTATTCCTTGATCGGCTCGACCGGACGGTTTATGCCGAACAGGGTGTAGACGGCAATTCTGGCTGCACGGACCGAATATTCTTCCGTGAAGACCACATCGTCCGGGATTTCGCAGTATTGGCCGACAAAGGCAAGGTTGGTGGAGCCTTCAGGCACAACCTGCGGCCGGTCGCTGTTCAACCGCGGCATGAACTGGGATGTGATGTACGGCATCATACAAGGGATGCAGTTGGCGGTAGCCATGATTTCTTCCTTATGCGCCTCGAAATGGAGATGGCCAATCAGCTCCTGCATGATCTCTTCGCCGGTACAGTCGCACATTTTCTTGTGCACATAATCGCCGACTTTGTCCGGATACAGTCCGTAACCCCAAAATACTTTGACGTGTTCCGGCTGGTTGCGGAAATGCGGCTGGAAGGCCAGGACGACGGACATCAGCCAGCTGGAGTCCTTGAAGGTCACGAGTGCGCCGGTACCCGCCCGGTTGCGGGTGAAGTCTTCCATCAGGTCGAAGAACTTCGAGTCCTGGAAGGTGACCGTGAAGGATTCCCATTTGGACTCGTCCACATGATCGTCGAAGGACGAAGGATTGCCGAGACCCGGCTTCTTGGCGGCGATGTTCTCCCACAGCTTCCATGAGCTGCCTTTGCCGTTCAGGCGCGGCGCCGAGGTCATCGATCCGAGGCTGGAGCCTTCGGTCATCGATCCGTTTGTGATAATCACACGGTCGCCTTCGTTAATCTCAATTACGTCTTCCACCCCTTGGCGGACGACCTTCATTTTCGTAACCGTAATGCCGTCGCCTTCTTTGAATTCCAGATCAGTTACCGTACATTTTAGCGTGAAATCTACGCCGAACGGCTCCAGATACTGGTGCAGCGGCAGAATAATCGAGTCGTATTGATTGTAAGGGGTGCGGGTTACACCTTCGAGCGTTTGAATTCTCGGGAATTCATGAATGAAGCGGATCATATAGCGTTTCAGCTCCACCGCACTATGCCAAGGCTGGAAGGCGAAGGTGGTCGCCCACATGTACCAGAAGTTGGTGGTGAAGAAATGCGGTCCGAACCAGTCGTTGATCCGTGCTTTACCCATTTTGGCCTCCGGAGTAATGATCAGCTTGCCCAGGGCCAGGCGGTCAGCCATATCGAAGCCCATCGAATTGACGTCCTGAATCTCACCCTTGCTGTCGACCAGGCGGGCCTTGGAGCGGGTTGGATTGGCATCATCGAACTGGGTGATTTCTTCCCGCAGCGTCAACCCCGGCTGATCGATGGATGGAATTGTATTTAGAAGTTCCCATAAGTTCTCATAAGTTTCGTCGTTGAGCATCCGGCCGCCGCGGATCACATAGCCGTGCTCTTCACTGCCTGCACCGTCATTGCTGCCGCCGAGGATCTTCATCTCTTCAATAATGTGAATGTTCTGTCCGGGAAAACCACAGTCTCTGACGAGGTATGCCGCACCCGCAAGTGATGCAATTCCGCCGCCGACAAAATACACCTGCTCGTTACCGTACTCTTTTTTCACTGATTGTCGCCTCCATAGGTTTGCTTGATTGCTGTACCTGACCCGAGTGTAATATAGGCCCGTTATGGAAGGTATCATCAAAAGTCCGCGAGTGTATAAAATTTGGTCATATGGTGCAAAGTGTATAGTTTTTGGACAGGGAAATACCCCCGAAACATATTATTTCATTAAAAAAGCCGCAACCCGGAGGTTACGACGTCGTCTGTTCGTATTTATGCAGCGCCTTGAGGAAGTTCCCTTCGATCAGCACGCTGAGCTTCTCAATCATATGCTTCGGCTGATCCTTCATGCCGTCCCGCATCCACTGAATCACAAGTCCGGTGAAGGCCAGCGTGTAGAAGTTAGCGATAAATTGCTTATCCTCCAGCCTGACCTCCAGCCCGGCGGCCAGCTCGTTGATGACACCCATAATCAGATCATTCGTGACCTCATACAGATAAGCATCAAGATGCGCCCGTCCCAGGGAATCCAGTGTATTGCAGCAGAAAGCCTTGTTGCTCTCGATATAGCAGAAAATCCGGTAAAACCCGTCCGTCCACGTGCTGTAGCTGCGGTACTGTGCAATGCTCTCTACCGCCTCCGTCTTGTAGATCCAGCC
Organism: Paenibacillus borealis; assembly: GCF_000758665.1. Classification (NCBI taxonomy): domain Bacteria; kingdom Bacillati; phylum Bacillota; class Bacilli; order Caryophanales; family Paenibacillaceae; genus Paenibacillus; species Paenibacillus borealis. Next base: position 1,697,371 of record NZ_CP009285.1, read on the forward strand.
CAGGAGGTCGAAGATATCCTGAAAATGATAATAAAAGGTCTGCCGGTTCACACCGCAGTCGTCGACCAGGTGCTTGACGGAGATTTTGTTCAGCGGAATATGTGCCATCAGGTCTTTCAGGGAATGCGCTAGTGCATTCTTGGTCAGCAAGGAATTGGACATCAGGGTCATCAGCTCCTCTTGTAATCCTGTATTGGGTGTAGTCCGGCAAAGGACAGCTTCCAGATCAGCGTCTGCGCAAATATTGAACCAGCAGTCTGCTGCCTTCCACAATTAAACCCAGGACGAAACCACCCGCTGTGAACAAGAGAAAAGACAGAAAGCCCGCAAGATCCTCCCAGCCCGACATGTCACGGGAAGTGTAGATGAGCATCAGGCTGATCCCGAGCACAATTCCTGCGGTCGAGAAGACCCATACCAGCCTGGCGCCATACCAGCCGAAGCTGTTAATAATGCCGGAGAGCACGATGGAAAGAGCAGCCCAGCGCAGTAGAATCAGAAGATCGAAGCCCTCGCCGAGCAGCACGAACCGGTGCAGAACCAGCAGCAGCCACACAATCAGCGCGTAACTGATAGACCACCAGAGCCAGCGGCCCGTCCTTGCAGGAGGCAGAAAGTTCATATGCAGTTCACCCCGCCCTAAGAATTATACCTCCTCCAGTTCCCCGGCACTTTGCAGCAGGAACTTCAAAAGGTTCGGAATATCTTCCATCTGTTCTTCGGTGATTTGTCGTTTGAATTGCAATTCGATGCAGTTATTGTACGTATCGCCTTCCTGGCCGTAGCTGAAGCTGAGGGACTGGACAGGCTGGAAATCCGGCCCCCAGATCGTAGACAGAATCTTCTCAATAGCCGGACACTGCACGTTCACATCATCAATCTCCATATAAAAGCGTAATAGAAGAGTGCAGCCGGGATCGCTCCCCGGTGTTTCCAGAATTTCGTCGCCCAGATCCTTCACCGTGGATTGCAGCATAATTTCGGAGGTTACATTATTGCCTTCAGTCAATTTGAACGCGAGACTGAATTCCCGTGACATCAGTGCGAGGTTCAGCAAATCCGACCGGTCCGTCACGACAAGGATTCCATCCAGATTATCATAGTCGTAGATCTGGTTCTCAAAAGCAATTTTAATATTGTCAAAGACAGTAGGATGGAACAAGAGCGGCACCTTCTCACGTTTCTCTGTATTGTACCATGATGCGGAAAAGAGTAAAAATTAAGAAAACATAGTTGACAAGTAGGCATTATGTGAATAAGATGATTACCACAGCATGTGAGGTTTTTGTAAGAATTTTAAATAGTTTGGCAGAATTGTACATAGGGCAATCATATTTGCTCCCTAAAATCCAAAGGCGTCTTAAGCCGCCCATAAAGTGGGGTTTTTACATTTGAATAGTTAGTATTATCTGCGATCACGGGGGATATTTATTTACAGACAAAGGGTTGTGAATGGTTATGAATTTGGATTGGGAGTTTATCGCCGAGAGCCTGCCGCTGTATGGTGACGCGATGTGGCTGACCTTGAAGCTGGCCTTCTGGGCCATTCTGTTCTCGCTGGTGCTGGGCCTGATATTCAGCGTTATCCTGTACTACAAAGTGAAGGGCATCAGCTTCATCATTCAAGCTTATATCGAGCTGTCGAGGAATACCCCGCTGCTGGTACAGCTGTTCTTCCTATACTATGGATTGCCTAAGGTCGGTCTTCGGATGAGCGAGGTCACCTGTGCCATTGTCGGGCTGACCTTCCTGGGGGGAAGTTATATGACCGAGGCTTTCCGCGGCGGAATGGAAGCTGTAAGCAGGACACAGGTGGAGTCGGGACTTAGCATCGGATTATCCCGGACCCAGCTTGCCAGGTATGTTATTCTTCCGCAGGCCTTTGCCATCAGCATTCCTTCACTGGGAGCGAATGTGATCTTCCTGCTCAAGGAAACCTCCATTGTCGGAGCGATCGCCTTAATGGACCTGATGAACGTGGCGAAGGATCTGATCGGCATGCATTACAAAACAGCGGAATCCCTGCTGCTGCTGGTAGCCGCTTATCTCATTCTGGTGCTTCCTCTGTCGGTTGTGCTGAGCTGGCTGGAAAGGAAGGTAAGATATGCAGAATTCGGGGATTGAGGTACTGTTTGAAGGCTCGAACTTCGAGCGTCTGCTCGGTGGTCTGCTGGTTACCATTGAAATTTCGTTTGTTTCCATTGTGATCGGGACGGTACTGGGCATAGTGATGGGGCTGCTGCGGACGCTGAACGTGAAGCTGCTGCAGGCATTGCTGCGGTTGTACCTGGAGGCTTTCCGGATCATACCGATCCTGGTCTGGCTCTACGTTGTGCATTTCAGCTTCACGCCCCTATTAAACATCGACATTAGTGGAGAGACCACCTCCATTCTGGTGTTCAGCCTGTGGGGAGCGGCCGAGATTGGCGACATTGTGCGGGGGGCGCTGCAGTCCATGCCGAAGCATCAGGAGGAATCGGGTGCGGCGCTGGGACTCAGCCGGGTGCAGCTGTACCGGTATATTCTTATTCCTCAGGCTATCCGCAGAATGGTGCCTGGCGCAATTAACCTGGCGACACGGATGATCAAGACCACCTCACTCGTTGTACTGATTGGAGTCATAGAGGTCGTGAAGATCGGGCAGCAGATCATTGAGCTTGGGGTGATCAAAGCGCCAACGGCATCATTTTGGGTGTATGGCTTTATTTTTATCCTGTACTTTGCCGTATGTTTTCCGTTGTCCCGTATTTCCCGGAGAGTGGAACGCAGATGGCAGAACTAGCTGTTAGGAAGGAACGATAATCATGACAAATACCGGCGAACTGTTGCTGGAGGTACAAGGCCTGCAGAAAAGCTTCGGAGAACGGCTGGTGCTAAACGGCATTGATCTGCAGGTGGTCAAAGGGGAAGTAACTGTAATTCTCGGCCCGTCCGGCTGCGGAAAAAGCACGCTCCTGCGATGTCTTAACGGCCTGGAGCCTGTGCAGGGCGGAAGAATCAGCTATAGCGGCCAGGATCTGGCCGGGCCGCAGGTGAATTGGCGGGAAGTGCGGCAGCGCATCGGGATGGTGTTTCAGAATTATGAGCTGTTCCCGCATATGACAGTGCTGGACAACATTCTGCTCGGACCTCTCAAGGTGCAGAAGCGGGAGCCGAAAGAAGCGCGGCAGCAGGCAGAACAGCTGCTGGACAGGGTGGGGCTGCTGGACCGCAAGGATGCCTATCCCCGGCAGCTGTCCGGAGGACAGAAGCAGCGGATTGCGATTGTACGGGCGTTATGTATGAACCCCGAGATCATGTTATTCGATGAAGTAACAGCTTCGCTCGATCCTGAAATGGTGCGCGAAGTGCTGGATGTTATTCTAGGGCTTGCCGAACAGGGCATGACGATGATTATCGTGACCCATGAAATGGGCTTTGCCAAGTCTGTAGGTGACCGGATCGTATTTATGGATCAGGGCAGCATTTGTGAGATCGCGGAGCCGCAGCAATTTTTCACCCAACCAGCGACAGAGCGTGCACAGCACTTTCTGGATATATTTCAGTATTAAAAATCATAGAAAACAGGGGATGAAGAGGAATGAGAAAAGGGATGAAATGGGCAGTATCATTTATGGCAGCGGGTTTATTGCTGGTGGGCTTAACCGCTTGCGGTAATTCGGATAACAAGGAGAATAGTGCGGGATCGGCATCCTCCAAGTTTGCTTCCATCGAACAGCTGAAGAAGGACGGCAAGGTCCGGATAGGTGTTTTCGCGGATAAACCGCCATTTGGATATGTGGATGCTGACGGCAAGAACCAGGGATTTGATGTATATATCGCCAAAAGATTTGCTAAGGATCTGCTCGGGGATGAATCCAAGGCAGAATTCGTTCTGGTAGATGCGGCGAGCCGCGTTGCTTACCTGGAGTCGAACAAAGTAGATATCATTATGGCTAACTTCACCGTTACGGATGAAAGAAAAGAAAAAGTGGATTTTGCCAATCCGTATATGAAGCTGTCCTTCGGGATCGTATCTCCTGACAGTGCACCGATTACTTCGATTGACCAGCTGAAGGTGAAAGGCCAGAAGCTTATCGTTGCCAAAGGAACCACGGCTGAAACTTACTTCACCAAGGAGTACCCGGACATTGAGCTGCTGAAATTTGACCAGTACACAGAGATCTTTGCAGCACTTAAAGACGGACGCGGCGCGGCGATTGCCAACGATAACACCGAGCTGATCGCCTGGGCGAAGTCTAATCCCGGCTTCACTGTAAGCATCCCGGCGTTTGGTGGTCAGGATACGATTGCTCCAGCGGTAGCCAAAGGCAATACGGAGCTGCTGAACTGGATCAATACAGAGCTTGAGACTTTGGGCAAAGAGAAGTTCATTCATCAGGCCTATAACGATACATTAAATGAGGTCTATGGAGAAGGTTATACTGACGAGCTGGTAGTCGAAGGCGGCAAGGTAGAGTAAAATCGCCCGTGCGGCTCCGGCATCAGGTCTGAGGAGCAGGAAAGAGATTAGATGCAAAGCTTAAAGGGCACCCCTGCGGGTGTCTTTTTTAGGTGAAAAAAGGATTTCACAGGTTAGTAATAGTGTTAAGCAGACTAATCCTATATACTAAGTTTAAAATGGATTGACAGCCATAATAGAATGGGGAGTGCCGGATGAGTTACAGCTATTTATCACATTTGGAGTGTCCGCAATGCGGAGAACATTATAGCGCTGAGGTCGTGCGCCAGCTCTGTACATGCGGATCGCCGCTGCTGGTGCGTTATGATCTGGAACGATTGAAGACGGAGTGGGTGAAAGAAGAATTGAGCAACCGGAATCCTGACTTATGGCGGTACCATGAGCTGCTTCCGGTAGTGGAGAAGGAGCATGTGGTCACTCTCGGGGAAGGAATGACGCCGCTGCTTGCGCTGCCGCGTCTCGGAGAAGATTATGGCATCTCTACTTTGCTAATGAAGGATGAGAGTCTGGTGCCGAGTGGCAGCTTCAAGGCGCGGGGGGCTGCGGTTGGTGTGTCCAAGGCGAAGGAGCTTGGCGTAACGGGGCTTGCTATGCCGACGAACGGCAATGCCGGAGCGGCATGGGCGCTCTATTCGGCGAGGGCTGGCATTGAGGCAACGATTGTGATGCCGCAGGACGCACCGAAGATTACGCGCAGCGAAGTGGCGCTTGCCGGCGCGAAGCTGTATCTGGTGAACGGCCTGATCAGCGACGCAGGTGCGATCGTGGCCCGGGAGGTGGCGGATAAGGGACTGTATGATGCTTCCACCCTGAAGGAGCCTTACCGCATCGAAGGCAAGAAGACGATGGGGCTGGAGATTGCCGAGCAGCTTGGCTGGGAAATGCCGGATGTCATCCTGTATCCTACCGGAGGCGGAGTCGGATTAATCGGCATTTACAAAGCGCTGCAGGAGCTGCAGGAGCTCGGCTGGGTGCAGGGTCCGCTGCCGCGGCTGGTTGCCGTGCAGGCCGATGGCTGCGCACCGATCGTCAAGGCCTGGGAAGAGAAGGCCGAACGTTCGCAGTTCTGGCCGGATTCCGTCACCGCCGCCTTCGGCATCAATGTGCCTAAGGCGCTGGGCGACTTCCTGGTGCTGAAGGCCGTCTATGAGACGGACGGCGTCGCCATTGCTGTCTCGGATGCAGAGATGAGCACCGAGCAGGAGAAGATCGCCCGGCTGGAAGGCTCGTTCATCTGCCCGGAAGGTGCCGCCGCCTTCGCCGCCGCGCGCAAGCTGGCGCAGTCCGGCTGGATCCAGCCGGAGGACCGGGTGGTCGTGCTGAACACAGGCGCGGGAATTAAGTATCCCGACTCCGTGCAGACCGATCCGCCGCTGCTGGAGATCGGGGAGTTTATCTAAGCCGGATGATTGCGGGAGAGGTGCAAATATCTGTGAATCCGCTGTTCTTTAGCGGCAGAGTGGAGTCTCGTGGGAAGCATGGAGACCATGTAGACATAAATGTTGTACGTTTTGCAACTTTGATCGATGGATAGCCAGGTGATTGCGAGGATTGTTGTATGAAATACAAGAATAATCCTGCTGAGCCGCTTGAATAAGGTGAAATGCTGCAATTTGTACAACAATAGTAGTTTTTGGGCCGGTAGGAGGAGTGGAATGTTGTATTATGTGCAGGATTTCATAGAACGGTGCCCGATCTCTGCCACAGAAAGCGGATGAATCGGGGAGAATTCCCGCAACGACAAATGAGAGGCATAAATGCCTCTCATTTTGCTTATAATTACGCGGATAGCGGATAAAAGTGTCTGGAGCGGACTCGAACTTTAGAATCTGACCTGGAAATTCCACAGACTTAATCAGTTCGTCGGGGCAGGTGCAGTATACTTCAGGAATGTCTTTGGAATCGGACTCTCAAAGGTCAAGACTTCTCCTGTAGTCGGATGAACGAACGAGAGCACACGGGCATGCAGGCCGAGACGGCCCACCGCTTTGGTCTCTGCGCCGTATTTCTTGTCGCCGGCGATCGGATGCCCGATGTCTGACATGTGTACACGGATCTGGTTCTTCCGTCCGGTCTCCAGATGCACTTCCAGCAGGGAGAAATGCCGGTTGGCCTGAATCAGCTTATAGCGGGTTACGGCGTGCAGCCCGTCCCCTTCATGCGGACTGGAGTACATCTTCAGCGTAGAGGTCTCCTTCAGCCATGAACTGATAGTGCCTTCCGGTTTCTTGACTGCGCCTTCCACCAGAGCTACGTAGGAACGTTCCTTGACAGTCTCTTTCCAGCTGTTCTGCAGGGCCTGCTGAATCGGCTCGCTTTTGGCAAACATCATGACTCCAGAGGTATCGCGGTCCAGCCGGTGGACCACAAAGACGCGGTTCTTCGGATTCGTCAGACGCACATGCTCCATCAATTGGCGGTAAGCCGTCAGTTCATTGTCTTCTCCGGTAGCAATCGACAGCAGTCCGGCATCCTTCTGAATGACAATGATATCATCATCCTCATGGACGATGGTCAGTCCGAGCATTTCTTTGGCTTCCGCATGCTTCTCCTGATCAATCGTCACGGTCTGGCCGGGATGGAGCTGATGATTATGCTGGGTTACCGGCTTGCCGTTCACCGAAATCTGTCCCCGGGACAGCATGGATTTGACCGCATTCCGGCCCTTGTTCGTAATTGTCTTCAGCAGATAAGGCAGCAGCTCTGCGGGCTCGGACACCGTATAAGATTTTAACTGAGCCGTTGTTTTGGCAGGTGCCCCGGATCTAGCGCCCGGTTTATGGTTAGGGGTCTTGTTCCCCTGATTTCTGGTTCCTGATTTGGGCTGTGCCTTGGAAGCTGCTGCGGGCTTCACGCCCCGCTTGGAGCCCTCTTTGGGATTTCGTCTTGTATTCATGCCTTCATTCTCCGTCCTGTAATATTGTACTCCTCAATATACCATGGGCCGTGAAGAAATACTACGGAGGGTGCCGGGACAGCTAGACATAAATCACCAGCCCGATAAGGATAGCCAGGGAGATGACGCTGTAGGTCCAGCCCAGAACCAAAGCATATTTTTTCTCGCGTCCCCATCCCCGGCTGCTGTAAATACGGCTGTCAATAGTGAGCAGCAGCAGGGCGGAGATTAACAGAATCATTGCAGTACTTCCTAACACGCGCACCATACGGATCATCCCCTTTTTGAACAAGTGCCAGCCTTACTCGCAGCTACTGGTCTTTAAGTCCGACTCTGCGGATATGAAGGCTCATCTTAATGTCTACGTCAATGCTGCTGTACAGGTTCTCCCAGTCGCTTTTGTCGTGGATATGCTCCTTCCAGTAAGCGGGATGGTGACTGCGGATCATTTCCCCCATGCCAAAAATATCGGAGTGATCTTTCTGGGTTTTCTTAACCAGTCCGGTCAGCACACTCTGAATCTGTTCCTCGAAATCCCGTTCAATCTCACGCAGTTTACCGGATGAGTTAACCGGAATGTTGCTGCCGTAATGCTCATCCAGATCGCCCTCGAGGAATACCTGATAGGACAAATGCGGTTTGCCGTTCTTAATGGTGCTTCGTGTCCGGGTAAAGCGCTCATTAATCTTGGTCATGACGATACCCAGCTCCTTTGTTTTGAAAAGAGTGGAGTATCCGCCGGGGTCCATCCCCTGCATCGCCATAAATCCCCCGATTTCAATCGGTTCAGTCTTGTTGACCAGCTTGCCGCCGCTGAAATAGGCCAGTCCCTTGATCAGGATATTATCTTTGTTCCGCAGGGCGACATAGGGGAGATAGGCGCTTTGCCCCCATTTGGTATGGGCTGACCAGAAGGTGCCGATATAATCGCGCGGGAATTTCCCGGAGGAGACCGATTTCTCCATCATGGATAAAATATAGAGCGTAGGCACGCGCTGCAGCGGCGGATTTACATCCATGAAATCTGAAGCTCTGCCTTCGGATACGAGCAGCCAGGTTCTGCGCCGGATTTCAGGATTGCGACGCAGATAATCATTGAGTTCTTCGAGATTGCCCCGGGCGATATCCTCACTGATGATAATGATCCGCAGATGAACCAGATAACGCGGATCGGCGATCTGCTGCTGCAGATTGTTCATGGCATCGTCGAGCGATATTCCGCGTACGCTGACTACCCATACCGGGCTGACCTTGCCGTCGCTGGAACTCCCGCCGCTGCCGGGGCCAAGGGGGACTCTGCCGGGGACAGCAATCTGTGCGGTGACAGTGATCATTTCTGCCGGCAGATTGTCATTGCGGATATGGGTGACCTTCTCTTCCTGTTGCGCCTCCTCTGCGGACACCTTGTCAATGGACAAACCGAGTACAAGTGCCCGGTCTTCAATCTCAACCTGATCCCAGCATCCGCTGAGCAGAGGGGCGGCGACAGCCAGCAGGATGAATAGGGCGAGGGAACGCGGAAGACATTTGTTCATGAGGAAGCCTCCTTCCCGGTAAGGCGGCGGATCAGGTAGATCAGCCACAGGAGCAGCGGATAACCGAACATCAGAATCATTCCTGCCTCGCCCAGTTGAAGGGACCACCGGTAGGATTCGAATACATTGGAAGGCATCAGGGAGATAATGAACATCAGCGGCAGCAGCATGCTTGAAGTCATCCGCTGGTCGCGGAAGGCAAACAGATTCTGCAGCAGATAAGCCGATATATAATAGGTGGTATATACCGTCGTGTAGACGGAAATGACCCATATAATTATGAAGATAGCATCCAGCCGTTCCAGAAATCCTTCGCCAAATGCTGCCGAGCGGGCCATTTCCAGCGTGGGGTAGATCAGAAGCTTGGTTTCCTCGGCACCAAACATCCCTAATGAGGCGATTACAATCAGCACATAGACGGCGCCGGACATAGTGATAGCCAGGGCTCCCGCGCGGACGGCCTGTTTTGGCTTTTCCATGAAAGGGATAAGTAATACCACTACGAAGGAGCTCTGAAACAGATAGCTGGCATCTCTCACGCCTTTCCAGAATACAGGGGTGGGGGGCATTAGAACAGGCTGCAGATTAAGCAGATCAACACTTTTCAGCGAGATCAGAACCGTGAATGCTATAGAGCCGACAATCAGCGGAAGGTAAAAGAAATGGATATAGGAGAACTTAACGATGTTGCGTCTTGAAGAGAGCAGGCATACGAACAGCATCAGGAAGATCGTCGCTTCGATCGGAGTTTTTTTATACAGTACCGTTGTTGCAACATCTCCAAACTGGCGTACGGTGAGTCCGGTCAACACAATGAACAGGATCAATAGCACTGCTGTGAAGACAGCGGCAAGCGGCCGTCCGATCAGGCGGCGGCTGAAGACGAACAGGGACTCCCGGGGGAAACGCTGGCACAGGGAAACCAGCAGCCAGTAGCTGATAAAAGAGAAAGCCACACCGCAAACCGCGATGAACGGAGCGCTGCTGTTGCCGGCTGCTGTCATATAGCGGGGGAAGCTCAGAATTCCGACACCGATAATTGTGCTACTGATCACGGCTGCTGCGCGCAGCGTTGTGATCTGCCGGGGATTGTTCACTAGGTTCACCTTCCTGCCTGAGAATCTGATCTGTATATATAGAAGGAACACTGCCGGGCAGTCTGTTGTTATCCCTGGTATGCAGGAAGCTCGGACGCCGGCGCATCCACCACAGCGGCACACGGATCAGCGTATCCTTCAGGTCACGCCATTTGCCGGGAATGTAAGGGGACATATACGGAACGCCGAAGGATTCCAGGAACAGCAAATGGTTCAGAATGAGAATCGTACCGATCATTACACCGTACAGACCGAACATTCCGGCCAGTATAATCAGCGGAAATCTGAGCATCCGCAGGGCAATTGCAGCATTATAGGCGGGGGTGGCAAAAGAGCCGATGGTCGTCAGCGCCACAATCACCACGGTAATCGGACTGGCGAGTCCGGCACCTACTGCCGCCTGGCCGATAACGAGAACGCCTACAATGGATAAGGCACCGCCGATCATCTGCGGCAGACGGATCGTAGCTTCACGCAGCACCTCCATGGATACCTCCATGATCAGCACCTCCAGAACCGCGGGGAACGGTACACCCGCTCTTCCGCCCGAGATGGCCACAGCGAAATCTGTAGGCATTAACTCAGGATTGAACGAGATTACAGAAACATATAACGCCGGGAAAAAAAGTGAGAAAGTCAGCGCGATCAGGCGGATGATGCGGATCAGGCTCCCCATAATGAAACGTTCCGTGTAGTCATCCACGGTCTGAAAGAACTGGTTGAACAGAGCCGGGACGATCAGGGCAAAGGGAGAGCCGTCGACAAGGAGGGCCACCCGCCCTTCCAGCAGAGCAGCAACGGTCTTGTCCGGCCGCTCTGTGCTCTGCACCTGCGGGAACGGAGATAAGGGCTGGTCTTCGATGAACTGCTCAATGTACCCGGCATCGAGAATTCCGTCGGTATCAATCATCGAGATTCTACGTAGCGCCTCGGCAACGAGTCCGCTGTCCGCGATGCTCTCGATATAACAGAGTGCCACCCTTGACTGGGTGCGGGTTCCGATCGGACTGATCTCAATCCGGAAATCTGTGCTCTGGAGCCGGTAGCGCAGGAGGGAGAGATTATTCTCCAGCTTCTCCACGTAACCTTCACGGGGCCCGCGGATCACCTGCTCCGTCTGCGGCTGTTCTACGCCGCGCATATCAATCTGGCGCATTTCCATGCGCAGGGCTTGCGGCACACCCTCGATCAGCAGGATCAGCTCACCTTTCACGGCGGCTTCCGGCAGTTCGGAAATATCCGCGGCGGTATTTCCCTGGGTCACTTGGACGGCTGTACTCCAGATATAATGGATCAAGTCAGCCACGGGTTCCGGAATTTCCTGCTGCCCGGCGGGCGGAGCCATCAAAGGTTTCAGCACATGCTCGCGTACCTGCTCCATATTTACAAGTGAAGAGAAGAAGATCATCGCGGCCTGATGCGTTCCGAAAAGCTGGAAATTACGGACCACGAGGTCACCGTTACCGCCAAGCCGGGCCAGCAGCTCCTGCAAATCTCCCTGCAGATTTCCTGTGAGCGGACGTCCTGCCGGCTCCGGCGGAGAAGCCTGCTGCTGCTTGTGTACATAAGAGGCATATTTATCTTTCCAGCCTTGCATAACGGCTACCTCCTCAGCTTGGCAAATTAAACGTATCTCTATAAAGTGTTGCTTGATTGCGTGTTTTTTATGTAAATTTTATGTAACAGGTCCAAAAGGAGTGTTATGATATCTGCTTCAGATGGTTGCTTAAGTGCCCTGTTGCCCGGTAAACTAAAGGTAGAAAGTCTTAAGGAGTTAAGAGAGATATGAAGATGCAAGGATCACTTATGGAACAAGCGCAGGCTGAACTGCAAAAATATTACGGCTACCCCGACTTCCGGGAAGGCCAGAAGAAAATCGTGAACAATCTGCTCGAAGGCCGCGATACGCTGGGCATTCTGCCCACCGGGGGCGGTAAATCGATCTGTTATCAGGTTCCGGCACTGCTGCTGCCGGGGCTTACACTTGTCGTATCCCCGCTGATCTCACTCATGAAGGATCAGGTAGACGCGCTCACCACTGCGGGGATTCCTGCTGCCTATATCAATAGCACGTTGAGCGGCAAGGAAGTAAATGACCGTATCCGCGCCGCCCGCCGGGGTGAGCTGAAGCTGCTCTACGTGGCACCCGAACGGCTGGAGCTGGACTGGTTCCGCCTGGAGATGGCGGGTCTGTCTATCTCCTGTGTTGCCGTCGATGAGGCGCACTGCGTATCACAGTGGGGCCATGATTTCCGCACCAGTTATCTGGCGGTGTCACCGTTTGTGGATGAGCTGCCGCAACGGCCGATTCTGGCCGCATTCACAGCTACCGCTACACCTGAGGTTATGGAGGATATGGTCCGGCTGCTGCGTCTGCGCGATCCGGGCGTGTTCATGACCGGGCTTGGCCGTGATAACCTGGCCATGCAAGTGCTGCGCGGGGAGAACAAACGCGAGTTCGTGCTGGACTACACGGCGCAGCATTCGCATCAGCCGGGAATCGTCTATGCCGCCACCCGCAAAGAGGTGGATGATCTCTATCAGCGGCTGCAGGCGGCGGGAATCGCTGCGGGCCGCTACCATGCCGGAATGAGCGATCAGGAAAGGGCCGAGAGCCAGGAAGGGTTCCTCTATGACGATATCCGTGTCATGGTTGCCACGAATGCTTTTGGGATGGGGATCGACAAATCTAACGTCCGTTATGTCATCCACTATAATATGCCGAAGAACATGGAGGCTTATGTCCAGGAAGCCGGACGTGCCGGGCGTGACGGGGAGCCGAGCGATTGCATCCTGCTCTTCAGTGCGCAGGATATCATGACGCAGAAGTTCCTGATTGAACAGAATCCGCAGGACACGGAGCGCAAAGCCAATGAATACCGCAAGCTGCAGCAGATGATTGATTACTGCTATACCACCCGCTGTCTGCGCAGTGCACAGCTGGATTATTTCGGCGAGAATCATGACGACGATCCGTGCGGCATCTGCAGCTCTTGTACCGATGACCGCCAGCTGGTGGACATGACAGTGGATGCGCAGAAGATCTTCTCCTGCATCCACCGCATGCGTGAACGCTACGGTGTGGCACTGGTATCCTCGGTGCTGAAGGGCTCGCGCAACCAGAAGGTGCTGCAGTACGGCTTCGAGAAGCTGCCGACCCACGGGGCGATGTCCGGCCGCAGCGAGAAAGAGATTACCGAGAGCATCAATGTGCTGATCTCGGAGGGTTATCTGGCCTTGTCCGAAGGCCAGTATCCGGTCGTGCGGCTGCAGCCGCTGGCAGCCGAGGTGCTGCGCGGCCAGCGCGAGGTTCACCAGCGCGTAGCCCGCACGCTTGTCACCTCGGGCACGCGGGACCGCAGCCGCTCGCGCGACATTTCGCCGTCGGCCGTCAACGAGACGGTGTTCGAGCAGCTGCGCCTGATCCGCCGCGAGCTCGCGGGGCGCGAGCATGTGCCGTCCTACATCATCTTCAATGATGCGACGCTGCGCGAGATGAGTGTGGTTTGTCCGCAGACGGAAGCGGAGATGCTGAGGGTGAAGGGTGTCGGCGAAGTGAAATACCGTAAATACGGCAGGGCATTCCTGGAGTTTTTTCAAAATGAAATGTAAAGAAGGTTATAAGGCATGAGAATCATCCTGGCCACATTAAATGCCAAATATATTCATACCTCACTGGCGATCCGGCTTCTGAAGGCGTACAGCGAGCATGAATTCGAAGATATCCTTTTGGCGGAATACACCATCAAAGATCCCTTGATGAATATCGTGTCGGACCTTTTCCAGAAGCAGCCGGACGTAATCGGCTTCTCCTGTTATATTTGGAATATCGAAGAAACGGTCAAGCTGGTCGCTATCCTCAAGCAGGTGATGCCGGAGGTGAAGATTGTACTTGGCGGGCCGGAGGTGTCTTATGAACCGCTGTACTGGATGAAACGGGAAGCCGGAATCGACTTCATTGTCAATGGGGACGGGGAAGAGACGTTCCATCATCTGCTGCAGGAGATCCGGGATGAGCACAAGTACCATTTCGTATACGGGGCTGCTTACCGCAAAGGTGAGGAGCTGATCGTCAACCCGCCGCGTCCCAAAAGTGATCTCAATACCCTGCCGACACCGCACCGGTTCGCGGAGGATCTGCCGGAGCTCAGCAAGCGGATTGTGTATTTTGAGACAAGCCGGGGTTGTCCCTTCAACTGCCAGTTCTGCCTGTCCAGCATCGAGGTGGGCGTGCGTTATTATGATATTGAACGGGTGAAATCCGATCTGCTCTATCTGATTGAAGGCGGAGCCAAGGTGATTAAATTCCTCGACCGCACCTTCAATATCAACCGCAATTATGCGATGGAGATGTTCCAGTTCCTGATAGACAATCACCAGGGCTGTGTGTTCCAGTTCGAGATTACAGCGGATATTATGCGTCCGGAGGTGCTGGATTTCCTGGCGCAGAACGCGCCTCCCGGAGTCTTCCGGTTCGAGATCGGTGTGCAGTCGACCAATGACGAGACCAACGAGCTGGTCAAACGCCGCCAGAATTTCACGAAGCTGTCCCGTACTGTTATGAAGATTAAGGCCAGCGGCAATATCGACCAGCATCTCGATCTGATTGCCGGATTGCCGATGGAGGATTATTCGACCTTCCGGAAGACCTTCAATGATGTATTCGCCATGGAGCCGGAGGAGCTGCAGCTGGGATTCCTCAAAATGCTCCGCGGCACCGGGCTGCGCGCCCAGGCGGCCAAATACGACTATACGTACATGGAGCATGCGCCGTACGAAATTCTCAGCAGCCATGTCATGCCGTTCTCCGATATTATCCGCCTCAAGCGGCTGGAGGATGTGCTGGAGAAGTACTGGAACAGCCAGCGGCTGGCACATTCGGTCAAATATCTGATCCGCCATGTCTTCCCTTCACCGTTCGATTTCTTCCAGGAATTCGGCGACTACTGGGAAGCGCGCGGCTGGCAGAAGATCGGGCATCAGCTGGAGGATCTGTTCACCCGGCTGCATGATTTCCTGACGGACCGGGGCACTGGCTCAATGGACATCATCACCGGACTGATGAAGCTGGATTATTTCCTCGGCCACAAGTACAAGCCGCGCAAAATCTGGTGGGATGAGGTACTCGATAAGTCAGAGTGGGCGAAGTATCTGAAGCAGATTGCCGGGCAGCCGGAGCTTATTTCGGCCAAGCTGGCCGAGGCAGGCTTAAGCGAACGTGAATTGCAGAAGTACATCGTGCTGGATGTGCTGCCGTTCCGGCTTACGCCGGTGCTGGATTCGATCAGCGGGCTGCGGTTTGACGGCTTGGCTGGTGCTGAAGGCGAGGCGGCTGGCGCGGGTTCAGTGGACAGCAAGGAGCCGGGAGCAGAAAGTGAAGCAGCAGGCAGTCAGGCGAGTAGAGATGCGGGAACTGCAACGGAAACGGCAGGCAGCCTGGCGGAAAACGGTGCGGGAACTGTAGCGAAAACGGCAGGCAGCTCTGCGGATAAAGGGGCAGGGGGGACTGCTGTAGCAGAAGCCGCAGAGGGAGCGGCTGCTCCGGCAGCGCCACCGTATGCTGCGGTAGCCGTGGCTGAGGGCACAGCCCCGGCTCTGGCTGGTGCGCATCCGGGTTCAGGTGATGGCAGTACGCTGCTGATCGTGCTCTATCAGCAGGACGAGAGCCAGCGGGCGCAGTATTACGCGTTGCCTATTTAGACCTATCAGTCGCTTCGCTTGCAGGACAAGCGGAATCATTCTAAGCTACAATGTTGTACGTTTTGCAACTCGGATTCCTAAATACCAGGGTGTTCAGGCGGATTGTTGTATGGAATACAAGAATTTTCCCCGTAAGTAGCCTGGAGGAGGAGAAATGCTGCCTTTTATACAACAATTCTGGATTGGGGCCGGAATCATGAGGGAAATGTTGTATTTTGGGCAGCATTTTAAGAGAAAGTACTAGTAAACAGCTTAAGTTTGGCTCATGGGAAAGATACCGTTTGGGGGAGAGGGATGTAAGGATGAGTCTGGATCAGCGCATTACATTGTTCATGTATGAGGAGAAGCATGAGGAGAAATTCAAGGACCAGTTGCTGAACTTTCAGCTTCCTCCTGAGCAGGCGGTGTTTACCGGGCTGCCGGAAGAGACGCTGCAGGATGCCTGCGATGATCACGGCAAAATGGGCGTAATTATTGCCCGGGAAGACCGGGCAGTTGGTTTCTTCGTTCTTCATACCGGAGAAGGCATTGCTGACTTCTTCCAGGATTACTCCGGCGCGGTCCTTCTGCGCGCCTTTCTGATGGATTATGCCTGCCAGGGACAGGGCTTCGCCAAAGCAGCGATGGCCCTGCTGCCTGATTTCGTCCGCCGTCATTACCCGGAAGCACAGCAGATTGTGCTTGCTGTGAATGAGCGCAACATCCCTGCCGGACAGCTGTACGCCCGCGCGGGTTTTCAGGATTACGGGCTGCGGCGCAGTGGGAGCAAGGGAACGCAGCTGATTTTACAATATGAGCTGGTTACTGAGCCCGTGGCTCCTACTGTCCATGGATGAGGGGAATGTACTGTTGGCGATCCCGGACGATCTCAAGAATCAGGCCCGGGTTCATCAGTGGTATGTTTCAATTAATCTTGAGGCCGAATAAGGCGCTGATCAGCGAGGATGTCTACTTGAATAAGACGCGGAAGTGGAAGTTGAAATGGCCGGAGCTTACAGTTGTCCCATGGGGGCAGTGAAGCTTCGGCTTTTTGCTGTGTTCAGGACTCAGGTATACTTCGCAGGATTGAGTAGTACAAGAGGCGAATAGATTTTAGTACCAAAATGATGTATGGGGGATTTCAATGACGCAATTTTATCTCATTCGCCATGGTGAACCAGAGTGGAACATCAATGAACAGTACAAATTGAAGGGGCATGGCCGGGATCTGGTACCTCTCACGGATACAGGGGTGAACCAGGTATATCGGACAGCTCAGGATGAGCGGCTGAAAGAAGCGGAACTGATTGTCTCGTCGCCTTACCCGCGGGCACTTCAAACGGCGGCTATTTTATCCAAGGAGCTGGGGAACGATTATGATGCTAATGAAGGAGTATATCCTCAAGGGGGAACCAAGCTTTGGGAGTCCAAAGAACTGCTGAAGAACCGCGTGGAGAAGGTAATTGACCGGTATCTTGGATTTCAAAAGGTGATCATTACCGGACACGGCATGGCCTTTCGTACCCTGGTGGGAGAGGTGGGAGAAATACCGCATGCTTCCATTACCGAGTATAAAAAAACGCAGGCTGTAATAGAAACTACGCGATTGTAATTGTCGTTACCTGGTGTTAATATCAGGAATGAGATGCATATAAAGGAGCATAAACCGTATCATGTGGATTACTCTGTAGAGACTAACAAGTCTAAAGAATGCCTGTAATAGTGACCGCACTATTCTATTTGGCATGTCTTTCTTTAATCTTACAGGGTATGCAGGATAAGGTGAATCATAAACCTACTTCTGCGGATACCTATTGGTATCCGTTTTATTGTCGTGTCGCGGGAAAAACGCATCTCCCTTGATCCTTACCTGCTTATCCTCCTGATAATGAATGGAGGAACTACTTTATGCAACCTAAATTGGTCTTAATCGAGGGCTTACCTGGCTCCGGGAAATCAACCACGGCTCAACTGGTTCATGACATTTTGACGGAGAAGAATCTTAAGTCCCTGCTGTTCCTGGAAGGAAATTTGGATCATCCTGCTGATTATGATGGAGTCGCTTATTTCAGTAAATGTGATTACGATGAGCTGTGGAATACCCGTGGGGAATGTAGAGATTTATTAAGTCAATATACAACTAACCGAGATAGCAGTTACTTTGTGGAATACCGGAAGCTATTAAATGAACACGGGGCAAGTATTCCGGATGGATGGAAGAATGCTTTTGTTAAAAATGATGTGTATGAACTGCCTTTTGACCGGAACAGGGAACTGATTACAGCGAGATGGAAGCAGTTTACGGCAAGTGCCTTAAATGGCTCTGACATCTATATTTTTGATTGTTGTTTTATACAGAATCCTGTAACCATGGGGATGATCAAACATGATGCTGCCAAGGAAGACGTCACAAGTTTTATTAGTGAACTGGCAGCAATTGTGGAAGCGCTGAATCCATTGCTGATTTACGTTGATCAGAACGATCTTGATCATTCCTTCGGCAAAGCTGTTAATGAGCGCCCCCGGGAATGGTCCGAAGGGTTTATTGAATATTATACCGGGCAAGGCTTTGGCAAAAAACAGGGGTACACCGGGTTACAAGGAACTGTGCAGGTGCTTAAGGCAAGAAGGGAATTGGAAGAAAGGATCTTTAACGGCCTGACTATCGCCAAGAAAAAAGTAAATAACTCTTCGTATGATTTAAATGCCTACAAGCAGATTTTAGCGGGGATTGTATCGGAATATTTTTAGCGCAGCAAGTTGAATTCTTAAGCTCACTCCGCTGAATAATAGTATCTGTAGCACTTTGTACAGTAGAATTCTGTAGAATGGGTAATTTTGAGCAGATATCTGGAGATCAATTGTATAAAATACAACAGAACTGGTTTTAGCGTACGCTAATGCAAAATCTATTGCAGAAAGTGCGATCAGTGATGACCGATACCGTTCTCAAGCAGAGAGCCTAGCAGATAATTGTATTTCGTGCAGTTAAAAGACGGCGAAAAGCCGGATGAGCAGGGACAACTGTATTCTGTACAATTAAATAAGAGAATAGTGCGCTTTTATGGCATAGGAGCATTTTATAAGTGTATAGAGTGCAACTAAAACTCCTTCTGCGCAGAAATAGATCGTTTTAGTTGTACATTTTACAGTTAGAGCTTGAGGGGGAGTCTCATACCAAAGCACGCAATCCCGTTGGGGGATCCAGCAGAAAATACAGCAATAGTTGCTGCTGCGATGTCAATCAGGTGGAGACCCTGGCAGCAGCAGAACTTTGGCAGCACAACCGAAAGCGAGGCACTCCGTCAGGTACGGGGTGCCTCGCTTTATTTGTAAGACATAGCTTAAGTTGCTAACATTTCTCATCATTTCCCTGCGGGTTACAATAAAGTTCAACCACGGCGTCAGAGTCAACGCTCTATTGAAGCTAATTCGCCGTAGGCTGAAGCCGCATGGATTCTGCAGGGAGGTGGCGGGCGAGCCAGTCCAGCACATCGGCAGTGACCTCATCCCGGTTGACTTCGTTCAGCATTTCGTGCCTGCCTTCAGGGTACAGTTTGCATTCTACATCCTGTATTCCCCGCCCGCGGTACAATTCAGCCAGACGCTTGACCCCTTGACCGTTCATCCCCACAGGGTCCTTCTCCCCGGCAAACAGATAGACAGGTTTATCTCTGCATAAGGTCAGCAGCGTGGTCCTGGTATGAAGCTCCCGCAGCATATGGAAGAAATCGCGGAAGAAGCGGGTAGTGCAGATCGCCCCGCAGAACGGGTCGGAGATAAAGTGATCCACCTCCACCGGGTCTCTGCTAAGCCAGTCAAAGGCGGTCCTGACAGGAGAGAAGGCGCGGTTATAAGCGCCAAATACAATGCCGTTCAACAGTACGCTGCGGTGGTGGTCACCCTGCAGCCTTAACTGCATTGCCGACAGGGATTCTGCCAGCCGCAGCATGCTCCGCGGACCGTTCGTGCCGCTGAGAATGAAGCCGCTGTAAATCTCATTCCCTTCTTCGCACATCAGCTTCTGGGCCAGGAATGAACCCATGCTATGGGCGAACAGGTAAATCGGCACATGCTCATGCCGGGAGCAGGCAATTCCCGCAAGCTGCAGCAGATTGCGGCGCATCCAGTAGAAGCCGTTCTCCCCGCTATCGCCGAGCAGATTGACTTTGCCGGCGGTGAGGCCATGGCCCCGGTGGTCATTGGCATATACCGCATAACCGGCTGCGGTGAGTGCGGCTGCAAACCGGGCGTAACGCGCGGCCGTTTCACACATGCCGTGGGAGATCTGCACGATCCCTCTGACGTCAGCGCCAGCCTCCGGCAGCCATTCATAGACATGGATTTTGACACCTAATGGATCCGTCATCGTAAAGGTGTTCTCTTTCATCGCCGTCCTCCTGAAAGTTAAGTTCAATGATAAGAGTCATGAATGGATGCAACCCGGCTGCTTCTTAAGGCAGATAAGAGCGGAGCACTGTGGACATGCCTTCGATGCTGTAAGCGCCGAGGCTGGACGGGAGCAGGTAGCATTCGCCCGCTGCGTAAGGCTGGGAGCCGTCTTCCCAGATCAGGTGGCCGCTGCCTTCGCAGATCACCAGAATGGTGAAGCTGTCATCCGTTGTGGAGAGCTGCCATTCACCGGCGACCACACCTTTTTCAACGATGAAATAAGGGGAGGAGGCAATCTGCAGCCATTCACCGGCCACTGCGCCGTCTGTTTTCATCGAGGTCGCGCCTGCACCTTCATAGGCAGTAACATTTAGGGAATCCTCAATGTGCAGCTCGCGCGGTTTGCCGTCCAGCCCTGGACGGTCGTAATCGTAAATCCGGTATGTAGTGTCGGAGTTCTGCTGGATTTCGGCTACAACGACACCTGCGCACAAGGCGTGAACGGTGCCTGCGGGAATATAGAAAGAGTCGCCTGCGGCTACAGTCACTTCCTGAAGGCTGTCCATAACGGTACCGTTCTCCAGTGCATCCTGCAGCACCTCGCGGGTTACGCCTTCTTTCAGGCCGTAGATGATTTTGGCGCCCGGCTTGGCATCCAGCACGTACCACATTTCTGTTTTGCCCAGTTCGCCCTTTGGCAATCCGGCATAATCATCGGTAGGGTGTACCTGCACGGAGAGGTTGTCATTGCAATCGAGCAGCTTGATCAGCAGCGGGAATCTTCCGCCGTCTTCCGTAATGCCCTTGCTGCCGAACCATTCATGTCCGAACTGCTCGCGGATGGCATCCAGACCTTGTCCGGCGAGCTCGCCGTTCACTACGGAAGAGGTGCCATTCGGGTGGTCAGCGATCATCCAGCCTTCGCCGATATGGCCTTCCGGCAGATCGAGGCCGAATTTCTCCAGCGCCCGGCCTCCCCAGACACGTTCTTTGAATTCCGGCTGAAATTTCAGAGGATATGGTTTCGTCATTACAACATCTTCCTTCCTGATAATAGAATGTTTAAGACTGAATATTTAAACGGTACATCGGACTATAACCCAATAAGTAACCGGTCAAACGCTGGTCAAACAAGCCGGATCATTTATGGCACGCTTAAGTTCACCGACCACTTATGATCAGCCAGCAAGAAGTCGGCTATGCACTGAAACTATGGCGTAAGCCTAACTATGCGCCGGCTGGAAGAACTCGAGCTTCTCGCTGTCCGGACCCTCGAAGAAGAAATAGCGGCTGCCGTTCGCGAGCTCTGAAATACCGGTCAGCTCCGGGATGGCGAGTCCGGCAATTCTTCTGTGCTCTTCCTCAATGTCATCGACCGTGAAGGCGGTATGGCTTACCCGTCCTTCCTGCGGCAGACCCTCGAATGCACGTTCAATCAGTTCAATCTCAACACTGGTCTGCCCCGGGAAACTGAGGAACGCAAGACGGACTTCATCTCCAGGCTGGCCCAGAATCCCCTGAAGTGTCAATCCGATGACCTCCTGGTAAAATTGCAGCGAACGCTCAAGATGGTTCACTTTAATGCCGACATGCTCCATTTTGGTTACTGCCATTTAGTGATCAGCTCCTTTTTTCTTCTCTACGGCTACAACATACGGGGCGGAATCGCGCTGCAGCTGGCGGTACACGATCGATTGCGCGTCCGGCTGGGCCAGTCCGGCGGCCCAGGCTTCCACGGCGGCAGCTTCACGGCCGCCGCCTTCGTGGCCGGGATACAGCACGGCCGTGATGATCCCTCCCGGGCGCAGTAGCTGCAGCGCGGCCTCCAGCGCGGCCAGCGTGCTCTCCGGCTCGGTGATGATGGTCTTGTCGGCATCGCCCGCGGGCAGATAGCCGAGGTTGAACATCACCGCCGAGACCGTTCCGCTCCATTCGGGCGGAACGGCTTCAGCCATTGCAGCGTGGCTCCGCTGCAGCAGCGTCACGGGAGACAGCGCGGCAGGCGCTTCCTCCCGTGCCAGCCGCAGGCGCTCTCCGGCAAGAGCCAGCGCCGCGTGCTGGATGTCGAAGCCGTAGACCCCGCCGCGCGGCCCGGCCGCCTTGGCGAGGAACAGGGTGTCGCTACCTGCGCCCACGGTGGCGTCGATGGCCCGGCCGCCGGGAGCGAGCCGCTCGGCGGTTAATTTATGAGCAAAGCTAAGGACGGACATGAAGCCCATTAGCTCTTCCTCCAGTACTTACCCTGCCAGGTATCACGGGCAATCAGCTCATGGTCGATGGCATTAAGAACTTCCCATTTCTTGAGACTCCACATCGGGCCGACCAGGGCATCGCGAGGAGCATCACCGGTCAGACGGTGGACAATCATGTCCGGCGGCAGGATCTCCAGCGAGTCGGCAATCAGCTTCACATACTCGTCCTGCTCCAGGAAGCGCAGCAGGCCGGCTTCATACTGCTTCACCATCGGCGTTTTGCGCATGAGGTGAAGCAGGTGGATTTTGATTCCCTGCACGCCCATGTTTGCCACAGCAGATACAGTCTCCAGCATCATTTCATGCGTTTCCTGCGGAAGCCCGTGAATGATGTGGGTGCAGATCCGGATGCCATGACGGCGGAGCTTAGCAACGGCTTCGGTATAACATGCTGTATCATGCGCACGGTTGATCAGATCAGAGGTAGACTGGTGGATGGTCTGAAGTCCCATCTCCACCCACAGATAGGTGCGCTTGTTCAGATCCGCAAGGTATTCAACCACATCATCGGGAAGACAGTCCGGCCGGGTGGCAATGGCGAGGCCGACAACACCCGGCTGCTGCAGAATGACCTCATAATATTCTCTTAGCTCCTCAACCGGAGCGTACGTATTGGTGTAGGCCTGGAAATAGCCGATATATTTAGCGTTTGGCCATTTCAGATGCTGGCGGTCACGTACCTTGTTAAACTGGGTAACCAGATCATCGCGGCGGCTTCCGGCGAAATCACCAGACCCTCTGGCGCTGCAGAACGTACAGCCTCCTTTGGCAATGGAACCGTCACGGTTTGGACAGGTGAATCCGGCATCGAGCATGACCTTGAACACCTTGGTATCCATCTGGTCACGCATTTCATAGTTCCAGGTATGGAACCGTTTATCCCCCCACAGAAGCGGAGAGGAGGTCTGTAGAAGATTAGACATGTGCAGCTCCTTTCATTAACCTTCCCATTGTATCAAAAATCAAAGAAGAGCGTAACAATTACTCCCGGGAATCCGGCGGAAAAAGAACGGAAATAGGCAGGAAACAGGCGGGATTCCGCTTGTAAATGCTTACACATTATGTTATATTTAAAGTGTAAAAAAGCCGCTGCAGCAACCACAATCACATTCTTGAATTCATAATTTCGTGTCGTCCGGTCCATAATAAACCATAGAGGTGATAACGATGAATTCTTCAACAGTGTTTCCCGATAATAAAGGTTCGATTGATGTGCAGCTGACTCCCGATGAAGCCCTTGCCCTGACAGGTGTGGAATTTAACGGTAACCACAAGATTAAGACCGAAGCGCAGCGCAAGATCCGCAGCGCATTCGAGAAGACATTTGATTTTAACGCTCCGGCAAGGTAGACTATGTACTGTTGAAAAGTGGACCCCAATTCCAAATACAACAAAAAAGGGATTTTCCGACCGGCCTTATCCAGGCAGGACGGAAAATCCTTTTTTTTAAATATAAGTATTTATACGCTCCTGAGGTCTCCGTACAGCACCTGAATAATCCATTGAAGACAAGATCCCTTTTTTGCGGTGATATTTTCAGTTTCCTGCTTAAATCCCTTTACTTTTGACGGCAAGTTCGGCACAATATTGCAAGTGGCAGTTATCCTATTCACAGATAATGCAATAAGAGATAAGCGGAGGAATACCTAATGCGTTTACGCGGAAGAAAAGGAATACGTGAAAGCCTGGAAGAGCAGACGGATCTGGTCATCCTTGATCCACGCAGCCTGAAGGGCCGGTGGTCGGAGCTGTTCGGCAATGATCATCCGATTCATGTGGAGTTCGGAATGGGTAAGGGGCAATTCATCAGTCAGATGAGCTTCAAATATCCCGGAATCAATTTTATCGGTGTTGATATGTACGATGAACTGGTCCGGCGTGCAGCCGAAAAGGCCAGAAATGTGTGGGAGCCGGCAGGGGAAGAGACACCTCCGAACCTCAAGGTGGCACTTGCCAATATCGATTATGCGGAGGAAGTGTTTGCTCCGGGTGAACTGGAGCGGATCTATCTGAATTTCAGCGATCCATGGCCGAAGAGCAAGCATGCCCGCCGCCGTCTGACGCATCCGCGTTTTCTCGACAAATACCGCGGGCTGCTTAGTCCGCTTGGCGAAATCCATCTGAAGACGGATTCCCGCAGCCTGTTTGAATTCTCCCTGAATGCTTTTGCCGACTATGGTCTGCAGATGAAGAACATCTCCCTTGATCTGCATGAAGGCGGCGTGATTAATGAGGAGCATGTCATGACGGAATACGAAACCAAATTTTACGGGCGCGGTGTTAACATTCAACGCTGCGAAGCGATTGTCGGCGAAGAGGCACTGAAGCAGTATCAGGCCTCCCGGCTGGACAAATACCGCCTGTAATCTCTGTATAACAATAATGGCAGTCCGGGGAAGTTCCCCGGACTGCCATTTGCCGTTTCTCATCCAATCTAAATATAAGAATTTGTGAGGCTATTCCAGCATATCAATAATGCTCTGGGCACTTTGCAGCGGGTTGAACCGGGATATTTCCTCCAGATGGGCTTTACGTTTGGCCCGCACATCCCCGTAATCGCCCAGCAGCCGTTCCATCCACCGGTCGACCACATCGAGGGAGCTTATCGGTTCTCCAAAGCCGGCTGCCGTGAAATAACGGCAGTTTTCTTCTTCCTGCCCCGGCAGCGGTGAATGGAAGAGCATGGGGATGCCCTTGGCCAATCCTTCGCTGCAGGTCATTCCGCCGGGTTTGGTGACCAGCAGGTCCGAGACCTCCATAAGCTTATCGACTTCACGGGTGAAGCCCAGCAGCGTGATGTTGGGGTGGCTGTAGCGCGGGTCTTCCTTCATCCCGCGCAGGAGCTTGTCATTCTGTCCGAGGCAGAACACAAGCTGCACCTTCTCCCGCCAGCCGGCCAGGGCCTCATTCACAACCTCATCATTCATCATGCCCCAGCCGCCGCCCATGACCATAACCGTGGGCATGTTCCGGAGGCTGAACTGCTTCTGGATTTCTTCCCGGCCGGGATGCTCCCAGAAATTCGGATGGACCGGCATGCCGGTGACCTTAATCTTGGCGGCGGCCACGCTGCGGCGGCGAAGCTTGGCCTTGACCTCCGGAGTAGAAACCAGATAGCGGTCTACTTCGGGACTGATCCAGCTGGCATGGGCGTCGTAATCGGTAATGACCGTGATCAGCGGCGCTTTCAGGGACGGGTCCAGCCGTTTCAGGCGGGAAACGACGGCACCGGGAATGAAATGGGTGCAGACGATGATGTCCGGCTTCAGCTGCTTCACAATATTTTGCGTATGCGTATAAAAAATGCGGTGCAAGGCAAGTGTGGTAAGACGATTGAAAGATTTCTGGTGCCGGTACACATACCCCATCAGCCGGGGCTGGGAGATCACTGTCTTGCGGTAGGCAGAGACAATGATCGGCGCCATCTTGGGATTGAGGAAGCTGCCGAGCTCCAGCACCTTCGTCTGCACATCAGGCGACAATTTGCGCAGGCTGCTCGACAGCGCATATGCTGCCTGGGTATGCCCTGCGCCGAAACCTTCCGACAGCAATAATACTCTTTTTTTGCGCAATGTATAATTCACCTGTTCTCTAGTGGTATTCAGTGGTCCGGCAGCCGGGAGGGCGTCAGACCCATAGCGCAAGCGTGCCAGCAGCGACGCCGGAGCCGATCACTGCACCTGCGATGACATCGGACGGATAATGCAGCCCGAGATAAATCCGGGAGAAGCCGACCGTGCAGGCGAGCGGAAGCAGGATAAAGGTCAGGGCAGGGTAAGCCATCATATAAGGAACCGTAGAGGCGAAGATAGCTGTAGTATGGCCTGAAGGAAAAGAATGATCCTTAAGCGGATTGTGAAAAGTATTGGTGCCCGGCAGCGCCAGGTAAGGCCGCATGCGCGGATAGAGCTTTTTGGCAACGGCGACGGGCACATGGCTTACAGCCAGTGCGGTCAGTGCCTGCAATCCTGTAGTTCTCCATGGCTGTGGACACAGTGCCCAGATCAGAACATTGATACCGATGGCGCTTGTAGCTCCTCCGAGATGAGTGAGATAGAAGAGCCAGAAGTTCAGGAAACGGTTGTGCAGCCGTCCGTTAATCCAATGAAAGAGAAGCCGCTCCAAGAGATGCAGTTTCTTGAAAAAAGGTCTCATATCTTGTCCCTCCGATAGTCCGGCTAAAGATATTTGGCGCAGCTAAAGCAGCAGGTTCCAAGACCTGAAGCTGTCTTTATCATACTTTTTTAAGGCAGTCCATTTCAAGAAAAAGCTCGGATTCAATCGAAAAATGCCAGTTTTGACTTGGGAACCCCATTGCGTCTACAATGATTCAAGCAGGAAGATCCCGTTTATAAGGTAACAGAGAAATAAGGATCCGGCCATCGTCCGGAATATCGGATTCATATCTTAGAAACGGGGCTAACACATAACCGGAAGCCTGCCCGGAAAAAAGGGATAATTCTTGTCTACTGTAAGGGATGCAACAAAAGGGTCAGAAAGAACGTTAACAAGCCTGAGAGAGAAAGAGAACATCTAGACTTGGAAAAAGGGGGCATCAAAAGATCATGACAGACGCATTGTTTGTTACGCTCCAAGTGATCTTGGCGGCAATTGCAGTTTATCAGTTTGCATTCTCATTGTTTGGACTGCACAAGAAAAAGAACAAGGTTAAGTATGCGCCGCAAAAGTCATTTGCAGTACTGGTTGCCGCGCACAACGAGGAAGAAGTAGTCGGCGCATTAATGGAAAACCTGAAGCAGCTTAATTATCCCCAGGAACTGTACGATGTATTTGTCATCTGCGACAACTGTACGGATAATACAGCAGCCATCGTACGGGAGCACGGGATGAATGCCTGTGTACGCACCAACACGAACCTTCGCGGAAAAGGTTATGCCATCGAGTGGATGCTTAAGGAACTGTGGGCGCTGCCCCGCCAGTATGATGCTGTCGTAATGTTTGATGCCGACAACCTCGCACATACCGAATTCCTGACCGAAATGAACAATGATCTGTGTTCAGGCGGACGTGTCATTCAAGGCTATATCGATACCAAGAACCCGGAGGATTCATGGATTACCGCTGCTTATGGCGTATCCTACTGGTATATCAACCGGCTCTGGCAGCTGTCGCGCCATAACCTGAAGATGGCCAACTTCCTCGGCGGAACAGGCATGTGCTTCGAGACCAACCTGCTCAAAGAGATGGGCTGGGGTGCTACAAGTCTGGTAGAGGATTTGGAATTCACCATGCGGAGCGCATCGAAGGGTGTGTATCCGAGATTTAACTATGATGCCAAAGTCTTCGATGAGAAGCCGCTTACGTTCAAGGCTTCCTCCAGACAGCGTCTGCGGTGGATGCAGGGGCATTTCACAGTTGCCCGCCGTTATTTCTTCCCTCTGCTGTGGCAGAGTATCAAAGAACGCAGCCTGACGAAGTTTGACCTGGCGCTTTATGGAGCGAATGTCTACATTGTGCTGCTGACGTTCCTGATGACGGCCGTAATGTGGATCGACAACTCCATGTTCGATGGGCCGCATATTGCTAATATTTATGGTCATTTGCCGCTCTGGCTAAGCTACTTTGCCATTGGCGCCAACATTCTGACCTTCCTGCTGGCCATGGCGCTTGAGAAGGTGAAGTTCAAGAAGGTATATCTGTACCTGCTTGCCTTCCCGGTCTATCTGCTGTCATGGTATCCCATTACGTTCTATGCGTTTTTCACGCAGAACAACAAGCAGTGGAGCCATACCAAGCACACGCGTGTAGTTCGGCTTGAGGAAGTACAGAGCAAGCAAGTGTAGTATAATACCTGATTGTTATCTAAATATTTTTTCGGAACATGTTGACACTGTTTGCTCAGTGTTGTATAGTATTCAAGTATGCAAAACATAGGGATTGCAAGCAGAAGCACCGGCTTCTCACCTGAACGGCTAAATTGCCGGCTGGTTTTGATCTCAATGCTTTATGAATGGTTATAATTCATGAACGTTGATCAAACGGGGTGTCGGGGAGTTACCGGCATCCCTTTTTTATGGAGAACCGCATTACAAGAAGATCCGGAGGTGGAGTATTATCAGTAAGGAACATATGATCAATGATGAAATTCGGGCCAAAGAGGTTCGGCTGGTTGGAGCGGAAGGCGAACAAATCGGGATCAAACCGATCCGCGAGGCGTTGCAGATGGCGATCGATCTTAATCTGGATTTAGTCAACGTAGCACCGCAGGCGAAACCGCCGGTATGCCGCATCATGGATTACGGCAAGTTCCGTTATGAAACGCAGAAGAAAGAGAAGGAAGCGCGCAAGAACCAGAAGATCGTGGATATCAAGGAAGTCTGGTTCCGCGCTAACATTGAAGAACATGATTATCAGACCAAGTTCCGCAATGTGATCAAGTTCCTGGGTGAAGGCGATAAAGTGAAGTGCTCCGTTCGTTTCCGCGGACGTGAGATTACCCATGCGAATATCGGCCAGAAGATCCTGGAGCGTGTGAAGAACGAAGTGGAAGATATTTCTGTTGTTGAGCGCCAGCCTAAGCTGGAAGGCCGCAGCATGATTATGATTTTGGCTCCTAAAGCCCAATAATCCTGGAGTCACTTGCACAGCAATTTGGCGCCGCATAATATTCAAGGAGGAAACACCATGCCTAAAATGAAAACACATAGCAGCCTGAAAGGCCGCTTCAAGATCACTGGAACTGGTAAAGTATTGCGTTACAAAGCTCACAAGAACCACTTGCTGTCCCACAAATCGAAACGCGCAAAACGCGTATTGAACGGCAATCCAGTTATGGCCCCTGGGGATGTAAGACGTTTGAAACAAGGACTTGCTAACTTGAAATAGTTAATTACACATTTTTGGGAGGTTTATTAATATGGCAAGAGTTAAAGGCGGATTTGTAGTTCGTCGTAGACATAAAAAAGTATTGAAACTGGCAAAAGGTTATTTCGGTTCCAAGCACCGCATTTTCAAAACAGCTAAAGAGCAAGTAATGAAATCGATGGTTTACGCTTACCGTGACCGTCGTCAGACTAAACGTAACTTCCGCAGACTGTGGATCGTTCGTATCAACGCTGCAGCGCGTTTGAACGGTCTTTCCTATAGCAAGCTTGTATACGGCCTGAAATTGGCTGGAGTAGAAGTGAACCGTAAGATGCTGGCTGATCTGGCAGTGAACGATCTGAACGCATTCAACTCCCTGGCTGTAGTAGCCAAAGAGAAGATCAACGCGTAAGAATGATATAAACCGAAAAGCACCGCCTGCGGGAAGTCCCGCGTGACGGTGCTTTTTTGTGTGGTAAGCCGGACTTGCTGCTATTCCCAGTACTTTGTTGTGCTCAGCTGGGAAGCCAGCTGCTTGCTTCTGGTGCGTCTCGCTTTGCGCTGCTCCGACCGCTCGTCGGCAGACTGGCAGATCAGCTTCTCTTCATCAGTCTCGGCAATAATAGCCGGTACCGGAGACGGAGTGCCATCTTCATGGACGGCTACGAAAGTCAGGAATGAAGTAGCAGCAACGGCGCGTTCCCCTGTGTACAGATTCTCTGAGATGATTTTGACGAATACCTCGATGCTGGTGCGTCCTGTCCAGGAGACGAAGGATTCGAAGCAGACAGAATCCGTAGGCCTGATCGGAAGAAGGAAGTCTACAGAATCAGCGGATGCGGTAACCACATTGACGCGGCAATGGCGCATAGCCGAGATGGATGCAACTTCATCAATGGTGCTCATCAGTTTGCCGCCGAACAGTGTTTTGTGGTTATTGACATCATTCGGGAAGACGCGGCCGGTTTTGAACACACGGGATTCGTGGCAGTATTTAGAGGCCGGTACAGCTTGAGGTGTGTTTTCTAGATCCATTTCAGTAACTCCCTTTGCAAACAATATGTAAACATTCATGATAATAGAAAAGCCTTCACTGTGCAATAATAACGTTAATGCGCTGGCGCCACAAGAGGGATTTCGAGGTTTTCTGACGCGTATCATACATGATGATTACATGCTATGTCATGGTAAGCGGTTTCTTGTTGAAAAATGCAAATTATTATTGACCTGAGGTCATTAATAGACTGGATTTTAGCTTTTTTTGCAGTTATAATTTGTTCAATGGTATGTCCAAGCAGAAACAGAAGACATCCAATTTACTAAGGGGGATCACATTCGATGAAGAAGTTTTACCAACTGTCTTTAGTTATGGTTATGGCATTCACTGTCGTTCTGGCAGGATGCGGAAACAATAACAACACAAACACCAATGCTGGAGCAGCAACCACTGCACCAACAACAGATGCAGCAGCAACAGAAGCACCAGCAGCAACTGAGGCTCCTAAGGCTGTCAAACTTGGTCTCGTAACTGACGTGGGTGGCGTTAATGACAAATCCTTTAACCAATCCGCTTGGGAAGCACTGCAGGCTCTGGAAACAGAATCCGGCGCTGAAATCAAATATCTGCAAAGTAAATCCAATGCAGACTATGAGCCAAACCTTAACCAATTCGTTAAAGGCGGCTATGATCTGACTTGGGGTATCGGTTTTGACCTTGGCGATGCAGTGTTGAAGGTTGCTAATGAGAACCCGACTGCTAACCTGGCGATCATCGACAGCGTAGTAGAAGCTCCTAACGTTGAATCTGTTACATTTGCTGAGAACGAAGGTTCCTTCCTGGTGGGTGTTGTTGCAGGTCTGACAACCAAAACTAACAAAGTTGGCTTCATCGGCGGTATGGAAAGCCCGGTTATCAAACGTTTTGAAGTTGGCTTCAAAGCTGGCGTATTGGCAGTTAACCCAACTGCAAATGTAACGATTACTTATGCAGGTGCTTATGACAAGCCTGATACTGGTAAATCCCTGGCTGCTACATTGTATGATGCCGGTAACGACATCATCTTCCCTGCTGCAGGCGCAACAGGTAACGGCGTATTCAATGAAGCTAAATCCCGCAACAAAGCTGGCGGCACTAAAGTATGGGTTATCGGCGTAGACAAAGACCAATCCCTGGAATTTGGCGACGATGTAACTTTGACTTCCATGATCAAACGTGTTGACGAAGCGGTTAAGAAGGTTTCCCAACAAGTGGTTGACGGAACATTCAAAGGCGGCACTACAACTGTTCTTAGTCTGAAAGACAACGGCGTAGGCCTTCCTGAAACATCCAAAGCTAACGTTTCTGCTGAAATCCTGGCTAAAGTTGACGAGTACAGCAAACAAATCATCGACGGAACCATCACTGTTCCTTCCGAGTAATTCTTTGCCTCACCTTTACTGGATTTAACACAAGAAACAAGGCCGGTTACTTGAGCTGGCCTTGTTCTCTGTTACAACATTATTATAGGTATACACAGCGGTACCGTCCTGAATAGGACGGTACAGCCGTGTCTATAAGGCAGTATTATATATTCTGTGATGAGGGTGATTCCATGAGTGCTGCGGCTCCTGTCGTAGAGTTGAAGCAAATCACAAAACGCTTTCCCGGTATTGTCGCGAATGACTCTATCAGTCTGACGCTGGAAAAAGGTGAAATTCATGCACTGCTTGGTGAGAACGGGGCAGGTAAATCAACCTTGATGAATATCGTATTCGGACTGTACCAGCCCGATGAAGGCAGCATCGAAATCGACGGGAAACCGGTTATTATCGATAACCCCAATAAGGCTATTGAGCTTGGCATTGGTATGGTTCACCAACATTTCAAGCTTGTAGAGCCTTTTACGGTAACCGAGAACATTGTTCTTGGAATGGAGCCGAAAAAAGGTCTTAAAATCGACTATAAATCCGCTGCGGAGCAGGTTCGTAAGCTATCGGAGCAGTACGGTCTTCAAGTCAATCCAAATGCCAAAATCCATGACATTTCGGTAGGCATGCAGCAACGGGTAGAGATTATGAAAACCCTGTACCGCGGAGCGGATATACTTATATTCGACGAGCCTACCGCTGTACTTACGCCACAGGAAATTACCGAACTGATGGCGATTATGAAGCGGCTCGTTGCCGAAGGCAAGTCCATTATTCTAATTACACATAAGCTGAAAGAAATTATGCAGATTTCCGACCGTGTAACCATCATCCGGCGCGGGAAGGTAATTGATACCGTTAAGACTTCCGGGACCAATCCGAACGAGCTGGCCGAAAAAATGGTTGGACGCGGTGTAACCTTTAAAGTGGACAAGCAGCCTGCGCATATTGGCGAAAGCATCTTGAAGCTGTCCGATGTCAGAAGCAAAAGCAAGGACGGCGTACCTGTGCTGAATGGCCTCAATTTTGAAGTGAAAGCCGGCGAGATTCTTGGAATTGCAGGAGTCGACGGCAACGGACAAAGTGAGCTTATTCAGGCAATTACCGGTCTGCGCAAAATTGATTCCGGTTCAATCACCGTTTCAGGAAAGGAGATTGCCAATCTTTCTCCGCGTAAAGTGTCTGAAATGAACGTCTCCCATATTCCGGAAGACCGGCATAAGCATGGACTCGTGCTTGATTTCACCGTGAGTGAGAATATGGTTCTGGAAACATATTATAAGAGCCCGTACAATCAGAACGGATTCTTGAACAAGGATGTTATTAACCAGCATGCAGAAGACCTGGTGAAGCAATTCGACGTGCGTACGCCTTCAATTGAGAACAAAGCCCGGTCATTATCCGGCGGTAATCAACAGAAAGCGATTATTGCGCGGGAAATAGACAAAAATCCGACGCTCCTGATTGCAGCACAGCCTACACGCGGTCTTGATGTAGGAGCTATTGAATTCGTTCAAAAGCAGCTGATTGCCCAGCGGGATCAGGGTAAAGCTGTTTTGCTGATCTCTTTTGAGCTGGATGAAATTATGAATGTGTCCGACAGAATTGCTGTTATTTACGAAGGACAGATTGTCGGAGAAGTATTCCCGCAGGATACGAATGACCAGGAACTGGGTCTGATGATGGCGGGCAGCTTGAAGCGGGGAGGCCACGCGGATGTCTAGAATCAAAAAAATATTCGCAACAGACACCTACATTATTCCGCTTATTGCGATTCTCTTGGGTTTCCTGGTCGGAGCTATCGTTATGCTGATTGGCGGATACGATCCGATTGCAGCATACTCCGCGCTCTTCAAACGCGTATTCGGCAGTCCTTACGACTTCGGTGAAGCTGTGCGCGAGATGACTCCGCTAATGTTCACAGGTCTAGCAGTAGCCTTTGCGTTCCGCTCGGGGATGTTTAACATTGGTGCAGATGGCCAGGTAATGATCGGTATGACGGCTGCTTCAGTAATCGGCATTAAGCTTGGCGGCGTATTGCCGTCATTCGTGCTTGTCCCGCTGGCAGTGATTGCAGCAGGTGTGTGCGGCGGACTTTGGGCGGGCATTGCCGGTTACCTGAAGGCCAAACGCGGAATTAATGAAGTTATTACTACGATCATGCTGAACTGGATAGCGCTCTTCCTGTCGAACTACATCGTTCGGACATTCCTGCTCTTACAAGGGCAGAACCGTTCAGAAGATAACCCGGCATCGCTGTCGATGACCTTCCTGTTCTCAACATTTGACAATGCCCGCTTGCACTGGGGGACGGTTCTTGCCCTTGCGGCTGCTACCTTCTTCTACATCTACCTGTGGAAGACCAAACAGGGTTACGAAATGCGTGCGGTGGGTCTGAACCCGCATGCTGCAGAGTATGCAGGGATGAATGTAGGACGTAATGTTATCAAAGCGATGTTCATCAGTGGCGTGTTCGCCGGATTAGCAGGAGCAGGTGAAGTACTGGGTGTATTCCATTATCAATCCGTATTCGCGGCTTCTCCTGGTTATGGATTCGACGGTATCGCTGTTGCACTGCTCGGACTGACTCATCCGCTGGGTGTCATTCTGGCTGCTATTCTATACGGCACGCTGACATACGGCTCTGCAGGAATGAGCTTTGGTGCTGATGTACCTCCGGAACTGATCCGTATTGTCATCGGTTCGATCATATTCTTCATTGCTGCGCAAGGCATTGTACGCTGGGTGCTCAAACCGTTTTACTTCAAGCGCAAGAAAGAGAAGGTGTTATAGATGGAAGTCTTAGGCCAATTGCTCAATACGACGCTTGTTTTTTCCACGGCGCTAATATTTGCCGCCCTTGGCGGCATCTTCTCTGAACGATCCGGTGTCGTCAACATCGGACTTGAAGGCTTGATGATGTTTGGTGCATTTGCTGCAGCAGTGGGCGGGTACTATGCTCAGGAAGCAGGAATGGGTGAATGGGCTCCATGGGTTGGTGTACTTAGTGCCATGGCTGTAGGTGTGATAGGTTCACTTATACATGCGGTGGCCTCGATAACCTTTAAGGCCGATCAGACCATAAGTGGTACGGTCATCAACTTCCTCGCCGCAGGGAGTACGCTCTATATGGTTAAGCTGATCTTCGACGGATCCGGTGAAACTCCGCTGATCGACGGCTTCAGCAAAGTGGCCATTCCCGGACTCTCCAAGATTCCAGTAATCGGAGAAGGGATTTTTAATTCCTATCCGACTACCTATTTAGCGATTATATTAGTAATTGTTATTTACTTCGTCCTGTTCAAAACTCCGTTTGGACTACGTCTGCGTGCAGTAGGTGAACATCCGAGTGCTGCAGATACACTGGGTGTAAATGTAAATAAGATGAGATATATCGGCGTAATGCTGAGCGGTCTGCTGGCTGGTATTGGCGGAGCCACAATTACGCTGACAACTACAGGTACGTTTGCGCATAATACCATTTCAGGACAAGGCTTCATTGCCATCGCGGCGATGATCTTCGGGAAGTGGAATCCGCTTGGCGCTTTCGGAGCAGCCGTATTCTTCGGCCTGTCCCAGGCCATCCGTAACTATGTGCAATTGTTCGAATGGTCCAAGAGCATCCCGCAGGAATTCATCTTCATGATTCCTTATGTACTAACCATTATTGTCCTTGTCAGCGCAGTCGGACGTTCTTCGGCACCAAAGGCGTTGGGCGAACCTTACGATCCGAGCAAACGCTAGATCAGCATTTCTTTGTTTACCTCTATTATGCTGCAGAGCGCATTTCCGGTTTTCCGGAAATGCGCTTTTTTTATTTAACGGTGACGCCGCACCTTCATGCAGGACAGATGTACAGGCAAAGAACGGCTGGGGCGAATAGACTGCTTAAGAAACTCATTAGGAGGGATACTATGGCACAGCCGGTTACGAAAAAACAAGTCTTGAAGCTGGTGGGCAAAAATATCGTTGCAGTAAAAAAAGACGGCTCCAGGGTGATGGGTAAGTTACTCCGCGTTTCGGGCAACCGTCTTGTTCTACAGCGTATCGGTGGTAAAAAAGTACAAACCAAAGCATTGATTCCGCTGGTGTTGTTTGATTTGCTGGCAGTCGGTACGGCT
The DNA here is from genome assembly GCF_000758665.1 of Paenibacillus borealis. Classification (NCBI taxonomy): domain Bacteria; kingdom Bacillati; phylum Bacillota; class Bacilli; order Caryophanales; family Paenibacillaceae; genus Paenibacillus; species Paenibacillus borealis. The sequence goes on from NZ_CP009285.1 coordinate 1,733,036, forward strand.
CCTTACGCTTATGGCGGCGGAGGTTATGGATATGGAGGCGCCCCTTATGGAGGCGGATATGGTTACGGCCCTGGGCCTGTTCCCGGTCCTTACGGCGGTTATGGTCCCGGTCCCGGTTATGGTGTTCCGCCCATTGGATTCTTTTAAGCTGTAGAGCGGCCTGGGTTCATCAAATGAATTGCTTTTCAAGCTCATAACAGTAGTTTTGCGGTTGATAACGGGCTACGCTGTAGCCCAGTTTTTCATAAAAGGCAAGACCGGCAGTATTCCCGGTATCCACAGAGACCTTTGCCCGCCGGCATGCACGTGATAGTGCAAACCTCTCCGCCCTGTCCATCAGCATATTTCCGTAACGCTTACGCCTGGCGCCAGGCGCAATGGCGAGCATATCGATGTATAACAAATCGCCATGCAGCATAAAGTGTACGAACCCCAGCGGATCACTCTCATAGTCAGGACAAGCCACAAGAGTGACGCCTTGCCCCAGACGGCGGGGCAGATCTTTTCTGACCTGATTGATAATCGTTTGTGGAAGATGGGATAGCGGGACAAGCTGCTTTTCAATCAAGTCAAAAATGACGGTGTCATCCTGCTTGGGTCTGCGGTAACGAATCATAAAATGCCCCCTTTCCACGCATTGTCGTACATCATATGCCCTGCCTGGTGTGGGCGTTCCGGAAAGGGTAGAACAACATTTTGTGAAGAATTTAATATATATCAGTAAGATGGGTATTGACTTACCGTGTGAGGAAATCATATAATGTGTCTAAACATTTTAACGAACATACATGTATCGGCGATGAAGAGGACGAAGTTTTAAGGGCTCTTTTGTTCAGAGAGTGAGAGGAATTGCTGCAACCTCCACCAAAATCCCTTATATACGAGCTCACCTCGGAGCTGTTTCCCTGAAAGGTCCATCAGCAAGAGCGGTGGAATTATTAGGGGGAATCGTTTAGTCCGCGTTAGGGACTTCAGGTTACAAAGATTTGGGCCCTGCCTACATCGATGGATTTTTGTATCCTGATAAGGCATTTCATCGTGAGATGTAATGCAAACATGGGTGGTACCACGGAAGCTAAACCTTTCGTCCCTCACGCGCTAATTCTGCGCGTGGGAGGCGAGAGGTTTTTTTGTTGAATAGGGAGGATTTACGGCCTGTTCGCCAATATTAAATGTTGTATAAAAGACGTCCTGTCATTTGAATAATGAATGTGAACAGTCGAAGGGAGGAATACTGATGAGCGCGCAATTACCGGAAGAAGTGCGGTCTATAGAGCAGTTACGTGAGAAATGGAAAAATCCTGAGGTGATTACAGGTTCCGAAGTCCTGCTGCGCAGTCTGGTACTGGAAGGTGTGGATACTGTATTCGGATATCCGGGCGGGGCTGTACTCTATATCTATGATGCTCTTTATGGATTCGATGATTTCAAACATATTCTGACACGCCATGAGCAGGGAGCGATTCATGCGGCTGACGGATATGCCAGAGCGAGCGGCAAAGCAGGCGTATGTATCGCCACTTCAGGCCCGGGGGCAACCAATCTGGTAACAGGAATAGCTACTGCATTCATGGACTCTGTTCCGCTGGTGGTAATCACCGGGAACGTATTCTCCAGCCTGATCGGCACAGATGCTTTTCAGGAAGCGGATATTACCGGTATAACGATGCCGATTACGAAGCATAGCTATCTGGTACGGGATGTTGAAGACCTGCCGCGAATTATTCATGAGGCCTTCCATATCGCGAATACGGGACGCAAGGGTCCGGTACTGATTGATATTCCGAAGGATGTATCGGCTGCGAAGACATTGTTCAATCCGGTTCAGCAGCAAGGCGTTAACCTTCGCGGCTACAACCCGCGCACTGTGCCTAACAAGCTTCAGCTCGATAAGCTGGTGAAGGCGATTGCTGCTGCAGAGCGTCCGATTATTATTGCAGGCGGCGGGGTTATATACTCCGGGGCGCATGAAGCAATGTATGAATTCGTGAAGCGTACAGAGATTCCTATTACCACAACACTGCTGGGTCTGGGTTGTTATCCGAGTGCGGAGGATCTGTGGATGGGAATGCCGGGAATGCACGGTACCTACACAGCGAACAATGCGATTCAACAATGCGACCTGCTGATTAATATCGGCGCCCGGTTCGATGACCGTGTAACCGGCAAACTGGATGGTTTTGCCCCTAAAGCTAAGATCGTGCATATTGACATTGATCCGGCGGAGATCGGCAAGAATGTATCGCCTGATATTCCGATCGTTGGCGATGTGAAGACCGTGCTGGAAATGCTGATTCCTGATGTTAAGCGTGCTTCGAATGCTGATGCCTGGAGAACGCAAATCGCCCAGTGGAAGCTGGACCAGCCGCTGCGCTACAAAGATTCGGAGACCGAACTGAAACCGCAATGGGTTATTCAAATGATTAATGACACCACCAAAGGTGAGGCAATTGTTACTACTGACGTAGGACAGCACCAGATGTGGGCTGCGCAATATTATAAGTTCAATCATCCGCGTGCATGGATTACTTCAGGTGGTCTTGGTACAATGGGCTTCGGCTTCCCTGCAGCAATCGGAGCGCAAATGGCACATCCGGAACGGCTGGTAGTCTCCATTAATGGTGACGGCGGCATGCAGATGTGTTCGCAGGAACTTGCGATTTGTGCAATTAATAAGATTCCAGTCAAAATCGTTGTAATCAACAATCAGGTGCTCGGAATGGTCCGTCAATGGCAGAATCTCATCTATGAGAAGCGCTACAGCTATACTGATCTTGCCGGCAGTCCGGATTTTGTAAAATTGGCTGAAGCTTACGGAGTTAAGGGTTTGCGGGCTACGAATAAAGAGGAAGCCGGAGCCGTGTGGAAAGAAGCCCTGGAAACACCTGGACCCGTCCTGGTAGAATTCGTTGTCCCTAAAGACGAGAATGTCTACCCGATGGTAACCCAAGGGTCAACCATTGATCAAATGCTGATGGGGGATGAATAGCGGTGATGAGGCATACGATTTCCGTGCTTGTGAATGACCAACCAGGTGTGCTGCAGCGGGTATCCGGACTGTTCGGCCGCCGGGGGTTCAATATTGAGAGTATTACTGTAGGCCAGTCTGAAGAGATCGGGCTGTCCCGGATGGTCATCGTAACTCTTGGAGACCAGCATACGCTTGAGCAGATTGAGAAGCAGCTTTACAAGCTGATCGATGTCATCAAGGTTATTGATCTTGGCTCCAAGCCCATGGTTGCCCGTGAGCTGGCGTTGATTAAGGTCAAGGCTGATCCGGCTGAACGGCCTGAGATTATGGGTGTTGTCGAAACCTTCCGGGCCTCGGTAGTGGATATCGGAACAACAAGCTTACTAGTACAGGTGGTTGGAGAGACCCAGAAAATTGATGCTATGATTGAGCTGCTGAAGCCTTATGGCATTAAGGAACTGTCACGAACAGGTGTAACGGCGATGATCCGCGGCAATGCGTGATCGTCACAATTTACAGCTTTAACGAATTACTGCTTGCTTGCATTAATTTATTAAGATATGGTTAGGCTTTTCCCGCTAAAGAGCGGGGGCTTGAAGAGCACGTTTAATGTATAGTTAAAGAAGCACCGCGCTCTTGAAGCACCCGCTCTTTACGATGGGTCCAAATTAAAGGAGGATATTGACAATGGCAGTTACAACGTACTATGAACAGGATGCAGAGCTTAGCGTTTTGAAAGGAAAGACAATTGCAGTAATCGGGTACGGAAGCCAAGGGCATGCTCAGGCACAGAACTTGCGTGACAGTGGACTTCAGGTTGTTATCGGCCTGCGTGAAGGCAAATCCTTTGAAACTGCCAAGAATGACGGTTTTGAAGTATTGTCTGTCGCAGAAGCAGTATCCCGTGCAGATGTAGTGCAGATTCTCATGCCGGACGAAACACAGGCATCCGTATATAAGAATGAAATTGAACCGAACCTGAAGAACGGCGCGGCTCTGATGTTCTCCCATGGCTTTAACGTACATTTTGGCCAAATCGTTGCTCCTAAGGATGCAGACGTGCTGCTGGTAGCACCGAAATCTCCTGGACACATGGTTCGCCGTACTTATGTTGAAGGCTTCGGAGTTCCCGGCCTGATCGCCATTGAACAGGATGCAACCGGTAATGCTAAGGCTATCGGACTTGCATACGCCAAAGGTATCGGCTGTACGCGTGCAGGAGTTATCGAAACTTCCTTCCGTGAAGAAACAGAAACAGATTTGTTCGGTGAACAAGCTGTCCTCTGCGGCGGTGTATCTGCACTGATCAAAGCCGGATTCGAAACACTGACAGAAGCTGGTTATGCTCCTGAAATGGCTTACTTCGAGTGTCTGCATGAAATGAAATTGATCGTGGACCTGGTGTATGAAGGCGGACTTGCGACTATGCGCGATTCCATCAGTAACACTGCTGAATACGGTGATTATGTAACCGGACCACGCATCATCACTGATGAAACCAAAAAAGCAATGAAAGAAGTGCTGTCCGATATTCAACAAGGTAAATTCGCCCGCGACTTTATCCTTGAGAACCAATCCGGCCGTGCCTTCCTGACAGCTACCCGCCGCAATGAAGCTGCTCATCCGGTAGAAGTGGTTGGAAGCCAGCTGCGTGAAATGATGCACTGGATTAAGAAATAGGTCATATACTTAAGACTACAATGAACCATATGTGATTCTCAGATGCGGCCGTAATTTTGCGAGCCGCATTTGAGGGTTTATGGACAATTTGCAGGAGGTGCTCAGCATGCGGAAAATTTATGTGTTCGACACGACGCTGCGTGACGGAGAGCAGTCACCGGGTGTGAACCTCAACACGCGCGAGAAGGTGGAAATCGCCTATCAGCTGGAGAAGCTGGGAATCGACCGGATGGAAGCCGGGTTCCCTGCGGCATCGCCCGGAGATCTGGCTGCGGTTAACGCAGTGGCCAGAGCCGTGAAGAACGTCACTTTGATTGGCCTCTCCCGCTCCAGAGAGAGTGATATCGATGCGGTGAAGGAAGCGCTGCAGGGGGCACAGGATCCTTGCATTCATATTTTCCTCGCCACGTCCCCGATTCACCGCCAGCACAAGCTGCGTATGGATAAGGCACAGGTGCTGGAAACCGCGCAGTCGGCTATCCGCTATGCCAAGAAATATTTCTCCAAGCTGGAGTTCTCTTTGGAGGATGCCGGCCGGACTGAACGTGACTTCATGGCTGAGATGGTGTCGATGGCAATCCGTGAAGGTGCCAATGTAGTGAATATTCCCGATACTGTGGGCTATTTGAACCCTTCGGAGTACGGCGCAATTTTCAAATTCCTGAAGGACACGGTGCCTGATATTGAACGGGTGCAGCTTAGTGCACACTGTCATAATGATCTGGGTATGGCGACCGCCAATACGCTGGCTGCGATTCAGAATGGTGCGGATCAGATTGAAGGGACCATTAACGGTATTGGTGAACGTGCCGGAAACACAGCGATTGAAGAGGTGGCGCTGGCGCTGGAGACCCGCAGTGAGTTTTTTGACGCCAAAACTTCACTGGTCCTGTCGGAAATTTCCCGTACCAGCCGCCTGGTCAGCAAGCTGACCGGGATGGTAGTGCCAGGGAATAAAGCCATCGTCGGGGCCAACGCCTTCGCCCATGAATCCGGTATTCATCAGGATGGCATGCTGAAGGAGAAGACGACCTACGAAATCATGACACCTGAAACAATCGGCCTCAAAGAGAGCAAGCTGGTGCTCGGTAAGCACTCCGGACGTCATGCCTTCCGCGATAAGCTCAGTGATCTGGGTTATGATGTCTCTGAGGAAGAGCTGAATGCCGCTTTTGTCAAGTTCAAGGATCTGGCGGACAAGAAAAAAGAAGTTTCGGATGAGGATATTTTAGCCCTTCTGGAAGAGAAGCTGATCGATACGCCGGAGACCTTCAGCCTGCAGACCATTTATGTTACGTATGGTAATGAAGCTACGCCAACGGCCAAAGTTATTATTAACGGGCAGGAGCCGCAGCCAATTGTGGCAGTTGCCGAGGGCAATGGTTCCGTAGACGCGATCTATAACGCCATTGATCAGGCTACTGGTGAAGAAGTCACATTAGGCGACTATTCGATTAAGGCAGTCAGCAGAGGCAAAGATGCGCAGGGTGAGGTTCATGTTGTGCTGTCCCAAGGCGAGATCGCAGCGCAGGGCCGCGGACTTAGTACCGATATTCTGGAAGCGAGTGCCAGAGCCTATCTGGATGCACTGAACAAGCTGATTGAGAAGCGTAAAACGCTGCTCCCGGCTGACCACGCCAGCCTGTAAACAGTATATATAGTAGTTTTACATGAAATAAAACCAAGGTTTAAGCCATTGGGCCAGCAGAACGTTTGCTGGCCCAATGGCTTTTTTTGTTTTCTTAGGAGATGTTGAAATATTTTCAGGGGGTTTGTCAGTGATTTATCAGTGACTTTAGTTACAATTTATCTAGTCATAATTACGCCTTTTGGCACTTTCTTTGTCGATGGATAGGGTTTTCTAGGAAAATGGTGTGGGAAATGGAGTAATTACATAGCTGTTCAGAAATTGTACAGGTCCCTGCTCTAAAGTCATAGCTGATCATTCCACGACTGTTGCAAGAACAAATCATACATAAGAAAGAGGGAGAGGTCTTGAGATTAATGAAAAAGAAAAAATGGGCTTTGGGGCTCGGAATATTACTGTTTGTAACACTATTCGCCCATGCAATGGGCTTCTTTACCAATGTTAATGCGGATGCAAATGATACTCAAATCACAGAAGATATTGTGAAAACTGTAACACTCTCGGTATACGAGAATGGGACGCAGGTTACGGATAATGTGTACAAGCTGGATTCTACAGTTAAGCTGAATTTGACTTATGAGCTTCCGGATGCAAAGTATGACAAGGGCGCTACTTACACGTACACTCTTCCTTCCCAATTAAAAATTAATCAAACGTATTCTGGTACGCTGGTTAACAGTGAATTTGCCGATGGGATTGGTACTTATACTGTAGGGGCTGATAATAAAGTCGTCTTTGTTTTTAATGAAAATATTGAAGGGCTATTAGATATAAAAGGAACTTTTTGGGTTGAATCCACCCTAAGCTCAACTACAGTTACCGGCAGCACGACGCAGGTGCTTTATTTTCCAATAGCGGGAAATGCGAATAACTCAATTACGCTCCAGGTTCAACCCAGTAACGGAAAGGCCATCACCAAAACCGGAACACCAATGCCGCAAAAATATAACGCCAGCAGTATTGACTGGACGGTTGATGTAAATACGCTTTTGAATAAACTTGATAATGCTGTAATTACGGACCCCATGCAGACAGGCTTGGAGCTGGACCCGGCTTCTATTGCTGTATATGCATTGACGGTGGATGTCAAAGGAAACTTAACCCTTGGCGGGCAGGTCAGTCCGGCACTCTATGACACGACCGCAAGTGATCTTACCAAATTGGATCTGAAATTCAAAAATTCAATAAATGAAGCTTACCGGGTGAAGTTTACGACCAAGAATATAAGTACTGGAGAGCAGACAAAATTTAATAATACGGCTACACTGACTGCTAATGGCTCACCTGAATCTGCATCCGCAGAGGTTAATATTAACTTGGGCAAAACGCTGGAAAAGTTTACAAGCGGTTATAATTCATCAGATGAGACCATTACTTGGGAGATTAGGTTCAATTATAATGAAAAGCCAATAACGTCGAATAATGCTGTACTGACTGACTATTTCAATATAACCCAAGACTATGTTGCTGGTTCAATGATTATCTATAAAGTCAAGCTGGATCAAAATGGATCTGGAACAGATGACGGAACGTTGATTGCGGATACGGATTATACGCTGACCCAACTACCTGACGTATCAGGTACAGCTGGATTTAAGCTTCAGTTCAACCATGATATTCAATCTGCCTACCGGATTGTCTATAAGACAAAGGTAGCTGAGCGGGTATACACTGGTGAGAGCATCGTAAATAAGGCGACTTATAACGGGCAAACTGTTCAAGCGAGTACTTCGACTACCCAACGTATTTTGAACAAGCAGGCTGTAAATAATGGTACGGATGTAGACTACTTGAACAAGACCGTGAAATGGACTATTAAGGTTAATGAAGATAGTAGAACTATGACAAACCTGGTACTTACCGATAAATTTACTAACGCAGGATTGCAACTGATCGGGAAACCGGCTATTTCGCCTGCGCTTGTTGAAGGTACGGATTATGAGATCACCAATTTAGGCTCTGGTGAATTTAAGGTGAATGAAGGTTTTGTGATTAAATTTTTAAAGCCAATTACTAAGGCTTACACGATTACCTACAGTACTAAATTTGATTATTACTCTTTGATCACTGCTTCAAAATATTTCATTAATACTGCATCCATTCTGTGGGATGAAAAGACATCAAGCAGTGCTCAGACATCAAGTTCAACATTCACTCCAGATGCTAAAGTCATAAAGAATGGATTTAAGACTGGAAAGTATGATATAGCCAGCAAGAAAATCACCTGGACTGTTGGAGCGAATTATAATAAAAGAGTGCTCGCTGCAGGTGCGGAGCTGGTTGATACGCTTCCGGCGGGTCAGCAGGTAGTTGCGGGTACTGTAATTGTTAATAAGCTGAATTATGGTGCTGATGGAGCACATTACTCTGTAAATCCTCCTTTGGTTGAGGGTACAGATTACACAGTTACTGTAACAGATAAATTACTCAAGGTTAAATTCAAAGACAGTGTGGATTATGCCTTCTATGTAGTTTTTAAAACGGAGTTCATAGACGGTGATATTAACCTTTCGAGTGTTACTAATAACGCCATATTGAATAACTCGGAGGATAAGCCAGTCTCGGAAGTATTATCCGGCAGTGCAAGTGTAACGAATGGCGGACAATATGTAACAAAAACCGGATCCCGGGATAGCTCTGATCAAACTATCATTAACTGGACAGTAACGATTAATGCAAACCAGTCAAACGTGAGCAATGTTCAAATCGTGGATACTCCGAGTAGTAATCAGGTACTGCTGCCTGAAAGCTTCCAGCTCGTTGAGACCACTGTTAACCCTGCGAACGGGACAGTAAATGTAACGGCTAACAAGCTTGAGCGTGACAAGGATTATACGCTGGATTTCATCACGGACAGTACCGGCAAGGATACATTCAAGCTGGCATTTACGGACACCATTGATAAACCATACATTCTCACCTATAAGTCAGTGATTACGGCAGTTGGGACCGTACCTATAACCAATGCTGTGTCTTTCAGTGGGGTGGGATCCCAACTGGTAAGTAAACCTTTTTCATTCACCCAAAGCTTCACTATTGTTGATACCGGAGGCACGGGCAGCGGTGTAAAAGGCTCGCTTAAAGTGCTGAAAACAAATGCAGACCAAACTAAAAATCTGCAAGGTGCCGAGTTCTCCCTGGGGCGTATTGTAGGCACAGAACTGAAGGATACAGTGAAAGCAACCAGCGATTCAGCTGGCAATCTGGAATTCACTAATTTGCGGGCCGGTAAATATGTTCTTAAGGAAACAAAGGCACCGACTGGATATGCACTGGATACTACAGCGCGGACGGTAACCATTAATTCTTCTACACCTGTTCTGCTGACCGTTACGAATGATTTTAACGGCTCGCTCAAGCTGACTAAGGTTGCTCAGGATGATTCGTCCAGAAAACTTGCAGGTGCAGAATTTGAACTGTATGATGCTACGAATACATTGGTTGGAACGGGAACTGCCGATGCAAACGGCGTAGTATTATTTACGAAATTAATGGGAGGAAGCTACACATACAAAGAAACTAAAGCACCGGCTGGATATAAGCTTAATGGTAATAGTGTTTCCGTAACTATAGATCCGGCTCAACAAAAGGCTGTGACGGTTACTAATGAAGCACTTCAAGGTTCGCTTAAGCTAATAAAGGTAGATAAAGATGATGCGGCGAAGAAGCTTGCAGGAGCAAAGTTTGAGTTATACAATTCCAGCAATACTCTAGTGGCAACATCTACTACCAATGCCAGCGGGGAAATTGTATTCAGTAATTTGAAGTTCGGAACTTATTCCTATCAGGAAACAGCAGCTCCTGCCGGTTATGAATTGGATTCAACAAAGCAGACTATTACGATCGACTCGGATGTGCAGAAGGTTCTGGAACCGATCAAGAATACAGCTACTCTGGGCTCGCTCAAACTCGTTAAGGTAGATGCAGCTGACAGTACGAAGAAGCTTGCCGGAGCGAAATTCGAGCTGTACAATTCCAGCAATGCCATGGTGGCAGCTGCAACCACCAACGCCAGTGGTGAAATTATATTTGATAATTTGAAGGTTGGAGCTTATACACTGGAAGAAACCAAGGCTCCGGCCGGATATGATTTGGATTCCACGGTGCGCAACATCACGATTAGTTCGAAGGTACAGCAGGTGCTGGCTCCAATTACGAATAAAGAAACCTTGGGCTCGCTCAAGCTTGTTAAGGTAGATGCGGCGGACGGAACGAAGAAGCTTGCCGGAGCGAAGTTCGAGCTGTACGATTCCAGCGATGCTGTGGTGGCAGCGGCGACTACAAATGCCAACGGTGAAATAGTATTTAATAATTTGAAGCTCGGAGACTATACACTGAAGGAGACCGAAGCTCCAACCGGGTATGAATTGGATGGAACGGTGCGTAATATCAAGATTGATTCGATGGTACAGCAGGTTCTGCAGTCTATCCCCAATAAAGCAACCACAGGCTCACTCAAGCTTATAAAGGTGGATGCAGCTGACGGAACGAAGAAGCTTGCAGGAGCAAAGTTCGAATTATACAATTCCAGCAATACTGTGGTTGCGGCAGGGACTACCAATGCCAATGGTGAGATTGTATTTGATGATTTGAAGCTTGGAACGTACACACTGGAGGAAGTCAAGGCTCCGGCCGGATATGATTTGGATGGAGCGGTGCGTAACATCACTATTAATTCCAAGGTGCAGCAAGTGCTGGATCCAATCAAGAATAAAGAAACGCTTGGTTCGCTCAAGCTGGTGAAAGTGGACTATAATAATGCGAATAAGAAGCTTGCCGGAGCTGAGTTCAAACTTTATAATTCCGGCAATGTGTTAGCAGCGACAGGCGTCACGGATACCAATGGTGAAATTGTGTTCGATGATTTGAAGCTTGGAGATTATACACTGGAGGAAACCAAAGCTCCAACCGGATATGATTTGGATGGAGCAGTGCGTAACGTGAAAATTATTTCAGATATTCAAAAGGTTCTTAATCCTATTCCAAATAAAGAAACCATAGGCTCGATTAAGTTTGTTAAGGTCGATGCAACTGACGGGACGAAGAAGCTTGAAGGAGCTGTATTTAAGCTCACGAATTCCAGCAAGGTCGTGGTAGGAACAAAGACAACCAATGCGAATGGTGAAATTGTATTCGATAATTTGAAGGTTGGAGTCTATACCCTGGAGGAGACTGCGGCTCCAGCCGGATACGACTTGGATGGAACGCCTCAGAATATCACGATTAATTCTAATGTACAGAAAGTACTGGATCCGATTAAAAACCAGGAGACTTTAGGTTCACTTAAGCTCGTGAAAGTGGATGCAGCTGACACAGCGAAGAAGCTTGCAGGTGCTGAATTCAAGCTCACGAATTCAAGCAGCGGTGCTATAGTAACAGGCACCACCAATGTTAATGGTGAACTGGTATTTAATGATTTGAAGCTAGGCAAATACACACTGGAGGAAACCAAAGCTCCGGCCGGATATGATCTGGATGAGTCGGTGCGTAATATCACAATCAGCGAGAAAGCCCAGCAGGTGCTGGCTCCCATTAAGAACGTGGAAACTCTGGGTTCACTTAAGCTCGTGAAGGTAGATGCAGCTGATACCACGAAGAAGCTTGCCGGAGCAGAGTTCAAGCTCACTAATTCCAGCAATGTTGAGATAACGAAGACTACCAATGCCAGTGGTGAAATTGTATTTGATGATTTGAAGCTGGGTTCGTACACGCTGGAAGAAACAAAGGCACCAGCCGGATATGAATTGGATTCAACGCCGAAGGACGTTACAATCACTGTGAAAGCCCAGCAGGTGCTGCCTCTGATTAAGAACGTGGAAACCTTAGGCTCGCTTAAGCTCGTGAAGGTAGATGCAGCTGACGCCACCAAAAAGCTTAAGGGAGCGGAGTTCAAGCTCACTAATTCCAGCACGAATGTGGTAGTAACGAAGACTACCAATGTGAATGGCGAAATTGTGTTCGAGGATTTGAAGCTTGGAACGTATACGCTGGAGGAAACTAAGGCGCCAACAGGATATGATCTAGATTCAACGGAGCGCACTATCACGATTAATTCAAAGGCCCAGCAGATACTGGCACCTATCACGAATAAAGAAACCCTGGGTTCAATCAAGCTTGTTAAAATAGCTGAAGGTAACGCAGCTAGAAAGCTTGCAGGGGCTGAATTTAAGCTTTATGATTCCAGCAAGAATGTAGTTGCAACGGCTATTACCAACGTGAATGGTGAGATTGAATTTAAGGATCTGAAGCTTGGAGTATACACACTGCAAGAAACCGTGGCGCCAACCGGATATTATCTGGATTCAACGGAGCGCAGCATCACAATTGATTCGGGGGTACAGAAGGTTCTGGAGCCTATCACGAATAAAGACATACCGGCACCGACAGGAGCGCCCGGAACAAACCCTGTGGTTACCCCAACACCTACTCCGGTTAGCACTGTGACGCCAGGCGTAACAAGTACGCCTGGACCATCGGCAACAGGAGTACCTGGTGTGACGTTTACACCGGGACCTACACCAATTGCAACCTTAAGTCCTACTACACCTGCAGTAAGCAGTGCACCGACGCCACAGGCTACATCAGCAACTACTGTTGAGGATATTCCAATCGATGGCGAAATTCCGCTGGGCGGCATTCCAAGCATCAGTGTGGAACCGTCACATGGCACAGTAGTTGTTACACCGGATGGCAAATGGACTTATACTCCTGATCCGGGCTATACCGGCAAGGATAAGTTCACCATTACGGTAACGGATGAAGACGGCAATGATCAGGATATAATTATTGAGGTGGGTGTTGATGAAGTGCCGACAGGTACGGTAACTGACACTAACTCTGATGATGACGGTCTGCCTGGAGATCTCCCTAAGACAGGCGAAGAGAGTCCGCTTCCGCTGTATCTGATGGGTGGGGGACTGGTAGTTCTGGGTATACTCCTGGCCCGGAGATTCAAGGGAGGCAAGAAACCGGAGTAATCAGAGACAGCATAAACAAGGTTACATTGGTATACAGAAAACCCGCCCGAAGCAAATGTTACGGGCGGGTTTTCTTGTTCTTATATTCAGCAGAAGAATAAGATTGATTCACAGACTTCTGAAATTATGCTGCTTCCATTCCTCGTACCACCGGGTAATATTCGCCGATAGACCGATGCCAAGTTCTCCATTCCAAAGAGCTGTCAGAGTATTATATTGTTCCTCAACGCCGGAGCGCTCACCAATCATGTCATAAGTTTTCATAAGCCCGAAATATCCCTGTTCGGAATAAGGCTGAAGACGGACCACACGCTGATAGATTGTAACGGCCTCTGGGATTTTGCTGGTCTCTATATAGTACGCTGCCAGACTCAGTGCATGATGCAGCCAGATTGTCCGGAGCCGCTGACGCTCACTCTCGGCCCACAAATAATCGTAGTCGCCTAAATAATCACCAGTGTAGAAATCCAGCAAACGCTGATGTTCCTGAACATTGTCAGTACTGGCCGGCTCCAGAGTAAGGATGCCTTTCTCCCATTCGTAGCTGTCGATTAGCGCGCTCCCGGTCTCCAGGGTATACCCTTCTCCGCCGCTGACATTATTGATGAGCAGATCAATTTCTCCTTGCTTCAAGCACTGCCTTACCTGATAAATGGTGGTGTAGAGGTGCGTTGAGGCTTTTTTGAGATTGAAATCAGGCCATAGGAGATCAATCAGGCTGTCCTTGCTGACAAACCGGTTACGGTTATGAAAAAGATAAGCAAACAGCTCCTGGGCTTTCGAGGTACGCCAGCGGATATTGCTTAACGGCTGTCCGCCGCGCTCGAAACGCAGTGACTGGAGACTGCGGATCATGATTTGATGATCTGTAATATTCTTATCGGGCTCCAGCTCTATCCGTTCCTCTAGACGCTGAAAAGTCTTCAGTAACCTGGCTCTGCTTACCGGCTTCAATACATAATCCAGAGCGTTCAGCTCAAAAGCGTCGACAGCGTAATTATTGTACGCAGTGACAAATACGATTTTGGCACGGGGGCAAAGATTCTGCAGCATTTCACCAGCCTGAACCCCATTCATCTCGGGCATATCAATATCCAGAAAAATCACTTCCGGGTCCAGTTCCGGTGCTGCCTTGAGCGCCTCATAAGGATCAGTGTAAGCGGCAATGATCTGTACTGGCGTTAATTCCTCAAGCATGAGCTGAAGTTTTATAAGTGCAAGACGTTCATCATCCACTAGCATAGCTCGAATCATTTCGGTCCACCGCTTTCCTTATCTTTCTACTGAAACGGATAGGGGCCTCTTAAGGACGGCGCAGCCGTTTCTATTTTGGTATGCCATTTAACCATAATGATAAATGAATTCGCCAAGAAAAAGGAATTCCCTTTCTGTGAGGATTAAGCCTTATATCGGATATATTATTGTAAAATAGAATACGGATAACTTTTTTGAAAAAAATTCGTATGCCGTGCAGGGGGATCTGCTTGCCCGGCGTCTAACGTTATGTAACTGAAGGAGGGGAGAATTACTTGGAAGAGACGGAGTGGATTACTGCTGTGCTCAGCGGAGAGCATCAGGCCTTCGGGCATCTGGTGACGCGTTATCAGGGCATGGTATACAGTGTGTGCATCAAAATCACAGGAGAAGCCGAGTCGGCCAAGGATATGGCCCAGGAAGTCTTCATCAAGGCTTATAAGGCTCTTCCCTCCTTCAGAGGACAGTCCTCATTCTCCACGTGGCTGTACCGGATTGCTTACCGGACCTGTCTGGACTGGAAACGGGCCAATGACCGGGAATGGCGGCACCGGAGCACAGCGGATTACACAGAGAATGATTGGGTGACTTCGCAAACGCCTGAGCAGGCGGCACTCCGCAAGGAAGCCTCCCAGGAGCTCGGTGAGAATTTGAACAGTCTGACAGAGCCGTACCGGTCGGTTGTGCAGCTGTACTATTTTCAGCGACACTCGTATCAGGAGATTGCCGATCAGAAAGGCATTTCGGTCAAAACGGTTGAATCGCAGCTGTATCGGGCCAGACAGATGATGCGCAAAAGCGGGGAGGAATGGCGATGAATTGTGCAACAGTAAAAGAATGGATGCCGCATTATATCGATGGCCAGCTGCCGCCTGAGGCGCAGCAGACAATCCGCCTGCATATCGAGTCCTGTCCCGGCTGCGCGGAGTGGCTGGAAGAGGCACGCGGGCTCGCAGCGCTGTGGAGTGAGATGGAAGCCGGGCTGGACGGCCTTGGCCAGGAAGCAATGCAGCCTATGGACTTCCCTGATCTTACAGCGGATGTGATGGCACAGATTGACCGGATGGAGAATGGCCGCAGGGAACGGGTGATTAAAGCAACGATGTCCAGACGGCGCACCGCCCCGGGAACCTCCTGGATGCATTATGGCGTTGCCGTGGGGCTGACTTTTCTCCTGCTGCAGTTCGGTGTGTTTGAACACCTTGCCTACGGCATTACCGAAATTAATGGGCAAATGTCCACTTCAGTCAGCGCCTGGTTCGGTCCTCAAGGCAAATAATCCGTAAATCAGCAGCGGCTTTACCGGCTAATTCATGCTAATAAAGCCTGTGTACGATAGAAGCAGTTTTACTGTAAAGAGAGTTCTAAGAAGCGGATGTTCCGCAAAACTCAGCGTATGCTTTCGAAGCAGTTTTGCTGTAAAGAGAATTCTGGGAAGCGGATGTTCCGCAAAACTTTTAGGAGGGTATTATATGATTAAGAAAAGACGCTGGCTCACTTTTCTCCTGGCGATGGTTCCGGGACTGGGCCATATGTATTTAGGCTTCAAAAAGTTGGGTCTTGAGTATATGCTTGGAGCATCGCTGTGTATTATGTTCATTCCGTCGATGCCCACTGTATTTCCGTTCGCGCTGGCAGCGCTCTGGTTCTATCAACTATTCGATGCGCTGCAAAAAGCGGCCTGGATGAAACTCTCTGCGGCTGAGCATGAGCGGATGATGTTCCATCCGGACAGCTTCGGGGCACCTTGGACTATGGGGATGCCGGCACCTCCGGTGTATCCGCATGATGATGTGAATCCGGTATGGGTAGGCATAGGCTGTGTCATAGCGGGTATTATGCTAATGCTCATTACGGTATTCCCAACGCTCTGGAGAATACTCAATGATATGAACATCGGGGCGATCCTGTTGTCTCTTGCTTTGATCGGATATGGACTGAGAATGCTGAAGAATAATTCAAAAGTATAGTGAAATGGGGAAATGAACTATGGGGAGATGGAAAATCGGCAGCTTTACGGCCGCAATAGGCTGCATTGTGCTGGGGGGCATAGTCGTACTCGCCCAGTACGATGTAATTACTTACGAGGCGCTGGGCTACATCTGGCCGGCACTGCTTATCCTGTTCGGCCTGGAGATGCTGCTTAGGCTCTTCATTAAATCGGATGCTAAGAGCCGTGTGAGCGGCTGGGCAATTGTACTGATTATCGTGCTTGTAGCGGCAAGCGGGGCACAGACCGTGCTGGCCGGCGGTTCGCTGAGCAGCATCTTAGGCAATACAACGCTTGTTCCGGTAAGCGGTACTTTAGAGGTGCAGCAGGAAATTAAGAATGTGAAGATCGAATTGCCTGACGGTAAGGTGAAGATTGAGGGCGTGCAAGGAAACACGCTGGAATATGAAGGGAAGCTGGAGCTGCCGGGCAATACGGACAGTGAAGCAGCAAGCGCACTTGAGCGTAAATGGAAAGTAACGACTGAAGGCGACACGATTGTCATGGAGCTGGAGGGTGATTCGGGCTGGCTCTCGAACATCCAGTTCGGGATCAATGTCAAAGCCCCATATCTGAATGTCAGCATTCCGCAGAATTTAGCTATTGAAGTAGAGACCAGCGACGGATCCATCGAAGCTGCTGGTCTGACAGCAGGCATTGATGTGGACACCAGCAACGGGACTATGGACATCCATGATATTACCGGAGGCGTGGAGGCTCACACCAGCAATGGTACAGTAACTGTGCAGAATGTACAGGGTGAAGTGGAGCTGGTCAGCTCGAACGGGGCGATTACACTGGGCAATATCGACGGCGCTTTGTCTGCGAAGAGCAGCAACGGTAAGATTACTGTCAATTCTGCAGTAACAGGCGACTGGGAGCTGAAGTCGAGCAATGGCAAAATTGTAGTGGGCCTGCCGGCTGTAACAGATGCTACAATTAATGCGGATACGAGCAATGGTTCGCTTAAGGGTAATGTTACCTGGGATGGCGATGATAGCAATGGCACAGCTGTGCTTGGCAGCGGAACCCATGAAGTTACTTTATCCACCAGCAATGGTTCTGTGACGGTGGACACGGCACAATAAATTGCATAAAGAGCTGCTTCCCGGAAATTTCAGCCGGTAAGCAGCTCTTTGTGCAAATATAAGAATTTAATGTTTTACGGGGATTTTTAAAAGCCTGTTTACCATGCGTAAGCCTTCGGAGCAGCACCGCCCGGTCCTGGGAAAATCTCGTCCAGACGCTTCAGCACGGACTCTTCCAGGACGATCTCCAGGCTGCGCAATGCGCTTTCGAATTGTTCCAGCGTGCGCGGTCCGATAATCGGGGCCGTCACCGCAGGATTCGCCAGCAGCCAGGCCAGGGCGATATTATCCTGCGGCTCGCCCAGCTCCAGACTCAGTTCAGCAAAGGCTTCCAGCTGGCTCTTATGCTGCTCTACACGTTCAGAGTTGCCTCCACTGCGGCTGCCCTCGATCTTCTTCAGTGCATTGCGGCCGAGCAGCCCTCCGTCAAGCGGGCTCCACGGGATAATTCCAAGACCCAGATGCTGGGCCGCAGGCAGGACCTCCAGCTCCGGCAGACGGCAGGTAAGGCTGTATTTATGCTGCTCCGATACCAGACCGAGGAACCCGCGGGCCTTCGCTTCCTGCTGGGCTATGGCAATATCCCAGCCGGCGAAGTTGCTGGAGCCGACATAGCCGATCTTGCCCTGGCTGACAGCAAGCTCAAAGGCGCCCCACAGCTCGTCCCACGACACGTTACGGTCGATATGGTGCATCTGGTAAAGTTCAACATGATCGGTCTGCAGACGCTGCAGGGAGGCTTCCAGGTGCCTGCGGATAATATAAGAAGAGAGGCCCGCTTCATCGTTCGGACCATCCAGCCTGTCGCTCATCGCGCCATAGACCTTGGTGGCCAGCACTACCTTTTCCCGGCGTCCGCCGCCCTGTTTGAACCAGCGTCCGATAATAGTTTCGGTTAGGCCGGAATTCTCACCCCATCCATAAACGTTAGCGGTATCAAAAAAGTTGACTCCAGCGTCCAGCGCTGCATCCATGATGCGGAAGGCTTCCTTCTCGTCGGTAATCGGTCCGAAATTCATCGTTCCCAGACAGAGGCGGCTAACCTTCATGCCAGACTTGCCAAGCTTAGTATATTGCACCTTAGTATCACTCCTTCTTCAAGATGGACTAACGGATACATTGAACAATTGCATACTAATTGTAAACAACTTAAGAAACAAGAGCAAACCGCGGTTCAGCTTATATTAGTGCCAGGTTCTGATATGAACGTACTAATGTGATTAGTATCTGTTTCTTTTTATGTTGCAGTACATCCTAATATAAAAAGGACTACCAAGGTACCGGTCTACTCCTATAGGCTTTGCCTATCAGTTCAATAGTATCTATATCTTTGTCCTTTGTCTGTTGTTATGATACAACAATATACAGAAGAACTATGTCTGCGAGCAGCAGGACTACCTAAGGAGTGACAGGAATGAGCGAGGTTAAAAAAATCGCCGTAATTGCCGGGGACGGTATCGGACCTGAAGTTGTGGCAGAAGCGGAAAAAGTATTGAAAAGAACGGAAGAAGTGTTCGGCTTAGCATTTGAAACGGAGCATGCCCTCTTCGGCGGGATTGCCATTGATGAGAGAGGAACACCGCTGCCGGAGGATACGCTGGAAATCTGCCGAAGTGCAGACGCTGTATTGCTGGGGGCTGTTGGCGGGCCACAGTGGGATAACAATCCCAAGGAGCTGCGTCCGGAAACCGGACTGCTGGGTATCCGCAAAGCACTGGGGCTGTTCTCCAATCTGCGTCCCGCGGTCGTCTTCGATTGCCTGAAGGATGCTTCCACGTTGAAACCGGAAGTGCTGGAAGGCACGGACCTGATGGTGGTACGTGAGCTGACGGGCGGTATTTATTTCGGTGAGAAGCTGCGCCGTCAGGGTGAACACGGGGAAGAGGCTGTCGATACCTGCGTATACAATGTAACGGAAGTAGAGCGGATTGTACGCCAGGCATTCGAGATTGCCGGCAAACGCCGTAATAAGCTGGCGAGTGTCGACAAAGCCAATGTGCTGGAAACCTCGCGCCTCTGGCGTGAGGTGGTGAACAGACTGGCACCGGAATATCCGCAGGTTGAGCTGGAGCATGTTCTGGTAGACAACTGCGCAATGCAGCTGCTGCGCCGTCCTTCGAGCTTCGATGTTATCGTCACTGAGAACATGTTCGGAGATATCCTGAGTGATGAAGCAGCGATGCTGACCGGTTCCATCGGTATGCTGGCTTCGGCTTCACTGGGAGAAGGCAGCTACGGCCTCTATGAGCCGGTACACGGCTCTGCGCCTGACATTGCCGGCCAGGGACTGGCGAATCCGATCGCAACGATTCTGTCGCTTGCGCTGATGTTCCGCATGACCTTCGGCTACGAAGAGGCAGCGGCAGCCATCGAAGCGGCTGTGGCTGAAGTGCTGGATGCCGGTCACCGGACCAGTGATATCGCTGTAGACAAGAGCAAGGCAATCAGCACTACAGAGATGGGTGACCTGATCGTTGCCGCTATCCGCAAAGCCTAGTTCTACCACATATGCCATTCTTTGACGCAGAAAGAAGAAAAACTTCACAAAATGTTGCTTATTTATAATAATTATAAAAAAGTAATGAGTGTAATATTGACTTTGATTTTGTACGATGATAACATTTGTTCTGTAGCAGCAAGAACGTAACCATCCATCAAAATCAAGAAAAGCATATTGCACCCGGCTAACAGCCTAGTAGTTGTTTTTCTTACATAATCAAAGGAGGATTTAAGCAATGGCAGAACGTTTGGTAGGTAAACCAGCCCCTGATTTCTTCATGGAGACAGTAACGGGTGACGGTAAGGATTTCGGTAAGGTTAGCTTGTCCGACTATCGCGGTAAATGGCTTGTATTCTTCTTTTATCCGCTTGATTTCACATTTGTATGTCCGACCGAAATTACAGCACTGAGTGATGCTGCGGCTGATTTCGCAGAGCTCGATACAGAAATTCTTGGTGTGAGCATCGACTCCATCCACAGCCACAAAGCCTGGTTGACAACACCTAAGGATATGAACGGTCTTGGACCGGTTAACTTCCCGCTGGCGTCCGATATCACGAAGAAGGTTGCCAGTGATTATGGCGTCCTGATCGAAGAAGAAGGCGTAGCTCTTCGCGGATTGTTCATTATCGATCCTGATGGTGAACTGAAATATCAAGTGGTTAACCACAACGATGTAGGCCGCAGTGTAGAAGAAACTCTGCGTGTGCTGCAGGCCCTGCAATCCGGCGGGCTGTGCGCTATGAACTGGAAACCGGGCGACAAGAATCTGTAAGCTGCCGGTCCGTATCAGCTGCGATCTTTGATATACTAAGAGAACCTCCTTGCGGGAGTATTTCCCGGCAAGGGGGTTTTTTGTAACAAATGGCCTGCTCCTTGCCGGACAAGCCGTTTAAAAATGGGCGTGAAGGTTAATATATAGCTTCAAGGAGAGGAATCTCTCCTGCCATTGTGTAATATAATAATAGGAATTCAACGGAAAAAATCAAGGAGGGTGAACAAAAATGAGCTTTTGCTGTGGAGCGAGTATGGTTGGAACTAAGGGGACCCTAAAGCATTATCGCACGCAAGTCCATAATGTTCCCCTGCTTTTTTGTCCGGTATGCCACCGGGTAGAGGTACATTATAAAGTCGAGAATGAATATGAAATCCTGGCAGAATATGCCCATGGCGACGGAGTTACGGATGTTGATTTCCAGGATTATGTAATGGAAGATGAGGAAGCGATCTTCGAGAATGTGATAAATATGGAGAGCGAGGATCCGCTCGCTATTGTGCGCAGCCAGATTGACATGTCGCTTGACCTGCTGGCTGTGGCCAAACAAATTGGCGATACCAAATGGGAACGTGAACTGAAAAAGCGTCTGGCCGTGATGAGCCAGCGGCGCCACCGGCTGCAGCAGAAAGCATAATTATCTAAGGTCGGATGCTGCTCCGGAATGTCAGAAAGAAGAGAGTCTTCGCGATTTGCGGAGGCTCTTTTCATTGTATTTGCAGGAAACGAAACATTCTAACGATATTTAATGTGTCTTAAGAATCATTTTAAGAATATTTTTGTCATTCGACAGTTTCTCCGATTGCGTTGTCTTCTTCTCTTGGATATGATTGGAATATAGTTGAAACGGTTGGATAATATAATACGATTTCCGAATGTTCTGGCGGCTTCGTCATATACTCATATACATAGTAATTTGATGTCGCTTAAGCGTCTTCGTCAATTGCAGTAAAAGGGGGAACTTCGTATCGTGATAAGCCAATATCAGGAAAGCTTGCTGTTACCGGCAAGAACGTTTCAATCCGGACCGATGGATACTACATATGAGGATGTGCTGGAGCATATCGACAGCGGGATTCTGCTTTTTGATGAAGAGGGAGTTCTGACGTTCGTAAACAAGCAGATGTACGGCATTCTGGAACTTAACCGCCATTCTCTGCTGGGCTGCACACTGAGTCATTTGTTAACCCATATTCAACTAAGCCGTTTTAAGAAGAAACTGGTATTGCGGAGTTACCGTGAAATGGTGGTCAAAGGTAAGCCAAGCTATGAATTTGTAGATGAATATGGCCGGTACTGGCGCGCCTCTCTCTGCAGCGGTGAGCAGATGAAGGGCTGCTACCTGTTCACGCTCAAAGAAATCTCAGACTTCAAACTGATTGAACAGACAGCGTACCAGAACGACAGTCTGGCAATGCTGGGCAGATTATCGGCTTCAATTGCACATGAGATCCGTAACCCGCTGACCGCGATCCGGGGGTTTATCCAATTACTTCATCCTCATCTTCACCTGCTCGGCAAGGAAGAGTATGCGAAGATTATATTAGCTGAGATTGATCGTGCCAATGACATAATTCATGAATTTCTGACTTCCTCCAAGCCTTCTGTGCCACAGGTCAGCATGATTCCTGTCTCGGCGCTGCTTAAGGAAGTTGTCCTGCTTACAGAGAGTGAAGCTCTGATGAAGGGCTGCCAGATTAATCTGCAGGTGCTTCAGGAAGACCTGTTCATCTCCGGTGACACGAAACAAATGAAGCAGGTTGTTTTAAATATGATTCGGAATGCTATGGAAGCGATCTCGGAGAGAGCGGATGATTCCATGGGCAGAATAGAGGTCGGAGCGCGTAAAGAGGGTACGGAGGTGCGGATCTTCATCTCTGACAATGGCAAAGGAATGGATATCTGCACACTGGATAGGCTGTTCAATCCTTTCTTTACGACGAAGGAGAATGGTACGGGATTAGGATTATCCGTCAGTGACCGTATCATCAAGAATCATGGCGGCTGCATCTCTGTCAGCAGCCGGCTGAATGAAGGTACCCGGTTCGTGATTTCGCTTCCGCTCATTCATTAATCAAACAATAGGCTCGGTATTTCTTAGCTGCCGGGTTATAATCAATATATTAAGGGCTGATTCCTGCAGTGCACGGTCAAGTGCGGGAGATCAGCCTTGTCTGCGTTATATGAATCATACAGATAGTAAGTGGAGGGGTGCAGCTTGATTATTGAATGGAGCAGCGGTTCAGAGGCAGCTTCGCTGCAAGGCGATGCCTTATGTTTCATAGTCTCGGAGGCACAGGCGCAGGGAGAAGGGCTTCCGGCGGAGTGGGCAGAGAGAATCAGCCTGTTGTCCAAGGCAGGGCTGTTTAGCGGCAAGCTGGGGCAAGTGTATCTGCTGCCTGTGACTGGCCGTCCGGAGCGGCCGGTTGTCATTCTGGCCGGGAGCGGGAATGGCAGCGCAGGAGTCCATGACCTGCGGCTGCTGATGGCGCAGACCGCAAGGGCGGCTCACAGACTGAAGGCAGCTGCCCTTATTGTGCAGATACCGGATGAGTGGAATCAGCTGCCCGGGGCAGTGGAGGCGGAGACCGCGGGTCAGGCCCTCGCAGAAGGCTTGGTCCTTGGGGCATACCGCCGCAGAC
Organism: Paenibacillus borealis; assembly: GCF_000758665.1. NCBI lineage: Bacteria > Bacillati > Bacillota > Bacilli > Caryophanales > Paenibacillaceae > Paenibacillus > Paenibacillus borealis. Next base: position 1,756,561 of record NZ_CP009285.1, read on the forward strand.
ATTATAAGCTGGAGCAGCCGGCATATGCCGGCCTGAACACCGTACGGCTGCATATAGAACGTCAGAGCGGGCCGTCAGAAGACGAACGCTGGAAGACAGGCATCCTGCGCGGCCAGGCCTTTGGTGAAGCGACGAATCTGGCCCGCGACCTGACCAATCTCCCGGGGAACCTGCTGACACCCTCAGAGCTTGCGGCAGCAGCTATTGAAGTAGCCGAACGTCACAGCCTTCCGGCTGAGGTGCTGGATGAACGTGAGATTGCACTCAAAGGAATGGGCGGGTTGCTGGCGGTCGGCAAAGGCAGTGTGAATTCGCCGCGTATGATTGCCATTCGCTATCAGGGAACCAATCATTGGGAGAACGTGGTGGGGATTGTCGGCAAAGGCATCACCTTCGATACCGGGGGCATTTCGCTCAAAAGAGCCCCGGGCATGGAGGACATGATTAGTGACATGGGCGGTGCAGCTGCTGTACTTGGAGTTATGGAGGCCTTAGGGCGTCTGCGTCCCCGGATTAATGTGGTGATGCTTATTCCATCAGCTGAGAATATGCCGTCAGCCGGCGCTTTTAAACCTGGCGATATTATAACTTCACTTAGCGGAAGAACGATAGAAGTGCTGAATACCGATGCGGAAGGCAGAGTAGTTCTAGGCGATGCAATTACTTATGCGCGGGAGTGGGGAGCGGAACGGATTATTGATGTCGCCACGCTGACCGGGGCCGTCTTGTCCATTCTGGGCGATGTGGCAACGGGTGCTGTAACGAATGATGAAGGGTTCCTGGCGGAGCTAATGGAAGCCTCCAGGCTGTCAGGCGAGCAGATTTGGGCCCTCCCCGTCTATCCGGAGTTCCGTGAGATGCTGAAGAGTGAGGTTGCCGATATCCGCAATGCTGCAGGAAGATACGGAGGAGCTTCTACAGCCGGATTATTCATCGGCGAATTTGCCGAAGGACTGCCCTGGATTCATCTGGACATCGCCGGAACGGCATTCCTGTCCAAAGAACGGGGAGTGAACCCCAAGGGGGCAACGGGTGTGATGGTGCGTACGCTGCTTGAATATTTGTTCCGCTTAGCTTCTGACCCTGGAAGCCAGGCAGATACTGCTGGATCTTCTTCATGAACCTGTTATGACCTGTACGAAGCTAAACAGCCGCAGTCTCCGGATTCCCGGGACTGCGGCTGTTTATGGTTGAGTTATTTTTCGGATTCGGATGAGGAGAGCCTGGGTTACACCCTATTTTCTGGCTTTCATCTGCGCAGTGAAGGACTGGACACCGTTCATGATCTTGTCCCGTGTATTCTTATTCTTCAGCAAGTAGGCTGCTCCCAATGCTACCGTAGTAAACAATGTCTTTTTGGTGTTCATGGTAATTCCTCCTTGGTGTGGTCTGGCTGTAATTGCTTATTAGTAACATACCCGCATGCCAAGGATTCTAAACGAAATGTAATCTATTCTCTAGAGGCACAGGAGGGTCTAATGTTTGCTGTCGGCTGTACTTCCGCAGCATGACAGGGGTGAATCCATCGAAGCGGCTGAACAGGTCTTGCCTTTATCACAACCGGCACAGGCGCCCTCTTTACCCTTTTGAACATGACGGTACAGCATCCAGCCAGAGTACCCGAAGATAAGCGTTACAATCAGAATATTGACTATCATTGCTGCTCTCGCTTCCTCTCAGTAAATCTTGGACTTGCTGCCTTTATGACCATCCTAACAACCGGCCGCCCTGGAAAATAACCAGTGACACGGCATACGCCAGTACCAGTGAATATCCCATGGAGAAGAAGGTCCATTTCCAGGATGCCGTTTCTTTCTTGATAACTCCAACCGTAGCCAAGCAAGGAATGTAGAGCAGGATAAAGGCCATGAAGCTGACCGAACTAAGCGGTGTGAAGACCGAAGCAATTTGACCTTCCAGCCCTGCACTATCCGGCGCATGGTAGATGATATTCATGGTGGAGACAACAACCTCTTTGGCGAGGAAGCCGGGAACCAGTGTTGAACCAGCCTGCCAGGTTCCGAAGCCGAGCGGCTGCAGCAGCGGTGCGATCAGCCCGCCGAATTTGGCCAGGAACGAGTTGTCCATCTCCACATTGAATCCGGAAGGGCCCGCATAAGACATCAGCCAGATGATAACCGAACCGGCAAGAATGATCGTTCCGGCTTTACGCAGGAAGCCTTTGCCCTTCTCCCAGGTACTGCGGCCCAGTGTCTTGAACTGCGGCATCCGGTAAGGAGGCAGCTCAATGATGAAGATGGAGGACTCATTCTTGAACAGATGCTTGGAGAATAATTTGCACAGAATCAGGGCGAAGACTACTCCCATCACATACATCGCCAGCACCGCAGTTGCTTGCTGGGCCGGGAAGAAGACCGCTGCAAACAGCAGGTACACCGGCAGCCTTGCTGAACAGGACATCAGCGGCAAAAGCAGCGTTGTCAGCATGCGGTCCTTGGGCTGTTCGATACTCCGGGCGGCCATAATCGCCGGCACGTTGCAGCCGAAGCCGATAATGAAAGGAATGAAGGCTTTGCCGTTCAGACCCATACGCTCCATCGTGCTGTCCATCAGCAGACAGACGCGTGCCATGTAACCGGAATCCTCCAGGAAGGAGATCATCAGGAACAGGATGAAAATCTGTGGAACGAAGACGAGCACGCCGCCGACACCTCCGATAATACCATCGACAATCAAAGCATGAGTAAAGCCTGATGCGCCAATCGTCTGCAGCAGTGAGTTGGCTCCGTCACTAAGGGGGCCGCCAATGAAGCCGTCCACAAGATCTGATAAAGGTCCGCCAACCCAGTCAAAGGTCGTTTTGAACATGGCATACATAAAGACGATGAACAGAGGCAACCCCAGAAAACGGTGAGTCAGGATGGAATCCAGCCGCTCCGTCAGATTATGCGGCTTTTGCTTCGTTGCATCGATAGCTGCTGCGCATACACTGCGGATGTGGTCCATACGGATGGAGCGGATCCATTGCGGAAGGGTAAGCGCCAGCTTCTGCTGCTGCAGCTTGGTCTGACAGGCATCGCAGATAAGCATCAGCTCGGAAGTATCCATACGTTTCTTGAGCAGCTCGAGTACTACCGGATTCTGCTCCATCAGCTGCAGCGAAACCCAGCGCAGGTTAGGCAGCCCGGCGATCTGCTGCAGTTTATTAGTAATTGAAAGTATCGCCTCTTCAACAAGTTCACCGTAATCCAGCTGGAAGCTCACTGGGCGAATATTCGCCGGTTTCTCCAGTGCGCTCAGTACCTGGCTGCTTCCTTTGCCTGTTCGGGCAATCAGCGGCAGCACGGTTATTCCAAGCTGTGCCTGCAGCACTTCAGGATTAACCTGGATTCCGCGGGCATTGGCAACATCAATCATATTCAGTCCGAGTACAATCGGCTTGCCGTATTCCAGCAGCTGCAGGGTAAGCAGCAGATTTCGTTCCAATTGCGACGCATCGACAATATTAATGAGAGCTTCGGGTGTTTCTTCGATCAGATATTGGGCAGCTACACCTTCGTCGCGGGAGAGCGGATGAAGTGAATAGATTCCGGGTAAGTCAATCAGTTTGCCGGCCCCATTCTTCAAGCTGCCGACCTTCTTCTCAACAGTAACGCCTGCCCAGTTCCCTACATATTCATACGAAGATGTGAGTGTATTGAAAAGCGAGGTTTTTCCGGTGTTGGGGTTCCCAACAAGTGCGATGGAACTCATGAAACCTTCACCTCTATCATCGATGCTTCTTTCCGGCGGATAGCGAATAATTGACCGTTGCATTCCAGCGTAATCGGGCCCATAAAAGGTCCTTTACCCTTCAGGCGGATCATTACACCTTCAGATACTCCCAGATCGGCAAGACGGCGGCGCAGGATGGGGTTCATGCCTTCGATTCTATAAATAGAGCCAGTAGAGCCTGGTTGTAAACGCAGCAAGGAGCAGGATGCAGAAGCCATTGTAATCCCTCCAAGAGAGACTGATAATCAATCTCAATTATTTCTTGTACTGTAGCATTTTGTTAGAAATATTGCCGTGACTAATATCATTGTTTCGATCGCCTGAAATCGATATGGAAATTCCTGAAATTTTCTTTACAATTTATTCTTCATTAAAGTATGATTGAACGATAATGTAAGCATAGTAATTTTGTGCCCGTATTATGAGGACATAATATGAAGCTAAGCCCGAAGGGAGAACAGATTGTGAAGAGTAATCAGAGCAAGATTGTCGATTGTACCATCCGTGACGGGGGATTGGTGAATAACTGGGATTTCAGTATTGAATTTGTTCAGAAATTATACGCCGGTTTGAATGAAGCTGGTGTTGATTATATGGAAATCGGATATAAAAACTCACCGAAGCTGCTAAAAGGATCCGAGGGTGCAGGTCCATGGCGTTTCCTGAATGATGATTTCCTGCGCAAGGTGATTCCGCAAAAAGGCCATACCAAGCTGTCGGCACTGGTCGATATTGGCCGTGTAGACGTGAATGATATCCTGCCCCGCAGCGAGAGTATGCTGGATCTGATTCGTGTAGCCTGCTACAGCAAAGATGTGGACAAGGCGCTTGAACTGGTTCAGACCTTCCACGATCTGGGTTATGAGACTACGATTAATATTATGGCTCTATCCAATGTCATGGAGAATGAACTGCTTGAAGCGTTCGAACAGATCCGTGAGAGCGTCGTTGATGTTGTATATATCGTTGATTCTTACGGCAGTCTGGATCACAATGACATCCATTACCTGGTAGAGAAGTTCAGAACACATTTGCCGGATAAACGCCTGGGTGTACATACACATAACAATCTGCAGCTGGCCTTCTCCAATACACTGATTGCTGCGGAAAAAGGTGTCGAGCTGCTGGACGCTTCTTGCTACGGCATGGGCCGTGCTGCAGGCAATTGCCCTACAGAGCTGCTGGTTACCCATTTGAAGAATACCAAATACACCCTGCGTCCCGTTCTGGATATCATTGAGAACCTGATGATTCCTTTGCGTGAGAAGGAAGAATGGGGTTATATCATCCCTTATATGATTACAGGAACACTTGATGAGCATCCTCGCTCGGCGATGGCGCTGCGATCTTCAGCCGATAAAGACAAGGCGGTTGACTTCTATGACAAGCTGACAACACCTGAGGTTAATTTCGGGGATAAATAAACGTCCGGAAGAAGAAAGCACTGGCCTCTATTTGGAGGAAGGTGCTTTTTTTCTGCCAAAGTGGTTTCTTTTCATATTGTAGGATGAACGATGTAACTTTACGGGGGGATTCAACCGATATTTATACATAGGACATAATACACACCGACCAGTTATTATAGATATCATTTTTAGACGCGAGGGACTTATGAGACAAGAAGAGAGAAAGACCATTCATGCGGCGATAATAGGGGCTGCGCTGTTCCTTCTGATCCAGATTTTTCGTACACCGCTGGGCCATATAGAGGATAAAGATGTACTTCTGGCATTCTATCTAATTTTGGGCTGCTGCACTGTGGCTTTTGGCTTTGCGATTTTCGCCCAGGGCTGGTTGTTATTCTCCAATAAATTATCCAAAGCAAGACTTTATACATCCGCACTGTTTTTGGGTGTATGTATTTTTGATTTCCTGCATGTACTAAGTTTCGCAGGCATTCCCGGAATTGCCTCTTACATCAGTTATGAGCAATCCTTATGGCTGCTGACCTTCTCGCGGCTTGCCAGTGCGCTGGGGATCGTGTTTATCTTCTGCAGGGCAGACCAGCCGGTGTCGGTTGACAGCAAGCACAAAGTGTTCCGGAATTCTTTTTTGGTGATTCTGCTGTCTGCGGCACTGTTTGGCTTCGGGAACCTGATTGTCCCTGGACTGGCGGGTTATCCGTGGGTGGAGACAGTAAGAGATCTGATGAATATGGCAGTGCTGTTTGTTTATCTGCTTGGGGTAGGCATAATTGTATATCCGGGCAAAATTGAGAAGTCGGCCTCTTTGCTGATTATTATACGCTCTCTTGTATTCTTTGCGCTGGCTCAGGTCTTCTTCATGAATCTGTTCAGTGTCGGAGATTTGGATTACCTCTTCGGGATGCTCAGCAGCGGAGTGGCTTATTATCTGCTGCTGACCGGAGTCTACAGATTGACGATCGAGGAGCCCTTTCAGGAGAACCAGCAGGCAGAGGCCCGGATTAATTACCTGGCCTTCCACGATGATCTGACAGGTCTTCCGAACAGACGCCGCCTGATGCAGCGTATGGAAGAAATCGTCATCCAGAGTGAGAAGGATAAAAGCCGCGGATTCTCGGGTCTGGTCATCATGAACATCAATCATTTCAAGAATATCAATGATTCTCTCGGGCACTATGCAGGAGATCTGCTGCTGCAGCTGGTCTCCCAGCGGATCGGGAGTGAGGTTAGAGTGAATGAAGAGCTCTACAGCATGGGAGCGGATGAGTTTGCTTTTCTGATGACGGAGCGGACGGGTCTTGAGAATTGTCTGGTCCGGGCGAATGAGCTTCTGCGGCTGTTTGAGACACCGGTAAGCCTTGAATCTGGGGAATATCATATCTCCCTTAGTCTGGGGATGAGTATCTATCCCGGAGACGGGGATACGGCAGAGCAGTTAATCCAGAACGCGGACACTGCCGTGCACAATGCCAAAGAGCAAGGGGTGGATATCCGCCGCTACATACCGGCTATGCAGATGAAGGCGAAGGAACGCCTCAAGCTGGAGAATGATCTGCGCAGAGCACTGGAGCGTGGTGAGTTCTATCTCGTCTATCAGCCGCAGGTCCTGCTGGAGACCGAAGAGATTGTCGGTATGGAGGCGCTGCTGCGCTGGAATCATCCCAAGCGGGGACTCGTCTCTCCCGTAGATTTCATCCCAATCGCAGAAGAGAGCGGAATGATTGTTCCGATTGGGGAATGGGTGCTCAGAACCGCCTGCCAGCAGAACAAAACATGGCAAAATGCCGGTTACCGGCCGATTTGTGTCTCTATTAATCTATCGATGCGCCAGTTCCTGCAGCCGAATCTGGCTGGAAAAATTGGGGCGATTCTGCAGGAGATTGGTCTCGATCCCAGCTATGTTGATCTGGAGATTACAGAGAGTATGACACTGGACAAGGAGACCGCCTTTGACCAGCTGAACCGCCTGAAGAGACTTGGCGTATGTATCAGTATTGATGATTTCGGCACTGGCTACAGCTCGTTGCATTATCTTAAGAACATGCCGATTGACCGGCTGAAGATTGACCGTTCCTTTGTCTCAGAAGTGATGGAGGACAGCAACAATGCGGCGATTGTCTCCACGATAACCTCCATGGCCCACCACTTGAAGCTTAAGGTAACTGCGGAAGGCGTTGAGAACAAGGAGCAGCTGCATTTCCTGCGCCAGCAGCATTGCCATGAAGCGCAGGGATTTCTGTTCAGCAAGCCGGTCAAAGCAGAGGAGTTCGAATTGTCTTTTCTGAAGCCTTTACTGGAAATGCCGTCGTAATATAATGCAGGCAATCCTGCTAGGGTTGCAATTTATTCGTAGTAATGCTACAATATTTTTTGTACTCAATTTGAGTTGCGGGTGTAGTTCAATGGTAGAACTTCAGCCTTCCAAGCTGATAGCGTGGGTTCGATTCCCATCACCCGCTCCATATTTTAAATTCCAAATCCTTGTCCGCAAGGATTTTTTTTGTTGTTTTATTTTGAACCGCAAAAAGCCAGGTTTCCCTATACACGGGGAGCCTGGCTTTGCTGTTATAGCTATTGTGGACCAACATGGAAAATGCTGTGCCGGATTATACGGTCTTCAGGAATTCTACAATGGTCAGCAGACCTTTATCGAAATTCTCCAGATTGAAATGCTCATCCGGAGCATGCAGGTTCTCGTCGTCCAGACCAAAGCCCATCAGTACTACAGGAGCTTTCAGGATGCGGGAGAAGCTCTCCATGATCGGGATCGAGCCGCCGTCTTTGGTGAAGAGGGCACGGGTGCCGTACACTTTGCCGTAAGCATCCGCGGCAGTCTGCAGAATTGGATGAGAAGGGTCGATGTTGAAGGCGCGGGCTTTCTCCATCTGCTTCACATGTACTTTCGCGCCGCTCTGGATATTAGCCTTCAGATGCGCTTCTACGGCATCCAGGATATGCTGCGGGTCCTGGTCGCCGACAAGGCGGCAGGTAATCTTAGCATGAGCTTCCTTCGGAATAACAGTCTTGCTGCCTTCGCCCTGGAAGCCGCCGTATACGCCGTTCAATTCAAGCGTTGGACGTGCGCCAACCCGTTCTACGAAGCTGTAGCCTTCCTCGCCGTATAACTGCTCCAGGCCAAGACCTGCTCTGATTTTGTCTTCATCCACACCCTGCTTGGCGAATTCCTCACGCAGCAGCGGGGAGAGCGTAGGCACGCCTTCGTAGAAGCCTTCAACGGACACGCGGCCCTTGTCATCATGAAGCGAGCTGAGCAGAGATACCAGGGCATGTAGAGCATTAGGTACGCCGCCGCCGTAGGAGCCGGAGTGCAGATCTGTCAGTGCGGTGTTCACAGTGACTTCAAGTGAGCACAGTCCGCGCAGTCCGGTGCAGATCGCAGGGCGTCCGCGTTCGAGCAGGGAGGTATCCGAGACAAGTACTGCATCTGCCGCCAGCTTGTCCTGGTTGGCTTCCAGGAATGGAGGCAGATTCACACTGCCGATCTCTTCTTCGCCTTCGATGCACAGCTTGATATTGACCGGCAAGGTGCCTTCCTGCTTGAGGATGGCTTCGATGGCTTTGATGTGCATAAACACCTGGCCTTTGTCATCAGTAGCTCCGCGGGCGTACAGCTTGCCGTCACGGATCTCCGGTTCAAACGGAGGGGTAGTCCACAGGTTCAGCGGATCAACCGGCTGTACATCGTAATGTCCATATACCAGAATAGTCGGCTTGCCCGGGGCGTGAAGATAGTCTGCATATATAACAGGATGGCCTGCAGTGGGATGCAGCTCGATATTGTCCAGTCCGGCGCGTTTCAGGGTCTCTACCAGCCAGCCTGCGGCGGCGTTCACATCTTCCTTATGGGTGGAAATAGCCGAAATACTTGGAATGGCCAGCCATTGCTTGAGTTCGGTCAGCTGAGCCTCGCGCTCAGTCTGGAAATAAGTTTCGTAAGACATAGTAGTTATGTACCTCCTTGGAATTCGCTGCCTAATACCGCGGGGACCCGTATCGAGCAAAGGCAAGACGAGAGGTCCCGGACGGCTTAGGTTCGGCAGTGTAATGCATCCATTATACTGGAGATATCAAATGGGATCAAAAAGGATTGTTCAAGCCCCTTACCAGAGGATGGTGGCCGGTGTAACACCTTGGGGGAATGTACCTTCGGCCTCAGTGCCGTTAGCGTACAGATCGTACCAAGCATCGGCAATCAGATCCGGATCGGCTGCAGTTCCCGGCTTTATAAATGCGCCGATAGCCAGATGAGCTACATAAATGCCCTGCGGGGCCAGATCCGAGTGCAAATTCATCGCATAGTTGCGCAGCCCGCTGAGTGCAATTCCCATATTGCCCATCATAGGGATCGGGTACAGGGAGGACAGGCCGGTTGTGAATAAAAGAGCGCCGGTCTTCTTCTCCAGCATCTCCGGCAGTACCTGCCCCACACTGCGGATCGCGCCGATGACTTGGGACTGGAACGCGTCAAGTGCTATTTCTTCCGTAACCTGCGTTGCCGGAGTCGGCGGATAGCTGCCGCTGGCCGGACTGAACTCAAGCACATCAATGAAGCCGTATTTATCTTTGATATCCTGAAAAGCAGCGTTCAGCTGCTCTTTGTTGTAGAGATCCGCAGGAAAGGCAGCAGCGTCGATATCCAGTCTTGCAAGTTCTTCTACTAGGGTATTTAATTTGTCTGCATTACGGGCGATCAACGCGACACGGAAGCCGTGTGCGCCAAACTTCTTGGCAATGGATAACCCCAGACCCGGTCCTGCGCCTACGATAGCGATTGTTTTCATGGTTCACCAGTTCCTTTCAGGTTGTTGATTACTAACAGTAACCATGATAGACTTAGTTAGCTTAAGCGGCAAGAAGGCACTATTAGCTGCTTAGGTTACATGGAGGTAACTACCTTGAACAATCAATCGAATGATGGGTTACAAGCAGTCTCTCAACTGACTATGCTGGAGGATTGCACGGTTACCCGGCAGATCCTGGACCGTGTTGGTGATAAATGGAGTATGCTGATTATTGTGAACCTTGGTGCGCAGTCTTTGCGGTTCAAGGAACTGCAGCGCCGTTCCAGCGGCATCTCGCAGCGTATGCTGACCCAGACACTTCGCCATCTGGAACGTGATGGTTTGGTCTGGCGCAAAGCTACGCCTACAGTCCCTTTAACTGTAGAGTACGGTCTTACACCGCTGGGCGAATCTCTTCTTGGCCCGTTGACGTTACTGGTAGAATGGGTGAATGGAAACCGTGGCGAAATCGCCAAGGCAAGGATCAGCTATGATAGCGGCCGCGACGAAACTGAAGTTGTAACAGAAGTAGAAACAGAAGCGCCGCCAGCGGCGGAAGCGATAGGAGCGGAATAATAGTGTCAGCGAATGTACCTGCAAGTCTTGAAGATGAAGTACAACTGCCCAAGGGCGGAAACCGGTCTTATATCTATACCTACGCCCATTCTGAGGATGAGACATCCTTATGCGGCATGGAGCTGCGCTGCCTGTTTGGCCGGGAGATTCCGCCGGCTATATTCGCAAGCGAAGTCCAGGTGGACGTCAGCCGCAGCCCTTTTATTAAAGAGCGGATTGATGTGATGTACGAAGGGGACACGCTCCCGGAAATCTACAAGCTAACGGAGCAGGTGGAGCTGGAAGGGCGGACCTTTAAGGTTATTTTTGTGAAGACGAATGATCTGGCGCCTGAGCATAAAATTGAATACGATGAACGCAGAGTGATTGAGCGGGAAATCGGCCTGCGGATTGAGGGTGAGGCGGATGTGAACCATCCGGAGCTGACCTACGGGATTGTAACGCTGGGCGGACGCTGGTACTTCGGCACGTATCATAAGAATAAGGCAACCTGGTTCCGGCAGATGAAAAAGCCGCGCAGCTACTCCATTGCACTCAGCACGCGGGTGGCCCGGGCGGCGGTCAATATGGCGGTTCCCCATATAGCCGGAGTGAAAATGATAGATCCCTGCTGCGGGATTGGCACGGTAATGGTTGAGGCTTTGTCTATGGGAATCGATATTGTAGGACGTGATATTAATCCGCTTATTGCTGCGGGAGCGCGGACGAATATCGCCCATTTCGGCTTCGAGAGCATCGTCACGCTCGGGGATATCGCCGACATTGAGGAGCATTACGATGTCGCTATAGTGGATATGCCTTATAATCTGTATTCGCGGATAACCCCTGAGGAGCAGTTTGCCATTCTCACTAATACCCGCCGGATTGCTGACCGGGTTGTGATTGTGGCGATTGAAGCGATGGATGAGATGATTCATTCTGCAGGCTTCACGATTATCGACCGTTGTATAGCGAAGAAAGGCGCGTTCTCCCGTCATTTGATGCTGTGCGAGTAGAGCTGATAGCACGAATGAAGCTGCCGGAGTTCTGTAATTAGTATTCTATATCCAATATCTGATTGAGGCGGTGTGCTTGTGGAAGCGAAATGGTTAACCTGGGCGAAGGAAATACAGGGTATTGCCCAGACCGGTCTGACGTATGCCAAGGATGTATATGATATCGAACGTTATCAGGCGCTGCGAGAGCTGAGTGTTGATATTCTGGCTAATTATACGTATGAGAGCAAGGAGCGCATCCGGCTCTCCTTCGCGGGAGAGGGCGGATACAGCACCCCGAAAGTGGATATACGCGGAGTGATTTTTCAGGATAACCGGATTCTGCTCGTACACGAGAAGCTGGACGGGAAATGGGCGTTGCCCGGAGGCTGGGCGGACATCGGCTTGTCTCCGAGTGAGGTAGTTGTTAAAGAGATTGCCGAGGAATCCGGCTATCAGGCAGAGGCTGTGCGTCTGCTCGCTGTGCTGGACAAGAAGTTTCACCAGCATCCTCCGGAGCCTTACCATGTCTACAAAATGTTCATCCTCTGCAGGATTACCGGCGGGGAAGCGGAAGCGGGTGTGGAGACAAGCGGGGTAGGTTTCTTTGCCGAGGATGCATTGCCTGAACTGTCAGAGGAGCGCAATACGGCGGAGCAGCTGCACACACTGTTCCAATATTTACATCATCCTGAAAAGGCAGTAATATTGGACTAAAGTACTGCATATAATAGATGACTAGGAGTATATAAGTTTTAAAGTAGACAAAAATTGGTTAATATTATTTATGTAAGCCTTTGCATTAACAATCCGCTGAGCCTTTATATCTAAAAATTTATCAGAAACACAACTTTTTGGGCCAGGCGGTCTACATTTTTTCCTCTGCTGTGTCGATAACAATTTTAGGAGGGGATCGCATGGAACAAGAAGAGTTAAGACTTCCGCTGACGCAGGAAGGTGTAACACGTCCTGCAGAAGGTAATATTGCCACCGGCCTGGTATGGGGCGTCCTAATCAGTATTCCATTATGGATCTCGGTTATCGGCTGGATTATGGGCATCTGGAACTTTTAAGATTCAACGCTGAAGCTTTTAACCTTATACTAACTTGCAATTATACAATGAAGGCTGCCTCTTCGGTTACGAAGAAGCAGCCTTTTTAAAGTGCCGGGATTTACAGCTCTTTGTTGATATGCACCAGCCGGAAGGTCTCGCAGATGACCCGCATCTCCGGGTCGAAGGGCTTGCCTTCGCCCTGAAGTTCTCTGGTGAAGAATACTTCATGATTATAGCGCCACGATTCGAGGCTGCGGTCATCCTCCCCTTCAGAATACGCGAACTCAGCTGTTACTTCCGCAAACGGGATAATCTCAACCTTCGTAGTCTCAATGATTCCGCGCGGCTGCCCCGTACTGTCCAGCAGCACGGATAGCCCGCCCGCAAAGGGCAGAGGCGTACCGTGTGCTTCATTCAGCTCATAATTCTGCGCTGTTCCGGTCTTGATTCCTGTCAGGACCAGCTCCAGCAGTTCATCGGCCAGCCGGGGATTGTCGCCGAAAGCCCAGGCGCTGTCGAAGTTCTCCGCCGCTTCTGGATGATCTTGCAGATAAGTCTCCCAGTATTGTGCTATTGCCGGGGTTAATGTCATCCTGCTCACCTCTGTTATAGGATTGGAATTCAGGTATAGAAATTTAAGAGTGATCTGTCTCGCTTAACCAGCCGCTGTACAAGTCATCCAGCTTCTGCTGCGCAGTATCCCGCGCCGCCATAAGCTCTGCCAGCTTCTCCAAGTCGCTGGCATACAGCGGATCCAGCATTTCGCCGTCGATAACAGCAAGCTGTGCCTCCGCGGCGGCAATGTCCTGTTCCCAGGAGACGGCAGGGCGCGGCTTGCGCGAAGGAGCTGCGGATGCGGCACCGCCGGATGGGCGGGGCTTACTGAAGGCAGCTGCTGAATACCCGGCTGCAGCCTGCCGTTCGGCAGCCGCGGCTTTCTCGGCCTGCTTCTCCTTGTAGTATTCGTAATTCCCGGAGAAGGATGAGAAACGCCCGTCATCAATACTCCAGAGCTTCCCGAAGCAGCGGTTAATGAAATAACGGTCATGCGATACCGCCAGCACGGTGCCGGGGAACTCCTCCAGCGCCTCTTCCAGCGCTTCGCGGGAATCGATATCGAGATGGTTGGTCGGCTCATCAAGAATGAGCAGATTCGGACGGCGGTGCATCAGCACCGCGAAGCGCAGCCGCGTCCATTCTCCGCCGGAGAGATTGGTGATGTCCTTGAACACATCACTGCCGTAGAAGAGGAACCGGGCCAGCTGCCCGCGGGCCTCACCTTCTTCAAGACCTGCTTCCTCGCGGAAATAACGGAGCACGGACTGGCCGTTCTCCTCCGGCACGGCCTCCTGGGCCAGGTAGCCGACAACGGCTCTGGAAGCCAGCGTACAGCTGCCGCTGTCCGGGGTTTCCTGCCCGAGAATCATCCGCAGCAGCGTGCTTTTGCCTGCGCCGTTACCGCCGATCAGTGCCGTAGTCTCTCCATATCTGAGAATGTCACTGGCTGCCGAGAAGAGCTTACGCTCTCCGAAGGCTTTGCTAATCCGGTCAAGGATGACGACCTGATTGCCGGTCCGGTCATCCTGCTGCAGCTGCAGATCCATGGATTTGCGCTCCAGAACCGGACGTTTGACCTTGACCATCCGGTCCAGCGCCTTCTGCATGGAAGCTGCGCGGCGGGGGAACGAAACGTTCTGAGGGTTCAGTTTACCCCATTCAATCAACCGCTTGATGCTCTCCTGCATCTGCTTAATTTTCTTCTGTTGCTCTTGATAATCGGCGAACTGCTGCAGAAGTTTGGCTTCCTTCTCGACCTGATAGCCGCTGTAATTCGTATGGAAGGTGAAGGCTTCTCCGTCTTCGATCTCAATGACTTTCTTAACGACGGCATCGAGGAAATAACGGTCATGGGAAATGGCCAGCACAGTGCCATCATAGTTCTGCAGGAACTGTTCCAGCCATTCGATAGCTTTCATATCGAGATGGTTGGTCGGCTCATCGAGCAGCAGAATATCGGGACGGCGCAGCAGGAGTTCGGCAAGGCCGACCTTGGTTTTCTCCCCGCCGGAGAGGGAAGAGAACCGGCGGTCATACTGGCCGACTCCAATGCCGAGACCAGCGGCTACACGGCTGATGGAGGATTCAATTTCATATCCGCCTGCGGCTTCGAATTTCTCCTGCAGGGTGCCGTATTCCTTAAGCAGCCGGTTCCAGGCCTGTTCGTCGTCACTCGCGCCGGAAGCGGACATTGCCTGCTCCAGTTCCCGCAGGCGGCGCTGCCACTGCAAGGGCTCCGCGAAGCTGCGCTGAAGGACTGCATAGATGGTTTCGCTGTCACCCACCTCCTGAATCTGTGCGAGCAGGCCGATGATACTGCCCCGGCGGATGGAGATCTGTCCCTGATCGGGACGTTCTTCCCCGCTTAGCAGGTGGAAGAGGGTGGTCTTGCCGCAGCCGTTACGGCCGATCAGGCCGATTTTTTCGCCTTGGCGGATATCGAAGGTGATGTTCTCCAGGACAAGCTGGGCACCGTGGTATTTTTGGACATTTTGGCATGAGATGATCATAATTATTCTCCTTTTATAGGAATGCCCTGACTACAAAACAACATAAAAAGGCCGCAGGGAAATTTCCCTGCGGCCTGAGTATTCTCCGGTTTATGAGATCCGTTGAAGTGTAGGCGAGAAAGGCATTTCACAATGTTGTAGTGTTATTAAGTTCGTGTAAATGGACAGACTTCTCCCGCCCAGGGCATTTACATGAACGATGCCAGCCATAATATTAATCAGCCGGCTGCTAACACTATTGGTCCGATTGTGATCCATTTCTCCTACACCTCCTTCTTCTAAATTTAAAGTCATTTTAACTAATAAGCCGCGAATAAGCAAGGGGGAATTCTATATGCCCTGGTATAAATCTGCAAATCCGCAAGTAGTATGGACTATGGCGGAGGAGGAATTGCTGCCAATCTATTATAGGAAAAGGGGATTATGATGGCGATTTTTAACGGATTGCTGGGCAATGCTTCCCAGGTCCCGCTGGAGGATGTGAAGCGGGAATATGCGCAGATTCTGGCCCCGCAGGAAACGATCGAACGCGCCTACAAGCTGATCCGGGATATGTTCATTTTTACGGACAAACGCCTGATTCTCGTAGACAAGCAGGGCGTGACCGGCAAGAAAACGGAATACCATTCGATTCCATACAAAAGCATCACCCATTACTCGGTGGAAACGGCCGGGCATTTCGATCTTGATGCGGAGCTGTGCCTCTATGTGTCCGGTGCGGCGGTGCCGCTGAAGAAAACCTTCAACAAGTCCGTCAATATCTATGAGGTGCAGGCGGTGCTGTCGCAATATATTTTGAAATAAGCCGCGATTTGGGGGACGTGATCAGCCAGGGAACAGGAATGGTCCGCTAGACCGTATACTGCAGCACCAGCCCGCCATAGGCAAAAGCAGCGAGAATGACCAGCGCGGGGTGAAGCTTAAGCCGTTTCAGCGCCCAAAAAGCGATTGCGGCAATGATCAGGGTCTGCCAGATGCCGATGGAATCTGCCGGGCCTCTGGCCATTTTGAGGGTAAGCACAACCATCATAATAGCGATGACCGGCTGGACAAGCAGCGTCATGCCTTTGACGACAGGCGACTGCTTGTATTTCTGCATCACGTTCAGCAGGATGATCAACGCGGCAGCGGAAGGGACAATCGTTGCCAGCAGTGCGGCGGCCAGTCCGGGCCAGCCGTAGACGTCGTAGCCGACATAAGCGGCGATTTTGGTTGCAATCGGTCCGGGCAGCGCATTGCCGAGCGCCAGCACATTGGAGAACTGCTCATCCGTCAGCCAGCCGTAATGCGGCACGATTTCCTCATACATCAGCGGGATGGAGGAGGGGCCGCCGCCATAGCCAAGCAGATTAGCCATGAAAAAACCATAGAACAATTTGAGCCACTCCACTAAGCGGTACCCCCTTTCTTTTGTTTGGCGAGTATCCGGTAATGGACCGTTCCGTAGCCAAGATACAGCACGATGACTATGGCCGGATGCAGATGCAGCCCCTCAAGCAGAACCAGTGCAAGCAGCAGGAATGCGGCTCCGATGATTCTGCCGAGACCCTTAAAAGCCTTCAGGGCAAACTCATAAGCCATCATTCCCAGCATAACCGCGATTACTGGGGATACGGCGGTGATCATACCGGCAACAACCTTGGAACCGCTTAAGTAATTTACGGCAGATAACAACGCAATCATCGCAATTCCACTGGGGAAGATGTGGGCCAGCACAGAAAGGATGGCTCCCCGGGTGCCTCTGAGCTTGTAGCCGAGGTAGGCGGCCATTTTGGTGGCGATCGGTCCCGGAAGCGCATTGGCAATGGCAAGGGTCTCACCGAATTCTTCATCGCTGAGCCAGGCATAGCGGGTTACGGCATCATGCCGGATCAGCGGGATAACGGACGGTCCGCCGCCATAGCCGAGGATGCCTGTTCTGGACATGGAGATGGCAATCTGGAGATATTCATTATCCTTGGTTTTCATTGAAAGCCCCATTTCTCTCTTGAGTGGAGTCCGCAGGCCGTATGTGCATGACCGGTTTGTCGCCTATTCTATACAATTCATATGCCCGGTTCTATATTACAGGCCCTTATTAACACAAAGTTTGTGCACAGCTCACAAAAATGGCTGAGCGAATTTGCGGTTTGCCGGAACCGATTGACAAAGGTTTCGGGCGTACTGTTAAATGACACTAACTTGAACGACAGCGGAATGGGAGATGGTCAGCATGACGACAGGACCAGTGATCGGCACGAAAACGATGGTGGTCAGTCCCCATTATCTGGCATCCGCCGCGGGGGCGCGGATGCTGGAAAGGGGCGGCAACGCCTATGATGCGGCGGTTGCAGTCAGCGCTGCGCTGGCTGTAGTCTATCCGCATATGACCGGGCTCGGCGGCGACGCCTTCTGGCTGGCTTACAGCGCCGGTGAAGGGCGCGTCCGGGCCTACAACGGCAGCGGACGATCGGGCTACGCCGTCCGCAGGGACTGTTACGCGGGCGAGATGGCCATCCCGCGGCGGGGTGTGAGCAGCGCCATTACGGTACCCGGAATGGCGGATAGCTGGGAGGCCGTCCAGCGGGAGTATGGACGGCTGACCCTGGCCGAGGTGCTGGAGCCGGCAATCGGCTACTGCGCCGGGGGGTTCCCGCTGTCGCCGGACCAGCACGGCAACAGCGTTCTGGCGGGAGCCGCGCTGTCTCCTGAAGCGGCGGCGATTTATCTACCCGGCGGCCGGATTCCGGCGGCGGGCGGGAGGTTTGTGCAGCGTCAGCTGGCCGGGACGCTGCGGACCCTGGCTGCGGGAGGCCGGGACGCTTTTTATAAAGGGGAGATTGCGGAAGAGATAAGTGAGTATATGCGGGCTTCAGGCGGATATCTCACCAGAGAGGATTTCGCCGATCATCATGGGAACTGGGAAGAACCGCTGTCCACGGACTACCACGGGCATACGGTTTACCAGGTGCCGCCTAACTCGCAGGGCTTCACCGCGCTTATGGCGCTTAATATATTGGAGCGTTATAACTTCGCCGACATCGGGCATGGCTCGTATGAATATTATCATCTGCTGGCGGAGGCGCTGAAGCTGGGCTTCCGCGACCGGGACCGGGTGCTCACTGATCCAGCTTTCAGCAGAATTCCGCTGGATCAGCTGCTGGATAAGGGGTATGCAGCACAGCTGGCGGCATCCATCTCCCCGCGCCAGGCGCTGGTATCCCGCAGTGAACCGGTCGGCCGGGATACGGCTTATGCAGCGGTTGTGGACGGGGAAGGCAACGCGGTTTCTTTCATTCAGAGCCTGTATTTCGAATTCGGTTCCGGAGTTGTGGCCGGAGATACGGGGATTCTGCTGCAGAACAGGGGGTCTTTCTTCTCGCTTGATCCTGCTCACATTAATACGCTGGAGCCGCATAAGCGTACTTTCCATACGCTGATGCCGGCGATGGCCTGCCGGGACGGCAAACCCGCCTACCTGTACGGCACACAAGGGGGCGAAGGACAGCCGCAGACCCAGACCCTGCTGGTGACCCGGATGCTTCATTACGGCATGGATCCGCAGAAGGCAGTGAATGAACCCCGCTTCGTCTGGGGCAGAACCTGGGGAGAGCCTACCCAGGAGCTGAAGATAGAGAATCGGGTAGCCGGAGATGTGCAGGCTGAATTGGCGGAGGCCGGTCATCTGGTCCGTGCGGTCGGAAGCTACGATGGCATTATGGGCCATGCCCACGCCATTTCGATTGACGGCAACGGCTACCGCAGCGGGGGAACGGACCCGCGCTGTGACGGTGCGGCCATCGGGTGGTAACGGATTAACGGTAACTGCAGGGAAACAGAAGTACCCGGTCCGTCCGGGGAGAAAGGTGGGAACAACATGGCTCTACATAATCATCACGGTGCGTTCAGGGTTCCGGAGCTTGAGATTCCCGGCTGCGGACCCGGAACTCTGAAGGGCTTAAGCTTCACGGTTAAAGATGTATTCGCGGTGGCCGGACACCGTTCTTCCGCCGGCAACCCGGACTGGCTGCGCAGCCATGAACCGGCTTCTGCCCATGCACCGGCTGTGGGCAGGCTGCTGCAGGCCGGAGCCGCGCTGCGCGGGGCGGCTCATACCGATGAGCTGATGTACAGCCTGGGCGGCGAGAATTA
Source organism: Paenibacillus borealis (assembly GCF_000758665.1). Taxonomy (NCBI): domain Bacteria; kingdom Bacillati; phylum Bacillota; class Bacilli; order Caryophanales; family Paenibacillaceae; genus Paenibacillus; species Paenibacillus borealis. The sequence continues at coordinate 1,775,825 of NZ_CP009285.1, forward strand.
TCACTACGGCACGCCGGTGAATCCGCACGGGGAGGGCCGGATTCCCGGCGGCTCATCCAGCGGCTCAGCGGTGGCGGTGGCTTCAGGCAGTGTGGATTTTGCCTTGGGCACAGATACCGGAGGCTCTATTCGTGTCCCTTCCGCATATTGCGGCGTATTCGGCTTTCGTCCAACTCATGGAGTAGTGGATATAGAGGGAGTAATTCCGCTGGCTCCGGGTTTTGATACAGTAGGGTGGATCGCAGGCAGCACGGAACTGCTGCTGAAGGTTGGCCGGGTCCTGCTCGGAACTGCGGACGGCAATGAAGATACAGACTGGGATCGCAATATGGATCAGGCTAGGGATCATAACAAGGCAAAGCATAGGCAACAGCATAAGCGACAGCGTATGATGTCCACCATGTTCATCCCGCCGGAATGCTGGTCATTAGCCGGACAAGAGTGTGGCGGCTATCTAAAGCAGGGGCTGGTTAGGCTGCAGGCAGGGGCTGCACTGCAAGCTGCCGAAATGGAGATTGCCCCAGAGGGCTTGAAGACATGGATGGATGTCTTCCGTGAGCTTCAGGGTGCCGAGATATGGGCAACGCATGGCGCGTGGATTGAGCAGGAGCGGCCGGTCTTCGGACCGGATATTGCCGCCCGGTTCAGTTGGGCGGCAGGACTTGCCGGAGCGGATCACAGCGGGGCCCGTTCCTTGCGCAGAGAGATCACGGAACGGCTGCGGACGCTGCTCGGGAATGACGGCTGTCTCGTCATTCCGACCGTGCCCGGCCCGGCACCGCTGCGCGGCGGAGAACCGGCGCAGCTGGAGCTGAACCGCAGCGGAGCCATGATGCTCAGCTGCATTGCCGGACTGGCCGGGCTGCCGCAGGTTACGCTGCCGGTGGCCGGTCCCGGCGGCCTGCCGCTTGGATTGTCCGTTATCGGCGGGCATGGGCAGGATCTCGAACTCCTGGAATGGGTGCAGGAGACATGGAAGCAGTGATACGCTGAGTACCGGGAAGAGAGTAAGAGAGTAAAAGGAAGAATGTGCTGACCATGTGGACGAAACTTGAGCAAACGGGTAGCCGCAGAATGGAACGGACTCAGGAGCCCTTATACTCTGATTTGGAGCTCAAAATGAGGAGAAAGTGGTTACTTAACGGCATCTGTGTCCGCATAACCTGTGAAATGCTGTAATCCGTCCCGATAAAGGCTCTCCAGTCCGTAACGCTTCACGGCTATCGGTTCAGACCCTTCAGCTGATTGGCCAAACCGGTGCTATTGCCGCCGGATCGTCCTGGAGGCAACGCCAGCTGCTGCGTACAGCCCAAACATAAGCCATATTAATATGACACTAAACTCAGCAAGCTCTAGTTCTCCCTGCACGGAGAATCAGGGCTTTTTTCACATATTGAACATCCTATCAAAATCTTTACTGAGGCCTTACAGATTGCCATTCACCGATAATTTGTTTTTTCACCAGCAACCCAATCGTTAAAATTCTGTGACATGCGTAATATTACCTTACATAACAGGTTTATATTTTCACATTTCTCTTTCCATGAAGGGTCATTTTATCTATAATGTTACATAAAGTAACATAAAGAAGAATTGAAAAAAGATGAACTTATAGAAGGAGGGATGGCATGCATCTTACGGTTGAAGAAGCGTTGTCCATTTATCCTTTATCTGAAGCAAGACTCATTGCAGGTTCCAAGGGGAAACACAGGATTGTCAAATCCATCAACGTGATGGATGCCCCGGATATTTCGGATTGGATCAAAGAAGGGGAGATGCTGCTGACTACTGCCTATTTGATCAAAGACAGCCTGGAGGATGCCTCGGCACTGCTGCAGACGCTGAACCGGCGCGGATCGGCAGGTCTTGGCATTAAACTGGGCCGTTTCTGGGACGCTGTGCCGGAGAAGCTGATTGCCGAAGCGGAAACGCTGAATTTCCCGCTGATCGAACTGCCGTTCCAATTCACCTTCTCCGATCAGATGAACGGCTTGTTCCGTGCCGAGCTCTCGCGCAGCACAAGTGTGCTGCAGGGCATTATGGAGAAGCAGCGCAAGCTGATGCGCTTTGCCCTGCGTTCCGGGCGCAGCCGTCCGCTGCTCGACTCCGTATCTGAGGTTATCGGTTATCCTCTGGCAGTCATCGGCGCCCGGGGAGCGGTCTTATTTAATAATTCTGACTATCCGGAGGCAGAGCTGCTGGAAGGCAGGCCCTGGCAGAACCGGAACCAGCGCGTGCGCATCGGCGAAAGCTCCGGATACCGGATTCCTCTAATGCAAGGCGAGAAATGCTCGGGTTACCTTGTATATTGTGATATTGATCCTTTACTCCTGCCGGTAGAGGAGAGTCTGTTTATCCAGGGTGCTGAACTTATTTCATATCATATCCATGCCGGCTTTGAGGATTATTTCGAGCATGCCGAGCACAGGGAATTCAGCGGGCTGCTGCGGCGCTGCCTGAATGACGGGCTGTCGTGTGCAGAGCTGTCCCAGGCGGCGATTAAGCTGGAAGTACACTTGCTGCAAGCCCCGTTCCAGCTTCTGCTAACCGACGTGGCTGCTGGAGGAGAAGCAAGGCAGGCAGAACTGCTGCGCCTGAAAGAGGAATATCTGGAGCATCCGGTGCTGCATGGGCTGCAGGCGATTCATCTGATTATGGAAGAGGGATTGCTGTCGCTCTATCCGGCAGCGCCGTATACTCCGGAGCAGTTCCGGGAGCTGGTTAATGAATGTTTTCACAATCTAAAGTTTGATAAAGGCTATTTTCCGCGGGCCGCTGTCAGCGGGGTGAAGGTGAAGCCGGAAGGGCTGAAAGAAGCTTTTGGCGAGATCAAGGAATGTATGGGGATGGTCCAGCAATGGGGAGCGCACGGAAATGTGGTGCATTACCGGCAGCTTGAACTCCATTTGCTGCTGAATCAGATCCCGGCGGAGACGATGGAGAGATACTGCACCGGCAGTCTGCGCGGTCTGCTCAGCCGTGAGCCGGAATACGTCAAGGAAATGCTCCATACGCTGGAGGTCTATCTGGATAACGACGGGCATGTGAATGAAACCGCCAAGAAACTGTTTATTCACCGCAATACCGCCACTTACCGGATAGAGAAGCTTAGTGAACTGCTGGATGTCGATTTCAAGAAAATCAATGATCTCATGAGGCTGAAGCTGGTATTCCTGTTCCGCAGAATGCTGGAACGTGAATAGCTGGATTTGCCTCAGCAAATTACGGGAAGGAGTGAACGCGCTTGAAAGTAGCCGGAATCTATCTGGCGGCAAGCCGGAGTAAAGGGGCGGCCGCCTCTAGCGGTTCTCTGAAGCAGCCGGGTGGAATACCCGCGGGAGCAGCCACGCTAAGTGAGCTGGAGAGATGCGGGCTTGATCCGCTGATTGTGGTGGTCCGGGCGGATGATCCTCTGAAATGGATGCCGCCAGCCGTTAGTCCTCAGAGCAGCAGACGTACGGAGACTTGCCTGACGGCTCATTTAGGGCTGTCCTTCTCTCTCCGCTGCGGTCTCAATGCCATTTCATCCCTGCAGCCGGATGCCGTAGTCATCGCTCTTGCGGATCAGCCGTTCATTCCTGCGGCGCTGGTGAACCGGCTGACGGATGCCTTTGCGCATAATCCAGGACTCGACTATGTAGCAAGCGTAAATGAAAGCATGATGATTCCCCCTGTTTTATTCGCGAAATCTGTGTTTCCGGAGCTTCAGGCACTGGACAGCGATAGGGGGTTAGGTGATATTTTTCGTTCTCCGGACTACAAGGGAATGATACTGCAGAGTGATTCCGGCCGGAATTTCATGGATGTTGAACAATCGGGCAAATTCGGGGAGCTGCGCAGGGAATGGAGCGTGCAGAGGGACAACTGACAGCAAAATCGCTATTTTCCAAAATTATGTTAGGGAATATCACATATTTTAAGCATAATTCAAGGTATCCTAGTGCATTGAACACAAAAACGACAGGTATTCTTATAAAATGACACAAAGCTATGTTATATAATTTTACGTAACTGCTGTGTCTCAGTATAGTAGAGATACATTAATGGCTATAGCCATTAGGAGAGATATCCTGGAGGAGGAGAATTATGAAAAGAAGGGGTCAGGGATTTAAATTCAGTCTGGTAACCATGTTCCTGTTAGCGGTGGTTCTGACGGGGTGCGGCAACAACAATACGGCATCGAACACGAACGCGGCGGCCACTGAGGCACCTGCGGCAACGAATGCAGCAGCCACCGAGGCAGCAGCAACAACAGAGCCGGCAGCAGAGAAGCCGACGGTTGCATTTGTCTATATCGGGCCTCCGGGTGACGGCGGATATACGTATCAGCATGATCAAGGCCGTCTGTACATGGAGAAGGAACTGGGCATCAAAGCCGATTTCGTGGAAAATGTACCGGAAAGCGCCGATGCTGAACGCATCATCACTGAACTTGCCCAGAACCATGACATTGTCTTCACTACAAGCTTCGGGTATATGGATTTCACACTGAACGTAGCCAGTAAATTCCCTAACGTGAAGTTCCTTCATGCCTCCGGTTACAAAACAGCCGATAACATGGGTACTTACTTCGGCAAAAACTATCAGGCAAGTTATCTGTCCGGTATCGCGGCAGGCAAAATGACTACGAAGAATCATCTTGGTTATGTTGGAGCCTTCCCGATCAGCGAAGTTATTTATAACCTAAATGCTTTTACCCTGGGAGCGCAAAGGGTAAACCCTGATGTGAAAGTGGATGTAGTATGGACCAATACCTGGTATGACCCTGCGACTGAACGTCAGGCGGCAATCAGCCTGCTCGATAAAGGTGCAGATGTCCTGCTGGCTTATCAGGATTCACCGGCTACGCTGCAGGCTGCTGCAGAACGCGGAGCTTTTGCCGGAGGAAATGACTCTGACATGAGCAAATATGCACCAGACAACTATTTGACCAACCCTGTATGGAACTGGGGCCCTTATTATGTAAAAGCTGTTCAGTCCGTAATGGATGGAACGTGGAAGAGCGAGCAATACTCCGGTGACATGGCAGATGGTATGGTTGAGCTTGCACCGTTCGGCAACAAGGTTCCGGATGATGTGAAGCAATTAGTGGAAGATGCCAAAGCCAAGATCATCAGCGGTGAGCTGGATGTATTCACCGGCCCGATTTCGGACAACAAAGGAAATGTAGTGGTTCAAGACGGCCAAAAGCTGACACTTGAAGAAGTGCTTTCCATGAACTGGCTGGTTAAAGGTGTAGAAGGTACCATCCCGCAATAATGGCAGTTTTGTAATTGAATACAGCACGGCCTTATGGGTGGGGCGGGTTCCGTATGTCGGAATCTTCCCCACCCGTACTACAACTATAAGGAAAGGAGCGTCCCACAATGCAGGACCATTCGGTTGAAATGCGCGGGATAGTGAAGAAGTTCGGTTCTGTAACGGCCAGCGATCAAGTCGATTTTTCGGCAAATGCGGGTGAGATTCACGCGCTGCTTGGGGAGAACGGAGCAGGAAAAAGCACAGTCATGAGTATGCTGTCAGGTGTGTACAGGGCGGATGCGGGGGACATCCTCATTCATGGCAAACCAGCCAAGATCCGTTCCCCGAAAGATGCGGCACTCCTCGGGGTAGGCATGGTATTTCAGAACTTCAGACTGGTGCAAAGTCTCACGGCAGCGGAGAACATCGTGCTTGGCGAAAAGTCGTCTTTCTGGCGTGGCAGCAAGTGGATTAAGAACAAACACGAAGAGATCGAGGCGCTGGGTGAACGGTTTGGCCTCAAATTCCCGGTTGACCGGCCGATCTGGCAGTTGTCTGTCGGTGAACAGCAGCGTGTTGAAATCGTCAAAACACTGTACCGCGGGGCAGATATCATTATTCTCGACGAGCCGACCTCGGTGCTGACGCCGGGAGAAGCCGAGCAGTTATTCGAAACCCTCCAGGTGATGAAGCAGACAGGGAAGACGGTGATCATGACGACTCACAAAATGAAGGAAGTCATGGCCTCCTCCGACCGGATCTCGGTGATGCGCAAAGGGAAAATGATTGCCACTCTGGCAACAGCAGAGACGGATGAGCTGGAACTGGCCCGGCTGATGGTGGGCCGGGAAGTCACGATCAGCCGTCAGGAGCGCGAGGCTACGGCAGGGGAACCGTTGCTGGTTGTTAAGGACCTGGATGTTGCTGCCGATCACGGGCGCAAAGCGCTGGATGCCCTGTCGCTCACCGTATGTGAAGGCGAGATCGTTGGGGTGGCCGGTGTGGCCGGCAACGGGCAGAAGGAATTGGCTGAGGTGCTGACCGGACTTAGAACGTGGAAGACAGGCGAGATTATCTTCGACGGCAGTCCCGTCAGAACAGCTTCGGTAAGAGGTGCCATTGACTCGGGGATCTCGCATGTGCCGGAGAACCGGATGAAGAGCGGCCTTGCCGGGCGTCTGGGCTCGGTCGACAACCTGCTGTTCAAGTCTTACCGCAGTGAGGAGCATTCGAAATTCGGCTTCCTGAAGGCTGCGAAGAACCGTTCCTGGTCACAGGAGCTGGTCCGCCGCTTCAACGTGAAGACTCCGGAGCTGGATACCCCGGTGCAGCAGCTGTCGGGCGGGAACCAGCAGAAGCTGCTCTTTGCCCGCGAGGTCAGCCACCAGCCGAAGCTGATGGTTGCCGTCCATCCGACCCAGGGGCTGGATGTGGGAGCAACGGCAGGTGTTCATGAACTGCTGATGGAGCTGCGGAGCTCCGGCAGCGGCGTGCTGCTGATCTCCGAGGATCTGGATGAGCTGCTGCAATTGTCTGACCGCATTCTGGTTATTTACAACGGTTCAATTATAGGTGAGAGCGATCATGAGCATGCGGACCGGGAACAAATCGGACTGATGATGGCTGGAATCCGGAACGTGGAGGGAAGCGCCGTATGAGTCCGAATACTGGAAGCAATGCTGCAGTGCTGGAACCCTCACCGGGCAAAAGCGGGAAATGGTACTCCCTCAGGCTGGAATATGATTCAAGCCGTACCCGTTCACCATGGTGGACACCTATTCTGTCGGTTATTCTGGCGCTCTTGCTCTGTGCAGTATTTATTGCCGCCAATGGCATGAGTCCGCTTGTGGTATACGAAAAAATGTTCCGCGGAGCCTTCGGAACGTCCTATGGCTTCACGGAAACGATGGTTAAAGCCATCCCGCTGCTGCTCTGCGGACTCGGTATTGCGGTGGCTTACCGGATTTCCGTCTGGAATATCGGGGCGGAAGGCCAGCTGACTGTAGGTGCTATGGCGGCTACAGCGGTTACGATTTATTTCCCTGATCTGTCTTCGTTCTGGTCGATCACGCTGATGCTGGTGTTCGGAACGGCTGCGGGGGCGCTTTGGGGCCTGATGACCGCCGTTCCGCGGACGCATTTCGGTGTTAACGAGCTGATAACGTCCCTGATGCTGAACTATGTGGCTTTGCTGGCTCTGGATTATGTAGTCTTCGGCCCCTGGAAAGACCCTAAGGGCTTCAACTTCCCGGGTTCGCCGATGTTCACGGCTGCCCAGTCGCTGCCGGTACTTGGCAGCACACGGCTGCATATCGGGCTGATCTTCGGTCTGGTGGCTGTACTTATTTATTATCTGATGATCAAATTTACCCGCTGGGGATATGAGCTGCGCCTGATCGGTGCCAACCCTACTGCTGCCCGCTATGCGGGGATTCATATCAAGAAACATATCATCATCGTCATGCTGATCAGCGGCGGTCTCGCCGGCATTGCCGGAATGGCTGAGGTCTCAGGGGTTACACATAAGCTGATGCAGGGGATATCACCCGGTTATGGCTATACGGCAATCATCGTGGCTTGGCTTGCTAAGCTGAACCCGCTTGGTCTGATTGTCACTTCCATTCTGTTCGGCGGCCTGATCGTCGGCGGGTATAGTGTACAGACCATCGGACTGCCTTCGTCCATATCGGAAATGCTGCAGGGTGCGATCCTGTTCTTCCTGATTGCCGGCGACATGATTCACCGTTTCCGCATCCGCCGGAGCGCATAACAGCATTCGCTATAGAAGGGAGTTTACCCATGGATTTCACAACACAGTTATTAATAGCCGCCATATCCGCCGGAACACCGCTGCTGCTGGCTACTCTGGGAGGCATTCTGACCGAACGGGCCGGAATTATCCAACTCGGCGCGGAAGGGCTGATGCTGATGGGGGCGGTGACGACCTGTATCGTCTACATCCGCAGCGGGAATCTTATCCTGGCTCTGCTCGCAGCCGTAGCTATTACTGCGCTTCTGGGTATGGTGCATTCCTTCCTTACAGTCACCCTCCGGGCGAACCAGACGATGTCAGGTCTTGCCATGACACTGTTCGGCAGCGGGCTCAGCGCCTATCTCGGCAAGTCGATCAGCGGCATTCCGCTTCCGGGCACTTCACCCAAGCTGGATCTCGGAGCGCTGAAGTCGGTTCCGGTGATCGGGGATATTTTTGGCCGGATGGATTATCTGACCTGGTTCAGCCTGCTGCTGGTACTGGTACTGCATCTGTTGATCCACCATACCTCATGGGGCCTTCATCTGCGGGCAGTCGGAGACAATCCGGCTACTGCGGACGTCATGGGTATCCGTGTACAGCTGATCCGCTATAGCTACGTTACAGCCGGAGCTGCACTCATCGGTCTTGCCGGGGCAGACATGGTGCTGGCCTATGCACCGACCTGGAATGAAGGCCTTACGGCCGGAAGAGGCTGGATAGCCGTCGGGCTGGTTATTTTCGCCAGATGGAATCCGCTGCGCGCGCTCTTCTGCGCATACTTCTTCGGAGCACTCGATTCACTGGGCTTCCGTATACAGCTGCTGGGCAGTGTAGTGCCGTCTTATTTTCTCAAAATGATTCCTTATGTCGTTACGATCCTGGTCCTGATGTATCTGGGATACCGTAACCGCAACAAGCCTTCCGGAACGCCGGAATCGCTGGGAACCCCTTATGTCCGTGAACAGCGGTTCTGAGCTGACGCCTGACGCTTAGAAGGTAGTATAATCAGAATGTATAGATACAGATTTGCAGAGTGCAGGGCACGATACACGGTCCATTTCATGCAGTTCGAACATCTTAAATCACTGAGAGATCGGCGAGATCGGCGCTTCAGGTGCTGATGGCAAAGTAGATGGCTTGAATGCGGAAATGGGCTTTTTTTACCCAAAATAATGTTTGAATTTAAACTATGCAAATTAGATGGATGGAGGCGGGGCAATGAATACACCAGCGGATATTGTGACACTGGCGCAGATCAACAGCATGGAACAACCGGAATTCGTAGAGAGCCTTGGGGGGATATTCGAACATTCGCCCTGGGTTGCGGAAGGCGCATATGGTGAGCGGCCTTTTGAATCTGTGCAGCATTTGCATGACAGTATGGTGGAAACGGCGCGGAATGCGGATCATAGCCGGATACTTGCTCTGCTTAGAGCCCACCCTGATCTGGCCACAAGGCTGCAGGTCACTCCGCTATCGGCGGCAGAGCAGCAGGGGGCCGGGCTGGACCGGCTGACGCCTGAAGAATTCAAGCAGCTTACGGAGCTGAATGCCGCCTATACAGAGAAATTCCAGTTCCCGTTCATTCTGGCTGTGCGCGGCAAAAATAAAGATGACATCATTAATGCCATCCGTGACCGGGTGGATCGCAGCTTGGAGGAAGAATGGGATCAGGCGCTGCTGGAGATAGGTAAGATTACCCGCTTCCGGCTGGAGGATCTGCTGGCGGAGGAATAGAATACGATAAATATTGAATAAGCTGGAGGTGTCGCTCGTGCCTAGAAATATAGATGTGATTGTAAAATGGAGATGCGCGGCTGCCGGGGACGGAAGATGGATGAATGCTCATACCCGGCATGGAGATACAAGATTATGAGCGGGCGGTTGACGACTCACGTGCTGGATCTGTCGCAAGGGAAGCCTGCTGCCGGAATGTCGCTTCAGCTATGGGAATTCGGTGCCGGGGTGCCCAAGCTCTTACGCCAGGCGGTCACGAACAGTGACGGCAGGCTGGATGCCCCGCTGCTGGCCGGTGAAGAATTGCTGCCCGGAAGTTACGAGCTGGTCTTCATGGCCGGTGATTACTTCAGGGGGGCTCAGGCGGCGGCTGGCGGTGAGCCGGGAAGCAGGACCAGCAACATGTTCCTTGAACACATTCCGATCCGCTTCAATATTCTGGACCCTGCAGAGCATTATCATGTACCGCTGCTGGTTGCGCCGGGAGGGTACAGCACATACCGAGGCAGTTAAATGTACCGATGTTAAATGTAGCATACCTATACGTATAGACCGGAGGTGACACTTTCATGGAGGAATCCTATGAGCTTATTATCAGGAACGGGGATGTTGTACTCCCTGGAGAAGTCCGCAAGCTGGATATCGGTGTGAAGGACGGCAGAATAGCTGCTCTGGGTGAAGCACTTCAGGGTTCGCCTAATACCGCAATTATTGATGCAGCAGGACAATATGTGCTCCCCGGTATGATAGATATGCATGTTCATTTCAATGAGCCGGCATTCGGCCATTGGGAAGGCTTCCGCAGCGGATCGGCTTCCCTTGCCGCAGGAGGCTGTACCTGTTACGCGGATATGCCGCTGAATGGTAACCCGCCGACAGTAAATATAGAAGCGCTCCGCATGAAGACTGAAGCTGCAGCCGGGAATTCGGCGGTGGATTATGTCCTGTGGGGCGGACTCGTGCCGGGCAATCTGGAGGATCTGGAAGAGCTGGCGGCTGCGGGGGTTACCGGCTTCAAGGCGTTTATCTCTAATCCCGGCGGTGAAGGCGAAGGCCGGTTCCGCGAGGTGGATGATGACACCCTGTATCAGGGGATGGTCCGCATCGCCGCAATCGGCGGCATTCTCGCCCTGCATGCGGAGAGTGAAGAGATGACCTCGGCGCTAGGCGTGGCTGCACTCCGCGAAGGGCGCAGCAGTGCGCGTGATTTCGCCGCTTCCCGCCCGCCGGAAGCGGAGCTGGAGGCTGTTGCCCGGGCGCTGCTGTATAGCGAACGGACCGGCTGCCGGCTGCATTTCGTGCATATCAGCACCTCCGCAGCCCTCGAGATGATTCACGGGGCCAAGAAGCGGGGGCTGGATGTGACGGCGGAGACCTGCCCCCATTATCTGATTCTGAATGAGGACAGTATGGAGGAACTGGGGCCACTGGCGAAATGTGCTCCCCCGCTGCGAAGTAGTGAGGAGCGGGAACAGCTGTGGTCTGCGCTGGCGGCGGGCAAGGTGGATCTGATTGCTTCGGATCATTCCCCATGTCCGGCGGAACTGAAGCTGGCACCCGGCCTGTCTTTTTTTGAAGCCTGGGGCGGAATCTCTGGAGCGCAGAGCAGTCTGGAGCTGATGTTTCATGCAGGTGTACGGGTGCGCGGCCTGCCGGTCACTCAGATTTCCGCGCTGCTGTCGGAGCTGCCTGCCCGGCGGTTCGGGCTGGAGCAGCGCAAAGGCTCCATCGCACCGGGGCTGGATGCCGATCTGGTGCTGCTGGACCCGAATACAAACTATACACTGCAGGCGGACGATTTATTCTACCGCCACAAGCATAGCCCTTATGTCGGAATGACCTTATCCTGCAAGGTAACGACAACCCTCAGCCGCGGCAATGTGGTCTATACGGCCGGGGATGGTATTGTTGCAGCGGATGGCGGTGAATGGCTGCGGATCTCCAGCCGCCAGCCGGCCCGATGAAGCAGCCGGTCCGGCATGTTCCAGCCGGAGAGATGCTGAAGCTGCTTGATGAACTAGCAGCCTTCAGTGCTCCCGGGCCGGGAGTTACCCGGCTGCTGTACACGCCGGAGTGGTACCGGGTCCAGCATTTTTTGCAGGAGAGAATGGCCGGACTCGGGCTTGAGGTCAGAGCGGATGAGGTCGGGAATGTATTCGGCAGGCTGACCGGATCAAAGGTCACGGATAAAGTCATCCTCACCGGCTCACATATCGATACGGTGGTGAGCGGCGGAAGGTATGACGGTGCCTACGGAGTAGCCGCTGCCGTCACTGCACTCCATTACTTGCAGATGACCTTCGGCCAGCCGCTGCGGACTCTGGAGGTGGTGTCCTTTTGCGAGGAGGAGGGCAGCCGCTTTCCGCTGACGTTCTGGGGTTCGGGCAATGTTACCGGACTGTACGACGGGAGTGAGCGTGAGAATTGTGCTGACGCCGAAGGGGTAACGCTCGGGGCGGCGATGGCTGCCTGCGGTCTGGGGGGCAGCATTGAAGCCTCCGGAGCAGGCGATTATAATACTTCAGAGAGTGGCGGCACTGCCTTCTTACACAGTCCGGTCCGCAATGATATTGCCGCCTACATTGAACTGCATATTGAACAGGGCATTATTCTGGAGCGGTCGTCCCTGGAGATCGGTGTAGTGCAGGCGATCGCCGGCCAGCGGCGGTACAGGGTCAAGGTGTGCGGGACAGCCAATCATGCCGGAACAACGCCGATGGGGCTCAGACAGGATGCGCTGGCTGGCAGTGCAGAGATGCTGCTGGCGCTGGAGCGTTCCGCTGTGGCGGAAGGGGATCCGCTGGTGGCTACAACGGGCAGGCTTGAAGTCTATCCGGGTACGCCGAATGTCATTCCGGGAGAAGTGCAGTTTACGCTGGATATCCGGCATAGTGAAGCCGTGATGCTGGAGCGCTTTTGCTCAAGGATGCTTGATGAATTCGCAGACATTGCCGGAAGGCGCGGTCTGATTCTGGAATTGCTGCCACAGCTGGCTACCACTCCTGCGCCTATGGATACAGAGCTGTGCATGTTGCTGGAACAAATCTGCCAGGAACAGGGGCGATCGTACCGGAGCATGGTCAGCGGCGCGGGGCATGATACCCAGCTGTTCGCGCCACGCTGCCCGTCGGCTATGATATTTGTGCCCAGCCGGGGAGGGATCAGCCATTCGCCTGATGAATATACGTCACCGGAAGAGCTGGCAGCGGGACTGGGAGTATTGACGGCTATCTTATATAAATTAGCCTATACAGAGAACTGAAGATTAAGGGTTCTAAAGATTCAGGAGATACAGGAGATTGAGAGAGAGAAGAGAGGGAGAGAATGATGAAGCGCTACGAAGATTTGTCACCATCCTTGCGGTGTATTATGACACCGGGGCCGGTGGAGGTTGATCCGCGGGTGCTGCGGGCCATGTCTTATCCGGTACTGGGTCAATTCGATCCTGAATTCACGGATATTATGAATGAGACGATGGAGATGCTGCGGGAGCTGTTTGCCACAGGCAATAAGTGGGCCTATCCGGTGGACGGCACATCGCGCTCCGGAATTGAAGCGGTGATGGTCAGTTTGATTGCTCCGGGAGACCGGGTGCTGATTCCGGTCTTCGGACGGTTTGGCCATCTGCTGCATGAGATTGCCGAGCGCTGCGGGGCTGAGGTATTTACGATTGAGCAGACCTGGGGCAGCGTATTTCCGCCGGAGGATGTGATTGCGGCGATCCGCAGCTTCAAGCCGGATGTGGTGGCGATCGTCCACGGGGAGACTTCCACGGGGCGTGTGCAGCCGCTAGCCGAGATCGGGCGGGCTTGCCGTGAGCAGGATGCGCTGCTGATTGTAGACGCTGTGGCAACGATTGGCGGAGTGCCTGTAGAGACGGATGCCTGGATGCTGGATGCCGTAGTCGGCGGAACGCAGAAGTGTCTGTCTGTCCCTTCGGGCATGTCTCCGGTTACGTATAATGAACGTGCTGAAGCCAAGCTGCTGAAGCGCAAACAGGTAGAACGGGGGCTTAGAACCGGCAGCGATGAGGCAAGCGAGCTGCCGGTTGTCCGCAGCAATTATTTCGACCTTGGCATGCTGCAGGATTACTGGAGCCCCCAGCGGCTGAATCACCACACGGAGATGACCTCCATGCTCTACGCTCTGCGCGAGGGGCTGCGGCTGGTGCTGGAAGAAGGGCTGGAAGCGCGGCATGTCCGGCATAGACTCCATGAGCGTGCCCTTGTAGCCGGCCTGACCGCTATGGGACTGGAGCTGTACGGCGATCCGGAGAGCAAGCTGACGGTCGTCACCTGTGTGCTTATTCCGGAGGGGATAGACGGGGAAGCAGTACGTTCCATGCTGCTGAACCATTTCGGGATAGAGATTGCGAGCTCGTTCGGTCCGTTAAAAGGCCTGATCTGGCGCATCGGCACAATGGGCTTCAGCTGCCGGGAGAATAATGTGCTGCGTCTGCTTGGAGCACTGGAGGCGGCGCTTGTACGCCACGGATTCGCAGTTTCGGCCGGCCGGGGGGTCCAGGCGGCACTTGACGTATACGAGTCAAAAGTAAGATAATCATTAAAATGTGTCAATCTGCCTGGTTTATCCCACTGGCGTTTTGTTCAAATGACGGCTTGCGACCCGTGAGGGGCGTCAGGGCCGTTTTTGCTAAATAGAATAGATATAATAAGAAACCAATGAATCGGAAGGGAGTGTGTATTATGACTTATATGAGACAACCACTCGCAGACTGCGTGCCCGGGCTTGTGGCTACAGCCCGCGGGGACCAGCCGGCTACACTGGTGATTACAGGCGGCAAACTGGTCAATGTATGCTCCGGTGAGATTCTGGATGGCATGTCTGTAGCAGTGCAGGGCGGACGCATTGCCTATGTCGGCAAGGATGTCTCGCATACGATTGGTGAGGGGACCCGGATCATTGATGCTGCAGGCAAATACATTGCCCCGGGCCTGCTTGACGGGCATTGCCACATTGAGAGTACGCAGCTGACGGTGACTGAATTTGCCCGTGCTGTGCTTCCTATGGGCACGACCGGAGGTTTCTTCGATGCCCATGAGATCGCCAATGTATTCGGGCTGAAGGGCATTAAGCTGATGCTGGATGAGATGCGCGGAACACCGCTTGCTGCCTATATGCAAGTCGCCTCCTGCGTACCTTCGGCAGGTGCCGAATTCGAAACCACAGGCGCCTCTATCGGGCCGGAGGAAGTAGCCGAGGCCTATACCTGGGGGGAGGATGTCATTGCCCTGGGCGAAGTGATGAATTTCCCCGGCGTGGTGTACAGTGATGAGAAGATGCTTGGAGAGATTCAGGCTACCCTCCGTGCAGGGCGTTATGTAGACGGTCATTTCACCTGGCCATCCGATGACTGGAGACTCCCGGTCTATGCCGCAGCGGGTGTAACCGGTGATCATGAGTGTGTGACGGCGGAGGATGTAATTGAACGTGTACGTCTCGGAATGTATGCCAAAATGCGCCGCGGCTCTGCCTGGCATGATGTGGCGAAGACCATCACCGCGCACACCGAGCATGGGCTCGACCCGCGCCGGATGATGCTGGTGACCGACGACCGCAGCTCGGAATCGCTGCGGGATGAAGGCCATATGGATTTTGTCGTGCGGCACGCCATCTCCCAGGGCCTTAAGCCGGTCACGGCTTTTCAAATGGCAACGATCAATACCGCTGAACGGTTCGGGGTGGCCCGTGATATCGGTTCAATTACTCCGGGCTCCTGTGCAGATATCATCCTGCTGGACGGCAATCTGGCGGATGTTCATATTGTCATGACAATTGTGGCTGGAGTTGTCGTAGCGGAGAACGGGATCATGACGGCTGAGCTGAATCCGTACACCTACCCGGATGAAGTACTGGCTTCCGTGCATCTGCTGCAGCCCCCGGCTCCGGAGGATTTTGTCATCCACGCACCGGTTGCAGAAGGTGTTCTGGCTACCCGTGTCATCAAAGTGATCGAGAATCATGTGGAGACCGGTGAGCTGATCATCAATCTGCCTGTCGCTGAATCCAAGCTGCAGGTCCAGGAAGGCTTGTGCAAAATCGCCGTCCTGGAGCGGCATAAGGCAACCGGCAACAAATCGGTTGGCGTGGTTGAGGGGATCGGCTTCCGCGAGCCTGCTGCGATTGCCATGACTGTAGCCCATGACAGCCATAATGTGCTGGTCATCGGCAACGATGATGTCCTCATGGCTAAGGCTGCAGGCGCAGTGGCTGAAGCTCAGGGCGGTGTGGCGGTGATTACCGCGTCCGGAACAACTCTATTCCCGCTGGCGATTGCCGGACTGATGTCGGCAGAGCCGTTTGAAATAGCTGCAGCCCAGTCAGCCGCCATCAGCAAAGCGCTGTACGATGCCGGCTGCACACTGAATTATGCTTTTATGACCTTATCCCTGCTTGCGCTGGCGGTCATTCCGACACTGCGGATTTCGGATAAAGGTCTGGTGCGGATTTCGCCGGAAGAAGGAATTCAGCTGGTTCCTTTGTTTGTGAGCTAGATATTACTATTAGAAACCGGCAAAGGACTTGCCGGACATTCATAGAAGACATCACCGGAAACGGGATGCCGCCCGCTCTTTATGGAGCCTGGGCAGCATCCCGTTTTTTGTATGTAGTCTATAAGAAGCGGAAGGTATGATTCGGTTGGGAATTACCTTTTATTGGTGAAATAATGACATTAATCCGGTATGGGGCATATAATTAACCATTTCATCACAACTAGAAACATATTTTTTAAAATTTTAATGAAAAACATTAACAAAAGGTGAGAAATAGACGATAATACTTTTAAATTAGTTAAAATTATTGTCAAATCGTGAATTTGCAGAAAAATACTGAAAGTCCAAATATGAGGAACGGGGTGTATGAGATGATGAGATTAGAAACACAGGACATCGTGAATATCACCAAGAAGCAAATTACCGGGATTTTTAAAATGGAGCCGGTTGAAGTAAGGTTTGTTAACGACTTTCAGGGTGAGCAGTATCTTTTGACCAATGATAAGCTGCATCTCAGCAACCAGCACTATTGGGCAAAGGTAATGGATTGTGTCTTCGATACTCATGTCAGACCTGTCCTGATGTGTGAGGTGCTCTACTTCCTGCGGAATGAGTTTCTGGAGAGTGACATCAAGCTGATGTTTTCTTATGACTTTGCGGATGGAGCGGACGGGGCAGCGGTCGCTACGGCTGAAATAAGCTTCAACGATTCGCCGGAACTGCAGCCGGGTGAGATTGCCGAATTGATTGATTTTGCGTTAACTTTGCAGGATAAACAGTGGTTCGAGGAACTGACTGCCAAATATAAACAGCTGACCGCTTAAATATCATGCGGAAGGGTAAGTTGCCTGAATACACATTATATAAATAAGCCGTCCGGGTCGCAGGGAGGAAGTCAACCTGCGGACCTGACGGCTTTTCTGTTGTATAGGAAATTATGATATTCGTCTGTTGGGGGGACTTAAAGGGATAAATCCCTCTGAATCCGCCGAAAGTAGGCGGTAGGGTGAAATTAAAGGGATAAATCCCTCTGAATCCGCAGTACACTTGCACCAAACCTGACATGAGTAGATATGGAAAAATAACCCTTCACAAAAAAATCGGTTCCCCCTAAAGTTGTAGTTACCACAGCCACAACATGAAATAGGAGGAACCTTGAATCAAATTATAAATTTCAAGACCGTGGCGGGTCAACTTTTAAATTGGATTCCGGTGGACAAAAGGCATCCGGTGCACGACCATCGTGTCCCCAAATTAACAACGTACCGAACCATTTTCTTGTTTCTTTTCGCCTTGCTCCAAAATCAACCGTCTTTGTCTGAGTTTTCTGCCTACTTTCGTAAAGCAAAATGGTTACAGCAGATCGTGGGCTTCTCTTCCATTAGTGACTCGGCGCTCAACCGACGGCTTCAGCGCATCCCTCTTTTTCTCCTTCAAGAGTTCTATACCGACCTGATGGAGGCGCTGATTCAGTGTCAGCTTAAGCAAGATCGTTTTCCGGACATCGGGGCGTTAACCGTCATCGACTCCACTCAACTTTCGCTTACGGCTCACGGGGAGCACTGGGCGTTTATCCAAAAGGGGCAGGTTAAGGTCAAGCTTCATCTTGGTTTGCATGTCTACAATGAGCAGAATGTGCACCCTGGACGAGCGGTGTTCTCGACTGCAGGCGTCGCGGATCACGATCCGGAAGTGCTCGATCGGCTGCTTCAATCCGATCGGGAGAACCCTACGTATGTCATGGATCGCGGCTATCCCGGATACAACCAGTTTTGTGAATGGGACCAGGCGGGCATTCG
Organism: Paenibacillus borealis; assembly: GCF_000758665.1. NCBI lineage: Bacteria > Bacillati > Bacillota > Bacilli > Caryophanales > Paenibacillaceae > Paenibacillus > Paenibacillus borealis. Next base: position 1,793,872 of record NZ_CP009285.1, read on the forward strand.
GTTTGCCGTTCGGATAAAACAGAACAACCGACTGACGGTGACGCGCCTGCGTCCACTCCCTCCAGAGTGTGGGATTGTGGAAGACGCAGAGGTGCTGGTCCCAAGCTCGAAGGGAGAACCCCATCGAATGCGGCGAGTGACCTATCCGTATGTGAACCGGAAGGGATAGGAGTGTACCAGCGTTGTACTCACGAACCGGTGGGATGTGGAGGCACCAGTAATTGCACAGATTTATAAGCTTCGCTGGCAAATAGAGACGTTTTTCAAGACCTTTAAGCACCGGATGAATGGGGCCCATTTGTACACCAATCAAGCAGAAGGCGTGACGCGTCAAGTACTGCTTAGCCTGATTGCTTATGCGTTTATGGAATTGATACGAGTGATTGGGGCTCCCGAACAAACAATTCAGCGGGTCTTACAGCTCTTCCGCTTGTACGCCGATGCCGAACCTTGTGACTTTCGGGAAGCGTTAGAGGGGAAAAAGACCCGCACGAGTAAGGGCAGGCGAAAGAAGCCAAAGATCGGTCGCCCCCGGAAACACCCACTCGTGCCCAAAGCCAAGCGAATAGTCGTTGTTTTTTAAGTGAATAAGCAATTCCAAATCCATTTTAAAAAAAATGTGCTGTGGCTGGTGTGGATTTCGTGCGGCCTTTTTTAGATAAAATCGAGTCTGTTCACCCTCCGATATCTTCCGTTGATCTAATGTTAGGTTTCTTGCAAGTGTACTGCTGAATCCGCCGAAAGTAGGCGGTAGGGTGAAATTAAAGGGATAAATCCCTCTGATTCCGCCGAAAGTGGGCGATTAGGGGAAACTTAAAGGGATTAATCCCTCTGTTCATCCGTCTCTCTACTCAAAGGAGGAAATGAGGAGCAAAAGTGCCCCTGATTCCACCGGATGCTGCCCAAAGGAGGAAATGAGGAGCAAAAGTGCCCCTGATTCCACCGGATGCTGCCCAAAGGAGGAAATGAGGAGCAAAAGTGCCCCTGATTCCACCGGATGCTGCCCAAAGGAGGAAATGAGGAGCAAAAGTGCCCCTGATTCCACCGAATGCTGCTAAAAGGAGGAAATGAGGAGCACTAGTGCCCCTGAATCCACCGGATGCTGCTAAAAGGAGGAAATGAGGAGCACTAGTGCCCCTGAATCCACCGGATGCTGCCCAAGAGGTAGTCTGAATGGAGCAATGCGAAGCGGCCATTAATCTGTATAAGCTGCTCAGGTCGTATAAACTTGCACAGGCCGCATAAGCCCCGGCTTGATACACCCATTAGGGTGTTTTTCTTTAAATATAGAAGAAAGTATATGTTTACGCCATACTTTATCCTTATATTTCCCGCTGGAACAGAAGCCGTCCCTTGAAGGACGGCATAGCCGCTTCCGCTTAGGTAATGAATGTCTCCGGAGTGGATGATTCCGCAGCTTCTGCAGCTGGGAGCCAGCCCTGCGCTGATCCGCGAACCATCCGGGCGAGGAAGACCATCCATTCTTCGTGGTCATTCAAGCAGGGGGCGACATTGAAATTCCCTGGTACTCCCCCGCCTGAAGCAAAGAGTTCACGGCCTTCCACTGCCAGCTCATGCAAGGTTTCGAGGCAGTCGGTGACAAGTCCGGGCGAGAAGATCAGCGGCATCTGTATTCCGCGTCCGCCGAGTTCTTTGAGTGTATCCGCAGTGGAAGGGCCTACCCATTTCTCGGGTCCAAAGCGGGATTGGAAGGTGACCTGCCAGCGTCCCGGTGACCAATTCATTGCCTCGGCAAGCAGACGGCCGGTCTCATGGCATTGCTGCGGATACGGATCTCCAGTCTCGGCATAACGGCGGGGAATTCCATGGAAGGACAGAATATAGTAATCCGGTTCTTCGTCCAGCTCGCCAAGCTTCCGGAGCAGCAGCGATTTCATCGCTGAGATGTAGCCGGGCTCATCATGGTAGGCTTCGATGAAACGCAGAGCCGGCACGAAACGCTTGGTGACTTGTCCTGAGCGGCTATGCCGCCCCAGTGCGGCGAAGCTTGCGGCTTCATAGACAGATGCAGTTGTGGTGGAGGAATACTGCGGGAACAGCGGGAGTACAATGATTCGTGTAATGCCTGCAGCCTCCAGCTTGCGGAAGGCTTGAGCCATGCCCGGTTCACTGTAAGCAAGGCCTAATTCCACCTGGTAGCGGCTGCCGAGAAGGGACTGCAGCGCAGTTTGCTGAGCTCTGGAGTGGACGAGCAGCGGAGAACCATCCTTCATCCAGATCTCCTGATACAGCTTCGCGGACCGGCGCGGCCGGGTACGAAGGATAATGCCGCGCAGCAGAGGCTGCCAGAGCAGCGGATGGTAATCAATGATTCTGCGGTCAGACAAAAAGCGCTTAAGATATGGACGAACCGCCTTGGCGCTGGGAGCGTCAGGAGTTCCGATCTGAGCAAGAATAACTCCTATGGGAGGCTGATTCATGAGCAGTAGCGGCTCCTTTCCATGAACATGACATCGTTTAAAAATATCACATGAAGGCGCACAAATACAATATAATCTATCACATTATTATCATATGGCGGTGTAAATGGGAGAATTTGAGAGTAATAATAAATGTACTTTTTAAGTTAATTGCGAAATAGTGATGTTTCTTATAGGGTGTGTGATTTTATATACAGAGAAAAGTGTATCAATTTTGATACCATCAAGCCAGAAATTACCGAATGCAGCCTGAAATCCTCTTATGTGAATTTATTCACCTTTTTATGTGAATTGTTTCACCTTTTGAAAGATTGTATAAATTGATGCATCTTTTTCGCACACGGGATGGGTCGCGCAAGGAACGGGAAAGGGGGGATGACCTCTTATGAAGAGTCAGGGTACTCTTTGTAAGAAGGAATGGAATGAACGGGAAAAACGGTTTACAAGAGCTACATACTACTGGGGATATAATAAAGGAGAATACGCATTTGAAAAAACTAATTGCTTTGACTGTAAGCGCAGCCTTGCTGCTCGCGCCAATTGCTTACACCATTAACGCACCGGCCTTGAACCTGAAGGTGGATGCGGTTTCGGCAGCTTCGGAAGAAGCTCCGGCAGCTACTGCTAAACCAGCTCCTAAACCGACTGCTAAGCCTGCAGCAACACCTAAAGCAACTGCTAAACCTGCGCCAACGCCTAAGGCGACTGCTAAACCGGCAGCAACACCTAAAGCAACTGCTAAACCGGCAGCAACCGCTGCACCTGCAGCATCCGCGAAAGCATCTGCTAAGCCTGCTGCAACCGTTAAACCAGCGGCAACAGTTAAGCCTGCAGCTACAGCTAAGCCTGTTGCAACTGCAGTACCAGTTGCTGTTAAAGAAGCTGTGTATCAAGACGGAGTATATGTAGCTTATGGCGACGCGTATTCCAAAGGTACTGAAGGCGCTAAAGTTACAATTAAAGACGGTAAAATCGCCGACATCGAACTGCTGAGAACCAGCCCGAAAATTATCGACCGCAACGCCCGCGACAACTACAGCGGCGTATGGGTTGCATACGGTCTGATGAAAGACAGACTGATTGGCAAAACCAGAGACGGCGCAGCAGCTGTTGATGCTGTATCCGGCGCAACCCGTTCCAGCAACGGCTGGAAATTGTCGGTTGACAGAGCGTTCGAAAGATCGCTGCAGGATAAACCGGCTGATGCCACTTATTTCGCCGGCGACCACATGGGTGTAGACCCTGAAGCTAAGTATGCTGTATTCGCAACCTACGATGCAAACAAGCTGACTGCAGTTAAACTGTATCCGCTGACTGCAACTGGAGATTTCGTAGATGAGAAGACTTATACTGCTGAACAAACAGCAGCTATTGCAGCCATTACACCAGTGCTGCTTGCCAATGGTTCTGCTGCAAAGCCTGTAGCCGGCTTCGAAGCTGAATCCAAAGCTGCCATCAACGCTTTCTGGGATGCTGAACAAAATGCCAGCATCAACAACACTTCCGCTTATGTTGATGGCTTCTACTCTTCCTACGGTACTGCAAGAAGCGTAGGCGTTGAAAGAGCAGATGTGGTTATCCGTAACGGCAAGCTGGTTGACGTGAAATTGTTCAGACTTGGCACTAACCTGATTGACAGAGGCGCAACTGCTTATGCTGAAGTAGTGAAAGCAAATGCTCCTATGACTGCTAAATTACTTGCTAACGGTTCTTATATCGCTAATTATGATGAGAAGGTAGACGGAATTTCCGGCGCCACTGAGAGCAGCCACGGCTGGAACCAGGCTGTAGAAAGAGCTTTCGAGAAAGCATTGAAAGTTCCAACTGAAGGCCAATACTTCGACGGTAAATTTGCCGGTGTGGATAACCAGTCCAAAGTTCTTCTGCTGGTAGATGTTGATGCTGATCAAGTTACTGGCATTACAATGAGCCTGTTCGGCACAGACGGCAAGATCATTGCTAACGACAAGCTTACCGCTGATCAGAAATCTGCTGTAGAAAAACTGACCGCCGGATTGCTTGCAAATGGCGTGAACACCGCTGACATCGCTGGCCAAGAAGCTGTATCTGCTGCAGCAAAAGCAGCACTGGCAGATGCTCTTGCCAATGCTTCCAAAGTACAAGGCACTTATAAAGACGGTACTTTCACCGCTTACGGTGACGCTTATGACAAGGGTACAAACAAAGCTGACGTTACCCTGCGTAACGGCAAGATCGTGAATGTTGCTCTTTCCCGTGTAGGAATGAACATGGTAGACTTGGGTAAAGCCGCTTATGCTGAAGTTCAAAAAGCAATTCCTGTGCTGACAGCTAACTTCCTTGCTGCAGGTACAAGAGAAGGCGTAGCACAGGTTGATGCGGTATCCGGCGCTACCAGCAGCAGCAATGCACTTAAAGCTGCCGTTGACAGAGCTTATGGTAAAGCTGAAGTTGTTGAAACCGAGAAAGCCGCATACTTTGACGGAATCTTCATTGGTGCTAGTGCAGACAAATCCGTTAATGTAATGGTTACTACTAAATTCAATGTTCCAGTAACTATGGTTGTTTACTTCCTTGATGATAAAGGTAAAGTAAGATACAACCTGACTGATGACGAATTGCTCGTGAAGTACGAAATCGAGAATACTTCTAACGGCAAAGGGCTGCACAAGTACGGATACCGTGCAGCAGCATTCGGAACGAATGATGCTCAGAAGGCTATCTCTGCCAAAGCTGTCGAAGCTATCAAAGCAGCACTAGAAGCAGCTGGTAAATAATTTGTATTAACCGCAAAGGGCTGTCCTTGACCATGCAAATGGTTGGGGGCATCCCTTTTTTATTTTCGCATGGACGGGTTGCAGTGAGGACGGACATAATTAAGGATGGCGATCGTATAGTAATTTAAAGGGATTTCGGATGTGAATGTCTAAACTTTAATATACACGGCAGGTTCAAAGCCTGTAAGTAATAGGAGGCTCATCAATGACATTAATTAAACAGCTATCCCCTCAGGATGAATTCACCGGCTTCTATCTGCTTAGGGAACTGGTGCTTAAACAGACAAACGGTACTCCTCCAAAGGATTATTTCGATATTGTACTTGGTGATTCCAGCGGCCAGCTGTCGGCGAAATATTGGGATGTCAGTGTAACGGACAAAGAAACTTTTTTCCCTATGGCCCTGGTGAAGGTCCGCGGGATTGCCCATACTTACCGGGAGAAGCTGCAGGTCAAAATAACTAAAATCAGACTGGCGGATGAGTCCGACGGAGTGTCACTTACCGAGTTCATCCGTTCAGCTCCTGTGCGTCCTGTGGATCTGGTCCATACGATTAAGAATGCGATGGCTAGTATAACGGATCAGGAGATCGCGTCAATCGTATCCTTCTGTGTGGGCAAGGTTGAAGAGAAGCTAATGCACTATCCGGCGGCCAAAACACATCATCACGCTTATTTCGCCGGACTGGCATATCATATGGTACGGATGCTGGAGATCGGAGATTTCCTGTGCAAGCAGCGCCCGTTCCTGAATCCTGATCTCATGCGTGCAGGCATCATCCTTCACGATATTGCTAAACCGGAAGAAATGATCTCACAATTCGGCATAGTGTCGGATTATAGTGTGCAGGGCAAGCTGATCGGGCATATATCGATGGCGTCAAGCTGGATTACAGAGGCAGCAATCCGCACCGGCATTGATCTGGAGTCGGAGAAGGTATTGGCCCTGCAGCATCTGGTTCTATCACATCATAATCTGGGTGAATGGGGAAGTCCGGTGCAGCCGCAGACCGCAGAAGCAGTCGCTTTGCATCATATAGATGCCATGGATGCCAAGCTGCAGATGGTGGAGGATGCTCTTGATACCACTCCGGAGACGGAGGAATGGACACCGTTCATCCGCGGGCTGGAGAATAAGGCAGTATACCGGATGAAAATTTGAGGCTGTACTGTATCGCTGAATAATATAAAACACCCCCAAGCTGCAACCGCGGCTTGGGGGTGTTTGTTCATGCCATTTTGTATTGGGCATGAATTCTATTTGTGGGTAGCCGGAGAAAACCTGCCGGCTGTTTGTACTGTTTCTGTTGTTTCGGCTGTTGCTGCGGATTCAGCTGCAGACCCGGCCGCTGCTCCAGGAGGCTCCACCTCAAGACCGTAATGGCTGCACAGGGCATGGAGTCCGCCCGGGAATCCCTCTCCAATGGCAGCAAATCTCCATTTGTCTTTGTACCGGTAGAACTCGCCTATGACTGTCGCTGTCTCAAGGCTTAACCCCCGGCCAAAGGGGAAAACGGCCAGTCTGGTACCCGTCTGGGAATCAATTAGTGAAGCGGTGGCGTTACTGAGCTGGCCCAGATTCTGGCCGGAGGCGTCTTCAGAAACAGTGAAGGTCAAAGCGATCCGTGTAGTGGCCGCAGGCAGCTTCGCCAACTGAAGATGCAGATGTCCTGCGTTTGGCGCAGGTTTCGAGTAGAATACAGATCCGGTCGGGTCTTCCATGTTGCCATAGAAAACAAATTCCTGATCCTGTCCGCAGCGTCCTGTGTCCCGGAGCAGGAAAGCAGAGGTGTCCGGCTCGAGAGAGGGATCTGGTGAATCCCATTCCACAGACACCAGGAGTCTGGAAGCACTGAGCTTGCCGCCTATATCCACGCGCTGTCCTCTCACCAGCTCGGGTACAGGTTGAACCTTAGCGGCAGATGGTGTTGAAGCCGGAAGACTTGCTGAAGATGGACGCTGCTGAGTTCCAGCAGCAGGAATTCCGCTATCCGCTATAGGTGAGATTACGGGAATTTCCGTCTTTGCAGCAGCCTTCGGAACCGCCGGTTTCTTGGCGGCCTTCTTGGGCGGCGCCTTGAAGGGAGTATATCCGCCCGCATACATCGTGCCGGCCTTGTAGCCTTGGCTGTCCGCTAACAGCAGAGGATCGAACTGCTGCCACTGCTCCATCAATTTCAATAGAATGAGTGCTGAAGCTCTGGCGTCATCCAGCGCATCATGGTGCTTCAGACGGATTCCGAAATGCTCCGAGACTACATTCAGTTTATGGGAGGGCAGCTCCTGGAGCATTTTTTTGCCCAGCAGGTAAGTGCACATATATTTGAAATCCGGATAGCTGAGGGACGAGTCATCCAGACAATAACGCAGCACGCTCATATCGAAGGAGGCATTATGCGCAATCACAATCTCGCCTTGCAGCAGCGGTTCAATAGTGGGCCACAACTCCGCGAAGGTCGGTTTGCCTTTGACCATCGAGGGTGTAATTCCGTGTATCGCGATATTCATCCCGTCGAACCGCTGCCGCGGGTCAATCAGCCAGTCATATTCCGCTGTGACCACACCATCCCTAACCTGAACAAGCCCCAATGCGCAGGCGCTGGAGCGGCTGGAGTTAGCCGTTTCAAAGTCTATTGCTGTAAAATCCATAGGTAAAGCCCCTTATCTGTCATCTATAAGGTTCATATTAAAGGAGCGCAGAGAGAATTACAATCCAGTAGATTGTACAAAAAGCGGCGGATATGGTATGCCTTATCTATGAACTGCTGGAATATGCTGCTATAACGGGGAGATGAGAGACTTGCAGCTGTTAAAGGGCCAAAAAGTAGATATCACCAAGGGAAATGGCGTTCGCGATATAAAAATCCTGCTACGCTGGGATACGGATCATAACGGAATCAGTGTTGATGCTGCCGCTTTTCTGCTGTCGGCTCAGAACCGGTGCGAACGGGACGAGGATTTCATATTCTACGGGAATCCGGAATCACGGGATGGAACGGTAACACATGCCGCAGCGGGGAAGAATGTTGAGAGTCTTTCGATTTCATTATCCGGAATTCCGGAGCAATATGCCCGGATTGCGGTGACGTTGACGATCTACGAGGGGGAGCAGCAGAATCTGCGGATGAAGGAGCTGTCCGGACTGCAGCTGTTACTGATGGACCGCAAGAACGGCGAAGAATTATACCGTTTCGATTATGGAGCGGATCTGTCCGACGAGACAGCAGTGGTGGCCGGGGAGCTGTACCGCCATCAGGGAGAATGGAAATTCAGCGCGGTCGGCAGCGGTTTTGACGGAGGCTTGGCAGCATTATGCAAGAACTATGGGCTTGAGGTTGAGCAGGAGACGGACAGTGAAGCAGCTGCGACGGCGGAATTGGCGGAGAGGGTTGGGCTGGTAGAGAAGGCAGATAAAGTAGAGAAGGTTGATAGGGTAGATAGGGGAGATAAGGTTGAGAAGGGAGAAAAGGCAGAAAAGGCAGAGAATGTCCTCCCGCAGACTGCATCGGCCGTCCCTGTCAACGTCTTATCATCGATAGATTTGCGCAAGAAAATAGTCGGGTACACTCTGGTCAAGAAACAGCTGACGGATGTAAAAGCCAGAGTAGGAATTGTACTGGACATCACCGGCTCAATGAGAAACCTCTACTCCAGCGGTGTTGTACAGGAAGTGGTAGAACGTATTCTGGCCGTAGCCAGCCTCATGGATGACAACGGATCGCTGGACGTGTGGGTGTATGATACGGAATTCAGCAGGCTGCCGCCGGTAACGCAGCAGGATCTCGGAAGCTATGTCTTCACTCATATTATGAACAACGATTCTATTCATAAATTTGGTCGCAATAATGAGCCGCCGGTGATGGAGGATGTGATTCAGAAATATACCCGGGAGGAGAAGGAGACGACCCCGGTGTTCATTATTTTTATTAATGACGGGGGCGTAGTGAAGCCAACCAAAAAAGTAATTATGGCGGCTTCCCCGCTGCCTATCTTCTGGCAGTTTGTCGGAATCGGAGATTCCGATTTCGAGGTGCTGAAGCAGCTCGATACGATGGGCGGCAGACTGGTGGATAACGCGAACTTCATCCATCTGGACCGCATAGAAGAGGTGTCTGATGAGCAGCTCTACGACCAGCTGTTGAATGAATTCCCGCAGTGGCTGAAGGCGGCGAAGGCGAAGCGGATTCTGTAGCGGCGTTCACCAGTATGGCTTACGCCGGTATGGTGTTCACACAGTATAGCGTTCATATATAGTAGTAATCACCGCTATGGCACTCACCAATATGACCTTCACACTATATAGGCATTATTGTTGTACGTTTTACAACTTTGACCCGCTGATATGGGAGCGTTTGGGAGGATTGTTGTATGAAATACAAGAATTTTCCCGCTAAGCGGCTTGGAGGAGGAGAAATGCTGCATTTTGTACAACAATTTTGGATTAGGGCCGAGATTATAAGAGGAATGTTGTATTTAGTGCAGGATTATTAAAATAATCTCCAGATCTTCACCATACTTAGCGGATTACCGCCATACTTAGCAGATTTCCACCATAATCACCGGAGATCCACTGCTATCAGTGGATCTCCACCACAATCAGCGGCTAAAATAAACCAAACCTCCCGGCCTAGGCGGAGCTATAGGCTCTTACTCAAATAAAATTCTGCCTCCCAGCACCGCAGCCTCCCAGCACCGCAGCCTACAGCACCGCAGCCTCCCAGCACCGCTGCCTACCAGCACCGCAGCCTCCCAGCACCGCCGCCTACAGCACCGCTGCCTACCAGCACCGCTGCCTACCAGCACCGCCGCCTACCAGCACTGCTGCCTACCAGCACCGCCGCCTACCAGCACTGCTGCCTACCAGCGCCGCTGCCTATCAGCGCCGAGCCTATCAGCACTGCCGCCTATCTACTCCTCCTGCTCTATATCCTTCCTGCAGGCGGGTCTCTTTCAGCATAAGCTCCGCATACTTTATCCTTATTTTTCCCGCAGGAGCGGTTCCGTCCCTTAAAGGACGGTTAATCCCGTTCCTGCCTGGGCCGCGGAGGTTTCTTGCGCCTGCAGACTGGCGGAGAGCGGAAGCTCCAGCCGATACCCTTTGACCAGCGTATCCCCGTTCTTAATATCCGTTTCATAGGCCCGCCGGAAACCGAGCTTCTCGTACAGCTTGATTGCGGATGCCATCATATCCGATGTATGGAGATTCAGGCTGGCTGCTCCCAGCGCAAGAGATCTTTCGGCGGCTTCACGGATCAGCAGTCTGGCAACCCCGCGTCCCCGGACAGCCGGAGAAACGGCAAGCAGACGGATGATCGGTGTGTGGATATCCATTTCAGGCCTGCCGTATGCGGACTCTGAAGAGGTAAACAGCAGCACGCTCCCCACGATTTGTCCATCCAGTTCAGCTACAATCCGGGCGACCGGACCATTACCGTGGACGGAATCAAGAATGGAGTCGCGGTACTCCGCCCAGTAAGGCCCGGGCAGCACGGCTGAATATTCGCTATAGGACTCAAGTAATACTCCGGCAATCGCCTCGCGGTCAGAATCTGCGGCTTCGCGGATTACAATTTCTGTTGAATGATTCATCGGGTACCTCCTATGCAGAAATGGACTATGGCGCTTATTATAATCGACAAATCCGATGAACATAAGAGGAATTTAACAATTCCGATAAATGAATAGAAAAGTTCTATCTGTAATTGTGATCTTTGTAATGGTTTTTATTGAATATAACGCTATAAGTCAGTTGACAAAAAAAGGGCCGGTGACTAAGATATAAACAAAATCTATACATCCGTACGGCAATAATTCCATGTTAATCAATTGGAATAGTTAATTTAAATAAAGTTGTGGAGGAGGACTACGCTTGAACATCGAGAACATTGAAGCCTTTGTCTACATCAACCATTACGGAAGCTTCAACAAAGCGGCAGATGTCTTATACATCTCACAGCCGACCGTGACTGCCCGTATCCAGTCGCTTGAACGGGAGCTGGATTGCAGAGTATTCGACCGGCTGGGCAAGCAGATTAACCTTACGGATAAAGGCCGCCAGTTCCTCCCCTACGCCCAGCAAATTCTGCAGGTCTACCAGAACGGTAAACATCAGATTCAGTCGAAGGGCCAGATTCCGAATGAATTGAGAATCGGCAGTACGGTATCGGTCTCCAATTATCTGATGCCTCAGCTCCTGCAGCATCTGAAGCGGAAATATCCGCACATCCACTTTAAACTGACAACCTCATCGACCGATTCATTAATTGAGAAGCTGAAGGCCAAGGAGATAGATCTCGCTTTTATCCGCAAAGTGGTCAATCCGGCCATCCAGTCATTTCCTTTTTGTGAAGATCCGATCTCACTATACGTATACAAGAACCATCCGCTGGCCCGCAAAGGCCTTGCCTCCATCCAGGAGATCCGGGAGGAGACTCTTGTATTCTTCGAGTGCGGCTCACTGGACTGGATGCGCCTGCACCGGGTATTCGAGAGCATGGAGCAGCCGCCGGACATTGTGTATCAGGTGGATAATCTGGAGACGGCGAAGAAGCTGGTGCTGGGGCAAGCGGGGATCTGCTTCCTTCCCGCCCTCAGTGTGCAGGAGGAAGTGGAGGCAGGAACGCTGATTAGGGTGGATATCGCTGAGACGGAAGGCATATCCCTGCGGACCAGCCTGATCTCCCTGAATGGGGAGAATGCGGAGTTCATTGAGTCGCTGCTGGAACTGGCGGTGGGCCGCAGCAAGCCGGATCGACTTCTTGTATAACAGTATTAAAAAACTCTATTAGCGCATGGCAGCATGCAGTGATAAAGTTAATTGCATGTAATCACCACTAAACACATAGGGATTATCTAAATTGAGAACGGGGGCACGAAATGAGCGAGGTATACCGGCAGGCCGAAGGGAAGGATGCACAGCAGCTGCTGGACGTAACCTATCGTGCCTATCAGCTGATCCGCGAGCTTGGGCTGCATTGGCCGGCGGCAACAGCGGATCTGGCTTTAATTGAGGATAACATCGCCACCAATGAGTGTTATGTGCTGGAGATTGACGGCAACGTGGAGGCGACGATCACACTCTCGAAGAGTGGAGAGGTCAAGGCGGTAACCGATCTGCCTTTTGTGAAATGGTTCGCGGTGAATCCCGAGCGCAGCGGCAAAGGGTATGGCGGCAAGCTGCTGGACTGGGTGGAGGAGCATATTATTCACGGCAAGCTGGGTGCTTCTGCTGTGACCCTGGCTACGGCGCAGAAGCATCCCTGGCTGGTTCCGATGTATGAACGCCGGGGGTATGAACGGATTCTGGAGCTGGACGCGCAGAACGGTGACGGCATTATGTATTTGATGAGAAAGACACTTACCGCTCAACCATACTACAACCTAAAGGGGATAGAGAGATGAAGAAGACCATTTCGCTCACAACTGCATTGGCATTGACACTGGTGATTGCCGGCTGCGGTAACAATAACGCTGCGAACAGCAGCAACGGCGGGAATGTAGCGGAAGCTGCACCGCAGAGCAGTGCGGAGGCCACAACTGCAGCCGCAGAACCGGCAGAGGTCACTAAGATTGTGGTCGGTACAGGCACCGCTTTTCCTAATGTCTGCTTCATCGATGAGAATGGCAAGCTTACCGGGTTCGACGTTGAGCTGCTGAAGGAAATTGATACCCGTCTGCCGGAGTATGAGTTCGAATTCCAGACGATGGACTTCAGCAACCTGCTGCTGAGCCTTGAGACCAAGAAGATCGATCTGGTAGCCCATGTTATGGAGAAGAACCCGGAGCGGGAGCAGAAGTATTCTTTTAACAAAGAAGCTTATGCCCACTGGAGAAACCGCATTATTGTAGCCAAAGGCAATGATTCGATCCAGACACTGGACGATCTGCAAGGTAAAAAGGTGCTGACAGGCGCAACCAGCGCACAAGCGCAAATTCTCGAGAATTACAATAAGGAGCACGGCGCGGATTCGATCAAAATTGTCTATCAGAACGGTGCGGCCAATGACACGGTGAATCAGATTGAGACTGGGCGTGTAGATGCAACACTCGCTGCGGATTTCGTACTGCCGATTATTGATCCGCAGAGCAAGCTGCAGGCGGTTGGCGGCGAGCTGTCCTCTGCTGACATTCTGTATGTGTTCCGCAAGGATGATGCCCCGTCACAGAAGCTGTCGGATGCGATTGACGGAGTCATTGCGGAGCTGAAGACAGACGGCACGCTGGGTAAAATAAGCACGCAGTGGCTCGGAGCAGACGTCACTTCATCAGCAGTTCAATGACGAGGCTGCTGTTATAGCGGAGAAGGAGGGGCAGGATGGGTGCACCGTTTGATCTTAGTTTTGTATTCTCTTTTCTGCCTAAGCTGCTGACTACGCTGAGCACAACACTGCTGATCGTAGCCTGCTCGCTGCTGGCAGGTGTGATTGTCGGATTTATCATTGCCCTTCCCCGCCTGTACAAGGTGCCGGTCCTGAAGACCTTAGCCGAGGTGTACATCTCATTCTTCCGGGGAACGCCGATTCTGATTCAATTGTTCCTGTTCTATTACGGTCTGCCTGAGGTACTGAAGCTGGTAAATGTCGATATGACGCGGACGCCGGTGCTTGTATTCGTGATTCTGACCTACGGTCTGCATACGGGGGCGTTCATGTCGGAGATGATCCGCGCTTCGGTAACGGCTGTCGATAAAGGCCAGGTGGAAGCGGCCTACGCCACGGGGATGACCTCTTATCAGGCTTTTACCCGTATCGTATTGCCCCAGGCGCTGGGAATTGCGATTCCGGTATTCTCGAACCTGGTCATTGCGCTGCTGAAGGATACTTCGCTGGCGTTCACGCTTGGCGTGATGGAAATGACGGGTAAGGCGCAGACTTTGGGCAGCGTGACCCAGCATTTTATTGAAACCTATATTGCACTTGCACTTATCTATCTCGTAATCAGCTTTACTATCGAGAAGCTGCTGCTGGTGGCGGAGCACCGGCTCCTCAGGCATGAAGCCCAGGGCAGTCCGGTGAAGCGGAAATTCAGTCTGCAGAAAAAAGCGTCCTACCGCCATATCATTGCGGACATGGGACCGGGTAAAGGAGGCGGCGCGTAATGAAGCTGGACCCATCGTTTATCTGGACGGCGTTCCTGCAGATTCTGGGAGCCATTCCTACGACGCTGTATATCACGGTAGTCTCGGTACTGGCCGGCTTCGTAATTGGAATTATAGTGGCATTGATCCGGATTTATAAAGTACCTGTCCTGTATCCTATCGCGGTGGGGTATGTCACCTTCATCCGCGGTACCCCGATGCTGACCCATCTGCTGCTGATCTATTTCGGTCTGCCAATGATTATCGACGGGCTTGCTGTACAGTTCGGGTGGAGCTTCCGCTCGGTATCGATTCCGATGATCGGCTTCGCTTATATTTCCTTCTCGATCACGGCGGGGGCCTATATGTCCGAGGTGGTCCGTTCCGGCCTGCTGGCGGTGGACCGCGGTCAGATCGAAGCTGCCCATTCCATAGGGATGAGTACTCCCCAGGCGCTCCGGCGGATCGTATTCCCCCAGGCGCTGGCGGCGAGCCTGCCTAATCTGTCGAATTCCGTGATCGGAATGCTGCACGGGTCTACGCTTGCTTTTACCGTATCGGTCGTGGACATTAATGCCCAGGCGCAAATTGTAGCCTCAACGAACTGGAAATTCTTCGAAGCCTACCTGGCGGCGGCACTGATCTTCTGGGGGCTGACTTTCCTTATTGAACGGGTAACGGCCTTGATCGAGAAACGGATAAATCTGTATAACCGGGGTGGAGTCGCATGATTAAGCTGGCGAATATATCGAAGTCCTTCGGGCGCCATCAGGTGCTGAACAATATTGATCTTAAGGTGTCCAAAGGGGAGGTTGTGGTTATTCTCGGCCCCAGCGGCTCCGGCAAAACAACCCTGCTGCGCTGTGTGAATTATCTGGAGAAGCCAAGCGGCGGTGAAATCTCGATCGGTGAGTTCAAGCTGGACTGCCGGCATGCCCGCAAGAAGGAGATTCACCAGCTGCGGCAAAAAACGGCTATGGTCTTCCAGCAGTACAATCTGTTCCGCCACAAAACAGCGCTGGAGAATGTAATGGAAGGGCTGCTGATCGTCAAGAAGCTTCCGAAGGAGGAAGCTAGGAAGAGAAGCATCGCACTGCTGGAAAAGGTCGGCTTAGGAAGCAAGCTGGATGCTTATCCAAGCCAGCTGTCCGGCGGCCAGCAGCAGCGGGTTGGCATTGCCCGGGCGCTGGCGCTTGAGCCGGAAGTGATTCTGTTCGACGAGCCAACCTCTGCACTCGATCCGGAGCTGGTAGGCGAAGTGCTTGCGGTGATCCGCAAAATTGCCAAGGAAGGCATCACGATGATTGTGGTGACGCATGAGATGGGTTTTGCCCGCGATGTGGCGAATCATGTGGTGTTCATGGACGGCGGCGTGATTGTCGAAGAAGGCACACCCACCGAGGTGTTCAACCATCCACGTGAAGAACGAACGAAGCAGTTCCTGAAGCGGATTACACCGGAGCTGAACTATTCCATCTAGGAGGCATAACTATGGCAATTACAATCAGCGTATTGGACCAAAGTCCGATTTATCCCGGGGAGACGCCGGAAGAGGCCTTCCAGCATACGGTCCAGCTGGCGCAGCTGTCGGAGCGTCTCGGCTTCCGCCGGTTCTGGGTATCCGAGCATCATGATTCCGAGCAGGTGGCCGGTTCTTCCCCGGAGGTGCTGATCGCGCATCTGCTGGCTAAGACGGAGAAGATCCGGATCGGCTCCGGCGGAATAATGCTTCAGCATTACAGCCCGTATAAGGTTGCGGAGAACTTCAACGTGCTGGCTTCGCTGGCGCCGGGCCGTGTAGACCTGGGCGTCGGGCGCGCTCCAGGCGGGCTGCCGCGCAGTACGCAGGCGCTGCAGCAGGGAGACGGCGAAGCCCCTTCGTTGACCGATAAAATCATACAGCTGGAGAAATATGTACATAACCGGCTGGAGGAGGATCATCCGCTCGCCGGGCTGAAGGCTGGCCCGCTGCCCGGAACTCCGCCGCAGCTGTATGTACTGGGGGCCAGTGTCGCCAGTGCCGAAATCGCAGCAGAGCTGGGGCTGCCGTATGTATTCTCTTTGTTCATCGGCGGCGATCAGGCCGTGGCCCTGGAAGCGGTGCGTGCTTACCGCAGCGGCTTCAATACAAGCAGCGGCAAAGAGCCGCAGGTGATCATCGCACTGGCTGTAATTGTGGCCGATACGGAAGAGGAGGCCAAAGAGCTGGGCGGAGCGCATAAGCTGATCCGCATTCAGCTGGCCAGCGGGAAGAAGCTGACAGTAGCCACCCGTGAGCAGGCAGAGGAGTTCACGCGGCAGAGCACGGAGCCTTACACCCTGGAAGAACGGGAGCCTGAGGTTACGAAAGGAACGAAGGAATCGGTCCGCGAACAGCTGCTGGCGTTGGCGGAGGCCTCCGGCGTAGAGGAGTTCATCGTCACAACCAACGTGCAGCCCTTCGATAAGCGTCTGCGTTCTTTCGAGCTGCTGAGTGAGGCGCTGGCTGAAGTGCCGGCGGAGGCCTCATCATGACAAGCGAAGCCGCAGAATCCGCTGCACAGGCAGTACATGAACTAGCATGGAAAGATAGATTGGCCCAGATCCGCCGTCATCTGCACCGGCATCCTGAACTATCTAATGAAGAATATGAAACTAGCGAATATATAACCTCACTGCTCAAGCAGGCGGGCGTGAAGATAGTGGATTACGGGCTGAAGACCGGAGTGATTGCCGAGATCGGCGGCTTGCAGGACGGTCCGGTGATTGCCCTTCGGGCCGATATTGATGCACTGCCGATTCAGGAAGAAACCGGGCTGCCTTATGCCTCGCTGCATCACGGCAGAATGCATGCCTGCGGGCATGACTTTCATACCGCGGCGCTGCTGGGGGCGGTTTATCAGCTGAAGGAGCAGGAGAGCCGCCTGAAAGGAACCGTGCGCTTATTGTTCCAGCCTGCCGAGGAGAAGGCCAAAGGCGCGCAGCAGATCATCGCTGCCGGAGGGCTGGAGAATGTCCGCGCGGTCATCGGGATGCATAATAAGCCAGATCTGCCGGTAGGAACATTCGGCATTAAGGAAGGGCCGCTGATGGCTGCCGCTGACGGTTTCATAGCGGAGGTCCGCGGGTTCGGAACCCATGCGGCAGTGCCGGAGGCCGGTATAGACCCTATAGTGGCGGCCTCGCATATCGTTACGGCGCTGCAATCCATCGTCAGCCGGAATGTGAGCAGCCTGAACAGTGCCGTCATCAGCGTTACGCAGATTCACAGCGGGAACTCGTGGAATATCATTCCGGAAACAGCGGTGCTGGAAGGGACGATCCGCTCTTTCGATGAAACGGTGCGCGGCACGGTGCTGAAACGGTTTGAAGAGGTAGTAGCAGGCGTTGCAGCCGCCTTGGGTGCCGAGGCCAGCGTGCGCTGGATTGGCGGACCGCCGCCGGTTATCAATGATGCGCTGCTGGCCCGGCTGGGAGAAGAAACGGCTGCGAACCTGGGCTATACCTCCGTGAAGCCGGTGCCCTCACCGGCCGGGGAGGATTTCGCCTTCTACCAGCAGGCGGTTCCCGGTTTATTTGTCTTCACCGGCACGGCCGGAAGCCGGGAATGGCATCATCCGGCGTTCGATCTGGACGAAGCGGCCTTGCCTGTGGGAGCAGCGTTCTTCAGCGATCTGGCGGTACGTGTACTTGAGCATCTCTCGGCTGAAGGGGGTGCGGATCATAGCTGACCATCCCGTATATGATGTAATTATTGTCGGCGCAGGCTCGATGGGCATGAGTGCAGGCTATCATCTGGCCCGGCGCGGCGTGAGGACGCTGCTGATCGATGCCTTTGATCCGCCGCATACCGAAGGAAGCCATCACGGGGAGACCCGGCTGATCCGGCATGCCTACAGCGGAGATCCGGCCTATATTGACCTGGCGCTTCGTGCCCAGGTGCTATGGGAAGAGGCAGAAGCGGAGAGCGGGACGGAGCTGCTTGTTCCTTCGGGCGTGCTCAATCTGGCAGACAGCGGCGTGTATTCCTTCGCCGGCCGCCTAGCGGAAGCGCAGAAGCGGAAGGTCCGGGCCGAGCAGCTGGATGCGGAGGAGATCCTCCGCCGCTGGCCGGCGCTGAAGCTCCCGGAATCCTTCGAGGCGATGTATGAGCCGGATGCGGGTTACCTCTACAGCGAGCGGTGCGTAACAGCCTACCGGCAGCTTGCGCTGGCTCATGGTGCGGAGCTGCTGACGAATACACCCGTGCTGAATGTGACGGCCCGCGAAGGCAGTGTCACCGTTCACACGAAGAACGGTGAGTATCATGGAGCGGCTGCTGTTCTCAGCGCCGGCGCCTGGTTTAGTTCATTGTCGCCCTTTGTCAGCCTGCCGATTAAGGCCATCCGCAAGGTAGTAGGCTGGTTTGGGAGTACGCCGGATTTCGAGGCCGGGAAGTTCCCCGGCTTCACGCTGGGTGCTGAAGAAGGCGGGTTCTACGGCTTCCCCGGTATTGGCGGGTCGGGACTGAAGATCGGCCGTCATGACACTGGCGAGGAATGGAAGCCTGGCGAACCGCTGAAACCGTTCGGCAGTCTGGAGAGCGATGAAGGCGACCTCCGCCGCGTGCTGGAGGCTTATATGCCTGGCGCAGCAGGGAAGCTGCTTAAAGGCTCCGTCTGTAAATATGAGCATACGCCGGATGAGGATTTCATTATTGACCGCCACCCGGTCTACAGCAATGTGCTGCTGGCTGGAGGCTTCTCGGGGCATGGCTTCAAGTTCTCCAGTGTAGTCGGAGAGATCCTCGCAGATTTGGCTGTGCAGGGAAATACGAGGCAGAATATTGCGCCGTTTGCGCTGTCACGCTTCAATACCGGGCCTGACCAGCCACCATCGAAACTTACATTGGAGGGAATCTAAATGAGCAGTGTGGAGCTGACGGACTATTTGAATACGCACGGTCAACTGGTGCAGGCGCTGGAAGGCTTATCCGATGAGCAGCTGAAGTGGAAGGCAGAACCGTCCAGCTGGAGTGTAACCGAGGTACTGGCACATTTGGCTGACCACAGCATCGTGGTCTCTTTCCGTATCCGTGATATTCTGGCAGATACGAAGGTGCAGCTCCCGGCGTTCAATCAGGATGCCTGGGTCAGCGGACAGCACAGTAATCAGGGGAACGCCGCAGACAGCCTGGAGCTGTTCCGCAGCCTGCTGCAATACAATAGTCTTCTGCTCGGAAGGCTGAGTGCCGGTGATTGGGAGAAAAGCGGGATTAACTTTAAGGGGGAAACGGTGAGGATTGCCGATATCGTCCGCAGCTTCACCGCCCATGTGCAGACCCATCTGGCCCAGATCGAGCGGATTAAGCGGGGAGCGCAGGCCGTACTCTCTGCACAGCAAGCCGCTCTGTAATTAATACACAATCTTGAGGAGGAATGAACATGACTAAACCGAGACAATTGAAGCTGGGAGCACTGCTGCACGGTGTTGGAGGAAGCACCTCCATGTGGCGACATCCCGATGCGAAGCCTGATGCCAGTGTGAATTTTGAGTTATACAAGGAATGGGTGCGCAAAGCAGAGGAAGGCAAGCTGGATCTGATCTTCATTGCAGATGGTCTGTTCATCAACGAGAAATCGATCCCTCATTTCCTCAACCGATTCGAGCCGCTGACGATTCTTAGTGCACTGGCAGCGGTCAGCAGCCGCATTGGTCTAGTGGGAACCTTGTCCACCTCCTACAGTGAACCGTTTACTGTGGCCCGGCAATTCGGCTCACTGGATGTCATCAGCGGGGGGCGGGCCGGCTGGAATGTGGTGACCTCACCGCTCGAAGGCTCTGCGCTCAATTACAGCAAGAAGGAGCATCCGGACCATGGCAAACGGTACCGTATCGCTGCTGAATATCTGGAGGTAGCGCGCGGGCTGTGGGATTCCTGGGAGGATGATGCGTTTGTCCGCAATAAGGAGACAGGCGTCTTCTTCGATCCGGAGAAAGTGCACACGCTCGATCACCAGGGTGAATTCTTCTCTGTAAAGGGACCGCTCAATATCGCCCGCTCGAAGCAGGGGCAGCCGGTTATTTTCCAGGCAGGGTCCTCAGAGGTCGGCAAAGATTATGCATCAGGCGTAGCGGATGCTGTCTTCACGGGTCATGACACGCTGGAGTCCGCTCAGGAATTCTATAAGGATGTGAAAACCCGCGTAGCTTCATTCGGGCGCAATCCCGAAGAAGTGCTGATCTTCCCTGGAATAGCACCGATTCTGGGAGCTACCCCTGAGGAAGCGGAACGCAAATACCAGGAGGTTGCCGGTCTGGTGACGATCGAGAATGCGCTGAACTATCTGGGCCGCTTCTTCGAGCATCATGATTTCTCGCAGTATCCGCTGGATGAGCCTTTCCCGGATGTCGGTGATCTGGGCCGGAACAGCTTCCAGAGCGGCACGGACAAAATCAAAAAGGATGCCAGGGAACAGGGCTTAACCCTGCGGCAGGTGGCCTTGCAGTCTGCAACACCGCGCAGCAGCTTCATCGGAACTCCGGAGCAGGTGGCCGATCAGATTCAGGCCTGGTTCGAGGCCGGTGCAGCGGACGGCTTCATGCTGGCGGCAGCTGTACCAAATGGTCTGGAGGAATTCGTAGATCTGGTCGTTCCGATTCTACAGGAACGCGGACTGTTCCGTACCGAATACGAAAGCGATACGCTGCGGGGGAATCTCGGTCTGCCTATTCCAGAGAACCGTTATACTAAGGCTTCCGAACCGGCAGGGCAGGTGTGACAGAAATGCGGTACAGTGCAGTGAATCCGGAACCGGATATTGAAGCCATGATGAAGTATGCCGGTGAACTGGAGGCGGAGCTGATTGCGATCCGCCGTGATCTGCACAGCCACCCGGAGCTGCTCTACGATGTTGCCCGTACTTCAGGCAAGGTTGCCGCTCTGCTGGAGTCATGGGGAATTGAGGTGCGGCGGAATGTGGGCCGGCATTTCGGGATGGGAGTTACCGGGACGCTCCGGGGAACGGCAGGGAGCGGGCCGGTGATTCTGCTGCGGGCGGATATGGACGCGCTGCCGATTAGTGAGCTGAATGAGCTGGACTATAAGTCCAGGAATCCCGGCGTAATGCATGCCTGCGGACATGATGCCCATACGGCAATGCTGCTGGGCGCCGCCCGGACGCTGGCGGCATTCCGCCATCAGCTGAGCGGCACGGTGATCTTCGTCTTTCAGCCGGCGGAGGAAGGCGCAAGCCGCAGTCCGCTGGATGGCCGCCTCCTCTCCGGCGGCAGAGATATGATCGAGGACGGCATCCTGGAGGGAGTGGATCAGTGTTATGGGCTGCATGTGATGCCGGAGCTTGCCGTTGGAACGCTGGGTATACATCCCCGGTATGCCATGGCTGCCTCCAGCCATTTCACCGTGAAGTTCCGGGGCACCGCCGGACATCACAGCGCGCCGCATGAAGCGGTCGACGCTATCCAGATGGCAGCACGGTTTGTGGCCGAAGCCAACGGGCTGATGGCCAATGGGATTAATCCGTCGGAAGCAGCGGTGCTGGCCTTCGGGACATTGCGGGCCGGTACGGCGATCAATGTCATTGCTGAGCACAGTGAGCTGACCGGCACCTTCAGGGCTTTCTCGAAATCAACCGTCAGCCGGATTACGGAAGGGCTGAAGCGTCACGCGGCAGCAATTGCTGAAGCCTATGGCGGCAGCAGCAGCCTGGAGCTGCGCGAAGGTATCGCTGTGGTGAACGATGCCTTCGCAGTTCAGCAGATGCTTGCGGCAGCGCGCAAGGTGCTGGGAGATGAGCAGGCGTATCTGTTGGAGCAGCCGAGCCTGGCCGGGGAGGATTTCGGCTGGTATCTCGATCAGGTGCCTGGAGCGTTTGCCTTTATCGGCTGCGGCAATGCGGGACAGGGAATTACGCATGCGCTCCACCAGCCCCTGTTCAACATTGATGAGGCCGTGCTGGTACATGGCGCCAGAGTATTGGTGAGGCTTGCTGCACAGGACTTTTAAAGCAGAAATAGTACAGAAAAAGGTTGTTCCTCGGCCAATAAAGGCACCGGGAACAACCTTTTATTGTTCAGTAAGAATAGTTAAGCGTCCTTGTTCAGGTAATTGCCCGGACGGTTTGTCTTTCCACAATGGAGTGGGTACAGATTTGACTCTCCGCAGGCTCTCCCGTTTCAATCATACTGATCAGCTTCTCGGAAGCGATCATTCCAATGTCATATAGCGGCTGACGCACGGTAGTCAATGGCGGATTAACCATCCGGGCTAACCGGAGATCGTCGTATCCCATGATGGAGATATCTTCAGGGACATTCATTCCATGCTTCGTAACTACCGAGAGGGCACCAATCGCCATCTCGTCACTGGCAGCGAAGACAGCAGTAATCTCAGGCGTTCTCCGTAATATGGCTTCCATGGCTCTGCAGCCGCTTTCGTATGAAAAGTCTCCGTATACGAGGTAACGGCTCGCAAAGGGAATGCCGTGTGCTTCCAGCGCTTTGCGGTATCCTTCAACCCGCGGAGTTCCGGCGATGGGATCGCCCTTGGTTCCGCTGATCATACTGATGCTGCAGTGGCCTTTGGTGATCAGATAATCGACAGCGTCATAGGCCGCCTGATAATCATCAACCTTCACATAAGGGACATTGGCATAATCCGTTTGGGAAGAGACCAGTACCACTGGAACCTTCATGCTCTCCAGCATGTCATAATACTCTTGCTTGAGCACTTCACTGGAAAAAATAATCCCGTCAACCTGCTTCTCGCGCAGAAGCTGCAGATACTTCAGCGTACGTTTACCGTCCTGATCGGTATTGCAGACCATCACACTATAATTGCGGTCATGGACGAATTCGTCGATTCCGTGGAGCAGATCAGAGGAGAAGGTGCTCGACACATCAGGAAATAATACGCCGATGGTTTGGGTACGCTTGTTAATCAGTCCGCGGGCGATAGCGTTCGGCTGATATTTAAGCTCTTTGATGGTCTGATCTACCTTTTGCTTCGTTTTATCTGAATATCCGCCCAGGTTATGCAGAACCCGTGAGACGGTGGCAATGGATACGTTCGCCTTTTGGGCAACATCTTTGATTGTGGGATTCATATAATCTCCTACCTACCGCTTAGCAGTAAATTAACATTCTCATTCTCATTTCTAAAGTTAAAAAGGTAAACGCTTACTGAAAATATAAGGCCTTGCTTTTTCTTTGTCAACCGAATTAAAAATTCCGAAAAATAAGCATTGACAAGGAAAAATAAACAGGATAACTTTTATGGTAAACGTTTACGTTATACGAATTTAAGGTTGTGGAAGCAAAAATACATAACTTTCATTCGAGTAAACGTATAAATTCACACAATAGATTTTTTTGGGGGGAAGGAGGGGGTCTTAATAAAGGGATGCTCTTTGCCTATTTGAGTAAACGTTTACGTGAAAATAGAATTCCTTGAAATCTATTATTCCTTCGATACCTTTGCCAAACCTAACATCCTTATTCAGTCTTTCAGCAATATGTATGCTCAACAAAATGGATATAAAGGAGATGCTGTATGCTAAAGAAGCAAGCTGTTATCTGTCTCTGTTTATTACTGCTGGTTCAAATTTGTACAACAGGCTATGGCGGCAGAGGAACAGCTCAGGCAGAGCCGATGGGGACGGCGAATCCCAAAATACTGAAAAAGGTACCCTCAAAGGCACGATTCGCTCCGGGTGAAGCCGCAGAGCTGATTATGACCCTGGATCAATCTGCGGATTGGAGCGGCCAGCTGCATCTGCAAATTTATCAGTTGAATACTCTGGTTGCTGAAGGCGACAAAGCGCTGACAGTATTGCAGGAAGGGAGCAACAAGCTAACCGTGGGGTGGACGCCTCCGGCTGAGGACTTCCGCGGCTACACGGCGAAAGCGTGGATAGAGGGAGATGCGCCATCGGAGTATGTGACCGCAGCAATCGAGGTTTCCAGCGATTGGTCGAAATTCCCAAGATACGGATATGTCGCTGATTTTCCGCAGGAGACGGCAGAGGAGAGTGACTCCAAGCTCCGAGAATTGTCCCAGGACTACTACATTAATGCCTACCAGTTCTACGATTGGATGTGGCGGCATGATGTTTCGGTGTATTCCAAGACCGACGGGAACGGACAGCCGGTCACAGATGCAGACGGTAATTTCATTGATGAAGACATTAACGCGGATACACACTATTCGGATCTGCTGGGGCGTTCACTGTATCCGCTCAGCGTTAAGCAGCAGGTGGAGGCTGCACAGAAATACGGCTCCGCAGCTATGGCTTATCAGATGAATTATGCAGCGCGTGAGAACTATGAGGACTTCGGCGTCAGTCCGGAGTGGGGACTCTATAACAGTGCCCAGCTTGATTTGAACAATCCGCAGAAAGACCAGAACGGGTATACCTTCGAAGTGAACGGGAAGACGACCTCCCTGTTCCTGCAAGACCCGGGAAGCAGGTTCTGGCAGGACTATATCACCAGACAGTTTGAGCGTTCCATTAATACATTCGGGTTTGACGGCATTCACCTGGATCAGTGGGGAGCCAATGATAACAATTTCCTGTATGACTATAACGGCAATAAACGTTATTATTCCCTGGATTATGCCCGGTTCATTAATTCCGTCAAGGACTCATTGCTCGCAAATAATCCCTTAAAGAGCAAGGTTACGTTCAATATGGTGGGAGGCAATGCCGAATACAGCGCTGTACCTGATCCGGGTACGAAAACCGATTTTGACTATAGTGAGATTTGGCAGGACCGAAACAATTACCGGGATATTCAAAAGGTCGTGGAAGATACCCGGGAGAAGGATGGCGGTAAGGCGATGGTGATCGCCGGTTATATGAACTACAAAGAGGCTACAGGTCTGCAGACACGAGGCACGGAAGCACAGGATGCTCCGGTAACCGTGGATTACCAATCGCGGATTGCCAAAGCTTACGGCTGGGTCGGCAACTTTGGACGCAAAGATACGGATTCGGTGACGTTTACGGTAAATGCTCCAGCAGACGGAATGTATACGCTTGTCCTGAATTATGGCCAGGGCAATGGCTCCGGTTCTCCGGAAGGCAAGCTGATGGTTAATGATGAGATTGCCGCAGCGGCAATTCCCTTTGAGGCCAATACGGGGTGGGGGAACCCGACAGCTCAAGCCGCAGTAACGGCAATGTTAAAGGAAGGTGAAAATTCCGTCAAGCTTACCCTGAATACCAACAGCCTTTGGCTCAATCTGGCGGGCCTGGAGGTCCAAGGGCAGGGGATCAATGAGCGCTACGAGGCGGCAGATGCCAAGCTGGATACGGTAATTGTGGATCAATACAGCAATGTGTATTATTTTGATACCGCAGGTGATTATGTGAAATTCAATGTAAATGTCCCTGTTGAAGGAGAATATCCGCTCGGATTCAGCTACGCTTCGGATTGGCAGGAGGTGACACGTGAGCTGCTTGTGAATGATGTACCTCAGGGAGAGGTCTCGTTTGCCGGCACGGGGACATGGGATAAATTCTCGGAGCTTGGCAATCTGCATAAGGTTCATCTGAACGCAGGCTATAATACCCTAACGCTAAGGGCGTCTGCAAATGATCTGGGTATTAAGCTCCGGTATATGACGGTTGGCACACAGAGAAGCTATGCACTGTATGCGGATGTTCCGCAGACCAGCAGCCTGAATTACAGCCAGAGCAAGACAGACAATTTCGGGCAGGCAGGACAGACTGTTACCTACGATGTATATGCAGAACATCCGCTGGACACGATTACGGTCCTGTATCATGGTGATAATGATCCTGTAATGTCGGTTCTGGTGGATAGTGAGCCAGCTCCACATGCCCAGAATATCACGTTTGCTAAAACAGCCGGCGGCTGGGAGGGCTCCATGCAGCCCCGTGAATTATCTGTTCCTGTCCAGGCGGGACATCATAAGGTTACGCTGCGAATGGAATCAAGCGGACAATATATCAATGTGGGCGGGATTATTGCCGGAGGGTATGAATACAGTACAGGCAACGCTGAACCAACAGGCGGAGTTGTCCCTATCATCGGATATGCCTCCGAATTCAATAATGTCAATGACCGGTTGGCTTTTTACAGTGAATACAGCGCAATCAGGCAACTATGATCTCGGCTGGGTCTATCAAAATAATGCCCAGGGGGCAGCGACCGTCAGCCGCAGTGTGTATATTAACAATGGCGCGGGCACTCCTGTAAGCTTTGCACCAACCACTGGCTCCGAATGGGGAGAAGCGGCAATGAGCGGCATTCCAATGGAGGAAGGCGTAAACCGCATAGTCATCAAAATGCCGGAGGGGCAGGACAGCGGAATCAGGCTGGATAAGCTGAACGTTGCATTATCCGGTGATCCGGACCCGGTAACACGCAGCTATGAAGCCGAGAGTACGGATACGGAATCACCGTTCTCTCTCTACAAGGATACCGTGCTGAACTTTGGTGAAATCGGAGAGCAGGTGACCTATCCGGTGAACATCCCTCAATCGGGGGAACAGAGCCTGATCTTCACCTATTCCAATGCAGGCGGCATGACCACCCGTTCGGTCTATATCGACGGTGTGCGCGCCAAGGATGAACATGGCAACGATTTGAAGATTGGATTGGATGGCACAGAGAGCAGTGAGAAGTACAGCGGGGACGGATACGTGATTATTCCACACATGGAGGCGGGAACCCATACCGTTACATTGAAGATGGAAGCGGATGATATTGCCGGAAGTGTCCGGCTGCGCGGGGTAACGGCTGGCTATTTCAACGAGCCGTCCGTGCGGCTGATGGATGCCGGGCTGGCATCGATGGGTGCAACCCATATTGAGCTGGGAACCGCCGAGAAGCAGTCGGAAGGCCCGAACATGCTTGCCCATGAATATTATCCGAACCGCAGTAAAAAAATGCTGGAATCTACCAAGGAATCCATGCAGGAATATTATAAATTTAATGCTGCCTATGAAAACCTGCTGTTCGGCAGCAAGGCCGATTCAGCTGCTGTTGTGTCCGTGGAAGCGGACGGCGGCAATTTGGCAACAAGCAAAGACGGAACGGAGAATACGCTCTGGATAACAGTCAGGAAAAATGAGGCTAATACAGGCTTTGAGCGGTATGATGTACTGCATCTGATCAATCTGCTTAACAATGATGACAACTGGAGAAATGCAGCCAATGAGCCAGCTGTCCTTAACCATTTGAAAGTGTCTTACGATATCGGCATCACCGAGAAGGAGGCACCGGATCTGAAGGTCTATGCCGCCAGTCCTGACGCAGGGCATGGTCTGTCACAAGAGCTGAAGTATATTTGGGATGGGGAACAATTGCAGATTGAACTGCCATCCCTGCAGTATTGGACAATGATTTATATCGACAAGGCGCCGGGGACAGCATTGGTTCAGCCGATCTTCAGTGATGATGAACCGGGCCTTCCAAGCCCGTCACCGACTGCAACTGCAACTCCTGCACCGGAAAGGGCAACTACTGCTCCCGGAGGAGCAGATATAAGTGCAGTGGCGGTCCCGGCCACACCTACACCTACACCTGCTCCTACTCCGGCAGCGGCGGAAAGGGATGTTCTAGTTTTGCAGGCGAAGGATTTGAATCCGGCGGTTGATGGGACAATCACAATTGCGGTCAATGAGGATAAATACAACCGGATTCAGCTTCCTGTCTCTGTTGCGGAAGGGTTGCAGGGGAAGAAGCTGCAGCTTCAAGGAAGTCATTTCAGCCTGAATTTCACCCATGATCATATTCTTCAGCTTCTGGAAGAGAACAAAGGGAAAATAACAGCCGAGTCACAAATTCAAATTACCTTCAACAGAATCGAGCCGCAGGCAGCTTTCCTTCCGGGTGTGAAGCCCTGGGTTCCCGCTGGATCGACCTATGAATTTGAATTCGCAGTAACGACGGCAGACGGAGGATTATCCAGGCTTGTTTCCTTTAGAAGCCCGGTGCAGCTTACCTTAAAGGTTGATGATCTGGAGCAAGGAGATCTGAATGAATTGCTGGGCATCTATGCTTTCATTGAGCCGCTGAAGAAATGGGAATATACCGGCAGCAGAGCCAACACGGCTGAACAGGAGATTACAGCAGAGCTTAGTCACTTTAGCCGTTATACCGTGTTTGCGTATGACAAAACATATGCTGACGTGCCTGCGGAGCATTGGGCATATAAGGCTGTCCGCCGCTTGACCGCGAAGCATATCATCAACGGAATGACAGAGAACACGTTCGTTCCAGCGGCGAAGATCACCCGCGCGCAGTATGCAGCCTTGATGGTCAAAGCGCTTCGGTTAACAGCCGAAGGACCGGCTCCATTTATGGATGTAACTGCGGATAGCTGGTATGCCGGTGATGTTGCCGCTGCTTATCAGGCAGGTCTGGTGAACGGAAGAAACGGGAAGCGATTTGCACCTGACGAAGCGATAACCCGCCAGGAGATGGCGGTGATGCTTGCCAAAGCATCAGCCATCCATGGGAGCATTAAGCAGACCGAAGACGTGAACCTAACCTTTAGGGACAGCAAAGAGATCTCTGCCTGGGCACAGTCAGCAGTTCAGCAGGTGAAGTCAGCGGGTCTGATGAACGGATACGCGAATGGAACCTTTGCACCTGAATCCGGCGCAACCCGGGCAGAAGCCGCAGTGGTCATAGAGCATTTGATAGATTAATCCGCAAATAAGGTCATAGGATAAGGGTCACTGAGGTGACTCTTTCTTATGTTCTGTTGTAGAAAGGATACATGATGAAAAACAGAAAAAATTCGCTGGGTGTAAGACTGATTCAGCTGTCTGCGGCGATAACGATTCCGCTCCTCTCCGTCCTTTTTGCCGGGGGATATTATGCCAAGGGAATTGTGCTCGATCAGGTATCCAGATCCTATCAGAATCTGGTCAACTCCAATCTTAAAATGATGGAGAGCAGTCTGGAGGACATTACGATTAATCTGGTCGATATTGTCGATCATGATGTGAATTTTCTTCAATTGAATCAGCCGGGGCTGACAGAGTCCGAATATTATTTTGCCCGGATGGGGATTATGCAGAGAAATCAAGCCTACCAGGCCTACTACCATAGCGTGGACATGTTCTATCTGTACTCCGGCGTTAATGATACCTTGACACTATCCAACGTATTAGGAACTACAGAGGATTATATGGACCAGATGCGGGAGTGGATTACGGAAAAGGTTCAAACTGAAGATAATCTGGAGCCGCTTCAGTACAAATGGACGATTGTTAATATTGCCGGAGAGTACTATTTAAACCGGACAGTCAGCAATAATCTGGGCAATACCGCTTGTATTGGCGCTCTGATCCGAATCGACTCTATGCGTTCACCACTGGACAATCTGAACCTGCAATCGGGCGGTGATGTGCTTATTGTGGATAATCAAGGGAATATCTTAACCAGTCCTTCGGAATCCATGGGCTACGATTTCAAGCTGCCGGGTGAGAAGATGAATTTGAATTCTTCCTTTTCTTTTACGCATGATAGCCTGAAGTGGTTTGTGGTGTCCAGCCAGTCCTCCGCCCTGGGAATCAATCTGTCTGTGGTCATCCCCGCTTCCGAGCTGCTTCAGGGGTTGAATACCTTCCAAATGATTATTAATATACTTCCCTTTTTCATCTTGCTCATTTTATTGGTTTACTTATATTATTTCCGCCGTATGGTCATCCGTCCGATTCTGGATTTGCTGAGCGGCATCCACCGGATCCGCAACGGCGCCATGGAAACCAAGCTTCCCGGTTCTAACCTGGTGGAGTTTCAGGCGCTGAACCAAGCATTTAATAACATGGTTGTGGAAATTCAAGATCTGAGAATTGATATCTACGAGGAACGGATTAATGCGCAAAAGGCAGAAATGAAACATTTGCAAATGCAAATTAATCCGCACTTCTTTCTGAATACGCTCAATATTATTTTTCAGCTTGCCGATCTGAAACGTTTCGAATTGGTCAAAAAGACAGTACGGCATCTGGTGCAGTATTTCCGCTTTATGCTTCAGGTCAAGGATAACCGCATTACTTTGGGCCAAGAGCTGGAACATCTCCGCAATTACCTGGAAATTCAAAAGATGCGCTACCAGCAGTCGTTTGAGTTCCAGATCACCATAGCCGAAGAGCTTAGCCTTGCCTCCATACCGTCCTTGATCGTACAGCCCTTTGTAGAAAATGCCATGCTTCACGGCATAAGTCTGAAGGAGGAGATTTTTCATCTGGAGATTTCGGCTGGTCTCTCAGAAGAAGCGGCCGATACCATGATCATTGAAATTTCGGATAACGGAAAAGGCAGCAGCGCAGAGGAGCTGCAGGAGCTGAATTCGCCGGATTACAACCCGGTCACAGATGAAGGGCATATCGGGATCTGGAATGTGAAGCAAAGGCTGGCGATGATCTATCAGGGGAGAGCCGGAATTAACTTCAGCGGCAATCAGCCGTCCGGATTCCGTGTGCGGCTTAGCCTGCCCATTGAATATACAGAAGGAGAACGATGAGCCATGCAATTATTGATTGTAGATGATGAACAATTCGCTGTGGAGGGGCTGCTCTACTGCTGCGACTGGAAGGCGTATGGGATTGAAGAGGTCTTGACGGCGAACAGGGCCGACAAGGCCAGAGCGCTGCTGAATGATCAGAGAATAGAATTGCTGATTTGCGATATTGAGATGCCGGATGAAGACGGACTTTCACTGGTCGGCTGGGTGAGGGAGCACTCTCCCTGGACGGAATCGATATTTCTGACCTGCCATTCCGAATTCTCCTATGCCAAGAAAGCCGTTAACCTCGGGAGCTTTGATTACTTGCTGAAGCCTGTTGACACGGATGAGTTGTTGTCTGCCGTATCGGGGATGATGGCGGCCATCCGCGAGAAGGAAGAGTATGAGTCCTACAACCGAATGTATCATAAGTATCTGAATCTGTGGCAACAGGAACAGCCGAAGCGGGTAGAACGTTTCTGGCAGGATTTGCTGTCCCGCAGCATCCTGTCGTTCGGAGATTTCTTTGACCGGGAGCTGGCGGGTGCGGGGGTAGGGTTAAATCCTGACGATCAGGTGCTCCCGATTCTAATCAGTATTGAGGAGTGGTCCAAACCGCTCAGCCCGCGTGATCAGGAAATCATGGAATATGCGGTGAAGAAAGCGGCGGAGGAATGTTTCACAGAAGAGTATCCGGGGGAGGCCGTCACCGATAAAAGCGGGGTTTTGTTCATTCTGCTGTATGCCGGAGGTGCGGAGGGAGAACGGGAGACTAAGAAGCTTAGCATTCAGAGGCTCACTGCCATAGGTAAACGTTTCATCCAGGCATGTCAAGAGTTGTTCTACAGCATCGTTACCTGCTATGTCGGTTCGTTCAAACCCCTTCAGGAGCTGCCGGGAATGTGTGAAAGTCTAAAGATCATGGAGCGTGACAATATCTCCCGGACCCAATCCGTGCTTTTATACTTACCGCAGGACCAGATATTATTATCAGCTGATTCTAATTCGGAGGATATCCTGCTGGGTGATCTGATCTCTTATATGCTGAACGGCAAACGTGAGTCCGCTGTGCAGTTCATTCATAATCTGGCAGCGAAGCTGGAAGCCGATCCTTGCTTTCAGGGAAGACATCTGGACGCCCTGCATCAGGATACCCTGCAGATTATCTACCACTTCCTGCAGGTCAGAGGAATCAATGCGGGAAGCATCGCCCTGTTTACAGACTGGACAACCGCCCGGATCCGGGGACTGCTTCAATACAGGCATTGGGCGGAAGGGATCGTATCAGCGGTCATGGAAGCGGAATTCGAGCGGCAGGAGAAGGGCGGTGTGATTGAGCGGTCCATCCGCTACATCCAGCAGCATGTGGAGGAAGAAATCTCCAGGGCCAGTGTCGCTGACTATGTGGGCTTGAACCCGGCTTATCTCTCCAGGCTGTTCAAGAAAGAGACCGGCCAGAACCTTATCGATTTCCTGATTTCGGTGAAGCTGAACCGCACCCGCGAGCTTCTGGACACCACGGATATGCCGGTCAGCGCGATCGCGCAGCAGGTGGGCTACAGCAATTTCTCACATTTCACCAAAATGTTCCGCAAGCAGTTCGATGTCAATCCCCAGGAGTACCGCAATGTCACAAAACGACTGGACTAAGGTTATAAAAACGGCAGAGCAGCTGCAGGCAACTCCTTATAATAAAGCCATAACCCAATAAGAAGGTGTGGAACTATGGCTTCGGAAAGCAACTCAAAATGGAAAAGGATATGGAAGTACAGGGCACTGGTCGTGCTGGCACTGCCTGGTGTGCTGCTGATGCTGATCAATAACTACCTGCCCATGTTCGGTATTTTCCTGGCCTTCAAGGACCTGAATTATACGGCAGGAATATGGGGCAGCAAATGGATCGGACTGGATAACTTTAAGTTTCTGTTTGCTTCGAACGACGCTTGGCTGATCATCAGGAATACCTTGCTGTACAACCTTAGCTTCCTGATCATCAATACGATACTCGCTGTGATGCTGGCACTTCTCCTTAACGAGGTCAAAAATAAGTTCGCCTCCAAGTTCTTTCAGAGCACAGTGATCCTGCCCAATTTCATTTCCATGGTCATTGTCGGCTATATTGTCTATGGATTTCTGAATCCGGAGCTGGGATTCATCAACAGATTCATTCTGGAGCCCTTCGGGATAGATCCTAGAAACTGGTATGCGGAAGCAGAGCATTGGCCTTATATCCTGACCCTTGTTAACACCTGGAAGGGTGTGGGTTACTCGGCCGTCGTCTATCTGGCAGCCATTGTCGGAATAGATTCTGAATATTATGAAGCAGCCGTCATTGATGGGGCCACACGCTGGAAGCAAATGACGAAAATTACGATTCCGCTGATTGCACCGATCATTATCATCATGACACTGCTGGCGATCGGCCGGATTTTCAACGCTGACTTCGGTCTGTTCTATCAGGCAACCATGGCCTCCGGCATGATCAAAGAGACAACGGATGTTATCGATACCTATGTATACAGGGCGTTAATGGTTACCGGTGATACGGGACTCGCCTCCTCGGCAGGGATGCTGCAATCGGTGGTTGGCTTTACACTTGTCATTACCGTCAACCTGGCTGTCCGTAAATTCAGCAAAGAAAATGCTTTGTTCTAGAAGGAGGACACCATGGAGAAAAAACGAACCAATCCCATTATCCTTATCGTCCTGTCATTGTTCAGTCTTGCCTGCCTGATCCCGTTCTGGCTTGTATTTATGATATCGGTTGCTGATGAAGACTGGGTAACTGCGAATGGATACAGCTTCTGGCCCGGCAAATTCAGCCTTGTCGCTTATCAGTATTTATTTGAAGATGCCGGGAAAATATTGCGGGCTTACGGTGTGTCTGCCTCGGTAACGCTCATTGGAGTTGTCGTCAGTCTGTTTGTGACTTCGGCCATGGCCTATGCATTGTCGCGGAAAGAGTTCCCGCTCAGAGGTGCCCTGAGCTTCTACATCCTGATCACCATGCTGTTCTCGGGCGGCTTGCTGCCCTGGTATCTTGTCTACACCCGGTTCCTGCATGTTCAGGATACGCTGATGGCGCTTATCATTCCGGGTCTGATCGGCGGCTTCAATGTTATCATTATGCGGACCTTCTTCACGAACAGCATACCGCCTTCCCTAATTGATTCCTCTCAGATCGACGGGGCAGGTGAATTCCGGACATATTTCAGCATTATTCTGCCGCTGTCCTTGCCTGTAATGGCTACAATCGGGTTATTCACCACCGTATCCTACTGGAATGACTGGTTTACAAGCCTGGTCTTCATCCAGAATGAGAAGCTGTTCTCGCTGCAATATCTTTTGACCAAAACCTTAATGAACGCTTCGTTCCTGCAGACGATTGCCAATAAGGCATACAGCTCAACCGCACAGGTCACAACGCCGCTTGAATCTATCCGGATGGCGATGGCGATGATTGCAATCGGACCGCTGGTGCTGGTATTTCCTTTCCTGCAGAAGTATTTCGTCAAAGGCCTTACCGTAGGCGCTGTGAAAGGCTGATCCCGGTAAATGACCGGATTAGTATAAGCAAGTCCAGAATGATGAGGCAATAATACAGAAGGATTCCAGGGAGGTCTATTAATTATGAAGTGGTTGAAAAAGAGTTCTGTTGTACTGTCATCGCTTGTGCTGACTTCAGTTGTAGCCGCCGGCTGCGGCGGGAATAATGCTGCAAATTCACCGGCGGGCACAGCCCAGCCGGGAAGCGCGGCCAGCTCCGGATTGAAGCCTTACGAAGTCGTAATGGTATTCCCCGATGCGCCGCAAAATGATAATCAGCGGGTACAGGATGCGATGAATGATTATCTGGCAAAGACCTATCCGGAGATGAACATGACGGTCAAGCTGAATCCCATCGACTGGGGCGCCTGGAGTGATAAAACGAACCTGATGATGGCCTCCGGCGACAAAATGGACCTGCTGTTTACAGCGGATTGGCTCGGGTTCCAGCAACAGGTGACCAAAGGGGGCTTGCTGCCGCTGGATGATTTGCTCGCAAAATACGGCCCGGACATCGAAGCTGTGGAGAAGGACTATCACGGCCCGGCTAAGCGCGGCGGCAAGCTGTACGGTATTCATACCCACCAGGAGCTGGGCGGTGCACAAGGGGTGTATTTGAACAAAGAGCTTGTGGACAAGTACAATTTTGACCTGACTGCACTGAAGTCTGGTAAAGTCGAGGATCTGGAGCCGATGCTCCAGACCATCAAGGAGAACGAACCGGGGATTACGCCTTTAGTGGCACCAAGCTTTCCTCTCGAAGCGTACTATTCATCCACGAATTTGGATTCTATTGTGAGTATTGCAGCGATTAACACCGTGGGAACAGCGGCAGATGATTATACAGTCATCAATTCCTACACGACTCCGCGGTATATGGAGCTTGCCAAGCTTACCAACAAATGGTACAAGGCAGGATACATTAACAAGGATGCACTGACACCCGGTTTGGACGCTTGGAAGAAGATTCAAGCGGGTAAAGGCTTCGCCTTTGTCTCTGATATGGATATTATCGCGGATATGGAGATCGGCAAGGCAGCCGTTTCACCGAATGGTTCGATTAAAGCGGGCCGTGAGATGCTGCAAATTCCGCTTAATATTGACCGTTTGCAGACAGGGAAAATGACAGCAACTATGTATGCGATTTCAAAAAGCTCTGAAGATCCAGAACGTGCCATGATGCTGCTTAACCTTTTCTATAAGGACAAGGAATTGCTGACCCTCTTCAACTTCGGGATTGAAGGAACCCATTATGTGCTCAAAGACGGTCAAGTTGCGCTGCCGGAAGGCAAAACTACAGATAATGTCGGCTACTATCACGATATTATGTGGCAGCTCGGCAATCAAATGCTCAACTATACCCGTGTAGGCGAAGATCCGAATAAATACCAGAACTACGAGAAGTTCAACGAACAGGTTTCTTCTAATCCTTCGCGGATCTTTGGATTTGTCTTCGATCCGGAGCCGGTAAAAAATGAACTGATCTCGATCGACAACGCCAACAAAACCTTTGTTGACGGTCTGAAGTCCGGTCAGCTCGATCCGGAAGAGTCTCTTCCTAAAATGCTGGAAAAACAAAAAGTGGCAGGAGCAGATAAAGTCATCGCGGAAGCGCAAAAGCAGCTGGATGCCTGGCTGGCGGAAAACGGCAAGAAATAAGCGGAAGTGACTAAGCTCAATCTACAAGCATTGGAGAATTCATATGGACAATAGAATATTGACACATATAGATATATATCCGGATCAAGCCCAGTACAAAACCGGTCAATCCGGCAGTATTATCATTGAAGTGGAGACCCGGGAGAAAGCGGCTCTGCAACTGGTTGTCGGCTTCTACAAGCTGGAGCAGCAGGTTGCTGAAGAAAGACTTAGCATCAGTACGGAACCAGGCCTGAGACAGAGAGTACCCTGTCCCTTGTTCACTGAAGCTACAGAGTGGGCGGGTTATGGGGTCAAGGCTACAGTTCTGTGCAATGAAGCTGTAGTGTCAACCGCCTATACCTCCTACGATATTGCCGATCATTGGGGCCGGGCGCCGCGGTATGGATTTCTAAGCGATTTCCGGAGTGAAGAATCCGGAGACACCCGTGACGTCGACAGCATGAACAAGTTCCACTTGAATGTCATTCAGTTCTATGACTGGATGTACCGGCATGATGATCTGGTTCCGAAAGAGGATGAATTTATTGATCCGATGGGCCGGACGATGTCCTATAAGGTTGTCCGTGAGAAGGTCGCAGCCGTGCACGGTAAAGGAATGGCTGCCATGGCCTATGGGGCGGTATATGCAGGTCTTAAGGACTTCCTGCAGGCACGTCCGGAATGGGGACTGTATAACCGCCAGGGAGATCCGTTTCACTTAATAGATCTATTCTATATTATGGATATTACACCGGATTCGCCTTGGACCGATCATATTGTTGAACAGTTCCGTCAGGCCGTACAGGCCGGATTCGACGGAATTCATATGGATCAATACGGCTTTCCCAAGAAAGCCGTACGCCGGATCGGGGGGGAAGAAGAACTGGTCGATTTGGCGGAATGTTATCCGGCACTGATTAATCGGACCCATGCGGCCGTGAAGGAAATCAACGCAGAGGCTGGGGTTATTTTCAATAATGTGGGCAATTACCCTATAAGTAAGACGGCCTCGTCGGATCAGGAGGCGCTTTATATTGAAGTGTGGCCCCCTGTAGTCCGGTTACGTGAGCTTAAAGGGCTGATCGATCATGCGCGTTCATTGGACCCGCACAAGCCGGTTATCCTCTCCGCCTATCTGCCCTCCTTCTACCCGGAAGCCGGACATGACAAGGAATGGGCTGAGAACGGGGCGCTGCTGACGATGGCCTCCATATTCGCCAGCGGGGGATATCACCTCTTGCTGGGTGAGGATCATGGAATGCTGACTATGCCCTACTATCCCGATTATGCAGTGATGCGGCCTGAATTTGCCGTTGAGGTTAGACGTTACTATGATTTCATCGTGCGTTTTGGTGTGCTGATACAAGATGCGCAATTGGAAGATGTGTCTTATACCTATACCGCCGGGGTTAACACCGAGATTACCTTCGAAGGCAATGTGCCTTTTGCACCGAGTGGAGATATTGATTCCGTCTGGACGATCATTAAGCGAAAGCCGGGCTATCAGATTCTGCAGCTGATTAACCTTGCCGGTCTTGAAGATGATTATTGGGAGCATGGCAAGAAACAGCGGCCTGAAGCTCAAAATGATGTGGTGTGCACACTGCTGATCGAACAGCCGATTGAATGCATTTACACGGCCAGCCCGGATGATCAGGCCCAGGAAGTGATTGTCCTGGATTACGAGGTGGTTCCTCACGGGCAAGGACTTGCGGCCAGATTCACTTTGCCGTCCCTGCGCATCTGGTCCATGGTTGTAGTTAAATTTAGCTTACAGGAGTGAATGGTTTGAACAATACGAAATGGTGGCAGACCGCTGTAATTTATCAGATATATCCCAGAAGCTTTCAAGACAGCGACGGGGATGGAATCGGCGATCTCCGGGGGATTATTACCAGGCTGGACTATCTCGAACAGCTTGGCATTACCGCAATCTGGCTTAGTCCCGTATACAAGTCACCCAATGACGACAACGGCTATGACATCAGCGATTACCAGGATATTATGACCGAATTCGGAACCATGGATGACATGGATGAATTAATTGAACAGGCAAGGCAGCGCAATATCCGGATTATTATGGATCTGGTTGTCAATCATACCTCGGACGAGCACCCATGGTTCATTGAAGCCCGCACAGGAAAGGATAACCCGTACCGTGACTATTATATCTGGCGTGATCCGGTCAACGGCGGGGTTCCCAACTCCCTGCGTTCCACCTTCAGCGGACCGGCCTGGGAGCTCGACGAAGTCAGCGGCCAGTACTTTCTGCACTTGTTCAGCCGCAGACAGCCGGATCTGAACTGGGAGAACAGCAAGGTCCGCCAAGAGGTATGGGACATGATGAATTTCTGGCTGGATAAGGGTGTCGGCGGATTCCGCATGGACGTCATTGATCTGGTCGGCAAAATTCCCGATCAGGAGATCACAGGAAATGGTCCGAAGCTTCATGAATATCTGCAGGAGATGAACCGGGAGACCTTCGGAGCGCATGATGTTCTGACGGTGGGAGAGACCTGGGGGGCGACTCCGGAAGCAGCCAAGCTCTACTCCAATCCGGACCGCAAGGAGCTGTCGATGGTGTTCCAGTTCGAGCACATCGGTCTGGATCAGCAGGACGGGGGAGAGAAGTGGGATCTGAAGCCCCTGGATGTATGTGAATTGAAGCAGGTGCTGGCAAAATGGCAGACCGAGCTGGGGGACGAGGGCTGGAACAGTCTGTTCTGGAACAATCATGATTTGCCGAGAATTGTATCCCGTTGGGGCAATGACAAGCAGTACCGTGTGCAGAGCGCCAAAATGTTCGCCATTCTCCTGCATTTGATGAAGGGCACGCCGTACATT
The DNA here is from genome assembly GCF_000758665.1 of Paenibacillus borealis. Classification (NCBI taxonomy): domain Bacteria; kingdom Bacillati; phylum Bacillota; class Bacilli; order Caryophanales; family Paenibacillaceae; genus Paenibacillus; species Paenibacillus borealis. Next base: position 1,832,644 of record NZ_CP009285.1, read on the forward strand.
TATCAGGGCGAGGAGCTCGGCATGACCAATTATCCGATTCAGGATATCAGCGAAGCGCAGGATATTGAGGCCATCAATATGTATCATGAACGGATCGGGCAAGGACATGCCAAGGAAGCTATCATTCAGTCCATTAATGCGAAGGGAAGAGATAACGCCCGGACTCCGATGCAATGGGATGCCACAAGTAACGGAGGATTTACAACCGGAGAGCCATGGCTGCCTGTACATCCGAATTATATGGAAATTAATATGGAAGCAAATCTGAACGACCCGGATTCAGTGTTCCATTGCTACCGTAAGCTGATTGAACTGCGGAAGAACAACCCGATTGTGGTATGGGGCGATTTCGAACTGGTGACCGGCGTACCGGATCAGGTGTTCATGTACTTCCGCCGCTATGAAGGGCAGACCTGGCTGGTGACGGCCAACTTCAGCGGGGAGCCCATCACGCTGGAATTGCCGGAGCTGGGTCTTGCCGGAGAATTCATTATCTGCAACTATTCCAGAGATGATGTGGACTTTAAGCAGCTGCAATTACGGCCTTACGAAGCTTTTGCAGTCGTACTTGCCTAGGCTAACCTGTTCAGTCCTAGCTGAAAAAGGTTTATTGCACCAAAACAAGGCTGCCGCCCTTATGAAAAGGGAGGCAGCCTTGTTGTTATTGCCGGTTTTTCATTGCCGGCTTATTTGCGGTTACGCAGGCGCTCAAGCTCGGCTTCAACCGCGCTATTCAGTGGAGATTCCGGGTTGGAAGCGGCAGCTGCCGCCAGCCCGGATTGCTCAGCAAGTGCTTCCTGCATGGCAATCTTGTCTTCCATCCGTTCGAAGCCGCGGGATGCGCTGCCGGCGTTCAAGACCTGACCGCGGTATCCACCGGGGGTGCTGGAGGCGCTGGCTTGAGCCGAATGCTTGATTTCAGCAGCTTTGCGGGCGCGTTCAGCCAACTCGGCTCTTTTGGCTTTGAGACGTTTATGCTCTTCCTTCACATTAGCCAGCTGCACCTCAAGCGAAGCAAGTGTGGCCTGGGTCTCCTGCAGTCCGGCGGTGCATTCCTGCCCGCTCTCTGTATAGCGCAGTTTAGCCATTACCGCAGCGCGTGCTGCCGGCTCATTGCCTTCGCTCATCGCTTGAACAGCTTCCGCTTCGCTGCGTTCTGCAAGCACCTGATATTCATAGATGCGGCGCTCCAGCACACTGGCAGCGGCTTTGAATTCACGTTGTTTGCTCTCGGCGTCCGTGATTTTATCCTCCAGATCCCGCAGATATTGACCGGTCAGCAGGATCGGATCTTCCAATTTGTTCAGTCCCTCGTGGATAGCAGCTTTGGTCAGCGTGGTGATTCTTTGGAATATACTCATGGTTATGATCTCCTTTTTAGTTGGGGTTGGGTAGTCTGGAACGAGTGATTAATAGTCGAAACCGTCAGTGAAGCCGCCGTAGGATTCTTTGGGCACGATGACACTGCCGATGACATAGAGGACCAGGACGGTACCGAAGCTAAAAACGGCAGCGGCGGCTACGAGCAATCTAACAAGGGTGGTGTCAACGTTCAGCCAGCGCGCCAATCCTCCGCATAAGCCTGTAAGTTTGCTGTCAGTTACGGAACGGTATAATTTTTTCATATGAATATCTTCCTCTCTTATATGGTGATCGCCGGTTCACGGCGTGTTCACTGCGTTGTCTATGTATGTATTGTACGAATTAATCCCGCGCGGCAAAACAGCCTGCAGACTGTTCTTTGTTCCCGACCTTAGTCGGGGATGCTGACCGCAATAGGGCGGGGAGGGGCCGGGAAAACACAGATTTATCCAGGGGAAATACGGATTTTTTACACAAAGAGGTCTTGTTGTTCATCCGGAGCTGACACTGGAGGATTAAACTGTACTCTAGCGGAGCTTATCATAAACATACGGGAGGACTGGCCTCATGGGAATTCACAAGTATTTTCGCTCTCTGAACGAACTGGAACGCATCATCCGCTGTCCGGGCAAATTCAAATTCGAGGAGCACAGCGTAGCAGCTCATTCCTGGAAGGTCGTACAATATGCCAAAACACTGGCTGATATTGAAGAGAAACACGGTGCGGTCATCGACTGGAAGAAGCTGTACGAGATTACGAGCAGCCATGATTACGGGGAGATTTTTATCGGGGATATCAAAACTCCGGTGAAGCACTCCTCACTCCAGCTAAGGTCGCTGATTCAGCAGGTTGAGGAGGGCATGATCGACAACTTCATCAAGGAGCATATCCCGGATGAGTTCAAAAGTATCTTCTACCATCAGCTGCGCGAGGGCAAGGACGAGTCGATTGAAGGCTTGATTCTGGAGGTTGCCGACAAGATGGATCAGGTGTATGAAGCTTTTGCCGAGCTGCAAAGAGGGAACACGGAGAAGGAATTTGTGGTGATGTACCGCAACGCCCTGATCAAGATCAAGAACATTGATCTTAAGTGTGTCGAGTATTTCCTGGCAGAGATTCTGCCGGATATGGTGAATGAGGAAACGCTGTCCCCGATTGATATCAAACGCATTACGGAAGAGGCGCTGGCTCTGTAGATGAGCTGTGGCTCTTTTTTCTTATGTACATATAGAAGTAAGTCAGGCCTGAAGGTGCTTGCTTGCGGAAGCCCTCGCATATAGTAAGTTCAGAGCTCCTTCTGATTCTTGCAGTTCTGTAGTATGAAATCAATTACATTTATTACAATAATGAAGGAGATGAATGTTACGGCAGGAAGACCGGCGAAATGCTACGATAAAGGAAAAATAAGGAAGGTGTTTCGGCCTTGCAATATCTTAACCTTATGCCGTTCTCAACTACGCTAACCTGGTTTAGCCTGCTGCTGTTGATCGTGTGGGCGGTAGACTTCCTGCAGGGCGGCTCCCCGGTCCGGCTTTCGGCGGGCAGTCCCAGAGAGCGGGCCAAATCCATACTGGCGGATATTCTTATCTTTGCCGGGATTAACGGCTTGCTTCTGTACGTTCTTCATCCGCTGAGCAATCCGCTACTGATTTCGCTGGCTGCTGCGGGACTGCTCGTTACGTATTTTCTGACATGCGGTATGCGCAGGCAGCCCTCGCCTAACCGCCCTTGGTTCCTGCTGATACACGTGCTGCTTGGTTTAAGCTTCTATCTGCTTTTCGGCATGCTGCTGATGGGGAGGCTGATTGTTACGTATAACCTGAATATGACGGATCAGTTCGATATCCTCTATTTCGTCTACGGGCAGGACCGGGCAGTAGTGTATGCGCTGCTGCTGGTCATGGTTACACTCTATTTCGTAATCGGTAAACTGCTGATGCGGCCGCTGTACAGCTGGTATGCCGCGAATTATTACCAGGCCTCCAGAATGAACATTAAGCTGACCGGCGGAGAGATTATAACCGGAGTGTATATGCTGCGGGATACGGATAGAAGGTTCGTGGCAGCGAGTGACTGCCTGAATCCGGGCCCGGACGATAAGCTCTACAGAATCAGCCGGGAGAAAATAGAGTACATGGAGAGAGAGACGGCAGTGGATGTTGATTCAATCCTCTAACCTAAAGTGGCCCCCGGACCGTAGTGACGGCCGGGGGCCGCTTTATTGTGATCCTATCCACTCATAAGCGGGCGCTGGATTGTACTGGCATACAGAGCAGGGGGAAGTACAGGAGGGGGAAATAATTATTGATTTTATAACATTATATGGTAAAAAGACTTGACAGGCATATGCTACAATTTATTTATAGGTGATAATTATCAAATGGCCTGGGAGCAGCAGATGAACTGAAATGGCCGGGTTTCCGGTCAATACTGGAGGACTACAATTGCATCAATATATAACGGTAAGCGGAGCTAGAGAAAATAACCTGAAGAATATCAGCCTTAACATTCCGCGTAATCAGTTTGTAGTGTTCACCGGAGTGAGCGGCTCGGGTAAATCAAGCCTGGCTTTTGATACGCTCTACGCCGAAGGACAGATGCGTTATGTGGAATCTTTGTCATCCTACGCCCGGCAATTCCTGGGACTGATGGGCAAGCCGGATGTGGATGCTATTGACGGGCTGTCACCAGCCATCGCCATTGAACAGAAAACCACCTCGGGCAATCCGCGTTCCACCGTAGGAACAGTAACAGAGATTTATGATTATTTGCGTTTATTATGGTCCAAGATCGGAATCCCGCATTGCCCGTCCTGCGGGCGGATCATTCAGCGGCAATCCGTGGACCAGATTGTTGAACAAATTGCGGGGCTTCCGGAAGGAACTAAATATGAGGTACTGGCGCCAATGGTCCGGAACAAAAAAGGTACGCATCAGCATATATTCGAGCAGGCTAAGGTAAACGGATATGTCCGTGTACGGGTGAACGGCGTAGTTAATCATGTAACAGACCCCATTTCCCTGGACAAGAATAAAAAGCACTCCATCGAAATTGTTATCGACCGGCTGATCGTGAAAGACATGGATGTTCAGCGGCTGGCCGATTCTCTGGAGCATGCGTTTGCCCTGTCAGGGGATCTGGTGATCATTCACCAGAGTGCCAGCGGTGAAGAGGTAACGTATTCGCAGAGCTACGCCTGCCCGCATTGTGAAGTGTCTCTGCCGGAGCTATCCCCACGCATGTTCTCTTTCAATAACCATGAAGGGGCTTGCCCGGCCTGTACAGGTCTGGGGTCATATCTGAAGGTTGATCCGGATAAAATTATGCCGGACATCAGCCGCTCCATCCATTCCGGCGGGATTATCGCGAACGGCTGGAGTAATGTGAAGACCAACTCTTTTTGCAAAATGTACTATGAGGCCTTGGGTGAAAAATATGGCTTCGACTTCGACACTCCGCTGCAGGAGCTGCCGCCAGAGGCTATGAACGCGCTGCTGTACGGGACTAACGGCGAGAAGCTTGAAGTGCACCATTCAAGTGATGCGCTACGGAAATATGTCAAAGAAGCCTTCGAAGGCATTGTCAACAACCTGGAGCGGCGTTACCGGGAGACTCCATCCGAAGCGATGAAGAAGGAACTGGAGGAATATATGTCCGTCCTGCCTTGCCCCCATTGTCATGGTGACCGTCTGTCACCTGTTGTGCTTGGTGTGAAGATCGGCGGTAAAAGTATTGCAGAGTTCTGCCATTTGCCGGTGGAGGCTGCGGTAGACTTTATTGCCGGGCTTAGCCTGACTGCTGCGGATGCGGAGATTGCCGGTACCATCCTGCAGGAGATTGATGCCCGGTTCCAGTTCCTGAATAATGTCGGACTAAATTATCTGACGCTCTCGAGAGCCGCCGGAACGTTATCGGGAGGTGAAAGCCAGCGTATCCGTCTGGCTACACAGCTCGGTTCCGGTCTTATGGGTGTCCTCTATATTCTCGACGAGCCGTCGATCGGCCTGCATCAACGGGATAATGACCGCCTGCTGCTGGCGCTGAAGAAGATGCGCGACCTCGGCAATACACTAATTGTAGTGGAGCATGATGAAGATACGATCCGCCAGGCGGACTGGATTGTCGATATAGGTCCCAATGCCGGAATACACGGCGGTGAGGTTGTAGCGCAGGGTTCCCTTGAAGATATACTGGCTGAATCCAACTCGATCACTGGCCAGTACCTGTCCCGCAGTAAACAAATATCCGTCCCGGAAGAGCGGCGGAGCGGGAACGGCAAACAGTTGACTATTACCGGAGCTGCCGCCAACAATCTGAAGGGGATTACGGTATCTATTCCCTTAGGCACGTTAACCTGTGTGACCGGGGTTTCCGGCTCAGGCAAATCCAGTCTGGTCAACGAAATCCTGTACAAGAAGCTGGCTTCTACACTTAATCGGGCTCATACGATTCCCGGGGAACATCAGAGTATCGACGGGATAGAGCATCTCGACAAAGTTATTAATATCGATCAGAAGCCGATCGGGCGTACTCCGCGTTCTAATCCGGCTACCTATACAGGGGTGTTCGATAATATCCGTACCTTGTTCTCGCTGACGAATGAGGCCAAGGTTCGTGCCTACGGCCCGGGGAGGTTCTCCTTCAATATCAAGGGCGGCCGGTGTGAAGCCTGTGCGGGGGACGGACTGATCAAGGTGGAGATGCATTTTCTGCCGGATGTGTATGTGCAGTGCAGCATCTGCAAGGGACGGAGATACAGCCGGGAGACGCTTGAGGTGCATTATAAAGGTAAAAGCATCGCGGATGTGCTGGACTTGACCGCTCAGGAAGCCGTCCAGTTCTTTGGCAATATTCCGAAGATCCGTAAAAAGCTTGAGGCTCTTTGCATCGTTGGCCTCGGTTATATCAAGCTGGGCCAATCCTCCACGACCTTGTCAGGCGGCGAGGCGCAGCGGGTGAAGCTGGCGGCAGAGCTGCTTAAGCCGGCTACCGGCTCCACGCTATATGTGATGGATGAGCCGACGACCGGATTGCATTTTGCCGATGTGCACCAGTTAATTGATGTACTGCATTCCCTGACCGATGCCGGCAACACCGTAGTGGTCATTGAACATAATCTGGAGCTGATCAAGAATGCTGATTACATTATTGATCTCGGCCCGGAGGGCGGCGCGGATGGGGGAGAGATCGTCTGTACAGGAACTCCTGAAGAGGTTGCGGTGCATGAGAAGAGTTATACTGGCAAATATCTGAACAAAGAGATGGGGAGAAGATGAACTTGATCCATATGCAGGTTGAGCATAGCAAATATGGAGCGGGAACTGTCGTAAGTCAAGTGGAAGAGCGGATTATCATTGATTTCTCCGGAGATACGGGCGAGAAAAGCTTCTTGTACCCGGAGGCTTTTGAGCAGCATCTGCGCATTCTTGATCCGGCGCTGCAGGCACAAATCGGTAAGGAAGTGCAGTTAAAAGCAGCGCAGCGGGCAGCAGATCAGCTCCTGCGGGAACAGCAGCGGGAGGCAGAGCATGCAAGACTTGCTGAAGAGAAGCTTCAATTAAAGAATGACAAGAGCAAATCGCGGCGGAAGGCTGCTCAGGCGAAGAACAAGGGATAGGGCCAGACTAACCAGGAAGGCTAAAAGCGTACTATAATAGAGATGGAACATAAGCTTAATAAGTGTCGGCGGTCTTTTCCCGGGGAGTTCTCTGGTGAGGGCCGCCAAGTTTTTTGTACACAATAAATACTATATACCGGAGGTTAACCCATGTATCAATATAAAGACCGCGAATTTACCCGTGTCCATTTTGACGGGCAGGATTTGCGTTATGGTGAGCTGATCAGCTGCACTTTTGAGAAATGTACGTTTATGAACACTTCTATGGAAGAAATCGATACCAGCTACTGCCGGTTCATTGAATGCGACTTCAAGGGTGTCAGCCTGAACTCCTCGATTCATAACGAGTCCGCTTTTGAGAATTGCAAATTTAACGGCGCGAATCTCTTTGTCTCCAAATTTATCGCCTGCAAAATGACCGGCTCGGACTTCTCCGGCGCCCAGGTGGACGGCATTACCATTGACGGTGGAGACTGGTCGTACACAAATCTGCGGCATGCCAATCTGAGTAAACAGGACCTGCGCGGAGTACGTTTCTTCGAGGCCGACTTCACCGATACCGACCTGACGAAGGCAGATCTCAGAGACTGCAATCTGGAGCGGGTATCTCTGGGCCGGGCCAAGCTTGCAGGGGCCGACCTGCGGGGAGCGAATCTGCAGGGTGTTGACCTGAAGGCACTGGATGTAAAAGGCGCACGGATGGATCTGGAACAGGCTGCTCTGTTCATGCGTTCCTACGGGGCGAAGGTGGATTGAGATAGCGGACAGCAATTTTGTGCTATTTGTGAATCGATTTTACGGTGGAAACAGAAAAGAATTGCCGATACAATAATTCTGTATCCACAATAAATTACAATTCATTCACAAATGGAGGTTACATTAACTTATGAATCATTGGGAATTCGCCCCTACTCCGCCAATGGGCTGGAACAGCTGGGATTGCTATGGCGCTTCAGTGACGGAGGAGGAGGTGCGGGGAAACGCTGATTATATGGCCCGCAACCTGAAGCAGCATGGCTGGGAATATATAGTGGTTGATATTCAGTGGTATGAGCCCGAGGCCGTGTCGGACCAGTACCGTCCTTTTGTCCGGCTGGAGACGGATGCGTATTCCCGGCTGATTCCTGCGGTGAACCGTTTCCCTTCGGCAGAAGGTGACCTTGGATTTAAGCCGCTTGCAGATTATGTACATAGCCTTGGCCTGAAGTTCGGGATTCATATTATGCGAGGTATTCCCCGCCAGGCGGTTCACGACAATACACCCCTCAAGGGAACGGTGGTGACTGCACGCGATATCGCCCATACCTGTTCCTTCTGCGGCTGGAATACGGATATGTATGGTGTGGATGCTTCCAAGGAAGGTGCGCAGGATTATTACAATTCTTTGTTCGAGCTGTACGCTTCTTGGGGTGTAGATTACATCAAGGTGGATGATATCGCTGATTCCTGGCTGCATGGCGGCCCGCATCTGGCCGAGATCGGACTGATCCGCAAAGCCATTGACCATGCCGGCCGCAGCATTGTGCTGAGCCTGTCGCCGGGACCAGCACCTGTGAAGCATGCTGACTTCTTGGAGAACCACGCGAATGTATGGAGAATGACGGATGATTTCTGGGACCGCTGGCCGCTTCTGCTGGATATGTTCGACCGCTGTTCCGCCTGGGAAGGCCGGCCTAAACCCGGCTGCTGGCCGGATTGCGATATGCTGCCGCTTGGGCGTATCGGAATACGCAGTGTACAGCATGACCGCTGGACGAACTTCACGAAGGACGAGCAAGTAACGATGATGACCTTATGGACCATCTTCCGTTCCCCGCTCATGTTCGGGGGCGAGATGCGGGACAATGATGAGTGGACACTCTCACTCCTGACGAACCAGGACGTGCTGAATATGCACCGTCACAGTTATGGCGCCCGGCAGCTCAGACGTGACGGTGATCAGGTTGTGTGGCTAGCTGAAGGTCCTGAAGGCGGGCATTTCGTAGCCTTATTCAACACTGGCGAGATTCTGGCGGAAGTGTCTGTAGCTATTGCCGATCTGGGAATAGGCAGCGGGGTTAAGGCCAAGGAGCTGTGGACCGGGAAGCAAACTGGCTTGCTCAAGGATACGCTGAGTGCAGCCATTCCACCCCATGGAGCAGCGTTGTTCCGGGTTTCGGCAGCAGAGTAGGCTTAGCTTATGTAGGAAAAGAGTTCACATTACAAAGAGACGCAGCAGGGTGCTGGTCTCTTTTTTTGTATGACCGGGTTAGATAGAATAGGAGAATTCTTAAGTCAGCTGACATTGCAGAAAGTGTATAATCATATAAACATAGAATCTGCTAGGAAGGGCGGGGAGAGTCACGATGGAACGGGAGATATTTAAGTTCAGCTGGGTCGGCAGTGATGAGATGTATCTCGATCATCCGGCGACAGTTACATATAAGAGTATGGTGATCGGCCGTTACGGCGGGAACACAGCAGCAGGTGCTGATAAGAATGAGGATGGTGCCTACGTATTAAATGAACCAGGCGGCAGCTGGGAATTCGTCATGCTTCTGGATGCGCATAAAACTGCAGAAAGTGCTGAACTGCTGGTCCGCACGATCGACAGTGAAGCAGGTGAAATTATCAGGCTGCTCTCGCTGCCGGTTCATCAGGCGTTTCATGCGCTGGAACAATTTCTGTTGTCTATTTTCAAGTCGGAGGATTTCAAAAGTAAGTGCAGGCAGGTTACAGGGGAGACCGCGTGTCTGATTAGCGTGCGTATGGAGAATTACATCTGGTGGTTCTCTGTAGGAGATAATTCGCTGTATCTGCTTCATCCGGATCTGGCCGCCCGCGGGCAATATGCTTTGAATCAGCGCAATTACTATGAATGGATCGGATTCGTGAACACCTTCGACCAGCCGGTTGCCTGCTATTCTTCAGGAATCCGTGAGCTGCGGCAGGGCCATAACGTGATCGTGATAACTACGGACGGTATTTTGGAGGTGGGAGCAAGAGTACTTGAGGACCCGCGCAGGCTTTATCTTGCTTTTGCAGGTGAGAAGGAGATGGAGAAGTGTGTAAAAGATGTATTGGCGGATGTACACCAGCAGTTAGGCCGGGACAGCGCTACGGTTATTGCCTGGAGTTATGAGAATGGCAGGAATGGTGCTATGCCTAGTGATTAGCTATATATTATGAAGGTGAATTTTATATTGAGAAGGTGATTATTATGAAGATTACTATGAGAGCAATTAGAGACTTCTGCGGGACTGACTTTTATAACCGGGGGAAGTCTTATTATGAACAGGGGTGTGTCCGCAGCCTTACCTTTTACCCGGGCGATAGCAGCTATGAAGCACAGGTGAAGGGAAGGAAAGTATACGAGGTAAATATTGATATTTATGACCGTACTGATACCTTCAAAGCAGACTGTTCTTGTCCTGCCTATGAGAACTATAGCTGCTGTAAACATGTAGCGGCAACACTTATTGCTATACACATGCAGCAGATGAAGGAGCCTGCCGATGCACAAGCTGCTCCATCCAGACGCGTAAACAAGTCCAAATACAACCAGACGGAGCAGCTTATTTCTTCTTTTCAGAAATCGGTTCTTAACCGTGAGAGTGAGCCTGTGCTATTCGGTCATGCAGAGCCGCTGCAGTTTGAGTTCACGCTTAACGTTAATGGTTACAGCAGCAGTCCGCGATTCTCCGTTGAAATGCGTGTGGGAATCAAACGTCTGTATGTAGTGTCCAAAATAAACGAGTTTCTTGAGCATTTCGAGCAGCGTAAGCCGTTATACTTCAAGAGTATATTTACCTTTGATGCTGAAAACCAGCATATTAATCCTGCGGATATGAAATTCCTTGAACTGCTGATTCTAATGAAAAACACCGAGAAAATTTATAGAAATGATCTCCCCAGCTATCATAATAACTCCTTAAAGGACGGGAAAACAATTGTCGTGAACCCGCTGGCCTGGGACAAGCTTAAACTGCTTTTTCCGGAGGTGAATGTCATTATGGGGGGATCGGGGAACCCGGGAATTCGGGCTGAGCTTGCAGAAGAGGCGCCTCCGCTTGAATTTACGATTGGACCAGGGAAAAGACAGGACTATGTTCTGTCAGCTTCAGCACTGGATCATCTGATGCTGTTTCCGGACTACTCCACTGTAATCATGAACGGGAAGATATATTCAATAAACAGTGCTGTTATAAGCATGCTTTCACTATTAAAGCAGCAGTTTGCGGCATCGCAGAACATTGAGATCGCTCCCGGACAAATCGAATCGGTCGTTCAGCAGGTACTGCCAGCCCTAAGAAAGCTAGGGAAAGTAAGGGTGGAGCAGGCAGTAAGCGAGCGGATTGTAGAACCGGACATGCAGGCCAAGCTGTATCTGGATTATGCGGATGGCATATTGACGTTTCGGCTGGAATTCCATTATGAAGAGATTATTATCAACCCGCTGGAAGAGAAACCAGATGACGCAGTCCGCAAGCAGAAGATCCTTATCAGAAATGTTCAGCAGGAAAATAAGATCATTGCTGTTCTGGACAATTCTCCACTCAGGCGGGAGCGGCAGCACTGGGCTTCAGTAAGTGAACTGGTCCTTTATGAGGCGCTATATGAGGTTATTCCAGTTCTGGAAGACTATGCAGAACTATTGGTTACTCCTGCTGTTCAGGGACTTGTGCTGGCGCGTAAATCGTATCCCAAAGTCAAAGCAAATTTAAATGAGGGCCTGGACTGGCTGGATATCTCGTTTGAGCTGGAGGGATTGGATGAACAGGAGACTGTTCGCGTCATGCAGGCTATTGTGGAGAAAAAGAAATATGTCCGGCTTAGCAGCGGGGCCTTTCTGTCCCTTGCAGATGAAAGCTTCAGCGAATTCGGTAACGTGGCCGAGCGGCTGAATCTAAAGCGGAAAGAGCTGAAGCAATCCGTGATACGCCTGCCCTCCGTTCAAGCGCTGCAGCTTCCGGAGCGTGGACAGGGGTTCAAGCATACAAAGTGGGGCAAGTCTCTCCGGGTATTCCTGGAGCAGCTGCGGGAACCGGACAGTCTGGAGTTCGAGCTGCCGGCTGAGCTTAAACCTGTGCTCCGTGACTATCAGGCCAGAGGCTTCCAGTGGATGAAGACGTTGTCGAAGTTCAGATTCGGCGGGATTCTGGCGGATGATATGGGACTGGGTAAAACCATTCAGAGTATCGCTTATATCTGCTCCGAGCTGGCTGAGCTGGAGACTGAGGCGCAGGTGAAAGCTCCGGTGCTAATTCTCTGTCCGGCATCCTTGACCTATAATTGGGGGGATGAATTTGCCCGGTTTGCTCCAGAGGTAAAGGTACTGGTGGCAGCAGGGCAGAAGGAGGAGCGAAGCGGACTGCTGGAGAGTAAAGCCATGGAGGAAGCGGATGTGATTATTACTTCGTACCCGCTGCTCCGGAGAGATATTGACCTGTATTCCGGCACCACCTTTCATGCGCTAATCCTGGATGAAGCCCAGGCGATCAAGAATTCAGCTTCCCAAACGGCCCAGGCCGTTAAATCTATTATGGCTGCGCGGAAATTCGCTCTGACAGGAACACCAATTGAGAACTCGGTAGATGAGCTGGAGGCTATCTTCAGTACAGTATTCCCGTCGCTGTTCGCCGGACGATCAGCCTTTAAGGAGTTGCCTGCAGGGCGGATCGCGAGTATCGTGTCTCCTTTTATTCTGCGGCGGCTGAAAAAAGATGTGCTGGAGGAGCTGCCGGACCGCATCGATACCGTGCAGCGCACGGAGCTGCTGGATGAGCAGAAGCAAGTGTATCTCGCATACTTATCCAGGCTCCGTGCTGATACCGAACAGGATTTGCAGGCCGAAGGTTTCCAAAAGAGCCGGATGAAGATTCTGGCGGGAATCACCCGTCTGCGGCAGATCTGCTGCCATCCGTCATTGTTCATGGAGAATTATACGGGCGGCTCAGGCAAGCTTGCGCAATTGCAGGAAACCGTGCAGGAATGCCGCGATTCGGGCAAAAGAATGCTGGTGTTCTCGCAGTTCTCCAGCATGCTGCAGCTGATCCGGCAGAGCTTAATCCACGCGGGTTTGGAGCCGTTCTATCTTGATGGCTCAACTCCGGCCAGGGAACGGGTTGAGCATTGCAGGCGTTTTAATGAGGGAGAAGGAGAAGTATTCCTGATCTCGCTCAAAGCAGGCGGAACGGGCCTTAATCTGACCGGAGCAGATACTGTTATTTTATATGACCTGTGGTGGAATCCGGCAGTGGAAGAGCAAGCGATTGGCAGAGCGCACCGCATGGGGCAGCGAAATGTCGTTCAGGTGATCCGGATGATCACAGAAGGTTCCATCGAGGAGAAAATTCTGGAGCTGCAGCAGCGCAAAAAGGATTTAATAGAAGAAGTGATTGAAGCAGGAGAAAATAAGAACACTCGGCTGTCGGAAGAGGATATCCGTGAGCTGCTTAGAATGTAAGTAAGCCCGTACCTATTTTACCCGTACATGCACTTCTAGGCATCTACCCACATACAATAAAAGGACCATGAACCCGTAGTTCTCGCTTGCAGATCGGTTTCATTGTACATGTGCGGGAGGTGTCGCCAAGTTGCCTGGAATCATAAGCACGATTGCGCTGCTGATCAAAGAACTGACGCTGCTGGTATCTTACGTAAGGAACAATGCTTTTCCCCAGCCTCTATCGGAGCAGGATGAGAGCAAATACTTAGGGATGATGGCCGAGGGGGACGCTAAAGCACGAAATTTGCTAATTGAGCATAATCTGCGGCTCGTTGCCCATATAGTCAAAAAATTCGACAACACCGGCGAAGACATGGAGGACCTGATCTCCATCGGCACCATTGGGCTGATCAAGGCCATCGAGAGCTACCGCCCGAACAAGGGCACGAAGCTGGCTACTTTTGCGGCCCGCTGTATTGAAAACGAAATCCTGATGCATCTCCGGTCGCTGAAAAAAACCCGCAAAGACGTGTCTCTGCACGACCCGATTGGGACAGACAAGGAAGGGAACGAGATCACGCTGATTGATATCCTCGGTTCTGAGGCGGATGATGTGATTAAAGAGGTGGATCTCAAAATCGAGAAGAGCAAGATATATCGGAACCTGGATATATTAGATGAGCGGGAGAAGGAAGTCGTCGTCGGCCGCTTCGGGCTGGATACTGGCGGGGAAGAGCGGACGCAGCGGGAGATTGCGAAGGATCTGGGGATCTCGCGGAGTTATGTGTCGCGGATTGAGAAGAGGGCACTCATGAAGCTGTATCATGAGTTTTATAAGGCGAAGCGGTAGGGGGAGTGAGTCTGTCTTTTGACAGGCTCTTTTTGTTGTCGAAATTTGGACAAGTAGTTCGATAGGATTATGTGAAAAGTAGGATTTCTGTGTAAAACATTTGAAATTTAATGTTATAATTTGGATAATCATAATACTATTATTACATAATCTGGATGGAAAAGGTGGCTCGTAATTTTGGAAGTACAGTGAATAAAATGATTAAAGAAACTGCAAAAGCGCAACGTGCTGCTTAAATTCCGAGGAATGCTGCTATTCGTGAGTAGGAGAGAAATTTAAGACTGAGGCGGATGGACTTGAAGTTATTATTAAGATCAACTGGATAGAACTTCAAAACCTGCCTGCCACCCGGATCTCATGATTATAAATATGGTATATATGTTCTAGTGTTACTAGTTAAAGAGAAACCTAAAGAATACGGAATTACTTCAAAATTGCAACATGCCTTTTAAAGTTCTTAACTATGTCTTGATTCCCGATAAAATGAGCCTGGTTCTCTTTACGTCGTGTAAGGGAACTTTTTGGATTGAATATTTTAAGATGTATCTCTTGGAGTAGGGAAGAACATTCAGATGGCCATTAGTAAAACGACGATTACTGTCAACGAGGTGCTCACCTACAAAATGAATGGTTGCTAATGAACTGATTGAGCAGGAGTTACGCTGGATTGAATGCGGAGCTTTCTGTTTTACTTTTTTAGTTGCTATTGCTGTTCGTTTATATAACCCTTACGTGATAAAATAAATGGAATATAAATCAATTAATAAGGTAGGAGAAAAATGGATAACCAAACTGGACTAAATCTTAGATATGCAACATCTCCGGGGGCACTTCAATGGCTTGTATTTCATCTTTTAAATCGATTACCATTTCAATGGGAAACTGGTCCAGTACACAGCGGCGGGGTTGAGGGCGCTGATAAGACCCGGAAAGGTACTCCAGACATTTGGGGAATATTGAAGGGAAATCAGACAGCTTACGTTCAAATAAGCACAGATGTTTCTTTGGGTAAACTCGAAAAAGATGTGAAAAAGTGTATTGATAAGCTTGTAGGACTTAATGCAAATAAAAGTGCAATTATTATGGCTTTTATGACTTATGACCCGCAACATGAGGAAGTATTTAGGTGTATCACTCTCTGCAATGAAATTGGAGCCACCTTTAAAATGTACAATAATACATTGCTTTGCAAGCTTCTTGACGCCCCTGAGAATCAAGATTTGAGGAAAAAACACTTATCTATACCGATGGATGCTGAAAAAGCTATCAGTAGTTTTGAACGTATTCATTCTTCTTTTAGGAATCTCGACTTTGGAGCAGCAACCGAACAGTTAACTGACATGATTCAAATGTTTGACGTTAACAGCAATTTGGAAGTTATTCCAGATTTAAAAAATCCAGGTAACTTTACGATTACTCCAAGAAAAACCGAAGAAAATCCAACAGGAGTTATAAGAACAAAAATTCATTTTGTTGTTACTGATGAGATTCGAAAATTCGCTTCATTTGGTGATTTTTTAAAGCACTTATATTATAAGCAAATAACAGCAGAACTAATTGTACAGGAAGTTGAACAGTATTCAGGTGAGCAATTAATCAAAAGAACTAAAACAAATAATGAGTTTGAAACAGAACAAATCGAAACTGTCGAGTTCTTTAGTGAACAACCTGTAGAAATCATAGTTGAAAAAATGGATAAAGAAGGGGCAAAGTTACCAGATCATATTGTAATCTATCCACCTTCAATGTCTGATCCTTTTCTAGTAAATCTAGAAATAGATGAAATATTTATAATGATGTTAAGCCTGCAAACCAAAGAAATTAATGAAAGTGAAAATCATATCGTGTTTACTGTATCAAATTCTCACCAAACAGAATCCCCTTATATATTTGAAATGGTCGTTTCCTTACCTAAAAAAGTCAATGTAGAAAACCGGCTCGTTCAAGCACAAGACGTTTCGTTTAATTTTTCTCAAAGAAAGGTTCCTACTGCTTATCAACTTTATCAGTATTCAGATTTACTATATCTTTTAACAAAATCAAAAAAGCTAACATTGATTAACCTAAGCAATGGTAGTGAACTAATGTCTGGCAACACAGTAAAAATTGAAGCTACAGTAAAAGAATCTATGGCCCAAAGAGACTTTTGGAAAGATGTCTTATATGTAGAACGTAGATTAGGACATCAGTTTGAGATTCCCGAAATAATAGAGACATCCGATATTGATAACATGTACGAACTTATTCGAAATGTCAGAACTGGTATATCGGTTATCAAGAATGTCCAATTAAATTTAGACTTTAGAAAAACTGAAATGAACGTTGAAGCACATCAATTGATTCGTGACAGTATGAAAAATAGGTACTCTGTTAGAATGCAAGAAAGCGAAGATTATGTAATTACGACTCTCGGAAAAGAGTTTAATTTTGGTAAACGATTACTTGTTATTCCTGAATTAAAAGCAATAAATGACAAGCTTGATATTAACGGCGAAACTGTCACAGTTAACTGTATAGCAAATGTGCTGCTTTTAATAATTCCTGAGTATTATGGTACAGATGACTTGTTATCAATCCTTGAAAAAGAAGGCTATAAGGGCCCGCTTATATTAAAAGTGAATATTGATCAGGCTTAATACCTGGGTTGGTCTGATTGACAAGCAATATGTATCCGATATATTTTTGATTGACTTGTATTAGCAACTTAAAAATCAACAGCACAAGGTGAAATATGCAGGCCTTCTCTTAATGGCACAACAGGTCTAGTCAAGTCAATTATGAGTTGCGTCCGAGTAATGGTAAGAACAGAATAAACCTCCCATATGCGGGAGGTTTATTTATTATACAAAATGTAGGGCTTCGCCAGAATCGATCGGGAGCCATTGCCGGTTGAAGAATGTAGAGCTTAAATCAGCATAATACGTAGTAATAGGTAGGCGACATTTTAATAATGAACCAATGTGCATGAACGAAAGATGATAAATATCTTGAATTATTGCTTCAATCGGTAGTGATCCCTTTTTCTTGATAATTTTAATCGGTTGTGCTGTGCCGACACGTGGATGAGGATTTGTGGCGATAAGATATGCCGACTCATCTTTTAGATAACACAATCCTGGCTTGGTCTCCCAACCTTGCTTACCAACGGTTAGAGCCATGCGACGATTCGTTTTCTTGATGATTTCAACCATGTCATATTGTACATCCAAACTATTCATTACTTCGTCTAGACTAAGTAAATCTTCTCTACAAAAACCATCCCGATGAAAAGTAACATGCTTTGGTCTTTCATTGTAATGTTGCTGATATTGGTCTATAGCTGAGTATACAATTTGACACATAGTTTCATGACGGATTTTTTCACCGGCCTCATTAGAGGTGTTTGCCTTGCTAGACAATACTCTGCCGTCTTTTCCTACGACCTGTACAATTCCTGTAGAGTGTCTACCAGCTTCATGAGATACATCCAACCCAATAAAACAATCAGATGACAGAGGAGAATTTAAGATCCACGGTTGAATGCCAGATTTAGAATAGAGTCCTAATAATAGATTGCCTAGAATGTAGTCATTAGCTTTTTGAAGAGTTTCTATAGTTATGAACTGAGTTGGTACTGAGGAATTTCCTCCGAATTCCTTCTTTACCAAGTCATACCACATTCCTGAAATTTTCTCCGGAATTATCACGAGCGTCAACTCTTGAAATAAATTTTTTGTAAGTTCTTTCAGTAGGATGGCAAGTTGGTGTGGATTTGTGAAATCTATCGGTCTGTTCCGATATGCTCCTGATTTTTTTAAGATTGATAATGGTACACCCCATTTATGGGATAGCGCATTTAATTTATCATTAAAGTCATTTATGACATCGAGTTTTGTATCTATCAGTTCTGGGTATACAAGCAAATTAATTGATAAAGGTTTTGAGGCTACAACACCGCCCTTATCAAGTCCATATTTAAGCTGTGTTTGAGTAACATTTTTTCCGAATTGAAGATTAGGATTTGACAACTCCAATATTTCATACCCAGCTTGCTGGACTAGGAGCTTTTGTTTATTAAATTTAATTTTATCAGTGCGTGCTAATATTTTTTGTATTTCATCCAGCAATGTCTTAATTTTTTGATTTGCGTTTTGTTTAAAAATTTCTGATGTTTGACGTACTACATTAGTAGGAAGCGACTCAAAAGTAAGTTCTTTTTGTAGCATAGCAGGTGCATAAGCAATACGAGATCCATTAAACGCTTTTAGATAGACAACAGGCATACTCTGTTCAAGTTTATCAACTTTCCAAGCTTGCTTTCGTTCTTTAGTAAAATAATTAACAACAGATTGATTAAGTTCTGGAATTGAATCATTGATTGTGGAATTGGAGATTTCCACAAACTCATAATGAAGATTGTTATATATATCAATTACTCGATCGCCTTTAAAAATAGCATTTGATTTCATGAGATCATATACCGATTCATTTGTACGATAACTATGATTTAAATCAAAGCCAACGGAAATTTTGCCCGCATAATCTACAGTAACATCACATTGTATAACCCTGTGTATTGAAATATTTTCTACGACTTTTTCAGCTTTTAACCACGTGAATTTTCGACTTCCAGCAGCAATTTCTTTTTTTGGCTGAACGCTTTCTATAGTTCTTAAAAGTAATCGTTCCAAGATAGCTCTTTCTGCTAAGATGGTGGGATTAATTGAGCGATATTCATGCTGAGTGAATGTGTATTCACCCCAATTTTCAATAGGTTGCCAACTTACAATATATTGATCATAAAAATCGATAATGAGCGATCTGTTTAATTTTCTAAGGTCAAAACAAGCATTTCCGTTTTCTTTATGCTGTTCAAATACATTACGCACTGGTAGCGTATATAAATGAATATGTAGAACATTTGTGTTCGTGTCTGATTCCCATTCTGTAAGTACGTAGTGTGTTAGTGGTGTATTCATAATCTGTTCTTTTCACTCTCCCTATTGGCCTATACCGATATATCTATATGGCATATTTTAACTATACAATATATCCCATGCATCATCTACAAGCATCTTGAAATAAGACTTCTAAGAAAACCAGATGATTTTACATCGTATCGTGTCCACAACATCAAAAAATTCGACAACACCGGCGAAGACATGGAGGACCTGATCTCCATCGGCACGATTGGGCTGATCAAGGCCATCGAGAGTTACCGCCGGAATAAAGGCACGAAGCTCGCGACCTTTGCTGCACGCTGTATCGAGAATGAGATCCTGATGCACCTCCGTTCGCTGAAAAAGACCCGTAAAGACGTGTCCCTGCACGATCCGATCGGGACAGACAAGGAAGGCAACGAGATCACGCTGATTGATATCCTCGGCTCTGAGGCGGATGATGTAATTAAGGAAGTTGATCTCAAAATCGAGAAGAGCAAGATATATCGGAACCTGGATATATTGGATGAACGGGAGAAGGAAGTCGTGGTTGGCCGCTTCGGGCTGGATACAGGCGGGGAAGAGCGGACGCAGCGGGAGATAGCGAAGGATCTGGGGATCTCGCGGAGTTACGTGTCGCGGATAGAGAAGAGGGCGCTCATGAAGCTGTATCATGAGTTTTATAAGGCGAAGCGGTGAACTTGAAATTACAAAGTAGTATCTGCTTACTATGCAACTTGTCTACGGACGAGTTGCTTTTATTATTTTATAAAACACAAAAGCTAATTAAATATAACTAAATTTGAGTATCAAGCAAAAAAAACCACTTATGCTCGGAAATCCCAAGCTTGCTTAAGTGGTTAATCGTGCTTTTGAATTTTAGAACAACCTTAAATTGTCGGGTTCAATGCCCCTTGATACTCATTCATTAGATTGTCGATAATCTGTTGTACGGACAAAATCTCTTTAATCTCATGAACTCTGGCCCCGGCAAAAACCAATCCGTTCTTAACATCTCCTCTAAGGGAAGTGAGCAGGGATTCCATTGTACAGAAGCGATGTGAACAAACCTTTAGACAATCATAGCATTTGACTATCTTTAATTTGGCATCATTACTGATGCGGTCCGTAAATTCATTTCGAATCGCTCTTCCTTCTAGACCCACAGTAGACTTGATTAGGACAGTATCTCCTTGCTGAGCATCTACATACTTTTGCTTGAAGGCTAAGGGAGCATCACACTCATGGCTTGCCACAAAACGGGTACCCATTTGAACACCAGATGCGCCAATCCGAAGGGCTTTTGCGATATCATCCCCTGTCAAAATTCCACCCGCAGCAATAACCGGAATCGAAACGGCCTCTAAGACTTCAGGAAGGATATCAAACATGGGTCTGTCTGTACCTAAATGGCCCCCGGCTTCGAACCCTTCCACAACGACTGCGGAGGCACCAAGTCTTTCGGAAATTCGGGCTAATTTGGCGGATGAAACAATAGTTACTACAGGAGTACCATATTCTTTACCCCAAGCATAAATATCTCTAGAAATTCCGGCTCCGGAAATAATAAAGTCAACCTTTTCTTCTAAAGCAACCTTCATTTTCTCGGCAAAGTCCTTCACTGCGAATAGTACATTCACACCGATATAGCCAATCCCTTTAGAGAGTTCTCTTGTTTTGCGAATATGCATTCTCAGCTCTTCAGCAGTGATCCCTGTACCAGAGATGGTGCCGATCCCACCCGCCTTGGCTACAGCAGCGGCGAGTCCACTTAAGGATATGCCTACACCCATTCCACCTTGAATAACAGGAACTCTCGATTTAATATGTCCGAATTGGATTGTTGGAAGTTTCAATTACACACCTCTTTCGCAAGTTGAAGGAATAAGATATATCGTAACACAGTTAAGTCTTTCCTGGATGTGACTGTAAACATGCTCAAACTATGTTAAATATCATGTCTTTCAACTGTTTTCTTTAAGGTGTTGATATCAAGTGAAAATTCAAGAAACGAAGTATCCGTTAACAATACAGCAGTAAAGCGACTTGTCTGTGGATGAGTTGCTTTTTATTTTTCTTGACGGAGGTCCAAATGATTAGTTTTCAGCCAACTCGTGGGATTAGTTCGAGAGTTCTCTCTTTTTTCGAGGGAAAGGATGAGTGGGAATTGCATATACTGTAAAGTGTTAAACTTGGATAAACCAGATAGATGAAAGTTCTTGGAATTAGCAAAAGAAACCCGAAGTCTCATAAAAGACTTGGGTTTCTCGTCAACCTGAGTAGTCTGTAGGACTACTTTTTATTTACTAATAGGAAACCAACCTGGCATGGCTTGAATTACATTTGAAAGTTTTTCCGGAATATTAAGCTGGTCGAGTTTCGAAACGTTCAACTCAGAATCCACCTCGGCTTCACGTCCATTTGCGACCTTCTCAACCCAATTAGGATCTATAATTAACGCATGCCCAATGGCGACTAGCGGCAATCCTAATTCCACAGCTTTAAGAGCATCATCTGGTGTTACTATGGATCCAGCAGCCATCACAGGTACCTTACCGTGTGCTCTCTCAAGAATTAATTCAAGCCGTGTTTTCCCATCTTGACTATCTACTGGCTTTGAAGACACATTATCTAGTGAAGCATGAATATAATCTAAATCCTGTTCAACTAGGAAATCAATTAATTCATACGTATCTTTCATACGTAATCCGTCCACTTTGTGAGATTCTTCAGGGGAAAGCCGGTATCCAATAATGAATGGTTTTGTAGCATGCTTTTCAATGACGCTTTTGACTTCTTCAATAATCGCCAACGGAAAACGCAAGCGATTTTCAAGTGATCCTCCCCATTGGTCCATTCGTTGATTTGTTGCTGGCGACCAAAAATTCTGAATTAAAAATCCATGAGCTCCATGGATTTCGATGCCATCAAATCCGGCTTCGATCGCTCGTCTTGTTGTGTCTCCAAAAGCACGTACAATCGACAAGATCTCCTCATGAGATAGTTCTCTTGTTTCTGGAGTTGAACCTAAATTAGTAACTTCGGGTTGCAATGCACTCGCACTAACTGCATCCAATCCAGGCAGGACTTTATTTCCAGCATGGAAAATCTGTAGTATCGCAGGAGAGCCTCCACTTTTTGCTGCCTCAGCTAATCTTCGTAAACTTGGAGTGAATTCATCATTGTACCCAGCGAATTCATTCGTAAAGCCCTGCCCATTAGGTGTAACATGAGTACACCCTGTAATGACGAGTCCTACTCCATTCACTCTTTGTTTGTAATACTTTACTTCGTCATCCGAAATGGTAAGGTCGTCATTACTTGACCAGGTTGTCATGGGTGCCATAACCACTCTATTCTTCATTGTTATTCCGCTTCTGAAGGTGAAGGATTCAAATAACCGGCTATATTTCTGATTCATTTCATTAACCTCGCTATCACAGTTTATTTTCTACTTCAGTATATTTGGTTCCTGTTACGGTAAGTAAAGGATTTTTTTATTTGATTGCATATTTGTGTGATTATATATAGGAATGTTGTTTTATTATTCTCTTTTATGATATATATTTAGTTACAGTAACTATAACTAAAGGTGGATAAGTAGATGACGTATTCAATGACATATGTGGTGGAGAATTATAATGTATCTGCAAAGACACTTCGATTTTATGAAGAGCAAGGGATATTACCAGATATTTCTCGTGACGAAAAAGGACGTAGAGTGTATAGCGAACAACAAATAGATTGGATTTCTTTTATTCGTTGCCTCAAAGAGACAGGAATGCCTCTTATGAAAATAAAAGAATACAAGGAACTCTATGAATTAGGCAATTCTACCTTTTTACAAAGAGAAGAAATGTTAATTCAGCACAAATTGGATGTGCAGAAGAAGATTGATGAAAGCTTCAGACACTTAGAGGAAATAAATTATAAAATAGCTATGTACGACCTTCAGAAAGAAGAAGTCATAAAAAATCCCAATCATATTTTTAGATGTCACGGTTTGGAGGTTAAGGTAGCGAATTAATGTACTTAAGCTCTATCAAGGGTTCAATAAAACAGAGGTAGTCTAGGACTTTCATTCGTCTAATGGCTGCCTCTGTTTTTATTTGGTGGTGAGTATCGTATTGTTTTCTTTATTTACTATAGGGATCATTATCCAAGTGAAGAGTTACAGGCGACATAAACTTGTAAAAGATGAGAAGGTTGGAGGGAATTCTTAATGCAGCGTCTGGCCTCTAAGGGATGCTTATAGAGGAATAGCACAGTGGAGGCTACAAAGGTTCTGCTTGCGAATTTATTTATTCCCGTCAGGCTATGCATAATACGACGGTCCGCAAAATTGAAAGTGGCTCGATAAATTCTGTTACGGCAAGAATTAGGGCCATCCTTTTCGGGATGGCCCTGTCTTTTAGTTCACAGTTTCCAGTAATCTGGAGACCATTGTTGCAAACTCTGCTCTGGTAATATCTTTTCCAGGCTTAAAGGTACTATCCTCGTAGCCAGTAATAATATTATTGGATGCGAGTGCATCAATGGAATCATAATACCATGCATTTCTATTAACATCTTTGAAGGATGTGTTTCCAGTACCTGTCAGCTTAAAGGCTCTAGTAATCAGTGCCGCTAATTCACTGCGGCTTATCTTGTCGTTCGGACGGAAGGTTCCATCGCTATATCCGTTCATCAGGCCTGCTCCGGCTGCTGCGCCGATATACGTATTAGCCCAATGCGTTGGAGATACATCTGTAAAGCTGCTAGCCTGTCCTTCAAGCCCCATGTACGTTGCAATGACCTTGATGGCTTCGGCACGGGTCAACCCTGAATCCGGACGGAAGGTTCCATCGGAATAACCCGTTAGTAATCCCTTGGCTATAAGCACATCAATGCTTGCTTTTGCCCAGTGATTAATAGTATCTGCGAAACTGGCAACTTCCGGCGTAGGTGTTGGTGCTGCTGGTTCTGCAGGTGCTGGTGTTGCTGTAGGAGCCGGTGTTGGTGTGGGCGTTGCTGTTACCGGGGG
Organism: Paenibacillus borealis; assembly: GCF_000758665.1. Taxonomy (NCBI): domain Bacteria; kingdom Bacillati; phylum Bacillota; class Bacilli; order Caryophanales; family Paenibacillaceae; genus Paenibacillus; species Paenibacillus borealis. The sequence continues at coordinate 1,856,843 of NZ_CP009285.1, forward strand.
AGTTACGGTACCTCCTCCAGGACTTGGATTGCTTGGTTCATTATCTGTTGGATCAGGATTAGTAGGATTAGAGACGTATTGAAGTGCTGGAGCATAGGCTGTAAGCAGTCTGGCTTGACTCTGTTGCTCAAGAGCATAGCCCATACCTAGAACTTTGGCATCGTCCCATGCTCTGCCAACAAGCTGCATGGAGATAGAATATCCGCTGTCGTTCGTTCCTACAGGAACAACTACCGTAGGGAGGCCGACGTTAGACGTTAATACGCCCGTGTTTCGGTCAGAGCTTAATTGAGAGGCTGCTGAGTCATTGTTATATACGTCACTGATAAAACCTGCATAAACAATAGCATCCACGCCATTTTCGTCCATCCAGCCTTTAATAACTTCCTTATAGTCAGTTCTATATTTGATGTAATCTTGTACAGCCTGTTCAGTCATGCGGGTAGGCTCTGTATATCCTCTCTGATTATAGATAAGCACCTTATCTGAAGCGAGTACACTTGCTCCATCAATGTAAGGGAAGTTCTTATGAAGCTCAATATAGCGCGCCCAGCCTTCGGTAGATCCATTAATGCCTGCTGGACGGGTAGGTGCTGACGGTACTTTTGACATTTCAACCATTGTCGCCCCCGCTGCCTGAAGCTCGGAGAACTTATTCATTACGGCTTGTCCGGTATCATCATCGGCATAACTGGAGACAAAGGAAGCAGGGATATATCCGATTTTCTTTCCTTTCAATGCATTAGTATCCAGAGATTCCTTCCAGTCAGCCGGACGCTTATGATCTGCATCGGCAGTCACTGTGAAGATATCCTGCGGATCCGTCCCCGTTGTAGCATTCAACATGATGGCCAGGTCCGTTACTGTCTTAGCAATGGGACCTGCATAATCCTGTCCCCAAGTGAGCGGCAGTACACCTGTAGTACTTGCCATGCCGTCTGTACCACGGAAGCTTTTTAAGCTGGCGCCTGTAGTAGGTGCATAGAGAGAGACCCCTGTCTGTGAACCCATGGCTGCTGCTGCAAAATCAGCTGCAACAGATACTGCCGAGCCGCCGCTTGAGCCAAAGGATGTTTTCGATGGATACAGAGCATTCCAGGTTTGCTGCCAGCCGCTCTCGCTAAAGCTTCCGCTGTTGGCGAACTCGGAAGTATTTACTTTACCAATAATTACAGCTCCAGCTTCCCGCAGCTTATTCACCTGGAATGCATCAGAATCTGGCTGCCAGCCTTCAAGCGCTTTGCTGCCGCCTGTAGTAGGCATATCCTTGGTATCATAGATATCTTTTATCGCAATGGGAATACCGAGCAAATCCCCTTTTGCACCTTGTGCGCGGGCATTGTCAGCAGCTTGTGCCTGGGTAAGCGCAGTTTCAGAGACATGCAGGAAGGCATGGAAGCCAAGCTGGCCTTCATCGTATACCTTGATTCTATCTAAATAAGCCTGAGTAATTTGTACGGAAGTAGTTTTACCGCTAATCATATCCTGCTGCATTTGTGCAATGGATTTATTCGTAACATCATAGGGGGAAGAAGTGATGAATGCTTTAGCTGCTGGAGCATCCGGAATCACCAGGGTATCTCCAGTATCCAGTCCCTCTATAGCAGAGACATCCCAGTTACTGATTGAACGGATTTGTGCGTTGGTTAATCCGGTTACATCCAGCTGGCTATTAAGCCCGTTTAGCATGGTCACCAGATTCTTCAGGCCTTCTTCACCCGCTTCTCCAACTTGTACATAATGTACCAGGGATTTCGACTCTCCCGGCTCAATGTGTAATGTATTAATGAACCCGTAGAAATTCGCATCATTTCCGGACTTAGCTAATGGTGTGGTGAATGGATTCTGCTGCTGATTGCCCAGGCTGGTTAATCCATTCTCAAATGGATGCGGAGACCCGACTGCAACGCCCAGCGGCTTATTGTCTTTAGCACTGCTGTCTACAACAATCCATGAATCATCCGTAGTCACCTCCAGATCATTGGAGTATGTTGCCTTGACTACTGAAGCATTTGCTGCTGTACCATACCCCAGAGAGCCGCCGAAAGAGACATCAACCTTTACGTTCATATCATTTTTATTAGTAAAGGTATCAAAGAATCTCGTACGATTATTTATAGTATCGACATACACATCACGAGTAACAGTTACATTTCCCAGATTTACAGACTGAGTCGAAGTGAATCTATTCACACCATCGTATTTCAAGTCAAACCCGCGCATCATTTGACCATTCATCAGTGAAGCTGTAGGCGACGACACTTTAACGAAGATATTACCGAAGCCTTGTACTTGTGTAGTACCAACGGTACGTAAACTTCCTGTGTCTAAGCTAGGCGCAAAGACATCATGAATCTCCCATACTGTGCCGCTTGCTGAAGTAACCCGGGTTAAAGCATCAGCGGTCTGAAACGGAATGACACTCGAAGCGATAACAGATAACGCAATGGACGTAGCTATAACTTGCTTTTTACTCCAATTATTTTTTGCTGGTGAATATTCGGAGCGGGGGGAACCAGAATGATTTCTTTTAGTTTTACTTAGACGTTTTAGCTTATTCATTTCAGTAATCTCCTCTTCCTGTATGTATATTTATTAAATTATGTTAGGAAATATAACATCGTTATTTCTTTCAGTCAATAAATATTAAAAATTTAATATATTTTTGAGGTTTTGATATAAAGTAAATACTATATTCATTAAAATTTGTAATATAAATGGTAACTATTAGATATATTAACTAACATATTATGATATGTTTAGTTCTATATAGCGATGCACCTTCGCTCGCTGAAAAACACGGAAAGACGTGTCGCTCCATGATCCGATGGGGACAGACAAGGAAGGGAACGAGATTACGCTGATCGATGTCCTCGGATCTGAAGCCGACGATGTGATTAAAGAGGTGGATCTTAAGATCGAGAAGAGTAAGATCTACTGCAACCTCGATATTCTCGATGAAACGGAGAAGGAGGTCGTGGTCGGGCGGTTTGTTTTGGTTTGGATACAGAAGGTGAATAGCGGACGCAACGGGAGATTGCGGAGGTTCTGGGGATCTCGCGGAGTTATGTGCTGCGGATTGAGAAGAGGGTGCTAATGAAGCTTTATGCGGCAAACCGATATTCATAATCAAAAAGGAAGACCGCACAAAGCGCAGTCCTCCTGTTCATTTCGTTTGCAGCTTGTAATAAAGTCCTTCCTGATATCTACTCCATTACAATCACAGGGGTTTTGTTTGCTTCACCAGGCGTAAGGCCTGCATCCTTAGGAGCGGGACGCTTTAAGGTGAGTGCCAGCAATAACCCGGCCACTGCAATAATGGCGAGTAGTTGGTAGGTGTTGTGAAATGCATGCGTCATTGCATTAGGCACTGGTGCCTCACCATTGCTCGCATAATGATCGGTACGGCTGACAAGGAACGTTGTCAATCCTGCGATAGCTAAGGATGAAACTACTTGCTGGGCGGCACTTGTCAGTGAAGTGACTCTTCCGACCAGCTCCTTAGGCGCCGCTTGGATCAAGTGGGTATTCAATGCGATGAAAGACATGCCGGAACCGAGTCCGAGCAGTATGCGTGGAAGCAGGAATGCCCACGAGCTGTCGCTTGGATCGATCATGGAGAACATATAGGCGCCAGCCGTTATGAGAATCAAGCCGCCGACCACCAGGGGACGTGCGCCGACCCGGTCGAACAAACGTCCGCTGAACGGCATCATGATACCGGAAGCGATGGCCTGGGGCAATGACCAGAAGCCAGCTTCAAAAGCACTCATTCCCATAAGCCGCTGCATGAAATACGGAACAGCGAAAATCATGCCGAACAAAGCGAGCTGTAAAACCCATTGTACCAGAATCCCTAGGGTAAATTGCATAGAACGAAAAACCCTCAGCTCCAGCAATGGCTCCTTCTTGTTCCGGAGTTCAACGATGACAAACAGAATCAAAGCGACTGCACCTACGGTAAGACCAGTGATCGTTTTCACCGTAGTCCACCCTTCTCCGCCTTCGCTTAACCCATATGAAAGGCCGCCGAATGCTAACGGAGCGAGCATAAATCCTAAGGAATCCAGCGGAGCAAAAGCCTTCTTCGGCAGATTCGGCAGTAATAGGATACTTAAGACAACCCCAACGATGCCGACCGGAATATTGATTAGAAACAGCCACCGCCAGCTGACGTAGTCGACCAAATACCCGGATACGATTGGACCAAGTGCAGGTGCAAGCAGAACTGGCACTCCCATGATACCCATGATTCTGCCTACCGATTCGGCGGGACTGATCCGGTAGATCATCGCGAAGGCGATCGGAGTAACCATACCGCCACCCAGGCCTTGCAAGATGCGGAAGAATATCAACATTTCGGCCGAGCCCGCGAATGAGCATAAGATTGAACTGCCGACGAACAAGATGATGGAAATAATGAAAATTTGCTTGGCACCGAACCGGTCGGACATCCACCCAGCTAACGGAATAACGGAAGCCTGGGCTAGCGCATAACCAGTAATGGTCCATTGAATAAGGGTCAACGAACTTTGAAAGTCTTCAGAAATAACCGGAATGGCGACGTTAACCGCCGTGCTGTCCAGAATAACCATGAACAACCCTACGATAATCGCGATCAACGGAGCAATGAGTGAACGGAGTGATGCGGACTCACTTACTGTGGAATCTGCGGGCATATAACTCTCTCCTAACTATTCGTAATTTGGCTACCATTAAAATAGCATAGTTTATAAACGAAGTAAACGATTTATACTAAAAAAGTTCAAATAGTAAAGGGTGTTTAAAATATTGACGAATTGCTTTATAATGATATTGGCAACACAGGAGGTGTTGGAACATGTCGGAGGCAGATTGCGATCCGTTGTCCTCGAAACGAGAAAAGCTTCTCGTACGTTTAATCCCCTATATCCAAAAACAGGGCATCAGCCAGATGAAGATGGAAGATGCGGCCAAATGTATGGATATCAGCAAGGCAACTATGTATAAATATTTTGACTCCAAAGATGAGATTGTGGGACGTCTGCTTGATCAATATGTCCGATTTCTTTCCAATCTGATCCTGCTGGAAGCTCCCTCAAAGCTGTCGCCTGAGAAGATATCGCGGCCGTCCGAAGAAGAGCTGAAGGTTTACAACGAATCTTTCGCCAAGGCATTTAGGCTTATGATTAAGCAGACGTTCTTCCTGACGGATATTCTGCTTCAGGATTTAAACGGGTCATATCCACAATTGTCCGTCAAACTTGCCCAAGCTCTGGACCAATTTCAGAAAAAGCTCGTTGCCTACTTCGACAGCGGCATTGAGTTTGGCATATTTTATCCCATCGCGAGCACTCAAATCTATCTGGTGCAAATGGATCTAATGATAAGAAAACTGCTGGATCCTAAGTGGCTGATGATGCAAAATATGACGCTCAAGCAAGTGCTCATGGATTTCTATAAAGCGATGAAGCACCAGATTTTTTACGAAAAGTGGATTCGTGAAGATGATTCCGGCTTTGAAGCCTACTTGGACAAGTTAATCATGGAGAAGCTCTCCTACGAATAACGAGACAAGCTTGGATAAGCGAGATGATAACGAAAAACGACAGCCGGTCCTAAGCCAGCTGCCGTTTTTTATTATGATCACTACATTTGCAATGTACCAGCAACCGGTTGAGGCGGGTATAGCACTTCCAGGGAGGACTTCACCTCCATCGGCACCATCCGGTTGCCAAGGCTATCGGGAGCTATCGGCCTAATAAGGGGACAAGGTTCGCGATCTATGCCGCCCGTTGTATTGGAGAAATGTGTCCCTCAGATCCCATTGGGACAGACAAGGAAGGCAACGAGATTACTCTCATTGATGTTCTGGGAGGCAGACGAGCGAATAGAAAGCGACTTGTCTACAATGAGTTGCTTTTTGACTTTTTAGGTGAGCAGATGATCTAAAGTTCAGACAAACGAAGTGGGAAAGAACATCGAAGACATTGGGGGCAGAGATGTTTTCTTGCCAAACTTATGAGACAGGAGAATTATCTGATGGTTCCTACTGACTATATTATGGATTGTGATACAATATTTGAAATGGGATTCTTGCTTGTTAATTATGATATTCAAAGGAGAATTATAATGAAGCGCCTTCGCTGGAGCATTTTTATTTATTCCGTGCTGTTCGTGGTTGTCTTATTGCTGGCACTCAATGACTATTCACCAATCCTGATAGTAGGGGTAACTGTGGTGGCCGGCTTTATTGCTTTTATAACCCAATTCTATTATCCTGCAGCTTTGGAAAAACGTGTGGACCGCGTAGAGTCCTTTTTACGCAGCCAGAAAAACAAGCCTGCCGTTTATATTCATTATATTCTTGCGAACCGACTTGAGGATGAATCAAGAACGATTATGGAGCAGCTGATGAGCAAATATAAGCGGGTACGGTACAGGCAACGTACAAGGCAGCTTATGGACTGTACCGCAAAGATATGGATGCCGTTCAGGAGGCAGTGCCGTATATCCGCTATTCTGATTACCGGGCATACTACGAAACGGTTCTGCTGCTCCAGGACGGGAAAAGTGTTCTGGCTCGGGAACATCTTGAGTCAATCAGGAAGCAATGGATGAGATCAGCGCTGCTCGCAGAAATTGAACTCAAAGCAGGCATCAGTGAAACCGCTATCAAGTATGCCAGGGAAGCAGTAGACGCTTCGAGAGGCGTCCAACGTTATGTGTTACATAAAGAATACGAAAGAACGTTACCGCAAGCTGTTGAAGCTTGAGTTTTAAATGCATACATTTATTGAGATCTAACCCAACTGGAAGTTACTATACAGCATCAAATAGATCATAACTGGGAAACAGAACTTGGCTACTTTTGCGGCCCGATGTATTGAAAACGAAATCCTGATGCATCTCATTAAGCTGTATCATGAGTTTTATAAGGCGAAGCAGTGAGGTAGGTAATTTGCCTGCAGGAAAGAGACATGAAAGGTCTCGACCATGCAGGTTACCTATGCGTTTATGCATAGAGCTTAGGGTGATATAAATTACATTGTACTGTGGTATACTCGAACTATAAGTGAAAAATGAGGTGTTTGTATAATGACGAATCTTACGAAGGACCTTGCTAAATTGATCCGGTTAACGGGTGACCGGGCGAAGTTGGATGCTAAAGCAAATGGAACATATATAGTATATAAGACAAATGAGGGGCAAATTGTTAGAGAATATAGTACGGGTGAAATTGAGAAAATGAATGAACAGGATTTCATCCATGAATGAGACAAAGGCAACGATGTTTGTGTTTGCCGGTAATAATGGAAGTGGCAAGAGCACAATCCGCAACTTGATTGTTGACCGGCTTGGAGTAAGTGTGAATATTGATCCGGATGCACTAGCACGTAAGATCAATAGCGGGCATCCTGAAAAGAGTAAAGTATCTGCCGGGAAAGAAGCTATAAGGATAGCTAGGGAATGTATTCGAAAAAAGTGGGATTTCACTGTGGAAACTACTTTAGCTGGTGGTAACGTTATAAGGCAGATGAGAGATGCAAAGGAACAAGGCTTTGAAATTATTATGTTTTATGTGGGACTAGGGGATGTACGGCTAAATATTGAACGTGTTGCTTTGCGAGTGAAGAACGGTGGTCATCATATTGAAACCGAGGATATTATTAGACGCAATATAACCAGTATGAATAATCTGTTATCTCACTTAGATCTGATTGATCAATTAATTGTTGTTGATAATAGTAAAGCTGATGGCGAGTTTATTCTTGAAGCAGATAAAAGCGGGATAAAATATCATTTAATTGAATTACCTGAATGGGTCAAAATAATCGATAAACAATTAGAGATTAAATTCAAAACGTAAAAATAACCAATTTGAATCGGAAATGATTTTGATTGGTTTATTTTTTTGACATCGCATCGTGTCCACAACCTCGAGAAATTCGGGCGACACCGGCGAAGACATGGAGGACCTGATCTCCATCGGCACCATCGGGCTGATCAAGGCCATCGAGAGCTACCGCCCGAACAAGGGCACGAAGCTGGCTACTTTTGCCGCCCGTTGTATCGAGAATGAGATCCTGATGCACTTACGCTCGCTGAAAAAAAACCGCAAGGACGTATCCCTCCACGATCCGATCGGAACCGATAAGGAAGGCAACGAGATCACCCTGATCGATATCCTAGGCTCGGAAGCGGATGATGTGATCAAGGAAGTGGATCTGAAGATTGAGAAGAGGGCACTCATGAAGCTGTATCATGAGTTTTATAAGGTGAAGCGGTGAATGTATTGGGTCTGTCTTTTGACAGGCTCTTTTTTGTCGAAATTTAGACCTGTTGTTCAAAAAAATTATGTAAAAAGTATAAAATATTTGAATATTGATGTTATAATTTGGATAAATGTCTAGGTTGTATTCACGGAGTAATGCCTCTGAACTAAATTGCGCTGGATGAATTTTGAAAACTATTTCATATATGGAGGTATCACATTTGCAGCATTTACAGTCGATACAGGATATTTTTCAGCATAAGCTGTTTCGAATCCCGGATTACCAGCGAGGCTATGCTTGGGAGGAGAATCAGTGGCTCGACTTACTGGAAGACCTTGAGTTGCTGGAGGACGACCAGGAACATTATACAGGAACATTGGTCATTCATGAGGCAGAGAATGAAGAGGATATCAACGACGACGAAGGTAACACCTTAAGAGTATATGATGTTGTTGACGGATAGCAAAGACTTACAACATTATCGATCCTGCTTCATGAAATTGCTTCTCAATTTAGAGGGCTTGATGGAAGTAGAATCTTTGCTGACGGCATTCTCAAAAAGTACATTGCCACAACCAAAAATGACGATAAGTTACCTAAGTTGTCACTCAATCGGGACACGAACTTATTTTATAAAAAATATATAATTACTGAAAGTGAAGCCGTAATGTCTGCCAAAATTACTTCGGAGCAGAGATTGCTTGATGCCAAGCGCTATTTTGCACAGTACTTAGCTCGGAGATCAGAAGAGCTAAGTGAGGATTACTTAACATGGCTCAATAAGATGTACAACAAGATCAGTAATAAGATGAAACTGACCGTTTATTTGGTTCCAAAGGCTACGGATGTGGGCGTCATCTTTGAGGTCATGAACAATCGCGGCAAAAAGCTGACTGAGATGGAAAAGACCAAAAATTATTTATTATACCTATCCTCTAAGTTAACATGCGACGGTGGCAAGGAGTTGGGGGAAGACATTAATCGGACGTGGAAATACATATACGAAAGCTTGATGTCATCGAAGGCTTCGGATTCTGACGAGAACCAGTTGCTCCGGAGTTTCTGGCTTATGTATCATAACTACAACTCCAAGCAATGGGATGGCAGCAATTCGTTCAAGACGGTATATAATCTGAAAAATTACAAGGATCAGCATACTCAGCTTCGTAATGATTTACGGGCTTGCGTGAATACACTCAAAGAATGTTGCACGGTATATTGCGATATCATTCACGCCAAACGGTCAGGCTCTTTCTTTGGAACGAAAGAAGTAACAAGGAAGGCATTAGAAGATTATACAGCTAAACTGCATCGCATCGGTGTCATCGCCTCCTTTATTCCGCTTCTTATGGCCAGCCGGCTAAAATATAGCGATAATCTGGAGATGTATTTGGATCTTCTAAAGCTATGTGAAAAGTTTGCATTCCGTGTATACCGTTATGCGGGTAAAAGATCAAATGCAGGGCAATCGAATCTGTTAAAGCTTGCATACGACTTGTATCATGGGATAGTCACATATCAGGATGCTTTCATCTGTGTTCATCAATTATTGCTGTATTATTCCCCTAATAAGAAATTCAATGAAGAGACAAATGCCAGAGCAGACTGGTACGGATGGTATGGTCTTAAATATTTGTTGTATGAGTATGAGTTACATCTGGCATCCGGCAAACCGGTTCTTATGGACTGGGTTTACCTGCAAAAGAAGGACAAGCAAGACTCGATTGAACATATTTTGCCGCAGACTCCAACTAAGTCATACTGGCAGTCCAGGTGGACGGGAGAAGAAATTGAAGAAGCGACGCATGATATAGGAAATCTGGTAATGACCTTTGATAATAGTATTTACAGCAACAATGGCTTTGACAAGAAGAGAGGTTCAGCTGGAGAGAATGGATGTTATGCCGGATCTAGCCTGTTTTCTGAACGTGAGCTGGCCACTTACGGTGAGTGGACTTATTCGGAGTTTGAAAACCGGAGGCAGAAGATTTCCACTTGGATTGTAAGCCGGTGGCATGTGGATGACATCGACGCTGCATTAACGGTTGTAGATGATGAGACTGAAGATTAAGAGATTTAGTGGAATGGAGGGAAATAAACGATGGAGCCTTATGATTGTATTGTAGAATTAGCTTTTCAGAAAATGAAGCAGCGGAATCAGTTAAACGACGATGAGGCAAACGAGACGCTCCAGCAATTATATAAACATATAGAGGATTGGGATGGGGCAACTGGAAGACTGTCATTTGTCGGTGATTATCTGGTCGGAATCCATATGAATAAAATAATTGCTAGGGGAAGTGCTACCGGCAGCACAGAGGAATTTATCCGATTAATGACAATGGAACCATCTGTTCAGAAGAAAATAGTTGAGCTGATGTTGCTTCGTAAAACTGGTCCACTGGATGAAAGGTTAACAAACCGGATTAAGGATGTGGAGATTGAACACGCCATAAATTCACATCCGAGTCTTCTTGGCAATGCGCCAAATCAGTATATTAACCGGTTTATATGCTGCATGTTTATGGAGATTATGACACCGGTCGCGAATAATAATGATCTGAAAAAAATCGCAAAGATTCTTGACATACGTGATATAAATGTATCATTCATCAATCTACAGGTTAGAGTCCGGGGACAGGTTGAGAGTGCATTACAGAGACTGAAATTGGACCAAGAAGTGAGCAAACTGGATGTATTCCGGAGAGCGCTAATTGCTTATCACATTCCTCAAACGTATAAAGAATTGAATGGGTAGGTAACAATTAAATATTGCTTTTAGTTGAGTTGTCTGTATTTCTTCCTTATATAATATAAAAATGACATCGCATTGTGTCCACAACCTCAAAAAATTCGACAAAACCGGCGAAGACATGGAGGATCTCATCTCCATCGGCACCATCGGACTGATCAAAGGGATCGAGAGCTACCGGCCTAATAAGGGCACGAAGCTCGCGACTTTTGCCGCCCGCTGTATTGAAAACGAAATCATAATGCACCTTCGCTTGCTGAAAAAGATGCGGAAAGACGTGTCCCAGCACGAAGTTGACCTTAAAAATCGAGAAGAGCAAGATATATCGCAATCTGGATGACCGGGAGAAGGAAGTCGTGGTCGGGCGCTTTGGCCTGGACACCGGCAGGGAAGAGCGGACGCAGCGGGAGATGCGAAGGAGCTGGGGATCTCGCGGAGCTATGTGCCGCGGATTGAGAAGAGGGCGCTCATGAAGCTTTATCATGAGTTTTATAAGGTGAAGCGATAGCTCAGATAAAGAATATGGAAGCTTTTATTATAACATATAACATTCAGAAGGCAGCCAATCTAATATGCTCCCCATATACTAAGTTTGTGAAATTGCTATATGGGGGGGCATTTTATGGATCAAAGATATTACACTAAACGAAGAATTGAATATGAAAATAAAAGCATATTTTTAATAAAAAAGATGTGAAGGGCTTTATTGTAAAATGTTACTAAATAGTGTAAAATCGCCATTAGGTTTATATAGGGAATTTTGAAATATATATTAGTGTAATTCACGTGAAAGAGGGTTATAAATGTTATTAGAAATCGCCCCCGTTTCGGATAAGAACCACACCTGTCTGGAGAGTGTATACGCTACATTTCTGTTGTGGAACCAAAAGAGATATGAATTGCTTTTTGCTGGCTCCTGGAGCTTCTATCTGGAAGAGACCGATAGTATTTTTGGAACAAGACTTTCTAACGATAGAGGGGGAGCTTGGAGAAATACTTTGCAGGACCAGTATATGGAGCAATATTACGGTATAAAAGTGGTTTGGCACGAAACGGAAAATTTTGAAGAGTTAACACGAATTGTCGATGAGAATTTGAACAAATGTCTTCCAACCTGCATTTGTCTGGACTCCTATTGGTGTCCATGGGTCCCGTCATATCAAATCTATGATACGCCCCATTATTTTCTTATTGTCGGTAAAGATGATATCAGTGGAAACTACTTCTGTACAGATCCTCAATATCCGGCACAGATTCATGAATTGACTCTTTATAATTTCGAGAAGGGTTTTTACGAAGAGGAACGGTTAAATCAGGAGTATGGTAAAGCGATTGTAGATGGATTCGGGGGATGTGCCTCCTTTTTCATTGGTGGATGTGAAAAGGAAATCAACTATATAAGTATCTTGGAAGAAGCTTTGGCTGCAGTGTTCAAGGGGAGTGGAGGGAAATCAGACTTTCATTATATGAGAGCGTTTGCAGATGAACTTGGGCAGATGGAGAATATTCTGCCGGAACTTCCCAAATTATCAGAAGTGGACCCGCATCATTCGTGGATATTTAGACGATTGGAGCATATTGCCTGGGGAAGGTTGAATTTTGCTAGGTTATTGAGAAGTTTCTATTCACAACACCCCCATGTTGAATTACTAGAGCTTGAGAATCAATTTGAGACGGGGGCGAAAAAATGGGAGAATATCAACTTCATGCTGCTGAAGGCATGCTATTTATTGGAACATGCAGGGCCGCTGCTTAAAAAAATTTCCGGTAACTTATACAGTCTTGCAAAATACGAGGAAGAAATTGCTGAAGGAATTAAATCAGTTTTACAAAGAACGAAAGGAGCAGCAAATTAATGGCGTTGCAGAATGATTACCAAGGAACACTCGTTAATCCGAATGATACATACCGCATATATCCGCTTGAGAAAACAATACATATGCTGTTTGAAGAACAAGTGACAAGAACGCCTGACAAAACTGCGCTTGGGTTTAAAGGAAAGCGCTTAACTTATGAGGAACTGAATAAGCAAGCCAATAGACTGGCCCGTCTCTTAAGATCAAAAGGGGTCAAAACGGATAGTATTGTGTCGGTAATGGTTGAGAGATCTATGGATATGCTGATAGCTGTAATTGCTATTCTAAAGGCCGGTGGAGCTTTCTTGCCCATCGATCCCCACTTTCCAGCGTCACGGATCGAATACATGCTTTTGGACAGCACAACTAAACTCCTGATTACACAGGATAGTCTCAGTGATAATATCTGTGCTTCATATGATGGTGAGATTCTCTCTTTGGATCAAAATACTTGGTCTCATGAAGATGACTCCAATCTAACGCATACCGGAAGCGGAAACGATCTGGCGTATGTGATTTATACCTCCGGTTCTACGGGAAAGCCAAAAGGAGTTATGATTGAACATCAATCCGTGCACAATTTCATTATAGGTATGACAGAAGCAATTGATTTAGACCCTGTATACACTATCGTTTCAGTAACAACGATGTCTTTCGATATATTTATCTTCGAAACCCTGCTGCCCTTAACTCGTGGTCTAAAAATTGTTCTTGCGGATCCAAAAGAATTGTACAGCAGTATCGGTATCAGCGAGATCAACATAATTCAGACTACACCCTCTACAATGCTTCTTTTACTAAATGATCCTGCGAATGAAGACATTATCATGAATCTTCGAGTAATTATGCTTGGGGGTGAACCGTTTCCCGCTGTTTTGCTTGATAAGCTAAAAGTAAAAACTTCTGCAAAGATATATAACATGTATGGTCCTACCGAAACAACGATTTGGTCCTCTGTCAAAGACTTGACTCATACGAATGATATAACATTAGGAAATCCTATAGCCAACACAAAACTTCATGTGCTGAACGAATCTCTTATTCCAGTACGCGATGGAGAGATTGGTGAATTGTTTATTTCCGGCGATGGCTTGGCCAGGGAATATTTGAATAAGCCTGAGCTGACGGACGAAAGATTCATAAGGAATTCGTCTGAGGTCCCAGGGGCAAGGATGTATCGCACCGGTGATTTAGTCAGGCGGAACGGTAACGGTGAATTAACCTTTCACGGAAGAGTAGATAATCAGGTAAAAATCAGAGGCTTCCGAATTGAGCTGGGAGATATTGAAGAGCATCTCAGCAAATTCGATGGATTGAAGGAATGTGCTGTTACAGCAAAGGTGAACAAGTCGGGAGACTTCTACTTGGTTGCTTACTATGTCGCAGAAAAGCAGTATGAAGCGTCCCATTTCATTAGGTATCTGTCTGACTTCATTCCGGAATACATGATTCCCGGTTTTTATTTACATATTGATTCTATCCCACGAACACCAAACGGTAAATTGGACAGACGGTCGTTACCGGAACCGGATAACAGCCGCCCAATGCTTGAGACTAACTATGTTACACCTATTACTCTAGTTGAAAAGAAAATTGTTGAAATATGGATGAAGATCCTAGGGATGGATTTAGTAGGTATACATGATAACTTTTTTGAATTGGGCGGTAATTCTATTCTTCTGTCAGTGGCACATGCCGAGATTAAAAGAAATATACACCACGAGCTTGCTCTACCGGATTTATTCTCTAATCCAACGGTCTCCACATTGGCCGGATATATTTCTAAGGCCGTTAATTCCGTTACCTCCAAACCGATTGAAGGGCTGCAATTTCCAACTGACTTCTTAACGTGCACACGTTTTCCGGGAGATACGGTGGGTTTAACCCATACGTTTAATCAGGATATTTGTCACACATTAACACAAATATGTGGAGAAGGAATCGATCTGGAGGATATCTTCGCCGGTGCATTCGCTTATGTTCTTTCAGAAACATGCAGCAGTAGTGATATTATCCTGAATATTCCCCAAAATGATGGTGTTAATTTTATTTCAATTGAAACCAACCTCGATAAATTCGATGCCTTCGAAGAGATATTTAAGCACCTGCACTACAGTCAACGGGGGGCTAACCCGAGGAATCAATTTTCGATTGAGGAACTAAGCAACGCTGCCTGGCAGGGCGGAGTTGTACATCCGGTTTTTGGCAAGTTTAGTCTAATGCAACAGCAATTTACGGAGTTGTTTGGCTTAGTTGGTTGCATCAAAGAAGCAAATGGACAAATTGAATTGATTTTTAGGCATGATGGCAGGATGCAGGCCCCTAAGATGAAGGAAGTCTTTAAGAACTATATTAAAGCAATTAAAGCTATAGCAAATTTAAATGAGAATAGGTGAGCATATGAAAAAAATAGCCTTTCTGTTTCCAGGACAAGGTTCCCAATACCCGGGTATGGGAAAAGGTTTTTATGAAAGTAACCAATCTGTAAAACGAGTATTTGAGGAAGTCAGTGATTCTTTGGGCATAGATATGGCCAAGCTTTGTTTTGAAAGTACCCCTGCAGAATTAGTGAAGACCGAGAATACTCAGCCTGCAATCCTTACTGTAAGTGTAGCCATGTTTCAAATCTTTATGGATAGGGTTGGCGCAGAGCCTGATTACCTTGCCGGCCACAGCTTGGGAGAGTTCTCTGCTCTAGTCTGTGCGGGAGGAATCGGGTTAGGTGATGCTGCGAGAATTGTAAGACAACGGGGAAGATTCATGCAGGAAGCAGTGTCACTTGGAGCAGGGGCTATGGCTGCGATAAGTGGGATTGACCTGGACAGCATAAAGAAACAATGTTTGCTATTACAGCATGAAGGGAAAGCGGTTGTAATATCCAATTACAACTCTCCCGACCAGACTGTCATTTCAGGAACTGCGGCAGGGGTCGAAGAAGCGAGTAGAGAGTTAACTAAACATGGAGCGACAGCCATCCCATTGCATGTTAGCGCGCCATTTCACAGTCAATTGATGACTGCAGCAGCGGATAAACTCGGAGATGAATTGGAAAAGTACACCTATCATCCTTTAAAGTGGCCCGTAATTTCTAATGTAACCGCTCTACCTTATCAGAATGAGCATATAATTAAAAACCTTCTCGCTGAACAAATGTCCAAGCCGGTACAGTGGGTTTACACAATGAATTATTTAGCATCGGAGGGAGTGCAAGCATTCATTGAGCTTGGACCTAAGGATGTATTAAAAAAATTAGCGATGGTAAATACACCTAAACTGGAAGCTTATTCTTTTGATAAACCGGAGGATATGGATCAAATCAGCAGTTTGAGCGATGATGAGCCTCAAACGAAGAATTTCAGCAAAATTAAGCTCTTAACCAGGTCCCTGGCTATAGCTATATGTACACCGAATAAGAATTGGGATGATATGGAATATCGTCAAGGTGTTATTGAGCCGTATAAACGGATTGAAAGAATGGTAGAGGACTTAGAGCAGAACATGTTAGAACCTACAACAGAACAAATGAGTGAGGCGCTGGAGATGTTGCTCTCAGTCTTTCGTACAAAACGTACACCTATCGAAGAGCAAAAACAGAGATTCAATCAATTAATTAGTGAGCTTGGTATGGAAGAGTTTATTACCGGTGTGATTACAGTCTCTATGGGATAAGGAGCAGGAATTATGAAGTTTATCGAATTTCTGAAAAATAGATATATATTAGTCCTAATTTCAGCATTAGTGCTAGTGTTCATTATCGTTTTGATTAATGTAATGAATGCCAGAGATACTAAAAAGCCGGATGTGGAGATTGGATATGTAACAGGTGGCCAACTTATTCCTCATGAGGTGGAGCAAAGACTGAAGGAAGTTATTCTTCCTTTAATAGATGACGTTACAGGGGATGGTAAGAAGAAAATAAGATTTATCCCTCTTACTGGCCTCAGGATTGATCTTGAATTCACATCTGAAGGTACGCAAATCATGTTGATGAACCTAGGAACATTCGATAAATTTGCTGGTCTTGGAGCCTTCGATAGTTTGGATAGTTACACTCTTGACTACAAGCTGGACACGAAGTTATTTCCCGAGGTTAGGGTCAAAGCTGAAGATACTAATGAGGCCCATGTGTATGCCATACCAGTGAGTGAAATTGCTCTATTGAGTAAAAACGGCTTTCCTGTGGAGGATTACTATCTGGCTATCCGGAAGCCGAGATCCGATCAGAAATTGTCAATGGATAAAAATGAAAATGCACATATTATTCTCAAAGAAATACTGGCTCTTCAATAAAACCAAGTGACTGATATCCATAATTAAAAGAGAAATATTACTTTCTATGCGAGGAATGTCTATGGATAAGATTAAGAAATACATATATAGGCAGGTTGCGGCTCAAAAGCTGACGAAGGAAGCAGCAAAAGAGATGCTGATGGAGCTTCAGGTGCACCCGGAAAAAACGGTAATTAAGGACCAGGTAGCCATCATCGGAATCGGGCTGCGTTTCCCCGATTCCGATTCTCCAGAGGAATACTGGTCGAATCTTTGTAAAGGCAACATTAGCATTAAGGATTTCCCGGAGGAGCGGCTAATGGATATACCCGAAGGCCGGAGGAGGACGGGGAACATCAGGGTAAAGAGGGGCGGGTACTTATCCAATATCGACGCCTTCGATGCCGGGTACTACAACATCGCGCCGAGCGAAGCGAAATATATGAATCCGTTGCAGCGGGTATTTCTAGAATCGGCAACGGAAGCGGTTCAGGATGCGGGCTATGAAGGGAAACGGATCAGAAAGACGAGAACCGGTGTCTACGTCGGAGTCGACCACACCTCGAAGCCGGAATATCCATTCGGGGAAGACAAGAACAATCCCTTGGCGATCACGGGAGCGTGGACGGGAATATTGGCCAGCCGGGTATCCTATGTGTTTAACCTCCGGGGGCCGAGCATCGTGATTGATACGGCCTGCTCATCGGGGTTGGTCGCTGTACACACAGCATGCAAAGCGATACAGGACCACGAATGTGACATGGCTATTGCAGGCGGTATAAGCATGGAGCTGGAACCGGCGTTCGAAGAGGATGCACTAAGCATGGTGGCATCCAAGGATGACAAAGTTAGGACGTTTGATAATAATGCCAACGGAACTGTATGGGGCGAAGGAGTGGGAGTGGTGGTCCTGAAGCCGCTGAGGAAAGCGGTGGAGGACAAGGACCACATTTATGCGGTAATCAAGGGGAGTGCAGTCAACAATGATGGGACGAGCAACGGGATTACAGCGCCGGATGCAGAAGCCCAGGAAGAAGTGTTGATGGGCGCCTGGGAGGATGCGGGGATCCATCCGGAAAGTCTATCCTACATAGAGGCGCATGGAACGGGAACGGTGTTAGGTGATCCGATTGAAGTAAAGGGCCTGACCAGCGCATTTTCCCGGTACACGGACAAGAAGCAATTTTGCGGAATCGGGTCGGTCAAGACGAACATTGGTCATACGGTGGCAGCGTCGGGAATGGCTTCGTTGCTGAAGGTGGTGCTGTCGCTTCAAAAGAGAATGATACCTGGAACCCGGCATTTTGAAGCTCCCAACCGGTACATTAATTTTCCGGGCAGTCCACTGTATATGGTGGACAAGACAAGAGAGTGGACAGAAGAGAAGGGGCCAAGACGGGCGGGGGTCAGTGCGTTTGGCTTTAGCGGGACCAACTGCCATATGGTACTGGAAGAAGCAAGTGGGCCGGAGACAGGATCAGAAGCGGGCGGGCTGGAAGGACTGATGCTGTCAGCCAAAACAACGAAAGCATTGCTTAAGCTGCTGGAAGCATATAAAGGGTATTTAGAGCGCAATCAAGGGGTCAGCAAAGAAGCGCTGAGCTACACAGCGAACACGGGCAGGGAGCATCATGCCTATAGAATTGCGATTACTTATGAAGAAACAAAGGAATTGAAGGAGAAAGTAACCGGGTTGGTGCAGCAGGGTCTGAGGGGAAACGTGGAAGAAGGCATTTTCTATGAAGCAGCGGGAGATGCGGCAAAAGAAGAAAAGAAGCGGCTCACGGAACTGGCGAAACAGCTAGTGGAGGAAATGAAACATGGAGACCGCAGTCCCAAGAAGCTGAAGGAAATGTGCACCTGTTATGTAAAGGGCGCCGAAGTAGATTGGGAAGGTTATTACGAGGGGCAGGGCAGGCGCAAAATTAGCTTACCTGTATATCCCTTTGAGAAAAAACGGTTCTGGCTTGATCTTGTAGATAATGGTTTATATCACCAGTCATCATGGGGCAGACGAAATTTAAGGGAATCGGATAGGATAGCATCCAGTGCAATCACACTAGTGCTTCAAGGTAACTCCAACATGTCTGATTTCATATTAAGAGAGGTTATTTCCAAGCGCAAACGAGTTATTACAGTATGTTTAGGTACCCGGTATAGCTGTTCAAGCACGACTAGCTTTATTGTAAATGGATCTGAGGAAGATTACACCAGACTTTTCAAAGAGATAGGTGAAATCGATATTCAGCAGATTCTCCATCTCCAGACCTTGACTCCCGGAGCTGGAGAAGTTGAGAGTCTTACCGAGTTGCAAGAATACAACGCTAGAGGGTTACATAGTCTATTTAATCTTACAAGAGCTCTTCTCAAATCGCATAATACGGGGAAAATATTACTCAATGTAATCACCCCGTATGCTAACCCCGTTACAGAAGCACAGAAGTATATTAATCCCCATGGGGGAGCACTGTCTGCAATGGGAAAGGTGATCCGGTTGGAGCATCCTCAAATTCAGTGCAGAATAATTGATATTGACGGGATTACGGATGTACAGGAAATATGGAAGGATATAGACCGGGAGCACGGGGAATATGCGGTTGCTTACCGGGACGGCCACCGATATGTTGAACATTTCAGAAGTTTGCATATGGTCGGTGAAAGTGACCAGCAAATCGAGATCAAAAATGACGGGGTATATGTAATAACCGGAGGAACTGGCGGAATTGGGCTAGAGCTTGCGTATTATTTATCCAAGAAGAATAGGGTTAGGATTGTACTGATTAATCGTTCTTCCTTTCCTGAACCTTCTGAATGGGACAGTGTTCTAGGGTTAAACAGAGACGAGCAGATTTGTAGTAAAATCAAAAAAATGAAACAAATTACAAATTCCGGCTCGCGACTAGAATTACATTGTGCAGATGTAAGCGATCTGGAGGAAATGAGTAAGGCATTACATAAGATACGAAATAAACATGGAAGAATCCATGGGGTGATTCATGGAGCAGGGATTGCCGGCACAGATGAATTCATCATTAAAAAAGCTGCTGCATCATTTGAAAAAGAAATGGTTGCCAAAATTCAGGGGACTTGGATCATTGATAAATTGACTGAAAACGATTGTCTTGATTTTATTATCTTTATTTCGTCTGTTGCTTCCATAGCCGGTGATGCAGGGCAGAGCGCTTATTCCTCAGCCAACCGATATATGGATACGTTTGCGGCTTATAGGAACAAGAAAGGCAAGCGCACGCTGTCGATTAATTGGCCGGCTTGGAGAGAAGTAGGAATGACGGTACAACATGGTACCGAATTGCAGACAGGTGTTTTTGAAGCCATAAGCATTGATGAGGCCATTACGGCATTTGATGTATTGTTACATCAATCTCTTTCAAATGTAGTCGTAGGAAGGGTAGATCGGTCTAAAAAGGGCTGGACGGATAGGCTTGGGGTTGGGAATGAATCTGACCATGGGAGTCACGGAAGTGAGGTTATAGTTCAATCTGTACCACCGAAGGAATGTAACGGAACTGAAGCTAAAATATGGAAAATATGGTCAGAAGTATTGGAATCGGACCTGATCGGATTGGATGATGATTTCATCGAAGTAGGAGGCAACTCCATACTTTCCATGAATATCGAGGTCAAAATGCAGCAACATTCAGGTGTGAAAATCAAGGAACTGGATTTGGAGATTTATAATACGATAAGAAAATTGGCAGCTTATATCGACGGAAACGAATTCATCGCCACACCTGAAAAAGGGACGCTTGTACAAAGGGAGGTATTACTTCATCAATGGTTCCCATTTAACAATGTGTTTTATAAGTATTGCTTTTACAATTCTCTGTTTTCAATAGTATTTCACGCGCGAGGTAATATATTTCCTTATTTGGCAAATGATTTTATGCTTTATACTTACGGAAAAACGGAAAGCCTGGCTGACTTTTTCGTAAGCTACCATTCCAGTCATTCCGTGCGGCAGCTTGCTGCCCTGATGGAAATTGACGTATATGCAGAAAGCCATTTTTCAAATAAACAGGCTGAATTCAATATCTCTGAGTCCGATATTGTTATGTTAAATAATTATTATGAAGACATCGGGACGGGAATATCTAATATGCGTCCGGTCTCTAAGTTGTTGGGAGCCTTGGAAGATGCAATGCGAAATAAGCGTCCTGTTATCATATGGATCGATTGTTTTTATGATTCAAACCGAAAGGATACTTACAAAAAGCATCATTGGCCGCATGCATTGTTAATATTGGAAAATGATTCTGAAAACCGCCGGTTTTTAATCATTGATCATGACAAAAGAGGAAGCCTCAATTATAAAAAACGTTACACCCGATACGAAGATGTTTTTCAAGCCTATGAGGGTTTTTTGGCGAATTATAAGATTCATACGAAGCTTCCGACATATTTTGAGTTTCATTACGAGCTTAAAGAGCTGGGAGATTATGAAAGTGAATTGAACCTAAGTCAGGTGACGTATGCGAAGAATATATTAAAGGTTAGTGAGAAGATATATACGGGATTAAGTGACTTAAATAGGTTTCTCATCAAAATTGAAGAAATCGTATCTATAGAAAGTCAATTCAGAATTCATGCGCAGGAATTAATCGAGAAGCTGAACGGAGTGTCAGACGGGAAAAGCATGGAAGCCTTTCGCTCCCGTATATTATGGGGGGCCTCGAGTCCGCTAACGGTCCAGGCAGATCATATATTAGCTAAGTGGGGACAAATGAAATCGATTATTACAAAATATTATTTCTCAGGAAAATATGATCCGGAAAAAATTGAGAATGTAAAATATCTCCTTCGTGATATACAAAAGCGGGAAGAGGAATATTACATCTTAGTTTTATCGGAGATGGAAGACATTCTCAAGTGAACTCCGGGGAAACATAACTATAAATTGGAGGAGATTCCATGACTAGAAGTGAGATTGAAGCGAAATTAAAGCAGATTATTATTGATACTCTCAAGGACGAAATCGCTCTGGAGCATCTTAATCTGGAGGACAAGTTCGAAGAGCTGGGAATCAATTCAGTGATTTTTATCAAAACAGTTGTGATGATTGAACTGGATTTCAATATTGAATTTGATGATAGCGATTTGAACGTTGCTAATTTTACGGATTTGAAAAGCTTGACAGACCATGTTGAACGTAAGGTTAATTCCGCTTTATAAAAAAATGGAAACCACTTGTATAAAGGGGGATGACAGTGAACGGGGTAAAAGATCTGATGAGAGAATTTATGTCCGATGAAATTAAGGATGAAGTCATCGGAGTAGAAAATCTGACTAGCAGAGACACTGCGATTATTGGTATATCCTGCAGGATTGCTAAGGCGAACAATACAAATGAGTACTGGGAGATGTTGTGTAAGGGCGAAGATAGTATCAGGCCGCTTCCGGAAGCCAGAGTTTCTCAGAATGAAAGTTATATGGACCGTAAAGGGATACAGTTAGATGAAAGAGCCTATTATAAAGGCGGATTCTTAGATCAGATTGATAAGTTCGATTACGAACTCTTTTCCATTTCTCCCAGAGAGGCCAGCCTAATGAGTCCAAGCCAGCGCCTCTTTCTCGAAGCGGTATGGAATACGTTAGAGGATGCGGGGTATGCGGGGAAGCAAATAAGAGGCTCCAAGACCGGGGTTTATTTAGGCCATAGCACGGATTTTGGAGAGAGTTATAAGGCTGTAATTGAAGTGATTGACCCTTCCATGGGTAGTCTTGCCATTCCCGGTAATATCAATTCGATTATTGCGAGCCGTATTTCCTATCTTCTAAATCTAAAGGGACCCAGCGTTGTGGTGGACACAGCTTGTTCATCTTCCTTATCCGCAGTTCACCTCGCATGCCAAGCCTTGAGAAACCGGGAATGCGAAATGGCAATTGCCGGTTCCGTCAAGGTTGATCTTCTTCCACTGCTCAGTATAAGGAATAAGGAAGACGAGCTGGGCATTACTTCATCTGACGGGAGAACAAGAGCATTCGATGATTATTCTGAAGGAACGGGACTTGGAGAAGGGGTAGTTGCTCTCTTGTTGAAACCGGTAGACCAAGCCGAAGCTGATCGGGATTTCATTTATGCCGTAATTAAGGGTAGCTCCATGAATCAGGACGGTAGCTCGGTTGGGTTAACAGCGCCGAACTCTGCAGCTCAGGAGGAGGTTATTGTCAGCTCATGGAAAGATGCTGGAATCGATCCTGAAACCATCTCTTACATAGAGGCCCATGGAACAGGCACTAAATTAGGAGATCCGATTGAAATAAATGGAATAGAGAGAGCTTTCAAAAGATATACAAATAAACAACAGTTTTGCGGAATTGGGTCTGTGAAGAGCAATATTGGACATTTGGATCATACGGCGGGATTAGCTGGTCTAGTTAAGGCTGTCCTTTGTTTGAAAAATAAGAAGCTTCCCCCTTCCATTCATTTTAATAAGCCGAATAAAAAAATAAATTTCGTGGATTCCCCCGTTTTTTTAAACGATACCCTGAGAACGTGGGAAACAAAAGGGGGGCCACGAAGATGCGGGGTCAGCGCCTTTGGACTAAGTGGGACAAATTGCCATGTTGTTCTTGAGGAAGCGCCTCTTCCTAAAGTGGAGTTGTCCAAAGAACGGAAGGCAACAACCTCTTTATTCATTTTGTCGGCCAAAAATGAAAAGGTGTTAAGAGACACAGCCAGGCAGTATGTGCTCTTCCTGAACAAAAATATGGAGAATATGTGCTTACAGGACTTATGTTACACCGTTAACACGGGCAGAGAACATTTTCCATACAGATTGGCCATACTTTGTGATACTTTCGTTGAGCTGAGTGAGGAGCTCTGTCGGTTCTCTATTGATGATAAGAATAGCCTCTATGAGGGCAGGATATTTCACGGTGTCCATAGGCTGGTTCCAGAAGGGAAAGCAGTGAAGGTAGACGGTGAAAAAACACAGGAACAGATTAGAAAATTGACAGACGAATCAAACAGAATCATTGGTGAGTTTCAGAATCTCCAATATGACCATTTGTTGCCTTTGCTTGCCCACCTGTATGTTGAAGGGGCTGATGTGGACTGGGCGAACATATATACGAAAGCAAACCATAGAAGGCTTAGTCTCCCCGGATATGCGTTTAACTCCATCTCATGTTGGATTACAAGACAAGACCACTCCAATGTAATGAGAAGTGGTATGATGCATCCTCTATTAGATAAGCGCTTAGTTAGCTCAATGGACAGAATTATCTATGAAAGCACGTTTACTGTAGCAGACCACTGGATTTTACATGACCATGTCGTAAATGGTTTATATGTTGTGCCTGGTACGGCATACCTGGAATTGATTGCTGAAGCAGTAAAACAAAATTTCCCGGGGAAGCTGCTTCAATTGAAACATATATTTTTCCTGTCTCCGCTAATCGCAGGCCCGGATGAGAATAAAATTGTTCACACGATTATTAGACGAGACGGAGAAGGGCTTGAATTCGTTATTGCCAGTAGAAGTAATGAGGACACCGTCTGGACCACACATGCAGAAGGCGTGATTCAGATTGAGCGAGTAACGGAACCTTCAAAGCGGAAGCTGGATGAGCTTAAACTGCAATGTTCGGGGGGGAGTATTCCTACTTATTCCTATCAAACCGGGAAAGGCATTAAAACAGGTGATAGATGGAATTGTGTGAAGAATATTTACTATGGAACCGACGAGCTGTTGGCTTTTATCAGTATGAAGGAAGAATATGCCGGTGAGGTTGACCTGTACACTCTTCATCCGGCGCTTTTAGATGAGGCAGTTAACTTGGCTTTGAGAAGCATCGGAGAAGATTTGTACCTTCCTTTTTCTTACGGTGCCATGAGTATTATGGGGAAACTTCCCAAATCCTTTTATGCCTACACTAAGAAAAAAGCTTCAGATCTTGTGCAGCGGGAAATAGCAGTATTTGATGTTTTGCTGTTGGATGTGAATGGTCAGGTATTGGTGGAAATCCATGATTATTCCATTAAGAAGGTTACAGATAAGGCCTTGATTCAAGGATCACGACAAGAAGCATATCAGTTGGAATGGGTTAAAGCAGAGGATATAATCCCGGTGGAAGATTCTTATTCCGGAGCAGTTTTGGTTTTCAAAGGAACGACAGCAGCATCGGAAATGATCATTGATTCATTGAAAGTTAAGGGACTAGAAGTAATTGAGGTTAGCTTAGGCGATTCTTATGTTAATGAAAACGATAAACGATACATTATACAAGGCTGCGAAGAACACTACGTCAAGCTTTTTAATAGTGTAAAGAATAAGAGGATTGAGCAAATCGTCCATCTCCTGTCCCTCGTGGAGAAGAAAGAACCAGAGAACCTCTCCGATCTTGAAGACCATTTATTGAGAGGAGTTCATAGCCTGTTTTTCATGGCAAGGGCTATCTTGAAAGCAAAATGGATGGACAAGCTGCAATTGGTGGTTGCCGCGGACTTAGCAAATGAAGTGACGGGGAATGAACCAACTATTCTCCCGCATCATGCCGCGCTGTTCGGGATTTGTCAGGTTATTCCTTTGGAATATCCCAAACTTAATTGTAGATGCATAGATATTGATCCGTTTACAACCACTGAGCAATTGTTGGCTGAGATTATGGGGAGCAACGATAAATTGATTGCCCTTAGGGATGGAAGCAGGTATAGAAATATATTACAGCCTGTGGAGTTGAAGGATAAGCCTGAACTTCAGCTTAGAATTTCAGAAGACGGGGTCTATGTCATCACGGGCGGTCTTGGAGGGCTGGGTCTTCAATTTGCGAAATATTTAACTTCAAAAAATAAAGTCAACGTTGTGCTCCTGAACCGGACGAAAATGCCTGACTCATCTGAATGGGATGCGATTGTGTCTGAAGGTACGGATAAAAGGCTAATTCAAAAAATAGAAATGATCCGCGAAATGAAAAAAAACGGTTCAACAGTACGCTGTTATAGCACAGATATATCGAATATTAATGAGACAAAGGCAGTATTTGATTTGATAAAAGCGCAGTACGGAAATATCCGTGGTGTGATTCATGGGGCTGGTCTGGCTGGCGATGGGTTCATGATTACCAGAAATCATCAGGATTTTTGTAATGTGTTGGCTCCGAAAATCCAAGGAACATGGGTTTTGGATAAACTAACAGAGGATGAAAAGATGGATTTTTTCATCTTATTTTCTTCCATTTCAGCTATTTGTCCAGAGGTTGGACAAGGCGATTATACGTCAGCTAACAGCTACCTGGATTCATATTCAAGTTATAGGTCAAAGAAAGGAAAACGGGTGTTGTCTATTAATTGGCCGGCATGGAACGAAGTTGGCATGGCGGTGGACCATGGAGTTGATATGGAAAGCGAAATTTTCAAATCGGTTAGTACGGAAGATGCTTTGCGTGTATTTGAAAAAGCTATTCAAAGTGAAGTGGAGCGGGTCATCCTGGGTCAACTTAATTTGGAGCAGCTGGCCCGACAAGAAGACCATCTGCCGTTTGAGATCAAGGGAGCCGTAAAGCAGCAAGCTGATAATATCAAGGAAAACATAGACTCACCCGTAAAAACCAATCTACTCTTAACAGAAAGCAGGCTTCCAACTGACACGGAGAATGTGGTCCATTCCATTTGGCGCCGTGTACTGGGGTTGAAACAAGTCGACCTCTCTGAAAGCTTTTATGATCAAGGCGGGAATTCCATATTGGCTACCCATTTGTGGAAGGAGTTGAATAAGGAATTTCCGGATGTGATTGATATTTCGGATATCTTTACACACTCCTCGATCGAGGATATGGTGCAGTATATTACAAGTAAATTGGAGCCCGCTGTTTATAAGCCGTCTCCTGAGCTGCTCAAAGACGAGTATGATATGGATAAATTGCTGGAAAAATTGGCGAACGGAGAAATTACTGAAGATCAGCTTGATGAATTGATGTAACAGAGGGCGATGGGATGAATTTAATTAAGAAATACATATATAGGCAGGTTGCGGCTCAAAAGCTGACGAAGGAAGCAGCAAAAGAGATGCTGATGGAGCTTCAGGTGCACCCGGAAAAAACGGTAATTAAGGACCGGGTGGCCATCATCGGAATCGGGCTGCGTTTCCCCGATTCCGATTCTCCAGAGGAATACTGGTCGAATCTTTGTAAAGGCAACATTAGCATTAAGGATTTCCCGGAGGAGCGGCTAATGGATATACCCGAAGGCCGGAGGAGGACGGGGAACATCAGGGTAAAGAGGGGCGGGTACTTATCCAATATCGACGCCTTCGATGCCGGGTACTACAACATCGCGCCGAGCGAAGCGAAATATATGAATCCGTTGCAGCGGGTATTTCTAGAATCGGCAACGGAAGCGGTTCAGGATGCGGGCTATGAAGGGAAACGGATCAGAAAGACGAGAACCGGTGTCTACGTCGGAGTCGACCACACCTCGAAGCCGGAATATCCATTCGGGGAAGACAAGAACAATCCCTTGGCGATCACGGGAGCGTGGACGGGAATATTGGCCAGCCGGGTATCCTATGTGTTTAACCTCCGGGGGCCGAGCATCGTGATTGATACGGCCTGCTCATCGGGGTTGGTCGCTGTACACACAGCATGCAAAGCGATACAGGACCACGAATGTGACATGGCTATCGCAGGCGGCATATGCCTGGAGCTGGAACCGGCGTTCGAAGAGGATGCACTAAGCATGGTGGCATCCAAGGATGACAAAGTTAGGACGTTTGATAATAATGCCAACGGAACTGTATGGGGCGAAGGAGTGGGAGTGGTGGTCCTGAAGCCGCTGAGGAAAGCGGTGGAGGACAAGGACCACATTTATGCGGTAATCAAGGGGAGTGCAGTCAACAATGATGGGACGAGCAACGGGATTACAGCGCCGGATGCAGAAGCCCAGGAAGAAGTGTTGATGGGCGCCTGGGAGGATGCGGGGATCCATCCGGAAAGTCTATCCTACATAGAGGCGCATGGAACGGGAACGGTGTTAGGTGATCCGATTGAAGTAAAGGGCCTGACCAGCGCATTTTCCCGGTACACGGACAAGAAGCAATTTTGCGGAATCGGGTCGGTCAAGACGAACATTGGTCATACGGTGGCAGCGTCGGGAATGGCTTCGTTGCTGAAGGTGGTGCTGTCGCTTCAAAAGAGAATGATACCTGGAACCCGGCATTTTGAAGCTCCCAACCGGTACATTAATTTTCCGGGCAGTCCACTGTATATGGTGGACAAGACAAGAGAGTGGACAGAAGAGAAGGGGCCAAGACGGGCGGGGGTCAGTGCGTTTGGCTTTAGCGGGACCAACTGCCATATGGTACTGGAAGAAGCAAGTGGGCCGGAGACAGGATCAGAAGCGGGCGGGCTGGAAGGACTGATGCTGTCAGCCAAAACAACGAAAGCATTGCTTAAGCTGCTGGAAGCATATAAAGGGTATTTAGAGCGCAATCAAGGGGTCAGCAAAGAAGCGCTGAGCTACACAGCGAACACGGGCAGGGAGCATCATGCCTATAGAATTGCGATTACTTATGAAGAAACAAAGGAATTGAAGGAGAAAGTAACCGGGTTGGTGCAGCAGGGTCTGAGGGGAAACGTGGAAGAAGGCATTTTCTATGAAGCAGCGGGAGATGCGGCAAAAGAAGAAAAGAAGCGGCTCACGGAACTGGCGAAACAGCTAGTGGAGGAAATGAAACATGGAGACCGCAGTCCCAAGAAGCTGAAGGAAATGTGCACCTGTTATGTAAAGGGCGCCGAAGTAGATTGGGAAGGTTATTACGAGGGGCAGGGCAGGCGCAAAATTAGCTTACCTGTATATCCCTTTGAGAAAAAACGGTTCTGGCTTGATCTTGTAGATAATGGTTTATATCACCAGTCATCATGGGGCAGACGAAATTTAAGGGAATCGGATAGGATAGCATCCAGTGCAATCACACTAGTGCTTCAAGGTAACTCCAACATGTCTGATTTCATATTAAGAGAGGTTATTTCCAAGCGCAAACGAGTTATTACAGTATGTTTAGGTACCCGGTATAGCTGTTCAAGCACGACTAGCTTTATTGTAAATGGATCTGAGGAAGATTACACCAGACTTTTCAAAGAGATAGGTGAAATCGATATTCAGCAGATTCTCCATCTCCAGACCTTGACTCCCGGAGCTGGAGAAGTTGAGAGTCTTACCGAGTTGCAAGAATACAACGCTAGAGGGTTACATAGTCTATTTAATCTTACAAGAGCTCTTCTCAAATCGCATAATACGGGGAAAATATTACTCAATGTAATCACCCCGTATGCTAACCCCGTTACAGAAGCACAGAAGTATATTAATCCCCATGGGGGAGCACTGTCTGCAATGGGAAAGGTGATCCGGTTGGAGCATCCTCAAATTCAGTGCAGAATAATTGATATTGACGGGATTACGGATGTACAGGAAATATGGAAGGATATAGACCGGGAGCACGGGGAATATGCGGTTGCTTACCGGGACGGCCACCGATATGTTGAACATTTCAGAAGTTTGCATATGGTCGGTGAAAGTGACCAGCAAATCGAGATCAAAAATGACGGGGTATATGTAATAACCGGAGGAACTGGCGGAATTGGGCTAGAGCTTGCGTATTATTTATCCAAGAAGAATAGGGTTAGGATTGTACTGATTAATCGTTCTTCCTTTCCTGAACCTTCTGAATGGGACAGTGTTCTAGGGTTAAACAGAGACGAGCAGATTTGTAGTAAAATCAAAAAAATGAAACAAATTACAAATTCCGGCTCGCGACTAGAATTACATTGTGCAGATGTAAGCGATCTGGAGGAAATGAGTAAGGCATTACATAAGATACGAAATAAACATGGAAGAATCCATGGGGTGATTCATGGAGCAGGGATTGCCGGCACAGATGAATTCATCATTAAAAAAGCTGCTGCATCATTTGAAAAAGAAATGGTTGCCAAAATTCAGGGGACTTGGATCATTGATAAATTGACTGAAAACGATTGTCTTGATTTTATTATCTTTATTTCGTCTGTTGCTTCCATAGCCGGTGATGCAGGGCAGAGCGCTTATTCCTCAGCCAACCGATATATGGATACGTTTGCGGCTTATAGGAACAAGAAAGGCAAGCGCACGCTGTCGATTAATTGGCCGGCTTGGAGAGAAGTAGGAATGACGGTACAACATGGTACCGAATTGCAGACAGGTGTTTTTGAAGCCATAAGCATTGATGAGGCCATTACGGCATTTGATGTATTGTTACATCAATCTCTTTCAAATGTAGTCGTAGGAAGGGTAGATCGGTCTAAAAAGGGCTGGACGGATAGGCTTGGGGTTGGGAATGAATCTGACCATGGGAGTCACGGAAGTGAGGTTATAGTTCAATCTGTACCACCGAAGGAATGTAACGGAACTGAAGCTAAAATATGGAAAATATGGTCAGAAGTATTGGAATCGGACCTGATCGGATTGGATGATGATTTCATCGAAGTAGGAGGCAACTCCATACTTTCCATGAATATCGAGGTCAAAATGCAGCAACATTCAGGTGTGAAAATCAAGGAACTGGATTTGGAGATTTATAATACGATAAGAAAATTGGCAGCTTATATCGACGGAAACGAATTCATCGCCACACCTGAAAAAGGGACGCTTGTACAAAGGGAGGTATTACTTCATCAATGGTTCCCATTTAACAATGTGTTTTATAAGTATTGCTTTTACAATTCTCTGTTTTCAATAGTATTTCACGCGCGAGGTAATATATTTCCTTATTTGGCAAATGATTTTATGCTTTATACTTACGGAAAAACGGAAAGCCTGGCTGACTTTTTCGTAAGCTACCATTCCAGTCATTCCGTGCGGCAGCTTGCTGCCCTGATGGAAATTGACGTATATGCAGAAAGCCATTTTTCAAATAAACAGGCTGAATTCAATATCTCTGAGTCCGATATTGTTATGTTAAATAATTATTATGAAGACATCGGGACGGGAATATCTAATATGCGTCCGGTCTCTAAGTTGTTGGGAGCCTTGGAAGATGCAATGCGAAATAAGCGTCCTGTTATCATATGGATCGATTGTTTTTATGATTCAAACCGAAAGGATACTTACAAAAAGCATCATTGGCCGCATGCATTGTTAATATTGGAAAATGATTCTGAAAACCGCCGGTTTTTAATCATTGATCATGACAAAAGAGGAAGCCTCAATTATAAAAAACGTTACACCCGATACGAAGATGTTTTTCAAGCCTATGAGGGTTTTTTGGCGAATTATAAGATTCATACGAAGCTTCCGACATATTTTGAGTTTCATTACGAGCTTAAAGAGCTGGGAGATTATGAAAGTGAATTGAACCTAAGTCAGGTGACGTATGCGAAGAATATATTAAAGGTTAGTGAGAAGATATATACGGGATTAAGTGACTTAAATAGGTTTCTCATCAAAATTGAAGAAATCGTATCTATAGAAAGTCAATTCAGAATTCATGCGCAGGAATTAATCGAGAAGCTGAACGGAGTGTCAGACGGGAAAAGCATGGAAGCCTTTCGCTCCCGTATATTATGGGGGGCCTCGAGTCCGCTAACGGTCCAGGCAGATCATATATTAGCTAAGTGGGGACAAATGAAATCGATTATTACAAAATATTATTTCTCAGGAAAATATGATCCGGAAAAAATTGAGAATGTAAAATATCTCCTTCGTGATATACAAAAGCGGGAAGAGGAATATTACATCTTAGTTTTATCGGAGATGGAAGACATTCTCAAGTGAACTCCGGGGAAACATAACTATAAATTGGAGGAGATTCCATGACTAGAAGTGAGATTGAAGCGAAATTAAAGCAGATTATTATTGATACTCTCAAGGACGAAATCGCTCTGGAGCATCTTAATCTGGAGGACAAGTTCGAAGAGCTGGGAATCAATTCAGTGATTTTTATCAAAACAGTTGTGATGATTGAACTGGATTTCAATATTGAATTTGATGATAGCGATTTGAACGTTGCTAATTTTACGGATTTGAAAAGCTTGACAGACCATGTTGAACGTAAGGTTAATTCCGCTTTATAAAAAAATGGAAACCACTTGTATAAAGGGGGATGACAGTGAACGGGGTAAAAGATCTGATGAGAGAATTTATGTCCGATGAAATTAAGGATGAAGTCATCGGAGTAGAAAATCTGACTAGCAGAGACACTGCGATTATTGGTATATCCTGCAGGATTGCTAAGGCGAACAATACAAATGAGTACTGGGAGATGTTGTGTAAGGGCGAAGATAGTATCAGGCCGCTTCCGGAAGCCAGAGTTTCTCAGAATGAAAGTTATATGGACCGTAAAGGGATACAGTTAGATGAAAGAGCCTATTATAAAGGCGGATTCTTAGATCAGATTGATAAGTTCGATTACGAACTCTTTTCCATTTCTCCCAGAGAGGCCAGCCTAATGAGTCCAAGCCAGCGCCTCTTTCTCGAAGCGGTATGGAATACGTTAGAGGATGCGGGGTATGCGGGGAAGCAAATAAGAGGCTCCAAGACCGGGGTTTATTTAGGCCATAGCACGGATTTTGGAGAGAGTTATAAGGCTGTAATTGAAGTGATTGACCCTTCCATGGGTAGTCTTGCCATTCCCGGTAATATCAATTCGATTATTGCGAGCCGTATTTCCTATCTTCTAAATCTAAAGGGACCCAGCGTTGTGGTGGACACAGCTTGTTCATCTTCCTTATCCGCAGTTCACCTCGCATGCCAAGCCTTGAGAAACCGGGAATGCGAAATGGCAATTGCCGGTTCCGTCAAGGTTGATCTTCTTCCACTGCTCAGTATAAGGAATAAGGAAGACGAGCTGGGCATTACTTCATCTGACGGGAGAACAAGAGCATTCGATGATTATTCTGAAGGAACGGGACTTGGAGAAGGGGTAGTTGCTCTCTTGTTGAAACCGGTAGACCAAGCCGAAGCTGATCGGGATTTCATTTATGCCGTAATTAAGGGTAGCTCCATGAATCAGGACGGTAGCTCGGTTGGGTTAACAGCGCCGAACTCTGCAGCTCAGGAGGAGGTTATTGTCAGCTCATGGAAAGATGCTGGAATCGATCCTGAAACCATCTCTTACATAGAGGCCCATGGAACAGGCACTAAATTAGGAGATCCGATTGAAATAAATGGAATAGAGAGAGCTTTCAAAAGATATACAAATAAACAACAGTTTTGCGGAATTGGGTCTGTGAAGAGCAATATTGGACATTTGGATCATACGGCGGGATTAGCTGGTCTAGTTAAGGCTGTCCTTTGTTTGAAAAATAAGAAGCTTCCCCCTTCCATTCATTTTAATAAGCCGAATAAAAAAATAAATTTCGTGGATTCCCCCGTTTTTTTAAACGATACCCTGAGAACGTGGGAAACAAAAGGGGGGCCACGAAGATGCGGGGTCAGCGCCTTTGGACTAAGTGGGACAAATTGCCATGTTGTTCTTGAGGAAGCGCCTCTTCCTAAAGTGGAGTTGTCCAAAGAACGGAAGGCAACAACCTCTTTATTCATTTTGTCGGCCAAAAATGAAAAGGTGTTAAGAGACACAGCCAGGCAGTATGTGCTCTTCCTGAACAAAAATATGGAGAATATGTGCTTACAGGACTTATGTTACACCGTTAACACGGGCAGAGAACATTTTCCATACAGATTGGCCATACTTTGTGATACTTTCGTTGAGCTGAGTGAGGAGCTCTGTCGGTTCTCTATTGATGATAAGAATAGCCTCTATGAGGGCAGGATATTTCACGGTGTCCATAGGCTGGTTCCAGAAGGGAAAGCAGTGAAGGTAGACGGTGAAAAAACACAGGAACAGATTAGAAAATTGACAGACGAATCAAACAGAATCATTGGTGAGTTTCAGAATCTCCAATATGACCATTTGTTGCCTTTGCTTGCCCACCTGTATGTTGAAGGGGCTGATGTGGACTGGGCGAACATATATACGAAAGCAAACCATAGAAGGCTTAGTCTCCCCGGATATGCGTTTAACTCCATCTCATGTTGGATTACAAGACAAGACCACTCCAATGTAATGAGAAGTGGTATGATGCATCCTCTATTAGATAAGCGCTTAGTTAGCTCAATGGACAGAATTATCTATGAAAGCACGTTTACTGTAGCAGACCACTGGATTTTACATGACCATGTCGTAAATGGTTTATATGTTGTGCCTGGTACGGCATACCTGGAATTGATTGCTGAAGCAGTAAAACAAAATTTCCCGGGGAAGCTGCTTCAATTGAAACATATATTTTTCCTGTCTCCGCTAATCGCAGGCCCGGATGAGAATAAAATTGTTCACACGATTATTAGACGAGACGGAGAAGGGCTTGAATTCGTTATTGCCAGTAGAAGTAATGAGGACACCGTCTGGACCACACATGCAGAAGGCGTGATTCAGATTGAGCGAGTAACGGAACCTTCAAAGCGGAAGCTGGATGAGCTTAAACTGCAATGTTCGGGGGGGAGTATTCCTACTTATTCCTATCAAACCGGGAAAGGCATTAAAACAGGTGATAGATGGAATTGTGTGAAGAATATTTACTATGGAACCGACGAGCTGTTGGCTTTTATCAGTATGAAGGAAGAATATGCCGGTGAGGTTGACCTGTACACTCTTCATCCGGCGCTTTTAGATGAGGCAGTTAACTTGGCTTTGAGAAGCATCGGAGAAGATTTGTACCTTCCTTTTTCTTACGGTGCCATGAGTATTATGGGGAAACTTCCCAAATCCTTTTATGCCTACACTAAGAAAAAAGCTTCAGATCTTGTGCAGCGGGAAATAGCAGTATTTGATGTTTTGCTGTTGGATGTGAATGGTCAGGTATTGGTGGAAATCCATGATTATTCCATTAAGAAGGTTACAGATAAGGCCTTGATTCAAGGATCACGACAAGAAGCATATCAGTTGGAATGGGTTAAAGCAGAGGATATAATCCCGGTGGAAGATTCTTATTCCGGAGCAGTTTTGGTTTTCAAAGGAACGACAGCAGCATCGGAAATGATCATTGATTCATTGAAAGTTAAGGGACTAGAAGTAATTGAGGTTAGCTTAGGCGATTCTTATGTTAATGAAAACGATAAACGATACATTATACAAGGCTGCGAAGAACACTACGTCAAGCTTTTTAATAGTGTAAAGAATAAGAGGATTGAGCAAATCGTCCATCTCCTGTCCCTCGTGGAGAAGAAAGAACCAGAGAACCTCTCCGATCTTGAAGACCATTTATTGAGAGGAGTTCATAGCCTGTTTTTCATGGCAAGGGCTATCTTGAAAGCAAAATGGATGGACAAGCTGCAATTGGTGGTTGCCGCGGACTTAGCAAATGAAGTGACGGGGAATGAACCAACTATTCTCCCGCATCATGCCGCGCTGTTCGGGATTTGTCAGGTTATTCCTTTGGAATATCCCAAACTTAATTGTAGATGCATAGATATTGATCCGTTTACAACCACTGAGCAATTGTTGGCTGAGATTATGGGGAGCAACGATAAATTGATTGCCCTTAGGGATGGAAGCAGGTATAGAAATATATTACAGCCTGTGGAGTTGAAGGATAAGCCTGAACTTCAGCTTAGAATTTCAGAAGACGGGGTCTATGTCATCACGGGCGGTCTTGGAGGGCTGGGTCTTCAATTTGCGAAATATTTAACTTCAAAAAATAAAGTCAACGTTGTGCTCCTGAACCGGACGAAAATGCCTGACTCATCTGAATGGGATGCGATTGTGTCTGAAGGTACGGATAAAAGGCTAATTCAAAAAATAGAAATGATCCGCGAAATGAAAAAAAACGGTTCAACAGTACGCTGTTATAGCACAGATATATCGAATATTAATGAGACAAAGGCAGTATTTGATTTGATAAAAGCGCAGTACGGAAATATCCGTGGTGTGATTCATGGGGCTGGTCTGGCTGGCGATGGGTTCATGATTACCAGAAATCATCAGGATTTTTGTAATGTGTTGGCTCCGAAAATCCAAGGAACATGGGTTTTGGATAAACTAACAGAGGATGAAAAGATGGATTTTTTCATCTTATTTTCTTCCATTTCAGCTATTTGTCCAGAGGTTGGACAAGGCGATTATACGTCAGCTAACAGCTACCTGGATTCATATTCAAGTTATAGGTCAAAGAAAGGAAAACGGGTGTTGTCTATTAATTGGCCGGCATGGAACGAAGTTGGCATGGCGGTGGACCATGGAGTTGATATGGAAAGCGAAATTTTCAAATCGGTTAGTACGGAAGATGCTTTGCGTGTATTTGAAAAAGCTATTCAAAGTGAAGTGGAGCGGGTCATCCTGGGTCAACTTAATTTGGAGCAGCTGGCCCGACAAGAAGACCATCTGCCGTTTGAGATCAAGGGAGCCGTAAAGCAGCAAGCTGATAATATCAAGGAAAACATAGACTCACCCGTAAAAACCAATCTACTCTTAACAGAAAGCAGGCTTCCAACTGACACGGAGAATGTGGTCCATTCCATTTGGCGCCGTGTACTGGGGTTGAAACAAGTCGACCTCTCTGAAAGCTTTTATGATCAAGGCGGGAATTCCATATTGGCTACCCATTTGTGGAAGGAGTTGAATAAGGAATTTCCGGATGTGATTGATATTTCGGATATCTTTACACACTCCTCGATCGAGGATATGGTGCAGTATATTACAAGTAAATTGGAGCCCGCTGTTTATAAGCCGTCTCCTGAGCTGCTCAAAGACGAGTATGATATGGATAAATTGCTGGAAAAATTGGCGAACGGAGAAATTACTGAAGATCAGCTTGATGAATTGATGTAACAGAGGGCGATGGGATGAATTTAATTAAGAAATACATATATAGGCAGGTTGCGGCTCAAAAGCTGACGAAGGAAGCAGCAAAAGAGATGCTGATGGAGCTTCAGGTGCACCCGGAAAAAACGGTAATTAAGGACCGGGTGGCCATCATCGGAATCGGGCTGCGTTTCCCCGATTCCGATTCTCCAGAAGAATACTGGTCAAATCTTTGTGAAGGCAACATTAGCATTAAGGATTTCCCGGAGGAACGGCTAATGGATATACCCGAAGGCCAGAGAAGGACGGGGAACATCAGGGTAAAGAGGGGCGGGTACTTATCCAGTATCGACGCTTTCGATGCCGGCTACTACAACATCGCGCCGAGCGAAGCGAAGTATATGAATCCGTTGCAACGGGTATTTTTAGAATCGGCAACGGAAGCGATTCAGGATGCGGGCTATGAAGGGAAACGGATCAGAAAGACGAGAACCGGTGTCTACGTCGGAGTCGACCACACCTCGAAGCCGGAATACCCATTCGGGGAAGACAAGAACAATCCCTTGGCGATCACGGGAGCGTGGACGGGAATATTGGCCAGCCGGGTATCCTATGTGTTTAACCTCCGGGGGCCGAGCATCGTGATTGATACGGCCTGCTCATCGGGGTTAGTGGCTGTACACAGGGCATGCAAAGCGATACAGAGCCACGAATGCGACATGGCTATCGCAGGCGGCATATGCCTGGAGCTGGAACCGGCGTTCGAAGAGGATGCACTAAGCATGGTGGCATCCAAGGATGACAAAGTTAGGACGTTTGATAATAATGCCAACGGAACTGTATGGGGCGAAGGAGTGGGAGTGGTGGTCCTGAAGCCGCTGAGGAAAGCGGTGGAGGACAAGGACCACATTTATGCGGTAATCAAGGGGAGTGCAGTCAACAATGATGGGACGAGCAACGGGATTACAGCGCCGGATGCAGAAGCCCAGGAAGAAGTGTTGATGGGCGCCTGGGAGGATGCGGGGATCCATCCGGAAAGTCTATCCTACATAGAGGCGCATGGAACGGGAACGGTGTTAGGTGATCCGATTGAAGTAAAGGGCCTGACCAGCGCATTTTCCCGGTACACGGACAAGAAGCAATTTTGCGGAATCGGGTCGGTCAAGACGAACATTGGTCATACGGTGGCAGCGTCGGGAATGGCTTCGTTGCTGAAGGTGGTGCTGTCGCTTCAAAAGAGAATGATACCTGGAACCCGGCATTTTGAAACTCCCAACCGGTACATTAATTTTCCCGGCAGTCCACTGTATATGGTGGACAAGACAAGAGAGTGGACAGAAGAGAAGGGGCCAAGACGGGCGGGGGTCAGTGCGTTTGGCTTTAGCGGGACCAACTGCCATATGGTACTGGAAGAAGCAAGTGGGCCGGAGACAGGATCAGAAGCGGGCGGGCTGGAAGGACTGATGCTGTCAGCCAAAACAACGAAAGCATTGCTTAAGCTGCTGGAAGCATATAAAGGGTATTTAGAGCGCAATCAAGGGGTCAGCAAAGAAGCGCTGAGCTACACAGCGAACACGGGCAGGGAGCATCATGCCTATAGAATTGCGATTACTTATGAAGAAACAAAGGAATTGAAGGAGAAAGTAACCGGGTTGGTGCAGCAGGGTCTGAGGGGAAACGTGGAAGAAGGCATTTTCTATGAAGCAGCGGGAGATGCGGCAAAAGAAGAAAAGAAGCGGCTCACGGAACTGGCGAAACAGCTAGTGGAGGAAATGAAACATGGAGACTGCAGTCCCAAGAAGCTGAAGGAAATGTGCACCTGTTATGTAAAGGGCGCCGAAGTAGATTGGGAAGGTTATTACGAGGGGCAGGGCAGGCGCAAAATTAGCTTACCTGTATATCCCTTTGAGAAAAAACGGTTCTGGCTTGGTCATGAGGGCGATAATGAAGCTTCCCTGGAGCCTCCTCCTGAAATGCTGAAAGAAAAATTGAGACGATTATGGATGAAGGCGCTGGGAGTTGGCGAACTGGACTCAACGGCCAATTTCTATGATATGGGTGGAAATTCATTAATGGCAATTCAGTTGACAAATGAAATAAATCAAACGTTAGCTTCACAGATAGATGTAACGGACTTGTACACTTATCCGACCTTGGAATTGATGTCAGCTTACTTGGATAAAGATGAGGAAGATGCAGGCTTTGTTCATCAGGATGGGGAAGATGATCTGATGAATCTCATTCGCGGTGTGAAAAACGGAAAAGTAACCATAGAGGAAGGAATAAAAAGGTTATGATCAACTTTGTTTACTGCGGTGGAAAGGAAGTGTCGTAATTGCAAAACACAAACAAACTCTTTCAATATATATTAGAGCAAACGAAGGCCTCGAATATATCAGAACAAACCGCTTACACCATTTTAAATCACTTGAAGTCGGTTCATTCGCCGGAAAGCCAGGATATAGCCGTTATAGGGTTGGCGTGTACTTTTGCCGGTGCCGATAATGCCGCGGAATATTGGGAGAATCTATTGCATGGGAAAAATTGCGTGGGTCCATTCCCTGTTCAAAGGCAGGCGCTTTTGGACAACGCGGGTACACTTTCTTCGGCATCAGGCGGGTATTTGAATCATATTGATTTATTTGACGAATCTTTTTTTAGAATATCACCCAAAGAAGCATTATTAATGGACCCTGCACAAAGGTTGGTGCTTGAAAAGGCTTATGAGGCGCTGGAGGATGCCGGATATTCATGGGAAACATTGGATGGAAGCTGTACAGGAGTATATATCGGTATGGATTCTACCTTTTCCTCGCAGTATTATCAACATATGGATAATAAAGACATATTGGCTTTAACCGGCGCGGTTACGGGGATCATATCAGGCCGAATTTCTTATATCTTTAACTTGAAAGGTCCTAATATGGTTATTGATACAGCATGCTCCTCGGGCTTGGTGGCCGTTCATACGGCTTGCAAGGCAATATTGAATCATGAGTGTGACATGGCTGTGGCGGGTGGGGTTCAAATTTCTTTATTGCCCGAAGGCTCCTTAGACAGAAATGACATTGAGGCTGCGGATGGGATTCTAAGAGCATTTGATAAAAAAGCTGCCGGGACCGTATGGGGTGAGGGTGCCGGAGTTGTTATTCTGAAGTTATTAGATAAGGCGCTTCAGGATAAGGATCCAATATATGCAGTTATTAAAGGAAGCGCTGTGAACAGTGACGGGGTCTCGAACGGGCTGACCGCACCGAATGTGGAGGCCCAAACTACAGTCATTACAGCTGCATGGAATGCCGCAGGAATTGATCCGGAAACCATCGCCTATATCGAGGCACATGGAACCGGTACGTTGTTAGGAGACCCAATTGAAATCAAGGGTATTACCAATGCGTTTAGAAAATTCACTAATAAAAGCCAGTTCTGTGGTATTGGATCGGTTAAATCGAACATTGGCCATACAGCAGGAGCGTCGGGCATTGCCTCGCTTATTAAATCGGTGCTTTCCATGAAACACGGGATGATTCCGGCCAGTTTGCATTTTGATGAACCCAATCCCCATTTTGATTTATCCAAATCAGTTGTTTACATAAATGACAGGCCAAGAAAATGGCCAGTAGAGGACAGCCCAAGAAGATCAGGCATCAGTTCTTTTGGATTTGGCGGTACCAATTGCCATCTTGTTCTTGAGGAAGCTCCTATTGCGCTTAAAGATCCCCCAGATACTAATAAGCTTTGGCTTTTTACGTTGTCAGCAAAAAACAAAAATTCCTTAATGAACTTGGTGGAGAAAAATCGGGATTTTGTATGCAACAAACCAGATTTGAATTTGACTGATTTTTGTTTTACATCCAGCGTTGGCAGAGGGCATTACGAGCATAGGATAATAGTAATCTTTTATAGCTTAGAAGATTTAAAGACAAAGTTATCTCGCATCTACTCGGCCGGTCTTACTGACCGGAGTGAAGATGTATATTATATGAATCACGAGGTGATTCAGGGTAATGATCGGGTCCAGCCATCCGGGTATATCAGTGAAGCAGAGCAAATCCGTATCAGCAGGCAGGCAAATCAAATAATTAGTGGTTTGGAGATGGAAGACGGGAATCATAAGGAGCTTATGCGGGAGCTTTGCAGTCTCTATATTCGGGGAGCAACAGTGATATGGAAGGAATTGTACAGGAAATACGATTGCCGCAAATTGAATCTTCCCACATATTCGTTTGAGCGCAAGTCATATTGGGTCAACAGAGACAAATTGGCAGATGCTAATAGTAAAGAAGAAACCAAACCGATCCTTCACCCCCTGTTGGACGAGTGTCAGGAACTGTCGGAAAATCTCATTGTGTTTATAACCAAAGTTTCCGCTGAGAAGCATTGGATACTAGCTGATCACAAGGTTCTTGGTAAACATACTATTCCGGGAACCGCCTACCTGGAAATGATCAGTTCGATTGCCGGAATGCTATCCGGAAGTGACCGTTTTGAGCTAAAGGATGTTGTTTTTTATACCCCTTTGATGCTGGAAGAAGGGGAATCTAAAACTATACATACAAAGATATCTAATAATGACGGTATTTACGAATTTACGATAGCGAGTAAGATACAGCCTAGCCAATATTTTGATAAGGGAAAATGGATAACCTATGCGGCGGGGAAAATTCTGCTGGACGCCGGAGACCCAGCGCCGTCTATGGATATTCATGCAATCAGAGCCAGGTGTAAAGAAGAACGGGTGGAAAGCCAGACGGGCTCCGTTCAGGGAAATTTCAGTTTCGGGCCAAGATGGTGGAACGAAGTCCATATGAATACGGGTGATCGTGAACTATTAGCAAACATAAAGCTGCACGATGATTTTTCAACGGATACCCTCCTCTATCGGCTGCATCCTTCTTTAATGGATATCGCCGTAAACATAATGAGTCCAAATACCGAGCATAACCTGTATTTACCTCTAAGTTATAAAAGGATTCACATTTATGGCAGGATTCCGTCGGAAATATGTTGTTACTTAAAAGAAATTGACGGTAAAAGCGAAACGAAGGAATTGGTCAGCTACAACATTACAATCACTGATCCAAGTGGAAATGTCATTGTGCGGATAGACGAATATACCGTAAAACAAATGATTCAGCTGGATGTGGGCAGAAAAGCTGCTGGCGATTTCTTCAATGAAATGAAATGGAGCCAAACAGACTCCGGCATTTACCAGACGGCTTTATCAGGGAAGCGCGTACTGTTCTTCAAGGGGGAAGACCAAAGGTCTAAGGATCTTGAGCGGGTGCTGCGAAGTAAAGGTGCCGAAATCATTGAAGTAGTGATAGGACAAACCTATGTCAAATGGAGTAGCCTGAAATACACCATTTCTGCATCCCAGGAGGATTATTACCGGTTATTTGAAGATATTAAAGAATCAGAACCGGATTATATTCTCCATACCTTAGCAGACCATACGAACGGTGAACACAAAGATTTTGAGCATCTAAGAGGCGAGCTTCAGCTAGGAATTTATAGTTTATTCCATATCGCCAAAGCATTAAACAACAGAAAATTAAAGGACATGGTTAAAGTTGTTGTCGTTACCCACTACGCCAACTTTATCGGCAGTGTGAGCTCTCCTGTGTATCCTCAACACGCAGCGCTGTTTAACATGGGGAAGGTAGTGAGCTTGGAGAACCCAAAGATCAAGTGCATTTCCGTTGATATGGATCATGCTACACCTTCGGAATTTGTTGTATCAGAGATGATGCATGACAAGGTGGAAGCCGTTGAGGTGGCTTACCGGAAAGGTATCAGATATGAACGAGAGATAATTAGAGCAGCAATGAACCGTAACCAAACCGGCGGGGAAGATTCTCAGGGAAATATAAAGCAAGAGGGCGTGTACATCATTACCGGCGGTACGGGAGGTATCGGACCTCACCTTGCGAGGGAACTCTCCATGTCTAAGCAAGTAAGGTTAATTCTTATCAGTCGTACGGGGATGGTGCATGAAGAATCAGCTCATATACTCGATACTATCAGAGCATCAGGTTCAACCGTCGAAATCTGCAAAGCGGACGTTACGGATTACGACGGAATGAAGGCTGCTATTAATCGGATCCGTCAGCAATATGGGCAAATTAATGGAGTGATTCATTCTGCCGGTGTTGCTGCTAGTGGAATAATACTCACCAAAAGGCTGGAATCCTTTGACCAAGTCATCGCCCCCAAAATATATGGAACTTGGATTCTAGATCAGTTGACCAAGAAAGACCACTTGGACTTTTTTATAATGTGCTCTTCAGTCGCTTCGTTTTTAGCAGATGAAGGACAGGTGGATTATACTGCAGCTAATGCCTATTTAGATATGTACGCTGTAAGCAAGAGCAGAGAAGGGAAGAATTTTATATCAATAAATTGGCCTGCATGGAATGAAGTTGGAATGGCCGTTAACCACGGAAAGAAGACGGATAATGATTATTTTATGCCGATCGATATTAACCAGGCCTTATTCGCGTTCCGAACCATCCTTGAGTTTGGAGCGGCCCATGTGATCGTCGGCCGAAGGAACCCGAATGACATGAAGGCTGAAATGCGGCAGGAGCTTCAAACTAAAAGTAATACGGGTGATTTTGGAGGGGGAAATACTAAAAAGATCAGTTTGACGGGGAGCGAAACCGCTCAATATACCCATTGGGAGATCGCTATAGGTGAGGTTTGGAGCGATATATTGGGTCTCGATGACATTAATATTCATCACAGCTTCTATCGCTATGGTGGTAATTCGATACAAGCTATTCAAATCCATCGGGAACTGGATCGATTATTTCCTAATATGGCTGATATCACTGATATTTTTAATTATCAAACGATTCGCGGTATGGCTGAATGTTTACAGAGGGCATCAGAACCGGAATTGCCTGAAGAAACAGAAATAACAGAAGAAGCCGATGAGCTTGATAAACTTTTAGACAGTATTGAAAAAGGAGAGCTTACGTTAGACAGACTCAGTTGAGGGGGAGAAGACATGGAGGACTTTCGAAAATACATTTTGGAGCTTTTTGCAGACAAGCTCATTGACAAAAATGTTGCAAAAAAAATGTTGCAAAAGCTGGAACGCAAACCTGTTGCTCCCGAACACGATCAGGACATAGCTATCATAGGAATATCCGGAAGGTTCCCCAATGCGGTTAACCTGAATGAATTTTGGAATCGCTTGGTTCAAGGGAGAAATTGTATTAGTCCAATCTCTAAAGAAAGATGGGACGATATCCAACACCTCGTGACAGAGGTGCCTTCAGCCAATGCTTCGAAATTGGGCGGATTTTTAAGAGAAATTGACCTATTTGCAGCAGAGTTTTTTCGTATAACAGATGAAGAAGCAATCGCAATGGATCCTTATCAGAGAATTTTTTTGGAGACAGCCTGGGGAGCCATCGAGGATGCAGGGATGTTATTTGATGACATTCAGGGAACTAAAACCGGGTTGTTTGTCGGTAGAGACCATACAAACAATTCTGTCTATGAGACCTTGTTGGGGAAAAAGTCCTTAGAAGCGGAGGCTGGCTGCTGGTCGGGTATTTTGGCAAGCCGAGTATCTTATGTTTTCAACTTAAGAGGTCCTGCATTGGTTGTGGATACGGCATGCTCGTCAGCGTTGGTCGCATTGTATATGGCCTGCAAGGAGCTTAGGGAAGGCAAAATAGAAATGGCCATTGCAGGCGGTATATCACTAGATTACTATCCCGGGAAGAGCGGCGCAGCCATCGAAAGCTTTGTGGAAAACTTGACCGGAGAAGTGAAGACGTTTGACCGAAAAGCA
Source organism: Paenibacillus borealis (assembly GCF_000758665.1). Classification (NCBI taxonomy): domain Bacteria; kingdom Bacillati; phylum Bacillota; class Bacilli; order Caryophanales; family Paenibacillaceae; genus Paenibacillus; species Paenibacillus borealis. The sequence continues at coordinate 1,901,569 of NZ_CP009285.1, forward strand.
AATGGCACTATATGGGGAGAAGGGGTTGGTGCAGTCCTTCTAAAGCCGCTTAATAAAGCGCTGGCAGACGGGGACAATATTCAGGCCATAATTAAAGGAATAGCGATGAATAACGATGGCCAGTCTAATGGTATCCTAGCTCCCAATTCCGATGCTCAAAGAGAAGTTATTGTTAGTGCATGGAGAGAGGCAAAAATCAATCCGGAAATGATCTCCTACATCGAAGCACACGGAACAGGCACGAAGCTGGGCGATCCAATCGAAGTGAAGGGTTTGACATCGGCGTTTGATGAGTTCACGAAGAAAAAGCAATTCTGTTCCCTTGGATCGTTAAAAGGAAACATCGGCCATGTTCAAGCGGCTTCTGGTATGGCCTCCCTGATTAAAGTTGTGTTATCCATTAAACATGGTGTTCTTCCCGCTAGCATAAACTTCAGCGAGCCCAATAGTTATATTAAGTTTTACAACTCGCCGCTATTTGTCAATGATAGAACCAGAGAGTGGAAGGGAAATGACAATTTGTTGACAGCGGGTATCAACAGCTTTGGGTTTACCGGAACCAATTGTCATGTAGTTATTCAAGAGGCGCCCTTGCGGACAGAGGGAGAGTCGGTCAATAATCAGCCAAGCATTCTGACCATTACGGCTGAAACGAAAGAAGGTTTAGAGATTGCATTGAATGCCTATAAAGATTATCTGTCCCAATGCAGCTTTAACCTTGATTACCATAACATCTGTTATACATCCAACACGGGACGTGTTCACCATGCATACCGGATTGCGGTAGTAATAAGAAGTGTGGCTGATTTTAAAGAAAAAATCAACATTGCCTGTTCCAGTCGTTTTGAGAAACTTCAGGACAAGGACATATTTTATGCTTATTCTTACCCGAAGGACAACTTGCAGAAGGAAGAGCAGAGGAAAAAGGCTTTTGAGCTTATCCGGGCCGTCCAACAGTCGGGTGACAATTCTCTATTATTAGAGGTTTGCAAGTTCTTTGTTTCCGGGGCTGAGCTTGATTGGAGTGAACTATATCGCGGTATGAACGTTAGGAAGGTTACTATACCTGCAACTCCATTAAAAAGGAAACGTTATTGGCCCGACAATGTGAATTTAATGCAAAATAGCAAAACCATTGGGTATCGGTTGGGCCATCCGCTGCTGGAGAGCCACTTGTTGACCACGAAGGGTCAAACTATTTATGGTGCCCGTTTTAGTGCAAAAAGTCAATGGGTGGCCGGCGAGCATAAAATTATGGGTGTGTTTGCGGTCCCGGGAGCGGCTTATGTTGAAATGGCGAGAGAAGCAGGCTGCCGGCATTTCAACTGTGAGAAGATCAAGATCGACATAGAGTTTCTTAAGCCTTTGACCTTGAATAACTCAGAGGCAGAGAGAGAAGTACATATGATCCTCAACCATTGGGATGAGCAGCTCAATTTTAGTATAGTGAGCAAATCCAGCTTGGAGACCGGAAAATGGTTAGAGCATGCAAAAGGGGAGATACACAAAGAAGACCAAACGTACGAATTTTCTAGTTTTACGGATTATAAGAATATTAGCCTGGGAGTGGGCTCTGATTTAATCAGCATTAATGATGATACTTTCGAGTATGGTCCCCGGTGGAATTGTTCGAAACAGGCGGCTCATATCGATGGCGTGTTCGTTACAGAAATCGAATTACATAACAAGTATGCTACGGATTTATTACAATATTATCTTCACCCGGCATTAGTTGACGTCGCAGTCAATTCTGCTGCGAGGCTGGCCGAAGGTGAAATCGGGATATACCTGCCTCATTCCTACCGCTCCTTAAGAATTTTTGGAAGAACACCTCAGAAAATGATCAGCCGCATATATAAATTAGAGAGGGATTCGACAGATGAGTTGATATACCGAGTTGAGATGTCAGATGTTAATGGGAAAGTTTTCGCTGTTGTCGACCAATATTGTCTTAAGAAAGTGGAATCAATAAATAATATTGCAGATATAAGGAATGCTGACAGAGAGCAAATGTATACCCGTACGGTCTGGTCAGAAGAATCCTTCCCTGCACCCAAGAATTCAGAGTATGCAGCAAACGAGGAGATTCTGCTCTTTACTGATCAATATGGAGTGGGTGAAGGCCTGAGAGAATGCATGGAAGCGGATGGTCATCGGCTAACTGAGGTACGCTTGGGCGATAAATTCAAACAGCTTGATCCAAACACCTTTGAGTTAGCTTCGCATGAGCCGGACTGTTCAGAGCTGCTGGATTGTCTGAGCAATAAGAAGTTTAAAAAGCTCTACTACCTCTGGCCTTTATATCAGAGCAATGAATCATCTATGGAAACAATCCTTGAGACGGAATTAAACAAGAATGTGTTCATTTTCCTTGACATTATGAAAGGTTTAGCAAAACGCGGCGGCCTGCGTAACCTGGAAGTTGTATTGGTTACCCATACAGTGAATGCAGTTACAGGCAAGGAAGCCGTTCTTCATCCTTTTGGTGCGTGTATCCAAGGAATAGGTAAAGTCATTTTACAGGAGAATCCTGGACTAAAGGTGCGATGCATAGATATTGATAGCTCTACCAGCAGTGAACAATTATATAGAGAACTTGAGAGTACGGAAGTCCCTTATCTTGTGGCGCTTCGTGATGACAAGCGGTACCTTCAGGAGCTTGTGGATTGTGACCTGAACAAGCTCCCAACGGATAAGCTGACACTAAAGAGCGACGGTATTTATCTGATAACCGGCGGCATCGGTGGAGTCGGGTTGGAAGTTGCCGGATATTTGGCTTCGAAGAATAGGATTAACCTTGCACTTGTGAACCGTTCTGTATTTCCTGAACGGACAGAATGGAAATATATCATTCAGCAGAATGAAAATAAGAAACTATGCAATCAAATAAAATTGATCCAAGCAATTGAAAAGACGGGTTCAAACGTGGTAACGATTAGTGCGGACATTGCGAACAGGGATGAGCTGCGGCTGGTGTTAGAACAGTTGAGGAAGCGTTATGGCGCTGTACATGGGATCGTTCATAGCGCAGGAATAGCGGGTGATGGCCTTTTTTTACGGAAAAGCGTTGCGAAAATCACTAATGTTCTAATGCCCAAGATCCATGGAACTCTAGTTATAGATGAACTGACCAAGGAGGATGAGATGGACTTCTTCATCCTCTGTTCATCTGTCATAGGTACCTTTGGCATGCCTGGGTCTGCAGATTATACAGCAGCAAATGCCTTCATGGATTCGTTCTCTGCAGACCGGAATTTGAAAGGTAAACGAACGTTATCCATCGGATGGCCTGCCTGGAACGAAGTGGGGATGGCAGTGGATTATGGAGTATCTGTACAGGACAACTGGTTGTTTGACTCTATATCTACTTCTCAAGCTATGCAGGTATTCGATGAGTTGCTGGATCACCGGATCAGCCATATTCTTGTGGGTTCAATAAATAAGCGGGAAATGAGGAACAGCCAAGACTCGTTACCCCTAAAGATTTCGGATCATTTACTTGAAGGAGCGAATGATACAAATGAATACAAGGCATTAAATAGAAGTGGGTCTCTAAGAACCTATGAAGAACCCAATGATGAGCTGGAGAAGAAAATCCATGACATTTGGGTGAAAGCACTGGGCAGTGACCTTGGGGTTGAAGTAATAGGAGTCACGGAAAGTTATTTCGATATTGGGGGGAATTCTGTACTGCTTTTGAAGCTTGAAGCTGAGATGGAGAAATATGATATTCCCGTAACCGGAACAGATATTTATAAGCATAGCACCATCAGAGAGCTGTCCACCTTTTTAAAAGGTGTTTTTGGGGCAGAAGCTGCAGGAGTGAATAACAGAAAATGAGATATGAAAACAAAATAGAGTACATTAAGCCGTTTAATGAATTGTTCTATAGATATTGTTTGAACAACTCGCTTTTTCCGATTTTAAATGAGAGGGGAGGAAGCTGTTTATCTTTTCTGGTCAACGATGTACCGTTTTACAATTTTGCCATGGATCGCGATCAGGTATTACCCAGGCTTGAGGTTCAATACAATTCTGACTTGAGCTTAGAACGATTGCTGGAGCTGCATGGTATCGGTTTTCACCAAAAATCAGTCTGCGATGACGTTGTAGAGGCTATTGTCGAAGATATTGATGAAGGCCGTCCTGTGATTGTATGGATCGATTGTTACTACGAGAAAATCAGGAACGACACATTTCTGAAAAAACATCTGTCTCATACATGGCTTATTCACGGATACAACAAAATTGACAGGGTAGCTCACATTATTGAGCATATTTATCGGGACAGTCTGTCCTATGAGGAAAGAACAATCAGTTTATCGGATCTTATTAATTGTTACGATGGATATATAGTACTCAACAAACAAACATGTGGAATGCCGCGGTTTTATGAATGTCAAAATGAATGTGGATACTATAATACTGATGATTACTTATTGAGATGCGGGTTTCCTAAGTACAATAACTTTTCCAATAAGCTAGATATTCCTTCTTATATGAGCTTCGATATAAGTAAAAAGGATAATGGTCATTTTAACGGGGAAAGGTGTTTACAAATGTACTTGACCAACATGGAGAAGAACTTTGAACTTATATCTCACGGACTACTTGATTTAAGTAAATATGTTCAATGGCTGAAACCAATTTTGTTAAGTGAATGTCTGCTACGACAATATAGTGAGCAGATCGTGATGGATATAAACGGTATTGTAAATGCAAAGCTAGCTGACCAATATAAAAATAACCATCTATTCGGTCCACAGTCAGACCTATATTTAAAAGTCGGGCAGATTGTTAATCTGTATCAGACTGTGAGGTCGGTTATAACGAAATTCACCTTTTCACAGGTCTATGATAAACAAAAAATGGAGTCACTCCTATCGATTCTAACCGGTATATTAGAAGCGGAATGCGAATATTACTCCAAATTCACTTCCCTCTGCAAACTCCATTGAGAAGGTGGTTTTCATTCCAAATGGACAAAAGAATTAAACTATTTTGTCTCCCTTATGCGGGCGGCTCTGCCTCAGTATATCTGAAATGGAAGAAATATCTTGATGCTGAAATTGAACTAATTCCGGTTGAACTCGCCGGCAGAGGCAGCCGTTTCAAAGAGATGCACTACGAAAGCCTTGAACAGGCCGTCCAAGACATTACTGGATTTATGAAAGACAGATTTGATTCAAGTGAGTTTTGTATTTTTGGGCATAGCTTTGGGAGCCTTTTAGCCTATGAGGCAGCTCTTAAGCTTCTGGAAGCTGACTATAAACCAGTTCACATCTTCTTTTCAGGCATGTATCCTCCCCAATCGAACATAGAAAATGTGAGCAATTATTTGCACACGTTACCCGACGCTCTTTTTTTTGAAGAGATTTATAGGCTGGGAGGAACACCGAAAGAACTTCAGGATAATATCAATTTACAACGATTATTCATTCCTATAATTAAATCGGACTACAAGTTATTTGAGCAATACAATTTTGGCTTCAGAAGAAGAAAGCTTGCTTCCGATCTTACCATATGTGTAGGAAAGCAGGATGAAAAAGTGAATCAGTATGATTTATCCAGTTGGAAGGAGTGTACAGACAGAAAGTGTAGCATCCATCACTTTGACGGTGGACATTTTTACCTAAATGAGTGTACGGAGAAAATTGTTGATGTAATTAATAACGGGATTAAACCGTACATTTTTAGATGAAATGAACCTTACGATTGGAGGTGCTTGTCTTGGAAACCATTGAAACAATTATTGCGAGAAGGAGTATACGGAAATACAAAAAGGAAGTACCGCCAAAGGAATTGATTGAACTAATTATTTCGTTGGGCTTGAATGCGCCAACCCCAAAAGCTTATAGAGAGCCTAGACGGTTCTATGTGGTGGAAGGCGAAAAAAAGAATGAGATGGTTCATTTGTTGCTGGAAGAGGTTTTGGTTATGAATAGAAGGGGGATCAACACAAGTAGTGCAGTTCTTACATGCAGACTGATGCTTAAAGCCCCTATAATCGTATTTTGTTATCGACGAAACATTGAATCTCTGCCCACAAACGGTATATCCAAGAAAGAGCAAGAGGAGGATTTACTGCTGGTAGACATTCAGTCTATCAGTGCATCCATTCAGAATATGCTATTGGCAGCTACAGACATGGGGTTGGGTTCTCTTTGGCTGGGGGATGTATTACTAATCGACGAAAAAATAAATGAGATTCTACAAACGGATGAAAAGCTCATTGCAGCAGTTGCCTTTGGCTATCCCGATCATATCCCAAAACCGATTCAAAGACCGGACCACCAGCTTGTTACTTGGGTTTAACCGAGCGAAACTCACATGAGAAGCATCGCAATACTAAAAATAGAAAAGGGTTGATTTTTTGCAGGATTTTGTGACGCATCAGGGAAGTGAATGCTATATAGCTTGCTTTCAAAATGTATTGCGGAACTCGGGCATAGATATCGATGAAACTGAAATATTCTTTTTGGGGGAGGGGTTCGCAACCTGCTATGAGAAAAGGAGCAAGGGGAATGTTGTGGATATCAGCATCCGCTCATTTGTTCATGAGTCTATTGAAACTTTTTGTGAGAAAAACAACTTTAAATATGAGATATATAAAGATTTAGACTCTTCATCCGCTGAGAAGCTGATTAATACTTGTATCCATCAGGATATTCCGATCATTGTCAAGATGGATTCTGGCTGTATTGACTATAATGCGGCTTTTAAGAATGCCTTTGGGCTTGGATTGAGCCATTTTGTTGTTGTAATTGATGAGTTCAATGACCATTTTCTGGTCAGCGACGGATTTGTGCCAACGGTCCCCGCTACTATTTATCAGGGAGCTTTCGGAAGAGAACAATTTACTAGAGGTAGGAATGCACGGGGAAATGAATGTATCGTCTTCTCAAAAGAACATATAGCGGAATTATCTAAGAGTTGGAATAAGAAGGAAGCTACTGATCAGCTGATAAACGAATTGGCCGTGAGCCTCGCTTTATTTATATCAGGAGAAGGAAATCAGAGAAGAACTACTGCTGAAAATACATTTTATGGGGTTAATGCTCTCAAAGCGTTAGTTCAGGATTTGCCTCTGTTGCCTGATTATTATGGTGAACAATTTACAGAGCACATGCTTATGCTATATAAAAAGATTCGGATGTGGGGGGTTATGGGGAGCCGGTTCCTTCTTGAGAAAACAATTGCAAAACTATCGGAGGAGCAGCACTTGTTTGACGAGCAAGTGAATAACAATGTCCGGTTGTTGATTCGAAGCTGGAATACACTTAGCTTAATGCTAATGAAGATTGGCATGTCCAAAAGAACGGGCGATCTGATCCCGTTGGCCCAAAAAATTAATGAATTGATTGAAACTGAAGTTGGACTTTATTCTTTGATATTAAGTCACATTAAGAATTAGCGTTTAAGAACTAAAAATCACGGGAGAGTTATAGAAATATCAATTATTTATTTTTGTGAGGTGTCAGACTTGAGTGAGATTCATATAGTTACTGCCACAAATGATAACTATGCTAATCAATTATGTGTAATGCTAAACTCTATGTTTATCAATAAAGCATCTGACAAATATGTCCATCTTTACCTACTGTATGACAATCTCTCTATAAAAAATATGAATAAATTGGATGAGATCGCCCAGCGGTACGGGGCAGCGATCAATTTTATATTAGTAAATCGTGATATTTTTAATGGATTCATTGAAAAACCGTATATTACCTTGGAATCTTATTATCGAATCATTGTTCCAAGCTTAATAGAACACGTGGACAAGGTAATATATCTCGACTGCGATCTGATCATTGACGGTGATATCACCGAATTGTGGAATATTGAATTAGGGGATTATTACATCGGAGCTGTTGAAGGAGCCTATAAAGACAGGATGGAGATACTTAGCATCCCTGAATTGTTTGGGTATTTTAATGCTGGCGTATTATTAATCAATATGAGTAAGTGGAGAGAAAACAATATCTCAGAGATAGTTCTTGATTGGATTAAAAACAATTCTGAGAAAATAAGGCATATGGATCAAGACGCGCTGAATGCTGTGTTATTCAATAAACGGTATATACTTAGCCCCGTATGGAATTATACTACAGGACATTTTGAAAATTTGAAACTTTTTATTGATGCGAAAATATACCATTTCACTGGTCCCAAAAAGCCTTGGCTTACAGAGCATCCTTTCGGTGGTAAGTACTTTCAATATTCTCGGCTCCATGAAGAAACAAATTTCAGTACATTACCTGATCGGGAGGAGATACTAGGTAATGAAAGAAGTGATTAATCCCATTAAACTGATACATGAAAATTCAATGACATGTATAGAAAGTTCACTTGCAACAGCTGCAAACTGGTTTTCCCGGAAGTATGAATTAATGTTTTCGGATCTTTGGGACTTTCGATATTGTAACCCTAACGACCCAATAATAGGGAAACGAATTTTCCCATTGAAAAGTGACCCTAATAACCTGGAAGCATATCATGGGGTGAGAGCGATGAAAGCTATGTTTAATACTCCCTCAGAGCTGGTTGAGACTGTTAAATTTGAACTGTACAATGGACGCCCGGTTTCCTTAGGGTTCGATCAGTACTATCTCCCTTGGGCATCGGAATCACGAAGAAAAGAACCCAATCGTTATCGAGGATTCGTAATGGCTACAGGCTTTGATAAGAACGGAATGTATTGTTTAGATGTACATGGCACCAGACAAACGGGGCATGTTCCGTACTACAATTTCATTCAGGGTTGCACTTTGTCAAATATGTTTCTTACATTCACCTTAGCAAGAGAGAATGAATTATTACCTTCTATGGGTGAATTTGTAAACCTTACTGAACAAAGATTGTACAAAAAGAGAGAGTATCAGGATAATGTTTTTCATGGAATAAAGTGCCTGGCATACGATATTTTAGCTTCTCTGGATTTAGATAACGAAGGTACTGCTGAAAGCATGGCTTTAGTAGATTCAATCAAAAGTATTGCTAATTCAAGAAATCTCTTTTGCCTAACCCTTAAAATGTACGCAGAAAATAGCAAAAGTAAATGTATGGATGATATTACAAAAAGATATAGAGTGCTGGGAACTAAATGGTTTACTGTTAATCACATAATACAAAAAGCTATTTATAGCCCGCATGTTAATAAATCGGTTAACCGCAAATTGGGGGAACTAATATTAAATATATGTGCAATAGAGGAAGAATTGATTGCTGAGTTAGTACGTATAAACCAACACATAAAGCAAGATTCAATTAATGAGACCGAATCCCAAAAAAGGTCAGAGATGAATAAAAACATAACGAATTATTATTACATAGATATACAAGAATATACGAATGATGCAGTTTTTTTCACACCAGATGAAGTACCGCATAATTTAGAGGGAATATACGGAAGATTTATTATAGAGAACGATGTGTTTTCTGGAAGAACTATTAAGAAAGGAAATATGAGATTTAAATTAGACTTCTCCCCAAAAAGATATGATAATATTGTGTGTTTGAATCAGACACTGTTAATTTCTGAAGATTCGTATTCTCACATTATGTTAATGGGGTATAGTGAAAACGGAGATTTTTACAATTCAATCATTCTAAATTTTGAGGATCAAACTAAAGAAGAAATATTTTTTGGATTTAGTGATTGCAGATGGCCGCGTACTTTATTTGGTGAGGAGATCATACTAAGCGGAAAAAGATATCACAGTCATGGTGTATTTAAATATTATTTGTTTGGGTTATGTCTGGGTATCAAAAATAAAGGTAAACTAAAAAGCATAACTCTCCCAAATTGCTGGAAGATTCATATATGTTCAATTACTTTAGGAATCTCAAATTAAACATCACACTCCGCTTCCTTGTTAGGCAAAGAAATAGAATGTAAATAATTCCTTAAAATTACTCATGTGTGACATATTTCCTATTTCAAAAAAAGAAAATGGAATATTATTTATGTAATAAATGACTTTTTAAAGAAAATCAATTAAATTTAGGAGGAAAAATATGAATATTATACCTACTATGGGAAATGTTGACACAATCGAAAGTCATAATACATTAGTGGAGAACTTGATGAATTCATCTACTCAAATAGTTCGTTGTTGTGTATCAAAGGCATCATATGATGAGCACGTTGAAGCTGTTAATTATGTACGGAATGAATTCAAAAAACATACAAATAAAGACTTACAATTAATGTTGGATATAGCATGGCCTAAGGACAAGAAAAGAATATGGATTGAAAGTGAACAACAGATCACTGGTGGAGAAACAGTTTATATATGTATAAGTGAAAATGAAATTTCCAATGACAAAAAAATTATCGTTGACTTTGATTGTTCATTATTTAATGTTGGCGAAGAGATATACCTGGGTAATGCAGAAATAATTTTAACTGTCACTCAAATTGGTGATAATTATCTACAATGCGTTGCGAATAATGATGGATTATTAAAGTCTGGTCTAGGTATAGCTTCGAAGCAGGGCTTTATTAAACCTTCAGCTGTTGATATTAAAGAGAAGTGTGTAAAATTAATCGATGTACTTAGACCTGAATGTATAGTTCTATCTTATATAGAAACAAGTGATGATGTCATTGAGTTTAAAGAGTTGTTGTTAAAACATATAAATTACAATCCGATTATTATGTCGAAGATAGAATGTTACTCAGCGATTAAAAATATAGATGCTATCATTGATGTCAGCGATGAAATTATGATAGCGAGGGGTTGTCTTGCTGTTAATGTTGGTCTTGAGAATCTATTGTTCGCACAGGATCTAACGCTAAGTAAATGTATTGAGAAAAATAAAAGATGTTGCATAGCATCGAATATTTTGAAATCGCTATCTTCGTCATATGCGCCTAATCGCGCTGATATATGTGATTTAGCACACATGGTTAAAGAAGGAGTAGATAATATAGTTATTACCGATTCGATATCCAGATCTTCAAGGTATAAAAATGTTGTTGAGTTTATTCGGAAAGTTGATCGCGTTTATAATTGAAAATAAGAATAAGAAAGGATTATCTATGTCATCCAGAATAATAAAGGACATTTCCGATTTTATATTTGTTGAAGATGAACCTCAAATTAGCGACGTTATTTTAATACCAGGTTCATCGAAATGGGAAATATCAAAAAAAGCAGCCGATTTATATAATCAAGGCTATGCAAAATATATACTCCCAGCTGGAAAGTACACCTCCAAGTTGGGGCGTTTTCCAAATGAGAGAATAACAAATGAACTTTATGCTGGAGAGTTCAAGACAGATTTTGAATTTTGTTCTAGTGTATTAATAAAGAATGGAGTTCCAAAAGAGGCGATTCTGTGTGAAGACCAATCGACTAACACATCGGAAAATGCCCAGTATTCTAGGGATATATTGAATATTAATAATATTTTGGTTAAAAAGGCAATTCTATGTTGTCAAGCATTCCATGCCCGTAGAGCACTTATGACTTATATTCATTGGTTTCCAGATACGATTATCTATGTAGTCCCGAGTGAAACTCAAAGCATTTCAAATGAAAATTGGCATGAAAGTCATACAGGAGTCAATAGGGTACTGGGTGAGTTGGAGAAATGCGGGAAATATTTTTCGGATTTTTTAGTTTCTAAATTAGAATAATAGGAGTTTATATGTCATTATATTCTGAGATGTTGATTCAAAGAGTATTAAAAAATCAATTCTGCCGTATACAAGATAATAATAGAAATATAAGTTATACAGAATTATATGAAGAAATATTTCGACTTGCTGCTATTTTTAACGAAATGGGAATCACAAAAGGGACGAAGGTAGTACTGGTTTTTGATAATTGCATAGAGTTTCTTTCATCAATAATAGCATTAAATAGTATCGAGGCAGTAGCTATTCCAGTTTATTTTAATCTCGGTATATCTAAGTTGGAGGAAATTAATGATGATCTAAATATAAATTTCCTGCTTACGAATTCATCAAGGTTATGTAACGAGTTATTGAAAAATGAATTTGAATACAAGCATAGATTTTATTGCACATCATCTGAAATTGATATTCTGGAAAAAAGAAGGGGTAGTTTCAGTGATGATGACGAAATGGAAGATGTTGCATTAATTTTACTAACATCTGGAACAATAAGTAGACCAAAAGGCGTAATGCTTACAAATGCTAACGTAATAGCTTCGATTAATAATATTTCCGGATTTTTGAATTTGAATGAATTGGATAAGCTTTTAATTATCAAAAATCCAGTTCACATATCTACGCTTGTCGGGGAACTGTTTGTTGGTATTTATAATCAATGTAGCTTCTTTTTGTCTAATAAACTATTAACACCGCGTTATTTTTCGGAAAAAATCACTAATGAAAATATATCAGTAGTATTCGCGACTCCGACCATACTCAATGACATAATGAAAAGTAATATAGAAATAAATGGTCATTCCTTGAGAATGATTCATTTCTCCGGTGAAATAATTAAATTTCATACCATCCTTGAAATAATGAGACATTTCTCTGGTGTTACATTAATTCAGGGATATGGTTTGACAGAAGCAGCTCCACGAATTACACAAATTTCTACAGAAGATATGTTAAGCAAAGAGAACTCGGTAGGTAAACCTATTGGTGACCAATTGGTAAGCATTATCGATGATAATGGCGAAAAATGCAAACCATTTACTATTGGAGAAGTACTTGTTAAGGGCTCGAATATTATGAAAGGCTATTATAAGAATAACAAAGGGTTAATAAAGGATTGGTTACATACTGATGATTTAGGCTATGTTGATCATGAAGGTTATCTATATATTGTGGGTAGAAAAGATAATATGATTATTATGAATGGCAGGAATATATATCCTGAAGAAATTGAAAGCGCATTATTATCATATGATGGAATAAAAGAAGCATTAGTGGAACTTATCGAGACTGAAGATAAACGATATATCCAAGCTAGTGTAACTGTACACAAAACTATATCAGTCATAGAAATAATTAGATTCTGTACGAAACATTTAGAAGACTATAAAATCCCACACACAATAAAAATTGTAGAAAAAATAACGAAAACCTATAGTGGAAAGTTATTGAGGAGATCTGCAGATGAGAAAAGAAGTTGATCAAAAAATTAGAACGATCCTTAGTGAAATGACGAATCAAGATTTAGATTTACTGGGGGAAGACTTTGTCTTAACACGGGATTTAGGTTTTGATTCAATACGTTTTATTGCGCTCATAGTGAATATAGAAAATGTGTTTTTAATTAATTTCGATGACAAATACCTTTCCATTGATAAAATCGATCAGTATTCTTTATTACTGGCCTATGTATGTCTAATGGTCTCGGAGTTGAAAACAAATGATTCTCAATCGTCTTGACAACCGCTTTTTAGATTTGATGCGAAGCTTGAAATCGAAGAATGAATACTACAAAGACAAGTTATCTAGCTTAGATCTAATCAATATTAATCCTGATCAGTTATATGAAATGCTCCCGTATACAGAACGAATGGATTTGCAGGAATTAGGTGAAACCATATATACATCTACTAACGAAGAAATTATTGTTGAAATGACTACTGGGACTACAGGAGTACCCTTACGATGTCCTAAAAATACTCGTGAACGTACAGATCTGGCTTTCGATATCTGGAAAAAAAGGCTATCAATAGACCGGGAAATAACGCCTAATAATTTCTATTTATTATATGGTTCTAATGCAAGAAAAGTATACAACTTTTTTGATTATGATATCCAGAATCTAAACAACTGCTTTAAATATTTATCACATATTCAGCCTCGTTGGTTATGCGGTTCGGTATCTGCCTTTTATAATTATGCTCAAGAGATCGATAATGGTAAATTACATCATAATATTGACAGCTTGCGTTATATAGAGTTTCAGGGTGAATATGTTGACCAAGAGAAGAGAGAATATATTGAAGACATCTTTAAGGTCAAAAGCGTTGTACATTATGGAAATAGAGAAATGTGGACCATAGCCTATGAGTGTAAGCATCAAACGCTACATCTCAATAGTAATGCAGTATACATAGAAATCAGGAATAATGACCCGGATAATGAATATGGAAATATTGTAACCACGAATTTACAATTGAAAACCCTTCCAATTATTAAATATGATACAGAAGATCTTGGATGTCTGATTGAGGTTGATTGTCCGTGCGGAAATAATAGTGCATTAAAAATGATTGACGGAAGAATATCCACACTAATTAAAGGAACCAAACTAAATGGCAATATTGTAATGAAAGGAATATACAATCGTATTGTCCGTAAAAATCAAAAGATCATGAAAAGATTTCGTGTTGTACAAATAGCTCCTAATAACTTTGATGTATTTATTATCAGGGGTGTAGAATTTTATGATGGATTACAAGTACTAATAAAGGATGAGTTCAGAAAAGTGATGGGGGAAGAAGTAGTCATTAATATTTTTTACGAGGATAGAATTGTGAGCAATAATGGAAAAATGGCTATATTTTCAGTGAATTATTAATTTTCTTCAAGAATGAACACAGTAAAAAGGAGTGCTTTTGTTGTGAAGGTATTATTATTATCTATTCAGGGAAAAGGGAATGAAATTATCGAAGAACCAGGCCTTGGTAGCTTAGCAGCTTCAGTAGGTGCAGAGGGCCATGAAGTGAAAGTAAAAAGATTTGCATATGAACTTGATTATGAACAATACCTAAAGGAATTTAATCCGGATATTATTGGGATTACAACATACGATAGATATTTCCATCACCAGGTTGAATATGCAAAGAAACTGAAACAAATTTTACCTTCCGTTGTAATAAGTATGGGGGGATATACAGCCACATATCATTATATGGATATAATGAAAGAATATGAATTTGTTGATTACATTATTATTGGTGAAGGCGAAATTTCTTTCACTCAACTAATAAAGAGTATTGAAAATAAAAGTAGCACCAAGGATATCAAGGGATTATGTTACCGATATCACAGTGAAATAATTGTTAATGAAGGTTGCTCTGTGGTTGATAACCTCGACGAATTACCATTTACTAATAGGGACATGCTTTTAGAACAAAAAAATAATCTAGTCAATATTACTACAACAAGAGGCTGTAGCTCTACTTGTACTTTCTGCTGTTCCAATAATTTCTGGAGAAATGGAGAACGAAGACGTTTCTTTCGTAAAATGTCAGCAACGCGTGTGGTTGACGAAATTGAATACTTGAAAGATAAATACAATAAAAATAGGTTTGTATTCAATGATAATAGTTATGAAGATTCCGGGATGAACAGACAAATTGAGGTTGCAAATGAATTAATGAAGAGGAATATTAAAATTGGATATAATGTTAATTATAGAGTTAATTTCTATAAAAAAGCATCAGAAGAGTTTATGTCACTATTAATTTCATCTGGATTATGTTCCGTATTTTTGGGTGTTGAGTCTGGAAATGATAAAGATTTAATATTGTACAACAAAAGAACAACGACGGATGATTGCTTTAATGCTGTACGATTTTTTTCTCAATTTGAGGATTTAGCGCTCATGATTGGATTCATAAACTTCAGTCCCTATTCGAGTGTTGAAACTCTCCAAGAAAATGTGATTTTCTTAAGGGAGATTGGGTATGCATGTGATTTGTCGAATTTTAGCAGTTGTCTAATTCCATTTAAAGGAACTTCATTGTATGAAAAAATAGAATCTGATGGACTATTAATAAAAGGTCCTCATATTGGAATGAATTCATTTAAATTTGAAAATGATCAAGTGGAAAGTGTTTATAAATATCTTGATCATGTTGTGAAAACAAATAAGATCCTAAAACAATCGAGTTATTTATGTGGGGTCTTCCCCACAATATTAGTATTTCTCATGCGTGATGCCAAGAATAATAATGATACGACAGCTATGGAAATCATTAGTAACGCAAATGTGGAAATGGAAAAGCTAAAAAGCGAGTTGAATCTAAAAATTAGTGAGTGGATGTTGGAATTATTGGAAACTGATAAGCTGGATACGAAAGCAGATGCTATAACGGAAAAATATCTCATACATCAAAATATCAGCAGCATTTATTCAGATTTAATGGCTGCTAGAAATAATTTATATAAAAACTTATGCCGTCATGACCCATATTATCTAAGCAGATTTTAATGGTGAAAGGCTAAACAACTATGAGAAAATTGATTTCTATATTAAGGCTCCACATTTATGGATATAAAGCATATCTTATTGTAGCATTTATTCTGATATTCTTAGTTTCTTTTATAAATATGTCACATCAATATGTGTTTGGGATTTTAATTGATCAATTATATTACAGTAAAAAAATCGATGTCTTTTTATGGATCATTTTAGCATATTTGCTTGTTTTTTTGTTGGGTCAAGCCATGCATCTAGGAATTAATTATATTTGGGCTAAGTTACAAATGGGCTTTCTGTACAACATAAGGCTAAACATGTTCAATAAAATATTAAGCAGCAAATTAGCCGAATCGGAGAGATATGATACAGGCGATCTACTGAAACGTATAAATTATGATTGTGGTGAGATTGTTTCATTGATTTATCATAATATATTTTATACGTTAGCCAATACGACCAAATTATTATTTGGTATTGGTATGATGTGTTATTTGAATATTGAAGTTGGGATTGTTTCAATAATCATTATACCAATAATAACTATACTAACATCAAAAATTAAAAAAAATATTAAAAAAGAACAAGCAAGCTTTCATGAAAATGAAAGTAAGTTAAACACCCAATTATTGGAGTACGCGTATTCATTAAATGAAATAATCCTCCAACAAGCTGGTGACTTTTTTCGTAAACGCATACTACAAACTAACAAAACAGTTAAACAAAATGATGGGAATTTACTGCAATTAACCAATAAGCATGATGTAATTACAGAATGTTTGCTACAGGGTGCCAATGTTATTATTTTTTTTATGGCATCTTATTATATCATTGCGGGTACCTCTACGGTAGGTCAGTTGGTTTCATTGATTGCATACTTCAACACTTGTAAAAGCTTGTTCAGAGGTTTATATCAGCGAAGGAATTTAATCGCACGAAATATATTGGCCATTGAAAGAGTATTAGACATTCTTATGCTGGAATCGGAAATTGTACATAGCTCTGAATTGCAATTAAAAAATGTGCATTCAATAAATGCAGAAAAATTAGGCTTTCATTATAAAGATAATGAAGATATTATAAATAACTTCTCATTAACGCTGAATGAGAAAGGATGGGTGGGGCTACAAGGTGATAATGGCAAAGGGAAAACAACATTACTAAAATTGCTGATAGGCTTATATCATCCTACAGACGGCATCCTTACAATCAATGATGTTAGTATAACTGAATTTACTCTTAAAAGTATAAGAGACAATATTGGAGTTGTTTGGCAAGAGTCTTTTGTGATCAATGACACTATAAGAGATAATATATTACTCGGAAAAGAGAATGTCAGTGATGAGGAATTAAATACGCTATTAAAGCAAGTTAAACTTGAAAAAGTAATATCCTCTTTACCTGATGGATTAAATACGAAACTGGGTACTGATGGTCAGTCTTTATCGGGGGGCCAGCTTCAAAGATTAATGATTGCAAGAGTATTATTAAATAAACCAAGTATTTTAGTTCTCGATGAAGCTACATCCGCATTAGATATGGATACCGAAAATAGTGTATTGAATGAGTTGTTAAATATATATCAGGATAAAATGATTATTTGGATATCACACTATAATAGAAATGCACATCTATGTAATAAGATAGTTGATATTAAGGCGGTTGGTCATGAATAGAGTATCGTATCTGCGGGGTATCCTGCCCTATTTAAATGTTAAACGGAACATGATGAACCTTACAATGAATAAATTTATTATGTTACTTTCAGGGATTGGTATTACCTATACTTACAAGATATTCATTGATGAGTTACTAGGTACCCCACAATTCAGCACCATAACCGTTATACTCATATTTTATTCGTCATTAGTGGCACTCTCTGCTATTTCTCAAATGGTAAATTGTAAAAATGAAGTTTTGATTATAACAAAATATAGTAACAATATGCGTAGTAGGTTATTGAGTAAGATTTACAATAACAATATACAAGAAAAAGATAATAAAGAAATCTTATTCGATTATGTGAAGAGTACTGAAGGGTTTATTAGTCAATCAATAGATATAATAATGCTCGTATTGTCGCTGATTGTTTATTTCTTTCTTTTAATGTTTCATAACTGGATTTTAACAATATTGATATTAATGTTCATTCCATTTTCAATCATGATATCAGCATATCTAGCTCGCAGAGTAAGAAGTCTTGATAGAGATTATAAAAAAATCTTTGCTGATTATGAAAGAGATACATCAGACATACTCGGTAATATTAAACATGTAAAATCAAACAATGCTGAAGTATTCATGCAAACTAAATTCAAAAAAAACTGGGATATACTGAACAAGCTGTATGTAAAACAATTTTTTTATTGGTGTTTGGATATCAGTTTATTTGAAATAAAGGAAAAAATCATATCGAGAATTATGCTGTTTTGTGTCGGGGGACTACTCATTATATATGGAAAAATGGACGTAGCAACCTTAGTAGTTATACTTTCATTTAATGATAAAATAATTGAGGGTATTGTACAATTGAATGAACTCTATCTTAAGGGTGAAATTGAGAAAATAGCACTTGATAGAATATTAGTTGTATTAAACAGGGATGAGCCGATACAAAGCATAGACCTGGAGAACTCAGAATTATCTATACTGGTCGATAACCTTAGCTATAGTTATGAATCTAAACAAGTGCTAGAGAAGATAAATTTAGAGATGGGTAAATATGGGATATACTCCATTGTGGGAGAGAGTGGCTCTGGTAAAACTACATTAGTCAATTTATTGTTGAAGATTTTGGAACTGAAGCAAGGTAATATACGGATCGGTAATAAAGATATAAATAAAATTCCAATACATTCTTTATATAAGCATATTGGCGTGGTGACTCAGGATGCAGTTTTATTTGATATGTCGATAAAGGAAAATATTTTAATATCAAATCCAGAAGCTGATGATGAACTTGTTTTAGAATGTTGCAAACGAGCAGATTTATTTAATTTCGTAAATGAATTGACGAACGGCTGGGATACAGAAATTGGTGAAAGAGGAGTTTTATTATCAGGAGGTCAAAGGCAAAAAATAGCTTTAGCAAGACTCTTTTTGAAGAAACCACTAATCTATGTTCTTGATGAAGCAACATCTAACATTGATTTAGAGGCGGAAATTATAATTAGACAAAGTTTAAATTTGTTGAGAGAAACAAACCTTATAATTATTATCTCTCATAGACTAACGTTAGTTAAAGATTCCGATTCTATTTTTGTTCTGAAGGACGGCAATATATTAAATAGGGGTTCACATGCAGAGTTGTCTGCTACGTCTGAGGAATATATAAGGGTTATTGCAGGAAAAGATCTTGAAGTACGCCAAGGGGGATATTATGAATACGTATGATCAACTGAATAATCGAACCAGTAAGCGGATGAGAATTTATGCACATTTAAGTCGAATCAATAAGAAGTACAATTTAAAAAGCTTATATATCCCTCCTATATCAATGGAAATTTTTCCGACAAATATCTGTAATTCCAGTTGTAAATTCTGCGCTTTTCACGAACGGAAAGGGGAGCATTTGGATAACAATATATTTGAATCAGTTGTGGAATCCTGCATAGAGATGGGCGTAAAATCTGTAACTATATCAGGAGGCGGAGAACCCACACTACATCAATACTTACCCATAGCAATAAATAAATTGGTTACTCATGGCATACAGGTAGGTCTTATAACAAATGGAGTGCATTTTAGTGAAGAACTAGAAAAAACAATTAATAAATGTAGTTGGGTTAGAGTTTCACTTTTGGCCGGAAATGCTGATCAATATTGCAGGTACATGAAATTCAATAGAGAACAATTTGATAAAGTTATAGGGAATTTATCCAGATTGGCCGATAGCAAGCAAAACATGATCTTGGGTACTACGATGATGTTAAGTAGTGAATATGGGGATTATAATTCTATTATTGAATACCTTGATGTAGTTTCAAAATTGAAAGTTGACCAAGTGTTCTTCACGGAAATGTTGGACGACTTTGGAGAATTTAAAATGAACAAAGACTACTATAGAAGCATTATAGATTCAGTAATACAACATGCAGAAAAGAGAAATATTGTTACCAATATAAGAAAATTTACTCAGGTTGAAAGCCAACCATACATTGATAAGGTACCAAATGAGAAATGTTCAATTATTGAAAAAAATCTAATTGGACTTGTTGTGCCAGATGGACGGGTTTTTTCTTGCTTGGGTCAGTATACAGCCATCGACAACGATAGAAGTTTAGGGAACGTAAACGACCAAGACTTAACGAAGATTTATAATCCGGCCAACTTAAATGAAAAAAATCAATTGATTTGCGAGAATGTATGCTCATATTGCAAGAATGCAAGTACCAGGATGGAACTTGATCGATATTTTTGCTCGAAGAAAGTTAAAAAAGTAAATGATCCTCATCATATGTTTATCTGAGGTAATAACAGCCAGGCCCCCTAAACTCGGAATATCACTCACCCAAAATCATCCTCACCCATTGCGAAAAGATAGTTAAGTAACCTCATTTCATTTATATCCTGAAATAGCTGGGAGAGAGAATTGATGAGTCGAAAAGTTCTGCCAATTAAGAAGCCTTTAGTAAAATGCTATCTGTATGATGCCTGTCCACTATCTATCTTGGCTAATACAGAAGATTATCTGGAATGGTTCTATAGTAACTATATTCAGTTATTCTGCAGTAAAAATATATTGGAGGATGGGTATTTATTTCTTGAGTTTTACGGGAAAAATCAGGCTTTCACCTCTCCTTGGCTTCAGAATCAACATTTGTCAGGATATGCATTAGTCAAGACACAGCAGGACATTATAAAGTTTATTATAGACAATATTGATCTTGGCTACTATTTTTATGGCCATTTAGATGATTTTTATGTCCCCTTCAGAATGGGCTATCGAACATTTCATTATTTACATGATCTGATGATCTATGGTTACGATGAGGAAGAAAATGTTTTTTTGGTAATGGCGTATGACAAGAATGCGCTTTTTGGTCACTTCGAGATTAGTTTTGATACATTTAAACAGGGATTTTCGCTGGATTATTCTATGACTACAAATAAACCATATTGGTACGATTGGGTCTATCTTTTCAAATTCAATAACCACGGGCAGTACAACTTTGATTTGAAGCTGGTAGAAGAACTGCTCCATGATTATTTATTTGGTATAAATACTTCTGAGAAACATCGGGCCTCAAGTAATCCATGGCCAAATGAGAACAAAGCTTTCGGAATGGAGGTGTATCAATATTTAAAAATGTATTTTATGCATCTGCTGAACCGCAAAATTGAATTTGATATAAGAATTACTAGTATTTTGGTTGAGCATAAAAGAAGTATGTTGGGAAGGATAAAGTACATACACGAAAAAGGATACCTCCAGGGTTTAGAACCTCTCTATGAGCGGTATGTTGAAGTGGAGAAGACATTCATTACTTTTCAAGGACTTATGATTAAATATAGGGTAACGGGGAAAAGAGCATGCATAGATAAAATTATTAATTCTCTTGACGACATTGCTCAAAAAGAAAAAATGATTTTATCCGAGCTGTTGAAGAAAATCGAACAGAATAATGCATTGAGGAAATGGAAGGAGATTGTGCAATGAGATTCAGCTTTATTATACCTGCTTACCAGAATAGGAATCTCCTTCTTAATTGCCTGAAAGCGCTTAATTATCAAGAGGGATACGGGAGAGACGAG
Organism: Paenibacillus borealis; assembly: GCF_000758665.1. Classification (NCBI taxonomy): domain Bacteria; kingdom Bacillati; phylum Bacillota; class Bacilli; order Caryophanales; family Paenibacillaceae; genus Paenibacillus; species Paenibacillus borealis. The sequence continues at coordinate 1,923,471 of NZ_CP009285.1, forward strand.
TATGAGGTTATAGTGATAGATGATGGTTCAAATTATCCGTTATATCCTTTTATAAAAAATATAAACCAAAATTATTCTTTGGATTATATATATCTTAATAGAGATGAGTTATCCAGCAGATCCAGAGCCAGAAATCACGGATTGAAGGTAGCTAAAGGAGAATATATTGTTTTTATTGATGCAGATATCATTGTTAAACCTGATTACTTGAGCGAACTTGATCGTGTATTCCGGATGGAAGAGGAAGCGATGATCATTGGGACACGACTAATGCTTAGGGATAATGTTACATACCAGGATCTATGTAATAAGAATGTTTTTGATAAATTTTCATTAACAGCGGGTAAACCGGAAATGTTTGATTTTCGTCTTCCTATCTTTGATAAACTTTCATATAACAGCTCTGCGATGAAGTTCCCATATATCTATGGTTTAACATGCAATCTGGCCGTACCTAAAAGTAAATTAGAATTGACTGGCGGATTTGACGAAGAGTTAATATTCTGGGGGATAGAGGACATTGAGTTATCTTACAGACTGTATGAAGCAGGTGTGAAAATAATAATAAATAGTAAATTGGAAGTTTTGCATCAATTACATGGCAATCATGGCACCTTTGTCGAAGAAGATAAAATAGAGGGGCTATATAAAAATATTGATGTATTCCTGCGGAAGCACCGCGGTGTGCTGCCACTGTCGGATGAAGAAGTGAAAGCATTTTTTAGCAGCATAGCCACCAGGTATACTATGTTAGAGTCCCGTGAAGATATTCCTTTAAAATTGAGGTTCGACTTCCGTAAAAAACAGGATCTGGAAATGCTCAAAGAAGTAATTGAAAAAACCTCTGATTGGGAGGGGCTCGAATTAGAAGTCTATGATTTTATTGAGGATACTGATTTAGATATTTGGATTCAATTGCTGGGAAAAAGAAAAAGTTCGATAAAATACTTTCCTATAACAATGAAATGTATCTTTGAGAAAGGAGAGGTTATATATGAGGAAATATAGCATTGTCATCGTTACATACCAAATGAGAGAAACCTTGAGAAATACTCTGGAGGCATTAAATCATATGGAAGGATTCCGAAGAGATGAGTATGAGGTTATTGTTTCTGATGACGGATCTACAGATGGAACGCAAGAATATGTACGGGGGATTAACAGAAATTATGAAATGAAGTATATCTTTACGGAAAGAAGCAAGTTATCCTGCCGAAATAGGGCAAGAAATTTGGGAATCAAGGAGGCCGGCGGTGAGATTATTATTTGTATGGATGGAGACGTTTTAGCCAAAAAAAATCTGTTGAGTGAATTTGATAGATGCTATTCGCTGGACAGTAATATTGTAGTCGCTGGAGCACGGATTATGCTGGAGCAGGATGTGGAGTATGAAGCGGTGCATGATCAAAGTATATTCATGAAGCATAGATTTGACGGCAGTAATAATGATTCTCTGGATGACCGCTACAGAAAATATAATGTTCTATCCTACAACTCCAATGCTATGAAGCACTCCTGGCTTATGGCGCATACAAATATTGTTTCTATACCTAAAAAATATATCAACAAGGTAGGGCTCTTCAGTGAAGAAATAAAAGGTTGGGGTTTTGACGAGTCGGAATTGATGTACAGACTTTTTAAAGAGGGCGCCAAATTTATTATTAATCATAAAATCGAAGTCCTGCATCAGCCTCACAACGAGATAAGAGATACACCTGAGAGCGTAAAAGTAAATGAATTCACAAACAATATCAGCCTTTTTTTTATGAAACACCCTGATGCTCTGATTGAGTTGCCTGCAAATTTAGCTGACTATTTTATGAATGACCAAATGCTAAAGTTGTTTTCTCCTGCTCATGCTATTCTCAGAAGAATAGAACTTAATCTCAAAAATACTGAGGAATTACAAGAAATCAAGCAGGTTATTATAAAATGTCTTAATGAAGAAGGCTTGGAATTGGATGTGTACGATGATGTTGAAACTACAGATCTGGACATATGGATTCAATTGCTTGGTGAGACCAAGAGTATTATCAAATATTTCCCAATGTCTAAAAGAATCACTAGCAATGTTCTGGCTGGAGGGGAGAAATGAACTATATTGCCTATTTGGCTTACGGAAGACGTGAATTTGCTCAGGAAGCAATTTATTCAATTCTGTCACTCTATTATGCTGCCGGCTTTGAATTCCATAAAGACATTAGCATTATAATTTATACAGATCAAATCGATTTTTTCACACGTGTTTTTGGGGAGAATGACAGAATTATCTATCAGGAGTTCACAGAAACACTGAGGGAATCTTGGATGGAAGGGGGATACGTCCATAGAGCAAAAATAAAATTACTCCAAGACTGTATGGAGAAATATCCAGGTAATCTATTATTAGTAGATACGGATACGATCTTCATTAATGATAATCTAGGTGAGCTATTCTCAAGAATAAATCAAAGCCAATTTCATTTGTATGCTTCGGAAAATACCCTCGAGCAAAGAATGCGAATTCATCAGGACATGGTCATGGATCCTAATGAGCAGAACGCTGAACTAAGTTTGTTGAAGTATATTAAAGATAACAGTTTTATGACTAAGAGCGCTAATGAAATTAAAGTACCTCTTTCTATGGAAATGTGGAATTCGGGTGTGGTTGGACTTAATGAACCGCATCTTTTTTTACTGGATGAGGTTCTGGAAATGATAGATACGATTTATGAGAAGTTTCATTACCGTGTTTTAGAGCAATTTGCCCTGTCATTTGTCTATGGACAACAATACAGGATCTGCAGCACAGATTGTACTGTTCATCATTACTGGTACTCCAAAATCACCAGATATATAATATTAAGCTTTTTTAAGAGTGTCCAGGAAAAAGGGCAATTTAAGGATAGTCCTTTATGCAAAGATTTTAATATAGCTGAATTATTTGAATTTGAGCAAAAACACTTTTCTCAAGATATCGAGAATTACAAAATGGAAGAGTTGTATCAAATTGAGTGTGTGGAATTGGATTATGAGCAGATCATTCCGTATGCAGCCACAATATTGAAATATTTCTGGGATATGAATTATCTTAAAATGTTTATCCCTGAGAATAGTTATTTTGGAGAAATACTAAAGCGAATACTAAATGAAAATGCGATTTGATTATAAAGATAATTAAAGGCAATATTTTAAGTAACATTCAGGGAGGAGTATTTGTGGTTATACATAGAGCAATTAAACCTTATAATGACCTTTGGTTAGACTGTGTCTCAAACAATTTGATAGCTATGCTCATCTATGAAAATGAATCATTCATAAATATTCCATGCTATATGGATGCAGTTTATTTAAAAAAAGTTCTACATCAATCTTATAGTTCTGAAGATATACAGGGAGGTTTGGTCGATCATGGCGCGTATTTTCCTAAAATCCAATATTCACAACACTTACTTACTCACTTAATTTATAGAATTTCAGGAGAACAAGATATATTAGGTGAAAAAATACATACTGCTATAAAAGAAAAGCTTGATGATGGTTTTTTTGTGTTTATTACAGTTGACCGTTTTTTTTATCCCTCCGGTGTGAATTCAAAAATATCACATATGGTACACCCCGCTTTTATATATGGATATAACGATGAGGAAGGCTGTTATCATTCTATTGAAGATTGTATTACTATGGGGAAAATGGACTATTACAACATTCCGTTCACCTCTTTAGACCAATCTATAAAATATTTTAAAGAATTGGATAAAAATGTGGATGTTTCTTATTGCAGGGTGAATGAGTCAGATGGGAGTTTTAAACATCATGTAGAACTATCACAGGTAATAAAGTCACTGGAAATCACATTATATGGAGGTCAGATTTATAATAAAAATTACGATTTATATTATCACAGCGGAATCGATGCACTAACAAATTATTTGGAAGAATTTGAATATTTATTCTTCAATTTAAAAGATGAAAATCAATTTAAGGCACGGACTCTTTCTTTCTGTCAGCTTCATGAGCGTAATCGAAGGTTAACTCAGCTTATTTCAGAAAGCTATGGAATAGATATCTCCGACATTGATGAAATTTTTATACAACTTCAGAGAAAATGGGAGTCATTTAAAAATAGAAGTTATTACTTGTTAGAAATAAAAAGAATGAATGGTGTCAACCATAACCACAATGATCTTGAAAAGTTGCGTTTTTTACTGGAAAGTATAATTGAGTTGGAGCGGAGTGCAGCAGAAAGTCTGCTTCTATTATGTAAAAAGAGTTAGAAACTATTGAAACAAAGATACATTAGATGTACAAAGACATCGCTCCTTTTGGACATTCTGTTAGCGGAGCATACACCCAAGTGCTATCTTGTATCTTACTCAAAATAAAAAGCTGCCCCAAGCAGTCATTTCACGATTTTGGGACAGCCTGTTTCTTTACAAATGCTTGTAACTCCTCTTACTTCCCACTCTCCAGCAACCTCGCCACCATAGTAGCGAATTCTGCCCGGGTAATATCCTTTGCAGTCTTAAAGGTACTATCTTCATATCCGGTAATAATTTTATTCGATGCCAGTGCATCAATGGAGTTATAATACCAGGCGTCTTTTTTAACATCCTTGAATGAGGTGGTTCCGGTACCAGTCAGCTTAAAGGCTCTGGTGATTAGAGTTGCTAATTCACTGCGGCTAATCTTTGCATTCGGACGGAAGGTTCCATCGCTATATCCGTTCATCAGGCCTGCTCCGGCTGCTGCGCCGATATACGTATTAGCCCAATGCGTTGGAGATACATCTGTAAAGCTGCTAGCCTGTCCTTCAAGCCCCATGTACGTTGCAATGACCTTGATGGCTTCGGCACGGGTCAACCCTGAATCCGGACGGAAGGTTCCATCGGAATAACCCGTTAGTAATCCCTTGGCTATAAGCACATCAATGCTAGCTTTTGCCCAGTGATTAAGGGTATCTACGAAACTGGCAACTTCCGGCGCAGGTGTTGGTGCTGTTGTTTCTGCTGGTGCTGGTGTTGCTGTAGGAGCCGGTGTCGCTGTAGGTGTAGGCGTTGCTGTTACCGGTGGAGTTCCGGTACCTCCTCCAGGACTTGGATTGCTTGGTTCATTATCTACTGGATCAGGATCAGTAGGGGTTGGAACATATGGGAGTGCTGGAGCAAAAGCGGTAAGCAGTCTGGCTTGACTTTGCTGCTCAAGCGCATAGCCCATACCCAGAACTTTGGCATCGTCCCATGCTCTGCCAACAAGCTGCATGGAGATAGAATATCCGCTGTCGTTCGTTCCTACAGGAACAACTACCGTAGGGAGGCCGACGTTAGACGTTAATACGCCCGTGTTTCGGTCAGAGCTTAATTGAGAGGCTGCTGAGTCATTGTTATATACGTCACTGATAAAACCTGCATAAACAATAGCATCCACGCCATTTTCGTCCATCCAGCCTTTAATAACTTCCTTATAGTCAGTTCTATATTTGATGTAATCTTGTACAGCCTGTTCAGTCATGCGGGTAGGCTCTGTATAGCCTCTCTGATTATAGATAAGCACCTTATCCGAAGCGAGTACACTTGCTCCATCCGCGTAAGGGAAGGCTTTATGAAGCTCGATATAGCGCGCCCAGCCTTCTGTAGATCCATTAATGCCTGCTGGACGGGTAGGTGCTGACGGTACTTTTGACATTTCAACCATTGTCGCCCCCGCTGCCTGAAGCTCGGAGAACTTATTCATTACGGCTTGTCCGGTATCATCATCGGCATAACTGGAGACAAAGGAAGCAGGGATATATCCGATTTTCTTTCCTTTCAATGCATTAGTATCCAGAGATTCCTTCCAGTCAGCCGGACGCTTATGATCTGCATCGGCAGTCACTGTGAAGATATCCTGCGGATCCGTCCCCGTTGTAGCATTCAACATGATGGCCAGGTCCGTTACTGTCTTAGCAATGGGACCTGCATAATCCTGTCCCCAAGTGAGCGGCAGTACACCTGTAGTACTTGCCATTCCGTCTGTACCACGGAAGCTCTTTAAGCTGGCGCCTGTAGTAGGTGCATAGAGAGAGACCCCTGTTTGTGATCCCATGGCTGCTGCTGCAAAATCAGCTGCAACCGATACGGCCGAGCCGCCGCTTGAGCCAAAGGAGGTCTTCGATGGATACAGGGCATTCCAGGTCTGCTGCCAGCCGCTCTCGCTAAAGCTTCCGCTGTTGGCGAACTCGGAAGTATTTACTTTACCAATAATTACAGCTCCAGCTTCCCGCAGCTTATTCACCTGGAAAGCATCTGAATCAGGCTGCCAGCCTTCAAGCGCTTTGCTGCCGCCTGTAGTAGGCATATCCTTGGTATCATAGATATCTTTTATTGCAATGGGAATACCGAGCAAATCCCCCTTTGCACCTTGTGCGCGGGCATTGTCAGCAGCTTGTGCCTGGGTAAGCGCAGTTTCAGAGACATGCAGGAAGGCATGGAAGCCAAGCTGGCCTTCATCGTATACCTTGATTCGATCTAAATAAGCCTGAGTAATTTGTACGGAAGTAGTTTTACCGCTAATCATATCCTGCTGCATTTGTGCAATGGATTTATTCGTAACATCATAGGGGGAAGAAGTGATGAATGCTTTAGCTGCTGGAGCATCCGGAATCACCAGGGTATCTCCAGTATCCAGTCCCTCTATAGCAGAGACATCCCAGTTACTGATTGAACGGATTTGTGCGTTTGTTAATCCGGATACATCCAGCTGGCTATTCAGTCCGTTTAGCATGGTCACCAGATTCTTCAGGCCTTCTTCACCCGCTTCTCCAACTTGTACATAATGTACCAGGGATTTCGACTCTCCCGGCTCAATGTGTAATGTATTAATGAATCCATAGAAATTCGCATCATTACCGGACTTAGCTAGGGGGGTGGTGAATGGATTCTGCTGCTGATTGCCTAGGCTGGTTAATCCATTCTCAAATGGATGTGGAGACCCGACTGCAACGCCCAGCGGCTTATTGTCTTTGGCACTGCTGTCTACAACAATCCATGAATCATCCGTAGTCACCTCCAGATCATTGGAGTATGTTGCCTTGACTACTGAAGCATTTGCCGCTGTACCATATCCCAGAGAGCCGCCGAAAGAGACATCAACCTTTACGTTTATATCATTTTTATTAGTAAAAGTATCAAAGAATCTCGTGCGATTATTTATAGTATCGACATACACATCACGAGTAACAGTTACATTTCCCAGATTTACAGACTGAGTCGAAGTAAACTTATTAACGCCATCGTATTTCAAGTCAAACCCGCGCATCATTTGACCATTCATCAGTGAAGCTGTAGGGGAGGACACTTTAACGAAGATATTACCGAAGCCTTGTACTTGTGTAGTCCCAACGGTACGTAAACTTCCTGTGTCTAAGCTAGGCGCAAAGACATCATGAATCTCCCATACTGTGCCGCTTGCTGAAGTAACCCGGGTTAAAGCATCAGCGGTCTGAAACGGAATGACACTCGAAGCGATAACAGATAACGCAATGGACGTAGCTATAAATTGCTTTTTACTCCAATTATTTTTTGCTGGTGAATATTCGGAGCGGGGGGAACCAGAATGATTTCTTTTAGTTTTACTTAGACGTTTCAGCTTATTCATTTCAGTAATCTCCTCTTCCTGTATGTATATTTATTAATTTATGTTAGGAAATATAACATCGTTATTTCTTTCAGTCAATGAATATTAAAAATTTAATATATTTTTAGAGTTTTGATATAGATTAAATACTATTTTAATTAAAATTTATGATATATTTGGTAACTATCAGATATATTAACTAACATATTATGATATGTGTGGTTCTAAATACCGATGCACCTCCGTTTTCTGTAAAAAACTAGGAAGGACGTGTCCCTGCACGATCCCATCGGGACAGACAGGGAAGGCAACGAAATCACGCCGATCGATATCCTCGCCTCCGAGGCCGATGATGTGATTAAGGAGGCGATCTGAAGATTAAGAAGAGTAAGATCTATCGTAATCTTGATATTCTCGATGAACGTGAAAAGGAAGTCGTCGTTGGGCGCTTCGGCCTGGACACAGGAGGGGAAGAGCGGACGCGGCGGAAGATTGCGAAGGACCTCGGCATTAGTCGGAGTTATGTGTAGCGGATCGAGAAAAGGGCGCTGATGAAGCTGTATCATGAGTTTTATAAGGTGAAGAGGTGAGGTAGGAAATTTGCCTGTAGGAAAGAGACATTAGATGTCTCGATCCTGCAGGTTGTTTGTGTTTTTTGATAAGAAATTCCAAAATCACTGTATTATCTGTATAGCTTGAAGCAGAGATAAAATGCGCTGTACTGTGGTACACTCGAACTATAAGTGGGAAGTGAGGTGTTTGTGGAATGATGAATCTTACGAAGGACCTTGCTAAATTGATCCGGTTAACGGGTGACCGGGCGAAAATGGATGCTAAAGCAAATGGAACATATATAGTTTATAAGACAAATGAGGGGCAAATTGTTAGAGAATATAGTACCGGTAAGATCGAGAAAATGAATGATCAGGATTCACACATGAATGAGACAAAGAGCACAATCCGCAACCTGATTGTTGACCGGCTTGGAGTAAGTGTGAATAAGCGGGACTTCACCGTAGAAACTACATTGGCGGGTGGTAACGTTATTAGGCAGATGAAAGATGCAAAGGAACAGGGCTTTGAAATCATTATGTTTTATGTGGGACTAGGGGATGTTCGGCTAAATATTGAACGTGTTGCTTTGCGAGTGAAGAATGGTGGTCATCATATTGAAACAGAGGATATTGTATTCTTGAAGCAGATAAAAGCGGGATAAAATATTATTTAAATGAACTGCCTGAATGGACACAAGAAATCAATCGGAAGCTACAAATTAAATATAAAACGCAAAAATAAACAAATTCGAATCAAGATCGATCGCAATTGGTTTATTTTTTTACATCATATCGTGTCCACAACCTCAAGAAATTCGACAACTCAGGCGATGACATGGAGGACCTTATCTCCATCGGAACCATCGGGCTGATCAAGGCCATCGAGAGCTACCGCCCGAACAAGGGCACGAAGCTGGCTACTTTTGCCGCCCGGTGTATTGAAAACGAAATCCTGATGCACTTACGCAGCTTGTAAAAGACCCGAAAAGATGTGTCTCTGCATGATCCCATCGAACGGACAAAGAAGGTAACGAGATCACAATGGTCGATATCCTCGGCTCTGACGCAGATACAGGACCCATTATTTCTATTTTGCCGTCCTTTACACGTATAGCGCTCTCCTGTTCAGCTGCATAAACATCAATCTCTTCAGACATGGGGAACAGGCAGCCTTGAACAAACATGGCGAAGTCGCGTTAGAAAGAGATTCATAGGCCTTCATCAGCGGCCGTTTCTCTATTCAAAATTATGAGCATGAAGAAAAGACTGATTATCCTCTTGTGCAGAAGAAAGTCAGCCTTAAACTAGAAGTAGTGATCTAGGCGATGGGTTGTATAAAATGTCCTGGAGAAGGACGTTTGAGGCCAAGGTGGTCACGTAACGTGGAACCTTCATATTCATTGCGGAATAATCCACGGTGTTGGAGTACCGGCACGACGTGATCGACGAACTCATCTAAGTCACCCGGCAGAACGGGCGGCATAATATTAAAGCCATCGCAACCAAAATTGACGTACCATTCCTCCATCAGATCCGCCAGTTGCTCAGGTGTTCCGACGAATTGCATGTGGCCTCGCGCACCCAGCAATCGCCTGCCCAGTTCAATGATGGACAGGCCTTCAGTATGGGCTAAGTCCATAATAAGCTGTACCCGGCTCTTCATTCCGTTGCTCGCTTCAACTGGATTGGGAATCTCCGGAAGAGGGCCATCTGCCGGATAGCTGCTCAGATCGAACTGGAGGATTCCTGAAACCATCATAACGGCATCCTCTGGATCAATTAATTCCAGCAGTTCCCGTTCCCGGCGGCGTGCTTCTTCCTCCGTTCCCCCCAGAATAGGGGATAAGCCCGGCATAATAAGGAGGCTGTCCGATTCACGACCAACCGCAGCAATCTTCGCTTTTAAGGTGCGATAAAAGGACTGGGCGGCTGTGAGCGACTGCTGGGCGGTAAATATAATTTCACCAACCTGTGAGGCGAAGGCTTGGCCCGGCTCGGAAGATCCGGCTTGGATCAATACCGGATAGCCCTGCGGCGGACGGGGGGTAACCAGTGGCCCTTTGGATCTGTACCACGTTCCTTCGTAATCTACCGTATGCAACTTGGAGACATCCGCAAATATACCTGCCTTACGATCTAGGACAAGTGCATCATCATCCCAGCTGTCCCATAAGCGGGTAACGACTTCAACGAACTCCGCAGCCATTTTGTATCGCAGGCTGTGCTCCGGATGCTTCTCCTTGCCAAAGTTATGTGCTTCGGCATCTACCTGAGAGGTAACAATATTCCATCCCGCCCGGCCCCCGCTGAGCAGATCAAGTGTTGCCATTCTGCGTGCGACATGGAAGGGATCATTGTAAGTCGTTGATATAGTCGCTGTAAGTCCAACCTGAGAGGTGACCATCGACAAGGCGGAGAGCAGGGATACAGGATCGAGCATCCCCGCAGCAGCGCGGCCGGGATATATAAGATGAAGCAGATCAGCAAAGAAAATCATGTCAAACTTTCCGCGCTCGGCTGTCTTAGCCATCCGCTCATATAGCTTGATGTCAAACATCTGCTCAACACCTGAGGCAGGATGTCTCCAGCCCGCATGGTGATGGCCGGTGAAATACAGAAAGGCTCCTAGATGAAGCTGTCCGTTTCGTTTAGTAGTCATAGTAGGTCGCCTCCGTTATTTAAAGATGGGTAGTAGTAGTGAATAGCGGGTGTGGTCTGAATCAGCCTTTATAGGCGCCACTCCACCTGGACAACCGGCGCTCGACACTCCGGACGCTAACATCCGATAGCTTACCTACCGTCATGAATACAATCAGACCGACGAAAACGATATCTGTATTGCTGAATACACGCGCATCCTGAATCATGTAGCCGATTCCGGAGCTTGCCCCCATCATCTCAGCGATGGCCAGAATCAGCCACGATGCGCTGACTGCAAGCCTTATGCCAAGAAGAATATTCGGCATTGCCGCAGGAATGACGAGAGCCGTCAGCTTCTGCCAAGGCGAGAACTGCAGTACGAGGGTTATCTCGTGCAGCTTGCGGTCCGCCACCCGTACCCCTAAAAAAGTATGGAAATAGACAGGGAAGAAAGAGCCCAGTGCGATGAGCAGGATTTTGGAGAATTCTCCTACACCAAACCAAAGAATAAACAACGGGATAAGAGCCATCAGTGGTACGGTCCTCAGCATCTGCAGAGAAGGATCGAACGTACGTTCAGCCCATTTGCCAAGCCCTGTGAACAGACCCAGCATTAAACCGGTGATAGATCCAAGGAGGCAGCCTGCGGCTGCCCGAAATGCGCTGGACTCCAGATGCTTCAGTAACTCGCCGGAGGCGCATAACCGGAAGAAGGATTGAACAATCCGGGACGGGGCGGGCAAAGTCGTTGCGGAGACAAGCCCGAGCATAGCGACAGCTTGCCAGATCATAATTAGGCCAAGAGGGACGATCAACCCTTGAAGTCTTGTAGACCAGTTCCAGCTCCGTTCGGTTCCCTTCCTGCGCAACCTTTGCCTCAGATCCTTCTGAACTGTGATCGGCGGTGTCTTTTTAATCAGCTCGTTCAAATCAGAATCCTCCCTTTCGATGATCCTGCCAGCGCAGCAGGCGCAATTCCGATAGCTTCACTATGGAGTCAGTGAGCTTACCGATAGCGGCAAATACGATAATCCCGACAAAAATCACCGCTGTGAGCGAGAAGGATCTTGCATCATTAATAATGTAACCGATCCCCGAGCTGGAGCCCATTAGTTCTGCTACGACCAGTGCCAGCCAGCTGACGCCAATCGATAGCCTTATCCCTAGAAAGATGGACGGTAAAGAAGCGGGCAAAATGAGATTAAGGACTGTTTGAGCTTTTGAAAATTGTAGTACACTGGCGACATCGAACAAGTCATTATTCACAGAACGGACCCCGAGAAAAGTGTTTACATAGAGGGGGAAAAATGCCGCCTTGGCGATTAGAAGGACTTTCGATGTCTCATCGAAGCCGAACCAGAGAATAAACAAAGGAGCCACCGCCAAATGGGGAAGCGTGCGAAGGAGCTGGATAGCAGGGTCCAGCAGCCGCTCCGCCTTTAGTGAGAAGCCGATCCAAAGTCCTGCCGCGAGCCCAAGCCCGCCGCCCAGCAAGAAACCTAAGGTCGCACGTTGCCCGGATATTAACAGATTGCTCCATAGTTCACCGGAGCTAGCCATGTCGGTAAATGCCTTCCATATCGTCATAGGAGGAGGGAGAAGGACAGCGTTCACTATGCCCTGTGAGGTGACATAATGCCACACTGCCAGAATAGACAAAGGTACAAGCATGCCTATCAGTCTGTTGGCGAAGGAAATCGATAGCTTGCGTTTGGGAACAGACATAATTTCGTTCTCTCCTTCACAACTGAATTAAGATTTACTCTCCTCGGCATACTGCTTGAGTGCTTCCTCGATAAAACGGTTGTCGAATACTTTACTAACTTCTACCTCATTACGTATGGTGCCAAGCTTATATTGAAAGTCTGCCGTAGCTTGCTGTTGGCTGATCGTCTCAGGGCTTACGGGCACATTAATATAGGTTGAACGATCCAAAAAGCCTTTCATCAGCTCTACGGGAATTTTATTCTCGTCGGCATAACGCTTCAACGCCTCTTCGTTGTTTTCCGACTGCCAGTGAATTGCCTTTTCAATTACCTTAAGGTAAGCCACAATAAGCTCGGGGTACTTATCCGCAAATTCGCTGCGCACCAGCTGAAAGGATGGAGACAGCAGGCCAGCGCTTTCCCCGTCTGCAATAATGCGCGCCTTGCCCGTCATCGTGTTCAACGTTATACTCGGATCCCACACAGACCATGCATCTACTTTGCCTGCGTCGAAAGCGGCCTGGGTTTCGTCGGGCTGAAGTTGAATAATTTGTAGATCGGAATCCTTAAGCCCCTCCTTTTCCAGCAGCTGGTACAGGAAATTGAAGGCATTGCTTCCCTTAGTAACAGCTACTTTCTTGCCCTTTAGATCGGCCACGGTCTGAATGGTACTGTTATTAGGAACGAGCAGAGCCACGTTGTTCTTGCCGCTTAGGGTTTGCGAGATAATTGTGAAATCAATGCCCGCAGCTTGTGCCGCAATCGGAGGCAGGTTGCCCATACCGGCAAAGTCTAGGTGATTGGATGCCATTGCTTCGACCATCGGCGGCCCGCTTTGGAATTCGGAGAACTCAACCTTTGCCCCATATTTGCTAAAAGCCTCGTCTAACCATTTCATCTCTTGGATCTTACCGAACAATCCACCTTTACCCTGATAGCCAATACGAACCGTGACGCCTTCATAGGAAGGGCTCGCAACCTCACTTCCAGATGCAGAAGGCGAAGAAGAAGTCGGGGACGAGGTGTCGCTGTTGTTATTAGTGTTGCTGCTGCCGCAACCTGAAACTGTTATAAGGAATGTGATTAACGCCAGGAAGGTAACTATTTTAGTTTTCATTTTTGATCTCCTTATCATGAAGAATCTATTTTATATTCCGGCACCTTTATCAAACGGCGGACCATCAATTTTCTCGAATTCATTCAGCACCAGGCTTCGATATTCCTGAAACGAAGGATTGCTTCGTTTACGAGGATGAGGAAGATCAATGTCGATAATACTCCGGATATGTCCCGGGCGTGGGTTCATGATCACAACGCGTTCCCCAAGAAAAACCGCCTCATCTAAATCATGTGTGACAAAGAGCATCGTTGTCCGGTTGCGTTCCCAGATCTCCAGCAGAACCTCTTGCATATGGGATCGGGTAAAAGCGTCCAGCGCGCCAAATGGCTCGTCAAGAAGCAGAACATCGGGTTTCCGCAGCAATGCCCTGGCTATGGCAACCCGTTGTGCCATCCCGCCGGAGAGCTCACGCGGATATGCCTTTTCAAAGCCCTGCAGCCGGACCAAATCGATTAACTCGTCAACACGCCTGCGGACTTCGGATTTGTGGAGCGACAGGTTAGCGGCGATATTCTTCTCCACGGTGAACCATGGGAAGAGCCGGGGTTCTTGAAAAATGAAGCCCTTTTCGATTCCTGGTTTTTCTATGGCTTTACCGTTGAGTTCCACTTTGCCCTGGTACCTAGTGTCTAAGCCTGCAATGATTTTTAGAAGCGTGCTTTTTCCGCAGCCGCTGGGGCCAATAAAAGTCACCAACTGCCCCTTTTGAACGTTCAGCCCGATGTCATGCAAAGCTACGACATTACCGGTTGGTGATTCAAATGTTTTGTTTAGATGTTCAATGGTCAGCAGGTAGACCCCTCCTTATTATGCTCATAGTTTTACTTGGATTTAATTTTAAATAAAAAAGCTTGTTCTCCAGTGGACTGGACGAATCAGCCTTATTCACAAACCGAATGATCAATCGGTTTGTCATAACGTATTATTACTCAATAAGAAAGAAGATGTCAAGATGATTTTTCCATCTTGACATCTTCTTTAATCCATCCGTTTTCTTTTATCCAGCAGATGCATGACTCCTTCAACACGAATAGGGGCCGGCACTTCAGCGCCTGGCATCCGTTGTAAGGTCAAACCTTGGATCAGGCTGACGAAATAAAAGGCCAACTCCAACGGATCACCATCAATAATGGTCTCTTCCTTCTGTCCTTGCTTGATAATGTTCGTGATAGGAACCAAGTTGCGTGTGAAACGTTCCGTTACCTGGCTGCGCGTGCTGGGAAGGGAGGTTTCGGATAACCGGGCACTATGTATTAGAAGGGTATGCGCCCAGTGGTTTCGTGTGGATAACCAGCCCGAACATATCAAGGACAGTTTATCTAACGCGGGTAATTCCAAAGCCTCTGTCTCAGATACGAATTGGCCGTAAGCGGTTTGTCCTCGTCTCAAAATTTCGTCAAATATCTCGTCCTTTGACTTGAAATAGTGATAAATATTTCCTACGCTAACCTTGGAGGCAACTGCAATATCATTGATGCTCACAGACCCGATTCCCTTCAGGGCTATCACTTCCAAAGCACAATCCAGAATTTGATTAAGTCGCTTTTCTCGTGAAATTTGGTCTT
This sequence comes from Paenibacillus borealis, assembly GCF_000758665.1. Lineage (NCBI taxonomy): Bacteria > Bacillati > Bacillota > Bacilli > Caryophanales > Paenibacillaceae > Paenibacillus > Paenibacillus borealis. The sequence continues at coordinate 1,938,649 of NZ_CP009285.1, forward strand.
TCTCGGCGTTTCTTGCCATTCCAGCTTCTCCTTTCCATACTGTTAAACTGCTTCGTTTAGGAGATAGATCAATAAACTTTCTTATATTTATAATGAAGTATAACTCATAGAAGTGGAATGAATAAAGAACAGCATGTTTGACGCGAAGGAGTCCAATTCTATTATCCTGCAGCTCTGGAGAAACGTGTGGACCGGGTAGACTCCTTTTTACGCAGCCAGAAAAACAATCCTGCCGTTTATATTCAGTATATTCTTGCGAACAGACTTGAGGATGAATCAGGAGCGATTATGGAGCAGCTGATGAGCAAATATAAGCGGGTAACGGTACAGGCAACGTACAAGGCGGCGTATGGACTTTACCGCAAAGATATGGCTGCTGTTCAGGAAGCCGTGCCGCATATCCGCTATTCTGATTACCGGGCATACTACGAAACGGTTCTGCTGTTGGAGGACGGGAAAGCTGCTCAGGCGCGGGAACATCTTGAGTCAATCAGGAAGCAATGGATGAGATTAGCGCTGCTGGCAGAAATTGAACTCAAAGCAGGCAACAGCGAAACCGCTATCAAGCATGCCAGGGAAGCAGTAGACGCTTCGAGAGGCATCCAGCGTTATGTGTTACATAAGGAATACGAAAGAACGTTACCGCAAGCTGTTGAAGCATGAGTTATTAAATACATACATTTATTGAGATCTAACCCAACTGGAAGTTACTATGCAGCATCAAATAGATCATAACTGGGAAACAGAACTTGGCAACTATTGCGGCCCGCTGTATTGAAAACGACCTTCGCTCGCTGAAAAAGACCCGTAAAGACGTCTCTCTCCACGAGCCGATTAGTACGGACAAAGAGGGCAACGAGATCACGCTGATTGATATTCTCGATATTCTGGATGAACGGGAGAAGGAAGTCGTCGTCGGCCGCTTCGGTTTGGACCCGGAGGGGAAGAGCGGACGCAGCGGGAGATTGCGAAGGAACTGGGGGTCTCACGGAGTTACGTGTCGCGGATAGAGAAAGGGCGCTGATGAAGCTGTATCATGAGTTTTATAAGGCGGAGCGGTGAGCATCATGTAACAATATAAAGTTGGAACTGTTAACAATAGAGCCTAATAATAGCTGTGACCTTCTTAATACGTTGAACACCTGATTAGGAAAATTAAAGCCTGGGGATCACGGTGAAAAGGGTCTTTGAATCCAACTAGAGGATTTAAAGACCCTTTTTGATTAAACTCCAGATGCGTTCGAACCTGTCTTGGTAGTCTGGAAGATTCCAGGATTCTTTGAAGGACGGGAGGCTAAACACCGCAAATGCGGAGAGAATTGCCTCTGCCCGTTCGAAGCGGGAATCGTGATAGTCCATGAAGCCGTCAATAATTTGATAGGAATCCCACAGAACATCGCGTAATACCAGGGGATTGCTATCAACATATTGCGTATTCAAGGCGAACATCTTGGGATTCTCGTTATAGGCGCGTTTTTTGGCGTTAGCAAATGCCCAGAGCCAATCATGGAGCAGGTCCTGTGCATTCATCAAATTTGTCTTATCCAGTTTAATTTGTTCTGAAATCATCCGGTTGAACCAGTTTTTAGACACGGCTGCCCAGAGCTCTTGCTTATTCTTAAAGTGTTTATAAAGCGCGGCGTGGGTGATACTTAATTCATCCGCAATTTGTGAAAGGGTCACTTCGGATTTTTCCGTGCGTTCAATTAATGCCTCCGCTGTTTCAATAATGAGCTCTTGTGTGATTTTAGCCACCGCGCTTCCAACCCTTCTTATTTCGATAAATTCCTTATCAATCGTTTATACACCTGTCTCAATTTTATCATATAAAACAACAGGTAACAATTATTGACTTTTGTAACCTTTGATATTATGCTTGAAACATAAGTTACAAAAACAATAAATTGTTACTTATTATTCAGCGCATAGGAGGCTATTAATTATGAAAGCGGCGCAGATTACCAAGTATTCAAAAAAGTTCACGGTAGAAGTCAATGATATTCCAGTCCCGGAAATAAGTGAAAACGAAGTTTTGGTCAAGGTGAAAGCAGCGGCGGTTAATCATTTGGAATTGCTCATCGGGACCGGAAGCGTCAAGCTGATCCAGGATTATGAGTTTCCATTAGTACTCGGTAATGAGCTGACGGGTGTTATTGAAAAAGTCGGTAAGAACATCCGGGGATTTGAAGTTGGCGATGCCATTTATTCACGCCTGCCACTACAAAAAATCGGTGCCTTTGCGGAATACGCGGCGATTCATGCGGATGCCATCGGGCACTTGCCCGCTAATCTTGATTTTGTGAGCGGTGCTGCTGCGCCATTAACAGGATTGACTGCTTATCAAGGTTTGCATGAAGAATTGGCTGCCAAAGCTGGCGAAAGCGTGTTTATTCCCGGGGGTTCTGGTTCATTTGGCCAAATGGCCATTCCTATCGCCAAAAGCATGGGGCTGAAGGTCATCGTTAGTGGAAGTCCGCAAGCACGTGAACGGACAATGGCGGCTGGAGCAGACCAATATATGGATTACACGACGGAGAACTATTGGGAACAACTTCGTGATGTCGATTATGTGATGGATACCTTGGGACCAAGCGAATTTGATCATGAACTTTCGATTATGAAAACAGGCGGTCGCCTTCTTTCCCTGCGGACCGGCCCTAACAAACGTTTCGCCGAGCATATGGGCTTACCAGGCTGGAAACAAAAGCTCTTCACCATTGCCGGGGCCAAGTATGATCACAAAGCGAAGAAAAAGAAGATTCAATATCATTTCATTTTTGTTCGCAGCGATGGCGATCAATTAAAGAAAATTACGAAGATTATTGAAGATAACGGGATTGTGCCAGCGGTGGACCCGACAGAATTCCATATTGAAGATATCAATGAAGCACTAAAGCTTGTTGCTACAGGTCATCCCAAAGGAAAAGTCATTATCCGATTCTAAGGAGAGCACCCCATGAAGGCTGCACAAATTTCGCGGTAGAAGATGGAGGGGACTAAATAATGACAACTAACTATTCATATGTAGAAGCACCAAATCTAAGTGTTAAGACGGCTGAGGGAACAGTTTACGCATACCGTGAACTGGGAGAGAAAGCGGGTATCCCAGTCATTTTTTTCACTCATCTATCTGCTAATCTGGACAACTGGGACCCACGCGTAGTGGATGGGATTGCCAAAAAACATTGGGTCATTACATTTGATAATAAAGGTGTTGGACTTTCTAGCGGGAAAGTTCCAGATACGATTGAACAAATGGCAAAAGATGCGTTGATGTTCATTCATACATTGGGATTTGAGCAAATCGATATTATGTCATTTTCGATGGGTAGTATGATTGCACAAGAACTTTTGGCCATCGAACCAAGACTTGTTCGTAAACTTATTTTGTCAGGAACTGGCCCGCGTGGTGGTAAAGGCATTGAAAAGGTTACGAAAATTTCTGACCGTGATCTGATACGTGCCATCTTCACGTTGAGAGATATTAAAACCTATTTATTCTTCACGCGAACAGATAATGGCAAACAGAAAGCAAAAGAATTTTTGGCTCGTATCAAAGAACGTAAAGAGGCGCGGGATAAGATGATAAGTATCAAAGGATATCGTAGACAACTTAAAGCCATCCACGAATGGGGAATGGCAAAACCTGCTGATTTGTCAGGAATTACGCAACCTACACTGGTAGTAAACGGTGACGATGACAGAATGGTACCTACATCAAACTCCTATGATTTAGTTCAACGGATTCCAAACAGCAAGCTCATTATTTATAAAGATTCCGGTCACGGTGGGATTTTTCAATATCATGATGAATTTGTGAAATCAGTAATAGCCTTTTTAGATCAATAACACTGGGAAATGAAAATGCCCAAAAACAGTATGTGAGTGGATTTTCTTTACCGATCGTTCTCAATATGTTATATTGAACAACAGGGAGGGAATAGAATGGCAAGAAGCAAAGAATTCGAGGAGAACGTGGTAGTAGAAAAGGCGATAAAGCTCTTTCGGGAACAAGGGTACGAGAAGATATATTAGTATAATTTCCTGTGTTTATTCTAGTATGATCGTTCTAGAATGAAGAAGCCTTCTATCCCGGAAGCTTTTATAATGAGTCACAGTTTACTGAATTTTATGAAGAATTGTAATCAAAAACAAAAGGAGCTAATACAATGAACATTTCTGAACAAGTAGCATTTGTCACTGGAGCAAACCGGGGTCTTGGCCGTCAGCTCACTCTTGAACTTCTGTCCAGAGGGGTTAAAGTATACGCTGGTGCAAGAAATCCGGAGACCATTGATATTCCTGGAGCTACACCTGTAAAGCTTGATGTTACAAAACCAGATGAGGTTGCAGCAGCAGCACTCTTTGCTAAAGATGTTACACTTTTAATCAACAATGCAGGATCATCTACAGGCGCTTCTTTGCTGGAAGGGGATGTGGGAAAAATACAGTTGGAATTTGATACGCATTTCTTCGGTACGCTATCCATGGTTCGTGCTTTTGCACCAATCATTGAAAAAAACGGGGGAGGATCGATTTTGAATATTCTGTCCGCATTGTCTTGGTTTAGTTCGGGAACAGCGGGGGCTTATACAGCTGCGAAGGCTGCAGCATGGGCATTGACGAACGATTTACGTTTAAACTTGTATCCTCATAATGTTAGAGTAGCAGGATTACATGTAGGCTTTATGGAGACAGACATGACAACCGGTATAGATGCCCCCAAATCGAACCCTTCAGATATCGCAAAAATAGCTATTGATGGCATCGAATCTGGCAGCTTTGAAATTCTTGCTGATGATACCAGCCGGATGTTACAAGGCGCACTTGCAGGTGGCATTTCTGCACTATACCCACATCTTACTTAATCATATTTTCTTGGTAAACAAATTTAAAGAGGAGTGTTAATAATGGAAAAACTGTGGACTAAAATAAAAGTTGGCAATGTGGAGTTACCGCATCGTTTAGCAATGGCACCAATGACACGCAGCAGAGCAGAGGAAGATGGTACACCGGGAGAATTAAGCTCCCTGTATTATGCTCAAAGAGCATCGATGGGACTTCTTATTACAGAAGGTGCACAACCTTCTGATGATGGTCAAGGTTACTTAAGAACACCTGGAATCTATACGGAAAAGCATATTGAAGGGTGGAAAAAGATTACTGATGCCGTGCATGAAGCAGGCGGGTATATTTATATTCAATTAATGCATGTCGGTCGTGTGTCGCACCCTGACAATACTCCTCATCATCGGCAGCCCGTTGCACCCTCTGCAATTGCACCAGGAGTAGAAACGTTTACGGCTACAGGCATGCAGGCTATCCCCGTACCGCGTGAGTTGAGTAAAGAAGAGATTCAAATAACCATTGCAGATTATCGTAAAGCTGCGGCCGCTGCTATTGAAGCAGGCGCTGACGGCGTTGAAATTCATGGAGCAAATGGCTATCTAATCAACCAATTTATCGGTGAAAATTCCAATAAACGTACGGATGAATATGGTGAATCAATAGAAAATCGAGCTCGCTTCGCGATTGAAGTAGCAAAAGCCATCATTGACGAGATCGGGGCAGAGAGAACTGGCTTCCGCATTTCGCCAGGGACCCCTCTTGGCGGGATTCAAGATGGTGAACAAGGTCCTGATCTTTATCGTTATCTTACGCAGGAATTAGCAAAATTGAATTTAGCTTACCTTCATATTATGCACCTCGGAAACGATGAATTGCTTCAAGATATTCGTTCCTTATGGACGAATCCGTTGTTAGTCAATCGGGCTGGACGGGGACTGGAGAATATTGGTGTTGATATCGAGAGTGGTGTTGCTGATCTGGCACCTATTGGGGTATGGTCATTGGCTAATCCGGATTTTGTGGAACGACTTAAAGCAGGCGCTCCAATAAATGAAGCAGATCCTGCAACATTTTATGGTAGTGGAAGCAAGGGTTATACGGACTATCCTACGTTGAAAGAATTGGAATCGCAGAAGGGCTAAGGTATTTGCTTGAGGTGATTACATTGGGAAGAACCAAAGAATTTGAAATTAATGAAGTGTTAGATAAAGCGGTACAGTTATTTTGGAAGCAAGGTTATGAGAAAACCTCCATGCAGGATTTAGTAGATTTTATGGGAATTCACAGGAGAAGTATCTATGATACTTTTGGCGATAAGCACGCTTTGTATATGAGGGCACTTAAGCGGTATGAGTCTACTCAAGACAAGAAATTGAGATTGTTAGTTGAAAGGCAAGAACCTGTAGGATGCTTCATTGTTAATTCGGGTGTTGAGCTGGGAGTGCTTGATCCGGAAGTTGCATCTCTTGTTAGAGCCTCACTGGAGCCGGAGGCCATTTCACATTATCTGATGAATGCCTGGTTAGGACTGGGACGATGGTGAAAACAGCAACAGAGCAAAGGAAATTAACAAGTATTATGCATACCATACTGAACACTCTGGATTGAATAGTTCTCAGTGAAAAACACGACTTTTCTCTAGGGTCGGAGAACTGCTTTATTTGCATCATGTTATGGTGATACCCCAATTCAATGGTCCATAAGTTCAAATTGGATATGAAAATAAGAAATGTTCAATTCTTTTAATAGCAATATCACATATTCGCAGAAGATAACAATAGAGAGTTCAAAAAGCGACTTGTCTGCGGATGAGTTGCTTTTATTATTTTAAACTAGGTAGCCTATAGTCAGCTAGACTATAAAATTTATTCATACTAATTTGGTATGGATAGTTGATATTTTGACTTCATGCAGTTATAATCCTATTAATCATCAATGAGTAACAACGAAAATTCAGGCATCACTGAAAGGATGAATGTAGTGGCACTGGAATCGCAACTTCTACAGCTCGAGTATGAATTCTTAAAGGCCCTGGGGAATGCCGAAGCTCCACTTGGCGCCAGCACCCTGGTACATACACTGGGGAAGAAATATGATCTCAGCCAGGCGACCATCGGCCGCAAGCTGATGGAATTCGATATCGAGGGCTACACGGTCCTTGAAGGCCGAAAAGGGCGTATTCTGACGGACAAGGGAAGCGGGCGCGTTGCTTATCTGGAAAAAGTGCTGCAGCAGAAAAATGTGAATTCCCAGCTCCTGCAGCTATTGAATAATTCGGGAGAGTCCGCGCTGCTGGATGTGCTTGTGGCCAGAAGGGCGCTGGAGCGGGAGATTGCCTCACTGGCTGCACAGCGGGCGACAAAAGAAGAAATCAAGCTGCTGGAGGCTTCTGTTGCCGCCCAGCACGAGCTGTTATCACAAAATATCATTCCGTATGAAGAGGACCGTGAATTTCATACTTTACTTGCGCTTGCAGCTCGTAATGAGGTACTGCTCCATGCGGCTCAGCTGGTATGGCAGACGGGCAGGGATTTCCTGGAAACCGCTTATATCCGCCGTAAGGTGGGCAGTGAGCTTGTTGTTGATCACCGTAAAATTCTGGATGCTGTTGCTGCGGGTTCTGCTGAACAGGCGGAAGCGGCTATGGTTACGCATATCAATCAAATGATTGAGGATGTCAAACGTTATTATGCTATACAAAATCAGGAACAACGCCATTCGTAAATGCTTTATATGAAGGAGTGGAATTTGTGGAGACCAATTACCGCTTAGGCATCGATATCGGCGGAACCTTTACGGATGCCATCGTAACAGACGGACAGGGGCAGGTTGTCGTTACGCTCAAAACACCCTCAGTAGCCGATGCTCCGGAACAGGCGATTTTTCATACATTAGAGCAACTGCAGTCCAGGGGGGTGGATACCCGCAAAATCGAACTTTTCGTGCATGGTACTACACTCGGGGTAAACACGCTGATCGAACGCAGTGGTGCTGTAACCGGGCTGCTGGTGACCAAAGGCTTCCGGGATGTACTCGAAATACGCCGCTTGCGGCTTGAAAATACAACCAACCTCTATGGGGATAAAACGCAGCCGCTTGTCCCCCGCCAGCTTGTAAAAGAAATCGATGAACGGCAGCTTGCAGACGGCAGAGTGCTGACGGAGCTGGACCCGGAGGATCTGGTTCAGGCCGTGGACGAATTGGTGCAGGAGGGAGTTACGGCACTGGCGATCAGTTTCCTGCACTCTTATGCCAATTCCGGGCATGAGCAACTGGCCGAACAGCTGATCCGTGAGCGTTATCCGCAGCTGTTCATCTGCAGAAGCAGCGCAATCTGGCCCCAGCAGCGTGAATACGAGCGGACGCTGGCCACGGTGATGAATGCTTATGTAGGCGAACGGATGGGTTCTTATTTCAACCGTCTGCAAGCCGGAATCGGACAATACGGAGTAGCGGCGACGCTGCTGTCCACGATGTCCAACGGTGGCATGATGACCGCCGCCCGCGCTGCGGCCGAACCGGTAAGGACGCTCTTGTCCGGACCGGCCTCCGGTGTAATCGGCGCAACCTATATCGCGGAACAGGCAGGGATCAGTCAGGTCGTTACCTTCGATATGGGCGGGACAAGCGTAGATGTCGCCTTGATCGACAAAGCACCGGCCTACTCTACGGAGAATCAGGTGGGTGATTTCCCGGTCATTATTCCGGCAGTAGATGTGACTGCCATCGGAGCGGGCGGAGGTTCCATAGCCTGGGTTGATTCGGTAGGGGTACTGAAGGTAGGGCCGCGCAGTGCAGGCGCCAAGCCGGGACCGGCCTGCTACAACCGGGGCGGCGAGCAGGCAACAACTACTGATGCCTATCTCCATCTGGGCATTCTGCAGGCAGACCGCTTTCTTGGGGGTCAGATGCGGCTGTTTCCGGAACTGGCTGAACATGCGCTTACGCGTTTAGGCGACCAGCTAGGGCTGAATGCCACGCAGACTGCGCAGGCCATTCTGGATGTGGCCACCGCGAATATGTATGCCCAATTCTCGCCGTTGATGGCGCGAAAGGGAGTCGATCCCCGCGACTTCACTTTGCTAGCCTATGGCGGAGCGGGCCCCATGCACGCTTTTCTGATGGCGCGCGAGGTTGGCATCCGCCGGGTGCTGATTCCACCGTCTCCCGGAACTCTTTGTGCAATGGGCTGTACGGTTGCCAATCTGCGCAATGACTTTGTCTTCACGCTCCACAAGAGCAGCCGTGGACTGGCCGCCGGTGAACTTAAGACCCAGTTCTCTGCGCTTGAGCAACAAGGACGCCACTGGATCGGGGAAGAAGCCCGGGGCGGAGTGAAGCTGGGCGGTACCTACGTCATTTACAGTGCTGATATGCGGTATGAAGGACAGGCATTTGATTTGGAGGTTATGCTCTCGGATTCCGAGATTTCCGCCCCTGAAGAAGCCAAGGATAAGTTCCACCGCCAGTATGAATCTGTCTTCGGTATCAGCCAGCCGGAGGCGGAAGTCATGTTCGTCAATCTGCGAACAAGCATCGTCGGGCTTTTGCCAAGCAAGATCACGGCAGCTCTTCCGCAGGCAGAGGGCATTGGAAAACCTGTTGAGACCCGGAGAATCACGTTTGACGGACTGGAGTATCAGGCAAAGGTGCTGAGCCGGGAGCATCTGACAGCAGATGAAGAAATCTCCGGTCCGGCTATCCTTGAGGAATACGATACGACAGTCTTTATTCCTCCCGGCTACACGATACACGGAGATGCTAACGGAAATATTATCGGGGAGGCAGATCAATGATTGCGGATAAAGTCTTCCTGGAAATCTTCAACAACCGGATTCAGGCTGCCGTAGAGGAAATGGCTAATGTCGTGCTGCGCACCGGATTCACCGCTTTTGTCAAAGAAACCGGCGATTTCGGCACCTACCTGTTATCGCCGGAAGGCGAGACGTTTGGTTCCCCGCTGGATACGGGATACAACCTGTCGCTGGGAATCCCTGCGGCTACCGCCATCCGGGCAATCGACCATTGGCAGGAAGGCGACATGGTTATCTGCAACGATCCCTACACCACAGGAGGGATGGTTACCCATCTGCCGGATATCCACTTGCTCAAGCCTTATTTCCATGATGGCAGGATTATTGCCTTCGGCCTCTGCTTCGTGCATTCCTCGGATGTCGGCGGCAAGGTTCCGGGCAGCGTATCGCCAAGCGCTTATGACATTCATATGGAAGGCATCCGGATTGCGCCGGTCAAGCTGTATGAAGCCGGCCGCCTTAATGAGCAGGTGCTCCGGCTGCTGCTGGATAACAGCCGGATACCTGAGCAGAACCTTGGCGATCTCAAGGCGCTTATGGCAGCGCTGAATAGAGGGGAGCAGCGTTTGAAGGAGCTGATTGTCAGATATGGTGCTCAGCAGGTGGAACAAGGCATTGAGAATCTGCTTGAATATGCGGAGCTTAAAGCCCGGACGATCATTCAGGACATACCCGATGGCTCTTATGACTTCTGGGACTACCTGGAGAAGGGCCCCGGCGGCTATCCGATCCGGCTGCGCTGCCGCATGACGATCACCGGCACGGATATCCATCTGGACTTTAGCGGAACCGACCCGCAGGTTAGAGCCTCGTTTAATATTCCGACGCATAACCAGCAGGGTCACTATATGCTTGTGCCTGCTTTGATCCGCTACTTCCGGACCCTTGATCCGACGATTCCCTGGAATTCAGGCATGGTTAGGATGGTGCGCAACTACGCGCCCCCGGCATCGGTGCTTAATCCGGAACCGCTGGCGGCGGTAGGTGCTAGAGCGGCGACCTTTATCCGGGTGATGGATGTCATTACCGGTGCGCTGAGCCAGGCGCAGAGCAGTAAAGTTCCGGCTGCGGGTGCGGGTCAAGCCTGTATTGTCATGATGGCGATGACGGATGCTTCCGACGGCAAGAGCAAGGTCGGCGTGATCCAGCCGGTCTGCGGCGGATCGGGAGCCAGACCGATGAAAGACGGAATTGACGGGATGGATTTTGCCGTAGGCCATTTGCGGAATATCCCGGCTGAAACCGTTGAGGCGGAGATGCCGGTGCTGATTGAACAGTACGGTCTGCGGGCGGATTCAGCCGGAGCCGGCAAATTCAGAGGCGGCAGCGGCATTGACTTGCGCGTTAGGATCCTCAGTCCGGATACCGTGATGACCGCAAGAAATATGGAACGGATGGAATTTCAGCCCTGGGGCCGCCTGGGAGGCGGTGTAGGAGAGCATGGAGAAGCGATTTTGAATGAAGGCCGGCCAGATGAACGCAACCTTGGCCGGATTGATGAGCTTCTGCTCCAGCCGGGGGATACCGTGACCTTCCTCTCCCAGGGCGGCGGAGGATATGGCAGTCCGTATGAGCGGGACCCGGCACTCGTACTGAACGATGTGCAGAAAGGGCTTTTGTCAGTAGAGCAGGCCCGTGAATGCTACGGTGTAGTGATAAATGGCAATACCATAGATGAAGTGTTCACCAGACTGCTGCGTGTGGGGCTTCATAACAATGGGGAGGCATTCAGCTTCGGGGAAGCCCGGACCGAATTTGAAACACTGTGGACGGATGAGATGCAGCTCGCAGTGAATGCTGCCTTGAGCAGCTATCCACTGGCGCTTCGGGATTATTTGAAGAGACAGACAATGGCTGAAGCCGAGCGTATGGTGGCCGCAGGTCATCCGGTTTCACCTTCAGCAGTTCCAGGAATAATGGAAGAATTGCGCGGGGGAATAGGGCTGCGCTGATAACTTCAGCCGCTGGTGACCATATGGAAACTAAATTACAACTAATAGTAAACAACCTGGAGGAGAGAAACCAATGAGTATTCAAAAACCTAAGCGTTCCTATATCTTACCTGCCGTGTCGCTTGCCATGATGCTGGCACTCTCGGCTTGCGGAGGGGGAAACAATGCGAATAACGCTGCCGGAAACAATGCTGCGGGGAACCCGGACAATTCCCCGGCAGCCGGCAGTGGAGAAAAAGTAAAGCTGACCATGTTTATCTGGGCCGGCTCCAATCAGGATGTGGTTCCCAAGGAAGTCGTAGCTGAATATGTGAAAAACCATCCGAACGTTGAGGTGACCTTCGAAGAATCCTCCAATTCTGTAATGTATCCGAAAATGCTGGCAGGCAAGCAGGCTGACGCTAACAATCCGATTGTAAACTTCGGGTATTTCAATGCGGATGCTTCGGCGAAGGGCCTCAATGACGATATGTGGGAGCCGCTGGATCCGGCCATTGTGACAAATATGAAGGATATTCCCGAATCCTTCCATACCGCAGACAACAAGGGCATCGTCTGGGGAGTGTCTAGCTTTGCGCTGGTCTACAACAAGGACCTGGTGAAGACACCGCCGACAAGCTGGAACGATCTGTGGGGAAGCGAAGAGTTCAAAGGCAAAACTGCATTGTGGGATTACATGTTCTATTCTTATCTGTCCCCGCTTCTGGCTGTGAAGGGGGAAGAGCTCGGCGCATCCTACGAGAATCCGGAACCGGCCTTCCAGTTCTGGGCGGACAACAGCGATCAGATCGGAACGCTGGTTACCTCGAACGATCAGCTTAAGGGTCTGCTGGATTCAGGCGACGCTCTGATTGCTCCATTCAGTGCACAGGTAGCACAGACATGGATTGATGGCGGATCCCCGTTGGCTGTAGCTTACCCTGAGGAAGGCGCGATTTCCTTCCCTTATTCCCTGCAGGTTGTCAAAGGCTCCACACCAGAGCAGGAAAAAGCGGCCAACGAGATCATTAATGAGCTGCTTAGCGCAGAAGCGCTGTCCCGTTATGCCGAGGTAACAGGAACTCCTGTTACAAGCACAGCTGCAGCTATCCCGGATAAATACAAGGATGATCCATCCTTCTCCGTTGAAGAACAGAGCAAGGGAATTAATCCGGACTGGGATTCACTGGCCAAGAACAGCTCTGCCTGGAAGGATCTATGGGATCGTCTGGTCAAAACAGAATTATAATCCGGCAGCTGTCATCAACCGAATAGATAGGAGATGAGCACAATGAGCGGCGGAGTGGGGCCGATTGCAATCGAGACGCGGGACGTGATCAAGCGTTATGCGGGAAATACTGCCGTTAATCAGGTGTCGCTACAGGTGAAACGGGGAGAATTCGTCTCTCTCCTCGGGCCTAGCGGCTGCGGGAAAACCACGCTGCTCCGGCTTCTCGGCGGTTTGGAGCAGCCTGATGAGGGTGCTGTGCTGCTCTCAGGACAAGATGTCTCGGGTATTCCGGCTTATGGCCGGAATACGAATATGATTTTTCAGCAGCTGGCATTGTTTCCCCATATGGATGTCTTCAACAATATCGCTTATGGCCTGAAGGTCAGAAAAACGCCGAAAAGCGAAATCAAACGGCGTGTTCAGGACATGCTGGAACTGGTACAGCTCGGTGATTACAGCCGGCGTGCCATTTCCCGGCTGTCCGGCGGGCAGGCGCAGCGTGTTGCTATTGCCCGCGCTTTGATTAACAAGCCGGAAGTTCTCCTGCTGGACGAGCCGTTGTCAGCACTGGATATGCAGCTGCGGCTGGATATGCAGCGGGAGCTGAAACGGATACAGCGCGAATTCGGCGGTACGTTCATTTTCGTTACCCATGATCAGAATGAGGCGATGAACATGTCGGACCGCATTGGTGTCATGCGTGACGGCAAGCTGCTTCAATACGGGACGCCCGATGAAATCTACGAACGGCCGGTCGACAGCTTTGTAGCCAAATTCATCGGCGATACGAACCTGCTGCAGGTTAAGATGCTGGTTGAGGAAGAGGGCCGGGTCTGGGTTCAAGCGGGCGGCTTGAAGCTTGCCGTACGGCCGCAGGAAGGACTCCCGGCGATTTCTGCGGGCAGTAAGGCCTCGCTTTCCATCCGTTACGAGTACCTCCGGACCGGAGAAGCGGCAAATAGCTGCGTCAACCGTCTGGAAGGCATAGTCACCGAGAGTGTGTATGGCGGTGCAAGCATCCGGTACACGCTGGATATGGGCGGCCATATCCAGCTGCAGGCCAGCAGTCTGTATCAGCGGGGAGATGCCCGGTATGCGCCAGGAGATTCGCTGCTAATCGGGTTCAATCCCGAAGACGGACTGCTTCTGCCCAATGAGGCATCCGTTCACAGGGAGAGTTCCTTATGATGCGGGCAACCGGCAAGCTCATAGGATTGTTCTCCCCAGGGAAGCGTACCTGGGCGGCACAGCTGCTGCTGCTTCTGCCGGCACTTGTTCTGATGGGTGTCGTCTATCTGGGAGGTCTGCTGATCTTCGGCCGGTACAGTTTTGATCTCTATGAGAACGGGCGGCTGATCAGGGGCTGGAATCTGGATTCCTACCGTGCTTTCCTTGGTGATCCCTATTATTGGACCCTGATTGGCACCACCTTTAGAGTCGCCGCCAAGGTTACCTTATGGAGCCTGCTGCTTGCCTATCCGCTGGCCTACTGCATTGCCGGATTGAAGCGGGCGGGACTGAAGCAGACCCTCTTGCTGCTCACGTTTCTTCCGCTTCTGGTCAGCGCTGTTGTCAGATCATACGGATGGCAGCTGCTGCTGTCCAAGCAGGGCTTCATGAACTGGCTGTTTGTACACCTCGGCCTGACGGACAGCGGTTTTGAGATGATGTACAATGAGACCGGTGTGGTCGTTGCACTGGTACATATCTTTTTGCCGTTTATGGTGTTTCCGCTCTTGAATGTGCTAACCCAGTCTGACGACACGCTGAAGGCGGCGGCCCATGATCTGGGTGCAGGCAAATGGCGCACGTTTCTCACCATTACACTGCCCTTGTCCGCGCGGGGGATTGCCAGCGGAGTGCAGATCGTCTTTACACTCTGCCTGACCGCATTTACAACCCCGCAGCTGATCGGAGGCGGGCGCGTCATGACGCTTCCGGTACTGATTTATCAGCGCACACTGGATACGAACTGGCCGATGGCAGCCGTAGCGAGCCTCTTTTTATTTGTTTCGTCAATCCTCGTCTCAATGATTGTGAACAAGGGAGCCGACTGGCTGATGTTCCGGCGTACCCGGGAGGAAGGACAGAGCCATGCCTAAAAAAACACGGGATTACAAGTGGATTCTCTATGTATGTGCCGGTGCGGTCGGGCTGTATCTGCTTCTTCCGCTGTTGATGATCCTGCTGACCTCCGTGAGCAGCGGTGCCTCCAGCAAGTTTCCGCCCGAGGGGCTGACACTGGAATGGTACAGCCGTCTGGGGGATCAGAAGCAATTCCTGGAAGCCTTCCGGAACAGTATTCTTGCTTCGGCGGGTGCAGTTTTGCTGGCTTTGGTTACAGGTACTCTGGCTGCACTGGCCATTGTACAATATCCTTTTCCGGGCAGAGGGCTGTTGCGCGCCTTTTTTATGTCGCCAATGGTAATGCCCAAGATTACACTGGGCGTGGCATATCTGATTCTGTTCTCAAAGATGCACATCGCCGGAGGACTGTTTGCCCTGATCCTGGGGGAGGCGGTCATCGTCTTGCCGTTTGTCCTGTCTATTGTAGGAAGCGCTCTGGCCAATCTGAATCCGGCCCACCGCGAAGCTGCTGCGGATTTGGGTGCGGGTCCATTTCGCATTTTCTTCACGGTTACGTTGCCGCAGCTGCAGCTTTCACTTCTTCTGGCAGGCTCCATTGCCTTTGTCTTCACCTTCGATCAGGTTGAGACGGCATTGCTTATTCTGCGTCAGGGAAGTTATACCTTGCCTATTCAGCTCTTTCTGTATATGGAAAAATGGCAGGACCCTACGGTCGCCGTTGTGTCCGTGGTGCTGATTGCCTTTGCACTTGCCCTGTTCTTTGCAATCAAGCTGGTCATCCGTTCCGCACCGGGCGTGGAAAACATGCTCGGCAGCAGAACGAATAAAAGGAGGTCTTGAACCTGATGGACAAGCCAATTTCGATGCCTGTTTCAGGAGTGAACCGGACACGTGCCGCTGAATTGATGGCTGCCAGCAGTTTGGCTGCTCTCGTAGCGACCACGCCGGAAAATATCAACTATATTCTAGGATCCCAGCTGCGGGCCAGCAACTGGACCATGCAAATCTATGCGGTGCTGCCACAGGAACCGGATGCCCGTCCCTGTGTCATTATTCCAACCAATCGGCTGGGTGTAATCGCGCAGATGGGGATTACCGGCGCGGATTTATATGTGTACAGCGACTTTTTTGTGGAGGGATCTATCGAAGGCAAGCCATCCACGCCGGATATTGATCTCTTTTACTCGTTGCTGCAGAATACGACAACCCATGCGGGACCGATTGAAGCCTTGGAGGCGGCACTTGAGCAGCTTGGCCTCAAAGGACAAGCGGTCGGCGTGGATGAGATGAGAATTGCTCCGGATCTGCTTGCCAAATTTGCTGGTGGACTTCCCGGAGGACAAGCTATGCCTGCGTATAAACTGTTCCGTCAAATCCGCCAGATCAAAACACCGTTTGAAATCGAACGTCTGCGGCAGTCTGCGGTTCTGAATGAAGCTATCGAGCAGCAACTAATCGATCTGATCGCCGCAGGTGTGCACGAGAAAGAGTTGGCCGAACATTACCGGCTTGCCGTGATGAGAGCAGGCGGCACCCCCGCAATGACGGCGGTCGGTGCAGGGCCGCGCAGTGCTCTTCCGCTGATCGAGAATTATTTCCGCGTCATCGAGCCTGGGGATCAGATCCGATTTGACCTGTGTCTCCAGTTGGACGGGTATTGGGGAGATACCGGCAGAACCGTTGTACTAGGAGAAGCCACCCCTTGGATGGAACATCACTTTCAGGCGGTACGCAGCGGCTGGGAGCAGGCACTTGAAATGGTCCGTCCCGGCGTGAAAGCGTCCGATGTCTTCCAGGCAGCCGTAGCCAGAGTTCAGAAGGAAGGTATTCCCCATTACCGGCGCCAGCATGTGGGACATGCCATCGGCCTGGAATTGTACGACGATATCACCCTGTCGCCCGGGGATCACCGTGTTCTGGAGCCTGGGATGGTGCTGTGTGTGGAAGTTCCTTATTATGAACTGGGCGCAGGCGGATTTCAGATTGAAGACACCATCGTAGTAACAGCGGACGGCTATGAGTTTCTGACACAGATGGAACGCAAGCTGTTCCGCAAATAACAAGGGAAGGTTCCGGTCAACCGGTCCTGTTCCGACAACCGGAGCTTCTCCAGCGAAGAAGGTTGGAAGCAATGAAGATTCAGCAGGGTTCAAAATCGTTTCGCAATGTTAGCCTTGCATTGTTTGCCGGAGGGTTTGTCACCTTCGCGCTTCTTTACACCCTGCAGCCGTTGATGCCGGAAATTACCGGAGCGTTTGGAATCACGCCGACAGAATCCAGCTTAACACTGTCCGTCACAACTATTTCCATGGCACTGACCATGCTGTTCATCGGTTCCGTATCCGATGCCGTTGGCCGCAGAGCGATTATGACAGCGTCGCTGGTCGCCGCTTCCGTGATCGCCATTATCTCCGCCTTCAGCCCGTATTTCCCTGTGCTGCTGCTGCTGCGCATCCTGCAGGGGATTGCACTGGCCGGATTGCCGGCTATTGCAATGACCTATCTGGTGGAAGAGATTGATCCTGCCAGTCTGGGTTATGCGATGGGATTATATATCAGCGGCAATTCCATCGGAGGGATGGCCGGCCGGATCATCAGCGGGTTACTCACAGACTGGTTCGGCTGGCGGGCGGCGGTCGGTGCGATTGGCTTGCTGGGTCTGGCCGCAGCTATGATATTCTGGCTGGTGATTCCGGCTTCTCGCCATTTCGTGAAGCAGACAGGCAAGCTAAATCGGGTTATTCCGCTGCTATGGTCACAATGCCGCAACCCTCGGCTCCTTTGCTTGTATGGGCTGGGCTTTTTGCTGATGGGCAGCTTTGTCACGTTATTCAATTATATAGGCTTCGAACTGACAGGTGAACCGTACAACCTTAGCCAGTCACTGGCCGGCAGCATTTTTGTCGTTTATCTGATGGGGACCTTCAGTTCCACTTGGATGGGACGGCTGGCTGACCGGTAT
Source organism: Paenibacillus borealis (assembly GCF_000758665.1). NCBI lineage: Bacteria > Bacillati > Bacillota > Bacilli > Caryophanales > Paenibacillaceae > Paenibacillus > Paenibacillus borealis. The sequence continues at coordinate 1,956,523 of NZ_CP009285.1, forward strand.
GGACGTACCGGTGTCATCATGCTTGCGCTGGCCATTATCTTAACGGGAGCCCTTTGCACACTGCATCCCCTCCTATGGGTCAAAATCATCGGTTTGGCGCTGTTCGCCTTTGGTTTCTTCGGAGGACATTCCATTGCCAGCAGCTGGGTGGGCCTGGTGGCCGATGAGCATAAGTCGCAGGCCAACGCGCTGTATCTCTTTTTCTACTACGTGGGCTCCAGCGTGAGCGGTACGGGCGGCGGGGTGCTGTATGGCAGTTTCGGCTGGGGCGGCATCATCAGTATGATAGCAGCTTATGTGGCTTTAAGCCTGTTGCTATGCAGTTTCCTGGTGCGTAAGAGCTGGCTTGGACACCGGCGGTGAGGAGCAGACACAGCGGGAGATTACGAAGGATCAGGGGATCTCGCGGAGTTATGTGTCGCGGATAGAGAAAAGGGCGCTCATGAAGCTATCATGAGTTTTATAAGGCGAAGCGTTAACTGGAGAAATAAAAGATAACCAGCGGGAATGAGAGATTGAAGTCTCAATCCTACTGGTTATTTGTATGACAATAATATTGGGCTTGTTTCAATTCATTAATCTGTGGATCAAGCAATACTTTGAGTTCAGCATCCAGCTTCAATGCACGAACCAGCATTAAGGCTGCTTCTGCGCGGGTTACATTATGGATCGGGTTAAAAGCATTGTCATCGGCACCTTGGATGATGCCCGAGGATTTTGCTTTGGAAATGGCTCTTTCAGCCCAATTCCCTTTAATATCAGGGAACGATTCGCTATTATCCTGGATATTGCTGTTGAGCATTCTCATCAGCAATGTAACCATTTCTGCTCGCGGTCTCCTCTGAATATTTAAATGGTTTGATAATTCCAACAGAATTCTACATAATCTTTACAATTTCTACGAATTGTTTCTAGGAGAATCGTAATAGACCATGCGCAAGAAAAGGGCATGCCTCTAAATGTTACAGATGATATGATGGAACTAAACCTGCATTGAAATGAATAAAGATAAGGCTGAGAAATGGAGTAGAACCTCAAGATGAGAAAAATGCTAATGGGCCTGATACTGGTAGGCTTCGGTTGCTTTGCTTTATTATTCGGTTTAGTGAAAGCCTCTGATCATAAAGCCCAGAACCGCACTCCCGCGCAGCATGGTGTGCTCGATTTGAGCGCATGGGATTTTCAAGGAGAACAGGTCGTTTCGCTGGATGGACAATGGGAGTTTTATTGGGATCAGCTGCTCAGGCCGGGGGGAGCACCTTCTGTTTCTCCTGGATATATGCAGGTACCCGGTTTTTGGAAGCATGCGAATGAAGACGGGGGGCTAAATAGCCAAGGAGCCGTTACCTACCGCCTAAAGGTTAAGCTTGAGCCTTCGGCAACGATGTATGGGCTTAGAATATCCAACATCCGCATGGCAAGCGAGATCTACGTGAACGGGAACAGGGTTGCCGGCAGCGGTAAGCCCGCGGAATCCGAAAGCCTGTATAGGTATGAGAATAAACCGTACAACGCCTTTTTTACGGTACAGGGAGATACGGCGGAGATCATCATCCACGCGGCAAATTATGAGAATTCGCAGGGCGGGATTCCTTATAGCATTTATTTCGGGAGCGCCGGTGGAATTCATAAGCTGAATACCCATACGACCATTCTGAATTTAATTATGATTGTCTCTCTCCTTATGCTCGGGTGCTATCAGCTTAGTGTATTTATTATACGGAGAGAGGAAAGAGGGCTGCTCTATTTCGGACTCAGCTGCATTATTATCGCCTGGTCTTTTGCCAGCAACGGTGACCGGATTCTGGTTGAGTATGTGGATCTGCCGCATGAGATTTATTATAAGATTCAAGCCGTATCGCTGTATCTCTCGCTGATCACGATGGTTATGTTTATCAAGAATATGTGTACAACCATGATTCCTGAGTGGTTAATTAAAAGCGTTGTCCGCGTCACTGCCCTGTATATCAGCTTTGTGCTGCTCACTCCGTTTCAATGGTATTCACGTTTCAATGCGGTATTCAGCTATCTGCAATTAGTCATCTATGTCATCATTCTGGGATTGATGCTTCATTCGTACCTGAAGGGCAGGTATGGAGATTTCAGCAAGCGGACACTGCTCCTCTTTATATTGGCCTTAGGCGGATATGTAGTAGGGTTGTTCGATTACGGGTTGTATTTGAGCAGCATGACGCCTAATTACACCCTAGGATACTGCTCCATCCTGATTTTTTGTTTTCTGGCATCGTTCCTCCTGTCTTACCGGTATTCGGAAGCCTATAAGACGATAGAAGGAATGGCTATAAAGCTGCAGCAGGCGGATAAGCAGAAAGATGAGTTTCTGCTGCATACCTCACATGAGTTCCAGACTCCGCTTCACGGAATCATTAATTTATCCCAATCTATGCTTGAGACAGGAGCTGGAGCAGAAGCAGAGGCAGGAGAACTGAGCGCAAGCCATATCCAGAATCTGTTCCTGATCAGGGATACCTCCAGAAGGCTATCGGGACTGGTTCACGACATTCTTGATCTGGAGAAAATCAAGCGCAACGAGCTGAACGTTCATCTGTCAGCTGTTGATGTCCGTGTGTCCGTCTCTCTTGTATTCGATTTATTTCAGGTTCTGATTACTGGTAAAAAAATCAGATTTGTCAATGCCGTGCCGGAGCATCTGCCCCTTGTCTATGCGGATGAGGACCGGCTCAGGCAAATCCTCCAGAATCTGGTCGGCAATGCGGTGAAGTTTACTCATGAAGGCATGATTACAATTAAGGCTCAGGTGGAGGAAGGGCAGATCAAAGTTAGGGTTGAGGATACCGGCGTAGGGATGAACTTATCCGACTGGGATGCGGTATTCCAGCCGTTTGAACAAGCGCACTCTCCGGAGGAGTATGGAGGAACAGGACTGGGGCTGTTCATTAGCAGGAAGCTGCTGCACTTGATGAACGGAACCATCAAAGTGGAATGGTCAGAACCGGAGCAGGGGACCTGCATGGCTTTTACACTTCCAATTGCCGAAGAAGCCCGCAATTCGCTCACGCTAATGGAAGCATCCAAGGAATCACCTTCCATAAACGAAGAGTGGGGCATGGCAGAATTACCAAGCCGCAGCAAGAGTAAATTCACGCTGCTGGCCGTAGATGATGAACCGTCCAATCTTCAGGTTCTGTCCCGGGTCTTCGCCAATGAACCGTACGAGGTGCTCTGGGCGACAAACGGGCTGGAGGCCCTGGAAATGTTACAGAAACGTTCGGATATTGACCTGGTTCTGCTGGATGTGATGATGCCCAAATTGTCGGGTTTTGAAGTCTGCAGAGAGATCCGCAAGCAATTTTCCCTGTTTGAGCTGCCGGTTGTATTGCTGACGGCTCGTAACGGAAATAGCGATATTGCCACCGGCTTTAAGGCAGGGGCGAATGATTTTATTATCAAGCCGTTTGATGCTGCAGAGGTCAGGGCCAGAACGGAAACGCTCCTGAAGCTTAAGAAGTCCGTGGAAGACGCTTTGAAAGCAGAGGTGGATTTTCTCCAGTCGCAGATCAAACCGCATTTCTTGTTCAACTCTTTGAACTCAATTATTGCTTTATGCCGGACAGACGGCGCTCGTGCGGAGAAGCTGATTATGCATTTAAGCAATTACTTAAGAAGAAGCTTTGACCCGAAACCTGACAGCTTTGTCTGGATTGAAGACGAATTACAGCTGGTTGATGCTTACGTGCAGATCGAAGAAGCCCGGTTTGAGGAGAGGCTTACTGTTGTATATGATGTGGACCCGCAGGTTCTGAAGAAAAAGATTCTGCCGCTGACGATACAGCCTTTGGTAGAGAATGCAATCCGGCATGGGGTAACGAAGAAAATGGAGGGAGGAACGGTCAGAATCTCCATCTCCCTGGACAAGGATACGGTTTATGTAGAAGTGTGGGATAACGGGGGCGGTATCAGTGAGACGGGAATCCAAGCCTTATGGACAAGCGAAAGGGCTTCTTCCGAAAGACGGGGAGTTGGACTCGTAAATATTCAGCGGAGACTCAAGCATTTTTATGGAGAAGCATTACAGGTATCCAGTGAAGAAGGAGAATGGACAAGCGTTCGGTTTCAGTTCAAAATTTAACCTTGCGTGCAAGCTTCTGAAGAGGGAAGGAACATTCATGAGAGTTGTAATTGTTGACGATGAACGGCTGGCGGTCCAGCGGCTTGTGCAAATCCTGGAGTGCCGTGACGATGCCGAAGTGGTTGGGGCATTTACCAAATATACAGACCTTTTGCAGGAATTCACCCGTCTAAGACCTGATGCGGCCTTTCTGGATATTGATATGCCCGGAATGAACGGGCTGGAATTGGCCGCATCCTTAATTGAGCTTGACGAGCACCTGGAAATTGTATTTATTACGGCTTATGATCAATATGCACTGGAGGCCTTCCGCGTAAATGCTGTCGATTACCTGCTCAAGCCGGTTGACGAAGATGCTTTGGGACGTACCCTTCAACGGCTCAATAGGCGAAAAGGCCACACCCGGGTTAGTCAAAGCATTGGCCGTTCCGCTCCGCAAATAGAATGTTTCGGACATTTTTATGTTCACCCTTCAAGTGGGAACGGTCCTGTAGATTTTCCGACCGCTAAGGCGGAGGAACTGCTGGCTTTTCTGCTGATTCACAGGAATACGAATGTTTCCAAATGGGTCATATGCGAGAGCCTGTGGCCGGAGCATGATCCTCATAAGGCGGAGCAGAATTTGCATACGACAGTATTTCGCATGAAGAAGACCTTGCTTGAGAGCGGACTCTCCATCCAATTGACCTCCAAAAAAGGCCATTATTATTTTCAACTGCTTGGAGAGTGTGACTATATCCGGTTCGAGGAATTGAAGAAGGAAGGGACAATACGGCTTACCGGCAAGGCTGCAGATGCGGAACATATCCTCAGGCAGTACAGAAGGCCTTTATTCGGATACAAGGATTACCCGTGGTGTGAGGCTGCAAGGGAGCAGGCGGATCTGAGCTTTAGGGAGATGTCCAAAGCTCTGGCACGTTCCTATATGCAGGCAGGAGAATTCCGGCTGGCCCACGACTTCCTGAACTTTATGCTGTCCCTTATTCCTTACGATGAAGAGGCACATGAGCTGATCCTCCGCATCTATCTGCACTGGAAGGACCGGGCAGCTTTTTATAAGCATTACGATAAAATGAAAGCAGTCTTGCAGCAGGAAGTCGGCGTTGAGCCGCCCGCGTATCTTGAATCGCTGCTCCAGGAACTCATGAAGGACTCCTGATGAGGAACTCCATACTCACTGCTCTTCAATAACTCTGAGACCTTTCGTACCCGGAAGGACGCTCAGAGTTTTTTTGTGTAACCCGGCAATGCGTGTTTATGAAAGGTTTCCTGTAAGCGTTTTGTAAGAATTGTCGAATAGAATGAGTGTTGGAGCCTTTTGTCGAATGATTGGGAGATTCGGTGATTGGATCGGGGGATTCGTATAATTTATTTTGGAGGGAACAGGATGGGGAGTTTATTTAAAAGAAAAGCCAAGCGAATGATATCAGGGCTGGCGCTATTTTCGCTGTTAGCGTCCTTAGTAGGGGGTAACGTAGGGGTTGCGAGAGTGCATGCCGATGAACCTTTATTTATGGTAAAGCTGACTACTGCACAGGATAAGGTGTATCATGCGGGTGACATTGTCCCGGTAACGGTATCCCTAAAGGAATTTGCAGAAGATTTGGAGCCGCTGAACGGCGGTGTGAAGTACATGGAATTTGCGGTTCAGTATGACCAAACTGTGTTTACTCCGGTCACTGCAATATTTAATGGCTCGGAGATTGTTAGGAATACGGCACCTGCGGCAACTAAAAATAACTACTCGATTGGGAACCCGTATATTGTTAAGGATGAGCTTACGGGTGTTCATGAAATTAAATTCAGCCTGACCAGCAAAATTAATGCTGCACTTATACAGGCAGATGCAGAACTGATAACTTTTCAGCTGAAGGTAAACGATGCTTATAATCCTTCTCCTGCGTCAAAAATCAGTGTCAACTCCGGGCACTCATCTGTTAGGGGTGGGAACAATACCGAGGTGCATTTGTCTAATCTTAGACTCCCGGCGTTAAATGTCAAGGTGAATACCGGCTTAAGACTGCAGGCAGCTTCAACAGATTTGTTTGTCGGAGACGAGGTCCGTCTCGGATTATTAGGCAAGGATGGGGATGTAGGAGCAGATGCGGCCTGGGATTCTACAAACCCTGAGGTGGCGACTATAGATAAGGGGATACTGACTGCTGTTGCAGCAGGAACCACCCAGATAACAGCAGCATACGGAGAGCTGTATGATTCTTTAACCTTTACTGTTAAAGAACCGTCAGTTACAGGTTTTGAACTGGATCCAGAGGAAGTAACGGTGCATGTTGGAGAGAAGGTACCTTTTCCCGAGGCATATGAGATCTATGATAATGGAAATTCAATAATTACAACCAGCACTATTAACCTGGACAGCGACACTACACTCGTAGCTCTTAGAGACGGGAGTATGTACGCCGTTGCAGAAGGTACTGCAATCTACAATGCAACGTTAGAAGGAAAAGAGCTTACACCGCAGACGTATACGGTAACGATTCTTCCGGCGGCAGAGAACGGTTTATCTCTGAGTGATAACGACTTCACACTGGAAGCAGGTCAATCACGAAGTATAAAAGCCTATGCAACATATACAGATGACTCCAAAGTTCCACTTGAATTATCACAAATAAGATGGTATACCTCGGATTCAAATATAGCTGAGGTTGATGATACTGGAACTATTACAGCTATCGCCCCGGGTATAGCCACAATCAAAACCCTGTATAATGGCTATGAAGCTGAACTTAATGTAACCGTTACGGCAGCAGGCGACAATTCAGGCGGAGGCACCGGTCCCGGAACACCGACCGATCCCGGTACGGGAACGCCGACTGATCCCGGCACCGAGCAGCCATCTAAGACTGAAACGGGGATTGCGCTCCTTCCAAAGGATAAGTATTTGCTTGCAGCAGCAAGTTCACAGTCTATAGCTGCTTATCAGGAATTCAGCGATGATACGACAGAGCCGCTTTCAGCTGAAGACGTACAATGGTGGTCCACTAATGAATCCGTCGCTACGGTTAATGAAGAAGGTTCGGTTACTGCGGTAGCCAAAGGCGTATCGGTTATTACGGCAAAGCATAATAAGTTCGAAGCCAAAATCATTGTAATCGTGTATACAGCAGACACAGGAAACATTACGGCATTTAAGATTGCCGGCGCCTCCGGTTCCAGCACGGTGCCGGTACACGGTACGTATGCCTTGACGGCGTCTGTGACGTATGCCGATAACTCTCAAAAAGATGTAACGCAAGATGCGGTTTGGATCAGTTCAAATCCGGCTGTGTGTACGGTTACGGATGGGGTTGTAGCCGGGATATCTCCCGGTACGGCGGAACTGAAGCTCTACTATGCGGGTAGAGAAACCAATTATGAGGTCACTGTCATAGCAGGAAGCACACCTGACGAATCATCAGGGGGAAATACCTCCGGTGGGAATACCTCCGGTGGGAATACTACGGGCGGCAACACCGCAACGAATGCAAATACTACAACCGGAACAATCATCACTGGCAGCATACCAGTCACCACTATGCCTGTACAGCCGTCCACTCCATCAGTGACCGAAGTGTTTAACACAAAGGTGTTACGTCCTGAAGCGGTGGTCAGCAAAGTACGAAACCTAGTATCTGCGGCTACACCTGCTGCCAGATTCCAAGAACCGGCAGATGTTAAAGGGAACTGGGCAGCGAAAACAATCGACATATTCCTCAAGCTTAATATCATTAAAGGCTACACAGACGGATTGGTGAAGCCTAATCAGGCCATTACCCGCGCCGAATTTGTGGGTATCCTGTCCCGCATCTTTGAAGTGGAAGGGACAAGCATTGTATCGTTCAAGGACGTAACGGGCAGCAACTGGGCCAAAGCGGCAATCGGGCAATTTGCAGCTGCGGGCATCATTAATGGTTATGCAAATGGTGAGTTCCGGCCAAACCAGATGATTACACGGGAAGAAATGGTGATCGTGCTTAGCCGGGTGATTAACCTGGAAAGCCTGGCAACAGATGCTGCGAAAGGCGGCTTCAGCGATATTCAAGGAGCCAAAGCGGCCGTCAGCATCCAGCAGGCGGCACAAGCCGGAATCATCAGCGGCTTCAGCGGCGGCACCTTTGCGCCGGAAGGTAACGCTACACGTGCGGAAGCGTTAACGATGATTCTGAACGCCTTGAACCTGAACGGACAAATCAAGACGATGCTGGATACTTTGAAATAAATAAAATAAAATTATAGCCCTGAATCGGGCGATTGAAAGAACGGCAGAGATGCCGTTCTTTTTGTTGTGCGTGGACAGGTAATAATTCTATCTCCGGACAGGTCGGATAAAAGCCAGAGCACTATTCCACTTGAAGGTTGAGAGATCGTAGCGAGGATTCGCATTAGAGTAGATTTGCCGGCTCCGTTCGGCCCCAGTAAACCTACAATTCCCGGCTTGAATTGCAGGTTAATGTTCTGTAATGCCCATGAGCGTGTCTTGTATTGCTTATTCAGCTGTTGGATTTCGAGCAGCAGGGTCTTGCCTCCTAAGGAAATTTGATAATTGTTAGACGATGAATTGCACCCACCCCCTGCAGTTCAAGGGATGTATCTAATGCTGTAGATTCTAGTAAGATTTATGAAGAATGAAGCTGTAGATCCGGTAGCAACAAGATATAATAAGAGGAAACTGCGGGGGATGGTCCGGTTCGGATTGTTCCTAATCCATTGGAGGCTATTATGTTTCAAGTAACGGAAGCAACAGGCTGTCCTTTTGACAGAGGCTATTTAATGAAGGAAACGCATACATTTGATATCCGCGACTATGGGGCGGATCCGGAGAATACTCCTGTGGATAATACAAAGGCAATTAACAGCGCCATTCAGGCAGCATCTGCAGAAGGCGGCACAGTGGTTATTCCTGAAGGCAGCTTCAGAGTATACACGGTTTGTCTCTTAAGCGGTGTCAATCTGTACTTGTCGGCAGGCAGCGTACTTTCTGCAGCAAGAACGGATATCCGCCATTCCTATGAGCAGCAGATCGGGGAAGGCGGCAATTATGAAGAGCCTGAGGTTAATCGATATGTTGGTCTGCAGGATCACGGTCATACCTATTTTGCCAACAGTCTGATTTATGGCACGGATATCCGGGATGTAATGATTTACGGACCCGGACTGCTGGATGGAAGTTCTCTGAATGATGAGGGAGAACTGGAGCAGATTCTGATGGGCGGGGATCCGCTTGAGCCATTGCGCAGGGATGAGCCCGGTCACCGCGGCGAATGGTTCGGCAATAAGGCAATCGCGATGGTACACTGTGAGAATGTCGCGTTCTGCGACTTTTCCATCTTGGCCGGCGGCCATTTTGCCATCATAGCAACCTGTGTGAAGAATCTGCATGTCGGGCATATTCTCGTGGATACGAACCGGGATGCGTTTGATGTGGACTGCTGTGAGAATGTGACGATTGTTCATTCCACCTTCAATTCATTAACCGACGATGCTATTGTGCTGAAGGCCTCCTATGGCGGCGGGATCTTTATGCCGCTGCGCAATGTATTGATTGAAGACTGCGTGGTTTGCGGCTACGACACAGGTTCCGTTTATGCGGGAACGTATACACAGGACAAGCTGATAGCAACAGACCGCTGCGGTCCAACCGCCCGCGTCAAGCTCGGTACGGAGTCTACCTGTGGTTATGATTGTGTCACGGTCCGCCGAGTAGCGTTTAAACGGTCGAGAGGTTTTGCCCTTGAGGCCGTCGACGGGGCGGACTTAAGCCATATTATTTTTGAGGACTCCACGATGGAGGATATCAACAGCGCGCCTATTTTCATCAAAATAGGAGACCGGGGACGTTTCCCTGTCACGGGGAATAGTGAGGGGGAAGACTATATACCGGCCGGAGATACGGCGCCAAATGTACGATTGGACCAGCCAATTTGGGTGCTGCCGGCCAAGGAACCGTATCAGGTGTATCCGGCAAGGCGCTATCTGCCAGCCTATAACAGAACACGCAAGGTTTCTGCGGACGGTGTGTCTGCTTTTAATGTTGTCGACCCTGAGCAGCCTTGCCGGTTGAATCCTGCTAACTATCATGAAGAGGGCGGCAGATGGTTTGCGGTCCGCTATGATGAGCACTCGAAGAAGTATGTGCCTGACTATAATAAGGAATTACAGGAAAGCGAGCTGCCGCTGTACGCCAATGCGAACGGGAGCGGCCGGATTGCCAATGTTCACGATATCATTATCCGCAATATTACGGCCAAGAATGTCGACCCCCGCTATCCCATTGAACTGATGGGTCTGATAGGCAACCGGATTAAGAATGTCTCAATCAGCAATATTCAAGTGGAGTACCGCGGTGGTCTAAGTCTGGAGCATGCGGTGGAACAGCGCCAGTTGAATACGAACTGGGAATATACCCGGTACGGAACATCAAAGCGCAGCATTCAGTCGCTGCCATGGCTGGTGAACACCTTTTTCCTGAAAAATGAAGGGTTATTGCCCCGGGTGGAATGGAATCCGGAAGCAGGAGCGTGGAAGGATGCGCCGTTCAATGTGCCGGAGCTGCCGGAGGTGTATCCTGAGCCCAGCAACTGGGGAATTCTGCCGGCTTACGGTCTGTACGCCAGACATGTGGACAACCTGTATCTGAATGAAATTCAGCTGAATTATCTCACGGAAGATACCCGGTATCCCATTGTGCTCGATGATGTTGTAAGTGGCACTCTTGAGCATATCCATGCCCGCCATGCGGAGGGTGTAGAAGAAGTCGTACTGGTAAGCAGCAGCTTCAAGCGGCCTGCAGGTCTCGAATATGTACCGGATTATCCGTATCAGCAGACGGCAGTTGAGAATGTGACAATGGATAGCAATCTGTCCGTCAAAAGGATTGAAGTCGGGGCGCCTGCTCCCGGTACGCCAAGGGACAGCTTGTTTGCGCATGAAACGGTCGCGATTCCCGCAACTGGATATACATACCCGGTTGAGACCGGGAATTATCCTTTGCCGCAGACAGTTTTCCGGCCCTTCTTCACAATTGTTCCGGCACAGAGCGTGCATGCGGGTGAGACCCTGTCCTTTGCTGTTGTGGCCAGACAGCCTGCTTGGGAGGCTTCCAGCCGGGAAACGGATGGCAGGATTTATAATGAAACCAGCTCCAGCAAGGATCCGGCAGTACAGGGGATTACGGAGCCGATGACTTTAACAACGGGCAATCTGCCTGAGGGGGCAACTTTTGACACCTCCTCTTTTGTACCAGGCCAGGCTTGTATGTTTAGCTGGACTCCTGGTGCTGATGCGGTTCGTGATGAACCTTATACTGCCACTTTTATTGCTGATGACGGGTTTATCCCGGTTAAGATGAATGTCAGCATTAAGGTTGAAGGATGAACTATATGAAGAGATATATGAATTCCGTAGATCCCAAACGATTGATCATTATGCTTATCGGGAATGTGTTTCTGGGGATGGGCATCAGTATTTTTAAGCTGTCCGGAATGGGGAATGATCCTTTCAGCGGCATGGTGATGGCACTTGCAGATTCCAGCGGGCTCGCCTATGCGAATTTTCTAATCCTACTGAACGTGGTATTGTTTGTAATCGAATTTATCACAGGAAGGAAATATATTGGAGCCGGAACCTTTGTGAATGCCATTTTACTGGGCTACATCGCTACTTTCTTTCATAGTACCTGGCTGGATCTGCTCGGCGAACCTCAGCTGTTGTGGCAGCGGGTGGTCACTGTAGCGATTGGCGTGGTCATCTGCAGCTTCGGGGTATCCATGTATCAGACGTCGGATGTGGGAATCGCTCCCTATGACAGCCTGTCCCTGATTATGAGAAATAAGTTTCCGGCAATCTCTTATTTCTGGCACCGGATGTTTACAGACGCTTTCTGTGCTTTGATCTGCTTCCTGTTCGGAGGCATCATCGGTTTGGGGACGCTGGTGTCCGCACTGGGCCTTGGCCCCATCATTCATTTCTTTAATGTGAGTTTTACGAACAAGCTTTTGGCGAAAAAAGGTCCGCAAGCGGAGGAAGATTCCATTTCGCTGATTTAGTATTAAACAAAGGTAGCCCGGAATCTGCAACATATTGCAGGCCGGGCTACCTTGTTGTTTCTACTCAGTCCTTCGTTTCCCCTTGTTTCTTATGATCCGGTGCAATACCGGGAGCTGATACTTCCGGTTCATCACCCATCAGGGCACCCACGATTTCGTCCAGCTTGCCAGTTGCGCCTGTCCCGTCGTCCAGGCTTGCATCGGCTTCAGGTATAGGGTGAACGCCCGGGCTGCGCCCGTCAAGCGGAGCTTCCTTATTGTCCTTCATCTGATCATCTCCTTTGTATATGCAGCATCTGTCTTAGAATGCGTCAAAAAATCTGTTCTATGTAACGATAACCGCCGCCCGGCCGGGTGAACCACAAAGGCCTGCTTTTCCTCATTCCCATCCGTCCCGCTAATAGCTAAAAGCTATTCACCTTCTGCTGTTTGTGAACATCTTCCGTACCGCCAGCCAAGGCAGTCTTGTAATACAAGCATTTATGTTCGATGACTTCCATCGTTTTCTTCAGCTCTTCCATCTGCGCTTCTACTGAGGCTTTCCGCTCCAGGAACTCTATATCCGATTCCATTAACACGCGTTTCCCGCTGGAGGTCCTTTCGATTAAAAGGCATCAGACCTTCCTTATCATAGTAACGCAGGGTATGTGCTGTCATATTGAAGTGTTCCGCAACTTCAGTTATAGAGTAAGTTTTCATCATGGTTCTCCAGTCTTAAATGTATTTTGTGCTTGACTTAGAGTTAACTTTAAGTAATATCATATGGTTTGTAAAACTGGCCTTACGGATTCTACTATGAACTAGAAGAGAGGTTACACTATGATTCAAGTTAATGCACGTGCTACATTCAGCCAGGAAGGCCCGTTCAAGCTAACCACCATTGAGCGCCGGGAGCTTCAGCCGCAGGATGTTCTGATTGAGATTAAATTTGCCGGGATCTGCCACTCGGATATTCATACCGCACGCGGGGAGTGGGGGCCGGTCAAGTATCCGCTCGTTCCAGGCCATGAGATTGCCGGAATTGTCAGCCAGGTCGGTTCCGGTGTTACAAAGTATTCCGTTGGTGACCGGGTAGGGGTAGGCTGCATGGTCGACTCCTGTGGAGAGTGCAGTAGCTGCCAGAAAGGCGAGGAGCAGTATTGCCTGCATGGAAATACAGGTACCTATGGGGCTACCGACCGGTACGGCCACTATACACAGGGCGGGTATTCCACCCACATTGTGGTCACAGAGGACTTCGTGGTCCGCATTCCTGACGCTATTCCGCTTGACGCTGCTGCCCCGCTGTTGTGTGCCGGAATCACAACATATTCACCACTTCGTCATTGGGGAGCCGCTCCGGGTCAAAAAGTAGCTGTAGTAGGTCTTGGCGGACTCGGACACATGGCTGTGAAGATCGCTCATGCCATGGGGGCTGAGGTTTCGGTTCTGTCACAGTCACTGAAGAAGAAGGAAGACGGCCTGCAATTAGGCGCGGACCATTATTATGCAACCAGCGATCCGGAGACATTCAAGCAGCTGGCCGGTTCGTTCGACCTGATCATAAATACGGTAAGCGCGCAGATTAATATCGATGCCTATCTGTCGCTTCTGGCGCTGGACGGTACCCTGGTCAATGTTGGTGCGCCCGCTGACCCCCTGGCAGTCAACGCTTTCTCGCTGATCGGCCACCGCCGTTCATTTGCCGGATCGATGATTGGCGGAATCCGCGAAACGCAGGAGATGCTTGATTTCTGCGCGGAACATAACATTGCCTCTGAGATCGAGGTTATCTCTGCGGACCGGATTGATGAAGCCTGGGAACGTGTACTCGCTTCCGATGTCCGTTACCGGTTTGTCATTGATATCAGCACGATGGGTAAGGAATAAGGGGCGTCCTTGCCTGAACCAGCAATACAACCTACCGGACTGACGCTTACAACTGGCGGCTTATCTACAGATAAGCTGCTTTTTGCTGTTAAATGAACCTCAACAAGAATTTAACAATACTTCATCGTAGCACTTGCAGGACCGGAAAAGGGAATTTGTTGTGTGTACGTGAGCTATTGCCAAAATGGCGGAAATGGGAGTACATTGCTGTTAGCAGCAGTAGAATACAAAAGCAGCGAAGGAAGGTCGTGCAACAATGCCGGTACCAACAACCCAAGTGTTCACAGCAATTGAGAAGAATGTCAAAATCATCGGACGGACCCACTATTATAATGACGTCTTATGGCTGGCGCTCTCGGGCAGCGGTGTGGAATTCTCGTTCTATGGCACCAAAGCGGAGATAACTATCGTAGGGGATGCTATTGCCTTAACCGGGAATAACCTGGCCCGGATCGGCATCAGCGTCAACGGAAAGCGGGTGATCGACGATCAGCTGAATAATCCGAGTACAACCTACACTGTATTTGAGAGCGATACGGAACAGGAGATTACGGTGACGGTCATCAAACTATCAGAGGCGGCGATGTCTACCGCAGGAATTCAGGAGATTTCAGTGAATGCTGCAGGGGGGATTAAGCCCGCTCCGGATAAAATACATACCATTGAGTTCATCGGCGATTCCATTACCTGCGGCTATGGCGTGGATGATGAGCATGGGCTGCATTCCTTTTCCACAGCTACCGAGGATGTCATGAAAGCCTATGCGTTCTTGGCTGCTCAGCAGCTGGAGGCAGACTACAGCATGGTTTCTTACAGCGGATACGGCATCATTACCGGCTACACGGAAAATGACCAGAAGCTTACTACACATCTGATCCCGGATTATTATGAGCGGGTCGGCAAATCTGAGGGGCGGTTTGACAATACACTGCTGCCTCAGGACGTGCGCTGGGATTTCAGCAAGTTCGTGCCTCAGCTGATTGTCATTAACCTCGGGACGAACGATGATTCCTACACGAAAGAGGATACAGACAAGCAAACGGAGTATGAGCAGGAGTATGTTGAATTTCTGAAAATGGTCAGACGCAGCAATCCGCATGCTCCCATTCTGTGTACGCTGGGGATCATGGGTGACAGGCTGTATCCATATGTTGAACAAGCCGTTAACGGCTATACCCGGGAGACAGGGGACAGCAATATATCGGCAATGAAGTTTGATGTTCAGCTGGAAGCGGACGGCTACGCTGCAGACTTCCACCCGTCCCAGTCCACACACCGTAAGGCAGCGGACAAACTGGCTGCGCATATCAGGGAGCTTATGGGGTGGTGACACAGATATGAAGCCAAAGGGATATTAAAGCCAAGGGGTGGTATTATCCCCTTCAAGTAGACACTCGTAAAAAACCTAATGTTATGATTAGGAACGAGTAAACTTGGAGGGGATATTTTTATGGCCAGAAAAGGTCAAGTATTTCAACAGTATACGGAGGATTTCAAGATGGCGGCGGTCAGGGAGTATCTGGAGGGATCCGCCAGTTATAATGTAGTGGCAGAAATGTTGGGGATTCGGAACAGGACCCAACTGAAAGTGTGGGTGAGGAAGTACCAAAATGGGGAAGCGTTCGATACCCGTAAGGGCATATCCAGTCCTATAAAAGGACGCTCCCGTACGACGTTTGCCAGCATTGAAGAAGAGCGGGATTACTTGAAAGCGCAGGTCGACTACTTAAAAAAGCGGTATCCAAATCTAGTAAAGGAGAGAAATTGAAATCACAGGACAATTACCAAATTATCGAGGAGCTGCGTGACCTACACGGCGTTACACGCCTATTGGCCATTGCAGGACTCCCTAGGGCCAGTTATTACAAGTGGCGCGCCACACGATCACGACAGGTCGAAGTACGCGCGCGGGATCATGAAATTAAAGAGCACATGGTAGCCATTCACCTGGCACATCCCTTTTTCGGATACCCTCGAATGCGGACAGCTCTGTGGGAAGCAGGTTACCTCGTCAATCATAAAAAGGTAGGACGAATGATGAAAGAATTGTCAATCCAATCGGTGATCCGAAAGAAACGAAATCGTTCCAGCTATACTCCATCCGTGGTGTATCCGAACCGATTGAAGCGTAAGTTTCATGCCATTGGCCCTCAACAGAAGCTCGTCACCGATATTACGTATATCTCAGATGGCACCCAATTTTATTATCTGTCCGCCATTCAGGATCTCTTTAACAATGAGATTGTCGCTTGGCAAATTTCCGACCGTAACGATGTGAAATTGGTCCTAGATACGGTGGAGCAGTGGACACGAAAAAGAGACGTCTCGGAAGCCGTACTCCATTCGGACCAAGGCTTCCAATATACGTCTCAGGCGTACAACACACGATTAGAGGCATTCGGCGTCAAAGGCAGCCACTCTCGCAAAGCAACCTGCCTAGATAACGCATGCATCGAATCCTTCTTTTCGCATCTCAAAACAGAGAAGTTGTATCTTCACCAGTGTAAATCAGAAGCGGAGATCCATCAAGCCGTCGAGGAATATATCTACTTTTATAACTACCAGCGATTTCAGGCCAAACTCAAACAGCGCGCACCGATTGAGTATCGGCACGCGCTGGCTGCATAGCTTTTTTCATCTGTCTACTTGACAGGGGTATGACCAGGGGATAATATCCCTTTGGCTTTTTTGTTTTTTTTGAACTGCTTAGAACTAATACGGAACTAATACTTCAGACAAATGCTATTGACAAACCAGCCAACAAGTCATATATTCAATATATCGAAACGATATATATCAAATTATTATATATAACCTCGCTATATGTCGCGCAACGAAGGAGATAATTGAATGCTGATTTATGTAATACTCGGGTTTCTCTGCGACAAGGATATGACAGGCTATGAAATCAAGCAGAAGATGACGTTAAGCACCTCCAACTTTATTGATGCCAGCTTCGGCAGCATTTATCCGATGCTCAAGAAGATGGAGAAGGGAGAGCTGATCCAGGCTGAAGAAGGGGTAGAAGAGGGCAGATTCAAGAAAGCATATCGGATCACGGAAAAGGGGAAGAGTGAATTTATGGCATGGCTACAGACACCCTCTACGTTTTCCCCGTTCAATTATGAGTATTTGAATAAGCTGTTCTTCTATAAATATCTTGATGAGCAGGAGGTTGTCCGGCTGATTGCCAGCTTCCGCAATACTGTCGCCGGTGAATATAACAAGCTTACCTCAATAGAAGAGAAGCACATTCAAGAGATGGGTGTATACGAACACGCGACGCTGAGGTTTGGCAAAGAATATTATCAGATGATTATGAATTGGCATGAGGAAATTACTAATGAAATTACAGGAAAGAAGGAGAATGACAATGAGAATGACCAAGAAATTTAAATTACAGATTGCAGCGGAAAAGGTGGATTTGTATAAATGGGTAACGGAGATGACTCCAGGCGAATATGAATCATTCTCCAAAGGGCATAAGGCAATGGGCAGTTATTTTGAAGAGGGCAAGTTCTATATGGTTAATGTGGAGAATATGGGGAATGAGATGATTGTTCAGCACTATCAGTTAAAAGAGCATGCAGAGGATCATTTGCGTTTCTACTCTGACCGGACAGAAGCCTATATATTGCGGTGGATCCCCGCCATTGTCGGAGTGCCATGGGAAATGAAAATCACGCCTATTGACAGCAGCTCTTGTGAATTCAGCTGTACAATTGGAGCAGACTTCCCCTCACGGTTACTGGCGTTGGCAGCATGGATAAATGGTCTTGGCGGGTTCTTTATGAGACAACATTTGGCTGGTGAGGGCGTGAAATTTGCTAAAGATATTGAAAAGAAATTTACCGTTTGATATTCATGATCAAGCAACTTATATGCGGATGTACACATACAATGTTCGACAAACTATGAGCAAATTACCAGACTAGGTACTATACTTTATGGTATTATCATAGAACAGTATTCACGCAGATAAGCTACTCTTCATCAATTAATAGGTATAAGCAGAGAAGCCCAGTGTATGCGGGGCTTCTTTATTTTAAGTAAATCTACCGTAGAAATAGGGGGCATACCATGAAGAAAATACCGATGATGCTACAGCTGGCATTGATTCTATTCTGTATCATGGCCATTCCGACAGCTATCCTGACGTGGTATAGCGGGGCACAAATTATAGAAAACTCAGAGACAGCCATCGGGGAATCTTCACTGGCCGGGCTGAATGCCAACCGCAAGCTGAACGAGAATGCTCTGGCCAATCTCGCACAGGATACAGCGCGTCTGGCTGCGACTAATGTATTTGAAGGCATCCGCAGCTTTGAGACATACGACGAGGTGAACGCAAGCTATACTAACGTGACCAAAGCCCTGTCCGTGATGAATGAGCTGCTGAATCTGAACCGCCGTGTAGATGGTGTATATTCCTCATACTTTTATCTGAATGACTCCGATTATGTTATTTCTACCGACAATGCGGTTACGAAGCTGGACCGGTATGAGCAGGTGGGCTGGACAACCGAAGCTCTGGCAGATCACAGAGGAATCAGCGGTGTATGGGTCCCCCGCGAGCTGGGCTCGGGCGATCATGTGGTGTCCTATGTGTATCCTCTCAACCGTCTCTCCTCCACTACGGACGGATTGATTGTCGTCAATATGCGGGAGAGTCAGATCGGCAAATATCTGAATACGGCAGAGGGCGGGGACAGTCACTCCCTGCTTCTCGGAGCTGACGGCAAAGTAATTTCACACAGTGACAAGTCGCTGCTGCTTACTGACGGCTCTGAGCAGCCTTTTCTGCAGGAAATCCTGGAACAGGATTTCAGTGAAGGTTATACGTTCCGCGAGCTGGACGGCAAGCGGATGGTTTACGCATGGAGCCGCTCGGCATTGTCCGGATGGTGGAATGTAAGCTGGAGCTCGATGGATGAGCTGATGACCAAATCACGGGATATGCAGGAGAATATTATTCTGCTTACCGGCGCCATGATCGTGCTGGGAACTGTGCTGGCTGTCATTCTCGCTACCTGGTTGTCCAGACCGCTCCGCGAATTAGTCCGGATGATACGCTCCAAAAGTGATCTTCAGGTAGGGAATAAGAATGAGCTTGCCTTTCTGAATGTAGCTTTTAAGCGGATGCAGGAAGAAGAGGAAGGCCTGTTCCAGCTGCTGCAGGAGCGCGAGCAGGATACCCGCAGCTTCGCTGTTCACCGCCTGTTGCGTGGGGAGATTCCTCCCCGGATTACGGAGGTATTCCCTGAAGCGTATTACAGGATAGCTGTTGTATCCATCGACCAGTATAGAGTATATGTGGGCAATACCAATCTGGAGACACGCAGCTATCACGGGTATCTGCTCAATACGAAGTACGAGAGCCTGTTCCCGGAGGGAGTTCTGGCCCGTTCTGTCTATCACAGTGACGGATGTATCGTGATTGTGATTAACTTTGCTCCGGGCGGGGATGAGCAGAGTTGTGACCGTATCCAGCTAGCGCTGGACAGAATCCGGGAGGAGTCGCTTGAGCTGCTGGGCCATTCGGTCACGATCGGAGTAAGCGGCTTGGCGGATGCCCCCGAAATGGTTGCCCAGCGGTTGTTCGAAGCGATGGAATTGATTAAGCAGCGGATGATTAAGGGTGCCGGAAGCATTATGTACTGGCAGGACGAAGAGGAGAACAGCCGTAAATATATGGATTCCGAAAGCAGCGAACGGCGGATTCTCAACTTCCTGGATGCAGGCGATCTGAACGGGATCCTTAAAGAGCTCCAGGTCATCCGCTGCCAGATCGGTTCAGCAGGGAATATTTCCTACGATAATATCATGTTCATATATCACCAGCTGCTGGGCGCGACCGTTAAGCATCTCCGTGAGAACCATATCAGTACCGGAAGAATGATTATGGGTAAAGGCAACATATACACCCTTCTGGCTTCTATGGATACGCTTGATGAGCTTGAGGAATATCTGCACGGGTTCTTCCATGAAATCGTGCAGGATCTGGACCGGGGTACGAGTGAAATCAATCATGGGGAACGGGTCATTCAATATTTGCAGGATCATTACCGTGAAGAGATTGTATTGAAGGATATGAGCAATGAATTTGGCATCAGCTACTCCTATATGCGCAAGATTGTGTATGACTTGACCGGGAAGAGTATGATTGATTATCTGAACCAGCTGCGCATAGAGAAGGCCAAGGAATTGCTGCTGGATACCGACCTGACGATCAAACAGATCGCAGCAGAGGTAGGCTACTTTAATGTACAGAGCTTCAACCGGTTTTTCCGCAAATACGAAGGCATGCCGCCAAGCAGTTATAAATCAGCGAAGACCAAAAGCTCCTAAGGGCCTGCTTCTGGCCGTAATTATTCAATTCACGACTCTTAATGAAAACGTTTTAGCCTATCATATTTGATCATATTGCTGCTGTTGAAGCCTTATAAACCGCGCGGTTGTCAGTTTTAATGTCCAGCAGCATTACTCATCGTATTCAAAACCGGCCAATGGAGATAGCATAGAACTCAGGCCGGTTGATGCAACTGGTACAGAGATAAATTGATGTAGGAGGTGAGACTTTGAAAGTTGCAAACGCTTCAAAGACAAATCAAAATGCTCTATTAAGAAAGAAACAGGGGCCCGGGTATTTTTTAAAGCGTGACTGGCAGCTCTATTTTCTGGTTCTGATTCCACTGTCTTTTGTAATCGTATTCAAGTATCTGCCGATGACCGGACTTGTAATCGCTTTTAAAGACTACAAGATTGCAAAAGGCTTCTGGGGCAGTGAATGGGTGGGCCTCCAAATCTTCCAGGATATTTTCTCCAAGCCTGACTTTGCTCCTGCCGTCCGCAATACGCTGCTGCTGAATATTCTGGATCTGTGTTTCAGCTTCACGATGCCGATACTGCTGGCGCTGCTGCTGAATGAGGTCAAAAGTGTCCGGTTCAAACGCATCAATCAGACGCTGCTGTATTTGCCGCATTTCCTGTCCTGGGTCATTATAGGAGCTATCGCTTATCAGCTTCTTAGTGAAGGCGGAGGCGTTATTAACAATCTGATTGAACTCATGGGCGGTACACGTGTTCCGTTCCTGCAGGAAGACACGAACTGGCTGATCAGCTATCTGGCTATCGGTGTGTGGCAAAGTATGGGCTGGGGCACGATTATCTACCTGGCAGCTATGAGCGGAATTAACCCGGAGATGTATGAAGCGGCTACGGTCGATGGTGCAGGACGCTGGAGAAAGGTATGGAATATTACCGTGCCTTCAATACGTGCAACCATCGTAACCTTGCTGATCATGAACCTGGGAAAAGTAATGGAGGGCTCGTTCGAGCGAATCTTCGCGCTGCAGAACAAGGCCACCACAGAGTACACAACGACCATACCGGTGCTGGTATACCGCTGGGGGATTGAATCCGGTAATTTCAGCCGGGCGACAGCCCTTGGACTCTTCCAGTCTGTTATCGGAATTATTCTTGTAATAACGGCGGATCGCGTCGCTAAAAAACTCGGTGAAGATGGAATATTATAGAAAGGAGGGAAAACATGAGAGCATCAACAATCCGCCCTGCCCCGCGGAATAGAGAACGTTTGGACATCTGGGATTTGCTGATCCGCTTCGTCTTAATTGTAGTATCACTAGTATGCCTGCTGCCGTTTCTGCATGTGGTGTCGAAATCCTTGAGCTCTGACTCCTTTGTCATTGCCAATAAGGTCTTTCTGTGGCCGCAGGGCTTCACCATCGAAGCGTATAAGAAAATCTTCGCGGATGCCAGTATTCTGCGTTCCCTGTATATCTCAGTTATTGTAACCGTATTATTCACGATTCTGGGGATGATTCTGACGATATGCGCCGCATATCCGCTGTCGAGAGCCCAGTTCAAGGGCCGCCGGGTGATCACCTTCATTTTCCTGTTCACGATGTACTTCAGTGGAGGGATCATCCCGGACTACATGAACATTAACAACCTGGGACTGATGGATACGATATGGTCACTGGTGCTGCCTTTATCATTCAGTGCCTTCAATTTGCTGATTATGAAGACTTCATTAACGCATGGTATTCCGGTAAGTCTGGAAGAATCGGCGCGGATCGACGGTGCGGGGCATTTCCGGATCCTGTTCAGTATTGTCCTTCCTTTGTCCAAACCGATTATGGCGACACTTGCACTCTTCTATGCGGTTGGCCGCTGGAATGCGTATCAGGATGCGCTGTTCTACATCAAGCATGAGACTTCGCTCCGGCCGCTGCAGCTGAAGCTGTATTATCTGGTCATCCAGGCAAGTGAAAGCTTCCAGCTGGAAGCAACTTCAGTATCGCTCAGCAATCCGGAAGTGCTTAAAGCTTCCGTCGTAGTGTTTGCCACCCTGCCGATTCTCTGCGTGTATCCGTTCGTTCAGAAATACTTCGTGCAAGGTGTTATGCTCGGCGCAGTCAAGGAGTAGCCGCAGGTTCTGCAAGCAGCAGTGCTACCATCCGAAAATTAAAAATGGGGGAATTACGATGAACAAAAAAGGTTTTGCTTCATTAATGATGGCATCGGTCATGACAGCCGGCATGCTGGCCGGGTGCACCGGCGGAAATAACAATAACCAGAGTGCCGGGACTAACACTCCAGCAGCTTCCAGCAACCAGACTGAGGGCTTTGCAGATTATTCACAAGGCTTCAAAGAGAAGGTCTCCATTGATATTCCGGTCTATGAGCGCGCTTTCGAGGGCTGGAATGTAACAGACAACTATTACACCCGCTGGGTTCAATCGGAATTCGGTGACAAATACAATATCGAAGTTAATTTCGTACCGATCACCCGCAGCAGTGAAGTAACGGATTACGAGCAGCTGCTCGCGTCGCATAAGGCACCGGATATTATTTTCCACTACGATATGCCTCAAGCGCTTACTTATTACGGTGAAGATGTAATGCAGACGCTTAATTATGCAGAAATAGAAAATTATGCTCCAACTTACTGGGCGAATTTGGGCGAAACCATCCAGCAATACGGTAAAGTGGACGACAAGAATACCTTCTTCTTCGCGGCACGCCCTGAAGCTGACAACTTCGTCAGCATCATCCGTAAAGACTGGGTTGAACAGGTTGGCATGAAGGTGGAAGATCTGACTTCCCTGGAGAAGTACAATGAGATGCTCGCGAAATGGAAAGAGGCCGGACTGGGTGTGACTGCCGGCAACCTGATTAAGGACTTCTACAGCTACAACTATGCCTTCCGTGAATGGCCGGTGGATCAGGCATACCGCGCCCTCTATTCGGATGTGAGTGTTGCTGATTTCACCAGCGCCGATACAGAGCGTTTCCTGCGCAATCTGAACTATCAGTACAATAACGGTCTGGTGGATAAAGAGTTCTATCTGCGCAGCGATGATAACAAGGTGAAATCTGAATTCGTTGCCGGCAAAACGGGTAACTACGCATTTTATCTGACGAACAATGCAGATGTCTTCGCAGCTACGCTGGCCAATAACCCGGATGCTGAATTTGCGGTACTTCCTCCTAAAGCAATGGTTCCGGAAGGGTATGAGCCTCAGGGACGCGCTTACTGGCCGTTCGGCTTCATCATGGGCATCAACTATGAAACTTCGGATGAAGAACGTGCTGCCGTGTGGATGTACCTGGAATGGCTGAGCCAGCCGGAGAACCTGTTCAAGTTCCAGAACGGTGTTGAAGGGGAGAACTATACACTGGATGCAGAAGGCATCGCTGTGAAGAATCCCGACTTCAAGGGTGAATCTGTCCTGGCCACTAACAACAACAAAGATTACTGGGGACTTGTGACGGAAATTGCGCAATACCCGGATGCCGAGAAGACGCTCAAATCGAATCTGCGTAACTGGTCACCGGCCGGCTATGAATATCTCGCCGAGGATATGGTTAAGTATTATGACGAAGTTGCGGAATTCCGTACACCGGATGCCATGTTCACTGTTGTGCTTGAGAAGGTCAATGAATACAAAGCGGATCTGAACTCCCTGTTCCAGGATCTGTATGTGAAGACCGTCCTGGCTCCGGAAGCTGAATTCGATGCAGCCTATGAAGAGGCCAAGAAGAATTTCCTTAATGCAGGATATCAGGAAATCCTCGATGAGAAGCAGGCAGCCATCGATGCGGGCCAGTTCCGTTAATTTCAAGATATAACGTAAAAAAAGCAGCTTATCCTTAGATAAGCTGCTTTTGATTGTCCTACAATGCCTTCGTCATAAAAACACTGTATGGATCTTCGATGTAATCCGCAAACGGACTGCAGACCTCAAATCCGAATCGTTCGTATAATTTGCGGGCCGCTTCGAAGCCTTCCGTCGACCCGGTTTCCAGGCTCAGCCGCCCGTAGCCCTGCTGCGCAGCTTCCTTAATGATATGGGCAAGCATTGTAGAGGCGACACCCTTCCTGAGATGTCCGGCAGAAGTCCGCATGGACTTAATCTCACCATGATGGTCCCCCAGATCTTTAAGCGCCCCGCAACCTAATAGCTCGCCGTGTTCCCAGGCACTCCAGAAGGTGATTTCTGGTGACCGTAATTTATCCAAATCCAGTGCATGCACACTCTCCGGCGGAGATTGTTCAAACATACTCTCTAAATGCTCACTGATTAGTGCTATGATTTCGGCTCCGGTCAAATGATCGATTCTAATCTCCATCCTGCCCACTCCAGTCTATATTTGTTTTTTGAATGAAAAACGTCATAATAAATTTATGGTGTTTATAAGTATATATAAATTTATTATTGTAGTAAATACAACATTAACGGACGGGCAGGTGATCAAGTGAAGGAGATACTTCGTGAAGTTGGAATGATCGCGAGGGCGCTGGATTCTATAAGTAATATAGAGTTCAAGGAGTTAGAGCTTACGAAGGGGCAATATTTGTATCTTGTCCGTATCTATGAGAATCCGGGGATCATTCAGGAAAAGCTGTCGGAAATGATAAAGGTAGACCGGACCACGGCGGCACGTGCGGTTCAGAAGCTTCAAGTCCAAGGCTTCATTGAGAAGAAAGACGATGAAATGAACAAAAAAATAAACAGGCTGTATACAACTGACAAAGGAGACCAGGCTTACTCTTTTCTGAAGAGGGAAGGGGAGCATACGGATAGTGTGGCGTTAGCCGGATTCTCCGGCAAAGAATCAGAGCTATTATTTCAGCTTCTGCAGAGAGTCCGGAAAAATGTTGAGGTTGAATGGGAATATGTGAAGAAGGGAAATAAGCGGGAGTACTAGCAGGTATAAACCTTAAGAAGCCTGGAGCAGAAGCTCATCAGGCTTTTTTCTGTTAACTCTTTAGATGTATCCCTTTATCCTGGACAAACTTCTCCAGCACCCTGTAATCCTCGGTAACCTTCTTGAAGGGCAAGGCCCCCAGCACTTTATCCCGGTAATCCTTGCGGGCGTCTGCGGACAGGCGGGAATCAAGAATGCTGAGTACACCCAGGTCACTTTCACTGCGGACCAGACGACCGGTGCCTTGTCTTAACCGGAGCAGCATGTCCGGTACAAACACCTCTTTCAAGGGGTTCTCCGCCAGAGAGGCTTTATATTCATAGACAGGATCGGAAGGTACAGGGAAAGGCAGCCGGAAAACAATTAACTGTGATAAATCGGAGCCTTCGATATTCACGCCTTCCCAGAATACCCCCGTACTCAGCAGGACGCCTTTACTGCCCCGGAATTCCGCAATTACCCCGTCCTGGGACGAGCCTTCTCTTTGCACATGCAGCGCCCAGTTAAGCTTCTCAGTGCTTAGCTTCTTATGAATGTACTTCATATCCTCTTTTGCCGAGAAAAGCACCAGGGTCCGCCCGTCCGTTAAATTGCAGAGTCTCAGCATCTCCTTGTATGCCGCTTCAAGATAAGCTTCCCTGTTGGTGTGGTTATAGTAGGGAACGTCTTTGGCAATGTACATCATTGTGTGGTTATCGTAATCAAACGGTGAAGGCTGGCGCTCCATATATTCTCCCCGGTATCCGAGAGACTCCGTCAGATAAGCGTATTGTTCCTCCAGCGTATCTCCGGTCTGGCACAGGGTGGCTGACGTTAAGATCACAGAGGTCTTCCCGTTGAATAAGGTGTATTTCAGGAACTGGCTTATACCTTTGGGACAGATACTGACGGTACTCTCTCCCCGGGTATTGCTTGCCCAGACCAGATAGCTGTCCGTAAGACCGGCAAGTACATCGAAGAGATCGATAAGTCCGTTTATGGCTTCAAAAGCATTGTCAATCTCCCGCTCGCGCCGGGAAGTTAAGACAGACAGGCTGAGACTGAACTCCTTCAACACCTGTGCTCCCCGTTGTAACGGAACGCCTGTAATCTCTGATATTCTGATCCGGTCATTGTCCTGCTTGGCGGTGTGCAGCAGATCCGCCTCGATCTGTCTGAAAATATCCCCGGCGCATCGTTTAACAAATTTGAATTGTGCCATAAGCCCTTTATCTGCGGACTGCCTGAAAAGAATCTGCAGGGCGTCATCCAGAAGACGGCTGGTTCCCCGGAAGGTGAATTCAAGCGTTCCTGCATCTCTGACCTTTGCTTCCAGATTATGCGCTTCATCGATAACGATCAGCGCCGGCCGTTCTGTAATTAAGCCTTTGGTTCCTTCCTTCTTCTTAATCAGGTCACGGATAAGCAGATCCTGGTTGACGATAATGAAATCCATGTCGCCGGCGCCGGCATTAATTTTGGCTCTCATCTCATAGAACGAACACGTGGTTCGATAATGGCACTGCTCAAACTTACAATCATTCACATTCACACCTGACCATACCGCATCGCTAACTCCGCCTTTAATATCCGCCCGTTCATCGATCCCGTAATTTACAATACGTTCGGCAAGCGCAGTCAAGGGAGAAGCTGCAGCATCCGGCTTGAGTAGTTCAGCTGCCCTATACCGGCAGGCATACTGCCCCATGCCTTTGCCTACTACGGAGCGGACCGAAGTGAAGCCAAGCCGGCTGCCAATGAACCGCAGATCCTTATGGATCTGTTCGGAGAGCTGGATGGAGGAGGTGGCAATAATAACCGGCTGCCGGGAGATCTGGTTAATGAGCAGTCCGGGAATAAGGTAGGCGAAGGACTTGCCGATACCGACACCCGCTTCAATCATCGCATTGCGGCCGTGAACATAAGCATCCGCGATATCCAGCGACATATCCTGCTGGCCGAGCCGCTCTGTGAGTCCTATCCTGGGAAACTTGTCATACATCCGGAAGATGGCATTGATTAGAGCCGGTTCGGTGTCCTTTCGCTGCTCCCGCTTCTGTAATTTATAGAGATCATTTAACCAGCTGATGACGACCGCCCCTTTTCTGTAATCAATGATGTTCCTGTCCCCATTTTGGGGTGAGGTTGTAATTATCGTAGATAGAGGCACTGACAGTCAAGGGGGAAAATGTAATATAATGCCTTGGTAGGGTCAATTCCCGATCAAAACAACTTGTCTACGGACTCACAGAACAGGAGAGATAAGATGAGCGAACGTCTGCCCTGTCAAACTCCGGGCTGTCAAGCGACCATTCTTCCTGCAACGGCGCTGAGAACAGGCGGAATCTGCATGCCATGTCATCAGAGGAAGCTTGTGCTTGCGGAGAAGGCATATATTGAGCAAAACCGCAAAGAGGTCAATTTGTACGCAGGTGTAGAGGATCCGGTTGAGATCCTTAAAATCATGCATCAGCCGCGGAAATACAACCCGCTTATTCAAGAAGTGTCCTATCCGAAGACCGCGCAGGAGCTGTACCATCAGCTGACGGAGAGCGGGCGGGAGCGGCTGGAGACTTATGCGATTGCATTGATGGAAGAGGAGGACTGGGACCAGGCGGAAGCCATTCTATTGTCGCTGGTCTGTTTCACAGACACCCGGATCGGACGGGGGCTGGAGCAGCTCTTCCGCAAAGGCAAATATTATCCTGCGATTCTCTACAAAGACGCTGGAGCCGAAATCCGGGATAGGCTAATTGAGCTGGTGGAGTGTGATCCGGCAAATCGTAATCATTTGTTGCTTGCGCTGGCCTGGACTTACGATGAAGAGGTAGTTAGGCTGTTCGCGAAATGGAGGCAGTCCCCGCCGGAGTGGGCCTCAGAGTTATACCAGGCGCCGGAAACCTATGCTCACGAAGCGGGCTGGGAATTAGATGCCGGGGGCGGGAAGAGGCTGCTGTTTCACCCGGAGTGTTATCATTTCAAAGTGCACAGGGATGAGAATAAGGGAGCATCCACGGCTCATACCGCCGTAATGGCTCTGCAGACAGGAACCCAATCCTGCCCATGGTGCGGAAGTGAACTGACCGTCTTATTTGATTACGATTTGCAGAATTCATTAGTTCAGTTTATGCAGCTTCCCGGCCGGCGATTGAGAATTGCCGCTTGTATGCACTGTAATTGTTACGGCACTGTATTTATGAAAGCAGATCTGGACGGCGGTTATGAATGGAGTGAATATAATATTGTTCCTGACTACCTGCCGGATAACGAAGGAGAGTTAGAAGAACCGGTATGGCATTCTATGCAGCTGTCGGAACATCCGGCGGGCAGCTATGAAAGTGCACATTGGACGCTTGAGGCGCCGGCATCACAGATCGGGGGGCATCCGTCCTGGATCCAGGATGCGGATTATCCCGCATGCCCCGGTTGCTCAGAGACGATGAAGTTTGTCGCGCAGATGGATATGGAACAAGCAGAAGACAGCGAGGGAATCTATTATGCATTTCTGTGCAGGGATTGCCTGATTACAGCTGTGAATTATCAGCAGACTTAGATGGATTACTAAATATCTATGCAGCAGCATCAAAGAGCAGGGAGGCCAGGAATAGGCCTCACTGCTCTTTGATTTAACTTACAGATTTATTTATACAGATAGTCTCTGGTCAGCGGAAGTGTGTTGTTGACGCCCTTCGTGATTACAAACTGATGGAGATTCGTGATGCCGGCGGTGAAGTTTGCAGCACAGGCATTTAAATATAAGCGCCACATCCGGATGAACCTTTCATCAAATTGTTCGCGTACGGATTCAAGATTTGCCTCGAAGTTGTGGACCCATAACTGCAGCGTTCTATGATAATGCAGCCGGAGATTCTCCAGATCATTGATCCGGAAATTATGCCGGGACATGTGATCCACTAATTCACGGATGGAGGGAATGTAGCCGCCCGGGAAAATGTATTTCATCAAAAAATCGTTGCCCTCCGTTTCAACAAGGCCGGTAATGCAGTGAAGCAGGGCTGCTCCGCCTTCTGTCAGCAGCTTATCCACTTCATCCATAAATACCGGAATGTTAACCCGGCCGACATGCTCAAGCATTCCGACGCTGACGACCCGGTCAAAGCTCAGCTCTTTCTTGCTTAATTCCCGGTAATCAACAAGCTGCACATCCACCTGGCCTGTCAGCCCTTCTTCTTCGATCCGTTGCTTCGCCTTCTTATATTGTTCTTCACTGAGTGTAATGCCCAGTGCCTGAACCTGATATAATTTCGCCGCTTCGATAATCAGATAACCCCAGCCGCAGCCGATATCAAGCAGCTTTTGTCCGGGCTGCAGGCTCAACTTTTTCAAAGTATGATGAATTTTGTTTAACTGAGCCTCGTATAAAGTATCCCCCGGTGTCTTAAAATAGGCACAGGAATAACTCATCGTTTCATCGAGCCAAAGCCTGTAAAACTCATTTCCGAGATCATAATGATAGGATATGTCCGCTTTTGATTTTTTCGCAGAATTTCCCTTGAGCTTAGACAGATTCGTCAGCAGCTTACTCCGGTTCAGAAAGCTCTCCTTGTTGTTGAAAGCAGACTCTATAATCTTCTCCAGATTGCCTTCGATGATCAGCGTTCCGTCCATGTAAGCTTCTGCAAAAGCATTCATCGCACTGCTTAGCACTTCGCTCTTATTCAGTGGCTTATGGAAGGTCAGTCGGAATAGGGGAGCAGTTGGAGCAGTTCCTTCATTAAATTGTTCCGTAGTGCCATCCCAGAAGGTCACCGTAAAGGGATCGGATGAGATGTTTTTTAATATTTTTTTATAGATAGATTTCTCCAAGGGTATATTCAAGGAAGTCCCTTCTTTACTGGGAATGTAGGTTGATTAGCCATAGTCTGGTCAAAATGCCGGGAAAAATACATCGGGCAGGTGACAAAAGATGATGAAATCCGAGTTTCGCTGTTTCGAATTATGGGTATATAAGCTATATTTTCGAAATATAAACGTATGCAAGCCACAAGTTGGAAAGTGAGGGTCCTCATGGATTTTCCAGTCAACATCCTGCTCGTAGACGATCACCCGGAAAATTTGCTTGCCATTGAGGCTGTTCTCTCCGGAGAACCTTATCATCTTTTTAGGGCATATTCCGGGATTGAGGCATTGCGCTGTTTATTGGAAGAAGAATTCGCCGTCATTGTTATGGATGTGCAAATGCCGGGAATGGACGGGCTAGAGACGGCCCGCCTCATCCGGACGCGGGAGAAGAACAATTACGTACCCATCATCTTTATGACAGCATTCAGCAACACCATGGAGGATATCTTCGCCGGCTATTCCGTCGGCGCCATGGATTATATGACGAAGCCCTTCATTCCGCAACTTTTCAAATCCAAAATCGAGGGTTACGTCAGCATGTATGAAGCTAACAAAACCCTGCAGATCCAAAGCGAAATGCTTAAGAAGCAAGCGAAGCAGATGGAGAAAACGAATCAGGAGCTGAGAGAGGCTAAGGAAGCGGCGGAGATTGCATCACGTGTGAAATCGGAATTTCTGGCCATGATGAGTCATGAAATCCGGACTCCGCTGAATGGGATCATCGGCATGTCTGATCTGCTGCTCGCCTCCGGTTTGCCGGAAGAATATTCTGAGATGGCAGGGATTATCCACACAAGCAGCAATGCGCTTCTGTCGGTCATCAATCCTATTCTCGATTATTCCAAAATTGAATCCGGAAAGATGGAAGTGGAGGAGGCTCCGTTCTCCCTTCAAGACTGCCTGATAGAAACGATTGATTTGTTTACAGCCAAAACCAGGGAACGGAAGCTGGAAATGGTGGTGATCATTGATCCTTCGGTGCCGCGTTATTTAACGGGAGATATGAACCGCCTCCGTCAGGTCCTGAATAATCTGGTGGGCAATGCAGTGAAATTCACCCATGAAGGCAGTATATACATAATGGTTAACAAGCTGTCGGAACAGGCGAATGCGCTTACGCTTGAATTTACAATTAAAGATACGGGGATTGGAATTCCCCCGGAGAAGATAAATGAACTGTTTCAGCCCTTCTCCCAGCTGGATGCCTCTACCACACGCAAGTTCGGAGGCACCGGGCTTGGATTATCGATCAGCAAATCCTTAGTGGAGCTAATGGGCGGCAACATCCGGGTAGAGCCGTCGAATGAACCCGGCGCCACCTTTATTTTTACAATTGTTGTCAAGACAGACAGGAGTATAGAGCTTCACCGGCCTCCGGATGAGACCGGCCGGAAGCCGGTGAAGCTGGAAATTGCGGACAACAGCGGTGTGCTGGCACCGGTACGTATCCTGGTCGCGGAAGATGATAACGTAAGCCGGAGGCTGATGCAGCAAATGCTGGGAGTACTCGGCTTCTCCGCCGATTTGGCCGGGAACGGAACAGAGCTGCGGGCAGCTGTGGAACATACATCGTATGATCTGCTATTCCTTGATCTCCGGATACCCTGCAGAGAGGGCTGGGGAGCTGTACAAGCAATGAAATCGGAGGGTAAGGACAAGCAGCCTGTGATCATTGGCATGACGGCCGATTTCTCGAAGGAAATCATGAAGCAGTGCTTGATCTCGGGCGTGGATGATTTCATCGCCAGACCTGTACGCATGGATGTTATGGAACAAATCATTCACAAAAATGTGCTGGATAAGGGGCAGGGTTGATACTATGAGCGATCACAACCAAATCAAAGAGATAAACGGGGATCAGATTGACGCCGGCGAATTGCTCAACGCCTTAATGGCGATGAAGAAAGGGAACTTTTCCCATAGAATGCCTTATGACCGCACAGGTATGGCCGGTAAGGTTGCAGATACCTTTAACGAGATCATGGACATTCAGGAAAGCCTGGTGACTGAAGTCCAGACAGTAGCCAGGGTAGTAGGTAAAGAAGGTAATCTCTCGAGAAGGTTCGTGCAGAAGAATCTGGGCGGAGCCTGGGAGACGATTACCGATTCGCTGAACGGTATGGTCATTGACCTGATACAACCGACCAGCGAAATGGTCCGGGTGATTAACGCAGTAGCCAAAGGCGATCTGTCCCAGAAGGTGGAGCTGGAGATCGAAGGACGGCCGCTCACCGGTGAATTCCAGCGGACGGCCAGCAATATTAATATGATGGTGAATCAGCTCAGCACGTTTGCCTCTGAGGTTACACGTGTGGCGCGCGAGGTCGGTACGGAAGGCATTCTGGGCGGCCAGGCAGATGTCAAAGGGGTATCGGGTACCTGGAAGGACTTAACCGACAGCGTGAATTACATGGCGACTAACCTTACGGATCAGGTGCGTAATATTGCGGCGGTAACGACTGCTGTGGCGAACGGTGATCTGTCGAAGCAAATTACAGTTAATGCACGGGGCGAAATCCTTGAGCTGAAGAATACGATTAACACGATGGTGGATCAGCTCTCTATGTTCTCTTCCGAGGTTACACGTGTAGCACGTGAGGTCGGTACGGAAGGTAAACTTGGCGGGCAGGCGGACGTGAAGGATGTATCCGGCACATGGCGGGATTTAACCGAAAGCGTAAACTACATGGCCTCCAACCTGACCAACCAGGTGCGTAACATCGCGGTTGTGACCACAGCCGTCGCAAACGGCGATCTGTCGAAGAAGATTACCGCCGATGTCCAGGGCGAAATCCTGGAGCTCAAGAACACCATTAACACGATGGTGGATCAGCTGTCGACGTTTGCCTCCGAGGTTACCCGGATGGCGCGTGAGGTAGGTACGGAAGGGATCCTTGGCGGACAGGCCGATGTCAAAGGCGTATCCGGTACCTGGCGGGATTTGACGGAAAGCGTAAACTACATGGCTTCTAACTTAACCAACCAGGTGCGCAATATTGCTGAAGTGACAACCGCTGTCGCTAAGGGCGACTTATCGAAGACGATAACCGTTGATGCGAAAGGCGAAATCCTCCAGTTGAAGAGCACCATCAATATCATGGTGGACCAGCTCAGCAACTTCGCCTCCGAGGTAACGCGTGTAGCGCGGGAGGTTTCTACAGAAGGCATTCTCGGCGGTCAGGCGGATGTGAAGGGAGTATCCGGCACCTGGAAGGATCTAACGGACAGCGTTAACTTTATGGCCGGTACCCTGACCGATCAGGTGCGTAATATCGCCGAAGTGACGACGGCGGTTGCCAAAGGAGATTTGTCCAAGCAGATCACGGTGAATGCGACCGGAGAAATCCTTGAGCTGAAGAATACGATTAACACGATGGTGGATCAGCTCTCTACCTTCGCTTCCGAGGTTACGCGTGTGGCGCGTGAGGTAGGTACCGAAGGTATGCTGGGCGGACAAGCGCAGGTGAAGGGTGTTGCGGGTACCTGGCGGGATTTAACCGAGAGTGTAAACTATATGGCCTCGAACTTGACTAACCAGGTGCGTAACATTGCCGTTGTGACGACGGCGGTAGCGAATGGTGATCTGTCCAAGAAAATCACAGCCGATGTCCAAGGCGAAATCCTGGAGCTGAAGAATACGATCAATACGATGGTGGACCAGCTCTCGATGTTCTCCTCTGAGGTTACGCGTGTGG
Organism: Paenibacillus borealis; assembly: GCF_000758665.1. NCBI lineage: Bacteria > Bacillati > Bacillota > Bacilli > Caryophanales > Paenibacillaceae > Paenibacillus > Paenibacillus borealis. The sequence continues at coordinate 1,990,317 of NZ_CP009285.1, forward strand.
CACGCGAGGTAGGTACAGACGGCAAACTGGGCGGGCAGGCGCAGGTGAAAGGCGTCGGCGGAACCTGGAAGGATCTGACCGAAGGCGTTAATAATATGGCCCGGAATCTGACCGACCAGGTGCGGAATATTGCAGATGTTACGACGGCGGTAGCCAAAGGGGATCTGTCCAAGAAGATTACGGTAGATGTAAAAGGCGAAATTCTTGAACTGAAGAATACGATCAACACTATGGTGGACCAGCTGTCGATCTTCGCCTCCGAGGTTACGCGTGTAGCACGCGAGGTCGGAACGGATGGTAAGCTCGGCGCGCAGGCGGAAGTTAAGGATGTTTCCGGGACCTGGAAGGATCTGACCGATACAGTTAACTACATGGCCAGTAACCTGACCATTCAGATGCGCAACATTGCCGGTGTTACGACCGCGGTAGCGAACGGCGATCTGTCCAAGAAGATTACAGTAGATGTGAAAGGCGAACTGCTCGAGCTGAAGAATACGATTAATACGATGGTGGATCAGCTGAATTCATTCGCTTCCGAGGTTACGCGGGTTGCGCGCGAGGTTGGTACAGACGGTAAGTTGGGCGGACAAGCCCAGGTGCGCGGCGTCGGGGGGATCTGGAAGGATCTGACCGATAACGTTAACATTATGGCGACCAATCTGACGGATCAGGTGCGCGGGATCGCCAAGGTTGTGACCGCGGTAGCGAACGGTAACCTGAAGCAGAAACTGACCGTGGAAGCTAAAGGTGAAATCGCCGAGCTGACCGATACGATTAATAATATGATCGAGACGCTGGCTACCTTCGCCGACCAGGTGACCACTGTGGCGCGGGAGGTAGGCGCCGAAGGGAAGCTGGGCGGACAAGCCAGTGTGCCTGGAGCAGCAGGTACGTGGCGTGATCTGACCGACAACGTTAACTACATGGCGAGCACGCTTACCACGCAGGTGCGTGCCATTACCAACGTTGCAACGGCGGTGACGAACGGCGATTTGTCACGGGCAATCGACGTATCTGCCTCCGGTGAAGTCGCGACGCTCAAGGATAATATTAACGAAATGATCCGGAACCTGAAGGAAACGACCCGCATCAATACAGAGCAGGACTGGCTCAAGACCAATCTGGCCAAGTTCTCCAGAATGCTGCAGGGCCAAAGAGATCTGTATGCAGTGAGCCGCATGATCCTGTCCGAGCTGGCTCCGCTTGTATCTATGCAGCATGGTGTCTTCTACATCAATGAACCATCCGGCGGGGAGGCGGTCTTGAAGCTGTTCGCCAGCTATGCTTACCAGAGCCGCAAGCATCTGGCGAATGAATTCCGGGCCGGGCAAGGGCTGGTAGGCCAGTGTCTAATCGAGAAACAGCGGATTCTGCTAACCAATGTGCCGGGCGACTATGTTGTGATTTCGTCCGCATTGGGAGAAGCTACCCCGCTTAATATTATTTTGCTGCCGATTATTTTCGAAGATCAGGTGCTGGCGATACTGGAACTGGCTACCTTCCGTCCTTACAGTGATATCGACATTGCCTTCCTGGACCAGCTAACGGAATCCATCGGCATCGTGATCAACACCATGCAGGCGAACCAGCGTACGGAGGAATTGCTGATCCAATCCCAGTCCCTCACCGAGGAGCTCCAGAAGCAGCAGATGGAGCTGCGGAATACGAACGACGAGCTTGAGGATAAAGCGAAGCTGCTTGTGCTGCAGAAGGCGGAAGTGGAGAGCAAGAACCACGAGGTAGAGGTAGCCAAGCGTTATCTGGAGGAGAAAGCGGAACAGCTTGCCCTCACGTCCAAGTACAAATCCGAGTTTCTGGCCAACATGTCGCATGAGCTGCGTACTCCGCTGAATTCCCTGCTTCTCCTGGCAGAACAGCTGGCCGAGAACCCGGATGAGAATCTTCATGAGATTCAGGTGAAGTTCGCGAAGACGATTCAGGATTCTGGACTCGAATTGCTTAACCTTATCAACGATATTCTGGATCTGTCCAAAATCGAATCGGGCACGATTACGCCGGATTACAGCGAGGTATCTTTGACAGAGCTGACAGACGGGCTTGACCGTACCTTCCGCCATATGGTGGATGCCAAGAAGCTCGACTACCGGATCATCATTGATTCCGGTGTGCCGGCCAGAATAGCAACAGATTTCAAACGGCTGCAGCAAATTCTGAAGAACCTGCTCTCCAACGCCTTTAAGTTCACGGAGCAAGGGCAGATCATGCTGCAGATCCGGAAGGCGGGCGAGGGCTGGCATCCGGATAATGAATCGCTGACGCGGGCCAAAACGGTGATCTGCTTCTCCGTGAGCGATACGGGAATCGGCATTCCGCATGAGAAACAGCAGATTATCTTCGAAGCCTTCCAGCAGGCGGACGGGAGTACGAACCGGGAATATGGCGGGACAGGTCTGGGTCTTGCCATATCCCGCGAGATCGCCGAGATGTTAGGCGGAGAAATCACCTTGTACAGTGAAGCGGGCAAGGGGAGCGTATTTAATCTGTACCTGCCTACGGAAGCGGAGTTCACGGAACCGGAGATCCCCAAGGCACATGTTCCGGAAGTGATTGATATCACCCCTTCCAAACGCAGAAGTAATCTGGCCAAGCCGGCTGATGACATGTTCATTGACGACCGGGATCAGATCGTGCCGGGAGACCGTGTATTCCTGATTATTGAGGATGACCAGAAGTTCAATGAAATTATTCTCGGTCTGCTCCATAAAAAAGGAATCAAAGCGGTGATTACCTCCAGCGGCTGGGATGTGCTGGAGCTCGTTCATAAGTACCAGCCGATAGCTATCACGCTTGATCTGCATCTAGGCGGGGACACTGACGGCTGGCTGGTGCTGGAGCAGCTGAAGAACGATATCGGGATTCGGCATATTCCGGTTTGTGTGATGACAGTTGACGAGGACGAGGTGCTTCTGTTACAGAGGGGAGCACATGATTATTTCCGGAAACCGGTGACCAATGAGGAGCTGGAGAATGCGCTCGACCGTCTGAATCAATTCACGGACAAGAAATCCAGAAATCTGCTGGTGGCCGTCCAGGATGAGCAGGAGCGCAAACAAGTCGCCGAGCTGCTAAGCAACACTGATCTCAGCATCACTGCAGTGGACACGGGACGCAAAGCTTTGAACCAGATCAACACCAAAGAATTCGATTGTATCGTACTGGACAGCGGCCTGCCGGATATGAATCTCATCCGGTTTATCCGGGATATGTACAAGAACGCCAAGAACAAAAGGGTTCCTGTCCTGGTTCACATGAGCAAGAAGCTGACACCGGCTGAAGAAGGCGAGTGGGATGAGCTGGTCAAAATGGCGGTGCTCAAAGAGGTGAAATCGAATCTCCAGCTGATTGATGAAACAACCCTCTTCCTGCACCGCAGGGTGGAGAACCTGCCGTCCGATTCAAGAGACAAGCTGGTTAAGCTGCATCAGTCGGATGAAATGATTGAGTCTAAAAAAGTGCTTGTAGTGGATGATGATATCCGGAACATCTTCGCACTCACTTCCATTCTGGAACGTCATCAGATGAAAGTCATCCCTGCGGAGAACGGCCAGGATGCCATCACTCTTCTGGAACAGACACCGGACATCGAAATTGTCCTGATGGATATCATGATGCCGGGGATGGACGGCTACGAAACGACCCGTGCCATCCGGCTCAAGCCGGAATTCAAGGACCTCCCCATTCTTGCGCTGACGGCGAAAGCGATGAAGGGAGACCGGGAGCTGTGCCTCGAAGCAGGCTGCTCGGATTACATTACCAAACCGGTCAACAGTGCGCAGCTGCTATCAATGATGCGTACATGGCTGGATAAATAAGAGATCATAAGAATAAGTGATTTACTGGCACCCCAAACCACTCCGCATAAGCGGAAGGCTTGGGGTGTTCTGTTATATATAATGTATATTTTAAAATTAAAATAAATATGGATTTACTCTATTTTTTAAGCAGGAAAATATAAACATATATTGAATACATCAAGCAAAGAGGGAGGATGGAAATGGGATACAGTGAAAATCAGTTGCGGTCGTCATTAGCCCCGGCAGTTTCTAGCATTCTGAACAGTCATTATCACTCTGTAATCATGAAAAACCCCCAATTCGCCTGGTTCATAGAGACGCATAAGGAATTATTAGATGCTACCTTCACTATGACCTTAATGTCTATAATAGAAGCATTGTTCCTGGGTTCTTCTGATTATGAGCAGTACCTGCACACACAGGAGCAAGAGGGGTTTGCGCAAGGGGTCTATACTGCAGAGATATTTGGTGACCATTTTGATATCCTGCTTGAAATGAGCAAGGACCTGAACTTAACCGCCCAGAATAGGATGTTCGGAATCATTGAAGAGCTCGTGGATGATCCGGCGAACCGCCTGTTTTTCTATAACCGGCTGATGGAATCCAACTGGACCCGGTTTACCGGCTTTGCCCAGGGGTATTTGTCTAATAAAAACCAGCAGATCGACAATCTGCATGAACAAAAAATCGCGGTGATGGGACAGATGGCCGCAGGCATGGCACATGAGATCCGTAATCCGCTGGCCTCGATCAAAGGCTTCGCCCAGCTTGTGAATAATAGGCTGAAAGAGCCTGAGATCAAAGCTAATGAACTGCGTGCCTATATGGATATTACAATTAAAGAAATCGATACGCTGAACGGCTTAGTCACGGACTTCCTGATGCTGTCGCGGAAAGGGGATAGTGCGAAGAACAGCGGTGCAGTTTTTAATGTGATCGAGGTTATACATAGAGTGAACAACATTGTGAATCAGCTCATACTTAGTGACGATATTATTCTGGCCGTGGATTATTCCGATGATACGATATTAACATTTGGCAGCGCCTCACAGCTGGAGCAGGTCTTCCTGAATATTTTGAAGAATAGCATTGATTCCTTTACAGCCTGCAAAGGCCGGATAGATCTTACAGTTACCACCGCCGCTGAGACAAACGAAATTATGCTGATCTTCCAAGACAATGGCGAAGGGATATCGCCGGATAAATTGAAGCGGATCTTCGACCCGTTCTTTACCACCAAACAAAAAGGGACAGGCATCGGATTGTCTATCTGTAAACAATTAATTGAAATGTACGGCGGGCGGATCAGGGTGGATTCAGAGCTTCAGGCAGGAACCAGCGTGAGGGTTACTTTGCCCTGGGTGTGTGAACCGAATGAGCTTGTAGAGGGCGGTTTGCTGAATGCTCAATAGGCAGCTTTGGTGTTTTGACGTACACTAGAACGATAGAGTTAGTATGAACTGGGCTGCGGGGTGAGTAGAATGGAGAAGCTGATAGAACGGATCAAGGGTGAGTTATTGGCAAAAGCAACGATAGAGAGTATTGATCCGCTGGAACCGGTGAAGGTCCGCAGCGTGCCAAAGCCCTGGAAGGTGCTCGGAACCGGGAATTACGCTGCCGTTTTCTATCATCCGGAAGCTCCCGATTATGCAGTGAAGGTATATGCCCCGGGGAGGCCGGGGCTTGCGGAAGAAGCAGAGGTATACCGCCGTCTCGGCCGTCATCCGGCGTTCTCCGAATGCTATTACAGCGGACCTGACTTTCTGATCCTGAAACGGCTGCAAGGAGTTACCTTCTATGACTCGATGAAACGGGGGATTCTCATCACCGGGCAGGCTGTAGAGGATATTGACAATGCACTTGACTATGCCCGTTCCCGGGGGCTTCATCCGCATGATGTCCACGCCAAGAATGTAATGATTCAGGACGGCCGTGGCCTGATTGTAGATATCTCTGATTTCCTGAAGGAAGAGGACTGCAGCATGTGGGAGGATTACAAGAAAGCCTATTACCATCTGTACCAGCCGGTGGCCTCCCGCTGGATGTTTCCGGTTCCCCGGCCCATTCTGGAGACCGTCCGCAAGGGTTACCGGCTGTGGCGGCGGCTGAAGCAATAATCGAACAAGTGGCAGTCCAGGACGTTATTTTCGCCACCGGGGCTGCCGCTTGTTCGCTTACCGGAGAATGGAATAATAAGCGACTGATTCGTCGATTAACCGGGATAACGTCAACTCACGGAAGCGCCGGTTCCCCGGATATGGGATGAAGAGGGCGGGAGAGTTTACCTGTTGCTCATGTCTTGTGTATCCGGCGGTAACAGGGACTCTGGCCTGAAGAATGCCGGATAAGGCGGATTGCAGCAATCCGAGCTGGCCTGTTGTCCACTCCTGTTCCTTGCGGCGCAGAGTCACCTCTATTTCCTCAACTGTAGAATGGTGAATACACCGCAGCGGAGCACCCCATTTCGTTAGATCAAATGATTGCCCATCTAGCGGAATTAGACATTCCCCGTAGCAGATTTGTTCCCCCCAGGTGAGTCTCAATAGCAGATATAACGAGCCGGCGCGGACCGGTCTGTCAGTGAACGAAGGGGTAGTATCAAAAGCGAAGAGTTCAATATGCGACAGCTTGTGACTATTCATAGAGGATGCCCTCCTGAATTTCCATAGGAACTATTGATATTAGATGATGGGTTTGTTTCGCCCGGTCCAGATACCCCGTAAGCTGGGCTTCGCTCTCGCAAACGGCTGAATGCTCCAGCCAGATGCTAAATTTAGTTTTACGGACAACAGACAGGTGTAAGGGGAAGCTGTTGCGGGACCGGAAAACATACCAGCCGCTATGCATGCTTTTCCACGGTTCTCTGAAGGCTGTCCAAAAAGCTAATCTCCTGCGTGTCCGCCAGTCCTGTTCCTGCTGTTTGTTCCGGATGCTTGTGTAAATATCGTCCAGTATCTGTTCATTCGAACAGGTGAAGTAGGCTGAGGATCTGCAAAAGTGATACAGCGTTTCGATCTGGTCTGTCCCAAATCCGTAACCCACAACATACCGTTGCTTGCCCTCTTCGTACCACAGCACCCCAAAGCTCGAAAACTCCAGACTTACCGGATCCAGCCTGCGGGGATGAACGCCCAAATAATAGGTTTTCGCGGTCTGTATCTCTGCCACTCTTCAAGACTCCCTCCAGCTGCTTACAGGAACTCAGCATAGTTGTTAAAGGGAATCATACACGCAGTTCTATTCCTTGTAAAAAACGCAACCGCCGTTAAAAGTCTGCTATGGCACATATCCCGCCAGAATGTGAATATAATCCTGCTTAATCTTGGTGCCGGCATGGTTTTTCTTCTCTATACGTTAGTTTATTACGTTCTTAACGGGATCTTAACTGAGGGCAGGATAGTCTTATAACTTCTTAATCCCGCCTCTTCACCGCTGCAATTTCCGGTAATCCCGGGGCGGGAGGCCGGAGATTGTTTTGAATACTTTGCCGAAATGTGTGAGGCTCTCGAAGCCGCAGGCTTCCGACACCGCCGTGACGCTAAGGTCCGTGTCCCGCAGCAGGCGTTCGGCCTCCCGGACCCGGGTGATGTTCACGTATTCGGCGAACCCGAAGCCGGTAATATGCTTGAACACGCGGCTGAGATGGCTTTTGCTGATATAGAACCTGCGGGCTATGGCCTCAAGCTGCAGGGTTTCACCATAACGCTGATTGATATGGCGTACGATATCCGTAATCTTATCCTGGACCGGTGAGGGTTCATCAGCCGCCTGCGAGCCTCGTCTCAGAATGGAGCGGGCGGTATACAGCAGCAGCTCAACGGCCATATTCCGGATATGCAGCGTATAACCCGGCGGCTGTTCGATGATTTCGTTCATAAGCGAGAACATCAGGCCCTCCACATGCAGGCGTTCCTGAAGATTGAAGCGGATCAGCGGATGGTTATGGATAAAAGGGGTCTGGAGCAGCTGCTTCTCCTCCGCTGTGAACCCGTCAAAGAAGGACGGATCGTAATAGACAACAATCCGTTCATAATTAGGCTTGTCGAGCTCGGAGGTTTTGTGCAGGGCGTTGGAATTCACGATTACAAGATCCCCCGCCTGGATATGGTAGATGCTGTCCTTAACAAAATATTTCCGTTCTCCGCTGAACAGATAGAAGAGCTCATGCTGAACATGGTAGTGATTATTGCTCATGGAATAATAGCCGATGCGCCGGTCAAATTCGACCTTGAAAGGGTCATCATCTGAGCCGAAGCGCAGCATGCCGGGAAGGGACTGGACAGACATAGGGAGCTCCTTTCGTTTTCACCTGACTAATACCTTGATTATAGCAAAATAAATGGAATATTCGTATTATTGCGCTTATTTGCGGAGTAATACCATTTATATTGTGTTAGTCTGTTTACGCGAAGCAAGCCATACAGCCAGTCACGGGAGGAAGATATGAAGACCAACGTTATCTTGCAGCAAGAGAGGCTTGAACAAGGGATGGATAAGCTCTGGAACAAGCTGCACGGCACAGATGAACATGACAACCTGGACCATTGGGAATGGGTTCAGGGGGTCGCATTGTACGGAGTGATCAAGGCCTATGAGGAGACAGGGCAGGAGCGGTACGGGGCATTCCTGAAGCAATGGACTGCGGACAATGTACATTTGTTGAGGCATGGTTCGGTCAACTGGGTCGCGCCTGCAAATGCGCTGCTCAGCGTCTACAGGGAAACGGGTGATCCGTTGCTTGGCAAGCTATGCAGGGAAGTGGCGGACTGGTGCGTTCACGGCGCGCTGCGCACAACGAATGGAGGGTTCGCCCACGTCTGGGGACCGGGAGCCGGGGGCCTTGAGGATTATAAGAACCAGCTATGGATTGATACTCTGTTCATGGCGGGCATTTACATGCTGCGCTTTGGTCTCGAAGACCAGAATCAGGCCTGCACCGAAGAAGCGCTGAATCAATTCGATATTCATATCGGCTGCCAGTTTGATCCGGGCAGCGGGCTGTACAGCCATGGTTATCATTGCCTTGCGGAAAAGCGGCTTGGGGAGCATTGGGGACGCGGCAACGGCTGGGCGGCGGTCAGTGTAATTGAGCTGCTGGGCCTTATGAACGGGCAGCCTTACCCTACGGAGAAGTATGAACAAGTGTTCAGGCAGCAGATGGAGAGCGCTTACGCTCTCAGAATGAAGGACGGTCTGCTGCGGACACTGCTGGATGTGGAGGAATCTTACCCTGAGACCAGCGGCTCGGCTTTGTTCGCTTATGCAGCGCTTAAGGGCCACCGCCTTGGCATTCTGGATGACAAGTACCGTGAATGGGGAGCGCAGATTGCCGTGGAAATCCTGAACAATCATCTTGCCGATGACGGCACGGTGCTGCATGCCTCCGGCGGTACAGACTGCCAGGATGCCGCAGGATACTTGCGGGTACCTTACGCCCCGAGACAATACTCAACCGGGGTTGTAATGATGCTGTTCAGTGAGGCGCTGGCGCATCACTGCTGATAGGCTTCAGTAAGATGTACTAAATCATTACGCAAAGCAAAAAGGATCGGAGGGGAATTTTGGAACTGGAAGGAGCGTTAGCGTCCGCCTTTGTTACCGGATTTCTACCGCGAACAGCGGTTTAAATCAGGAAATCTGGGAACAACAGCGGCCGGAAGTCCAAAACTTCACCGGAGTGACGACTGAGCTTTTAGTTGATATTTTGAAGTTTATTCTGATTTTTTAACAAATAGAAATGGAGGAGAAGATCAGCATGTCCAAGCTGCAGTTACATTGGTTGACAGCAAGACAAGCGGAACAGGCGCCAGTAAGCTTCGGTACACCCTGGAGCCAAGGGGCTCTGCTGCCGGGAGAAGCCGTTTCGCTTCAGGATGAAGCAGGGACGGGCGTTCCCGTCCAGACCCGGATTAATGCCTACTGGCCGGACGGGTCCGTGAAATGGCTGCTGCACAGCGGGGTGCTGGATACGCGTCAGGCATACTGTGTAAGCAAAGGTGAGAGCGCTGAACCAACGGCCGCCGCTACTATCTCAGCCTCCCAATCTCCGGATGGTTCAGTAACGGTTGAAAGCGGTCTGCTCTCCTGCCGGATTGAGAAGGGAAGCCTGTTGATCTCCTCACTGCGGCGCAAGCAGACGGATCACAAGCCGGTATCCGCGCAGCTGACGGCTCTGATCGAGAACAGGGATGAGCAGGAAGGAATCGAAACGATCTCCATCCATAAGCTGAACGGAGTTACAGAGAAGATTACCCTGGAAGAAGCAGGGCCGCTCCGGGCAGTCGTCAAGCTGGAAGGCATTCATGAATATATGAACCGTGAGGTTTCGCGGTTCCCTTTTGTCATCCGGCTCTACTTCTATGCCGGCAGTGATGAGGTCCGCATGGTGCACAGCTTCGCCTTCGATGCGGATGAGAATACCGATTATCTGAAGGGGCTTGCGGTACAGTTCAATATGGAGGCTACCGGAGAGCTGTGGAACCGTCATGTCGGTTTTACCGGCGATACGGGCATGTTCTATGAAGCGGTACAGCCGATGTATACGTATAGCGGCGCCGCCCATCCGGTCTACGAACAGCAGCAGATCTGCGGGCAATTTGTCCCGGTCCATCTGGTTGAAGAAGCGGGTCTGCTGGAGAATGTGCGGGATAATGCGGCTTGGGGGAATTTCCGCCTGCAGCAGGATTCCTGTGATCACTACAGTATTCTCAAAAGCACGAACCGGCAGTGCGCCTACATTCCCGCCGCCCAGGGGAACCGCTCGCTGGGTGCTGCCTTTTTCGGTAGTGAGAGTGTTATTCTGGGCGCGGCGGTTAAGGATTTCTGGCAGAAATCCCCGATGGCGCTTGAGGTTACGGATGCCGCCGGGGAGCAGCCTGCCCTGACGGTCTGGCTGTGGAGCCGATACGCGGAAGCGTTCGATTTCCGGGCATATGATACGGCTTCGCATACGTTCTCCTATGGGGATATCGATAATCATCCGGAAGGGATCGCCAATACGAATGAAATTACGCTCAAGCTGTTCGGGCAGATGCCGGGCAAGCAGGCGATTCTTGATTTTGCCGGAGATGTACAGACCGATTCGCTGCTTATTGCTGATCCGCAGGTCTATGAAGAGACTAAGGTATTCGGTACCTACTGGCTTCCGCCGAAGCTGGAGCAATACACTGCGCCTGAGCATGAGCGGGCACTGCTGGGGTTCATGGATTTCTACATTCAAGAGGTGGAGCAGCGCAAGTGGTACGGCTTCTGGGATTACGGCGATGTGATGCATACCTACGATCATGTGCGGCACACCTGGCGTTATGATGTCGGCGGGTTCGCCTGGCAGAATACGGAGCTGTGCAATACTTATGTGAACTGGCTGCTGTTCCTGCGTACCGGAGATTATGACATCTTCCGGTTCGCCCGGGCGATGACGCGGCATACGAGTGAGGTAGATATGTATCATCTTGGCGCTTATGCGATGCTGGGCAGCCGCCACAATGTGCGCCATTGGGGCTGCAGATGGAAGGAGCCGCGTATTTCCATGGCCGGGCATCACCGTTTCTTCTATTATCTGACGGGCGATGAGCGGACCGGGGATATTATGGACTCTGTGAAGGATGCCGACTATGCCAAACCGAGGGATCAGGTTGTTACAGCAGAAGGTTACACATCCGTCCGCACCGGTCCTGACTGGTCTTCTTATGTGTCCAATTGGATGGTGCAGTGGGAGAGATATCAGGATACCAAGTACCGTGACAAGATTCTGACCGGTATAGCGAGCCTGAAGCAGGCACCGAACCGGCTGTCCTCCGGCTCCCACTTTCACTACAATCCGGAAACCGGTGAGCTGCATTACCTGAGTGAAGGGAACTACCAGTATCATATGGTGATCTGCTTCGGGGGACCGGAAATCTGGTTCGAGCTGGCCGAGTGGATTCACGATGAAGAGTTCAAGGATATGCTGGCACAGTTTGGTGATTATTTCGCCATGACACCTGAAGAAAGAAACCTGAAGTCGGGCGGCTTATTTAATGATAGCAATGATCAGGCTTGGGATGGCCTGCGGTTTGCGATCCGGATGCCGGCGTACACCGGTTACCGCCACCAGAATCCGGCACGGATGCAGCAGGCACTTAATATGCTGAGAAGTGAAGCGGACATCAGCTCGAATACACCCGGACAGACGGATGATGAGGGCAATCTGATATACACGAATGTTCCAAAGACAGAATATATCCGCGAGATCCGGGAGGTTCCGTTCGTGAATACCAACGGTATTTCCCAGTGGAGTCTTAATTATATGGAAACTGCCAAGCTGCTTGAGCAGATGAATGAAGAAGGGGATCCATCAGATGACAACAACAGACGTTAACGGGTTTGCACCGCGTAATCTTGTATCACCTCCCGCATCACAGACAGATACAACAATTGCCCTTGTATGGGACAAGCCACAGCCTGCAGATGATGTCGCCTGTTACCAAGTGTATGTGGATGGGAAGATTCAGGGGATCTGCACCGCTACGGACTATACCTTAACAGGACTTGAACCCTCGCAGGTGTATGAGGTGCAGGTATGCGCTGTCTCCAGAAGCGGAGCTGTGTCCCGGCCGGGCCCAGCCCTAACCGCTTCAACCAAACCGGGAAGTGAGAGATTTGATATTACTTCCTTCGGGGCAGTAGCGGACAGCGGCACTAATAACACAGCAGCGTTCCAGGCGGCTATTGATGCGTGTACTCCTGGCGGTACGGTATATGTTCCCGAGGGCGTTTTTGGTACCGGCGCTATTTATCTCAAAAGCCATATGACCCTGTATGTAGCCAAAGGCGGCGTATTGCTGGGCAGTGGCAATCCTGCGGATTACCCGGTCATGACCTACAGATGGGAAGGCCGGGAGCAGCTCTGCTATGCGAGTCTGGTTAACACTAAAGACAGCGGCGGGGAGCGGCATGAGCAGATTACGATTGCCGGCGAAGGGACGATTGATGCGAACGGCGCAGCGCTTTTCAAGGGAGAAATGGCTGAGAAGAAGGGATACCGCGGCAGAGCGGTATGTCTGCGGAACACGGATTATGTATATCTGAAGGATATTACCGTCCGGCAGTCGCCTGCCTGGTGCGTTCATCTCATCTACTGTAATCATGTCAGCGCGAATGGGATCAGCATCTATACGAAGAATGACGGGTACGGCCGGAGATACGAGAATATTTTCAACGGAGACGGGCTGAATCCTGATTCCTCAAGTGACATCTATATTTTCAATTCCATGATTGCCAGCCAGGATGATTGTATCGCCATTAAGTCCGGCCGGGATGAAGAAGGCAGAAGGGTGGGCATACCCTCCCGGGACATTAGGATTACCAACTGCTTGTTCAAAAGCGGCTTCGGTGTGGCGATTGGCAGTGAAATGGCCGGCGGGGTAAGCAATGTGCAGGTCATCGACTGCTCGTTCGAAGACGTATACAGCATCGGGACGGTCAAAGCGCCAAGAGGCCGGGGCGCTGTCATCGAGAATATCTCGTATGAGAATTGTACGCTGAAGAACTACAGTCTGGAGCATGAGGATTGCGAGTGGTTCAGAGGGGCGATCAACATCGACCAGTTCTACAGCCATATCGAATATGATGCGGACCTCAGGGAAGTGGTCAATGAAGGGACGTCCATCATCCGGAACATTAGCTTCCGGAACATCGTCCTCGATACGTATGCCGGTAATGCGGTGTTCATGGCCGGGCTGCCGGAGAGTCCGCTGCAGAATATCGTACTGGAGAATGTATCGGCAATTGGGAGATATGGGCTGAAGGCTTACAATATTGAAGGTCTGGCCTTGAGGAATGTGTCCGTTATGTCACGGATGGATGAAGACTATCAGTTTCATAATACCAGGCAGGTATAGACCGGCTTGCCGCAGAACAATAAAATGTAAGTAACCTGGACCCGTGGAGGATTGAATAGAATAATGGCGTATTATTATGATTTTGGACCTGACAGCACGGAAGTGAGTAATGGATACACGAAGGTAACGGCGGAGGATCTTTATGCTCCGGAACGTGGATACGGTTTCACTGAGAGTAGTCATGTTTCTGCACTCAAAAGAGATGAGGAAGCACTGACCGGTGACTTCTGTATTCCGTTTGGCAGCACCTTCCTTGCTGATGTGGCAGACGGAAATTACATTGTCACCCTAACGGCAGGCGATGCGTATGCGCCAACCCATACTACACTGAAGAGCAACGGGGAGCGTTCTGTCCTGCCGGATATTCATACGGTGGCGGGGCAATATGCCCGCGAAATGTTTGCCGTGAATGTGCGGGGCGGCCAGCTGAAGCTTAGCTTCGGGGGATTGGCTCCAAGAGTGAACGTGCTGGAGATAGTTCCTTCCAAAGAACAGGTCACCCTGTTCCTGGCCGGAGATTCCACCGTTACAGACGCAAGCGAGGGCGGCTTTCCGTTCTCCGGCTGGGGGCAGCAGCTGCAGCGGTTCTTCAAGCATGATGTTGCTGTAGCCAATCATGCAGAGGGCGGCCGCAGCACCAAGAGCTTCATCTCCGAGGGACGGCTTGACGCAATTATGAAGGATATTAAAGAGGGCGACTATCTGTTCATCCAGTTCGGACATAACGACCAGAAGAATGATGAGGAGCGCCATACCGACCCGTCTACGACGTATGTGGAGTATCTGCGCAAGTACGTTGAAGCTGCACGCTCCAGACAAGCGACTCCGGTGCTTATTACCTCTGTGCACCGCCGTTACTTTGATGCTTCCGGGAAGCTGACGGATACCCATGGAGCTTATCTGGATGCGGTGAAGCAATTGGCTGAAGAGGAAGGCATAGTGCTCATCGATTTGGCTGCGAAGAGTAAGCTGTTGTTCGAGGCGGAAGGGCCTGACGGGACGAAGTCTATCTTCCTCTGGGGTGAGCGGGGAGAGTGGAGCAATTATTCCAGCGGGGTACGGGACAATACCCATTTCCAGGAGCGCGGCGGGCTTAGAATTGCCGAGCTGGTGGTCCAGGGCATCCGCGAGAATGATCTGCAGACGCTCATTATGTATTTGAGATAGACTCTTGCAACGCCAGCTATAGATATACGACTACGTAGGCGATAAGCATGCCCATACTGGATATGCCATTAGACAAACTTAAAGATTATACGGGCAGCACCCCGAAGCCGGAGGATTTCGACCGCTACTTGGAAGAAGCGCTTGAGGAGCTGAGAGGGGGAGAGCCGAATGTGGAACTGTTCCCCGCAGAGTTTCATTCCCCTGTTGCAGACTGCTATCATCTCTATCTATTTCACCGGAGTGCGCGGTGCAAGAATTCATGCTAAGTATCTCCGGCCTAAGGAAGCGGGCGGCCCGCATCCTGCGATCCTGCAGTTCCATGGATACTCCGGCAATGCCGGCGACTGGTCGGATAAGCTTGCCTTCACCAGTCTGGGCATTTCATCCGCGGGCTCGATGATGCGCCGGAGAATTTGCTGGTCCGCCATATCTTTCTGGATACGGTTCAATTGGCCTTCGGACATGAGGGCTTGCCGGAGATCAATGATAAGATCTATCAGTTTTTTGATAAAGCCTGGGTTTGATCAGGTCATTCTGGCGGATTGACACCATTCCGCCGGATGAACCGCATTCCGCTTTAAGCGGATTAATGCCATAATTTCAGCAAAAATACACTCAGCAAAGAACGCTGTCCTGCACCGGGAAGCGTTCTTTTTTTTGCCTTCAAGGATGAGGGAAAGCCCGCCATACCGCGCTGTATAAGGGTTCGGAAATCGGATAAGCCGCCTGAAATGAGTCTATTGTGCGGGTCTGCACCCCCGGGTATAGTGTGGTTATTCGACCCGGCCGGCAGCACAGGCCAGGGACATTAAGCAGACATATACGTCAAGCAACCGTAAGGGAAGGGATGTTATGAACCAGAGTATTGCAGAGTCAAAAACGAAGGGGTTACCGCCGAAGACCATTAAACCGAAGCGGATCGCGAAGGGGATCTGGAAGGACTATCAATTATATTTGCTGCTGCTGCTTCCAATCGCCTATTTCATTATTTTCAAGTACGTACCGATGTACGGTGCGGGGATTGCCTTTCAGGACTATAGCATTTTCAAAGGGGTAAGCGGAAGCGAATGGATCGGGTTCGAAAACTTCAAGGAACTATTCGCTATGAGCCAGTTCTACACGGTCGTCCGCAATACGCTGCTGCTGAACCTGCTGGATCTGATTGTTTCCTTTCCGGCACCGATTATTCTGGCACTGATGCTGAATGAGCTCAGAATCGTCTGGTTCAAAAAGATATCGCAGACCATTCTGTATCTGCCGCATTTTATTTCCTGGATCATCATCGGCGGTCTCGTATACCAAATCTTCTCCAACAAAGGCGGCCTCGTCAACAATATGATCGTAGCGCTAGGCTTCGATACCGTGCCGTTCCTGACAGAGAAGAATCACTGGCTGCTCGTGTACTTGGGAACTGGAGTCTGGCAGAGCGCAGGCTGGGGCACAATTATTTATCTGGCTGCACTTACAGGCATCAACAAGGAGCTGTATGAGGCTGCTGAAGTAGACGGAGCCGGCAGATGGCGGAAGATGTGGAACATCACCCTGCCGGGAATCCGCTCAACCATTGTGGTCATGCTGATTCTGGCCCTCGGCAAAATTATGACCATCGGCTTTGAACGGCCGTTCGTAATGGGGAATGCGCTGGTCATGGATTACGCGGAGGTAATCAGTACCTTTGTCTATAAAGTGGGTCTTCAATCGGCGCAATTCTCGCTGGCCACCGCGATGGGCTTGTTCCAGGCATTGGTCGGACTCGTCTTCGTCATCGGGTCTAATGCGATTGCGAAGAAGATGGGGGAACCCGGGCTATGGTAGGAGGCAAAGCAATGAATAACAAAATCAGACAAAACCCGCGTCTCTCCGACGTGCTTATCATGATTTTTATCGGAATCACAGTGATTATAAGTATCCTGCCGTTCCTGAATATTATCGCGGTATCACTGAGCTCGAAGGAAGCGATTATCTCCGACAAAGTGACCATCTTTCCACGGGGCTTCAACATTGAATCCTACAAGCTGGTGTTCGCGGATATCCGCATGCTGAAGTCGATGGGGCTTACCATCGTGCTGACACTGATCTATACAGTTCTAAGTATGATCATGAGCATATGCGCAGCTTACCCGCTGACCAAGGACAATCTGAAGGGCCGGTCCTTCTTCTCGATGCTGATCATCTTCACGATGTTCTTCAGCGGCGGGATGATCCCAGAGTACCTGCTGGTGAAGGAGCTCGGCATGCTGGACAGCTTAACGTCACTCATCGTTCCAGGCATGATCAGCGCCTTCAATCTGATTATCCTGAGGACCTTCTTCACTTCCATTCCGCCAAGTCTGGAAGAGTCAGCGTATCTTGATGGCAGCTCCCATATCGTCACCTTGACGAAGATTGTTCTTCCGCTGTCACTGCCGGTATTGGCTACACTTAGCTTGTTCTATGCGGTCTCCAGATGGAACACCTACATGGATGCACTCTTTTATATTACGAATTCGAATTTGTACCCCATACAGCTGAAGCTGTATCAGGTTGTTATGAACAGTATGGTAACGGATCTCACGGCGCAGGAAGGAGCCATGCAGACCGAAGTCATTGCCGAAGGCATCAAGGCTGCAAGCATCATGTTTGCGACCATCCCGATTCTGATTGTGTATCCTTGGCTGCAGCGGTACTTTGTATCCGGCGCCATGGTCGGAGCTGTCAAGGAATAAGCGGACTGGCCTGCCGGCCATGAACAGGAATTTATGGGACGGGCCAAGCCAAGGCCCGGCCCGTAAATACACCGCTGTTGTACTTTTTAGAACTAATGTAAGGTTCAAAAATGGAAGCGATTACAAGCAGAGGTTGATCACTTCGCACTTGCGGAGTTGAAAGACATATAGCACAATATCACAATAAAGGGGAGTACAAACATGAAAACAAATCATAAGAAATGGTTCGCGGCACCTGCAGCGGCATTGCTGCTGGCAGGTATGCTGTCAGGCTGCTCCGGCAATTCAAATGAGGGCTCATCAGCGTCTAATGCATCGCCGGCTTCCGGGGGAGAAGCGGCGGCAACGCAGAGCAAGGACCCTGTTACCCTGAAGGTAGAGGTGTTCGACCGCGGTAACGCACCTGCCGGTGCAGGCCCGGTCACCGATAACTACTGGACACAATGGATCCAGAAGAACTTCGGCGATCCTAACAATATCAAGATGGAATTTGTACCCGTTCCGCGTAATCAGGAAGTCGATAAGCTGAATGTACTTATGGCCACCGGCGACGCTCCGGATCTTGTCTTCACTTATGACATGAATACCATATATAACTATGTTAAGGATGGCGGTTTAACAGAAGTCGGCCCGCTGATCGAGGAGAATGGTCCGAACCTGAAAAAGTTTCTGGGTGATGAAGTTCTGGCTTATGGTGTATTCGACGGCAAACAGTATACGATTCCTGCCAAACGCCCGCTGCAGTATGCCCAGTCTTCTTATATCCGTAAGGACTGGCTGGATAAGCTGGGCTTGCCGGTTCCAACAACAACCGATGAATTCTATGAAACCATGAAAGCGTTTAAAGAGAAAGATCCGGGCCAGGTCGGCAATAAGCTGATTCCATACGATTTCAGCGCCATCGACGGCACGACGATTACAAGCCCAATGGTTCTGGTCAACTCGTTCGTGAAGAAGTTAACGGAAGAAGAAACGTATATGTATACGTCAGCCAGCTACATTCCGGAAATTTCGAAGCCGGGCTACAAGGAAGGTGTTCAATTCCTGAACACCATGAATGCTGAAGGCCTGATTAATTCGGACTTCGCACTGGACAAAGACGGCAAGCAATTTGAAGGTGATGTAGCCAATGGTTATGTCGGCGCATTCACCGCACTCGCGGCCCATCCCAACCTGATGGCACCGGGCAAGGTGTTCGACACCTTGAAGCAGAATGTTCCCGGCGCTGAATATGTAGCCATGGACCCGTTCACGGATGAAGAAGGCCAAACACCGAAGTCCATTTACGACCCGATCGGTATGCATATCATGATTCCCAAGACAAGCAAGCATGCAGCTGAAGCCATCAAGTATCTGGACTGGATGTCTCAGAGCGATGTGCTCTTTACGCTCCAGAACGGGAATGAAGGCGAGCATTATACGCTTGAGAACGGATTCCCGGTAGCGATTACATCGGATGAGGCCAAGAAGACATTCTACAACAACACCGACATCGCTATCCTCTCCAATGGTAAAGATTTCGGATCAGATGAGAAGAACATCGAAGCTGCAGCGCTTCAGACGCCGGATTATAAAGAGCTGTCGAAGCAGACGATCCTTAACGCCCTCAAGGATGGATACACACTGCCGCGCTTTGAGCGTCCGATTGAATCCGAGATCAAATACGGCGATACCTTGAAATCCAAGGCAACTGAAGGTGTTGTGAAAAGTATTGTATCGAGCCCGGA
This sequence comes from Paenibacillus borealis, assembly GCF_000758665.1. Lineage (NCBI taxonomy): Bacteria > Bacillati > Bacillota > Bacilli > Caryophanales > Paenibacillaceae > Paenibacillus > Paenibacillus borealis. The sequence goes on from NZ_CP009285.1 coordinate 2,009,612, forward strand.
TAAATTCAGTGAGACTTATGATTCTTATGTGAAGGAATATCTGAAGATCGGCGGCCAGCAGGTACAGGATGAACGTAAGGCTGCCTATGCCGAAATGAAGAAGTAATCAACTCATAATTAAACCATTAATCAAGAAAAGCAACGGCAAGCCCCATATTTTCCCATGGGGTTTGCCGATATTTCTATGTACAAAGGATGGCGGAGAAAATGAAAGTCAATAACAGCTATATTATGAGGATGCTCCTATCATACCTGCCTATTCTATTCGTCACGATCAGCATTCTGACTTTTATTTTCTTCTCCATCATGAATCAGTTCAATGTCAGCAACGCCTTGCAGGCTAACCGTCTGACGGCAAAATATGTGGTGAATATGACGGACACCTCGCTCAAGGCGATTTCCTTCGAAGCGCAAGAAGCTATTGAAACCGGTGGTACACTGCAGCAGTTTCTGGACGAACCGTCAGACCGGGCTCTGAGCTTCGATGCCTCCAACCTGCTAAGCGCAATGATGGTCCGCTCCGGGCTGATTGATTCCGTCTATTTGTACCGGGCAAGGGATGGCATGGTGCTCGATCAGAGCACGATACGGCCTCTGGGCCAATTTCCGGACCAGAATTATGTGCGGACAGCGCTGGATCAGGCCTATACCGGAGTCTGGTCCTCACCGCGGCTGAAGCAGAGTGAAGGGACGGACGAGCTTTCCAAAGTGAACGTGACTTCCCTTGGCTTCAAGATTCCCCGCAATTCCGGCAGTCTCGGCTATCTGATTATTAATGTGAAGACCGCTTCACTGAACTCGTATATCGGTCAGGCCATCGACCGTACGATTACCGAAGCGCAAATCTATGATAATAAGGGACAGGCATTCTTCGGGGAGAATGCCTCGCTCTCTGCGAAGAGCAGGCTAAGTGTAGATATTGAATCGGATTATACGGGCTGGACGTACCGGGTAGGGATCAAGGGCGGCCAGCTGCTGAGCTTCCTGTTCCATGGAAGCACAGTCTGGATCATGCTGGGTCTGGGGGTTATCGCCTTTGCCATTGGAACGACATTCTACGTCACCCGGCGTAATTATAGACCCATTGAGACCATTCTGCACCGGATCGAGCGGTTCTCGCAGGCCGTCATGCCTGCGGATTCCAAAGAGAAGGAGAATGAGTTCGCCTTCATTGATCAGGCCATAGAGCGTTTAATTACGAATAATATGGCGTTTCAGGAGCAGCAGGAGGAGCATCTGGTCATCCGCAGGCAGCAGTTTCTGCAGACGCTGCTCAAGGGCGAATATGAGGATGACCGGGAGACCTGGGAGCAGGAGCGGCAGCATTTCGGTCTTGCCGGGGGCCAATATATCGTTGGCCTGCTGGAGATGGATCATTATGTGGATTTCGCGCTGAAATACAGCCCGGGCGATCAATCCCTGTTCAAGTTCATTACCAGCAGCGTTGCGGTGGAAGTCTCCCAGCAGAGCGGCCTGCGGGTCGTTGCCGAATGGATGACGAAGAACCAGCTGGTGCTTCTCCTTATCGAGGAGCACGGCGGACCGCTGGAGCATCATATGCTGCAGATTGCCGAGCAGATCCGCTCCTGGGTGGAAGGTCACCTGAAATTCACGGTGACCATTGGTATCGGCACAGCGGTGGACAACGAACCGGCAATTGCCGTTTCCTTCGATGAGGCGGCGGCTGCCGTCAGCCGCAAAGTCTCGCTTGGCCTCAACCGGGTGATTGATTCGGTGGAGGTGAAGGAGAATAAGGACGGGGAATGGTTCGCTTATCTGGAGATGATCCGCTCGATGGTCCGCCAGATCCGCATGTCCGAAGCTGAATGGCTGTCTGAGCTGAAACGGCTGTTTGGCGAAATGGCGGTGTATCATCTCCGCAAGGAAGATGTGGAGCGTCTGCTGCATTATTTTATTTTCCACCTGGAATATGAACTGGAGCGGATGCTTCCCGAAATTACGGAGCCTTGGGTTCAGGAAGTGAAGCCGGGCCTGTTGACCTCTGTCGAGCAGTCGGATACGCTGGCACAGCTGGAAGGAGACTTCCTGGAAATCATCAGCGGCTTGTCGGCCCGGATTACGGAGCTCTCACAGAGCCGGCGCCATAATGGCCTGATGCGGGAAATCCGTGATTATGTCGCACAGCAGTACATGGACCCTAACCTGTCGCTTACGCTGCTTAGTGAGAAGTTCCAGATCAGCCCGAAATATCTGAGCCAGCTGTTCAAAGAAAGCATCGGCCAGAACTTCAGTGATTTCCTGATTGGCCTGCGGATCGAACACGCCAAGAAAAGCCTCTGGGAAACCGATGAAACGGTGCAGGACATTTCCAATACGCTGGGCTACGCGAATCCAACCTCTTTTATCCGGGTGTTCAAACGAATCGTGGGGGTATCTCCGGGACAATACCGGGAGTCCAGGGCGGGGGCCGTTTCCGGACAGTCTAATGAAGATGAAGGGATGCCGGATAAGTAATTCATAAGGGCATGAAGGTTGAGGTAACTGCGGGCAATGTCCAGATCCTCCTAATCGGGTGACTTGAATATTAAGGTTCGGTATAGCTGTTTCCATCTACAATAAGAGAAACGTTACAGTACAAGAAAATGGACAGGAGCGCGGCTAATGCAATATACCAACCCCGTAATACCCGGATTTCATCCCGATCCCAGCATCTGCCGGGCAGGTGACGATTATTATCTGGTAACCAGCACATTTGAATATTATCCGGGAGTCCCAATATTTCACAGCAGGGATCTTGTCCATTGGCGTCAGATCGGACACTGTCTTACAACAGTAGAACAGCTGCCTCTGGGGAATGCAGGAAGCTCCGGGGGAATATACGCACCAACAATCCGTTATCATGACGGCTGGTTCTATATGGTGACTACCAATGTAAGCGCAATGGGGAATTTCTTCGTCAAAACCCGGAACCCGGAGGGTCCCTGGTCGCAGCCGTACCCTGTTGCGCAGAGCGGCATCGATCCCTCCCTGCTATTTGATGAGGACCGCCGCGTATACTTTCAGTCCGCCCGGGACGGTGAGCAGGGGAACGGAATCTACCAGTGTGAGATTGATATCGAAACCGGGAGCATGCTGACAGAGAGCGTGCTGATCTGGAAGGGCACCGGCGGTGCTTATCCCGAAGCTCCACATGTCTACCGGATTAACGGCTGGTATTATTTGATGATCGCCGAAGGCGGAACAGAATACGGGCATATGGAGACGGTTGCCAGGAGCAAACAGCCCTACGGACCTTATGAAACCTGTCCGCATAATCCTATTCTGTCCAACCGCAGTATGCAGAGCAGCATACATGCCACGGGCCATGCCGACCTGATCGAGGCGCAGGACGGCAGCTGGTGGGCGGTGTGCCTGGGGATCAGACCGGTGTCCTATCCGATGGGACATCATTTGGGCCGGGAAACCTTTCTGGCACCTGTGACCTGGACGGCTGAGGGCTGGCCGGTGATCGGGAATGGCAGCCACATCGAAGCTGTCATGAATTCGCCGGAGCTGCCGGAGGTCCGGTGGCCGGAGAAACCTGTACGGGACCACTTCGACGACACCCGGCTTGGGCTGGATTGGACTTTTTTGCGCAATCCAGTTGCAGGAAGCTGGTCGCTCCAGGAACGGCCGGGGAGTCTGGTGCTGCACGGTCATCAGGCCACGCTGAATGAAGCTGCCGCGCCTGCTTTTGTAGGCCGCCGGCTTAGTCATTTCACAGCCATTATAGCAGCAGAGCTGGATTATGAGCCGCAGCATGAAGGAGAAGAAGCAGGATTGACCGTGTACAAGAACGAGAGGCATCATTATGATCTTGCCGTACGGTCTGTGAACGGGCGCAGATTAGTTATTTTCCGGCGGACCGTTGGCTCCCTGCTAGTGGAACACACAGAAGAGTGTCCTGCCGGACCGGTGGTGCTGAGCATCCATGCGCACCCTGATAAGATTGCAGCATCAGTTCAGTCTGGGGAGTCAGCGGTGATCGAAATGGGCTGGGGAGAGACGCATTATCTCAGTACAGAAATTGCAGGCGGATTTACAGGAGTGTTTGTTGCCATGTATGCGACCTCCATTACGGGGCAAGCCGCTCTGGCGTCGTTTGACTGGTTCGATTATGAGCCGCTGGAGAATTCGGGGGTATAGAGTATGGAGCAGCGGTTCATGCAGATCTGTTGTATGGCCCGCTGCAACTGCTGGCCTGGCGGCAGCATCACCCGTCCCCGCTAGGATTTAAACTATACTAACTGATTGAGCTTGCTTTCAGGCTCTTCACCATTTTCTACACGTTTTATATTATTTATAAAGAAATCGTATCTTTTTTTATGAAATTTTCGGCCATCAGGCATTCCTGCTGTATGGGGAGTAAGGATCACATTACCCAAATTCCGGAGCTCACTGTCCATGGGAAGCGGTTCCGATTCAAACACATCCAGGCATGCGCCTGAAATATCCCCGTTTTTTAATGCATCAATCAAGTCTCTTTCGTTGACGATCCCGCCGCGGGCTGTATTGATAAATAGAGTGGTATTCTTCATTTTCTTGAATACCGCTTTGTTGATTAGTTGTTTGGTTTGCTGATTCAAGGGTACATGTACACTGACTATGTCCGATGTGCTTACAAGAGTATCGAAATCTGTCATTTTCACTAAACCGTCAGATTGAAGAGCAGCATTTCTCGCATAAGCCAGCACATTCATATCAAAAACCCTGCAAAACGCAGCTACCTTTTTTCCGATAGCACCCAAACCGATAATCCCAATCGTTTTGCCCTTTAATTCACTCCCTGTATAGTCCAACTGATTTTCATCCCTCTTGTTTTTCATGAAAGTATCAAGAAATGGTATGTTTTTATAATAAGACAATATCAGTGCCATTACGTGCTCGGCCACTGCCTGTGCATTCACTCCTGCAGCATTGGCCACCCAAATGCCGAGCTGTGTACAGGCAGGGACATCTACATTATCAAATCCTGCACCCGTCTGTACCAATTTTAATTTTTTTGCGATAGAAAGCAGGCTGTGATCCACTTTAATATGTTCAGGGATGAGTACCTGGCAATCTTCAATATGATGCAGCATTTCTTTTCCGGGCGGGACAATAACAACGTTCCAGTCTTGCGGGAAATACCTTACAATATTTGATTTTGAGGTCTCGCTAAAATAGCCGACTATGAGAATCTTCATTACTAAACCGCCTTTCTTAGCCCCTGGAGGATCGGCATTAATATTAATAATAATTTTAAACATAATGAATAATTCTGTAAAACTCAAATATTACTGCTGATTACGGTAAACCTTCGGGGACTTGCCGTAGGTTTTTTTGAATAGCCGGGTGAGGTAGTTGCTGTCATTAAATCCGCACATGTAGGAGATTTCCGTAACGGAAAGCTTGGTCCGCTTGAGCAGGGAGCAGGCCTGTTCGAGACGGAGGCGCTGAATGTAGGCGATCGGTGTGGTCTGATAATACGCCTGGAAGATCCGGTTCAAATGCCGGACAGAGATGTCTGATCTGGCGGCGATTTCCTCAAGGGTAACCTGCTCATGATAGTGATCCTCAATGTAAGAGATCGCATTCGCGAGATGCATCAGGCTGTTGTCCACGCCTTTCTCCTGCTGGTCATAATGTCTCGACAGATAGACGACAAGCTCCATGAACCGGGAGGCGAGCATGGTCTGATAGCCGTGAAGCTTCTGCTCATATTCCGTAATCATGCCTGCAACAAGTGAGGAGACATATTCCAGGCTGACAATCGGGAGGTTCAGCTTGCTTTTATAGGCATTGATATTGCGGTAAAAGGGTTCCAGCACAAACAGCGCCTGATACCCGTTCAGGGTTCTCAAGTCCGGTCCGGCTAACCTCAGCATCTCAGCCTTGTACATAATGTTGCAGATTTTGAAATCATGCGGGTCTTTATAGGCATGCGGGGTGGTGCCGTTAATGACAAATACATTGCCTTTCTTAATAAAAGCTTCTTCATCATTGACGATATGCGAAGCATGCCCCTTCAGCACAATCACAAGCTCCGAAAAATCCGCGTGCATATGCAGATCCATATCTTCCTCATGGCCGCCGTATTGAATAAAGAAAGGGAATTGCTCATCGGTTGTAAACCAGTTCAAATATACATTGCTCATTGGATTCCCGCCTAAGAAAGATGTGTTTGTCTATATAATGCTAGTATATGACCTGAATATCAAGGTTTTATGCCATAATCGGCGCTAGAATAAAAACTGTAAACGCATTCAGAAAAAAGGGGCTGAGAGAGATGAAAGCAATAGTATCAAGAAAATTAGGCACGGCGCTTCTGGCAGGCACGCTGCTCATTTCGGCAGGCTGCAGCAGTAATGCGGGCAATAACACCGGGGATGCTGCGAACGGGAATACCAGCGGAAATGATACAGATCCGGTCACGTTTACCTTTTTTGGTGCCGATGCCAGCCCGAACTGGAACAAGATGCAGGATGATATCGGCAAAGAGATTACCGCCAAAACAGGGGTTACCCTGAACGCGGAATTTGATGTCGGCAGCGGCGGAGGACAGGACAAAATTTCAATGATGGCGGCCAGCGGAGATTATCCTGAACTCATCTATGCCAAAGGCGAGCTGGGCAAGCTGGTCGATGCGGAATCCGTTATTGATCTGACCGAGCTGATCGACAAATACGCGCCAAATATCAAAAAAGTCATGGGCGATAACATGAACCGGATGAAATACAGTAACGACAACCAGGCCATTTACTCGATCCCGACCAATGTCGGTGTGGATAACCAGAATTTTGATGCGACCAACGGCTTTCAGATTCAGCACCGCGTATTGAAGGAGCTTGGTTATCCGGAAGTCAGAACGGTGCAGGATTATGAAAAGGTGCTTAAGGAATATGCAGCCAAGCATCCGACCACGGACGGGCAGCCGACCATCCCGATGACGGTGAATGCGGACGGCTGGAAGGTTATGATTACCGTCACCAATCAGGGGGATGTCACAACAGGCGGAACCAATGACGGCGAATATTATGTGAATCCGGAAACGTACGAGACGATGCTGCATTATAAGAAACCGGAGGAGAAGGAGTACTTCCGCTGGCTGAACCATATGTATAATGAAGGGCTGCTTGATAAGGACTCTTTTGTCCAAAAGGATGATCAATATAAAGCTAAAATCGCCAGCGGCCGGGTGCTGGGTCTCACTTCTGTAGAATGGGAATATCAGGATGCGGAGAATGCCCTCAAAGCGGCTGGCAAAGATGAGTATACGTATGCCCACTTTCCGGTGACGCTGAGTGAGGAGTATAAGGATCATGCGATGCAGTCTGTAGGAGTGGACGGCTATGGCATCAGCATCACCACTGCCTGCAAGGATCCGGTCCGCGCAATTAAATTCCTGGACTGGCTATCCTCGGAAGAAGGCCAGGTGCTGAGAAACTGGGGCATCGAAGGCAAACAATACAATGTGGACAATGGACAACGTGTCATTCCTGCTGAGATTCTCGATCAGAAGGTTAACGATGCCGCGAACTTCACCAAGAATACAGGGATTGGCTTATACTCCATCCTGGGTGTCCGCTACGGTGATGGAGTGAAGGATTCCACAGATAATTACTATACTACGAATTTCCCGGAACAGATCCTGGCCGAATATTCGGATGCGGAGAAGGAGAGCCTGGCTGCGTATAACGCGACAACCTGGAAGGATCTCTTCCCTGCAGAGGATGAATTTCCGGTCAAGGAGTGGGGCGCGCTGTACAACATGCCGGTACCGACAGATGGAGACTATCAGGTAATCTATCAAAAAACACAGGATATCGTCCACAAACGGATTCCGGAAGCCATCCTCGCCAGCACAGCCGATTTCGATAAAATCTACGATGATTTCATTGCCGAGCTGAACAAAGCGGGAGCAGAGAAGATGGAGAAGGAATATACCGAGCTGGTAAAGGCGAGAGTGGAGCTGTTTACCGGGAAGGATGTTGAGTAGGAGCATATGAAGAAACAGCGGCAATCCGGGACCTTATTTTCTCGTCCAGGATTGCCGTTGTTTTATTTAGCTGCCGCTCTCAACTTTTATTGCTGCGATTTATCGTTTAGAAATTTGACAACCTCTTCATAGGCGGTTTGTGCAGGCTCCTTATCCAGCTGGTAGATGTAATCATGAGGCAATTTATTTCCGCTGCCTGTCCAGTAGACGCTCGTAACGTCAACACCATGGGCTCTGAGAATAGCATCCATTTCGTAGGTTTGTGGTTCCAGAGGATCGGCATCACCAGCTGTTATATAGGAGGGAGGATACTCGGAGGTGATATTTTTTACAGTTGAAAGCTCGTCTAATCTGGAGTAGTTTTCGTAATCTTTCTGTCCAGTGTAACTCCAGGCATATTTTCTAAACCCGGGAAATTTATCCCGTGCTACAGTATCAAAGTCATATACACCATTCAATAACAGTAAGCCTTTCACGTTTGCAGCCGGTATATCCAAATTTACTCCGACTTGCTGTTCAAGTGCGGGATTGGTAATCATCGCTCCCAGCTGACTTGATATTTGCGCACCCGCTGAGTTACCGCCTATAAAGAGCTTTGCAGGATCTGCATTATATTCCTCAGCATGAGTCTGCAGATAATGGATTGCTGCTGCAGCCTGCTGTATGGGAGCCGGATATCTGTACTCAGGAGCGAGCGAATAATCCAGGGAAGCCACAACATATCCTTCTGACGCTAGAAGTTTCGAGAATGATCCTACTTGTTTCGCATTCCCTGCGGTCCAGCCGCCACCATGTATGAATAAAATCAGGGGCTTAGGCGTGTCTGATTCAGCACCAGAGGTATACAGGGTTATTTGAGCATCGGGTAAACCCTCGACAGGAATACTGATTAAGTCACTAACTTCAACATCCTTGATTTGTTCAGCATACGGACCCGCATTTACAGCATTCTCCTGGGTGCTAATTAATGCTCTGAAAATGGCTACAAAAGGACGGGGTGTGAGCTGGTTCACAACGATAATTGCGATAATCAGGAAAGCGATAATACTTAGTGTTATTCCGGTTTTCCTGCCGATCCTGAATTTTTGAATTGATTTGTTCATGGTTCCCTCCTAATGAGCTTTCTTTGGGTCGAACCTGATTTTAAAAGAAACACTAATCGTTGTGAAGGAAATATCAGCCCTTCGGAATCTTCCGGTAGCTTGAAGGGGAGACCCCCGATATCTTCTTGAAGAGCCGGGAGAAATAATAAGGATCATGGATACCCACAGCTGAGCTGACCTCTTTGATGCTCAGTTCAGTAAGATCCAGAAGATGGCCGGCCCGCTGAATTTTGAGCCGCAGGAAATATTCGATCGGAGCGATTCCGGTTTCAGCATTAAACAGATAGATCAGATGCTGCTTCGATACCCCTACATGATTAGCCAGTTCGATAAGTGAAATGGAGCCGTTCATATGTCCATTCATATATTGAGTCGCCTGCTCCAGATAAGTTTCACGTTTCTTCTCCTGTGCAGATTTCCCGGCATTTAAGCCAATTCCGGAGAGCAGCTGCCTTACGGTCTGCGCAACATGTACATGTGTAGTTAGCGCATAAGTCCGCTCGGCCAGCATTTCAAAGGCAGGGACGAACCATTCAATTAAACGGGCTTTACCGCTTGGTGATAATGAGAGGGGAGCATTAGATAAACCGAACAGCTGCACTAGTCTATTCGCGTGGCTGCCTTTGAAATGAAACCAGTAGATGCTCCAGGGGTTCTCCTGCATTGCGCCATAACGGTGTGCGGTTTCAGGGGGGATAATCATCATATCTCCCTGCTGCAGGTTCATTCGTTCTCCATGATTCAGCTCAACCCAACCCTCTCCTGCTTCACAAAAAATGAATATATGCGATGGACTGCCTTCGGGGCGTTCCCTGTAATGATACTGGGCATTGGGGAAGTAGCCGATATCCGTAATAAATAAGGAAGACGTCAGCTCCTCCTGCTCCAGTTCCTTCATCCAGTATTCCGGAAGTACATATAATTTCTCCTCAACAAACCCTTCAGGCTTGCGAATATGGTCATGACTCATTTTGGTACCCTCCCCCTGTTAAGAAAATATATAGAAGAACTAAGCAATCAACGAAAAGCGAATAAGAACGGAGGGGAAATTTGGAACTGTAGGAGCGGTAGCGTCCGCCTTTGTCACCGGATTTCAACCGCGAACAGCGGCAATAATCAAGAAATCTGGTGACAACAGCGGCCGGAAGTCCAAATGTTCACCGCAGTGACGAACACGCTTTAAGTTTAATGCTTTTAGGATTCTCATATATTTTCGAATAAGAATATAATCCATCACTTCCCGCATTTCGTCAATTGGAACCTTCCCCGGCAGACGCTAAAGTATAACTATCAAGACTAGGGAGGCAGTTTAAGCATGAAGCAAGAAGCTGTAGAGAATACATTCGAGGCGTCTCCAGCCGGATCTGGCCAAATCCAAGTTCAGGTATGGGAGACCAGCGTGTTGATTCCAACCTATGAAGCGGGTGAGGCGGACCCCAATCCTATGTTTCTGGAGAAACGGGTCTATCAGGGAAGCTCCGGCCGTGTGTATCCGCATCCGGTCATCGAGAGCATCTCGGATGTGAAGCATGATAAGAATTACAAACTGGTTATTCTGGAGAATGAATATGTCCGCATTGAGATCATGCCGGAAATCGGCGGCAGAATCTACCGGGCGCTCGACAAAACGAACAATTACGATTTCGTCTATTATAACCGGGTCATCAAGCCGGCACTCGTAGGTCTGGCGGGACCCTGGATCTCCGGGGGCATTGAATTCAACTGGCCGCAGCATCACCGCCCGAATACATTCGGTCCTGTTGAATACAAATACGAAGCAACAGATAATGGAAGCGCTACAGTGTGGGTGAGTGAAATTGACCGGATGTACGGTACGAAGGTTACCGCTGGCTTCAAGCTGTATCCGGGTAAGGCATATCTGGAAATCAATGCTCAATTGTACAACCGGACACCTGAGCCGCAGACCTTCCTGTGGTGGGCAAATCCGGCCGTAGCAGTTAACGATCATACTCAATCCGTGTTTCCCCCGGATGTAACAGCGGTATTTGACCATGGAAAGCGCGATGTATCCCGCTTTCCTATCGCTACCGGAACCTATTACAAACAGGATTATTCGGAAGGCGTCGATATCTCACGCTATAAGAACATTCCGGTTCCGACTTCGTATATGGCTTATAAATCGGATTATAACTTCGTCGGCGGCTATGATCACGGCGTAGAAGCCGGTCTGCTGCATGTGGCGAATCATCATATCTCTCCCGGCAAGAAGCAATGGACCTGGGGGAACGGAGAGTTCGGTAAGGCCTGGGACCGTCAATTGACGGATGAAGACGGCCCGTACATTGAACTCATGACGGGTGTATACACAGACAACCAGCCTGACTTCACCTGGCTGCAGCCCTACGAGGAGAAGAACTTCACCCAGTATTTCATGCCTTACAAGAACATTGGTGTCGTGAAGAATGCTTCCATTGAGGCAGCCGTCAATCTGGAGGTTGATGCGGATGCCGGTCAGGCAGTAATCAAAGTGTATGCGACTTCTGTACTTGAGCAGGCAGTCGTGGAACTGAGCGGAGCAGCCGGCCGGTATCTGCAGGAAACGGTGAAGTTGTCCCCTGTGGATGTTTTCCAGACCGTTGTATCGCTTAGCAGCGGGGAGCAGGAGCATAATTTGAAGCTGTCTGTGCGAAATAGGAAGGGCAGAGTGCTGATCTCCTATCAGCCGAAACGTCCGGATATTGAGCGTGTTCCTGAAGCTGCCAAACCACTGGCAGCGCCTGAAGAACTGCGTTCGACAGAGGAGCTGTATCTGGCGGGTCTGCACCTGGAGCAATACCGGCATGCTACGTTTGAACCTGAAGCTTACTATCTGGAAGGCTTGAAACGGGACAGCGGGGATATCCGGCTGAATGTAGCTTATGGAACCTTACTGCTCCGCCGCGGACTTTACAAGGACAGTGAGCAGCATTTCCGCAAAGCGATCGAGCGGTTGACCTGGCGCAACCCTAACCCGTATGACAGCGAGGCTTACTATCAGCTGGGAGTAGCGCTTCGCGGCCAACACCGTCTGGACGAAGCCTTTACAGCGTTCCACAAGGCGGTATGGTCGGCAGCCTGGCAGGATGCCGGGTACTTCTCTCTGGCGCAAATATCCAGCCACAAGGGAGAGTACGCGGAAGCGCTTGGCCAGGCGGAACGTTCGCTGATCCGCAATTCACGCAATTACAAAGCGCGTAACCTGAAGACTGCGATGCTGCGTAAGCTTGGCCAGCTGGATGCAGCCAAGAGCTACGCGATGGAGACCCTTGAACAGGATATCGCTGATTTCGGAGCCTATAACGAGCTGGCGCTGGCACTTCGTGCTCTGGAAGATACTGCTGCTGCAGAAAAGGTTCTGGCCGAACTGCATCTGCTTATGCGCAGTGACGCACACAACTATCTCAATCTGATCTCAGACTATATGGACAGCGGCCTGCTGCTAGAAGCAATTGAGATTGGCGAAAGAGCTGTTCCTGCCGGAAGCTCCGTGTATCCGGTGCTGCATTACGCTCTTGGAGAGCTGTATGCACGTACGGGTCAGCTTCAGAAGGCGGAAGAGCAGCGCCGTGCCGGCCAGTCCGCTGATCCGGCCTATTGCTTCCCTAACACTTTGTTCGAGCTGACACTGCTGGAGAGTACCGTCGGGGCCAGTCCGGAAGATGATAAGGCGCACTATTATCTGGGCAACTTCTTTTATGATAAGAAACGTTACGGGGAGGCCATCGCAAGCTGGGAGCGTTCACGGGAGCTTCGCAAAGATTATGCAACGGTTCACCGTAACCTCGGACTGGCCTATTTCAATAAACAGGGTAATCCGCGGGCGGCCATGACTTCGCTTGAGCAAGCATACGCCTGCTCACCGGAAGATGTGCGGATATTGTTTGAACTGGACCAGCTCCGCAAGAAGCTGGCCTGGACCTCAGCGGAGCGCCTCACCATTCTTGAAACGAAGCGCGGCCAGGTGGAGCGGCGGGATGATCTTTTCGTTGAATATGTTACGCTGCTTAACAATCTTGAACGGTATGATGAAGCTCTCGCAGCCTTAAGCTCACGGAATTTCCACCCTTGGGAAGGCGGGGAAGGCAAAGTAACCGGACAATACAGACTCGCCCATACGGAGCTTGGCAAAAAGCATCTGCAGGCTGGAAATTACGGGGAGGCGATTGCCCACTTCAAGCAAGGTCTGGTCTATCCGCTGAATCTGGGTGAAGGCAAGCTGGAAGGTGCTCAAGAGAATAATATTTACTATCATCTCGGCATGGCTTACGAAGCTCTGCAGCAGGAACAAGAAGCCATCAACAGTTACACTATAGCTTCAGAAGGCCTGGCTGAGCCGACAAGTGCGATGTTCTACAATGATCAGCCGCCGGAAATGATCTTCTACCAAGGGCTGGCCTGGCTGAAGCTGCATAACGATAAAGAAGCGAAACGCCGCTTCAACAAACTGATTGATTATGCCGAGCAGCATATTTTCGATGAGATCAGAATGGATTACTTTGCCGTATCGCTGCCGGACTTCCTGGTGTTTGAGGATGACCTGAACCGCCGCAATGTCATTCATTGCCGGTATATGCGCGGACTGGGATTGCTTGGACTCGGACGTACCACAGAAGCTGCTGAGGAGCTGGAAACTGCTTTATCTATGGAGTCTAATCATCAAGGGGCCATCATTCACCGCCGCTTCTGCGGTGGTGCAGAAGTGAACTGATCGGGACAGGATAACAATACACAACAGGCGAGAGGACGTGGATATCTTGATCAATGAAGGGCGTTACACTACAAGACTGGAAGAGGGCTGGATTTTCCGGCCTGACCCTCTGAACGAAGGCGAACGGAAGGGGTGGCAGGCTGACGGTTTGCCGTCCCCGTCCCCGGTTTCTGTGCCGCATACCTGGAATGTGCAGGAGGGCCTTGAGGAATACCGCGGGGCAGGCTGGTATGAACAAATATTAACAGTCCCTGACGAGTGGAAGGACTGCCGGATACGGCTTTCCTTTGAAGGGGCTTACCGCGATACGGATATCTGGGTGAATGGCGCAAAGGCCGGCAGCCACTACAACTCCGGTTATACACCATTTGAAGTGGATATTACTCCGTATGTTCATACGGCTGGAGATAACCGGCTTGTTATTAGAGTGAATAACAGTAACAGTGATACCGCGTTGCCCCAAGGCAACAGCTTTGACTGGGCGGATGACGGCGGGCTGATCCGGCCGGTAACGCTTGTCGTCACAGGAATGGCATCCATTCAGCAGCTCAAGGTGGAACCGCTGGTCTGCTTCGCTGACCAAGGCGGAAATACAGGCGGCAGACTATCCGCCGCTATTAAGCTTTGCGAACCATCCGCTGAAGCGCTCAGTGCAGACATTGCCGTCTACAGCAATGATATCCGCATTTGGCAGGGGACTGAAGTGCTCACAGGCGGAGCCTTATCCTGGAGCTTCGCAGACATCCTGCTGCCGGAGGTTGATTTGTGGCATTTTGACCATCCGGACTTATATGAGCTTGAGATTGTACTGCGCACTGGGGATCAGCTCCAGGACCGGGTAGTCCGCTCGTTTGGGTTCCGGGAGATTGTCGTGAAGGGACATGAGCTGTGGCTGAACCGTGAACCGGTCCGGCTGATGGGTGTGGAGTGGATGCCCGGTTCGAGCCCGCTAACCGGAATGGCCGAGCAGCAGGAAGATTTGTTTGCGATGCTTGAGCGGTTGAAGGAAGCGAACTGCGTCATTACACGTTTCCACTGGCAGCAGGGAAATGATCTGCTCGACTGGTGTGACCGCAATGGACTGCTCGTTCAAGAGGAAATTCCGCATTGGCAGCAGCCGGCAGAGCCGGGGAAGGAAACCTTTGCGCTTGCCCTGTCGCAAGCCAGGGAAATGATCAGTAGCCATATGCATCATCCGTGTATCTTTGCCTGGGGGATGGGGAATGAGCTGGATGGCCAGTCTGCCGTGACCCTGCATTATATGGAGCAGCTCAAAGCAGAGCTTCTGCAGCTGGACCCGAGCCGGCTGATCAATTATGTAAGCAACAGTGTTCTCTATCAGCCTGACAGGGATGCGACTGGTGCTGGAGATATGCTGATGTGGAATGAATACATCGGATCATGGCATGGCGATTTGGATGAGCATAAGGTCATTCGGCAGATTATTGCCGATTATCCTGATAAGCCCATTGTTGTGGCTGAATACGGGCTTTGTGAGCCGGTTTTTGAAGGCGGGGACGCCAGAAGAACTCAAGTGCTTATCGAAAAAACAGGAATCTACCGTCAGTATCCCCAGTTCGCGGCGTTAATCTTCTTCAGCCTAAATGATTACCGTACGCAAATGGGCGAAGAGGGGGAAGGGAAGCTGAAGCAGCGGGTTCATGGTTCTGTAGATATTTATAACCAGGTGAAGCCGTCGTTTGCTGCCTTGCGTGAGATTTCTTCACCGCTCTTGCTGGCAGAAGCTCCTGTATGGCACGAAGGTGAGCTTGAGGTGACCTTGAAATGCCGGAAGGATATTCCCAGCTATGCCGTATACGGCTATTATCTGACGGTGTCTTGGGCAGGTGAAGCGGCAGTCAGCCAAGCGATTCCTGCTATGCAGCCGGGAGATCTCCTGACCTTGAACATCCCTGTGCAACCAGCGCCCGGACAGCAGCAGGTGCTTACTGTGTATAGGCCGAACGGGTTTAGTGTTGTGGAGCTGGAACTGGAACTGGAATTGAACTAAGGGGAGACAGACCTTTATGAAGAACTACCCGATCAAAGTAAGCGATGACAAAAAGAATATTTTTGCAGGACATATCAAGCTTGGCGGCGTGAATCCTTCCGGTGAGCGGATTAGTTTTACGAACTACTATATGGAGAAGAACGGCGAGCCGTTTTTTGGCGTGTGCGGTGAATTCCATTTCTCCCGTTATGATGAACGGTACTGGGAAGATGAGATTATTAAGATGAAAATGGGCGGCGTTAACATCATCACGACTTATATATTCTGGAATCTGCATGAGGAAGTTGAAGGCGTATTTGAATGGGAAGGCAATAAGGATTTACGCCGGTTCATTCAGCTGTGTGACCAGCATGATCTGTATGTCATGATCCGTATCGGCCCTTTCTGTCACGGGGAAATGCGCAATGGCGGTATGCCGGATTGGCTGTTCGGCCGTCCGTTTGAGGTCCGCTCTAATGATGAGGGTTATATGACGTATGTGCGGAGGCTGTATACGGAAATCGGCCTGCAGGTGCAGGGCTTACTGTATAAAGACGGAGGTCCGATCATCGGCACCCAAATCGAGAATGAGCATAACCACTCTTCCGCGCAGTGGGGCCTGACGACGGGCATAAATAATATGTGGCTTAATGGCGGCAGCGGGGGCAATGAGCATATGCTGCGGCTGCGGGATTTGGCAGTTGAATTAGGGATAGATACCCCTATCTATACATGTACAGGCTGGGGCGGTGCAACGACTCCGGTACCGGATATGCTTCCGCTATGGGGCGGTTATGCCTACTGGCCATGGATTTACTATGAGACGGACCGCTACGACGGCATTAAGGAGCATCCGGCAACACCGGAGTATATTTTCCGTGATAAACATAATAATGATGTTCCGGGGAGCTATAATTTCGAGCCTTTCTACCAGCCGGAAGATTATCCGTATGCCTGCTGTGAAATGGGCGGAGGGATGGTCCAGTTCTATAAATACCGGTTCGAGTTTCCTTATAAAAGTGTTCCGGCCATGTCTGTCATGAAGACAGCCGAAGGCTGCAATATGCTCGGGTACTATATGTACCATGGCGGAAGCAATCCGAAAGGCAAAGTAAATCCCTTTACGAATGATCTCGCGACGCCGAAAATTTCATACGATTTCAATGCGATGATCGGCGAGTTCGGACAGGTACGGGAATCCTATAAACGGACGAAGCTGCAACACTATCTGTTCACGGAGTTTCAGAGCCAGTTCGCCCTGACCAAGACGATTCTGCCGGGAGACACCTCCGGCCAAGATCCGTATGATGTAAGTGAATTACATTATGCCGTGCGGTCGCATAACGGCTCCGGCTTCCTGTTCCTGAACAATTTCCAGGATCATGTGGAGAATCACGATTTGCAGGATATGAACGTCAGCATTGAGCTTCCCGGTGAGACGCTAACCATCCCGGCTGAAGGAGCATTGACGCTGGGCAGGGAGAGCTTTGCGATTCTGCCGTATAACTTCGATCTGGCCGGAATTACGCTGAAATATGCAACCGCGCAGCTGATCACGAAGCTGGATGTGAAAGATATCGTGTATTACTTCTTCTTCGTGCCGGAAGGCATGAGAGGGAGTTACGCGCTGCAGACGGATGATGTGGCGGGTATTGAGACCGAAGGCGGTCATAGTAAGCAGCATGATGATATGACAATCATTGAAGTAGGTGAGCAGACTTCGAGCACCGTGCGGCTTGTATCCGCAGCAGGCAAGAAAGTCGTGATCTATACCATGACGGATAAGCAGAGCCTTGAGTTCTGGAAAACCGAAGTTCGCGGCAAGCAGCGTGTGCTGTTCACGGACGCGAATCTGCTGGTATCCGGGGAGGACATCAAGCTGGAATCGACAAATCTGGAGGAAGTCACGCTAAGCGTGTTCCCTGATTTTGAAGCGGGTTTAGGTTCGGTATCGGGCGGAGAGCTGGAGGCTACTTCAGACGACGGTTTATTTAAGACCTACAAGCTGCGTGCACCTAAGCAAGAGATCGCTTTTACATGGACGAAGGTCAAGAATGAACGGGCGGTTCTGGAATTCGCAACCGGATCACTCGATGGTGTGAAAGAAGCCCTGCTGCAAATTGATTATTCGGGTGATATCGGCTACGCCTTCATTGACGGGGATCTGATTAACGATAACTTCTGCAACAACTCGACCTGGGAAATCGGACTCAAGCGGTTTGAAGAGCGGCTGTACGACAAGGGGATGTACCTCTATGTGTCGCCGATCCGTAAAGGGACTGTCGTGAACAGCAATACGACGATGGCCGGTTGGAACGAGACCGCTGCCGAGCTGATTGCCGAGATTGCGTCGGTCCGGGCTGTGCCTGTATATGAGATTGTGATCAGATAACATAAGGGAGGGAGTGACAACAATGGATTCTGTATTTGAACATTTGCCGCGCAAACTAACCATTACGATGTGGGATTTCTCCTGGTATACGATGACCTTGCCCGGCGAGCCATATCACGATTTGGCCGCACGCTTCGAGGAGGCGGTGGATAGAGGGTACAATACGGTCCGTATCTGTGCGATGCCGTTCTTATTGTTCACGGCGGAGGGCAAACGGCCGGGTACGCTGCATTTCGGCAGCCTCGGAGAGGTCGGGCAGCGGACGCGCTGGTATAACTGCCGCGGCGGCGCCGTGCTGGACGGGCATGCCCATCTGCTGGAGCTCTTCCGGCAGGCGAAGGCACACGGCATCTATATCATGCTGTCTTCGTGGGAATATCAGCAGAGCCCGAGCTTCCTTGCTTTTCCTGCGCTGCGCGACGAACTGGCCGCCATCGCCCCCAAGGAACGGTTCATGGCGATCGCCAGATCCATGCATCAGCTCGTCCGGTATGTTAAAGCTGAAGGCTACGGCAGTCAGATCGTCTATGCCGAGCTGCATAACGAGGTGGAATTCGGACAGCTTACCGCTGTAGGCGTGGAACAGGGAATCAGTGAAACGGATACACCTAAGCTGGTTGAAGCGATGCAGCCTTATATAGAAGAGGCGATGGATTACCTGCGGGCGCAGCATCCCGATATTCTGATGACAGCCAGCTATACGCTGAACGAAGCCTATCCGAAGGCTTATGTGGCCCGCAATATGCAGGTAGCGCACTATCATCTCTATATCAAGGGTGTATTGAATGAACTCATGGATGCCGCCGGGTTAAATGATGAGCAAATTCCGTTTCCGAATGCCTTTGTCCAGTCTTTATTGAGGGACGATGCGCCTCCGTTCGAGGCTTGGACACTACCGGCAGGGCAGGAATGGCGGATGGAGGGCAACCCGGTCGGGATGAAGCTCATCTATCTGCATGATTGGGCCGACCCGGACCAGTGGGATCTCTATTTATATGACCGCTACGGTGCCCATAAGCTGGCGATGCTGCAAAAGGCCGATATGCGGCTCGAAGAAGCTCATGAGTGGGCCGCGCATTCCGGCATACCGGTCGTTATCGGAGAAGGTTATGTAGGTTATACCCCGCTGCATGCAGGTTTTGAAGAGGGCCCAGTCGGCAAATTCATTGCCGAGTATGCGCTGCGCAAAGGAATGGCACTGGGCTTCTGGGGAATGACGCTGTGCTCTAACTGTGCACCGCATCATCCGTTCTGGAACGATATCGCCTGGCAGCAGAAGTGGAACCGGTTTATTCTGGAGGCGGAATAATAGTTCATAAATAAAGAACCAGCAGCCCAAGGCTGCTGGTTTGCTTATTTTACAAATACTCGCACTTAAACTCCGTGAACTCCGCCGATGAACCTTCTCCGCAAGCGTACAGTCCGATCAGCACACCCGTGAACCCTCCGGCCACCTCGGAAGAGAGGTATCTGGTTTGGGCTGTGCCGAGGGGGATTTCCCCGTGTTCACTACCAATGAAGAAGCTGTAGCGTTCATTATTAGATTTGATCAACAGCGTAGCCTGATTGTCACTGCCCAGGTCCACTTCATGCTGGATGGATTTGATATCCCCGATATTGAGGCGCTCAACTACCCTGTACCCGGCCCCGTCCTTACGGATCGCCAGATCATAATGATGATTCTCATCCATATACAGCGTGATGCCGGCTTCTCCGCCTGTGAGCGTTACGTTGCAGGAAATCACTGCGGCGAAATCCCGTTGGCGCAAACCGATAAAGGTCGGAGATGCGGGAGCATCCAGCGTTACTTCGGTGCCTTTTAGCGTAAGCTTGTCCGGTTCCGGCAGATAATTCTCTGTGGCCGGATGGCGGAGGTAAGCCCAGTCCAGATTCCAGTCCGTGTTCGCAAAAGTATAGCTCTTCTTCTCCTGCTGAATTACCGTATCCGGGATGCGGTCCGTCTCGAAGCTCAGGAGGACTGTCCCGTTATGCCCTGCTGTAAACCAGCCGTCTTCGCCGAAGGTTACCGGAGTCAGGAACACTTCGCGGCCCAGGTGATGATAGGTAAGCCAGCGTCCGGTTTGCCGGAAGCCGAGATGCAAGAGCCACCAGTTCCCCAGATCATCCTGGATCAGGTCGCTATGGCCAACCCCCTGCAGCTCGTAACCGCCCAGATTACGGTTGGTCAGGACAGGATTCTTCGCATAGGCCTCGAACGGGCCGGAAGCAGAAGTCCCCCGGGCATAAGTCGCCATATGTCCATATTCGGTACCGCCTTCAGCGGCGAGCAGGTAGTAGTACCCGTTGATTTTATAGAGATGAGGGCTTTCCAGATAACGTCCGCCCGTTCCCTGCCAGATAGACCGGCTCGGCGACAGCTTGCGGCCTGTCTCAATGTCGATCTCACACTGAATCACACCCGGGGTGTTATTATCGTCAAACCCGTTGCTCATGAACAAAGTCTTGCCGTCTTCAAAATA
The DNA here is from genome assembly GCF_000758665.1 of Paenibacillus borealis. Lineage (NCBI taxonomy): Bacteria > Bacillati > Bacillota > Bacilli > Caryophanales > Paenibacillaceae > Paenibacillus > Paenibacillus borealis. The sequence continues at coordinate 2,030,263 of NZ_CP009285.1, forward strand.
CAAATCCGGATCGATTCCGCCCTGATCAACATAGACCGGTTCAGACCATTCGCCGTAAATATCGTCGGTCCAGACATAGAAGTTCTGGTGGGTAGTATCATTGGTAGTCACCATGTAGAAACGGCCGTTATTGTACCGGATGGTAGGGGCGAACACGCCGCCGGAGCTGCTCACCGTGCCCAACTGAATCTGGCTCCCGCGGGTCAGGCAATGGCCGATTTGCTTCCAGTTAAGCAGGTCCGTGCTCTCCAAGATGGGCACTCCAGGGAAATACTGAAAGGAGCTGCAGACCATATAATAGATGCCGTCCACTTTACATACACTGGGGTCAGGATAAAAGCCTTTGATCACCGGGTTATTGTATTTCATAATCCACCTCTTCTATAAATTCATATATATATAAATTCAATATGATCAGTACTAAGAAAATTAAACACCAACTTGTCATTCATAGCAATAGATTAGGCTTGTGTGAGGAGAATAAATCAGTTAAATTAATAGATATATGAATTCAAGGATCAGGAGATCATCATTATGATAAAAGCGGACGGGAAACCGGAGTTCATGCCTTTATATGAGGCGCTGGCCAGTGAAGTCAGGTGGAGAATTATGAGCCTCATTGCCGAGAATGAAATGAATGTGAAGGATATCGCGGATAAGCTGGAGCTCAGCCCGTCCATCGTCACCATGCACATCCGGAAGCTCGAAGCCGCCGGGCTGACCGGGAGCCGCCGGGTCCGGCTGAACGGGGGGACGCATAAGCTGTGCTTCCTCAAAGCCACAAGCATTGATATCCAGCTGCCGGCTGCCCGCCGGGATGCGAAGATGCTGGAGCAGAGTATATCTGTGGGTCATTATACGGCGTTTGAAGTCCATCCTACCTGCGGGCTGGGTACACATGAGATGGAGATCGGGGTGTGGGATGATCCGCGTTATTTTCTGGATCCGGAGCGGGTTAACGCCGCTATTCTATGGTTTGGCCGGGGATATGTGGAGTATAAAATGCCCAACTATCTGGCTGCCGGCCAGACTGCGGACTTCATTGAAATTTCAATGGAGCTGGCTTCGGAGGCGCCCGGCCTGGGAGACGATTGGCCTTCGGATATCGGCTTCACGTTTAACGGAGTGTTCCTTGGAACCTGGACGAGTCCGGCGGATTTCGGAAGAGCGGCACGCGGCAGATACACGCCGGAATGGTGGCACCGGAATGTGAATCAGTACGGCCTGCTCAAGACGATCCGCATCGACGCTTCTGGCACATTTATAGATGGGGTGCAGATGTCGGAGGTGACCATCCGGGATCTTAAGCTGGAGGAGCCGTTCTGGACGCTCCGCTTCGCGGTGGACGAGCAGGCTGAACATGTAGGCGGATTGACTCTGTATGGAGCCGGCTTCGGCAATCACGACCAGGATATTGTGGTCCGGGTGTATCTTCAGTAAATATTGTGACCGATGGAGAGTGATCAGTGATGATATCAATGCTGGGTATGGGCTCAGACCGGCCCGGCCCCCATGCGACCCTGGTACTGGGGCGTTTGCAATTCTGCTTATCCTGGGGATTAACGGGCAGGGTGGCTACGAAAGAGGATGATGAGCTTCTTTTAAAATATCAGAAAATCGGGATTCCGCTCGGCGGACCGCTGGTTTCACTGTTGCTGGTTATTGCTATGCTTGTGATGTATCTTTGGGTGCCCATGCAGCCGTTATTTGAGAATCTGGTGTTTGCGTCCGGTGTGTTCAATCTCGTTAATCTATGCGTAACCTTAACACCTGTGGTGTACTCGGCGGGGCCCTATGCCGGCCGTCCTTCCGATGGATACCGGGTTCTGGCCGCGATGGGCAAAAGACCCTCGGAGCCCTGATACTAAGCTTGCGGCTGCGCGAACCGTACAGTACAATTTCTGTATCCGGTGATGCTTAAGGGGGCACTTTGAAGAGAATACTTTACCACAAGGGGGCCGCACGATGAACGCAGAAATGGTCATGCAGGAGCTGGAAGAGCTCGGTAAGGAACGAACCAAGAAAATATACAGCTCGAATGGCGCGCAGGAACCGCTTTTTGGTGTAGCTACCGGGGCGATGAAGCCGATTTTCAAAAAAACTAAAATCAACCAGCCGCTGGCTGAAGAGCTATATGCGACGGGAAATTATGACGCGATGTATTTTGCAGGAATCATTGCCGACCCTAATGGGATGACGGAAGCCGATTATGACCGGTGGATGGACGGGGCTTATTTCTATATGCTGTCTGATTTCGTGGTGGCCGTAACTCTGGCGGAGGCGGATATTGCCCAGCAGGTTGCCGATAAATGGATCGCGAGCGGGGAGGACCTGAGAATGTCGGCGGGCTGGAGCTGTTACTGCTGGCTGCTGGGGAGCCGCCCGGACAAAGAGTTCTCTGAGAGTAAACTGGCCGGTATGCTGGAACTGGTGAGCAGGACGATTCATGACGCGCCGGAGCGCACCAGGATTTCGATGAACAACTTCTTATACACCGTGGGCATATCCTTTTCGCCGCTCCATGACTTGGCAACTGAGACTGCGAAGAAGGTAGGTCCGGTAGAGGTGGGCAAGGACAAGCCCAAGAGCAAATTCATCAATGCTTACGACACTATTCAAAAGGCCGTGGGCAAAGGGCAGATTGGTTTCAAACGCCGGCATGTAAGATGCTAACCGGGTATCTGCTGAATCTATTCTATTACGGAACATCTGTCTCCTATCGGGGGCGGATGTTTCTTTTGTTTGGTAAGGAGTTCACGATTGATTGTTTGCCGAAAGCCGGTTGCTATTAAAATCCTGCATAAAATACAACATTTTCCTCGCGATCCCGGTCATAACCGGCAATTGTTGTATAGAATGCAGCAATTCTCCTCCGCTAGGCCGTTTATCAGGAGAATTCCTGCATTTCGTACAACAATTCTCCCGAACCCCCTGGTATTTAGGCGCCCGAGTTGCAAAACGTACAACATTTCCGTGCCAATGCAGTGTGGGGTAAGAATCACGATGCTGCCAGCAGGGAACTAAGCAAGGTATGAAAGAATTCTGCTTGTTCCGCAAGCGAAGCGATTGATAGGTTGTTTACTTATTTGTCCGTAGGTAGAAATCGGTTTAAATAGACCGGTTTGCCCTTGAGCATCAGCTGACGAAATTTTCTTAGAAATATGTTACAATTCCGATTGACTTGATGTGATTAGTGGTCTATTATTTATAATAATTCATTATCAATTATTGATAATTACATAACGGAAAGGGGTGTCTTTGCTTGGCCATTCTGACCGGAGCGTACGAATATATAGGACAACACGGCGAGCAGTTCCGGGAAGCGGTGCGCGTCCATCTGACAATCAGCTTGTACGCCATGCTCATTGCGCTTGCACTTTGTATCCCGCTCGGCATTCTGTGCGCCAAGAAGCAGTGGCTGTCCGGCACGGTTATGGGGATCTTCAACTCGCTGCGGGTCATCCCCAGCCTGGCGATTCTCGTCATTATTCTCCCGGTTATGGGAACAGGCTTTGCCCCTGCACTGGTTGCCTTGACCGTACTCGCGTGTCCGCCGATCCTGATCTCCACTTACCTGGGCTTCCGCAAGATTGATCCGTTTCTGCTGGAAGCGGCAGCGGGAATGGGAATGGGACCGGGCCGGATGCTGCGCAAGATCGAGCTGCCCCTGGCGATGCCGCTGGTGCTGTCGGGAATCAAAACCTCCGTCGTCGAAGTAGTCGCCAGCGCAACGCTTGCGGCGTTCATCGGCGGAGGCGGACTGGGAACTTTTATTATCAACGGACTGGGTATGTATAACTTCTCGCTGCTCCTGGTAGGAGCACTGCCGGTCGCCTTCCTGGCGGTCTTATCTGAAGTCGGATTGTCGGGTATTGAACGAATCGTCACCAAATATCAAAGGGTCTAATGGAGAGGAGCTAACCAAAGATGAATAAGAAATGGCTAGTCGTAACAGGAATCGTGCTCGGAGCAGCACTTACGCTCAGCGCTTGCGGAGGTAACAGCAATAGTGCTTCCGGTAAGCCGACGGTGAAGGTTGGTTCGAAGAATTTCACGGAATCCCTGATCCTCGGGGAAGTGTATTCCCTTGCGCTGGAGAATGCCGGGTATAAGGTGGAACGCAAGCTGAACCTCGGCGGTACGCTTGTGGCCCACGAGGCACTGAAGAACGGCGATATCGACTTGTATCCCGAATATACGGGCACCGGGCTGATCAACGTTCTGGAGTTGCCTCCAAAGTCGGATGCACAGGAAGTATACGACGAAGTGGCGCAAGGTTATAAGGACAAATTCAATCTGATCTGGCTGGAACCGACGGATGCGAACGATTCGCAGGGTCTGGTCACCACGAAGGCTGTAGCCGAGAAATACAATTTGTACAAAATCTCCGATTTGCCGAAGCTTGCTCCTGAGCTGAGACTTGCCGCTGTGCCTGAGTTTGAAGAGCGGGAGGATGGTCTGCTCGGACTGAACAAGTTCTACGGGCAATCCGATTTCAAGAGCATCAAGCTGTATGACTATGGCGTGAAATACCGGACGATCCTTGCCGGCGAAGCTGATGTAACTGTCGGATTCACGACGGACGGCGATTTGACGAATAAGGATCTGGTACTGCTGGAAGACGACAAGCATTTCTGGCCGCCGTATTATGTTGCACCTGTGCTTCGCGGAGAGCTGAATGAGCAGGACCCGGAAATTGCTAAAGTGCTAAACGAAGTGTCAGCCAAGATCGACAGCGAAACGGTGCAGGGCCTGAACGCCGAGGTGGATATTGATAAGAAGGAATATGCCGATGTAGCCAAGGAGTTCCTGGAAAAGGAAGGCTTGCTGAAATAACGCTGGCCTGACACCGCGTCGGCTCATATGTGAATGAAGGAAGGGGCTGCACGACAAGCGTGAGCCCTTTTTAATAAAAAGTTGATTTGCGGGTTTGAATTGGGGGGGCCAGCAAAGTAACTGAGTAAACATCGAAGCCAAGGCCCCGCTGTGTGGGGTTATGTAACGGGAGCTGATCTGCATAATGAACGAAGAGGCGATTGTATTCGACGCCGTCACCAAAACATATCCCGGAGCGGGCAAGCCATCGGTTTACCCGACGACCCTGGCTGTTAAGCAAGGAGAATTCGTTACAATTCTAGGCACTTCGGGCTCCGGCAAAACCACCCTGCTCAAGATGGTCAACCGGATTATCGAGCCTACATCGGGAACTATCTCCGTTCAGGGCAAGAATATACGTGAGCTGCCGCTGACCGGGCTGCGCAGCGGGATCGGTTATGTCATCCAGCAAGTCGGATTGTTCCCGCATATGACGGTTGAACAGAATATTGCGACCGTGCCGGACATCCTAGGCTGGGAGCGGAAGAAGACGAGTGCACGGATCGACGAACTGCTTGCGCTGGTGGACCTTCGGTCAGACTTCCGGAAGAGATATCCGCGGCAATTATCCGGCGGGCAGCAGCAGCGGGTCGGGATTGCCAGAGCAATGGCAGGCGACCCGGACATTCTGCTCATGGATGAGCCGTTTGGTGCCATCGACGCGATTACACGGGAGAAGCTGCAGGACGATTTGCTGGTGATTCAGCGAAGACTCGGCAAAACGATTCTGTTCGTGACCCACGATATTCAGGAGGCCTTCAAGCTGGGAGACCGGACGATTGTTATGAGTGAGGGGTCAGTGCAGCAGTTCGACATTCCTAGGAATATTGTGAGCCGCCCGGCCAATGATTTCGTCCGGCGGTTCGTGCAGGCAGATGACCTGTTCCAGTGGCTGCGGCTGGCATCGGCTGAAAGCGTCATGGTTCCGCTGGAGAGTCCGGTTCCGTTGAATGCGCCAGTCGTTAGCCGCCGCGACCATCTGCAGGCAGTGCTGGAGGCTCTCCTGGAGAGTGGTGAAGCATTGGCCGTTGTTGCAGGCGATGGCGGGGAACCGCTTGCCGGCATTTCGCTTGCTCAGCTGCGGCGAAGAAACGGCGGGTGAGCTGACGATGATCGATTATGTGACCCGTCATTACGATGATCTGCTGGAGCGGCTGCTTCAGCATTTGTATCTGTCCGGGCTGTCTTTGCTGATTGCACTGGCAATCGCGCTGCCGGTTGGCTACTTCCTGTCGCGGCACCGCCGGATCTCTGTACCGGTGTTGTCCGTCCTCGGTATCGTCTACGCGATTCCGAGCCTTGGCATGTTCGCGCTGCTGATTCCGCTTGTGGGGATCGGCGTGAAGCCTGCCATTATCGCACTGGTTCTATATAGCCAGCTGGTGCTGGTGCGCGGCGTTGCCACCGGATTTCAATCCGTCGACCGCTCAGTAACCGAAGCCGGGCGGGGAATGGGGATGAGCCGCTGGCGGCTGTTCTACTCCATTGAGCTGCCGCTTGCGCTGCCGGTTATTCTTGGCGGGCTTCGTGTGGCGGCCGTCTCGACGATTGGCATTACGACCATTGCGGCCTGGATCAATGCCGGCGGTCTTGGCGTCATCCTGTTTGAAGGCCTCTACCAGAACCATTATCCGAAGATGATCTGGGGCACGCTGCTGGTATCCGTGTTTGCCGTTGCCGTCAATCAGTCGCTGCTTATCGCGGAGCGCCGATCCCTGCAGCGAGCCCGGGGAGAGGGCCGGGCGAAGGATGATTTTTGAGCACCTTTGCTATATGATAGGGGGGAATCGAATCACAATCGAGGAGGAAACCCGGAGTTGGAACGCAAAAACGGAACGCATACGTTAAGCCGGGCGCTCGATATATTGTTCGCCCTGTCCGAAGCGAACGGTACGCTGACGGTCAGTGAAATCGCGGAGAAGGTTTCGATACCGGAGAGCTCCACCTACCGTTTCCTGCAGACGCTGGAAATGAACGGAATCATTGAGCGCAAGGGCAAGAATCAGATCAGCCTGGGTCTGCGCATTCTGGATCTGGCCCGCAGTCTCAACAAGCAGATCCAGCGGGATCTGCTGTCGCTTGCACTGCCTGTCATGATTGAACTAACCGAGAAGACGGGGGAGACGTCGATCCTGTTCGTCCGCGCCGGACTGGATGCGGTCTGCATCCAGCATGTCAAAGGGCGGGGGCTGATCCAGTTCACAATTGAGAACGGGCGGCGCCTTCCCCTGCATCTGGGCGCCTCCGGCAAGTGCATTCTGGCCTTTGAGACGGAGAAAACGATTGAGCGCCTCGCCGCGCTGCTTGTACCTGAAGAGGAACGCGGAGAGCTGATTAACGGCCTCCGGCATATCCGGGAAGAGGGCTACAGCTATACCAAAGGCGAAGCGGATCCAGATGTGTTTGCTATCGGAGCCCCGGTTCTGGACAATTATGGCCTGATCGTAGCCAGTCTGGCTGTGGCCGGGCCGTATTTCCGCTGTACCGAAGACAACAAGAAGGTGCTGATCGAAGCGGTGGTCTGCGCTTCCAGGCAGCTGTCGCAGCTGGTCGGAGGCGAAGGCGAGGCCTGAGGCCCGCGCGCGGGCGGACAAGTATAGGAGCAGTACCGTTAAAAGCAGCACCGGTAAAAGCAGCTTTCCTGTAACAGGGGGCTGCTTTTATCTTCATTATAAATCCGACAAAAAAGGTAGAATTAATGATTGACGCAGTACGTTTATCGGGATTATATTATTAATATTAAGGAATTAGTTATCAATATTTAATAATTTAATAAAATGAGGCCGAATAGGAGCACAGGGAGGAAGATCTGGATGGAACGGATTACGGCAGCAAGAGGACCAGAGCTGCGCTGCAAAGGCTGGCGGCAGGAAGCACTGCTCCGGATGCTGGAGAATGTGCTGGAGAACGGGGAGAATCAGAAGGAATTGATTGTATACGCCTCGCTGGGCAAGGCTGCCCGCAACTGGCCTTCCTATCATGCGATTGTGCGGACGCTTAAGGAATTGGAAGAAGATGAGACACTTGTGATCCAGTCCGGCAAGCCGATCGGTATCTTCAAGACCCATGCACAGGCTCCGCTTGTGGTCATGGCCAACTGCAATCTGGTCGGACGCTGGGCGACAAGCGAGAACTTTTATTCGCTGCAGGAGAAGGGGCTTATTATATGGGGCGGACTGACCGCTGCGGCCTGGCAGTACATCGGCTCGCAAGGCGTAATTCAGGGCACGTATGAGATTTTTCAGAGCATTGCGCGCATGCATTTCGGTGGCGATCTGCGCGGGCGTGTCATCCTGACCGCAGGGCTTGGTGGAATGGGCGGAGCGCAGCCTCTGGCGGGGACGATGGCAAATGCGGCGATTCTCTGTGTCGAGGTATCGGAAGAGCGTATTGACAAACGGATTGCTTCAGGCTATCTGCAGCGCAAAACGGATGATCTGGATGAGGCGCTGGCCTGGATTGGCGAAGCGGCAGCAGCTGCCGAAAGTCTGTCTGTCGGCCTGCTTGGCAATGCGGCGGACATCTACCCCGAACTGCTGCGCAGAGGCGTAGTTCCGGACATCGTCACTGACCAGACTTCTGCACATGATCTGCTCTACGGTTATATCCCAAGCGGCTATAGTGCCGCGCGCGCAGCTGAGGTCCGTGTAGCTGATCCGCAGCGCCTGCAGGATGATGCAGGCCAATCGATCGCTGCAGAGATCCGGGCGATGCTGGCCTTCAAGGAACGCGGGGCGATCGTTTTTGACAACGGCAACAATATCCGGACACAGGCGGTCAAGTACGGGGTTCCGGACGCTTTTGACATCGATATCTTCACGGAAGCCTTCCTGCGTCCGCTGTTTGCCCGGGCCATCGGCCCGTTCCGCTGGATCGCGCTGAGCGGAGATAAGGAAGATATCCGCAAGATCGACGAATACATCCTGGATGAATTCAAGGACAATGAGATCGCAGTCAACTGGATACGCCTGGCGAATGCCTATGTTCCGGTCGAAGGCCTGCCGGCGCGGATCGGCTGGTTCGGCCACGGGGACCGGACGAAGCTGGCGCTGGCGGTCAACCGTATGGTACGCGAAGAGAAGCTGTCCGGTCCGGTGGCCTTCTCCCGCGATCATCTGGATGCCGGGGCGATGGCGCATCCGAATATTATGACGGAGCGAATGAAGGACGGCAGTGATGCGATATCCGACTGGCCGCTGCTCAATGCGATGATGAGCTGCTCCTCCATGGCGGATCTTGTAGCCATCCATTCGGGCGGCGGCGGGTATGCAGGCTACATGACTAGCGCGGGTATTACCATCGTGGCTGACGGTTCTGCTGCAACAGATGTGCGCCTTGAACTGGCGCTGAACAATGATACGGCACTGGGCGTCCTGCGTTACGCGGACGCCGGTTATGAGCAATCATTCGATGAAATTGAACGCAAGGGTATCCGGCGCGTGAACGCCGACATTTAAGGAGGAGAACGGACATGAGGGAACTGACCAAAGAAGATGTGCTTGCCGCAGTCCGCGGCGGATCGGTCTTCGCCAGCGGCGGGGGCGGATGGGTGGACCATGGCCTGGAAATTGGCGGTGCGGCGCTTGCGATCGGGAAGCCGAAGCTGGCTTCACCTGACGAATTGCCGGATGATGCGATTATCCTGACCTGCACCGCCATCGGGGCACCGGCCGGAACAGACTGGCAGATGCTCGGCAAGGATTACATCAAGGCGGTAGAACTGATCATTGAGAAGTACGACGGGACAATCACCGGTGTGATGACGCCGCAGAACGGGATGTCGAGCACGATCAACGGCTGGCTGCCGGCGGCGGCGCTCGGACTCGTCGTGGTAGATGCAACCGGCGATATCAGGGCGCATCCCACGGGGAAAATGGGCTCGCTCGGCCTTGCCTCCAGCATCGAATACGAAACGATCCAGGCGGTTGCCGGCGGTAAGCCGGAGCTGGGTACTTATCTGGAACTGGTCGTTAAGGGTTCTCCGGCGCGCACCTCGAACATCCTGCGCACGGCAGCAGATATGGCCGGCGGCTTCATCGCCGCAGCGCGCCATCCGCTGCCGGCCAAATATATCCGCGAGCATGCGGCCATCGGCGGCATCTCGATTGCCATCGGGCTCGGACAGGCGATTCTCGCCGCAGAGCCGGATGGTCCGGCGCAAGTGATCGAGGCCATCTGCTCGCATACGGGCGGCAGCCTGATTGCCCGCGGCAAGATTGCGCGCAAGGCTGTGCAGTATTCCGGTGCCTTCGATATCGGCACTATAGAGCTTGCGGAAGCGGATGGCAGCCGCGTCCTGCTGCATGTCATGAACGAATATATGGCGGTTGACGGTCATGAAGGAGTGCGCCTCAGCACATTCCCGGATGTAATTACGACGATTTCGCTGGATACCGGACGTCCGGTCAGTGTCGGCCATATTGAAGGAGGGATGAACATCGGTGTCTTCGTCATCGACCGTTCCCTGATTCCGCTTAGCTCAAGCGTCAAGGACCCGAGCGTGTATCCGGAGGTTGAACAGGCGCTGGGCATCGAACTGCTGCGCTATCTGAATCTTCCGGATGCAGCGGAGTAAGATGCCGGGCCGCGATCCTAACCTTGCCGCCAGCGCGCCGTTGATGCTTACCGGTTCAGGGCTGACTGTGCAGGCGGTGCGTGCAGTTGCCCGGCACGGCCTGCCGGTTGCAGTCGAAGCTGCGGCGGTAGACCGGATGGCTGCCGCCCGCCGGCTCGTCTTCGAGCTGGCGCAGCAGGATGTTCCTGTATACGGGCTGAACCGCGGCGTCGGCTGGAACAAGGACCGCAGGATTGACGCGACCCGGTTCGCTGATTATAACCGCAATCTGCTGTTGTCCCATGATGTAGGCACGGGTCCGGAAGCGTCGGAAGATGAGGTCCGGGCGGTTCTGCTGGCCCGCCTGAACGGGCTTCTGCTCGGCCATGCGGGTACGGAGCCTGCCATTGCCTTACGGTATGCGGAGTTTCTTAACCTCCGCATTCATCCGGTCCTGCATCTCAGGGGCTCTGTCGGGGCAGCTGACATTACCAGCCTGTCCCCGGTTGGCCTGGCGATGATCGGGGAAGGCGAGGTGCGGCTGGACGGGCGGCGGATGAGCGCCGCGGAAGCGCTGGGCCGCACCGGCCTGGCCCCGCTGACGCTCGGACCCAAGGATGCGCTGGCCATCGTCAGCTCAAACGCCCTGTCTGCAGGTACGGGAGCGCTCGGCCTGGCCGACACAGCGGACATCCTGGAGCTGGCAGATCTGGCCTCCGCGCTCTCGCTCGAAGCGCTCGGCGGCCAGACCGGGCCGCTCGATCCGGCCGTGCACCGGGCAAGGCCGTACCGCGGCCAGATGGCAAGCATGCGGCTGCTGCGTGCCGCGCTGGAAGGCAGTGATCTCGAAGCGCGGAGGAATGCGGAGACACTGCAGGACCCGCTCAGCTTCCGCGATGTCTGCCAGATCCACGGCGCGGCGCGGGATGCGCTGGCGTATACGGAAGAGCTGCTTCAGCTGCAGCTTAACAGCTCGGACGATAATCCGTGCGTGCTTCCGGAAGAAGGGCGGATTGTCTCCTGTGCCAACTTCGATCCGCTCGTCTGGGTGCTCGGCTTCGAAATGCTGGGCGGTGCCCTCCAGCATGTATCGCGGAGCTCCGCCTACCGGATGCTGAAGCTGGGGAATCCGGCATTTACCGGGCTCTCCCGCTTTCTGTCACCGGATGAGGAGCGGTATATCGGCTTTGGAACGGTCCAGAAGACAGTGTCTGCACTGGATGCGGAAATCCGCCATCTGGCCCAGCCTGCATCGGGGGATTTCCTGTCGCTGGCCGGCGATATTGAGGATCACGCAACGAACGCTCCGTATGTAGTAGCCAAGACCCGCCAAATTATCCGGCTGCTTAGCGATGTGCTTGCCGTTGAACTGCTGCACGCGGCCCAGGCGGTCGACCTGCGCGGCGGATTGCGGCTTGGCCGGGGAACGGAGGCCGTCTACCGCAGCGTGCGGACAGCAGCCTCCTTCATGGCTGAAGACCGTGCGGTATCTGCAGATATCCGCAGTGTAGGCCGCCTGATCTGTGACGGTTCGCTGCTGCGGGCAGCAAGGGCAGCGATGGCTGACTGAATGATAGGAAGGACAGGTGTCAAGCGTGAGTATACCAGCCTACGAACTTACCGTTCGCGGTGATCTAGTATTACCCGGCGGCGTCCTGCTTAAGAACGGGACGATCGCGGTGCGGGAAGGCCGCATCGCCGCCATTGCCGGAGAAGATGCCTGTATTCAGGCAGAGCGGCACATCGACGCCACAGGGCGATTTGTACTGCCGGGCGCCGTCGACGCCCATGTGCACTGCTTCAGCGAGCCGCGAGAAGGCATCACAGGGGCGACCCGCTCCGCAGCGGCGGGCGGCGTCACCACTGTGATCGACATGCCGTACGATGCGGACGAACCAGTCTGGACGGCGGAGCTGCTCCGCAGGAAGGCCGGACGTATTCCCGGCGAGGCGGCAGTGGATGTCGCGCTGCTGGCGACGATCCGTCCATCCGGCGGTCTGGACGAGATCCCGCGCCTCTATGCAGCGGGAGCCTGCGGGTTCAAGCTCTCTACCTTCAATACGAATGCCTACCGCTTCCCGCGTATCGAAGACGGGGAGATGCTGGCAGCATTCCGGCGCATCCGGGAGCTTGGCTGTGCGGTCGGGCTGCATGCCGAGAATGACGAGATCATCCGCCGGCTTAATGCGGAACTGGAGACGGGAGACGGCTCCGATCCGCTGCTGCACTGCCGGGCGCGGCCCGAAGCGGCCGAGAGTGCAGCGGTGGCGACGGCACTGGAGCTGGCGTACTGGAGCGGGGCGCATGTGCATTTTCACCATACGACTGTTCCTCACGCTGTTCAAATGGCGGAAATCTACCGGAAGCTCGGGACGAAGGTCAGCGTAGAGACCTGTATTCATTATCTCATCTATACCGAGGAGGATATGCTCACGCTGGGAGCACGGGCGAAGATTAATCCGCCGCTGCGGACCCGGGAAGCACAGGATCAGCTGTGGGCGTTATGCCGCAGCGGAGAGATCGGACTTGTTACCTCAGACCATGCGCCATGGCAGATCGACCGCAAGTCGAGCGCAAATATATTTGAGAATGCCTCAGGCGCACCGGGCGTCGAGACGCTGCTGCCGAATCTGTATTCTGCAGGGGTAGCCGAGGGGAAGCTGAGTATTCACGACCTTGTCCGGCTGCTGTGCGAGAATCCGGCGCGTGTCTACGGCCTCTCGGACCGCAAAGGCTCGCTTAAGATAGGCGCGGATGCAGATCTGGTCATTCTCGATCCGGCTGCACAGTGGGTGCTGGACGAAGCCAGGCAGCACAGCTTTGCCGGCTGGAGCCTCTATCACGGGCGGGCGATGAAGGGGAAGATCGGCTCGGTGCTGGTGCGCGGACAGGAAGTATATGACGGAGAACATATCACTGACCGCTTGGAAGGGCAGTTTGTGCGGCCTGCACATCAGGCCTATGCACCGGTCCTTCCGGTGAATGAAGGGGGAAGCAGGGATGGGAGCTAATAGCATCATGACTGCGGCAAATGAAGATCGTCTATGGAAGGATATCGAGACGCTTAGCCGGATTACAGATCACGGCAGGCCGTGGACGCGGCGGCCGTTTACGCCGCTGTACGCAGAGGGCCGGGAGTGGCTCCGGCAGGAGATGGAAACACTGGAGCTTGAGACTTATCTGGACGCGGCATCCAATCTGATCGGACGGCTCCCCGGTACACAGCCGGAGCTGCCGCCGATTCTGGTCGGCTCACATACCGACACCGTAACCGGCGGCGGCCGCTTCGACGGCATCGCCGGTGTGGCGGCAGGTCTGGAGATTGTACGCATTCTGCGTGATTCCGGTCTGAGGTTGCGCCATACACTGGAGATTGTGGATTTCACCGCGGAAGAACCGACAGATTTCGGAGTCTCCACGGTGGGCAGCCGGGGCATGGTCGGCACGCTTACGGAGAGCATGCTGGCCAGCCGCGATCAGGAAGGCCGCATCTTGCGGGACTGCATCGCCGCAGCAGGCGGAGAACCGGCGCGGCTGGCGGAACCGCTGCGCAAGCCGGGCTCCGTCGCTGCGTACCTGGAGCTGCATATTGAGCAGGGGCCTGTGCTGATTGAATCCGGCCAGCCGCTGGCCGTAGTGACGGGCATTGTCGGCATCGGCCGGTATGAGCTGAGGGTAGCCGGCCAGCCGGATCATGCGGGAACAACTCCGATGACGATGCGCCGGGACGCGCTGACCGCAGCGGGCGAGCTGTTCACAGAGCTGGAGCGGATCTGCCGCGAGCCGTATGAAGCTCCGGTCGTGGGAACGGTCGGTGTCGTCCATGTCAGCCCGAATGCGGCTAATGTCGTACCCGGCGAAGTGACCTTCAAGTTCGAGGTGCGCAGCGTCGATCCGGAATTGATCGATGTTGTATGCAGCCGGTATCTGGAGAGTGCCCGGCAGCTGGTTGAAGCGAGAGGGCTGGAGCTTCATGTCACGCCTCTGACACGGTCAGAGCCGGTGGCAGTTTCGGATCGGGTCCGGGAAGCGCTGGTGGCAGCTTGCGGAGAAGTGCTGCTGGTGAGTGGCGCTGGCGATCAAGGCGCTGAGGCGGTACCGCAAATCCCGAGCGGAGCCGGGCATGACGGCAATCAGCTGAGCCGCATCGCTCCGATCGGCATGGTATTCGTGCCAAGCCTCGGCGGCCGCAGCCATTGTCCGGAAGAATGGACGGACATCGGGCCGATTGCCCAGGGGGCCGGTGCGCTTGCCCGTGCGGTGCTCCGGCTGGACCGCGAGCTGTAAGCTAGAGTTTACATAAAGAGATCAACAGAGCACTAACTGTTGGTCTCTTTTTTAATGCCTGAAACGGAAAAAAATGTCACGTTATCCCCTGCTCAAGTGTTATATCTATATTAATAGCAGAAAGGAGACAAACGTGGACTCTATAGAAGAGAAGATCAAGCGGATACAGGCTGGGGAAGCCTGCCTTTTTTCAGATATTATCAGGCTTTACCAGCAGCGGATTTACCTTTACTGCTTCCGCTTGCTGAACAACAAGGAAGAGGCCGAGGATGCAGTGCAGGATGTCTTCATCAAGGCTTATCAGAACATCGGCCAGTTCAGGCCGCAGGCGGATTTCACCTCATGGCTCTACAAAGTGGCTTACCATCATTGCTTAAATCAGCTGCGCCGGCAGAAATTTCAGCATCAGCTGCGGAGATTACTCAGGCAGGAGGTTACGGTGAAAAGCGCCGAACAAACGGTGGAGAACCGCCTGTTCAGTGAGCCGGTCTCAGCCGCTTTGGAGCAGCTTAATATGGAAGACCGGAATCTGCTGATTCTTCGTATTTTTGAAGATAAATCCTTTGCGGAAATCGGAGAGATTCTGGGTGTCAGCACGGCTACGGTACGGAAAAGATATGAACGGACACGAGGCAAGCTTAAAAAAGCTATCGAACGGAGGGAGAAACAACTATGGGCAAGGGCGAATTGACCTCAGAAGAGCAGTTTGTAAAAGATGGAGATCGTTCTGCTGAATTTCCGCCCGTTGATGTCCATGACCCTGTGATGGAAGCCATCGGGTTCGGTAAGGCACGCCTTACTGCTGATCCGCAGGCATCGCTGCATGATGGGGACGCTCCTGAGATTATGCAGAGGATAGAGACGGTAACCGGGATGAAACGCAGCCGTAAACGGATATTACGGATTCCGGTTAGGGGCTGGGCAGCAGTCTTAATCCTGATTGTTTTACTGGGAGGCGGTTATTCCCTGTATTCCTCCGTTCCCCGGCAGGCAGCCAAATTCCAATACGAAGTGCTGCCCTATGAGCCGCTTCAGGCGACGGAGGAAGGCGGAACTATAGAAATAACGAAAGTGCCCTTAACCCCCGGGCCTGATCTTCCCCAGGCGGAGCCTAGTAAAGAAGAAGAACAGCTCAATACCAAATTTGCGGAGGCCTACAAGGCAGTAGAAGAAATGTTGCTTCCCGAAGAGTTCGCTTCATTCGTACTGAGACAGGAAGGTGGAGGAGGACAACACCGCAGTGGAGTAATCAGCCCTGCGATGACATTTACAGACTATTCCAGCTATTTGACCAAAGCGGAGAAGTATGCAGCTCCAAGATTGATGCAGCCGGATTATATACCGGAAGGTTATGTTTTTGACGAAGCGCGGATTCAGCCCTTATTTACAAATATCGATGAACAGGAACTGCTTGCCTTGACCGGCGGAATAGAGCTTGAGGGCGGCTTCCGGGTGACCTGGAGAAGGGAGCCTGCGGATAACATTACTTTTGATTCCGCTGCATTGGAGTATAAGAATGGTGAAAGTAAGGTGAGAATTAGCGCCAAACGTATGAAGCAGAATACCGGGCCGGTAGAGACTCTGATGTGGACCCAAACCACAAGCGTGGAAAATATTGATATTAACGGTAAGCAGCTGATTTATCTCGAACCCTCCAATAACGAAGATTTCAAAATAGGATATAAGTTCAGACTTATCTGGGCTGATCCGGAAGCGCGGATGATCTACGATGTGACTGCCCCTCCTGAGAATACCACAATAACCAAAGATGACATTATCCATATTGCTGCCGGTATGATGAATTAAATATTTTGCACATAGAGAAAGGTGGAAACTCAATGAATTACAGAAAAATGTTCATGGCTGTGACAAGTGCGGCACTATTACTGGGTACAGGGTACGGGGCTTCCGGGGAGGCGTTCGCTGCCCCATACGGGATACAATCCGCAGCAGGCTTGCCTGGCATCCGGACGGACGTTAAATATATAGCGCAGGTCAACGAGGCAGAGGCTAGAGCGAAAGCAGAGCAGGAGCTGAAGAAATTCAAGAGTCTCCTGGATCAGCAGAAGAAGGCGTTAAGCGGCACTTATCAGCCCGGAGAGATCAGGTATGTGTACATTAATGACAAGGAATACCAGGCCAGTCCTATCGGCTCGCCTTATGCGAGTAACTCGTATTCGCTTATGTTCAGAAATTATGATGAATACATCAAGAAGTATGCAGCAGGGAAGACCGCAATGCGTCTGGAGCTGAAGCAGCTCCCGGATGGCTACAACTTTACTCTGGCAAGAATTGCCCCTTATCAAACATGGTCCGAGCAGAAGAAGATATTCAACCAGGTGATTGCCGAGGGGAAGGCGTCCGGTAAGAAAATATATGTGAAGAAGCTGCAGGAGAAGCGTATTTCTATAGAGCTGCTCTATACTATGGCCGCTCCGGTCAATGGAATAACAGGAGTCCTCGCTATCAGAGCCGAGCCAGCAGAGGCTGCGGGCCAGCCGGTTGAACCGCAGTCGGAGAAGCTGAAAGTGGGCGGGCAAGAAGTGGTCTATACAGCTAACGACAAGCAGGAGAGCAAGCAGGTTGTATGGATGAATGCAAAGACACGTGTCAATTATACTGTCCGGGAAGACCGCGGGCACTTGACCAAGGAAGAAATGATAGCTGTGGCCGGACAGGTTATCGACGCATCCTAATAACCGTAGATTCTGCTTGCTTGAAATCACCCGGTCCGCAGCGTGAAGACCGGCCGTAAAGCACCTTCGAAATTGGCCTCTATCTATAGATAGGGGGCAGCCTTGGAGGTGTTTTTGTGTGCACGCAGACTTCATTTCCGGGAGATTTTATAATAAATCGTGCATTGCTCTTATATGAACTTCATTTCCTAATTGTTACTATAACAATGTAGTAAGAGAATACAGATTTATACAGGAGGGTTAAAGATGTTGAAATGGAAGCGTTCTCTTTCGGTGTTGGCCATGACAGCTATATTGGGTACACTGGCTGCCTGCGGCGGCGGAGGGAATGGAGCAAACAATGCTGGAGCTGCTACTGCGGCACCTGCCAGTACTGATGCTGCGGCAACTACAGCTCCTAGCAGCGGTGAACCTGTCAAACTCCGGATTATGTGGTGGGGCTCCCAGCCGCGTCATGAGGCAACGCTGGCAGCGCTGGACTTGTACACGAAGAATAATCCGAATGTAACGTTTGAGCCGGAGTATTCCGGGATGGACGGATATCTGGACAAATTATCTACCCAGGCTGCAGCCAATAACGCTCCCGATATTGTGCAGCTGGACCCGGGCTGGATGCCGGACTGGATGGCCCGCAAACAACTCACTGAATTGGCGCCTGAGGTGGATGTCAGCAAATTCGATGAGAAGCTGCTGGCCGGCGGCCAGCTGGACGGCAAACAGTATGCTGTTCCGCTGGGCTCGGTAGCCTTCGGTATGGTTTATGATAAAGCCGCCATGGATAAGCTGGGCATTGCCAATCCGGCCAACGGCTGGACCTGGGATGATTTCTTCGCATTAGCCAAGGAATCCCAAGCAAAGCTGCCGGACGGCCAGTATTTCACCCTGGACTATGCGGGGAACTATTTCATGTATTCGGCTTACCAATACGCCAGAGGGAAAGGGCAGGTTATCACGGATGACGGTCATTTCAATGTGGATGAAGCCACGTACCTGGAATGGACCCGGAAATTTGAGGAGCTGCGTACAGAAGGCCTGGTTCCTCCGGCGGATGTGAATGCCTCCGATAAGGAGAATGATCCGCAAATGGACCTGCTGGCAGCAGGCAAAGTCCTGTTCCGGTACAGCTTCTCCAACAATCTGGGAACCTGGGACAGTATTAAACCTGGGGCTTACGCCCTTGTAACAATGCCGCGTGCCGAAGAAGCCGGAGGCTGGCTGAAGCCGTCGATGTTCCTGGCCGTTTCCAAGAATTCCAAGCATGCGGAAGAAGCCAAGAAATTCATCAACTGGTTCGTGAATGATCCGGAAGCGGCCCAAGTTACCCAAACCTTCCGCGGCCTCCCTGCCAATAAGGATAATGCCGCCCTTCTGGAAGCAAACATGAGCGAACTGGATAAAATAGGGTTAGGCCTTCTGCGTGCTACGGAGCCGGATGGCCAGACCTGGTCGGCCGGGGCCGGAGGCTGGACGAACTTCGTGGATAAAGACTGGGTGCTTGTCCGTGACCAGCTCAGCTTCGGGAAATCCACGCCGGAAGAAGCCTATAAGCAGCTTAAGGAAGCAGCGCAATCCTACGAGAAATAGAAGGATAATTTGTAGTGTAAATCTTATAAATACTTATATTTGAATGCCAAAGCCCGGGACAGCCATGTTCCGGGCTTTATTCAGAACTATTTTGCTCCTGAATTTATCGTTATATTTTGAAAGAATTCGAGCATTCCCCTCATTTAGCCGGGTGTGGGCCAATTATATACTTGAGTTATCCAAATTGACCACAAGAGGTGACCACAGATGAACCGTTCCACAACGACTTTAGCCGAAGCCGCTCCATTGCCGAGAAAAAGCTCTTACTTTCGCAGCAGATGGAACGCTCCGCTTGCGGGCTATTTGTTTATTGCGCCCTGGCTGATCGGGTTTCTGGCGCTGACGGCGTATCCGTTATTCTTATCGCTGTACTATTCGTTTACCGACTACACTTTGATGCAGCCGATGCAATGGATCGGGTCCCGCAATTATGAGCGGATCTTTACGGCAGACCCGAAATTTATTCAATCTGCCAAAGTAACCGTCATGTATGTGCTTGCATCCGTGCCCCTGAAGCTGGCAGCCGCACTATTCGTTGCCATGATTCTCAGCAAAGCGGTGAGAGGAATTAGTGCTTACCGTACGGCGATCTATTTCCCTTCGCTGATCGGGGGCAGCATCGGGGTCTCCCTGCTCTGGCGCAACATCTTCGGGGTAGAGGGGATTTTTAACAAGCTGATTGCTGTCTTTGGCATAGAAGGGAAAAGCTGGATTACCAGTCCGGACACCGCTCTTGGCACACTGATTCTCCTGACCGTCTGGCAATTCGGCTCCACCATGGTAATCTTTTTGGCAGGACTGAAGCAGATCCCGAATGATCTCTACGAGGCGTCTTCGGTTGACGGGGCCGGCAAGAGAACGCAATTCTTCAGAATCACCCTGCCGATGCTGTCGCCGATCCTCTACTTCAACCTGATCATGGCCGTCATTGGCGCCTTCCAGATGTTCACTTCGGCTTTTGTGATTACGAACGGAGGGCCGATGAACTCCACCTATGTCTATGCAATGTATCTGTATGAGAGGGCCTTCAGCCGTTACGAGCTGGGTTACGCTTCCGCACTGGCCTGGATTATGCTGGTCGCCATCGTTGCTGCAACGGTCGTGATCTCCTATACCTCGAAGTATTGGGTATTCTATGAAACAGACACTGGAGGGAAACAACGTAAATGACCATTCTGAAATGGAAGCCGGCAATCCGTCATCTGTTCATGATTCTCTTCAGCTTCGTCATGGTCTATCCGATTGTCTGGTGGATTGGAGCATCGCTGAAAGACAGCACCGAGCTTAGCTCACCCGGAATCTTCCCGGCGGTCCAGCACTGGGACAACTTCACCAAGGGCTGGAATTCGGTTCCCGGCCATACTTTTACAGATTTCTATCTCAATACCTTCGGGCTTGAAATTGCTGTAATTATCGCAACCCTGTTATCCTGCACACTGGTTGCCTTTGGTTTCGCGAGACTGGATTTTCCGCTGAAGAATTTCTGGTTCTCGATTCTGATGCTGACCCTGATGATGCCCGGGCAGGTGCTGATTATCCCGCAATATGCTTTATTTTATCAGCTGGGCTGGGTCAATACGTATTTGCCGTTTATCATTCCCCATCTGCTGGCGGGCGGGGCGGGCGGGAGCTTCTTCGTCTTCCTGTTGATTCAGTTCATCCGCGGGGTTCCAAGAGAGCTTGACGAATCGGCCAAAATCGACGGATGCTCCTGGTTCGGCATCTTCTGGAGAGTCGTTATGCCGCTGGCTTTCCCGGCGATCGTTACGGTAACCATCTTCTGCTTCCTGTGGAACTGGGATGATTTCCTGGGCCATCTCCTGTACATCAACACGGTGGATAAATATACGGTCGGCCTTGCGCTGCGCATGATCAACGATTCCCAGTCTGCGGCGGAGTGGGGTCAGCTGCTTGCCATGTCGCTTGTATCCATTCTTCCGGCTACGCTCGTCTTCATGTTCCTGCAGAAGTATTTCGTAGACGGGATTGCGACAACAGGTATAAAGGGATAAGATGTAAAAAAACATCCGTCACATAACGGTAAAGCGCCCGAGCCTTATTCGCAGCTTTACCGTTTCTTTCGTGTGAACCGGAAGTGAAGGAAGGTAAGGACTTGACCAATCCTTTTAAAAAATTCAGAATCGACCGGCTATTCTTCCATAGCTTCGCTATCGTCCTCATTCTGGTGATCGCGGTTACGGCATGGACAAGCTACAGCAATTCATCCAAAGCCCTCGTGCAGACGACCTCCCATTACCAGCAGCGGCTGCTGGACGAACTGAATAATGAAATCACAACACGGCTGGATATGATTGAGCAGATTTCACTGTCCAGCTCAAGGGATAACGAACTGACCACTTTTCTCCGGAACAGGCAGGATGATTTCGAGCGGTACCGCAGGCGTGTGAGTGTAGAAAGTGCGCTCGCCAATCTGACCTATGCGATTCCTTTAATTCAAGGGATTGATCTGTATATGAATGAACCTATGCCGAGTGAGAGTCAAAGCTACATCCAGTTCCGGAATATTGTTGATCTGGATAAGCAGGAATGGTCCAAGCGTCTGTTGAAAAGCGATTTCGCCTGGTCCGGGGAATATACCATTCCCAGCTTTCAAGGGGAGGTCCCGGTGCTTAGCTTCGCCCGGAAAATCATGTATGAGAATGACTATCTGGGCGTGCTCGTCGTCCATATTAAAGCCAAGGAAATCCGGCAGCTGCTGACCGGCAATTCCTCCGGGTCGAACCGCATCATGGCCGACAGCGAAGGGAAGCAGATTCTGAGGATCGGGGAGACGCTCGAACAGAACGAGTGGTCTAAGTGGATCGATCTCAAGAGTAAGAAGTCGGGGTATGTGCATATTCCGGGCAAAGCAGGTTCCGGCAACACTCTGCTGGTCTATTCCCGAATGGATAACTCCATCTGGACGCTGATCGAATTCACCTCATGGAAGCAGATTACGGCAAGCAGTCTGAAGCTGGCGGAGTGGATTGGCCTGATTGGTATCGCAGCGATCCTGCTGGTGCTGCTGCTGACACACTATCTGAGCAAGCAGTTTACCAAACCTATCAAGCAGCTTGTAAGCGCTATGAAGATGTACTCTGTTGGAGGGCATAAAGAGGAGCTGCCCACAGATTATGAGAATGAATTCGGTTATTTGTTCTCCGGCTACCGCAAGCAGAACGAGCGCATTGAGGAGCTGTACCTCTCGCTGGAACGGCGTTATGAGCAGCAGCGGAAAGCTGAGATTGAGGCGCTGCAGGCGAATATCAATCCCCATTTTCTCTATAATATGCTGGACCAGCTCAACTGGATGGCGATTGATGCCGGGCAGGAAGAGCTCAGCCGGATTCTGGAGCTGATGGGACAGATGTTCCGGATCGGCTTATCCAACGGGGCCAGCTTCATTAAGATCTCTGAAGAGCTGCTGCACATCCGGTGTTATCTCGAAATCCAGCAGCTCCGCTGGGGAACCGGACTGGAATACCGGATTGAGGCTGCTCCGGAGGTTCAGGATTTATTCCTCCCGAAGCTAACCCTGCAGCCGTTCGTGGAGAATTCAATCGTACATGGATTTAATAAGCAGAGCAGCGGCATTGTTTCTATTTATATAGGCAGAGCAGCAGAGGCGCTGCTGATTAGTATTGATGATAACGGATCGGGCTTGAAGCAGCCGGAAGCGCGGCCGCGTAAACGTCACACCGGCGGCTACGGCATTCGCAATGTGCGGGAGAGAATTGCCGGATATTTCGGAAGTGACTATGGGGTTACGCTGAGGGAACGGGAAGAAGGCGGCACCAGAGTAGAGGTTATTCTGCCTCTGCTTACAGAGGCTCCGGCACAGAAGCTAAGCGTGCTTAGAAAGAGCTAGTGGAATACACAAGCGGTAAGCGCTTCCCCCGCCGTGCAGGGGCAGATATTGTTGCAGCGGACAGCGACAGCAAGGAAGCTTAAGGAGGTAGAGAAGATGTGGAAAATCGCTATTATTGACGATGAGCGCCAGGTCCTTCAGGGGATGAAGCGGGCGATTCCATGGGATGAACTGGATGCAGAATGGGCCGGGGAAGCCCATAACGGGGAGGATGGGCTGGAGATTATCCGTGCAACCCGTCCGGATATAGTGATCACCGATATCTATATGCCGGTGATGAGCGGCCTGGAGATGATGGAGCATTTAAGGAAGGAAGGGTTCAAGGGCAAAATTATTATTTTGAGCGGATATTCAGACTTTGAGCATGCCAGACAGGCACTCAGGCTTCAAGTAAGTGACTATGTCTCCAAGCCGATCAGCCTGCCGACACTTAGAACGATACTGGGCAAGGTCATTGAGGAGCTTATCCAAGAGGAGGAGAAGCGGATCAGACAGGGGGAGCTGGAGCTGAAGATGCTGCTATACGAGCCCTTTGTCGAGAAAGAATGGATTCGTGCCGCAGCAGTTGGAACCCTGGACCATTCATACCGGAGCAATACTCATCTGCCGCCTTCTTATCAGTATTGGCTGGAACGCAAGCATGCCACCATCGGAATTGAGCTGATCCGCGATGACCGGGCAAGTTCCTTCTCGGTCTCCGACTGGAATCTGTTTCGCTTCGCGGTCAGCAACATTGCCTGTGAGGTTACGCGCAAGCGCTTCACGGACATGGAATATACGGAGCTGGGCAGCAATAGGGCATTATTGATCATTCATCCCTGGGAAGAATGTGCGGAGCAGCTGGAAGAGCTTGGAACCCGGCTGATCGACAGCATCAGCTCATACCTGAGGCTGGTGATACGCATCGGAATCGGGAGCCTGAAGGATACGTGGATGAAGATCCCCGAATCGACGGAAGAGGCCTTTCGCGCGATGGATCAGGGGGCTTTGCGGATGAATCCGGCTTATGAAGTGTATCGATACCGGGAGAGCAGCAGCAGCGGACAGGAGAAGGGGGCCCTATTCCCGGTCAAGTTCTCCTACAAGCTGGCCGCCGCGATGAAGGCTACACAGGAGGCTGAAGCGCAGCAGCTTGTATTCGAATATGTGACAGAGCTGCAGAAGCAGCAAGGGGTCTCCGCCAGCTACGTCCAGATGCTTGGCAGTGAGCTGTGGGGAATCATCACCTACTCGCTGTATGAATCCGGGCTGGTACTTGATGATCTGTTCACCAATGACCAGATTGCCAAAGAGATCGGCAATCTGGCAGTGCCCGACCAGCTGGCAGGCTGGCTGTCGGCCAAAATAACCGCGATCTGCGCCAGCCGGCAATGGAAAGGCAGCAGCAAACACAGGCAGGTAGTTGACTTCATGACCAGCTACATTCATGAACACTATGCGGAAGAGCTTACGCTGGCTGATCTGTCAGACAAGGTGTATATCTCACGGAATCATCTGTCGATTATATTCAAGAATATTACCGGCGAAACCTTCAACAATTACCTGACCCGGGTGCGGATTGAGAAAGCAAGGGAGCTGTTACTGGAACGGAATATGCTGGTCTACGAAGTGGCGGAACGGGTCGGCTACAAAAACATCCCTTACTTCAGCACACTGTTCAAGAAAATTACCGGCATGAACCCTACAGAGCTGATCAACTGAATAAAGAGTGAAAATAACATTCAGAAATTCGGGAGCGTGAGAGATTATGATTCGTGCAGCTATCATCGGCACTGGTTCCATTGCGGCTGTTCACCTGCAGGCCTTCGCATTGTTTGCAGACCGCTGCAGAGTGACAGTGCTGGCGGACAACAAGGAAGAGCGGACTAATGCGCTCCGGGACCAATTCCGGCTGGAGAGCAGGTTTGTGGAGGATTACCGCGAACTGCTTAACGATGAGGAAGTGGATTTGGTGTCCATCTGCACACCTCCCCATTCCCATGCGCAGATTGCTGCCGACTTCCTGAGGGCTGGCAAGCATGTGCTGGTGGAGAAGCCTATGGCACTGTCGCTTGAAGAGTGCGACCGCATGCTGGCGGCGGCAGCTGAATCGGGCCGTATCCTGTCCGTCGTCGGACAGAACCGGTTCCTGGATTCCACTAGACGATTGAAGGCTACGCTGGACTCCGGATTATTGGGCAGGGTTGTGCATGCCCAGGCGGATTCCTTCTGGTGGAGAGGACAGAGCTACTATGATGTATGGTGGAGGGGAACCTGGGAGACAGAAGGAGGAGGCAGTACTCTGGGCCATGGAGTACATCAAATGGATCTGCTGCTGTGGATGATAGGCATGCCGGAGACCGTTCAGGCGGTTATCCGGAATACTTTGCATGACAATTCGCAGCTGGAGGATCTGTCGATCGCCATTCTGTCTTATCCGGGAGGCGGATTGGCCCAGGTAACCAGCTCCATCGTCCATCATGGAGAAGAGCAGCAGCTGGTATTCCAGGGGGAGAAGGCGCGTATTTCAGTGCCCTGGAAGGTGTATGCCACTTCTTCGCGTGACGACGGATTCCCGGAGCGGAATGCCGGGCTGGAGGAAGAGCTCGGGCAGTACTACAGCAGCATAGAACCCCTGCAATATACGGGGCATGCCGGACAGATTGACGATATGCTGAAGGCGATGGAGGACCCGGCGCGGCGTGTTCTGATTGACGGGCATGAAGGAAGGAAGACGCTGGAGCTGGTCACCGCCATCTACGAAGCCTCGATTACCGGGCGGCCGGTAACTCTTCCATTAACTAAGGACAGTATGCTGTACACGAGGGACGGTATACTCGCCCATGCCCCAAGGTTTCCCCTCGGCAGCTGATAAGGGAGGTAAGAATATGACAGTTAAGTTCAGTATTATCGGCGGCGCTGGCTTCCGCGCCCAATATTTCCTGAGAATCGCCCGTTCCATGCCAGACCGCTTTCAGATTAGCGGGCTTGTGGTGAGGGATGCCGCCAAAGGCAGAGCCATGGAAGAAGCATGGGGAGTTCAGACTTACCGTTCCCTTGAAGAGCTGCTTGCCGGCGAAACCCCGGATTTCGTACTTGTCTCGGTCAGCGGCCGGGCTTCTCTGAATTATTTGTACCGCCTGGCAGAGCGCGGTATACCGGCGCTGACGGAGACGCCGCCAGCCGCAAGTCTGGCGGAGCTTGAGCAGCTGCACAAGGAACTGACTATGCACGGAGCCCGGATTCAGGTAGCCGAGCAGTATCCGTATCATCCGGTGCAAGAGGCGCGGCTGTCGCTCATCAGGTCGGGCAGGCTGGGACGGATCACGGAAACGACGGTGTCTGTTTCGCAAATGTATCATGGAGCAAGCCTGATCCGCAGGATGCTCGGCATTGAGTTCGAGGAAGCTGATATTAGGGCCATGCGGTTCGGGTCCCGCTGGGTTAACGGCCCTACCCGCAGCGGCCCTCCGGCTGAGGACAAGCTGATTCCTCTGCAAAGAGACCTGGCCTGGCTGGATTTCGGAGACCGGCTGGGGATTTACGACTTCACCAAGGATCAGCACCGCTCCTGGACCCGGTCGAATCACCTCTCCGTGCGCGGAGAGCGGGGAGAAATCTTCGATAACCGTGTGCTGATTCAGCAGGACAACCTGGTTCCGCTTCAGCTGGAGCTGAAGCGCATTAACAAGGGGGAACAGGAGAATGCCGAAGGCTATTATCTTCAAGGGATAATCTGCGGGGAACAATGGCTCTACAACAATCCGTTCACCCCTGCCAGATTATATGATGATGAGATCGCGATTGCGTCTTGCCTGGACAAGATGGCAACCTATGCCGCCGGCGGCCCCGGATTCTACGGACTGGAGCAGGCCTCGCAGGACGTGTACCTCGGACTGATGATTGAGCAGGCGATACAGACCGGGGAGACCGTAAGAGCAGAGCGCCAGTGGTGGGCGGTTGAGAGGCAGCACGAGTTAACTTAATTCAACCCAATAAGAGATTTTCTTGCGCGGGTGTCATAGCAATTTCCACCCTGCGGGAATCTCTTTCGTATTATTAGGTCAGCCAGAAACTTCTGGTTGGCCTATTTTTTGTGTTTTTAACACTGGTAAGATGCCTCATTTTTAGCAAAATGCTTGAGACTGAAGAGTAATCTGTGTTTAATAGAAAATTTTATATTAAATTTACAATTTTAAGGAATAATTATCCAAAATAAGATATAATATGATCTGTGTTATGTTTCTCATTTAATGATATGTGGAGGTAGAAATGATGAGGCGAACTGTCAATAATTGCATCCGTCTATCTTTAATCGGAGTTCTTTTTGCGGGTGCAGCCAGTCTGGGTGTAAGTAATACGAAGGCCTATGCAGCGGATAACTTCACCTTGGCAGCAGGGAATAACTCTGCGTTATCCGTGACTCTGTTCGCTCAGCCGCCATGGCCGCCCAATGTAACAGCAGATGATGTTGCCAACACCATCACAGGTGCGGACGCAAGGATGGAGTACTCTACAGATGGGGGCTTGAATTGGACCGCCTATGATCCAGGCAACCCGCCGGTCTTCTACGGTGCGGTAACGGTGCTGGTGCGGATAGCGGGAGACAGCGTGAATTACATTCCGGCAGGGTTTATAACAACGCTGACCTTTACGCAGGATTAATATTAGAACCCATTATACAACAGCAGGGGTCTTGGTCCCGCCGCGCCAGTTGCCGGAGGCCGACGATATCATTGACGCTGGTGAGCAGCAAGAACTATAATCTATAAAACGGATGAAGCACATCCCGTACCCATGTTTTTTGGGGTGCGGGATTTTTTTGTGCATTATTACACCGGAAAACTATGGGTTCTGGAGTCTCCGTCAAGCAGCAGGGCAATCCAAGAAAATAAAGCCCCTCTATGCGCGGAATAGGGGGAGTTGGTAGAGGAGGAATAGAGGAATGGGATTCGCTGAAGAGCATCATCAATGGCTGGAGTACCACAAGAAACGGAGAACCGGGGAACGTCTGGACCGGCTTGAGCGGGGACACGGGCATGGCGAGCAAATGTTTCTGGAGCGGGTCTGGTGGCCGATTTTCGGGAATATGGACAATCTCCACCCGGAGTACGAGGTTGCAGATTGGCGGGGAAGACCTTATTTTGTTGACTTTGTATGGAAGCCGGGTCAGGTTAAGGTAGCTATTGAGGTGAAGGGGTACGGGCCGCATGTTCAGAATACAGACCGGACCCGCTACCGCCAGGAGCTAAACCGGGAAACGTATCTGCAAATTGCCGGGTACCGTGTGGTTGCGGTCCCTTATGATGATTTGGAATCATCGCCGGAGCTGATAATTTCTCTGTTGAAAGCTTTGCTTACTCCATGTTTGTTGAAAAATAAGGATGAAGGAAGCCGGCAATTTACGAGCATTGAACGCGACATTTTGCGGATTGCGAGTCGTAAGAACGGGTTCCTCCGGCCAGTGGATGTGGTGAAGCAGCTGGGGATAAATCGGCGTACAGCGAGAAAATATATAAATTTTTTATGCGAAAAAGGTAAATTCAAACCTGTGTTGGAGCAGGGAAGTAATCGAGTCTGCCGGTATGAGCTTATTCATTCTTTTTTAGATTCAGAGGTATGGTAGAAGATTAGTATGAGCACCTGAATCCGCTCCAAGCTCGCGGCAAGCTGAAATGAGGCAGTACACTTGCACCAAACCTGACATGAGTAGATATGGAAAAATAACCCTTCACAAAAAAATCGGTTCCCCCTAAAGTTGTAATTACCACAGCCACAACATGAAATAGGAGGAACCTTGAATCAAATTATAAATTTCAAGACCGTGGCGGGTCAACTTTTAAATTGGATTCCGGTGGACAAAAGGCATCCGGTGCACGACCATCGTGTCCCCAAATTAACAACGTACCGAACCATTTTCTTGTTTCTTTTCGCCTTGCTCCAAAATCAACCGTCTTTGTCTGAGTTTTCTGCCTACTTTCGTAAAGCAAAATGGTTACAGCAGATCGTGGGCTTCTCTTCCATTAGTGACTCGGCGCTCAACCGACGGCTTCAGCGCATCCCTCTTTTTCTCCTTCAAGAGTTCTATACCGACCTGATGGAGGCGCTGATTCAGTGTCAGCTTAAGCAAGATCGTTTTCCGGACATTGGGGCGTTAACCGTCATCGACTCCACTCAACTTTCGCTTACGGCTCACGGGGAGCACTGGGCGTTTATCCAAAAGGGGCAGGTTAAGGTCAAGCTTCATCTTGGTTTGCATGTCTACAATGAGCAGAATGTGCACCCTGGACGAGCGGTGTTCTCGACTGCCGGCGTCGCGGATCACGATCCGGAAGTGCTCGATCGGCTGCTTCAACCCGATCGGGAGAACCCTACGTATGTCATGGATCGCGGCTATCCCGGATACAACCAGTTTTGTGAATGGGACCAGGCGGGCATTCGGTTTGCCGTTCGGATAAAACAGAACAGCCGACTGACGGTGACGCGCCTGCGTCCACTGCCTCCAGAGTGTGGGATTGTGGAAGACGCAGAGGTACTGGTCCCAAGCTCGAAGGGAGAACCCCATCGAATGCGGCGAGTGACCTATCCGTATGTGAACCGGAAGGGACAGGAGTGTACCAGCGTTGTACTCACGAACCGGTGGGATGTGGAGGCACCAATAATTGCACAGATTTATAAGCTTCGCTGGCAAATAGAGACGTTTTTCAAGACCTTTAAGCACCGGATGAATGGGGCCCATTTGTACACCAACTAAGCAGAAGGCGTGACGCGTCAAGTACTGCTTAGCCTGATTGCTTATGCGTTTATGGAATTGATACGAGTGATTGGGGCTCCCGAACAAACAATTCAGAGGGTCTTACAGCTCTTCCGCTTGTACGCCGATGCCGAACCTTGTGACTTTCGGGAAGCGTTAGAGGGGAAAAAGACCCGCACGAGTAAGGGCAGGCGAAAGAAGCCAAAGATCGGTCGCCCCCGGAAACACCCACTCGTGCCCAAAGCCAAGCGAATAGTCGTTGTTTTTTAAGTGAATAAGCAATTCCAAATCCATTTTAAAAAAATGTGCTGTGGCTGGTGTGGATTTCGTGCGGCCTTTTTTAGATAAAATCGAGTCTGTTCACTCTCCGATATCTTCCGTTGATCTAATGTTAGGTTTCTTGCAAGTGTACTGGAAATGAGGGGCAGAAGTGCCCCTGAATCCGCCAAAAGCGGGCAGCAAGCGGAAAAGAGGGGCAGAAGTGCCACTGAATCCGCCAAAAGCGGGCAGCAAGCGGAAAAGAGGGGCAGAAGTGCCCCTGAATCCGCCAAAAGCGGGCAGCAAGCGGGAATGAGGGGCAGAAGTGCCCCTGAATCCGCCAAAAGCGGGCAGCAAGCAGAAAAGAGGGGCAGAAGTGCCCCTGAACACCGCCGAAAGCGGGCGGCAAGCGGGAATGAGGGGCAGAAGTGCCCCTGAATCCGCCAATATCGGGCGGCAAGCGGGAATGAGGGGCAGAAGTGCCCCTGAATCCGCCGAAAGCGGGCGGCAAGCGAAAATGAGGGGCAGAAGTGCCCCTGAATCCGCCGAAAGCGGGCGTCAGGCGGCACTTAAGGCAACTGCTCTGCAGCTACCTCCGTCTCGAGCCTCTGCTTCCCACACAAGCCGCCCCCAGCTCACTCCCCGCCAACCGGCAGCTTGATCGTAAACGCCGAGCCCTGACCCGGCTCGCTGCGCACCTCAATGCTTCCCTTGCTTAAGCTGATGATGCGGGCGGCCAGCGGCAGGCCAAGGCCGTTGCCTCCGGCCGCGCGGGCGGGGTCGCCCTGGTAGAATTTCTCGAAGATATGCTTGCGCACCTTCGGAGTCATCCCGATCCCGGTATCGGAGATGATTACGGAGATCCAGGAGCTGTCTGCTTGGATAGAGACCGAGATCTCCCCGCCCTCCGGCGTGAATTTGATCGCATTGCCGAGCACATTGAGCCATACCTGCATCATCAGCTCTGCATTTCCATAGTAGCGCTGTTCCTCCAGCTCAAGGTTAAGGCTGATCTGCTTAGGAGCCCAGAACGGCTCCAGCAGCAACAGTGACTGGCGGAGCTGCTCATCCAGGCTGTACTCGGTTTGCTCTGTGAGCATTTCCTGGTTTTCGAGCTTGGATATTTTGAGGATATTGCCGGACAGATTGGACAGCTGGCGTGAGCTTTCGAGGATCATCCCGGTGTATTCATCATGCTCCTCTTTGCTCAGGTTCTCTTCCTGCAGGAGCATGGCGTAGCCTTCGATAGCCGCAATAGGTGTCTTGAATTCGTGAGACACATTGACGACGAAATCATTGCGCAGGGTCTCAATGCTGCGCAGCTCCTGTACCATGAGGTTGAAGTGATGTGCCACCTCACTGATCTCATTGACGCGGTGTGACTCATTCAGATAGATGTCGAAGTTGCCGCCGGCGATCTCCTTGGCCGCCTTGCTGAAGTCTGTAATGGGGGCTAATATTTTCCGGCCTACCATAATGCTGATGGTGGTCCCGATGACCAGGCTGAATAACATCATAGTCAGAATAGGCGGGAACGGGTTGCCGTGCTCCCAGGTGTTATTCCCTACCCGGAAGTATAGGAGGGCGAGCACAGCCATAATGAAGACAAACGACAGAATGATGATAAATACCATGGATACAAAATACCACCACAGCCCCCTATTTTTACTCCGTATCATCCCCGTTTCACCGCCTTATAGCCAAGCCCTCTGACTGTAACGATTTCAAAATCTTCACTTTCCCTGAAACGCTCACGCAAACGGTTAATATGAACCACCACCGTGTGCTCATCGGATTCGGAATCCATCCCCCATATTTCATCCATCAGCTGCTGTTTGGTGAAGATTTTATTCGGATAGGAGATCATTTTATAGAGGAGATAGAATTCCTTCTGCGGAAGCAGGATGCTCTCCGGTCCCTGGATTACGGTTAATGTATCATAATCGAGCACAGTTTCTCCCCATTCGATTTTACGCTCACTGATGATTTTGGCCCGGCGCAGCAGCGCTCCGACACGCAGGATCATTTCATTTACGTTGACCGGCTTGACCATATAATCGTCGATGCCAACGAGAAAGCCCTGCTGCTTATCGGCAAAATTCTCCCGCGCGGTCACCATAAGAACGGGAAGCTGCTGATTGTTGTCCCTAAGCGTCCGCGTCAGCTCGAAGCCATCCATCCGGGGCATCATAATATCGCAGATAATCAGATCAATATATTCCTTATCCAGCACGTCCAGCGCATCCTCGCCATTCACGGCCGGCATGGCCCGGTATCCATTTCTGGTTAGCACGGTACAGAAGAGCTGGCGTAACTTGGCATCATCCTCAACCACAAGAATATTAAACATAAGGTCTCCTCCCGGAACGGTTCCATGTTATTCAACGTATAGCTTGTTTATATGGTTATGGGTTCCCCGCAAAGTACCGGAGTAACCCTCGAAGCCAAAGTACTTGTTCTAGTATACCTCATCAAGATCAAGCCAAGCTCAACTGGGAGTTTAGGTTTAGTTTATATTGAGCGGCTATACTTGGGTACAGTAAGACTAGAAGATTTCAGAGAGACTAATGATTACAGGGATGGAAAGGGAGACTGGACAATGCTGCAATTAAAAAACATCACCAAGAGCTACAAGACCGGCGAATTTACACAGGTTGCACTGGATAAAGTGAATCTCAATTTCAGGGAAAGCGAATTCGTCGCAATTCTGGGCCAAAGCGGCTCGGGGAAGACCACGCTGCTGAATATCGTCGGCGGGCTGGATCAGTATGACAGCGGAGAGCTGATCATCAACGGCCAATCGACAGAACGCTTCAAAGACAGTGAGTGGGATGCGTACCGCAATAATAGTGTTGGCTTTATTTTTCAAAGCTATAATCTGATCTCACATCTGAGCATCACGGATAACGTGGAGATGGGGATGACGCTCAGCGGGGTAGCTTCAGCCGAGAAGCACCGTAAGGCGCTTGAAGTACTGGAGAAGGTTGGACTGAAGGATCATGTGCACAAAAAGCCGAATCAGCTGTCAGGCGGACAGATGCAGCGTGTAGCGATCGCCCGTGCGCTGGCTAACAATCCGGACATTATTCTGGCCGATGAGCCTACGGGAGCACTCGACACAGAGACAAGTGAGCAGATCATGGAGCTGATCAAGACTATTGCCGAAGACAAGCTGGTCATCATGGTTACCCATAATCCGGAGCTGGCGGAGAGTTATGCTGACCGTGTAATCCGCTTCAAGGACGGTCATTCGATCTCGGACAGCAATCCTCTGCCCACGCAGAAGGCCTCAAGTGCTTATAAGCTGAAACAAACGAGCATGAGCTTTTTCACAGCACTGAAATTATCCGGTAAAAATATTGCAACCAAGAAATGGCGCACGGGTCTGACCGCTTTTGCCTCAAGTATCGGCATTATTGGTATTGCCCTGATCCTGTCCTTGTCCAACGGCTTCGATAAGCAGATCAGCTCGTATGAAACAGGGGCGCTCTCCAACTTCCCGATCTCGATTAACCAGACGGCGATTAATTTGCAGAATGCAGGTCCTCCGGGTCAGGGGTCAACAGAACTCACTTCGTATCCCACAGAGAAAAAGCTCTATCCGTATGATCCGACTGTGAATTCAGCCATGCATACGAATGTGCTGACCCCCGAGTATATCGAATATCTGGATGGAATCGATCCGAAGCTGATTGACGGCGTCTCTTATACCCGAACCGTGAATATGAACTGGCTGGTTTCGGATGGGGACAAGGCGACCACGCTGGATAAAAGCAATATCACTGTAGCCCCATATCCAAGCAAACAGGGCAGTGCCTCGGGAAGCTATCTGGAGCAGTACTACGATCTGCTGGAAGGATCATTCCCTACAGAGAAGACCGATCTTGTGCTCATCGTGGATGAATACAACCGTCTGACCGATGCTGCAGTGGATGCTCTGGGGCTGGATTATGAAGCGGAGAGCATCAATCTGAGCGATCTTGTCGGAACTCAATTGAAGCTGGTAATGAACAATGATTATTATAAGAAAAATGGCGAGCAGTTTGTTGTCAATGGAACAGCTGCTGATCTGACCGCTCTCTACAACAGTCCTAATGCCGTGACGCTCAACATTGTTGGTGTGCTGCGCGGGCAGGAAGGTTCCAGCATTTCTACGCTGTCTCCCGGCATTGTCTATTCCGATGAGCTGGCTGCAACGTTCATTGCCGATGCCCAGAAATCTGAGATTGTCCTCGCACAGGAGGCTTCAGATATCAATGTGCTGACAGGGCAAGCCCTATCCGATGGGGTAGCTGGCATGAGTTCGAGCGGCGCAATGGGCGGTTCACCACTCATGAACGCCGGTATGGCGGCAGCAAGCAGTATGGCGCCCTTGACTAAAGCAGATGCGCTTGCCGCTCTGGGGGCAACCGATATTCCAAGTGCGGTCTCGCTGTACCCGATTGATTTCAGTGCCAAAGAATCGGTAACAGCTTATCTGGACAAATGGAATGAAGGAAAAGCTGCGGAGGATCAGGTGCAGTACACCGATCTGGCGGCGATTGTCACCAACATTTCCGGCGGGATTATGGACGGGATTACGATGGTGCTGATTGCTTTTGCAGCGATTTCCCTCGTAGTGTCGCTGATTATGATCGCAATTATCACGTACATCTCCGTTATGGAACGGACGAAGGAGATCGGCGTACTGCGTGCACTGGGTGCCCGTAAGAAGGATATTACGCGGGTCTTCAATGCCGAGACCTTCATTATCGGGGCTTGCTCGGGGATTCTGGGGATCGGCATTACGTACCTGCTGACCATTCCGGTTAACGCGGTCCTGTATAACCTGACTGAGCTGAAGAATGTCGCTCAGCTTAATCCGCTGCATGCGCTCATTCTAGGCGTGATCAGCGTCCTGCTGACTATGCTTGGCGGTGCGATTCCGGCCAAAATGGCGGCGAAGAAGGATCCGGTTGCTGCACTGCGCAGTGAGTAATTGACCGTAGTCCTGACAATCCGGACGGAATTTCAAGAAACCCAAAGGGAGCTAATCCCTTTGGGTTTCTTTGTCATTGATCACAGAAGTATAGGGAGGTATGGGATAAAATAACAGAAATGAGAGTTGACAAGAAGTACCATTCAGGAGCCGTCATCTATTGGGGCTTCTTATGCGTAATCTATTTATTAATCTGGCTGCGTGTCCGCTTTGGCCCGCAAAAATAATACCGGCATGGCTTCACGGACATAGCCGGCAACAGCGGATTACTCCGCAGGAGGCAGCTGGGCACGCGTGGATTTCTTTTTGTTGATCTCCTTGGACAGCTCTAAATGCTGCTGGGAGATTTTTTTGAGTTCTGCCTGTAATTTAGTGATCCGGCTCATCTTACTGCTAAGCGAGCTGGGGGAAGAGCTTAGTTTGCAGTCTTTTTCCAGCTGGCTGATTTTGAGCCTTGTTTTGTTGGTCTTCTTCTGCAGCTCCGCTATATTTAATTCCATCTCGGTAATTTCCTGATTTAAGCGGCTAAGCATAGATTTCGTGAAGCTAATAGCCATTCGGGCACCTCTTACTCTTCTTCATAGTGTACAGCCAAGATATCATTGTACTACAAGCGTTTGGTTTATGCGAGGAATACAAAGAGATCAGCGGATGTGATCCCGCTGATCTCTTTATGCTAACTATATAGAGCTTAGACTTCCTTGGCAACGGCTGTCTTCAGCTTCATTTCGGGTTCTTTCTCCGATGCCTGGCCTACCTTCTTGATGAAGAAGGAGAGCAGCAGCCCGATGATGCCGATACCCACGATGACCAGATACGCATCATTGATACCCTGGATAGTAGCTGCTGTAATCATATGCTCCTTGGTATCCTGTATACCACTTACCATCATATCCTTCATGTGGGTAGTGGTGCGGCTGGTCATTACAGTGACCAGCAGGGAAGTCCCTACGGCACCAGCCACTTGTCTTACTGTGTTGGAGATGGCTGTACCATGCGAATTAAGCTTGGATGGCAGTTGGTTCAGGCCCAGGGTCTGAATCGGCATGAGCAAGAGCGCCATCCCAATCCGGCGGCCTGTAGACATGAGCATCAGATAGGCATAGCTTGTTGAGTCTGTCAGATTCACGAAGCTCAGGGTAGCGAGGATCGTGATCAGGAGACCGATAATCGCCAGCCATTTCGCACCGAAGCGGTCAAACAGCTTGCCGGTAACCGGCATGAGCAAGCCCATAATGACTGCGCCGGGAAGCAGCAGCAGGCCGGATTCCATCGCTGTGAAGCCGCGTGCGTTCTGCAGGTAGAGCGGCAGCAGCATCATATCTGCATACATCACAATTGTAACCATGACACTGATGACAGTGGTTAGGGAGAACATATTATATTTGAAGGCCCGCAGATCCAGCAGCGGGCTGTCCGAAGCAAGCTGTCTCCATACAAACAAACCGAGGGAAATCACACCTGCAGCAAGTGACAAGAGCACCTCTGCGCTCGACCAGCCTGCGCTGGCCGCTCGGCTGAAGCCGTACAGCAGGGTTCCGAATCCGATGGTGGACAAGGCCACGCTGGTTAAGTCAACTTTTGGATAAGAACGCTCTGCTACATTTCTCAGATAAATAAATCCGCATACGATGACAATAAGCGTGAGTGGAAGCATGCCATAGAACATAGTCTCCCAGGAATAGTGTTCCATAATGTATCCGGCCAGCGTAGGGCCGATCGCCGGGGCGAAGATAATGGCGAGCCCGACCATACCCATGGCGGCGCCTCTTTTCTCACGCGGGAACAGGGTTAAGATGACATTGGTCAGCAGCGGCATAATAATACCGGCACCGGCTGCCTGAATCATACGTCCGGTAAGCAGAATCGGGAAGCTTGTCGCCATAGCTGAAACGACCGTACCCGCGAAGAAGATAAACATTGATGCCTGGAACAGCTCGCGCGTAGTGAAACGCTGCATCAGATAAGCTGTGATTGGAATCAGTACACCGTTAACCAGCATATAGCCGGTAGTCAGCCACTGGGCCGTTGCAGCCGTAATATTGAAGTCATGCATTAACTCCGGTGTGGCAACGCTCATTATCGTCTGATTCAGTGTGGCCAGAAAAGCCCCGAGAATCATTACGAAAAGAATAGGTCCCTTTTTGATGGAACTGTCTTTAATGTCTGTCTTGTTACTCACTATTCTCCATCCTTTCAAATCGCCGAATCATGGACTAAATTTACAGTGTGTTGTATAGTTTACAATGTATAAAGTAGATTATAGATGAAATTTTCATGTAATCAAGCAACGATTTCTGAAAAACTGTATATTAGTTTACGATTAGGCTACAACTGTAGTTTATATAGGTGATAAACGACATTTTAACGAAAAGTGTAGTCTGCAATTTAATCGTTGAAGAATGGAGTGGTTAAAATGACGAAAACTCCCCCGCACACGGACCCGCGTGTCCTGCGTACACGCCAATTACTGAGAGATGCTGTAATTGATCTGATGGAAGAAATGAGCATAGAGAAAATCTCGGTCAACCGCATCGCGGAGCGGGCCAAAATTAACCGGGTGACCTTCTATCTGCACTACCGGGATATCCCCGATATGCTGGAGAAGATGGCGGATGACATGGCTGAGGATGTGCTTCAAGTGGTAAGCGGTTATATGGAGAATCCGGAAGCGGCAGAAGGAGAACAATGGCCGATGCTGGAGCGCCTGCTGACGCATATTGCGGAGAATGCCAAATTCTATAAAATTGTGCTTACTTCGCGGAAGAGTACAATATTCACCGATCGTCTGTTCAAGCTGATGGCGGATATCATCGCAACCCGTGTGCAGAGAAGATTGGCTACCCGCGCCGCTTCGGAAGTAACGGTTCAGAAGGACATTGCCGTGTGGTACGGCTCAGCAGCCCTTATCGGTACGATCATCGCCTGGCTCCGGGAGGATATGCCATATTCGCCGCAGTATCTGGCCAAACAGATTACTTCGCTGCGTTCGAGCTAGGGAAGGTTCATCGGTCCAAGAATTGCCAATTCATCCCGCATATAAATAGTAGATATCACTGTGCATTGCGAATCTATTGATATGAGGTGGTTCAGGTGAAGAGGCAGGCAGGTCCAAAGCGGAAAAGAGTGCTTCCTGCAAAGCGCCAGGCTGTGCCCGGGGTGAAGCGCAGAGTAAAGGCTCAGACCGTCGAATTTGCGGTGTTTGGCGACAGCCATGTAGGATACGGAAACAGCTTGAGTATTTTTAAAAGTCTTTTGCCCAAAGCAGTGGGCAGCGGCAATAAACGCTTTTTCATCTTTGGAGGAGATAATGCACAGGCAGGAGCGGATCATGGGAATAATGCGAACGCATATTACAAAGAATTCAAGGATACAGTAACAAGTACACTTGGAAGCATCCCTTACAAAGCCTCTATAGGAAATTGGGAAGCAAGCACCCGGGCCTTATTTACGCAATACTTAGGGGCTGTTGCCGGACAGATGAATTTCCCGGGCACACAGGGCAAGGTGAAATATGTATGGCTTGATTGTGCGCTGGGACAATTCACTCCGGCAAGTATCAATCTGCTGCGGAATCTGGATGACCGGTATTTCTATATTATTGATTTCCACTGGCCGCTAAGAGTGCAGGGAATTACGGTTGAATCCAGCCATGTGCTCAGCGCAACAGAAACCTCCAGGTTCTTCTCGGCGATTCCGGTAAAAGCGAGAGACAAGGTTCTGGCCATCTTCACACATCATGGACATAAATTCTACCGGAAGCTTAGCAATATTAATCCGGGATATCCGAAGACGAAGTTCTTCGTATGCGGCTGCTCGGGGGATTATAAATGCAAGCCGAATGGAAATATGGGTTACTATAATGCTACATTAACCAGCAGCGGGTCCGGATATAAAGTCGATGCGTATACTGCACACTGAGCCTGTTCCGGCTCCGGTTATATTTAGTAGAGGAAAGAGTGTTCCTGCGGGAGCATTCTTTTTTTTGCAAATATAGGGCAGATAAGCAAGTTGAAAGCAGTTTGTCTGGACGATAATTGTTTGTTTTTGAGCTTTTCTTACATATATAACGTGCGTTGTAGGGTGGAAAATGGTTTATTGTGTGCTTCACTTAACTCATGTAATACTTAATGACATCGAAGGTGCTGGCAACAAGTTAAGTGGCAACTGGAGATAGGTTATCTAACATTGACAAGGGGAAAGGTGATGAGAGAATGACAACAAGAGGGTCTAAGAAATGGGCAAGCCCGGCAATAGCGGTGCTGATGGCCTCCACAATGCTGTTATCCGCGTGTTCTTCGAAGGAGGATACGGCGAGCGGGAATGCCGGTTCCGGTTCTCCAGAGCCTGCTACATTAAAGGTAGAGGTGTTCGACCGCGGGAATACGCCTTCCGGTTATACGATCTCTGACAGTTACCTGACCAGACTTGTGCAGGAACGGTTCGGTGATCCGAACAATATTGATGTAGAGTTCGTTCCTGTTCCCCGTTCAGAAGAAATCCAGAAGCTGAATGTACTGATGGCCAGTAAAAGCGAAGTACCTGACATCGTGTTCACCTATGATTCGGGAACGTTCAACCGGTATGCCGAGCAGGGCGGGCTTACGGATCTTACAGAGCTTATTGACGAATATGCCCCGAACCTGGAGAAGTTCCTCGGCGAGGATACGCTCGCTTACGGACAATATAACGGCAAGCAGTTTGCACTTCCGGGCAGAAGGCTTGTACTAGGCAAATACGCCGGATATGTCCGCCAGGATTGGCTGGATAAGCTGGGCCTGCCGGTACCGACAACGACCGATGAGCTTTACACCACACTTAAGGCCTTTAAGGATAAAGATCCGGGCGGGACCGGCGGCAAGGTGATTCCGTTCGGAGTAAGTCTCGCAGCCGCCCAGTATGAGCCGCTGATCTGGTCGTTCATTAAGCCGCTTACCGATGAGCAGCGGTATACGCTGACCCAGCAGCTGGGCTCAAGCGATTACCCGGCGCTGCTTCCGGGCTTCGAGGATGCGCTGAAATTCATGAATAAGCTCTATAATGAAGGGCTGATGAGCAAGGACTTCGGTCTGGATAAAGATAAAAAGCAGCTGTGGCAGAGTCTGCAGAATGGTCTGGTGGGCTTCTATACAGAGGATGCCGGTGAGCCGTACTTCACTTGGAATGACTTCTATGAGAATCTGCAGACCAATGTGCCGGGTGCCTCGATCACACCGGTCGATACCTTCACGAATGCTGCAGGTGAGCATGCCAAACCGGCCTATGCACCCAATGCTATGTATGTCATGATTCCGAAATCCAGCAGCAATGCTGTAGCGGCGCTGAAATATCTCGACTGGATGGCTTCGGACACGAACCTGTTCGATATCCAGTTTGGTGTGGAGAATGAGAACTATACTCTGGTGAACGGTGTACCGGTTGTTAAGCCGGATGCAACCCCTGAAATAACGGATCGCCTGTATAACTTTGGGGATATTGCAGTTATTGTTAACGGCAAATTCGCCGGTGATGATGCCAAGAATGAAGCGGCTTACATTGCCCAGACTCCGGAGAAGTTCCAGGCAGATATGAAGAAATCGGTTGAAATCTCTAATGTCGATACCATTCAGCCGGTGCGGTTCGGCCATCCGATTGAGGCTGAAGCGAAATACGGAACAGCACTGGCCGACAAGTTCCAGGAAATTATCGTGAAGATGACCATGATTAAACCGGAGCAGTTCGAGAGCACTTATGATTCAATGATCAAAGATTATATGGCGAGCGGCGGTCAGGCGATTCTCGATGAACGCACGGCGGCTTATAAGGAAATGACGTCCAAATAACGGACGGAGTATAGAAAGAGGCCGGTATGCGTTATGGAGGCCGGTCATGGCCTCCAGCCGCTGCCGCAGACCAAGGGCAGGAGAGGAGAGTGAAGGCAGTGAAGAACACGACTTACTTACGCAGAAACTGGCAGTTGTATGCTTTGCTTATGCTGCCGGTCATTTACTTCCTGATTTTTAAATACGGGCCGATGTACGGGGTACAGATTGCGTTCAAAGAGTTTAACTTCTTTGAAGGTATCGCCGGCAGTGAATGGGTCGGGCTGGATATTTTCCGCGAAGTCTTTCAGAACAATGATTTTTTCAAAGCGCTGCGCAACACGCTGCTGCTCAATCTGCTGGATCTGATTATTTCTTTTCCCGCACCGCTGATCCTGGCGGTTATGCTCTATGAACTGCGGATCATCTGGTTCAAGAAATTCGCCCAGACCATTCTGTATGTTCCCCATTTCATTTCGTGGGTCATTATCGGCGGCATCGTGCTGCAGGTATTCGGCACAGAGTCAGGCTTCATTAACAACCTGCTGACCGGTATGGGGCTGGACGCTATTCCGTTTCTCTCGAATAAGCATTACTGGCTGATCACGTATTTGCTGGTCGGGGTGTGGCAAAGCGCAGGCTGGGGAACGATCCTGTACCTGGCAGCATTAACCGGCATCAACAAAGAGCTGTTCGAGGCTGCAGAGGTGGATGGCGCCGGACGCTTCAAAAAAATCTTCCATATTTCTCTGCCGGGCATCAAAACAACGATTGCTACCCTGCTCATTATCAACCTGGGCAATATGATCTCCATTGGCTTTGACCGGCCGTTTATCGTCGGCAATGTAGCCGTCCGCGATTACTCCGAGGTGCTCAGTACCTTCGTATACCGTGTAGGCATTGAATCCGGACAAATCTCTCTGGCGACTGCAGTCGGGTTGTTCCAGGCGCTGGTAGGCCTGATCTTCCTGCTCGGTGCGAACTATGCATCCAAGAAGCTGGCGGATGAGAGCATACTCTAGCCAGTCCAAAGCAAATAGAGACGAGGGGGAACAACTATGAGCGAACGCGCATCTAACCGGATATTTGATATCCTTAATGTCCTGATCATTATTGTCGTAATTCTTGTGTGTCTGCTGCCCTTTGTTCATATTATTGCGATCTCGCTCAGTTCCAGCCGTCCGATCATGTCGGGCCTGGTGACTTTTTTTCCGCGGGAATTCACTTTTGAGGCCTACACCAAGGTCTTCTCCGATATGTCGATGATCCGATCACTGGGCTTCACGATTATGCTGACTATTCTGGCTACCGTGCTGTCGATGGCCATGACAATAGCCGTTGCATACTCCTTGTCCAAGAAGGAGCTGCGCGGACGAAAATGGTTCATGCTGATTATCGTCGTTACGATGTTCTTCAGCGGAGGCATTATTCCGGATTATATCCTGATCCGGAACCTCCACCTGCTGGATACCGTCTGGGCGCTGGTGCTGCCCGGTTTAATCAGCCCTTTCTATATGATTATCCTCATTTCCTTCTTCAACAGTATTCCGAAGAGCCTGGAAGAGGCAGCGGAGATTGACGGGACGACGCATCTGGGCACCTTGTTCCGCGTTATACTTCCGTTGTCACTGCCGTCACTGGCCACATTAAGCTTATTCTATGCCGTAGGCCGCTGGAACGGATTCCAGGATGCGCTGATGTATATCAACCGTCCGGATCTCTATCCGCTGCAGCTGAAGCTGTATCAGATGATCCAGAACAATCAGGTCAGCGAGATGATGCAGCAGGAGGGTCTGGGTATGGCACAGCTGATGCCGGAGAGCTTGAAGGCGGCAAGCGTAGTCTTCTCCACGGTGCCGATTCTGATTGTATATCCATTCCTGCAGCGTTATTTCATCAGCGGCATGATGGCAGGTGCAGTCAAAGGCTGACGAAGACGAAAAGGAGGAGAATACTGTGACACAAGCGATGATCGGCAGGCTTACGGAAAGACAGCGCCATCTGGTAGACCAGGCGATGGCGCTGATGGATTCGTTCTATGACGCAGAGATGGAGCTGCTGATTGATGAGGAGCGCAGTGACCGGCATAATACGCGCAGCAGTGCGCACTATGCGCTGGGACTGCTGATCCGCGGCGGAGAAGGCGACCTGGATCGGGCAGAGGGGCTGCTGAACAAGGTCATGGACCTGCAGTTTGACTGCCCGGATGAGATTTATCACGGCACCTTCCGCGTGTCGCCCCAGGCAGCGCTGCCACC
Source organism: Paenibacillus borealis (assembly GCF_000758665.1). Taxonomy (NCBI): domain Bacteria; kingdom Bacillati; phylum Bacillota; class Bacilli; order Caryophanales; family Paenibacillaceae; genus Paenibacillus; species Paenibacillus borealis. Next base: position 2,073,155 of record NZ_CP009285.1, read on the forward strand.
GGCCGGGAACTACAACTGGAAGGAATTTGCGCCGGGGTTTGCGTACTTTCTGAGTGAAACTACTGACAAAATCGGCAAGCGGCTCGGCACCGCACTTTCCCGGGAAATAAGTCATGTTCTGCCGGAATTTGATGAGCTGGCGATTAGGGGATATCTGCAGTCCGCAGTGGATGCGGTACTGCCCCCGGTATGGAAAAGCTATGATCCGAACTGGCGTGAGTTCATCGCCAGCACCTTCGCGGTGATTCTGGAGGAGTTCGGTGAGGGTCTGCCCGCAGAACTTATCCGGCGGATGGACGAGGCCATGAAGAGGGCGGTCTCGGCTTCCATCGACCGCCGTTTATCCGATGCCGTGCCGATGAATTCTAATATTGAGCTGATGCATATCTTTATTGTCCATTATTACGGGCACCGGTTCGCGCAGGCGGAGTGGGTCCGGCATGCGGACCGTGAAGCGGAAGCATTCCTCGCGGCATATGCCGAATTCGGCTCGATTGCCGAGTTCAATACAACGACCTATTACGGCGTTGATCTTACAGTGCTGGGGTTATGGAGAACCTATGGATGTTCTGCCGCTTTCAGGGAAATAGGGCGGACGCTGGAGCGGGGCATGTGGAATAACATTGCCTTATTCTATAATCCGGTACTGGAGAATCTGTCGGGACCGTTCTCCCGGGCTTATGAGATGGAGATGACCGGACACAGCTCCATCGGTGTGTTCCTCTATCTGGCGCTGGGGGCGGGTTATGAGCATCTGGCTGCACCGAACTGCGAAACGACCCATGATCCGCTGATCGCGCTGGCTGGTGTCAGCATCCCGGCTGAAATACTGCAGCAGTTCGTGAGCTTTGGCGGGAGCCGCAGAGTGGAGAAGCAGTTCCGTGAGCTGTGTGAACGGGACAAGCCGGGAGGGAATCGCAATCTGTGTACTGCTGCGGCCTGGATTGAAGAGAGCCGGATGATCGGCGCGATGTCGGGAAGCCGCAATACGAACGGCCAGATGCATCCGGCGACCATTCACTGGAAGGATGCCGGCGGCGCCCGCTATTATCTGCGCCTCATCCGCAGGGAACAGGGCAAGAGCTGGAACAGCCATCTGCGGGGCATGATCTTCGAGGCTGCGGTTGACAAAGATCTGCTGACGGCCACGGTCCGCCTGGACACAGAGGTTCCAATTGAAGTGTTGTTTGAAATTACCGGGCCGGGGCTGGATGCCTGCCGGATAACGCCGGAGCGCTGGGCATTGCCGGGTCTGGAGTGCAGTGTAGACGCGGCTGCGCCGGAGCCGTCGATCGTATGGGATGAGCAGGGTGAAAAGCTGGAGATTATTTATCTGCACCGTCCCGAAGACGGCGTGCAGGAGATGTCTTTTACGCTGCGTTTAGACCCGGCTTCTGAAAATTGATAAGGCCTGTGATGATAGACCTCAAGCAAGCGGTGGGGTCTATCTTTGTCTACAATGGGAGACTGAATATGAAAGGGTGGCATACAGCGATGACAGAGGCGGGAGTAACCCGGGTTTACGCCGGTATTGATGTCGGCGGCACGAAGACGATGTTCTGCGTCACCGGCGGCAGCGGAGAAATTCTGCTGCTGGAGCGGAGAGATACGGCGGCACATGAAGCCCCCGGACCCTTTATGGCTTGGCTGTTTGGTGAATTAGCGCAGCTGCTGGCAGGGATTCAACTGGAGGTATCACAGCTCGCGGGCATCGGCATCGGCTTCCCGGGTGTAATAGGCGACACGGAGGGCTGCTTGACTCAGGCTCCGTCGCTGCCCTGGCCGGCGGAGGATATCCGCCCGCTGATCCGCCGTTATTATGCAGGGCGGATCTATCTGGACAATGATGTGAATCTGGCCTTGCTGGGTGAATGCTGGAAGGGCGCTGCGGAGGGGAAGGAGCATGTGCTGATGATCACGGTCGGCACAGGCATCGGCAGTGCGATGCTGCTGAACGGACGGCTCTATAAGGGGGCGGACTTTGCGGCAGGTGAGGCCGGGTACATGATCGTTGATGCCGCTCAGGACCGATATCGCCTGCCGGCTTCCCGGGCAGGGTTTGGGCCGCTCGAAGCGGTAGCGTCTGGCAGCGGCATCACGGCGCGGGCACGGGCGTGGTTCGCCGAGGCTGAACTGTTAGGCGGGACCTTTTCGCGGATTCTGGAGCTGGCCGGGGGCGGCGTGGCGAAGATCGATGCCCGTCATGTTCTTCAGGCAGCAGAGGAGGGAGACCGCGCTGCCCTCAGTCTTATGGACCGGCCGCTCGAGCATCTGGCGGCAGCGATAGCCAGCGCGGCCGTCCTGCTGAATCCGCAGCTGGTCGTGCTGGGCGGCGGGGTTGCTGCATCCGGCGGCTATTATATGAAGGAAATCCGGGAACGGGCCGGCAAATATTTACCTTTTCCGGTCAATATCGAACCGGCTAGGCTGGGTAACACCGCCGGGGCGGTTGGAGCAGCTGCGGCCGCTGCGGCAATCCTGTGGTAAAGGAAGAATGCACCATGAACAATACGGCGATAATACCCTTGGAAGCCAGAACCGAGCTGCTGAAGCTCCGCTTGTTATACTTGCTCTCGGGTCTTGCAGGCGGACTCTTTAATCCCTATCTAACGACCCTGTTTGTACATCAGGGCATCGGAGCCAATGTTGTGGGGGTGCTCATGTCGATCGGCACGCTGCTGTCCATCGTAGTTCAGCCGGTATGGGGCCTGATGGTTGACAGGTACCGCCAGACGAAGCTGGTGCTGTTGCTGAGTATTTCTGTACCGGCTGTTTTGTCTTGCTTATACGGCTTCAAGTACACTGCGATAATTATAATGGTCTATATACTCTCCATTGTCTTTCAGGCTACCCAAAGTCCTGTGGCTGACTCCTATGCTGTTACTGCGGCCCGCAAAGGACGCACCTCCTACGGAACGATCCGCAGTCTTGGCAGCCTGGGGACGGCGATTGGCGGTTATGCCGGAGGATTCTATCTTTCACATTTTGAAATTACTCAGCTCTGGATGCCGTTTCTGTTCCTGAGCCTGGGCGGGGCGGCAACAGTACTAACACTGTCACGCAGTACGGAGCGGACAGCAGCGGCCATTTCACTGTCGCAGGGAATGAAGGAGCTGCTGGGGAACCGGCTGTTTGTCCTGTTTTTGGTTGCCTGCTTTTTCGTAAACCAGACGCTTACGGCTTATAATTCCTTCTTCGTCCTGGCCTTTCAGGAAGCCGGGGGCAGCTACTCCCTGGTCGGAACAGCGCTGCTGCTCGCTTCATTAACTAATATCCCTTCGATGCTGCTGGCCGCCAGAATCCTGAAGCGGATCGGACATGAGCGGACGCTGCTGCTGGCTGCCTTCTTTTATGCGCTGCGCTGGGGTATCCAATGGCTGTTCCCTGTGCCGGCAGTTATGGTGGGGATTCAGGTGCTGCACGGACTGTCCTTCGGGCTCTTCTATGTGGCTGCGGTTGAATATGTGGCAGAGGCTTCCGGCAAAAGAATGCAGGCGACCGGACAAAGCTTGTTCAATATGGTTTTTTCCGGTCTTGGCGGGATTGTAGGGAACCTGCTGAACGGTTATTTGTTCTATTCCGGCGGTGCACAGATGATGTATCTGGCCTGCACGGTTAGTGCACTTATCGGCGCCGGCATGCTATATTGGATAAACCGAATGGCCAAGGCACCTGTGTGAGCTTTTCTTTCATCCCGCAGGCGGAAAGTTTCGGATTCCATTTCAAGAAGGGCGGGAGTACATATGAAGCGAAACTGGTCGAGCAGAATGATGTTCTCCTATTTCCCTATCTTTTTGCTGACCGTGTCGATCCTGATTTTCCTGTCGTTCCTGATTGTGGGCGAGCTTTCACGCAGTGAAACGAACAAAGCCAACCGCATCTCTACCGGCTACGTAGTAGATTCCCTGCAGAATGCTCTGAGTGATGTGGAATTATCCGTGCTCCAGGAGATGGAGACCAATCATGATTACGGCGATTTCCTGAACGGGCTGAGCGATGATGGTGACCGGACCCGGCTCTATAATACTGTAAAAGATATGAGTGCTGTCCTCTACCGCAATCAGCTGATTGACTCGATCTATATATACCGTAAGTGGGATGATAAGGTGCTGACACTCAGCGGGCTGGTGGACAGGGATGTGTTCGCAGACCGGGAATATCTGAACCAGGCGCTTGCGGGGAATAATGAGCGGAACTGGAGTGATGTGCGTACGCTGCGAATATTCAGCTCTGACCAGCCGGTGCGGGTGATCAGTATGCCGAAGAAGCTGCCGCTTCCCTTCGGGGCCGAGGGGATGATCGTCGTCAACTTAAGCATGTACCGGGTGGAACAGATGATTGACAGCATGACGAACAGCCAGGTGTCCTTCATGCGTGTGGTCGATAGTCAGGGACAACTGATTTATACCGCCCACCGGGAAAATAATATACAGGAAGGCAGTGTGCTCACCCGCATCTATTCGGATAACACAGGCTGGACTTTTGAGAGCGGCATCCGTGCGGGCGAGCTATTCGCCTGGATGTCAGTTGTGTCTTATCTTTGGATTATTATCGGCATCCTGACCGTTGTGCTGGGCACGCTCTATATTCTATATATCACCCGCAAGAACTACCGGCCGATCCAGGCGATGATGAACCGGATTCAGGCGCTGCAGTTCCGCGAGGAGAGCCTGGACAGCAAATCTCGCAGCGAGCTGGTGCTGATCGACCAGGCACTGGAGACGCTGATTAACCAGACGGTAAGCTATCAGGAGCAGTATGATGAGAACCTGCTGGTGCAGCGCCGTCAGCTGTTCCTGGATCTGATGGAGGGGGAACGGGGCGATTCCCCGGATGAGAAGCTGGAGCGGTTCAAGCCGTTCACGGAAGAGGCTGAAGCCTACGCGTTTATTGCAGCCGAAATGAATCAGTATGACGAATTCCGCCGCAAATATCCGGCCAAGGAGCAGAATATGCTCAAGCTGACGCTGATGAATCTGTTTCAGGAGCTGGCGGCGGAAGAAGGCCTGCAGGGCTGGGCCGAGTGGGTGAGCGGCAACCGGATTGGACTCATCATCGGCAGCGGTGCCGGTCTGAAGGATGACAAAATCACTCTGCGTAAACTCGCGGAACGTTATCTCCGCTGGGTCAGTGACAACCTGGGGTTGTCGCTGGCGATTGGAGTAGGCCCGGTTGTTAGCGGTCTGGAGGCCATATCGGAGTCCTGCCAGGCAGCGGAGACGGCACTGCAGCATAAGCTGTCGCTCGGCAAAGATATGGTGGTGCTGAGCGACAGCCTGCCGGACCGTTCCACACTGCATTCCTACAAATACCTGCAGATGCTGAGCGAGATTGTCCGTGAATTCCGGATCGCCGATGAGAATTGGCGGAAGCGGGTGGACGAGCTGTTCGTCTGGTTCAGCGGTGATCAGATCAGGGATGAAGAGATTCATATGCTGCTGCACATGCTGATTCAGATGCTTGACCGGGAGCTGGGGCAGCTGTCGGACAGCCTGCGGCGGATTTTTGCCGGGCCGAGTCTACAGGGCTATTACAGTGAGATCGAGGCGCAGACCACGCTGGAGCAGGTGCACACAGTAATGCTGAAGTGGCTGGCGGAAATTTACCGGATCTATGTCTCCGTCAATGAATCGAAAAGCTACCGGGCGATGATCAGCGAGATGAAGGTATATATAGAAGAGAATTTCGATAATCCCGATCTTTCCCTTAAGCATCTAAGCGACCGGTTCCAAATTTCGGGCAAATATGCCAGCCATCTGTTCAAAGAGGAATTCAATATGAAATTCGTCGATTTCCTGACCCAGCTGCGGATGCAGCGCGCGGAATATCTGCTTGCGACAACCAGCGATAATCTTCAGGACATCGCCCTGAAGCTGGGCTATACCAGTTCGATTACGTTCGGCCGGGTCTTCAAAAGGGTCGTCGGGGTTACACCGGGTGACTACCGCAAGCACCGGATGAAACCGGGAGCGGAGGATTAGGACAACGGATGAGGGTGTCCGGTGCATAACACTTAAGACTATAACCAGCCAGCCAAGTGCCAATCCATAGGGAATGGGAGAAGTCGTGTGCCGGCATCTAATTAGCTTATAATGAGGGCCTCTCAAGTTAACGACTGGAGAATTGTTGTATATATTGCAACTCTAGTCCGCAGATGCCGGAGTATTTGAGCAGATTGTTGTACGAAATACAAGAATTGTTCCAATAATCGGCTTGGATGGCGAGAATTGCTGCATTTCGTACAACAATTCCTGCTTACGGCTGATTTGACGGGCAGAATGTTGTATTCTGTGCAGGAATTGCGGCATCAGCTCATTATTTTAGTCAGCAGTCACCTTATCTTAAGCACATTAGGAGGGGGGATATCGGGGAAAGTGAGTTGAATCGGGGATTCTTGCGGCAATAGCCTATGGAAAGCCCAAGTATTCGCTGCTCTGAAGAGTAAAGTCTGTTGTCATTTAACGGGAGACTTCTCTGTGACGGCCTTGACAGCCCTTTCACCGTTTGGGTATGGTAGTCTGGTCAGAATAGAAGGAGGTTCAGCTGAATGTCAGGATTGCTAGGGAATCATTTCATTACGCAGATTGGAATTCTGGTGAACGATATCGAGAAGGTGAGCGCGGCGTATGCGGACTTCTTTGGCATCGAGAAACCGGAGATTGGCATTACAGATACGGCCGATATTGCTCAGACTAACTATAATGGTGAGGCGACGGAGGCTCGGGCGAAGCTGGCTTTTTTCGATATGGGCTCCCTGCAGCTGGAGCTGATTGAACCGGATCATCAGCCGAGCACATGGCGCGATTATCTCAATGAGCACGGGGAAGGGCTTCACCATATTGCTTTTGCAGTGGAGGGAATGAAGGATAAGATTATGCTGCTCGAAGGCAAAGGCTTCCCGCTTCAGCAGAAGGGGGAGTACACCGGAGGACGTTATGCTTATATGGATACGTTCAAAGAGTTGAAGGTGATCCTGGAGCTGCTGGAGAACGATAAATAATTAAGAGTGCCATAGAGGAGGGATTATCGTATGAATATACTGATTACAGGAGCCGGACGCGGACTGGGGATGGATCTGGTTGCTATCGCGCTGGAACGCGGGCATTCAGTTATTGCCGGTGTGCGTGATTTGAGCCGAGGGCAAGACGCATTGTCCGGGCTTAGCGCAGATTATGGAGACAAGCTGACGGTGGCTGCGCTCGATGTTACGGACGAAGCGGGGATCGCCGCGCTTGCTGCCAGTCTGAAGGAAGAGGGGCGGACGCTGGGCTCCATTGTTAATAATGCTGCCGTGCTGAATGCCTCGGATACCCCGCTTGAAGAGCTGGATATTGCCGAGATGCAGCTTGCACTCGACATTAACCTGTATGGACCGATGCGGGTGGTCAAACACCTCCTGCCGCTGCTTACAGAGCCGGATGCGTCGATCATCAACATCTCGTCCGAGGCGGGCAGCATTACAAATGCATACCCCGGCAGCTATCCGTACACGATCTCCAAGACCGCACTTAATATGTTCACGCAAAAGCTGCATGTTACCCTGAAGGAGCGCGGAGTACATGTGCTCAGCGTACATCCCGGCTGGATGCCCACTGATATGGGCGGCGCGAAAGCGCCAACGAGCCCGCGGACCAGTGCCGAAGGTATTATCAGCCTGATTGAGCAGCGCACTGCGCCGGAGGGGCACTTCATGTTCGTGGACTATACGGGTAAAGACATGGAGATTTAATCATATATATATTGAAAAGAGATCAGCGGATCGTTCATCGCCGGTCTCTTTTTGCGTGCTGCCGTAATTTCAGGTCATATCATCTGGTCTGAGCGTTCAAGCCCGGCTTGTTCCAGATATGCATTGCCGTAGCCGCTGCTGGTGCCTGCTGATCCAAACAGCACTTCTTCCAGCTCCCCAAGTCCAATGGGCTTCAGGAGAGAATCAATGCCGCCCTGGCAGAAGGCCTTCAGGACAAATTCATGGCTGCTGGTGACAATGATTCTGCCGTTTGTATGCTGATCATACAACTGGTCAAGCGGCATATCTTCGCTCTGCAGCAGCAGCTTGGCATCTGTAATAATGAGTTCAGGTCTATGCTTCTGGATAAGCCGCAGGGCAGAAGGGTCACAGCCGGATTCCAGAATATTCACCGCCTCGGGGATAAGCTGCTCTAGCATTTGCTTCAGGCGATCACGCACATGAGGGTTATCGTCAATGAGTAGTATTTTCATAGGAATGCCTCCTGTCAGGATGCCATCTGATGGGTAATCTTCTCTTCCGGGGAACGCTGCGGCCATAGCAGCAGTCCCAGTGAACATACAATAAGAATCAGGCACAGCCAATAAGAATGCCGGTAGCCGACCCACTGGGCGGCTGCTCCGCCTGCCAGGCTCCCGGTCAGTCTGCCGATCGTGGTAGCATTGGTATACAGCGTCGATGCGTAGCCCGGGAGATCCGGCAGCAGGTCCTGGATATAGCTGATACCAATTGCGGAAATTACAGCTACGAAGAAAGCCAGCAGCACCTGTCCGGCAATGAGCTGCCATAGCTCTCCTGCTCCAAGCACGAACAGGTAATAGACTGCGCCGGTCGCGATTCCCCAGCCCATCAGCAGCTTGTTGGAATATTTGGCGGATAACAAACCAAGCATGAACATGAACGGAATTTCCAGCAGTGCGCAAATACTCGCAACCGAAGCTACATTCTGTGTATTGCCACCAAGCGTATTGACGATGAATAATGAAATGTTCAGGTTATTGGCCCAGTGTCCGGCATAGAGCAGGGTCAGGACGAGAAAAGGCACCAGCACCCGTGGATTCCGGTGCAGCCGTACCGGCTTGTGTGCACTCTTGCTGATCTGCCTGGCGGCTCCGGATGAACGTACGAAACTATATACAAGCAGAGCATTAATTAAGAAGATTATAGTGGTAGACAGGAACACGCCCTGATATCCGAAATGGCCCAGCAGAACGGCTCCTGCCAGCGGACCGCTGATGAATCCGAGTGAGAACATAGATCTCAAGGTGGAATTGGCAAAGGCATGGTCAGCAGACGCGCTGGCATTCACAGCTTCTCTGCTACTAGCAAATAATTGCGGCATCGCGGGAGCGCCGACGGCTGTGAATACAGTCATATAGATCAGCAGCGGATAGAAGTCATGAATAAATATATATCCGGCAAAAGCGATGGCATTAAATGTCATGCAGATGACCATAAGCTTGCGGCGGTTCAGGCCGGCATCCGAGTGTTTGGCAATCAGCATACTTAGAGCGACACCGCTGATGAGCGTGACGGCAGTGAAGATTCCGAACGTTCCGGCGGATACGCCAAGCTCTTCTGTGAAGTAGACAGCCAGGAACGGGGCACTGATCGAAATGGCCATTCCCTGCAGCAGCATGCAGAGCATGAATATCGGATAGGTTGGAATGAGAAGCAGGGCATAGGTTCTTTTCAACATGGAGGCAGTGAAGTTCCTTTCTGCATAAGCTTGCAGACTTATCTTTGATTTGGTTATAGTATAGTTAATTATTTGGGAATATTGAATGTTTTATTTGATTATAAAAATATACTATTTGGCTGGGATGGTGACGATTGTGGACGTGAGACTGCATGCCTGCGCGTATTCTTTTCATACGCTGCCCTTCAAAACCTCCTTCACTCCGCCGCCGTTCTTCCTCTTCCGGCTGCAGGTGGTGGGCAGCTGCAAGGCGCTGGTCAACGGGAGAATGACAAGAATACAACCCGGGGATTTGCTCATCTACCAGCCCGGAGAGCCCTATCATCTGGTGGTGGAGGAGATGGACGGCAGGATTGAGAGCGGCGATTATTACCTGCTCTGTGAAGGCTCGTGGATTCAGCAGTGGTGGGAATCCCGGCCCCGTCTGCTGCATCAGCGGATCCATCTGGATGCAGGCATGCTGTCCCTATGGCAGCAGCTCAGCATGGAGCAGCACCGGATCGTCCAGGACAGCCCGGAGCTGATCCGCCATCTGCTCTGTGCGCTCTGCCTGTCGCTTGACCGCTTGTCGGTGGAGGCCGTTTCTGTCGAGGATGCGCCGAAGCGCTCCAATGAAATGGTGATGAGAATGCGCCGCTACATTAACGAGCATGCGCTCAGTCCGCTGCGGGTAGAGGATGTTGCGGATCATGCCGGGCTCAGCGTGTCGCGTGCGGTGCATCTTTTCAAGGAGCTGTCGGGGTATACCATTATTCAATACACGCAGGAAATCCGGCTGTCGAACGCTCTGGAGCGTATCCGTTATACCGACTTCAGTCTGGAGAATATTGCGAATGCCTGCGGCTTCGCGACTTATTCCTATTTCCACAAAGTATTCAAGGCCAGGTACGGCATCTCCCCCAAAGAGATCCGCAAGCGGCCGCTGGAGAACAAGCCGGAAGGGGATTATGTAATTACAAGCGGGGACCTTAAATTTACCGGATTGTCGGCCGATGCGCTGAAGTTTCATTATCCGCATGGAGATTCCCCGCAGCCCGGCAACTCCTGAATTCAGCTGATGATTCTCTAATTATGAACTGATTTTTATGTCAATTGTTCAGGTGTTGCTGTAAGCGCTAATCTTTTATGATGAGGAAGGATAGAACAACCGGGCTGTGCGGAGGAATGTGAACGCCTGGCTTTGGTTGAGATGAAACCGTTATCATATAGATTAAAGGAGCGATTATTCATGGAAACAGCTACATATCCGTTTCAGCAAATTGAAGTACAGCTGAATGAACGTGTTCAGGACCTGCTCTCCCGGCTGACGCTGGAGGAGAAGGTAAGTCTGATGCCGCAATATCAGGCGGCTATTGACCGTCTTGGTGTAGGCGGTTACAAGCATGGTACGGAAGGGGCGCACGGAATTTCGTGGCTGGGCAAAGCAACCTCATTCCCGCAGCCAAGCGGACTGGCCTGTACCTGGAACCCGGAGCTGCTGCAGCGGATCGGCTCAGCGATCGGCGATGAGGCGAGAGCGTTCTACCGGAAGAATCCAACCGTTAACGGCCTGACCCTATGGGCACCGACCGTGGACATGGAGCGGGACCCGCGCTGGGGCAGAACAGAGGAAGCCTACGGGGAAGATCCTGAGCTGACGGGCCAGCTGAGCACCGCGCTGGTCAAAGGCATCCAGGGCGATCATCCGGTGTATTTGAAAGCGGTAGCAACCCTTAAGCATTTCCTCGGCAATAACAATGAGATCGACCGCGGTGTGGCTTCATCCAGCATTGATCCGCGGAACATGCGTGAATATTATCTGGAAGCCTTCAAGCCGGCCTTCAAGGAGGGCGGAGCACAATCCATGATGACCGCCTACAACTCCGTGAATGGCGTGCCGGTTATCCTGCACCCGGCCGTGATGGAGATTGTTAAGGGCGAATGGGAAATGGACGGGTTCATTGTAAGCGATGCCGGAGATCTCTTCGGGATTGTGAAGGACCATAAGTATTACGATTCATTCGCCCAGTCGATGGCTGAGTCGATCAAGAACGGGATTGACAGTGTAACCGAAGAAACGGAGGAGACCATTAAAGTCATCCATGAGGCGCTTCGTGAAGGCCTGCTGACCGAGGAAGATCTGGACCGCGCGCTGGCGAACACCTTCCGCATCCGCTTCCGTCTGGGTGAATTCGATCCGGAGGAAGGTAATCCTTATGCGGCAATTGATGATTCCGTCATTCTCAGTAAAGCGCATAGCGACTTGTCTCTTGAAGCGGCCAAGGAATCTATTGTCCTGCTGAAGAATGACAACGCAGCCCTCCCGCTGAGTGCATCTGCACTGTCCAAGGTAGCCATCATCGGCCCGCTGGGGGACGAAGCCTTCAGAGACTGGTATTCGGGCACACTGCCTTATGCGGTGACACCTTTGCAGGGAGTGACCAAGAAGCTGGCAGGCAAGCAGGTTTCCTTCGAGAGCGGCGATGACCGGATCGTCTTAACCTCAGCGGCCAGCGGCCGGACGGTGGGCATCACAGGTGAAGACGGACGATTGGCGGCGCTGCATGACAAGCCGGAGCGCGGCGAATTGTTCCGCCATACGGCTTGGGGCTGGACCGCTAATACGCTGGAGGCTACAAGCTTGGGGCAATATGTCACCCTGACGGATGCCGGCACACTGACAGCTTCAGCTGATGAAATCTACGGCTGGTATGTGAAGGAATCGCTGAATCTGGTGCCGGAAGCGGGAGATTCGGTATCGCTGCGCACCTGGAATAATAAGCCGCTCTTTATTAGTGGTGAGGACGGAACCATTCGCGCTGCTGAAGAAGAAACGTCTGCCGCAGCTGAGCTATTCCATAAGAAAGTTGTAGTGAACGGCGTGGAAGCTGCGGTAGAAGCGGCCAAAGCTGCCGAGGTTGCGGTCGTATTCGTCGGCAACCATCCGCTGCTGAACGGCAAGGAAGAGATCGACCGGCCGGATATTGTACTGCCTGAAGGGCAGGAGAATCTGGTTAAGGCCGTCTATGCTGCTAATCCGAATACGGTGGTTGTAATCGTCGGCAGCTACCCGATCTCCTCCACCTGGATCGATGAACATATCCCGGCGGTGCTGTACACCTCCCACAGCGGGCAAGAGCTCGGCAATGCGGTGGCAGATGTCCTGTTCGGCGATTACAGCCCGTCCGGCAGACTGAATATGACCTGGTACCGCTCCGTGGATCAGCTTCCTGAATTCATGGACTACGACATCATCAAAGGTAAAAGAACCTACTTGTACTTTGACGGGGAGCCCTTGTATCCGTTCGGCCATGGTCTGAGCTATGCACAGGTGGCTTACAACAAGCTGTCGCTGGCAGCAGAAGAAGTGCAGGAGGACGGCACGATCAGCCTGACTGTAGAGATCGAGAACAACGGAAATGTAGACGGCGCTGAAGTGGTTCAGGTGTATGTGCAGTCCTTGTCGACCCGGATCAGACGTCCGCTTAAGCAGCTGAAGGGTTTTGACAAAATCCATCTGGCCGCAGGACAATCGCAGACCGTAGCCTTCACTCTGCCGGTGTCTGATCTCGCTTTCTGGGATGTAAGCCGTGAGCAATATTGTGTGGAAGACGGAGAATATAACATTCTTGTGGGCCGTTCCTCTGGCGACATCAAGCTGTCCGCCAAGATTAGAGTACATGGTGACACTGTACCGGCGCGTGACCTGTACACAGCCGTCAAAGCCGAGAACTACGATGATTATGAAGCGGTATTCCTGGATGAGTGCAAAGCGGGCGGAGCTTCGGTACATCCGGTGAAGGATGGGGCCTGGATTGCTTTCAATAATGTACAGTTCGCCAAAGGTGCAGCTGGTGTCGAAGCGCTGGTGTCCTCCGTGAAGGGCGGCAGCATTGAAGTCAGAACCGGCAGTCCGTCAGGCAAGCTGGCGGCAACGGTGGAAATCCCGGCAGGCGAGGCCCAGAAATGGCATAGCCAGTCCGCGATTGCGGGGGTAGATGCCGGAACTGCTGATGTGTATCTGGTATTCACAGGGGATGTACTGCTCAGCCGCTTTCAATTTACTTTGTAGTAGGTAGCGGTTAGCAGATTATTACAGCTTAAGCTCACTATTATATGTGATGTCCAAAAAGCTTCTGAATTGCCTTCGTGCAATTCGGGGGCTTTTTAATTTGATAGTGATTCCTTCCTTAGGGTACTCCCGTTCATGGGATAACTGTAATTTGTACAACTAAAATAGGCTATTTTTGTGCAGGTGGAGGTTTAATTGCACTCTGTACACTTATTTAACTCTCCTATGCCATAAAAGGACACTTTTCCCTTTTTTAATTGTACAGAATACAATTATTCCTGCTCATCCGGTTTTACGCCGTTTTTAGTTGTACGAAATACAACTATCCGCTATGCGCCCCGTACTGCCAGCTCAAGTACACCTTGCTGCCTAAGGGACTGTCAAACATGCCGAGTACATTTTTATGTTTCCGCTATATAGAAACCTAATATTAGGAGATAAATCACTGCCGGTTAAGAACGTATGTTCTATTATGAATGAGATGTATTAATCTTCCGGGAGGATGAACATTATGGTGGACAAGATTAAGTTTCTGATGGAGGCCAAGAAAGCAACTTACGCGGGTAAAGGTCCGGAGTTACTCCCGTCCCGTCCGGCGTCACATGATCTGGAATTTGTGCGCGGGAACTTGAGGTACATTGACACCTACCTGGGTACGGAGAAATTTGCCGGAGAGGAAGCCCTGTGGGAGGATGACCAGCCGCTGTGGGCGATGAATTACACCGGACGTGTAACTGCGGAAGGGTTCAGCGGAGACTTCCTGAAAGCCGCATTGTTCCTGGTGCCGGAGGATAAACCCTTCCGCGGGCCGGAGTATTATAAGGATGGACATCTCATCTATAAATGTTCAGTAGACGGGGAATTCTCCTGGTTCAGCGGATTAGAGGAGATTTGGTCCGGGGATACGAAGGTATATGAATGTATGTTTCATGGCGGCCTGATTAAGGGGTAGCGCACGGAACGTCCTTCCCTGCCTGCCGCCCGCCAGAATCCTTGTCACCGCAAGAGCCTCCCGAGCAGCCCATTCACGGCATACGGGAGGCTCTGTTATTCTGTCAATCGCCGCCGCCCCCACCGCCCGAATCCCCGCCGCCGCCGGAATCGCCACCGCCACCGAAATCGCCGCCGCCATGTCCTCCATGACCGCCGCTGTCCCAGCCGCCGTGGCCGCCATGATGGCTGCCGCTATCCCAGCTGCTGCCGCCATGGCTGTGGTTGTGATGCCCGTGGTGATGGCTGGCTCCGCTGTGCCCGCCATTGTGACGGTGATCATCGCTGCGGCTGTCTCCGGCAGAGCTGTTCGGATCAGCTCCCGTGAAGAAGTAACTGTCTGCAGAGTTATCTCTGTTCCCGTACTGCCTCTTCCTGCGTTCAAAGCCATTACCGTAATTAATTGCCTGCACCACGATAATCGCAACCACTCCAATAATAATAATGGCTCCCATGCTGAATCGCTCCTTTGAAAAGAAAGTATACAAGTGCTCATAACCGGATCATACCATAATTTTGCAAATTTATGTTGTGATTGTACCGCAAGGCTGGCGCAACCGGGAATAATCAGGAGCTTAGAACCAGCTGCCTGCTTAGGTGAAGCGGGAGAACCGCTCTGAATCCTGCTTGTATTGTCCGGGAGTGAGGCCCGTGTATTTCTTGAATACCTTGGTAAAATAGCTCTGGTCGTTGAAATGCAGACGGGAGGCGATGTCCGACAGCGTAATGCCGGGCAGCTCCAGCAGCCGCTTGGCTTCTTCGATCCGCTCCTGCCGGATATAATCACTGATGGCGGTTCCGGTCTCTTGCTTGAACAGCTTGGACAGGTAACTGGCATTCAGTCCGGTGAATTCGGCCAGCCTGCTGAGCGGAATCTCTTCATATAAATGATTGTAAATATAATTCTGGCAAAGCGCGGAGATGCGGGAGAGCTTCGAACTGCGGCTGCCCAGTACCTGATCGGCGAAGTCACAGAGAGCGGCAAGCTGGGCGCGGTCCACAGCCGGAATATCGTGAAGCTCTTCAATATGCTGGATGTGAAAGTCGCTGAGGGTATAGGCAATCTCCCAGAACAGCCCGCCTTCGATCGCTGCGCGTGTCGCCAGTGTAATGGAGGAGACGGCCAGATTTTTTTTGCTGCGCAGCTGGCTTTTCTTCGACAACCGTCCGTAGCTCTCTTCCGAAAAAGAAGCCTGGGTCCGCAGCAATCCTGCCTTGTCCCCGTTCCTGATATAGCGGAACATCTCCCGCTCCAGCATCGGATCATGGTGCAGCCAGGTATTCTCGCGGCGGTAGGACAGGTCCAGGTCCGGGCTGTCATCCGGCTGCGGGACAGGCGCCTGCGCCTTGCCCGCAGCAAGCAGCAGCTCCGTAATGGACAACGCCTCACCGGTGGCAAGGGTGTAAAGCAGCAGCGCAGCATGATACCAGCGCATCCGGCTGAGTACAGGCAAGCTGCGGTAATACTGCAGCCATCCTTCCTGTTGCCCCGGCGGAATGCTGTAATCGCGCATCAGGCTGGCTGCGTTATCTCCGGTGACCGGTGCGCTTAGCACCGGTCCGATGACGATGGCTCCGCCGGTGCGATCTGCTTCAGGCAGCTGGAGAATGATGAAATTCTCCAGGAAGCCGGTGGTATGCAGATACGGCGGAGCAGCAGTGCCGGCAGCTTTCGTGGAAGCCGTTGCCGCAGGACTGCTCCTGCGTGCCATATCCATGACCTCGTGAAGCAGGCCGTGAACTCCCTGAACGGCCTGGCGGCATTCGAATGCCGGAGGCAGGGTCAGCCGGGGAGTGTCTGCTGCATCCAGCCACATGACCGGAACCCGGTAAGCCTCGTATATCAGCTTGCAGATATACTCTATTCCTTCGCGTTCTTCCATGTCCTCGCGTATATCCAACACTTCCTTTTCTTATATAACCAAATTACCAAAAATCCAATTAAAATGCCATAAATGCCGGAACAAGTTGGTTAAAATAAAGAAAAGAAAACGCATTCTTAGGAGGGCAACACTATGGCAACGGCAACAACAGCGGATATCCGGCAGCTTATTTCGCAAATGACACTTGAAGAGAAGGCCGGACTTTGCTCCGGACTGGATTTCTGGAATACCAAAGGCATTGAACGGCTGGGCATTCCTTCACTGATGGTAACGGACGGGCCTCACGGTCTTCGCAAGCAGCAGGGAAATGCGGACCATCTGGGCCTGCATAACAGCGTACCGGCGACTTGTTTTCCGTCAGCGGCGGGTCTGGCTTCTTCCTGGGACCGTAAGCTGATTGCCCGGGTAGGCGAGGCATTGGGGGCGGAATGTCAGGTGGAGAATGTCGCTGTTCTGCTCGGACCGGGCAATAATATCAAACGTTCACCGCTGAATGGCCGGAACTTTGAATATTTCTCGGAAGATCCTTATTTGGCTTCGGAGATGGCCGCGCATCATGTGAAGGGTGTGCAGAGCCAGGGGGTCGGCACTTCACTGAAGCATTTTGCCGCTAATAATCAGGAACACCGCCGGATGTCCGTGGATGCCATTATTGATGAGCGGACCCTCCGCGAGATCTATCTGGCCAGCTTCGAAGGTACGGTGAAGCAGAGCCAGCCTTGGAGTGTTATGTGTTCCTATAACCAGGTGAATGGTGAGTATGCTTCAGAGAGCCACAAACTGCTGACTCAAGTGCTCCGCGATGAGTGGGGCTTTGAAGGCTTTGTCGTGTCGGACTGGGGCGCGGTCAATGAGCGGGTGAAGGCGCTGCAGGCGGGTCTGGAGCTGGAAATGCCGTCAAGCGGAGGCATCGGCGACGCCAAGATCGTAGCTGCAGTGAACAGCGGAGAGCTGCCCGTAGCGACCCTGGATCTGGCTGTAGAGCGGATGCTGACCTTTATCTTCAAAAGCGTGGACAGCCGCAGCGAAGAGGCAGTCTTCGATCAGGATAAACATCATGCGCTCGCGCGTGAAGTGGCCCGTGAGAGCATGGTGCTGCTGAAGAATGAGGATGGAATTCTGCCCCTCGCGAAGAGCGGCACACTTGCAATCATCGGCGAATTCGCCAAGACCCCGCGTTACCAGGGCGGCGGCAGCTCGCATGTGAATCCGACGAAGCTGGATGATGCTTTCATCGAGATGCAGGCGGTTGCCGGAGATGCCGCAAGCTTCCTCTACGCACAGGGCTATGAGCTGGCCAGCGATGAGGTTAATGAAGAGCTGCTGCAGGAAGCCCGGGATACAGCAGTGAAGGCGGATGCTGCCGTGCTGTTCCTCGGATTGCCTGACCGCTATGAGTCGGAAGGGTATGACCGCAGCCATCTGTCGCTTCCGGCAAGCCATCTGGCGCTGATCCATGCTGTGGCTGAGGTTCAGAGTAACATTATCGTGGTGCTCAGCAACGGATCTCCTGTAGAAATGCCTTGGCTGCCGCAGACGAAGGCCGTGCTGGAAGGATATCTCGGGGGGCAGGCTTTTGGCGGCGCGGTGGCCGATCTGCTCTTTGGTGAAGTAAGCCCAAGCGGCAAGCTGGCGGAGACGTTCCCGCAGAAGCTGAGCGACAATCCTTCATTCCTGAACTTCCCCGGGGAAGGCGATACTGTGGAGTACAAGGAAGGCTTGTTTGTAGGCTACCGTTATTATGATAAAAAAGAAATCGAGCCGCTGTTCCCGTTCGGGTTCGGACTCAGCTATACAGAGTTCGAGTACAGCAATTTGTTGCTGGATCAGACCAGCATCAAGGATACGGACACCGTACAGGTTTCGGTTACCGTTAAGAACACCGGCAGCAGAACAGGCAAAGAAACTGTGCAGCTCTATGTCAGCGATGTAGAGAGCAGCGTAATCCGTCCGCTCCAGGAGCTGAAGGGCTTCGACAAGCTTGAACTGCAGCCGGGGGAAGAGCGCGAGGTAACCTTTACACTGAATAAGCGCTCCTTTGCCTATTACAATGTGAAGCTGGCCGACTGGCATGTGGAGAGCGGAATGTTCAATGTCGCCGTAGGTTCATCCTCACGGGATATCCGCCTCACCGCAGAGCTGGAGGTAGTATCGACAGCGAAGCAGGCCGCCAAGTTCCACCGTAATTCTACCGTGGGTGATCTGCTGGCAAATCCGCTGACTGAGGGCAAAGCGAAGAATTACGGCAGCATTTTCGGGATGGAAGAGGCGATGGGTGATAATCCCGAAATGTTCCTGGCCATGATGAAATACATGCCGCTGCGCGCGCTGATCGGCTTCGGCCAGGGCAAATATACCGAAGCTGACCTGGCTGAGGATTTGCGTGAATTGAATGCATTGGCCGGACAGGAGGAAGTGAATCAGCCGGGCGACAAGTGATTCCGGGAGAACAATGAAGAAGGCAGCGGGCCGTTAAGGTCCGCTGCTTCTTTATCATTTGCGCAGGAGAAACTCCAGGTTCCGCTGGAATACACCAGGGGCTTTCCAGCGCTGATACGCTTCAGGAACGGGAATGCAGGAAATGTCCGGCTGAGCCGGGTTCATGTGGTAATCAGCACTGATAGCCAATAAGTCAGTGATATATTGTCTCATACTGCCGATTGCGCTGGCATCGCTGACCGGACCATGGCCGGGAACGATCTGCTGTGCATCCAGCTTCTCGAGTGTCTCAAGAGCATGCAGCCAGCTATGCGGATTGCCGTCCGTGAACAGCGGGTGGTTATGTACGGCAATAACATCCCCGGCAAAGACGATGAAATCAGAGGGTGAATAGAGGATGGTATCACATACCGTATGCGCCTGGCCGAGAGACAGCAGCTCTACGCTTCTTTTGGTCCCGTGAAGAGTTAGTTGATGTCCGAAGGTGAGAACCGGGTAGGTTACCATCAGCGTTTCTATGGATTCGCGGATTTCCAGCAGATAGGCCTGCTCGGCAGTCAGCTGCAGCCGCCCGGCTTCCTCGGGTC
Source organism: Paenibacillus borealis (assembly GCF_000758665.1). NCBI lineage: Bacteria > Bacillati > Bacillota > Bacilli > Caryophanales > Paenibacillaceae > Paenibacillus > Paenibacillus borealis. The sequence continues at coordinate 2,092,554 of NZ_CP009285.1, forward strand.
CAGCAGATATCTTGGCGGCGAGCCCGGCAAGATCAGCCTCCAGCTTCGGCAAGAGTGGAGTCATACGGGCCAGCCACCCGGGCTGGGTCTGCTCCATCATCGCCCGCGTTCTGCTGGAGGCGATTATCGTTTCTTCCGCGAAACACTGGTTGCCCCGGACATGATCTCCATGCCAGTGACTGTTGACAACATAGCGGATAGGCTGATCCAGCAGGCTCATTGCAGCTTGACGAAGATCCCTGCCCGCCTGCGGAGTATTGAACGTGTCGAAGATAAGAGTGAATCCGCCCAGGTCAATAATCCCTGCATTGCTCATGGCGCCGCCCTGATCAGTAGCTTCTAGGGCATAGATGCCCTCAGCTAATGCAATAATGTTGAAATGTCTGGAATGGAACATAGCATGACCTCTTTCCCAAAATGAAGAATATAAATCCTAATATCCCAATATTTCCAGTTTATTTATACGTGATTATACCGCCGTTTGTTTCATCCGGAAGAATATAGGGGTTGCTTTTCACAGCGTAATTTGCTAACATACGATGTAACTTAATAGTGCTTTATATGTTCTCTAGGGTTCCGCAGCAGTTGTACGATGCTGGTCTGGTCCGAGGGGGAACGCACGGAGTGAACCATGGCCGTGTATACACGGAGGGATAAAAGCCCGGGAGGTATCGTCATACGACGATAACCTTCCGGGCTTATTTTATTTTCAGGAGGCGGAAGAGAAATGAACATAAGCAAGAACAGCAAGTCATGGGCAATGATTGCAGGTGCCGCCTGTTTTGAAGTGGTATGGGTAATCGGGCTGAAGCATGCTGCAGCTCCCTGGGAATGGGCGATAACGATAGTGGCAATTCTGGTCAGCTTCTGCGCCCTCATATGGGCCAGCGGCAGGCTGCCGGTCGGTACAGTCTACGCAGTATTTGTCGGGCTAGGGACTGCGGGAACTGTTCTGGCCGGCGGAATCCTGTTCGGAGAGCCGCTGCGTCCGCTGAAGCTGGTACTGATACTGGTGCTGCTGGCCGGAGTCGTCGGTCTGAAGCTGGCTACGCCTGCGGATAGTGCGGATAAGCAAGCGAAGGAGATGAATTAATATGGCATGGGTAATGTTGATTGCCGCCGGGTTATGTGAGATGTTTGGGGTGGCGATGATTGGCAAGCTGCATAAGAACCGCAACTGGCAGTCTGCAGGTCTGCTTGTGCTGGGTTTTGGTGCAAGCTTCCTGCTGCTTTCACTGGCGATGGAGAGCCTGCCGATGGGGATAGCTTACGCAATCTGGACAGGGATTGGCGCGTCTGGAGCGGCGATTATGGGTATGGTGTTCTATGGTGAGGCCCGCGATCCGCGGCGTATTTTTTGCATCGTGCTGATTCTGGGAGCTGTAGCCGGGCTGAAGCTGATCGGCTGATTCCGCTGAAAGTTTATGATTTGGACACTTGCCGGATGTTTCGGGAGAGCGGATATGGTAAGTATAGTAAGTAGTAAGCAACAAGTCACACCATTCATCCTATAAGGAGACTTCCATTATTATGAGCAAACCTGTATCTGATAAAATCCTTCTGCCGGACGGAGCTATGTTGCCCAGACTGGGTCTTGGAACCTGGTTCATGGGCGAGCATGCAGCGAACCGGGCTGAAGAAATTGCAGCTCTGCGCCTTGGCGTAGAGCTGGGAATGAATCTGATTGATACCGCTGAGATGTATGGGGAGGGCCGCTCCGAGGAGCTTGTCGGTGAAGCGGTGAAAGGAATCCGCGATGACGTATTCCTCGTTTCCAAGGTTTATCCGCATAATGCTGCAGGAGCCGGACTAATCCGCAGCTGTGAAGCAAGCCTGAAGCGGCTGGGCACCGATCATCTGGATCTGTACCTGCTGCACTGGCGGGGGACCATCCCGCTGGAGGAGACTGTAGAGGGAATGGAGGCACTGGTGGCTTCCGGCAAAATCGCCCGCTGGGGCGTATCCAATTTCGATACACCCGACATGCAGGAGCTGCTGCGCATTCCCGGCGGCAATCATTGCGCTGTGAATCAGGTGCTCTACCATCTCGGCTCCAGAGGCATCGAGCATGAGCTCCTGCCATGGCTGAGCGGTCACAAGATTCCGGTAATGGCCTATTCTCCGCTGGCCCAGGCGGGAACGCTGAGAAAAGGATTGACGGAGAATGAAACCGTGCAGAGGATTGCCCGGGGCCATGGAGCGACTCCGCTGCAGATTCTGCTCGCCTGGAGCATCCGTGAAGCGGATGTGCTGGCGATTCCCAAGGCGGGCACCCGCCAGCATGTGGAAGAGAATGCGGCCGCCGGCAAGCTTGTGCTTACGTCAGATGAGCTGTGGCAGCTGGACGATGCTTTTCCGCAGCCGTCGTGGAAGGTTCCGCTGGATATGATTTGATGATATGCATTTAGCATCATAAGCATGATAAGCATGACAAGCATGACAAGACAAGGCTGTCCCCGTACAGGGGGCAGTTTTTTTGTTGTATTTTTGTTGTATAGGAACTCATGATATTCGTCTGTTGTGGATAAGCTTCATTGGAACAAGAAGCAGAACCGTTGGAAGGACCAATTTGTTCTTGCATCAGCAATCCCGCAGAAACCCCCGGTAGGCTGGCCAGAGGAGGGCCAAATGTATGCGAAAAACCGAATACAATGAGCCGCTGCGAGGGTAATCAGGCCAATGTATGCGAAAAACCAAACACAATGAGCCGCTGCGAGGGTAATCAGGCCAAATGTATGCGAAAAACCGAATACAATGAGCCGCTGCGAGGGTAATCAGGCCAAATGTATGCGAAAAACTGAATACAATGAGCCGCTGTGAGGGTAATCAGACCAAATGTATGCGAAAAACCGAATACAATGAGCCGCTGCGAGGGTAATCAGGCCAAATGTGTATGAGAAACCGAATACAATTTGCATCCCTGGGAGAAATGAGGAGCATAAGTAGCAACTGGATTATCCATGAACTTTGTGGGTTATTTTGTGCGGCGAGGCTGGCGGATATGATAAATAACGGTATTCGGGTGCATTCTAAAGGGGGAGTGCGGCGGCAGAAGGGTTGCAAACAAAGCGGAGTATCCTTGCCAATAGGCCTGATATAGGCCATTCGGAGTAGTGGAAACACCATACTATAGCCCCTTGGCAGGAACTCTTAAATGATGTCAACAACATTCATGACGAAACCGTGTTTTCAATTTGGTGACAAAGAAAGCGCTTTGATTTACGATGTGTTCATAGGAGATAACCTTCAAGAAGAAGTAAATGAAGGGTTCTCATTCAATTAATTAGGGGGGCATTTTAAATGGCCACAACGGCAACTCAGCAAACTTCATCCGGTGGTGCACGGGTTAGAGTCCAGCAATTCGGACGCATGCTCAGCGGTATGGTTATGCCGAATATCGGCGCATTCATCGCATGGGGGTTAATTACAGCATTATTTATTCCAACAGGCTGGCTTCCAAATGAAAGCCTTGCAGCTCTGGTTGATCCAATGATCAAATATTTGCTTCCGCTGCTGATCGGATATACCGGCGGGCAGATGGTTCACGGCAAACGCGGCGGTGTTATCGGGGCAGTAGTTACAATGGGGGTTATTGTCGGATCATCTATTCCGATGTTCCTTGGAGCTATGCTGGTCGGTCCTCTGGCTGGCTGGGTATTGAAGCAATTTGACAAAGCGGTTGACGGCAAAATTAAAGCCGGCTTCGAAATGCTTGTTAATAACTTCTCACTCGGTATTATCGGTGGCTTATTATCCGTCGGAGCTCTTAAAGGTATCGGACCTCTGGTTGAAGGCTTGACCAACATCTTGTCTAATGGCGTTGAGTTCCTGGTAAATCATAATCTGCTGCCGCTCATCAATATTATCATTGAGCCAGCCAAAGTATTGTTCCTGAACAATGCTATCAATCATGGTGTACTTGGACCAATCGCGCTTGAACAATCACAACGGGTAGGCAAATCTATTCTATTCATGCTTGAATCGAACCCTGGTCCAGGTCTTGGTATCCTGCTTGCTTACTGGCTTGTTGGTAAAGGCTCTGCTAAATCTTCCGCACCGGGCGCAATCATCATTCACTTCCTGGGCGGTATTCATGAAATCTACTTCCCTTACATCCTGATGAACCCGCGTCTGATCCTTGCCGTTATCGGTGGTGGTGTATCCGGTACATTCACCTTCCAGATGCTGGGTGCAGGTCTCGTAGCTTCTCCTTCTCCAGGTAGTATCTTTGCATACTTCGCGATGACACCTAAGGGTGGATATCTTCCAATGCTGGCCGGGGTTATCGTTGCCACCGTCGTGTCCTTCGCTCTTGCGGCCCTGTTGCTGAAGACTGTTAAGAAGAACGACGAAGAAGAAATGGATATTGAGGAAGCAGCAGCCAAGGTTAAAGACATGAAATCCGCCGGAACTGCAGCTCAAACTGCGGCAACTGCAACTACTGTAGCTGCTAATGTACGCACTAAAGCCAATGTGAACAAAATCGTCTTCGCTTGTGATGCAGGGATGGGTTCCAGTGCGATGGGCGCTTCCGTACTGCGCAAGAAACTGCAAGGCGCAGGGGTTAACATTACGGTTGTGAACTCTGCTGTCAGTGAAATTCCTGCGGATGCCGACATCGTAGTTACCCAGAAGACACTTACTGACCGTGCCATTGCCGTGAATCCAAACGCAGAGCACATCTCGATCGACAACTTCCTGAAGAGCCCGAAATACGATGAGCTCGTGGAACGTTTGAAGTAAGACGCAGAAGTGTAAGATAAATTAATAAGCATAATGTCAAATAAGGAGACGCTGGCCGCCAAAGCCAGCGTTTGTCTCCGTGTAGGGCGAGGGTTCGCGGAATATGAGGAAAATTACCGCCAGACAGCGCCAGATCATATGGCTTCTGCTCGGAGTCAGCGGAGAAATTACGGCCGCTGAAATCGCCGAGGCTACCGGTGTGAGTGTAAGAACCGTTCACCGGGAGATGGAGGACATAGAGTCTGCGCTGAAGAATTTTGGTCTGAATCTGATCAAAAAATCGGGGAAAGGCATACAATTGAGCGGCCCGGAGGCCGGTCTTGCGGAGCTGCGCCTGTTTTTGCGGGAAGAGAAGCCGGCGGAGTATTCTGGAGAAGACCGCAAGGTGTATGAGCTCTGCGCCCTGCTGGAGGCGGAAGAGCCGGTGAAGCTGTTCACGCTCGCGCATTCACTCAAGGTGACTGTCGCCTCTGTAAGCTACGATCTGGACGAACTGGAACAATGGGTCCGTAAATTTGGCCTGGAGCTGGTCCGCAGAAGAGGCTACGGCGTTGAAATCACCGGCAGCGAGATCGATAAGCGCCGGGCGATTGGCCGGCTGGCCGCCGAGCATCTGGATCTGTCTGATCTGGTAGGCCATGGCACCCAGACTGAGAGCAACCCGGTCTTCCGTGTTCTGCTGTCTACGGTAGGGAAATCCAATCTCATGGAGGTAGAGAATACCCTGTGGGATATGGAATGGAAATGGACCGCCGAGCTTCCGGAGATTGTCTACATGGAAATGCTGCTGGGTCTTGCCGTAACGACCAGGCGGATCGAAATTGGCCGGAGCATTGACAGCGGAGAAGAAGCGGGTTATTCCAGAATGTCTGATCACCGCAACATTGCCGGAGCCGAGAGCTTTGTCCAGCAGCTCGGAGCGGCGCTTGGAATGGAAATTCCCCGGGTAGAGGTCTTGTATATCGCCGGATTATTCGACCGGGTACAGGATTCATTCTCTTCTGCAGGCTTTGCCTACGGCGATATCGAATTAATGGAGATCGTCTATAAGCTTACAGAGAGCGTGGTCAAGCGGACCGGGCTTCCCTTCCAGAGCGACCGTTCCCTGCGCGAAGGGCTGCTGGAGCATATCGATCCTGCCCTGAAGCGGATTAGGGAAGGCACCCGCATCCGCAATCCGCTGCTTGGACCGATCCGCCGGGATTATGAGTATCTGTTCAACATCGTCCGTGCCTCCGTAGAGGATATGCAGCTTGAGCTTGAAATTCCGGATGAAGAAATCGGATTTCTGGTGATGCATTTCGGGGCTTCCGTAGAGCGGCTTAATCAGCTAAGGCGTAATGTCAGAGCTATTCTGGTCTGTGCCAGCGGACTTAGCTCATCCCGTCTGCTGGCCACCCGGCTGACCAAAGAAATGCCGCAGATTGAGATTCTCGGCAATATTTCCTGGTATGAAGCCGCGCGGCTGCCGGATGTGGACTACGACCTGATTATTTCTACCATTGATCTGCCGATTGATAAGGAACGTTATATCAAAATCAGCCCCCTGCTCACAGGGGAAGAGATAGAGAAACTGCTGAATTATATCCAGAACACAACGCTGCGTGAGCGGGAAACAGGCCCATTAGGTGAGCAGGACCGGACTATGCGGGATGAAGCTTCACTTGAACGGCTGAAGAGCTACAAGGGGATTCTTGATGAAATGGTCAGCCTGCTGGAGCGGTTCCGGTTCCATCCGATTGACAACAAAGGTATGGATTTGTCTGCAACACTGGTGGAAATGCTGGCTCTGCTGAATGGAAGCGGCGTAATTGGGGATGCGGACATTGTGCTGGAGCGCCTGCTGGAGCGGGAGCGGATGACCAGCCAGGTGATCCCGGACACAGGGCTGGCGCTTTTCCATACCCGGAGCAGCCACATTCATCTGTCGTCGCTTACGTTGTACCGGCTGCGTCAGCCTGTGATTCTGGAGGGAGACACTGAGGTTAGAGTGATTCTGCTTATGCTGGCTCCGCGCAGACTGTCCAAGGAGAGTCTGGAGGTGCTCAGCGAGATCAGCGCTTTGCTGCTTAATTCCGAACTGGTACAATTGCTGGAGGAGCGTACGGAGCCTGAGATCCGGGGATATCTGTCCTCGGAGCTGCTTCATTTTTTCCAAACCAAAATTTAATTTGAAAGTGAGAGAAACCATATGAGTATACTGTCAGAGAATAAAGTAATTATGCACGGTGCCGCTAAAGATAAATACGAAGCGATCACTATGGCGGGTAAGCTGCTTGTCGATGCAGGACATGTAACCGAAGAATATATTCCCAAGATGCTGGAGCGCGAGGAAGTGGTGTCGACATATATGGGCGGAGGGCTTGCTATCCCCCACGGTACCAAGGAAGCCCGGCCGTTCATCAAATCCACAGGGCTGTCTGTAATCCGTTTTCCGGACGGTGTGGATTTCGGCGGGGATGAGCCGGCATTTGTAGTGATCGGTATTGCCGCCGCAGGCGACGGGCATATGGAGGTCCTGACCAACGTGGCGATGATTTTCACAGAAGATGATGCCATTGAGCGCGTAATGAATGCTCCAACTGCCGCTGATGTGATCGCGATCTTCGAAGGAGGCATGGAATAATGAAGGCTGTCCATTTCGGCGCGGGCAACATCGGCAGAGGTTTCATCGGACTGCTGCTGTCGCAGGCAGGGTATCAAGTAACTTTCGTGGATGTAAATGAGGCGTTTGTATCCCAGCTTCAGGAGCGCGGCGAGTATCCGGTAACGCTGGCCAGCGATGGTCAGGAAACGGTAATCGTCAAAAATGTAACTGCACTCAGCAGCGTAACTCACGGTGAAGAAGTTGCAGCTGCCATTGCTGAAGCCGATCTGGTTACCACCGCTGTCGGCGTGTCGATTCTGAAGCATATTGCAGGTGTGCTGGCTGATGGCATCAGCAGACGGGTAGCGGTCTCTTCCGCACCGCTGCATGTAATTGCCTGCGAGAACGCGATTGGCGGCAGTGCCCAGCTCAAAGAGCTGGTCTATGCCAAGCTTGATGAAGCAGCCCGCGCCAAAGCGGACGCTTCTGTTGCCTTCCCGAACGCGGCTGTGGACCGGATTGTTCCGCTGCAGCAGCATGAGGATATTCTGAAGGTGGTCGTAGAGCCATTCTATGAGTGGGTCGTAGATTCCTCCCAGATGATCCCGGGCTATACACCGGTTGAAGGTGTGCACTACGTGGATAACCTGGAGCCTTATATCGAGCGTAAATTGTTCACTGTTAATACAGGACACTGCTCCGCAGCTTATCTTGGCTTCCTGCGCGGGTACGAAACCATCCAGCAGGCTATGGCGGATGAAGCTTTGACTGCACAGGTCCGTGAAGTGCTGGAAGAAACGGGTGCGGTGCTGATTCAGAAGCATGGCTTCGATCAGGCAGAACACAGCAAGTATATCGACAAAATCCTTGAGCGCTTCCGCAATCCGGCGCTGACCGATGAAGTGTCACGTGTAGGCCGTTCGCCGCTGCGCAAGCTGTCGCCGAATGACCGTCTGGTGTCTCCTGCTCTGCAGGCATACGACAGAGGGCTCAGCTATGCTGCCCTGACCCGCTCTATGGCCGGCGCGATGCTGTTCAAGGTCAGTGATGACCCGGAAGCAGTGGATCTGCAGGCAGCGATTGCCGAGCTTGGCGCAGAAGCAGCCCTGGCGAAATATACCGGCATTGCTGCTGATCATCCGGTTCATAAGTCCGCGATGGAGCAATATGCGAAGCTGAAATAAATCTATAGAAGTACAGCCGCAGGGGCAACCTATCCCTGCGGCTTTTTTGCGTTCCGGTGCGTATGATGTCGGCATAACAAATACGGCGCCCCATTTGTAAGAGAGGCACCGTAGTAAGGCTGGCATAACCATACCCGCCGAATTAAAGCTCTGCTTAGCTGTTCTCCAGAATCGTCTGCAGTGTAGTGCGGTCCAGGCCTTCAACCAGCTTGACCAGCAGCTCCTTGGCCGCTGCATAATCGTCGCTATGAATAATGGAAGTAGCCGTATGGATATAACGTGAACAGATCCCGATAACCGCTGAAGGAATGCCGATTCCGCTGACATGCACCTGACCGGCATCCGTTCCCCCCTGGGAGACGAAATACTGGTATTTAATCCGGTGAGTGTCCGCTGTATCCTGAACGTACTCAATCAGCCCGCGGTGCGTAATCATCGTAGGATCGAAGATGCGCAGCAGAGCACCCTGACCCAGATGGCCGAAGGCCTGGCGGTCGCCGGTCATATCGGCGGCGGCACTGGCATCCAGGCCGAAGAAAATATCCGGCTGAAGCAGATTGGCCGCGGTCCGCGCACCGCGCAGTCCGACTTCTTCCTGGACGGTGGCGCCGGAATAGACGGTATTCGGCAATTTTTTGCCATGCAATTCCTTCATTAATTCAATCGCCAGACCTACGCCATAGCGGTTGTCCCAGGCTTTAGCCATAATCTTCTTCGGATTGGCCAGCGGTGTGAACGGACAGACCGGCACAACCTGCTGCCCCGGAGCAACGCCGAAGCTCTGCGCTTCCTCGCGGCTGTCCGCACCGATATCTATGTACATTTTGCCGATATCGCCGGTCTTGCCCCGCTCCTCCGCGCTAAGCAAGTGGATCGGTGTGCTGCCGACAACGCCATTCAGCGTTCCTTTCGGGGTGATAATCTGCAGCCGCTGTGAAGCCACAGCCGAGGCAAGCCATCCGCCCAGCGGCGTGAAACGGATCATGCCGTTATCCGTGATGCCGGTAACCATGAATCCCACTTCATCCAGATGTCCGGCGACCATGATCTTGGGGCCGTTCGCCTCACCGCGCAGCACGCCGAACAGGCTGCCCAGGCGGTCCTGCACGAATTCATCGGTGTAAGGTGTCATCGCCTCCTTGACATAAGCGCGCAATTCGCGCTCGAAGCCGGGGGCCGAAGGGAATTCAGTCAATGTTTTGAACAAGTCGAGTGTTTCTGGATTCATATACATATCGCTCCTTTTTACACTTATAGAGGATGAACTTAAGTTATTAGATATTAGGATCAGCGTTATCTAAGGTCCTTCCCGTATATGGTTATTTTCTTTAGTTCATCTTGTCTAGTATGAACATTGTTGCGCCGATTGTCCATGTCAGGAAGGCATACGAACACAGTGACCCGGTAGGCGAATACTATATTGTGAGGGCTCTGCAGGCAGGAGCCGGGAAAGGAAGCGAGGAGAATGTGGCTCTCAGGAAGCGTAACCCGAACTGGCAATCAGGGAGTGCCCAGGAAGGTGCAGACCCGCGGGCTGCACAAGCGGTACCCCCGCCGGTACCGGCGGGACAATGAAGCTGTGCTGATACTGGTGCTGTTTATGCTGCTGATTGTTGTGCTGCTTTATTTTTCCTGAGCTTAAGGGGACATAACGGGGCCGCCTATAGTGAACAATAAGGAAAAACATTGTATTGAAGCACAACCCGGAGGGACGGGAAAAGCGTATCCCGCTGCCCGCTCCCTTTCGTATTCTACAGGAGGTGTCTGTATTGCCGGCGAAAACAAAGAAATCAGGCGTCAAGCTGCGGCTTGATACTTTGACCCCTCAGGGTTATCAGGAATTGGCCAAGCCTTATGTGCCATCCCGTCCTGTATTCAAGAATTGTGTGCGAGCCTTCCTATCCGGCGGCTTGATCTGTGTGCTTGGACAAGGCATCCAGGAAGCATTCATGGCAATATTCGATATGACTTCCCGCGAAGCAGCAAGCCCGACGGTAGCCATTATGATTCTGCTCTCTGTCATTCTGACCAGCTTCGGTGTCTATGACAAGCTGGCCCAGTGGTGCGGTGCAGGTACAGCGGTGCCCGTTACAGGGTTCGCCAACAGTATGTGCTCCGCTGCTCTTGAACACCGGGCTGAAGGACTAGTGCTCGGTGTCGGCGGCAATATGTTCAAGCTGGCCGGCTCTGTCATTGTTTTTGGTGTCGTTGCCGCATTTGTTGTAGGTGTGGTATATGCCGTTATGGGCTGGGGAGGTGCACATTAAACGATGAAGCAGCTCGGCAGTCAGACTTGGAAATTCACGAACCGTCCGGTCATTCTCGGCTCCTCCGCAGTGGTAGGCCCGGAAGAGGGAGAGGGCCCGCTTGCTTCAAGCTTTGATTTTATCTACGATTCACTGGAAATGGGCGAGAAGACATGGGAGAAGGCAGAACGTGCGTTGTTCGAAAAAGCCTCCAAGCTCGCGCTCATGAACGCGAATCTGGAGCAGGAGAAGCTGGAGTTCTTTGTCGGCGGTGATCTGATGAATCAGATCATCAGCAGCTCCTTCGCCGCGCGGAAGCTCGGCGTGCCTTATCTTGGCGTATTCGGCGCCTGCTCCACCTCCATGGAGAGTCTGGCTATCGCCTCCATGATTGTCGACTCCGGCGGCGGCAAGTATGCGCTGGCAGGCACATCAAGCCATAACTGTACCGTGGAGAAACAATTCCGCTATCCTACAGAGTATGGCTCACAGAAACCGCCAACGGCCCAATATACCGTTACCGGCTCAGGCTGTGCAGTGGTTGGTGTCAATGATGGTACTGTAAAAGGCCCGTATGTCGTGTCTGCTACGCTCGGGCGCATCATGGACCTTGGGCTGAAGGATCCGTTCAATATGGGAACCGCCATGGCCCCGGCCGCTGTGGATACGATTACTGCACATTTCAGGGATACAGGGCTATCACCCGGCCATTACGATCTGATCGTGACGGGAGACCTTGCTTCGGTGGGGCTGCCGATTGCCAAAGAACTGCTGGCCAAAGAAGGGATTCCTATGGAGCAGACAGTGTTCAATGACTGCGGCCTCATGATCTATGACCTGGACAAGCAGAAATATGTTATTGCCGGAGGGAGCGGCTGCGGCTGCTCGGCTGTTGTGACCTACGGCCATATTCTGAGCCGGCTGAAAAAGGGTGAATTGAAGCGGGTGCTGATTGTGGCAACCGGAGCACTGCTGTCCCCGCTGTCTTATCAGCAGGGGGAGAGCATACCGTGTGTGGCCCATGCGGTAGCCCTGGAGAGCGGAGGTGAAGAAGCATGATTTATTTGTGGGCTTTTCTGGTCGGCGGCGCCATCTGTGTCATCGGCCAGCTGATGTTCGATGTGCTTAAGCTGACCCCAGCTCATACTATGAGTACGCTGGTCGTACTCGGTGCGGTAGCCGATGCCTTCGGGATCTATGATCCGCTGGTGAAATTCGCCGGAGCCGGAGCGAGCATTCCGATTACCAGCTTCGGTAATTCCCTGGTGCATGGCGCACTCACGGAGCTGGAGCGCGATGGGTGGGTCGGGGTTGTCACGGGGATCTTCGACGTGACTAGTGCGGGGATATCATCCGCAATTGTTTTCTCATTCCTGGCGGCGCTTGTCGTCCGGCCGAAGGGATAGGGTGAGGGAAACCGTTATAGGATGAGGGACGGAAAACGGAAACTAATGGAACAGTAAAAGACTGCTTTTGGCGGTCTTTTTTCTTTGTGATTACCTGTAAACCCGAGCAAGGTCAATTGGATTGGTTTTGAGCATCGTAACTTTAAAGTTGTGGCAGACGATTGCGGTGGGATAGTGGGCGGAAATTTGGGCGGAGTAGGAGTAACCTGAATTTGTGACAGACGGGCATTATAAGGTAATGTCTTGAATCCGTTGGAAGCAGGCTGAGTGTAGGGGATGAGATGTTATTGTAAGGGCTGAAGTGGGCTCAGTGTGGGAATGAGGTGCCTTTGAATGGGAAGGAAGTGGGATAAGTGTGGGAATGATGTGCATTTGAGTGGTCAGGAAGTAGGCTAAGTGTGGGAATGAGGTGTTATTGAATGGGTTGGAAGTAGGCTAAGTGTGGGAATGAGGTGTTATTGAATGGCTGGAAGTGAGCTAAGTGTGGGAATGAGGGGAGAAGTAACTCTGAGCCGGCCGGTTAGCGGAACTGTTGAAGAACCGGCAGAAATCTTGCACAAATTACAACATTTCAGAGATCAAATCTGCCGAAACGCAAAAATCTTGCAGGAAATACAACAATCCAGGGTTCTCAGCAGCCAAACCGTCAGAAATCCTGCAAAAAGTACAACAATACCCGATTTAACCCGTCCAGCCGCCCGAAATCCTGCAAAAAGTACAACAATTCCTGATCTGACAAGCCAGCCCCCTGCCCGCCAAACGCACAGCCACAAACTCGAATAATCGCACCAGCTCACCGAGCGCACCAGCCACAAACTCGAATAATCGCACCAACTCACCGAACGCACCAGCCACAAACTCGAATAATCGCACCAGTCTTGTCACCCCAGCCCGAATCAAACACACCATTCCCGCCAACTCCACCAGATTTCCTACTTACTCCTGCCACCAGAGGAAGTGTAACTTCCTACGAATTGATCCATAGCGGCGATTACAAGCAAATGAAAGCCACACAAGCAAATAAATGATACATAAATGATAGATTAGCACTCAATCATCCGAGATGGCTCCACTCAGCGCGATTTATTAGCGCCCGCCCCTGCCACTAATAGTCTCATCATGAGACGCACCAAGGCACAGCGAAGTGGCGTTACAGGCGGTGCATTATTTTGCTGCGCCCCATAGGAGTTTCTTTTTGACAAATCTCGTAAGCCGCTCTATAATTTCACGGGCCCTGACATGTACTTTCACTACTCCAATCATGTAAAATGTATATATTACTGCTTATTCTGACATAGGAGGTTTACCATATATGCCCGTACGTCAAGAATCTACGCAAATTATGAACGCTGTCCGCACTAATCTGGAATCCTGTATACTCGGTAAAAGCTTCGAAATCGAACTGCTGCTCACGGCACTCCTTGCCGGCGGACATGTCCTGATTGAGGATGTTCCGGGTACAGGCAAGACGCAGCTGATCCGGGCGTTATCCCGTTCCATGTCCGGTGAATACCGCCGGATTCAGTGCAATCCCGATATTCTTCCGAGTGATATTACCGGTGTATCCGTCTATCATCCGCGGGATGAGATGTTTCACTTCCGCCCGGGGCCGGTCATGACCAATATCCTGCTTGCCGATGAGATTAACCGGGCGACCACCAAGACCCAGTCCGCACTGCTTGAGGTCATGGAGGAGCGCAATGTGACGGTCGACGGGGAGACTTACCCTCTGCCGCATCCGTTCATGCTCTGCGCCACCCAGAATCCGATAGATTTCGAAGGCACGTATACGCTTCCTGAAGCCCAGCTGGACCGCTTCATGCTGCGGATCAGCCTGGGTTATCCCGATGCCGAGACCGAAAAGAATCTGCTGATTACCCATCAGCAGGGTCAACCGGTGGACAAGCTGGTTCCGGTTACTGGCATGGATACCATTGCCGCTATCCAGGAGGAGATCCGGGATGTTTATATCAGCGATCCGGTTCTGAACTATCTGCTGGATGTAGTCCGGCAGACGCGGGAGCACCCGCTTGTACTCCTGGGCGCCAGCCCCCGGGCATCCCTGTCGTTCATGATGGCATGCAAAGCTTATGCTTTCCTGCAAGGCCGCGATTATGTTCTGCCTGATGATGTGAAGACCCTTACCCCGTATGCGCTGGGACACCGCATTCTGCTGCGGCCGGAATCACGCCTTGATAATGTCAGCGTGGATTCCCTGCTGCAGAAGCTGCTGCAGAGCATTCATGTGCCTGTAACGATGAGGCAATAAGATGAGGAGCATCCTAGCGGGGGCGGCCGCTGTTATTCAGCCAAGGAAATTCATGGGCGTGCTTGCGATTTGGGTCATCACACTGCTCTATGTGCTGTTTCAGGGCGGCAAAACCTCGTTCATGCTGTTCATTATGGTATCGGTTCTGATTCTGTATCTAATCATTGGGGGACTGGGCGGCGTCCGGCGGGCCAAAGGTACCCGCAGCCTCTACTCGGAGCAGGACAAGCCTGATCTGCTCTACGCAGGCGGTTATCTGCGGGTGAAGCTGAGTGTAAATATTCCGGGCTTTCTGCCTCTGCCTTATGTGGTGGTGCGGGAAATTCTAAAGCGCCATAACGGGGAATCCTGGGTGTTCGAGGAGAGTCTGGTCCCCAGCCTGAGAGGGTGGGGAGAGCTGCTGTTCCAGACACCGGTGCTGGAGCGGGGCTGCTACACCTTCGAGAACACCGATATCCTCAGTGAGGATATCTTCGGACTTATGGAGCATAAAGGCACTTTCAAGGCCGAAGGGCGGTTCCGCGTGCTGCCCCGGGCAGTCGTAATACCGCGCTGGCAGCTGTATGAGCGGAGAGCCCGCCTGGCCGGGCCTCAAGCCTCGCTGCTCCAGTCCCGGCGTGAGACTACGCAAATCAACGGTGTCCGTGATTATGTCTACGGAGACCGGCTGACACGGATTCACTGGAATGCTACCGCGAAGACAGGGGCCTGGAAGTCCAAGGAATTCGAGCATGAATCGGTTCCCCGGACCATTCTGGTACTCGACGGCAGTGCGGGCGCATATTACAGCTCAGGACAGTTCGAGCTGGCGGTTTCCATTGCCGCGTCAATGCTCGGATTCGGTATACGCGAGAGAATCGGGATCGGCCTATGCTGCCTGGACAAGGATACGAAAGTGTTCAGCCCGGCCGAAGGCAGTGCCGAGCGGCAGAAGATGATCCAGTATCTGATTGATATTAATGCGGAAGGCCGCGGGCCACTGATTACGAGGCTGGAAAAGGCTCAGCGGATGTTCCCCAAAGGCGCATACTTCGTGCTGATAAGCCCGCAGAGCGGCAAGCCGGTGATGGACACCCTGCGCTGGGCAGACAGCCGGGGACTGACCCCTTCGCATATTCATGTCCGCAATCCTGCCGCTAAGAACCGGGGAGACGAATGGGCGGAGGTGCTCAAATCGAGCGGAATTACCAGCTATAATGTCAGCTTGCTTCATGAACTCCCTGCGGTACTTGGAGGTGATCCTGTACGATGAAGCATTGGATGAACGGAGTCAAATCCTCATGGCATCACGCTTTGACACTGCTCTGGCTGATGATTATCGCCTTACAGTGGCTCTCCTACACTGAGCCTTTCTGGCTGGAGGAGACTACAGCAGCTGTATTGCTGACCCTTGTTGCAGTCGCTTTAATTGAAATAATTGTACCTGTTAAATGGATCTACCGCCTCATGCTTGAAGGTGTGGCGGCAGTTTATCTCGTATATCGTATTCTTCTGCACTACGGGGAATATGTTCCGAATCCCTGGCTGCCGACACTTCGTGAACGGCTGCCGGATATCATAGCACATATGAATCCATTTATCTGGTTTGCCCTGGGCGCATGGGTGCTGATGCTGCTGTCATCCTGGTGGGTAAATGGCAAGGCGCGCATTCTAATGTTCATCGGGATGAATATTACGGCCTTCGCCGCGCTGGACTCTTTTACAACAGCTGTATTATGGCAGGAAGTGGCCTGGACCGTATTTGCCGGAATGGGCTGGCTGGTCACGAGGCACTTAAGAAGTTTTCAGCTGCACTATCCGCGGGGCTGGACCTATTTGCTCAAATATCCTTTCAAAGTAGCCCTTAATATTGCGATCATCTTCTCCTTTGTTATTATTGCCGGAGTGAATATGCCGGATGTACGCCCTACGTTAACCGACCCCTATACGGTCTGGCAGGAGTGGAGCGGTAATACACCTTCCTCCGGCACCTCTGCAGGCGGCAGCGGCGATAGTGCAAGCGGTGAAGGGACGGCAGGCGGAACTACCTCTGGATACAGCCTCAATGATGATAATCTTGGCGGAGGCTTTAACTTTGATTATTCGCCCGTAATGACAGTCACTTCCGATCTGCGTACCTATATGCGCGGAGAGATCCGGAGTACATATTCCGGAAAAGGCTGGAGTGACGATGATCCGTTTGAACGGGGACCACATAGCGAGGTGCAGGTGGGCGAGCCGCTGGAACGTGCTGTAGCCCCCAAAACAGAAACCCGGACGCTCAAGCAGACCGTTAAGCTGCTGGGCGGCAACAGTTATCCGGTCCTGTTCGGCGGTTACTCCATCTCAGCCGTTGATTCGGTTGATGGCGAAGAGAGAAGCAGCGGATTATCGTGGCGGAGCGCAGACAATGAGCTGTTATGGGATTCCGGAGGCAGCACACGATCTTATCCGCAGACCTATGTGGTGACTTCAGAGGTGCCGGTTGTTCCTTTTCAGGAGCTGAGCACACAGACGTATGAGCAGCTGTACGGGGGAACGGATATTGACGAGCAGTATCTTCAGCTGCCGGATAACTTTCCGGAGCGGGTAAGTGCGCTGGCGGAGGAGATTACTGCCGGAGCACAGACGCCGTACGAGAAGGCCATGCTGCTGCAGCAATATCTCCAGCAAACCTTCCCTTATACGAACCAGCCGGATGTCTCGCGCGCCAAAAGCAAGGATATGGTCGAGAGCTTCCTGTTTGAGATTATGGAAGGCTACTGCGATTATTATTCCACTGCACTCGTTACTATGGCGCGTTCCCTGGATATCCCGGCCCGCTGGGTAAAGGGTTATGCGCCCGGCGAACAGGCAGAAATCCCGGATAATCTGGCGCTCCAGCAAGGGACTACCAGCCTAGTGAATAATAACTATACGATCACGAACGCAGATGCCCACTCCTGGGCGGAGATCTATTTCGGTGACTACGGCTGGGTTCCGGTGGAAGCCACGCCAGGCTTCAATGTGCCGGTGCTGACCCAGACTGAGGAAGACAGCGTAGAAGAACCTGAAGTGCAGGAGGAAGAGCAACCGGAGCCTGAACAGGAAGCGGCAAATATGGCCGCCGGAACTGACGGTTTCCATCCGGGTGTCTGGGTAGTGACAGGAGCGGCGGTTGTTCTTCTGCTCTGGACCGGATTCCTGCTCTGGCAGCGGCGCATGAGTCTGCGGTTCCTGATCACGCGTCTGCGCATCGGCCATCAGCTGACTCCGGTACAAAAAGTTGTAGCAGAAACACAGCGCTGGGTAAGGTATGTCCGAAGTAAGGGTATGCTGAAGAAAGAGCATGAAACTTTGCGCGAATCTGTGGAACGCTGGAGCCTGGAACGCCCTGCCGCGGCGGGGAATCTGTCCACATTACTGGGCATGTTCGAGCGGGCGAATTACAGCCCGGAGGTTATTGAAGACAAAGACTGGCACAGCGTGTATACTGAAGCTTTGCGGCTGCGAAAAAGCATGAAATCCGGCAAGTAATGCTCCAGTATCATAAAGTACCGCTAACAGGTGGATTTTGGCAGTTGGATATAGCGCTGAATACAAGTTTTACGTATGAAAATGAGGTGAAAGTATTGTTTGAAAGGTTAGTTCCCAAACTCCGGGTAAATACGGTATTTGATATTGATCTGGAAGAGCTGTACCGTCAAGGCTACCGCGGGATTATTACGGATCTGGATAATACGCTGGTCGGCGCCAAAGCGCCTCTGGCCACGCCTGAGCTGCTGCTCTGGTTCACGAAGGTGAAGGAGCTTGGCTTCAAGCTGATCATTGTTTCAAATAACAATATGGACCGGGTGTCGCGCTTTGCAACGCCGCTGAATATTGAATTTGTGCATCAGGCCCGCAAGCCGAGCAATGCCCCGTTTCTGAAGGCGATGAAGCTGATGGATCTGAAGCCGGAGCAGACGGTTGTGGTTGGCGACCAGATGCTTACAGATGTATACGGCGGCAACCGGCTCGGACTGTACACGGTACTCGTGCTGCCGATCTCCGTCAAGGATGAAGGCGTGGGTACAAGAATCAACCGCAGGGTGGAGCAGATTGCTCTGACACGTCTGCGCAAGCAAGGATTGTGGCAAGAGGAGGATAAATCTTAATGAATGTATTGAACGACGACAAGAAACGGCCTGAGAAATGCAGCGGCTGCGGCATCAAGCTCCAGACTGTAGACAAGGAACTTCCGGGCTATATCCCGGAGGCCGCATTTGAACGGGAGCCTGTCATTTGCCAGCGCTGTTTCCGGATTAAGAACTATAATGAAGCTTCTTCCGTATCGGTGAATCAGGATGAATTCCTGAAGCTGCTCAGCGGAGTAGGCGAGAAGAATGCACTGGTAATTCACATTGTGGATATTTTCGATTTCGAAGGCAGTCTGATCTCCGGGCTGCAGCGGTTTGTCGGCAATAACCCGGTTATTCTGGCGGTTAACAAAAGCGATTTGCTGCCTAAGGTGACCAACTGGAACAGACTGCGCAACTGGATGCAGCAGCGATGCAAGGAAGAGGGGCTGCGCACGGCGGAGATAGTGCTTGTCAGCGCGAAGCGCAATCAGGGCTTCGACCGACTGCTGGAGGCCGTAACCGAGCTGCGCGGACAGCGTGATGTCTATGTCGTCGGAGCGACCAATGTAGGCAAATCTACGCTGATCAACCGGCTGATCTCCGATTACAGCGATCTGGAAGAGGAGCTGACCACCTCACGTTATCCGGGTACGACGCTGGATATGGTCAAGATTCCGCTGGATGACGGACATTATATTATTGATACTCCGGGGATTGTCTATCCTTGGCGGTACAGTGAACTGGTTGAACGTAAGGATCTGGGCGCTGTAATGCCGGAGAATCCGCTCAAACCTGCAGTATATCAGCTGAATGAGGGCCAGTCGCTGTTCTTCGGCGGACTGGGACGTTTCGACTTCGTTCAGGGCGAACGCCAATCCTTTACCTGCTATATCAGTGGTACGCTGAAGATTCACCGCACGAAGCTTGAGCGCGCCGATTCGCTGTATCAGGATCACCGCGGAGAGCTTTTGTCGCCTCCGGGAACGGCGGATATGGATAAGCTGCCGCAGTGGCAGCGTCATGAGTTCCGCATCGCCAGGAATAGTGAGACGGATCTGTTCATCTCCGGCCTGGGCTGGATCAAGGTGAACGGTACGGCAGGTGCGGTTGTAGCCATACATGTGCCGCGCGGCGTTAAGGTGCTTACCCGTCCTTCGCTGATCTAATGAAGCAGATGCTCCCGGAGTGAGTTTTGCGAAGCGAAAACAATGAAGCAGATGCGGACAAAACTTGCAGGAGGACGATATTATGGCTGAGACAGGCCTGAACGGTAAAGACAGACAACCGGAGCTTCTGCTGGGCGTGATGGGCGACCCGATTGCCCAGTCTAAATCTCCGCTGATGCACGGTGCGGCACTGAAGGCGCTTGGACTGTCCGGTGCTTATGTGCCGCTGCATATCACTCCGGACAAGCTGGGGGATGCCGTGCAGGCGGTCAGGACCCTCGGCTTCCGCGGAGTGAATGTAACCATTCCGCATAAGGTTGCGGTGATGGACTATCTGGACAAGCTGGATGCCAGCGCGGTGGATGTCGGCGCGGTCAATACGATTGTTAACGACAACGGTGTGCTGACCGGCTTCAATACGGACGGCATCGGATATGTCCGTTCGCTCAAAGCGGAAGCCGCGCCGGAGCTGTCCGGTGCCCGCATCCTGGTGATCGGGGCCGGAGGGGCAGCCAGAGGCATTGTCTCGGCACTGCTGCAGGAGCGTCCGGCGTCTATTCTCATCGCCAACCGTAATGAGGACAGGGCACATCAGCTGGCAGACAGCTTCCGGAACAGAGGCAACGTAGCCGGAACCGGCATGGAAGCCGTTCCCTCCGTTACCGGCGACATGGATATCGTGATTAATACAACCTCGGTAGGCATGTTCCCCCACATGGAGGAAATGCCGATAGATCCGGCGTGCCTTCATAAGGGAATGATCGTAAGCGATCTGATATACAATCCGCTGCACACCCGGCTGCTTACGGAGAGCCTGCAGCGGGGCTGCATCATTCACGGAGGGCTGGGAATGTTCATATACCAGGGTGCCTATGCGCTGGAGTACTGGACAGGACTCGCAGCACCTGTAGATATCATGCGTCAGACTATTGTGGATTGCCTCGGCGGGAGTGCCGGGGAAATGATTTCGTCCAAGTAAGGTAATAATATATGTTAATTAAGGAGTTTGTTCATTTATGTTAACTGGTAAACAAAAACGCTATCTCCGCTCTTTGGCTCATCATCTGGATGCTGTATTCCAGGTCGGCAAAGGCGGCGTCAACGATCATCTGATCCGTCACATTGAAGAGGCTATTGAGAAACGCGAGCTGATGAAGATCAGCGTGCTGAACAACAATGCCGATGATCCTAAGGAAATTGGTGCCGCGCTTGCCGAGCAGTCCGGTTCGGAGCTTGTTCAGGTTATCGGCAAGACGATCGTTCTGTACAAGGAATCACGCGATAACAAAACGATTGAGCTTCCCCGCTAAAGGATTGATGCCGCAGCTCCCGCACCTGTGCGAGGGTTGCAGCGGGATGAAGTTCGTCGGATAATAGGAGGAGGTAGACCTCTTGAAAGTAGGAATAATGGGAGGAACCTTCGATCCTCTGCATATCGGCCATATGATGGCGGCAGAAACTGCGAGAGAGAGCTACGGTCTGCAGGAGGTCTGGTTTATGCCTTCGCATATTCCGCCTCATAAGCATGAGGCCGGAGCAACAGGTGAGGACAGACTGGCTATGGTCCAGGAAGCGGTTAAGGACCATCCCTCTTTTGGCATTCTCGACTGGGAAGTGGTCAGAGGCGGAGTGTCCTATACACTGGAGACGGTGATCAGCCTGCAGGAGGAATATCCGCAGTATGAGTTCTTTTTCATCGTCGGAGCGGATATGGTTCAGTATTTGCCCAAGTGGCAGGGGATTGAAGAGCTGGTGCAGAGACTGACCTTCATCGGTGTCGGACGTCCGGGGACTCCGCTCGATCTTGGGCTGCTGCCAGGCTTCATCGCCGGCCGGGTACTGCTGGCGGATATGCCGCTGGTGGATATCTCCTCCACGATGCTCAGAGCCCGGGCTGCCGAAGGGAAATCCATCCGCTACATGGTGCCGGACGCTGTGTTTGATTATGTTCAAAGGAGTGGATTGTATGGAGTACAGCCGCGAAGCGCTGATTGAAGAGGTCTCGGACCAGATGCCGGACAAACGCTGGAAGCATACACTCGGTGTAATGGAATCCTCTGTGAAGCTGGCGCAGCGCTATGGCGCTGATCCTGCGCGGGCGGAGACAGCCGCGATTCTCCATGATGTCGCCAAGTACTGGCCTGTGGAGCGGATGCGGGAGATCATTGAGCAGAACGGGCTTTCCGCTGAGCTTTTGAAATACGACAAGCAGCTGTGGCATGCCGAAGTAGGGGCATACGTCGCTGAGCATGATTATGGAATTACGGATTCTGAGGTACTGGACGCGATCCGCTACCACACCTCGGGACGGGAGAACATGAGCCTGCTGGAAAAAATCGTCTGTCTGGCCGATTATATTGAGCCTGGACGGGATTTCCCCGGTGTGGATGAGATACGCAGGCTGGCTAAGGTCAGCCTGGAGGAAGGGCTGGTAGCGGGACTGGATTCTACCATCAGCCTGCTGCTGGAAAAGCGCCGGATTGTGTTTCCGCTTACGGTGCTGGCGCGCAACGATTTAGTAAGAATACTGGAGGATAAAATATGAGTGTACAATCAAACAAGCTTCTGGAACTGGCCCTGGCTGCCGTTCAGGACAAAAAAGCAATGAACGTGGTCGCACTGGATCTGCGCAGCGTGTCGCCGATCAGTGATTATTTCATTATCTGCCACGGTAATTCCGATACCCAGGTACAGGCGATTGCCACTGAGGTACGCAAGGTAGTTCATGAAGCCGGAGGAATGATCAAAGGCATCGAAGGGATGGACGCAGCACGCTGGGTGCTGATGGATCTTGGAGATGTTATCGTCCATGTCTTCCACCGCGATGAACGCGAATATTACAACATCGAGCGTCTGTGGTCTGATGCCAAGGTTGTGGAAACAGTATGAGTCTGATAGCTGGAACTACGGTTACGCTTGAAGTGATGCGGGAAGTCTCCCCTTACGGGTACTTCCTGAGCGCCGGTGACCAGGATATCATGCTTCACTATACCGAGCTGGTAGGCAGCAAGCCGAAGATCGGTGACAAGGTTGAAGTGTTCATCTTCTTCGATACCGAGGACCGCCCTGCAGCTACAATGAAGAAGCCTTACCTGACGCTGGGTGAAATGGCGCTGCTCGAAGTAGCTGATATTCATCCGCGTCTCGGCTGCTTCCTGGAGATGGGGCTTGGACGCCAGCTGCTGCTGCCGATCGGCGAGCTTCCGGAGCTGATAGAGCTGCGTCCGCAGATCGGTGACAAGGTCTTCGCCATTATGGAGCATGACAAGCAGGGGCGTCTTCGTGCCAAGCTGGCCGGAGAGCAGGAGCTTGCGCCCCTGGCGCTGCCCGCACCTGAATCATGGCAGGGGCAGACTGTAACTGCCCGGGTGTACAAACCTCTGCAGATGGGTACCTTTGTGCTTGTAGATGCTGGTGTACTCGGCTTCGGCATCATTGGCATGGTTCATTCCTCAGAGCGCAGCCGGCTCCTGCGCCTGGGTGAAGTGATTGAAGCACGGGTAGCCCATATCCGTGAGGATGGCCGCGTTAACCTTAGCATGGGCCACCGCAAGGAAGTGGGCCGTGATGTGGATTCAGCGGCACTGCTGGATTTCCTGGCTTCCCGTCCGGGCGGCGGAATGCCTTATTCGGATGCTACGCCTCCGGATATTATCAAGCAGCGTTTCGGCATCAGCAAGTCGGCCTTCAAGCGTGCGCTGGGCAAGCTGATGAAGGAAGGCCTGGTTACCCAGAAAGAAAACTGGACCTATCTGGCCGGTAAGGAAGAAGCAGCTGCTGAGCCGGAAACTGACAACCAATAGTTTATAGAAAGCGGTGTACGCAGTGTCTTCCTATGGGAAATTTGCTTATGTATACGATGAGCTTATGGCGGATATGCCGTATCCGGATTGGCTGACCTTTGCGGAGACGGCATGGAGCAAATACGGCAAGCCGCGTACGGTAGCCGAACTCGGCTGCGGTACCGGAAGCCTGACCATTCCGCTGGCTGCGGCAGGTTATCATATGACGGGGATTGATCTCTCTTCGGACATGCTGGCTGTAGCGCAGCGCAAGCTGGAGCAGCAGCCGCAGGGACGGCGTTTTTTGCGGGAAGGCAGTGTACGCTGGGTTAGACAGAACATGAAGGAATGGGAGATGCCGGAGCCCGTGGATTCGGTCATTTCCTTCTGCGATTGCCTCAATTATGTGCTGGAGGAGCAGGACGTAAGGGACGTATTCGCCTGTACCTATGCGGGGCTTAAGCCGGGCGGGACCTTCTTGTTCGATGTACATCATCCGAATACCCTGATCCGGTATGAGGAAGAGCAGCCCTTCGTGCAGGATGAGCCGAACGTATCGTATATCTGGACCTGTGAGCTCGATGTGCCGCGCCGTGAGATTGAGCATCACCTGTCCATCTTCGCCCGTGAAGAGGGCCGCCAGGATGTGTACCGTCGGTTTGAAGAGACGCACACCCAGCGCGCCTATGATCCGGATTGGATGAAGCAGGAGCTGCTGAAGGCCGGATTCAAGGACGTTAAGATCTATGCGGACTTCGAGTGGATCGAAGCTGACGATTCCGCGCAGCGGCTGTTCTATGTAGCTGTGAAATGAATTTTATGTAATAGTGGTCCTTACCCGCAGGAGGGTGGGGGCCTTTTTTGCTGTCTGATACTGTTCCCGACGGACTTGTAGTCTGAACAAAGAAACCGGGCCGTACATCCGTACGGTCCGGCCATCTTCCAATATCCTTACCTGTGTTCGAACAAATCGATGGTGCCGAGTACAATATGCGCCAGACCAAATCCAAGAATGCCTGTTGCAGCCATCTTATATCTGCTGCCTAGAAAAGCTGCGCTGGAAGCAGTTACTACGGTTCCAAGAACGGCGGGTATTATACCTTCACGCATTCGAAACACTCCCTCACGGTAGTTTGAAAGACATCGTTAGTGTGGGTTAAGGAGGGAACAATTATGCAGGGAGTTCCTTACCCGGCCGGTCCGCATAAATAAAAGACCATCCTCAGCTCAGGAGGATGGTCTTGCTGTTTATTGAACCTATATCAGTCAATGGCTCCAGCGGTTGATACTTTGCAGGAGGGATCGTCAACCTCATGCACATTATAGAGCACACGCGCCAGCAGGTCCTGGCTGTAATTGCCGAAATGCTTGCCGTAAATGGTTAAGCCGCGTTTGTTGACCGGCTTGTCGGTGACGGCAATGCGGAAGGTCAGCTCGCTTTTGTAATCCAGCTTGATATCGTCAAGGGTGATGTCCGAGATGCGGCAGCCGTCAATGAAGCTTCCCTCATTGTTGATCCGGATCAGCTTCAGCATTCCATACTGGTTAAGGTGAGGCGGCCACCAGTCGGGATTGAAGGTGCCGCGGGCATCTCCGAAGTCGCCGGGACTGGTCCAGAAACCGATTTCGATTCCATTCACATAGAAATACAGATCCGAAGGATAGTTGTCGCTGAACCCTGGAGCCTCAGAACCAAGCTCCATGGAGAATTGAATCTCCCGGAAGGTCTGGTTGGCCTTGAGATAGTTCGGAATACGGTATTCCAGGAAACCTTCGGCCATCCAGATAATCTCCGAATCAATCCGCTGGGGATCGGCGAAATAGCGCGGCTCGTCGAAGTCACCGATAATGCTGTCTTTGGTGGCCAGTCCGCAGGTTGGGACCGCCTGATAATTGCTGTAATGTCCCACCTGGATTTCGACCTCGTACAGATTGTCGACATCCTTGCTGCGCAGATCCACCATCAGTTTATCTTTATTCAGATAGCAGACCTTCTGGATGCCGTGCTTGCCTACCGAGGTGTTAATCTCAATCAGGCCGCTCTCCTCCAGCTTCTTGATATGCATCGTAATTGCGCCATTGCTGAGATTGAGTTTCTTGGCAATTTCATTAAGGTTCAGCGCCTGGTTCGTGGCCAGCAGTTCGAGAATCTGAATCCGGATCTCGGAGCTGAGCGCCTTGAAAATGTCGATCCCGCTCATCAGGTCTTTGATATAAATCATATTTAGGGTACCTTCTTCCAGTGTGGTCGTTAGAAAAAAACTATTTTATAAAATTATAAACCATTTGAGTTAAAAAGGAAAGATTTCTTCCTTTATTTGTAGGTTATAATTGAAAACCTGCTAAATATGAATTAAAATACCCATTTACTTTATACTTATACGAATGATAAGGGGCGTTTTATTACAAAAAAAGAGGTTATATTTCAGAAAACACGCCATTTATCGCTTTTGTTTTGAATATGTATGAATAGTTTTATATTTTTATGTTTACAGAGGTCCTTATATATGTTATTTTATACCTGTAAGCGAATACATTCAAATGTTTTCTAATTATTTCACAATTATATGAAACGGTTGGTGGTTATATGACTTCTGGAGCATTAAAGGCAACGCTGGTTGTAGACAAATCCTTTGTAATCGCTGAAGTGGATAAGCGGATCTACGGCTCATTCATAGAACATCTGGGTCGGGCGGTATACGGGGGAATTTACGAACCCGGACACCCGACTGCAGGCGCTCTCGGCTTCAGGGACGATGTGAAATCACTGGTGAAGGAACTGAATGTGCCCATTATCCGATATCCCGGAGGTAATTTTGTATCCGGTTACAATTGGGAGGATGGTGTAGGTCCAGTTGAACAACGGCCCAGACGTCTTGAACTGGCGTGGCGGACGGTCGAGCCTAATGAGGTGGGTACCAATGAATTCATGAACTGGGCCAGAGAAGCGGGTTCAGAGGTTATGATGGCAGTCAATCTCGGAACACGCGGAGTAGATGCAGCACGTAACCTGCTGGAATATTGCAATCATCCCGGAGGAACGTACTGGAGTGATCTGCGGAGAAGCCACGGGGTAGAGCAGGCCCATAAGATCAAGACCTGGTGTCTGGGCAATGAAATGGATGGCCCCTGGCAGATTGGCCAGAAGACGGCTGTGGAATATGGACGGCTGGCTTATGAGACAGGTAAGGCAATGCGCCTGGTAGACCCGGACATTGAGCTTGTCTCCTGCGGAAGCTCCAGCTCGGCGATGCCGACCTTCCCTGAATGGGAAGCTGTTACTCTGGATCATACCTACGACGTAGCCGATTATGTTTCACTGCATCAATATTACGGCAACCGTGATAACGATTCGGCGAACTTTCTGGCACGCAGCATGGACCTGGAGCATTTCATCAAGACGGTTACAGCCACCTGTGACTATATCAAGGCCAAGAAACGCAGCAAGAAGACGATGTATCTCAGCTTCGATGAATGGAATGTATGGTACCACTCGAACGAATCAGATACGAAGATTGATCCATGGACCATCGGTCCGCCGCAGCTTGAGGATCATTACAACTTCGAGGATGCCCTGCTGGTCGGCAGCATGCTGATAACCTTCCTGAGACATGCGGACCGGGTGAAGATGGCTTGTCTGGCACAGCTGGTCAACGTTATCGCACCGATCATGACAGAAGCAGGCGGTGCCGCCTGGAAGCAGACGATTTTCTATCCCTATCTGCATGCTTCCAAATACGGCCGCGGGGTTTCCCTTCAGCCGATTGTCAATTCTCCGAAATACGATGCACAGGATTACACCGATGTTCCTTATCTCGACAGTGCGATTGTACATAATGAGGAGCAGGGTGAGCTGACAATCTTTGCAGTGAACCGTCATTTGGAGGAAGGCCTGCATCTGAAGGCCGATATCCGGGGCTTCGAGGGGTATACCCTGCTTGAGCATATCGTTCTGAAGCATGATGACCTGAAGGCTGTGAATACGCCCGCAGAACAGAGAGTACAGCCGGTGCAGGCTGCCGGTACCGTATGCAAGGATGGTTACGTAGACACACTTCTCTCCAAAGCTTCGTGGAACGTAATCCGGCTGAAGAAAAGCGCAGGCTTGTGAGCCGGACTGTAAAAGCAGTTCTTATATAACTTATATTTTCTACACAAATAAGGGAGGTTTAAGGATGAAGAAGAAGGGGTTTCTCGCATTAATGGTAGTGGCAATGGTAGTATTCCTGGCAGGCTGTGGAGGATCATCCAAGGAAGAGGGCGGTGAAAGCTCGGTACTTAATGCCGGTGCCGGCGACAATGCGACAGAGCTCTCCTACTGGACATTCGTTGAATTACACGGCCAGCATTTTGAGAAAATGCTTGAGAAATGGAATGCGGCCAATCCTGACCGTCAGATCAAGCTGAACGTTACAGTAATGCCTTATGATGACATGCACAACAAATTGTCCATTGCTGTACAGACGGGGGTAGGCGCGCCGGATATTGCCGATATTGAATTGGGTAAATTCCCTGACTTCCTGGCCGGAACACCACAGCTGGAACCGCTTAATGATGTAGCTGAGCCTTATAAGGGTACTGTTGTGCAATCCCAGCTGGATTTGTACAGCAAAGAAGGAAATATATACGGCCTGTCTACTCACGTAGGGGCAACCGTTGCCTTTTATAACACAGAGATTCTCGAACAGGCAGGAGTCGACTATAAGACGATCGTAACCTGGGACGACTTCAAGAAAGCCGGCATGCAGGTGTACGAAAAAACCGGCAAATACATGGGCACCGCTGACACAAGCGCTATCTGGCAAGAATCGCTCCTTCTGGCGCAGCAAGGCTCTGACCTCACCGATGATGCCGGCAATCCAAAGGTGAATTCACCGGAGATGGTGAAAGCCCTAACTATGCTCAAGGATCTGCAGGACAACAATGTAATCTCCACCATCGCCGGAGGACAGCCGGATACAGAAGAAGCTTATGGTGAATTCAACTCCGGTAACTATGCAACAGCCTTCATGCCGCTATGGCAAATGTCGAGATACACCAACTATATGGCTGACCTGCAGGGCAAGATTGCCATTGCTCCGCTTCCAGTGTTTGAGAAAGGGATGCCAAGATCGTATGGCGGCGGCGGAACCGGTACTGTAGTCACCAAAACAGCCAAAGATGTACAGCTGGCTAAAGACTTCATTGCTTATGCGAAACTTTCCCTGGATGCCAATATCGAAATCTGGAACACGCTTGGCTTTGACCCGATCAATATGAGCGTATGGGATATGAAAGACGTGACTCATAATCCTGAGAATCAGTTCGTGAAGTATTTTGTCAACAACCCGTTTGATGTATTGAATGAAATTAAAGAAGAAATCCAGCTGATCAAATCCACCTCTGCTTCACCGACGATCAATAATGTTCTTTGCACAGTTACCCTGAATGAAATCTTCGAGGACGGCAAGGATGTGCAAAAAGCGCTCGATGACGCGCAGGCACAAATTGAACAGGAGTTGAAATAAACGGATAGTTAAACTGGGAGAGCTACTCTGCGGGCAGAGTAGCTCTATTTTAAAGCACTATCTAAGTTTCACCATGAAAGGAGTAGAGCAATGTTTAAAAACTTTCTGTACTCGCAAAAGGTCGCTCCTTACGTGTTCGTGCTGCCCTTTGTGCTGGTGTTCCTCATTTTTTGGGTATATCCCCTGCTTAGCTCGTTCGGTATGAGTTTTCAAAAGGTAACGCTCGGCCAGGAGGCGCAGTGGGTAGGAATCGACAACTATACGAAGCTGATGAGTGACACGATCTTCTTCAAAGCCGTCCGCAACAGCGGCGTATATATGATCCTGACCCTGCTTATTCTCATTCCTTTTCCAATGCTGTTCGCGGTCCTGATCAACAATAAATTTATGTGGGGACGGGAATTCTTCAAATCCTCCTTCTTCTTTCCGGCACTGACCTCGGTGGTTGTAGCCGGTACGATCTTCAGATTAATGTTCGGCGAAATGGAGGGGTCCTTGATCAACAGCCTTCTGGGCCTATTCGGCGTAGAGCCGGTTAAATTCCTGAAAGGGCAGGTCACAGGATTTATCGCCCTGGTCGCCTTGGCCAGCTGGAGATGGATGGGGGTCAATATGCTGTACTTCCTGTCCGGCCTGAAGAATATTCCGGATGATTATTATGAAGCGGCATCGATTGACGGAGCGTCAGCTTTTCAGAAATTCACCAGAATCACTATGCCTTTGTTGAAGCCTACAACCATATATGTACTGACGATCAGTATTTACGCCGGTCTGGCCATGTTCATTGAGAGCATGATGTTGTGGAACGGCAATAATTCCCCGAAGAATATAGGCCTCACCATTGTCGGGTATCTGTACCGCCAGGGAATTGAAAAGAACAATCTTGGATATGCGGCTGCGGTTGGCATTGTACTGCTCTTGATTACCATGGTGATCAACCTGACACAACTGGCCTTTAGCGGCATGTTTAAGAAGGAGGATTAGAATGAAAAAAGAAACTGCAGTCAAAATCATCCTCTTTGCCTTCTTTACGGTGGTATGCCTCCTGATCCTGATACCCTTCTATGCGGTGACGATTGCCTCCTTCAAGCCTGGTGAAGATTTGATCAGATATGGGCTGAATCTGAAGTTCGACCTTTCGGTAATGAATTTCGATAACTTCGTGTACCTGTTTACAGGCGATCATGCCTACTTTACATGGTTCTTTAATTCGGTGCTGCTTACGCTGGTGCAGGTAACGTTGACCTTGCTGGTAAGCGCCACAGTGGCTTATGGTTTCTCGGCATATGAATTCAGAGGGAAGAACTTCCTTTTTATATGTGTGCTTCTTATCATGATGGTTCCGTTTGAGATTCTGCTGCTGCCTCTGTATACCTTGACCAATAATATGGGGCTGATGAACAGCTACTCCGCAATTATTCTGCCGGGGATAGCCGGTGCAGCGACGATATTCTTCTTCAGACAATATTTAAGCGGAATTCCCAAGGAAATTATCGCGGCCGGCAGAGTCGACGGGGCCAGTGAATACGGGATTTATCTGCGCCTGATCCTGCCTATCATGAAGCCTTCTTTCGCCGCGATGGCGATTCTGAACGGTATGAACAGCTGGAACAACTTCCTCTGGCCGTTCATGGTGCTTAGCAGCGAGCACAAATATACCCTGCCAATCGGACTCAAGACACTCCTGACTCCGTACGGCAACAACTATGATCTGCTTATTGTCGGCTCGTTCTTCTCCATTCTGCCGATTCTGGCCTTATTCCTGGCCTTCCAAAAGTATTTCATCGACGGGATGACCGCCGGAGCGGTAAAAGGGTAAAGCTTGCCTGTACTATTCCCAGATAATTTCTTAGATAAAAAGCTCAGACCAAAGGAGAAACCATGATGAGTACAAATAGAGAGTACAGCAATCCGCTTGTGGAGCAGCGCGCAGATCCCTGGGTGTACAAACATACAGACGGCTATTACTATTTCACGGCTTCCGTACCGGAATATGACCGGATTGAAGTGCGCAGAGCCGCAACAATTGAAGGGCTAAGAGAGGCTACGCCAGTTGTAGTCTGGCGCAAATATGAGACGGGTCCGCTCAGCGCCAATATCTGGGCTCCCGAGCTCCACTACATCGATGGTAAATGGTATATTTATTTCGCTGCTGCCCGGACCACCGAGACGAAGGAAGGGCTGTTCGATCACCGTATGTTCGTGCTGGAGAATGAGTCGGCAAATCCGCTGGAAGGGGAGTGGGTGGAGAAAGGGCAGATGAAAACGGCCTGGGAATCCTTTGCCCTGGATGCCACTTCATTCGAGCACAAGGGAGTGCGGTATTATGTATGGGCGCAGAAGGACCCTGAGATTGAGGGGAACTCCAACCTGTACATTTCGGCCATGGCTAACGGCTGGACGTTAACAGGTCCGCAGACGATGATCGCTACGCCGGAGTATCCGTGGGAAATTATCGGCTTCCGGGTGAATGAGGGCGCTGCGGTGCTGAAACGCAGCGGCAAGATCTTCATGAGCTTCTCGGCCAGCGCGACCGACTACAATTACTGCATGGGACTGCTTACCGCAGACGAGGACAGTGATCTGCTGGACGCCGCCTCCTGGATCAAACATCCTGAGCCGGTCTTCAAGACCAGTGAGGAGAACGGGCAATACGGCCCGGGGCATAACAGCTTCACAGTGGATGAGAACGGTGAGGATGTGCTGATCTACCATGCCCGCAATTATAAGGAGATTACAGGAGACCCGCTGTACGATCCGAACCGCCACACCCGGGCCCAGCGCCTGCATTGGAATGAAGACGGCACACCGGATTTCGGCGTGCCGGTGAAGGACGGCGGGAAGTAACAGACCGGTTCCCGTGACCCGGAGCCGCAATGGCAGATGACTGGCCTGCAAGATGCGGAAAGCCCTGCTATTTAGAGTGAACTTAAGTTCTGCTTATATAGACACAAAAAATCCCGCTCCCCTGGCAGGGGGCGGGATTTTTTGTGTCTTCTTTTATCAGACGGGTTATAACTGTATTTGGTACAACTAAAGTGACCAGTTATTGCGTGGTAAGTACTATAGTTGTATTCTCTGCAATTATATTGACCTTCGTGCGGCAAAGGAGCACTTTTCGCTACTTTTAGTTGTACAGAATACAATTAAGAGATCGGATTTGCTTGCTGGCCGTCTTTTAAGTGTACGGAATACAACTATCGGTGAGAGAAGCTAAATTTACGATCTTCTCGATTAACCCGCCGTTTGTGTGGGAGCTCTGAGTGGTTTTATTGAATTCATGCGAGATCCTGCACAAAATACAACATTTCCCTCATCATGTCGGCCCTAATCCAAGATTGTTGTATGAAATGCAGCATTTCTCCTCCTCCAGGCGGGTTTAGCCGGACAATTCTTGTATTTTGTGCAACATTCCTCCCGAACAGCCGGATATACAGGGAGCCAAGTTGTAAAACGTACAACATTTATGCCTAGGTGAAGCTCTGTGCCGCGAATTGTGCATTGAACACAGAACACAGAACATAGGAAGGTCACTCCACTCCTGCTGCCCGGCGCGGCACTTCGGGGACAATAGTGTATTCCTAATGTTTCTTGCCATCTATAGGAACTGTAATGGTCTTGTCATATGTCTTAATATAATGGAATCCATCCAGCAGCAGGAACTGCGGCGCCTCCTCCGTATTGAACGAATAGGTCCGCTCCCAGAGGATGTTGCCGTTCTTCAAGTCCCACGGACGGGACTGGGATATAGAAGCAACGGGAACTGTGGTTCCTCCGGCTTGAACAGCTAAAGTCTCCGTGTCGAGGAAGGTGAACTGCTTTCCGGCGATCACGATATCATAACCGGAACCGGTCCGGGTGACGCTTCGAATCCAGAGCTTCTCCGCGCCAAGCTGAATAGAGCGGTCAGACGGTGAAGCCAGGGAGACAGGCTGTTCTATTTGCTGATATCCGGTGAAATTATCGAGTACCAGTTCAACACTTTGCAGCTTGTCTGTCGGGAGTACATCGTATTCGATTTCAAATTCCGAGAGTCCCGTTTTGCCGGAACGGGCCGACCGCATGGACCAGTAATTTACTTCAATCCCATTCACATAGAGCTTGGTTACAGCCGAGAATCTCGGAGTTTCCCCGTCTTCCAGTTCATAATGTCCCTTTACAATGGTTGATGTTGGTGAAGCTGTAATAGAGTCATAGTGGACAGTTCCCTGATCCACCGGAACAGCTTGGGAAATATCCGCTGTGAGCAGGCTTTTCATGGCTTTGTTCGCTTCAAATTTGAAGGAGACAGGATAGTGTGCCACTGTCCCATTCTCCAGCCACTCGCTGAATGTAACGGTCAATGTTCTGGAGAAGGGGCTGGCCGGCTCAAATTTGTATACTCCCTCGAAACGGGTACCGTCTTTGCTGCCGCCGCTCCCCCCCAGGGGATCTGAATCCGTCAGGAACCCTTCCAGTTTATCTACTCCGTAACGGAGTGAATAGTTGCCGTCAGGGAAGTCGCCAGTATATACACTGCCTGAAGCCGGATCAATGCTGTAATACATCGTCAGGGCGTTGTCGTCCGCAATTACCCCGTTAATGGTAATAACCGTTCCGTCATCTAACGTTTTGCTTTTATTGACGCTTTGACCGTATCCGTGGCCCGCCAATTCAGAAAAGGCCATGGTATCCAGCTCGCTTTTACTAAACAGCTTCCCGCCGTAATAAGCAAATGCAGGATATTGATAGATGCCCACCGTCAGAATAAATGCTGCCGCTGCTGAGGCAACCCAGGTTCTCACTCTACTCCGGGTTCTTGTCTTCACAGGAACACGCTCAAGCGCTGTTCGAAGTCTGCCCTCAAGTTCTGACGGGGTCATGATCTGCTGATGCTCCTGTAATCTCTCCTCGATCGTTCTCATAACGGTCACCTCCAATCATAGCTTTCAGCTTCTGTATCCCTTGCGAAATCCTTGATTTGATCGTCCCGACCGGTGAATCGGTCATCTCGGCAATCGTCTGATAGGGAAGATCGTGAACATAGCGGAGTTCAATCGCTTCCCGCTGCCGCGGGTTCAGGTGAGCAAGCAGCATCGACATGTCCAGCTCAGACTCCGTAGTACTATAAGGGTTGTCTGCAGTCCATGCGGCAAGTGGAGGCTCCCGGTCGTCTTCGTCGTCCAGAGGAAGATAACGCTCCTGTTTGCGGAGGACGGTCTTGCAGCGGTTCACAAGTATCGTTTTGCTCCAGCTGTAGAAGGCCTCCCTTTTGTTCAATTGCTCCAGCTTCTCGTAAAGCGTAACAATCATATCCTCCATGACATCCATGGCATCGTGCTCATTGCCCATATAGCTGTAGGCAAGCCGGTAATAAGCGTCCTGTTCAGCTAAAATTAATTGTAATAAGGCTTCCTTGTTA
The DNA here is from genome assembly GCF_000758665.1 of Paenibacillus borealis. Taxonomy (NCBI): domain Bacteria; kingdom Bacillati; phylum Bacillota; class Bacilli; order Caryophanales; family Paenibacillaceae; genus Paenibacillus; species Paenibacillus borealis. The sequence continues at coordinate 2,126,924 of NZ_CP009285.1, forward strand.
CCCCGCTGGGCTTGTCTCACAAGACGGCTTACATTCATGTTCTCACCTCTTTCATAAATAAGAGTTCCCGGAGGTCCTAAAAGTTCATTATGCACAAAAAAAATCTCCACAGCCTGTTCCGGGGGGAAATGAGTAGCCCCTGGAAGCCGCGGAGGAATCAGTATGATGAGCTTTCTTCATTCATTCGTAGAAGAGCAGCCGTTTGGCATAAGCGTTACGGAAGTCGGTGGGGGTGAGGCCGACGATTTTTTTGAACGATTTCATGAAATTATGGCAATCCTTATAGCCGAGCTGCAGCGAGACTTCACTGACATTCTGGTTGGTATCGGCCAGCAGGAATTTCGCCAGCTCCATCTTCTGCTGCAGAATATATTGCTTCAGGGAGATCCCGGAGATAACGGTGAACAGATGGGAGAGATATTTCTCATTGTAGCCGAAGTAGGCGGCGATTTGCGATACCTTGATGTGTTCACTGCGGCTCCACTTGATGTAGTCCACAATATCGTTATACAGCTGCTCCTGCTTTGTTTTCTTGAGCGGATCAGCATCGGTATCACAGGTCTGGTTGTAGAGCTCGCACAGAATCACAGTAGTCATGTAGTTGTTGAGTGTAGTCTGATTGTAACCCCGCACCGAATCCTGCAGCTGCTTCATCATTACGATAATTTTCTCCAGGCTCCGGAGGGTTCCGTACTGGGGCAATAGAATCCGGTTATCTTCCTTGTCATAGGTGCGGGAGGAGAGATCGGTAACCTGAATCCCGCTTGTGGAATGAAAGTGCAGCCAGTAGAAACTGCATTCAGAGGACTTGTACCCGTATTGCTTGGTGAGCGGGGGGAGGAGCAGATACTCTCCTTTGGAGACCGTGAATTGCTTGTTGTCACCGGCCAGATAGAGCACCCCTTCGGTCATAACGATAAGCTCATAATCCTGCAAAATCCTGCTCAGATGGATCCATTCTGCAGAGGGGGCGACAAACTTGCCGGTAATCTCCAGATTCACTGGTTTATCCACAATCAGCTCGAAGGCAGTCATTTGCATGTCCCCTTTTTTCTGACTTTAATACACTTCTTCTATCCTTTATTATTCCTTAATCACGGTATGAAGTAAAGCGCTTCCTAAATTAAATGTTTAGGTAAAGACTAACCTTTTTACACATATTCGAACATTAAACTATTTATCCGAATTTGAAATAAGGGTAAGCTGTAGATAAGCCAAACAGACAAACTAAACCTATAATCAGGCAAAGGAGATGAGGCTAAAAAGCTTGTGAAATATGGCATTTGCGCTACAAATGGCGAGGGGATATTTTTTTAGATTATTATGTAAGCGTATACATTTTTGTGCGGGCAAAAAACCGGAAACAAATTGGATCAGAAATGTGTGAGGAAGAATCCGGAAATACAGAAGCGGTTTCGGTTAATTTTAGCAAATGTTGAAATATATCTTGCTTTACCATAGAGGCGGAAAGAAAAAGGGAGGATACAAAATGAAGAAGTTTCTAACGGGTATGCTCGCGCTTGTGCTCGGTGCGGCGGCGTTATCGGGATGCTCCGGCGGCAACAATACAAATACAAATACAGATGCTGCCGGTGGCGGAGATACGGGCAAGAAGGTGAAGCTTACAGCAATTATGACCAAACATCCGCTGACCCAGGAATTCTCCAAAATGCAATGGCTGCAGGAGGCTGAGGAACGCGCCGGCGTTGAAATTGAGTGGCAGGAGGTCACGGCGGACTGGGATCAGAAAAAAGGTACACTGCTCGCCAGCGGCGATATTCCTGACCTGATTGTGGGTGTGAATTCCATTACGGATGCTGACTTCTCGCAGTTCCCGGGCCTCTTCGAGGATATGAGCGGACTGATCAAGGATTACGGCCCTAACGTGCAGGCGATGTTCGATGCCAAACCGGAGACCAAAGTGATTGCCACACAGCTGGACGGCAAAATCTATGGCCTGCCTAAATACCAGAGATTCTGGCCGGAAACAACGACACGCCAGTTCATCAACCAGAAGTGGCTGGACAATCTCGGCCTGCAGATGCCGACGAACTGGGATGAGCTGTTCGATGTGCTGAAAGCATTCAAGGATGAAGATGCCAACGGAAATGGCGATAAGAATGACGAAATTCCGATGGATTTTGCGCCTACAGGAACTGTGGCGTTCGGAGCCTTTATGCCGACCGTGCTGATGGGAAGCGAAGGGATTACACTGACGGATAACAGCGGACTGGGTTATTTCGTCGAAGACGGCAAGGTGAAGAACTTCTTCACGGATGAGCGCTACAAAACGCTGGTCGCGTTCCTGAACAAATGCTTCAGTGCCGGACTGATCAATCCTGAAGTGTTCACCCAGGATTATACCAAATACCAGTCCGTTGCCCGCGGCAACGGTGACACAGCAGCCGTCGGCTTCACCTGGGGCTGGGAGGTAACAGACAGAGTCGGCAACGCGCTGGCTCCGCAGTATACCTCGATGTCCCCGCTCAAGGTCTCTGCTGATTCCACCAGCAAGATCTCCTGGAGCTATGATTACAACTCCCTGAACTATGGGGTCAATGCGATACAAATGTCCGCCAAATCCAAGCATAAAGAAGCGGCCATGAAGTTCATCAATGAATTATATGATCCTACCGTAAGTATGCAGGTGCTGTTCGGCTCCCTCGGCACGAATATCGGTGACAACGGAGACGGCAGCTACAGTATTCTTCCTCCTGCGGATCCCGCGATGGACCCTGGGACCTGGAAGTGGACCTCCTCCTGGGCGGATAACGGCGCCATGTATATTGCCGATTCCCTTAAGCTGACGCTGGGTACGGATATGCAGTCTGTCGGCAGCCAGACCGAGCCGCTCAAAGCGGCGCTGGACGGAATCAACAAGGATACGGATGTGCTGCCGAGCATGTTCATCAAGTATAGTGCGGCGGATAACAACACCATGAGCTTGAATAACACCGGCATGATGTCTCTCGCCCTGTCGAAATGGTCGCAATGGATTACCAAGGGCGGCATTGATTCCGAGTGGGACGACTATGTGAAGAATATCGGGAAGACCGGGGTAGACAAGAATATTGAGATCATCCAGAAGTATTATGACGATTACAAAAAGAATCAATAAGCGCAGATAAGCACCGTAAGTGCTATAAGAGAAACCGGGACCGGAAGAAGCGTCAGCGGGGTACAGGGCTGAGACCGCTTGTTCCGGCTCCTTGATGGAAGGGTGGTTCTGATGATATCCAAGAATCTGTATGAGCATCCGGCTCAGCCAAGGGCGCATAAGAAGCCCACCGTACTGAATACCTTCAAGCGGGATCATCAGCTGTGGATTATGATTTTTCCGGCTATTGTCGTGATCTTTATCTTCAACTATATCCCGATGTACGGCATCCAGCTGGCGTTCCGTGATTATGATTTCAGCAAAGGACTGACCGGGGGCGCGTGGAGAGGGCTGTTCTATTTCCGGCAGTTTTTTGACAGCTATATGTTTGCCGATCTGATGAAAAACACGGTAGCGATCAGTCTCGCCACAGTGATTCTAAGCTTCCCTGCACCGATTATTCTGGCGCTGCTGATTAACCAGGTGCGCTGGAAGCGCGCCAAAAAAACGCTCCAGACGACCGTGTATCTGCCGCATTTTATCTCCATCGTCGTTATGGTGGGTCTGCTGAACGTACTGCTCTCCCCGAATTCGGGGGTAATCGGACATATTCTCAGCTCGGTCGGACTGGGTGATGTCAACCTGCTGGGCTCGACGGGGACGTTCGTTCCGGTCTATGTGCTCTCGGAGATCTGGCAGCATTGCGGGTGGAACAGCATCATCTATCTGGCCGCACTGTCTACTGTGGACCCGCAGCTCTATGACTCCTCCAAAATCGACGGGGCCAGCCGCTGGCAGACGATCAAGCATGTCGATATCCCGGCGCTGATTCCGACCATTATCATTCTGTTCGTGCTCAGTATGGGGAATGTGCTCAGCACAGGCTTCGAGAAGGTATTCCTGATGCAGAATGCCCTGAACCTTCCGGTCTCCGAGGTCATCGCGACCTATGTCTACAAAATCGGGATTATCAGCAACCAGTTCAGCTATTCCGCCGCCATCGGGCTGTTTAATACCGTGATCAACTTTGTGTTCCTGTACGCGATGAATATGATTGCCCGCAAGTCCTCGGATATCAGCCTGTGGTAGCAGAGCTTACGGAAGGAGTGGAGTAGCATGCAGCTAATCACTAACAGTAAAGGTAAAAATAAAACCGACATCCTCTTCGATGCCGTGGTCTATCTGGTGTGCCTGCTCATCTTTTTGAGCATTGTATACCCGCTGTATTTCGTTATTATCGCCTCTGTCAGTGATTCCACGCTGGTGTCGACGGGCCAGGTAACGATTTTTCCCAAGAATATCAGCTTCTTCGGCTATAGTGAAATCTTCAAGGATTCGCGGATCTGGACAGGGTATAGCAACACGCTGCTCTATACGGTGCTCGGGACGGCCGTGAACCTACTGTTCACCTTGCCTGCGGCGTATGTGCTGTCCAGACAGGAGTTCCGGGCCCGGCGGTTTCTGATGCTGACCTTTGTAATCACACTGTTCTTCAACGGCGGACTGATTCCAACCTACCTGCTGATGAAGGATATGCACATGACGAATACGATGTGGGTGTTTATTTTCCCGTTCTGCGTGAATGTCTATAATCTGATTATCGCCCGCTCGTTCTTCGAGAATTCGATCCCCAAAGAGCTGTTTGAGGCGGCTTCGATGGACGGGTGTACGCATTTCAAATTCTTCCTGAAGGTCGCCCTGCCGCTCTCCAAAGCGGTGGTGTCTGTAATCGGGCTGTATTATCTCGTTGCCCACTGGAATGACTTCTTCACCGGACTGATCTATATCCGCAGCAATAACCTGCAGCCGCTGCAGATTGTGCTGAGAGATATTCTGCTGTCCAACCAGGTATTCTCGCAAGGTGCGGGAGCGGGCGGTTCAGCCGGAGGTTATGCCCAGCAGTATGCGGATCAGGTGAAGTATGGAGTCATCATCGTGTCTACCCTGCCGATTCTGATTGTGTACCCGTTCATCCAGAAGTACTTCGATAAAGGGGTCATGATCGGCTCAGTCAAAGGTTAATGAGGAGGATGAGTGATGAACACAGGTACTAAGAATAATGCGACAGTAAACCCAGGTATGCTGTACCGGCCGGGTACGGTGAAAATAGCCCCTGCCATGCAGGCCTTCGGCTACAGCCATGTTGCGCTTAAGCCCGGCCACTGGAAACAGCAGCAGGATGAGACCATCGAGATGTATCTCGGTATCCCGGATGAGGATCTGCTGCATATTTTCCGGGTCAAAGCGGGTGTGCCCTCGGAGGCTGACGGTTTAGCCGGCTGGTACGGGGCGGGGGCAAGCACCTTCGGCCAGAAGCTGGGGGCGTATGCGAAGCTGTACCGGGTGACCGGAGATTTCAGACTGCATGAGAAAGCGGTGCTGCTCGCAGGGGAGTGGATCGCCTGCGCCGAGCAGTCCGCTGAATTATTCGACAATGATACTTATGTCTATGAGAAGCTGCTTGGCGGCTTCCTCGACCTGTATGAGTATCTGGGCTATGAGCGGATTCTCCCTTATGTGCTGAAGCTGACGGAGGCGGCAATGGCCCGCTTCAAGCAGGATATTGCCCGCGACGGGCTGCAGGACCATGGGCTGTGGTCCAACCATATGATCGAATGGTACACGCTGCCGGAGAATCTGTACCGTGCGTATCAGCTGACCGGGGAGGAGAAGTTCAAGGACTTCGCCAAGGGATGGGACTACGATTACTTGTGGGATAAGCTGAACAGCAGGGATTTCGCAATCGGCCCGCGTCACGCCTACAGCCAGGTGAACAGTCTATCCAGCGCAGCGCGCGCCTATGAAGTGACCGGGGATGAGCGTTATCTGTCGGCGATGAAGATTGCTTACGATGAGCTTACGACCCATCATATCTTTGCCACCGGCGGCTATGGGCCTGCGGAATGCCTGTTCACCGAGAAGGAAGGTTATCTGGGGGATTCACTGAAATCAACCTGGGATTCTACGTTGTCCAGCCTGACCTATACCAATTTCTCCGGGACGGAAGTCACCCGCAATGACACCTGGGGCAGCTGCGAGGTCTCCTGCTGTGCCTGGGCGGTGTTCAAATTCTGCAACTACCTGCTGCAGTATACCGGGGAAGCCAAGTACGGCGAATGGGTGGAGAAGCTGCTGTATAACGGAACGGGCGCGCAGCTCCCGGTGAAGCCGGACGGAAGAGTGATGTATTATGCCAACTACTTTCTGGACGGTGCAGTCAAGACGGTGGAGGACCGGAGACTGCAGGAGGGCGGGCATAATTTCGAATGGCAATGCTGCACAGGCACCTTCCCGCAGGATGTCGCGGAGTATAGCAATATGCTCTATTATCACAGCGGGGATAGTCTGTATGTATCGCAGTATCTGCCCTCCAAGGTGGATTGGGTCAAAGACGGAGTGAAGATTAGGCTGGAGAACTACTCGCCATATCCGGAAGCCGAGGGTCCGGTTAAGCTGCGGATCAGCCTGGAGGGCAGTGCGGAATTCGGGCTGAAGCTGCGCGTTCCGGCGTGGGCTACAGGATTGAACAGCTTGAAGATCAACGGGGAAGAGGTGGAGACGGCGGTTGTGCCCGGTGAGTGGGCTTCAGTCCGCAGGGAGTGGAGCGATGGGGACATCGTGGAGATCGATTTCCCGTTTCCGCTCTATTTCAGAGCCGTAGATGCTGCGAATCCCGGCATTGCCGCTTTGAATTACGGCCCGCTGGTGCTGGCAGCTGACAAAATGACCCGGTTCATTGGTGACACCGCCGAGCCCGCCGAATGGATTCATCCGGTAGAAGGGCAGCAGCCGTATACCTTCGAGACGGACAAAGGCCATGTGGCAGGATACAGCCACCTGACCCGCAGCTTCAAGCCTTATTACAAAATCGGAGAAATGCAGTGGTATTATATGTATAACGAAATCCAGCCGCGTTAGCGGCTGGATTCTTTGTTTGTTTGTGGTTATGAACCGTAATACGAGCGTTGTTAAGTAAGTTGAACATAAGCCTTAACATAAGCCTTAACATAAGACCAGAACATAAAACTTAAATATAAAACTAACCTTCATTTTGTGAATATTTGAACCGCAAATTCTTCATTCATCCGCTTTTTGTGGCGGGGATCCGCTGGCTTTTATAAAATCCTGTACAAATCCTGCACATAATACAACATTTCCCTCGTCTTATCGGCCGAAATCCACAATTGTTGTATCAAATGCAGGATTTCAGCTTTTTCCAGCGGTTTAGCAGGATTATTCTTGTATTTCATACAACAATCCTCCCGGATACCCGGCTATCCATCAATCCATGTTGCAAAACGTGCAACATTTATGTCTACAGTGCCTCCGAAGAGGTCTCCTTTCTTCTGCAGGTCACGAATTAAGTGCAGGGCATTGACGTATTCCGCCAGCCCCGCTGTGACTGACCGGGAACCTGCAGGGGTGTTGTCTAAAGTGCAGCTTATATAGCGTGTTTATTCCTTCTTCACGATTGTAATCATATATTCTCGCTCCGTGATATGATCCTCGGCCTTAACCGTGAGGTTCAGCGTCGTGCGTTGCCCAGTCAGCTTAACCTGACGCGGGAGCGAGTCCTCGATCAGAATCCCGTCCGCATAGACCAGGGAATTCTTATGCTCCGGTGTGACCTTCAACTGTACGCTGCCGGCCGCTTGCGGAACGGATAGGGTATAAGCAGTTACGCCGCTGCTGAAGGGAGCCGAGAGCGTGCCTCCGCTAAAAGAAAGCTGGCTCAGCCCAGCGTTAGTGTCGTAGCCGGTCATCATGCGCAGCAGATTGAATATGCCATTTTCCTGCCCCGGAATGACGAATCTGACTTCCACTTCGGTCTTGCCGCCGATGGCTTCAGCAGGTATCAGATAACTCCGGTCATAGAAGCTGCGCGCCTGATCGGTGTGCAGAATTTCGCTGCTGATCCGCTCACCGTCCACATAAATAGCTATCTCCTTGCCGTTGCTGCCGGAGAAATAGGTAACCGAGAGGTAGTTGTCACTCTGCGGTGCCACCTTCAGCCGGTAGCTGAACCAGCCGCCGTTCTCTGCCTTGCGTATATTGTATCCGTCCCATGTAGCCACGGTGGTATTCTCACCCTGAATTCCATGCTCCAGCTCATACTGGTCGTTGCCGACAGGCAGGCTGTCCAGCGTTGCTTCCTGTATACGCTGCCGGATTTTGCCCTGGAGAATATGCTGCTGCAGCTCTGCCGAATCGGCCTCCACCAGCCGCCAATAGATGCCGTAACGCTCGCTGTGCTGCTTATAGTGCGGGGTGAATACCAGGCGGTTGTCTTCATCCGTTCCCTGAAGCGCAAAGGCCAGCTCATCCTGCTCCAGCCGGACAACACGGTCCGCAAGCTGCTCCAGCCACATCTCCGGACTTTCATTCACCGTGGTGATGAAATCCTTCACCAGCATATTGCGGGTCGGAACACTGACGGCAACACCTGTCGCGGACACAGCCAGATCACTCCGGCCCAGTGCGGCGCTGAGCACTGCCGGCCCGTATTTGAAGGCTGCAACCTGGCGGGCATCCGGGAGATTGAAGTAAGCAAGCTTCATCGGCAGCCGGAGCTGCAGGGTATCGCCGTCTTCCCATATTCTGCCGACTACAGCATATGTTCCGCTCTCATTGAATACAGCATGGACCGGTTCCCCGTTCAATAGGAGCTCCGGTTCACCAGCCAGCCAGTCCGGCAGACGAAGCTTGAGCGCAAGGGAATGAACCTGAGGCTGCAAGACGGATACGGTAAACGTAACAGTATCACTGTAAGGCAAATTAGCCGATTGTGTCAGCTTCAGCCCATGCTCAGTGGCTTGAAGGGTAGAACTGAAATACTGATTGACCACAATGCTTGCAGCATCATGGAAATACAGGCTGTCATTCAGCTTGGTGAAGCTCTCCATGCCGGTTCCGGTGCAGCACCAGAAATGCTCAAAGGGGGAGCTGTACACTTTGAAGTAACCTGTTGCCATAGGCTGAAAATACATCGTCATTCCGGTATGCGGATGCTGTGAGGACACAATCGCATTCAGGTATGTATTCTCGTAGAAGTTGGCGTATTTGACATCTCCGGTGATTTTGAACAATTCTCGTGTCAGCTTGAGCATGTTATAGGTGTTGCAGGTTTCCGCTGTGAAATTGGAGCGCTCCCGGTCCAGCATATCCGGATCGCCGAAATGCTCCCACTCGCTGTTCCCGCCGGTAATGTAGCTGTGATGATGCACAACCATATCCCAGAACTGCTTGGCAGCCTCCAGATAAAAGACTTCACTGTCTCCAAGTGTCCGGTAACGGTTCAGCGCTCCTATGAACTTGGGAATGGTCGTATTGGCATGTTTACCTTTGAGAATGTCCCGGTCCTCGCTCACAGGTGTGAATAAAGTCAGCTCGTCAAAGCTATGAGCGGCGCTTAAGTGGTTCGCGTTACCGCTGATTGTGTACAGCTCATACAGGCAGTCATTCATTCCGCCATATTCAACAGAGAGTACACGCTGCCGGATTTCATCTGACCAGGAGGCTGTACGGCTGTACACCCAATCCCCCAGCTTGTTCACTACGGTATAGGCTGTTTCATTTCCAGTGGCAGAATAGGCCGCGGTAAGTCCGGCGATAATCTTGTGCATCGTGTACCAGGGCACCCAGGCAGGCTGCTTATTCTCGACGTTATCGAACAATTGCTCATCGAAGGCCGACAGGTAACCGCTCTCATGCTGGCATAACGCCAGTTCACCAAGCAGGTATTTCAGTCTGAGCACAAGCGCGTCATTCAGGGTAGCGGCATAAGCCTGGGACAACGCAGAGAGATAATGGCCCAGCGTATGCCCGCGGATTTCTGTATTCTCCCAGCCGGGATACTTCTCGCTCCGCTTCGGAAGTCCCCGGTTCTCACGGAAGCCGGCCAGCAGACGGTCAGGATCGAAGCTGGTGAGATAATCTATTTCTTTGGCAAAGGCGTTGACGATATACGGATCGGAGATGGAAACCTGGTCCAAGCGGAACTCCTGGTACATGGGTTTGCCGGGAGTTTGGGCCGCAGGCTGCGGCCGGGGTGTAATTGTCACTTTTTTATCCCCATTCCTATGGAATCTATAGTGTTAATGCAGGGTTAGTATCCTATGAATAAGCTTATATTTAAAGGACTTGACGGTAAATAGTGATAGGTTCGAATATGTGTGAAAAGGTTAGAATAGAAACATCGATAACTCCATGCGGATATCAGTGACGTTATTTCCTCGAAACTACCCGTTTTCAGCCTGAAGCGGACACCAGTTCCTTTATTTTCAAAAACCGCGCCCGGTTACCCTATTCTCAGGGGCAATAACGGCTCTCCAGTCCGCATGGAGGTAAAAACAACGGAATTCAGCCGAATAGAGGCTTCTCAGTCCGTTACGCTTCACGTTCATATCTTTCTGATAGAATCGTGAATCCATAGGGCGAAAGATTTGGGGCTCAAACCTTACTTCCGGCAGTTCAGCCGCCCGGCAGAAGAGAAATAGCCGCAGACAGGGAATCCCGCTATAGGCGCAAAAAAGCCACCGCGGCTGCTTGCTGCAGCACACTGTGGCTTGTGGGAGGTAAAAGATGAGGTTATCAGGACAATACAATTTACTTAAGGTGTATACTGCTGCACGATCGAGACGATCTGGCCATTCTCAATAGTAAGGTGGTAAGGGGACTGGCTTAAATCGAAAACATTCGTTTTGGCAAATTCATGAATGAACTGCTGCAGGGTGAGGGCTTCGTTCCAGTTAATGTCCAGTTCCTCAATATTACCGGTGTGGTCGTAGATCTGCATAGTTACTTTGGCATCAGGGGCTACCGGGTAGGCAGTCAGCGAATCGCTGTCATTCACGATATAGTAACCGTCGGGTACACCGCCGATTTCGGCTGCGGCTTCCGGCTCACGTTCGGCAAAGACAGCATCCGCCGCTGCGCCTTCGTACCATGTAATTTCATCCCCGGTAAGGGTGGTTTGACCCTTCAGGGTTTCGAGTGCGTGTATGTAAACCGTCAAGTGCTGGATATGATCGCTGCTCTGGGCTTCCGCGGTCTTCATGGTCGTGCTTGCCGTAGTCACGAGGGATAGGAACAACAGGACCAATACAGGAAACAGATAGACATTTTTGTTCTTTAACATTGTGGAATTTCCCCCTTGGTATAATATGACACGGTATAAGTCTATATACCTAATTACCCTGCGGTATAGTTCTCAAACGTGCTTATACCCTAATAACGTTGATTTTCAAGAAATGTTGCAAATATATTTTCAGAATCTCCTGCCGCAGCACCCCAATTATTGGATTGCTTACCTCTATCCTCATCCCGTTGCCAATCATCGTCGTAAAAAGCCTTAATCCGGGGCATATTAAGTTATCCAACTATCGGCTGAGGGGTGACTGGAATTGACGGAGATCTGGCAAATATACAAGAGGGATTGGCTGAGGCTGTTCAGAATACCTGTGGCCATGCTGCTGATTGCAGCACTTGTTGTGCTGCCTTCTGTCTATGACTGGGTGAATGTGGCGGCCGTATGGGACCCGTATAGCAACACCTCCGGCATCAAAATCGCCGTCGCCAGTCTGGATGAAGGTGCGGCAGTGCAGGGAACAAGCTTTAATATCGGTGCGGAGGTGCTGGAAAGCCTGCGGAGCAATAAGACACTCGGCTGGCGGTTTACAGATGCGGAGTCTGCAGTGGACGGGGTGCGGCGCGGGGATTATTATGCCAGCATCGTAATTCCCGCAGACTTCTCAGAGCGGATGACCGGAATTCTTGAAGGGAAGCTGGAGAAGCCTGAGATTGAATATACCGTTAATGAAAAAATCAATGCGATTGCCCCGAAAATCACCGCCAAGGGTGCTTCCACAATCACCACGCAGATCACCGAGCACTTCACGGAAACGATCAGCAGTACGGTCCTGACCGCCCTGCGCGGTATTGATGAGGAATTCCAGTCCGAGCTGCCGGCGATCCGCAGGGTGGAGGCCGGACTGTTCAAGCTGGAGGCGGAGCTGCCGGAGATTGAGCAAGCCGGCAGGCTGGTGCTGAAGCTGCAGGAGAACTGGCCGGAGATCTCCTCGTCTGCAGAACGGATCGCCGGATTAACTTCCAGGCTTCCGGAGGTGGAGCAGGCGGGGAAAGCCGTGGAGCAGATCGACGAATACTGGCCGCAGATTACAGCCGCTGCCGGACATCTGGAGGAGCTTCAGCAGAAGCTGCCCCAGATTGAACGTGCTGCCCTGCTGGTGTCCGAGCTGGACTCGAACTTCAGCAAGGTGGACGGTGTGCTTGACCGGGCCTCCGCCCGATTGGAGGAAGCCGCAGCCACAGTGGAGACTGCGGCCAAGGTGCTGCCGCAGCAGGACAGGATCGCTGCTGCCGGCAGCAGCTTCGGGCTCGCGCTGCAGCAGTTCCTCGCCGGGAACGGCACAGCCTTCGCGGCTGTCCCCGGGGTCCTGCAGCAGAACCTGTATCTGCTGCAGCAGGCCGGGGACGCGGCCGTGCAGTTGACCGCGCAGCTGCGGCAATCGGCTGCGCGGTCAAGCGAAGAGCTGCGGCAACCGGCTGCGCAGCCAAGCGAAGGGCTGCACCAGAGCACGGTGCAGCGTGCACCCAAACAGCTGCACCCGCTGGCGGTGCAGCAGCAGCTCGCGCAGCAGAGCGCTGCGCGGCAACTGCAGCTTGCCTCGGCCCGGCTGGCCGCGGCAAGCGAAGGGCTCGCCCACACAGCGCAGCTGCTGGGCGCCGTGAACACCCTTGCGCCCGGCACCGCAGGCGCAAGCGATCTCCGCGCCGTCGAAGCGGCGCGGAAGCCCTATGCCGCCGCAGCTGCGCAGGCGGCGGCCATGGCAGAGGCTGCGCTGGCAGGCGCGCAGCCCACGGATGCTGAGCTGGTGCAGCTCAGCACGGCGGCAGGGCAGGCGAGCGCTGCCCTGGACGGGGTCATCCCGCGCTACAACGCGGAGATTCTCCCCGCGGCGGAGCAGGTGCTGCAGCAGCTGTCTGCGGATGCAGGGAATGCTGCGGCGGCGCTGCAGCATATTCCGCAGCGGCTGGCCGCACTGGACACGATACTGGAGGAAGCGGGGACCGCTATCCAGTATGGTCAATCCGGCCTGGCTGCCCTGCGGCAGGATCTGCCGGCAATCCGCGGAGAGGTGCATAACGCAGCAGGGGGAGTGACAGAGAAGATGGCGGCATTCAGCAATCTGGTCACTAACGTGCTTCCGCGGATTAAGGAGGGACTGCCCGGGGCCGGGGAGGAGATTCACGAAGCGGCCGAATTTGCCAGAACCGGTCTGCCTGCGGCGGAGGTGAAATTCCGCAAGGCTGCGGATTTCATTACCGCCGGATTGCCGCGGGCAGACAAGGGAGTGGAACATGCGGCAGAGCTGGTGCGCAGCGACTTGCCTGCGCTGATGGCAGCGGTCCGCAAGGCGGCAGCAACCCTCCGCGATATCAAGGAGGAGGTCGATCTGGAGGAGATTGCCCAGCTGCTGGGCGGGGATATCCAGAGCCAGAGTGATTTCCTGGCGAATCCGGTTGTGCTGAAGCAGCAGACTTTATATCCGATTCCCAACTATGGATCGGCGATGACGCCTTTTTATGTCGTGCTGTCACTATGGGTGGGCGGTACCCTGCTGATCTCGCTGCTGCGCACAGCTGTGGATACCGGCGGAATCCGCTACCACGGGTATCAGCTCTACTTCGGGCGTCTGCTGACCTTCCTTACGGTTGGGATTCTTCAGGCACTGGTAGCGGTGCTCGGCAATATCTTCCTGCTCGGCTGTTATGTCGCTGATCCGGTATGGTTTGTCCTGTTTGCCGTGCTGATCAGCGTGGTATTTGTGACAATTGTCTTCACGCTGGTCTCGGTGTTCGGCAGTATCGGCAAAGGGATTGCCATCGTATTCATGGTGCTGCAGTTCTCCAGCTCCGGCGGCACCTTTCCTATTAGTACCACAGGGCATTTCTTTCAGGTGCTGAATCCGTTTATGCCCTTTACCTATGCGATCAGCCTGCTGCGTGAAGCTGTAGGCGGCCTGCTGCCGGAGGTGGCGGTCCGTGATGCGCTGCTGCTGGCTTCGTTCGGCGTGCTTGCGCTGCTGCTGGGTCTTACGCTGCAGAAGCCGCTGCAGGGATTCATCCGCAAAGCGGCCGGGCAGGCCGAAGAGTCGAAACTGATTTCATAAATAAAATGGGGATATATAACATTTATTCCGTCTTTGTCAACCTATTTTGAACCGTTCAAACCGGATTGACCTGTCTATTTAAGGGACTTATTATATAGGAATATCTGGAGTAATATTCGAATATATGGTTTTTTGAGGGGCGGTATTGGTTTGCATCACAAGACTACAATTCAAGCGGAACTGGCCGCATTCTTAAGAAAAGAAGGAAAGACGATTAATCAATTCGCAGGGATATCCGGCGTTAACTCCGGAACACTCAGCAGTATTATTAACGGCAACCGTCCCATTGCCATGCAGCAGCTGGACCGGATTACAGCCGGGATGGGGCTTCCTGAAGGGGCGTTCTACGAACTCTATATAGATGAATGTGTCGTTCATTCCACACCTGACTGGCGGCGTCTGGGGCCCTTCCTCCACCGCTGCGCGGAGCTTGGCAAACTGGATTGTATCCGGCAGGTCGTCCTAATTATAATGGACAATATTACATATGCCCCGGTACTGTTTGATACCGCGGAACAATTCTACGGGCAAGGCAACTATCAGGCGGCAGCCCTGCTCTATGAAGGCGTAGCCGACAGTGAGAAATACCAGCATTCGGAGCGGCTGGCCTTATGCCAGTACCGTCTGTTCACGATCAGGGTCGGACAGGATAAAGAGGCGGACTTCAGGGCAGCTACGCGGTTTGAATATTTCGTGGAGCGTCTGGATGAGAGCGATCAATTAGGCGCTTTGCAGCAGCTGGCGGATGTCTATCTTTCATTGCATTACTGGGATAAGGCGTGGCTGCTGGCCGAGGAGCTACACCGTAAGACAGCGATACAATATGAAATTAAGCACTACAAAGTCAGAAAGCAGCAAGAGCTGAAGGAACCTCCGCGGCCGCTATGCTTCTATATTTTATACGCCTACTACCTGCAGTCGGTTGTATGCGACGGGCGCGGCGAATATGAGCGTGCTCTGCATTATGTAACTTTATATTCAGAAATGGACTGGATTGTGGAAGATACAGAGGAGGTCCGCGGAATCAAAGAGCAATTCAGCAGACTTGCAGTAGTCAACACCTATCTGTTCCGTTTAATGTGCGGTGAGTTGGAAGTGCTTCATAACTATGCGGAGTATATCGGTACGGGCGGGATAGGCCTGCTCCCCGGAATGCTGAAGGCCGTTCAGGCAGCCAACAGGTATCACTGGAATATGGATGAGCTTATCGGCCGGTTCCAGCCGCTGGTGGAGCAGGAGTGGTCTGCCCCGGGACATGGCAAGCTGGGAGCGGACCTCCCTGATAAATACCCCGAATTGCTCTATGAACTGGCTGGATATTACTTGCATGCCGGAGGGCAGGAGCAAGGAATGCGGTATTTATTCCAAAGTCTGGAGGCTTCGGCAGAACTGGGCAATGAGACCTGTGTCATCCGTTGTGTGAGATTGTTCGAGCAATACCGGCCGCTGGCTTCAGCCGCAGATCAAGAGGCGTATAAGCAACTGATCAATACCGTACAGACTGCCCATGCCGGCAGGCACGTTGCGCCAGCAGGACCGTAGTAACAGAATTAACATTCACTATTGGCTTGCAACTCTAGTAAAGCACCGTCCCCATTCCCGGACGGTGCTTTTAAGTGCAGGTATTTGCTGCAAACAGTGGTACAATCTATATAGCTGGAACTATGAATCTTCTTTGGACTCGGACCGGATGACTTGCTTGAATTACAGGTTGATAGCTGCAAGACTTTCACTTAAGCAATCCGGCTCATAGTTATCTCGCAGGTGCGAAATCAGCAACCTCACGCAGAATGCCTTCAATGGCTTCCAGTGTATCCGGCTGCAGCACAGCATTGACGGCTTCGGCATTCTCTTCGACCTGCTCCGGTCTGCTGGCCCCGATCAGCGCCGAGCTTACTCCCGGCTGCCGGAGGACCCAGGCCAGTGCCAGCTGGGATAGCTTAAGGCCTAGCTCTGCGGCCACTGTATCCAGCTTGGCGACCACATCCAGCACATCATCCCGGAGGTAGCTGCGGATGACACCATTCACCGAATCGTCTGAGCCGCGCGTTCCGGCCGGAGGCTGCTGTCCTTTCTTATATTTACCGGTCAGAATACCCTGGGCAAGCGGGGAGAAGACGACTTGTCCCAATCCTTCGCGTGCGGAAACCTCAAGCACTTCCTTCTCGATATAGCGCTCGAACATATTATAGATTGGCTGATTGGACGCAAGCGGACGCAGATTCAGCCTGCGGCTGATGCCGGCTGCATTCGAGATTTGGGCAGCGGTCCATTCGCTGACAGCCGGATAGAGGATTTTACCCTGTGCGGTCAGATCGTCGAGTGCGCGGAGCGTTTCTTCCACGGGGGTGTCATTGTCGAACCGGTGGCAGAAATACACATCGATATAGTCTGTACCCAGACGGCGGAGACTCGCCTCACACTGCTCCATAATATGTTTGCGGGAGAGTCCGCGGTCATTCACACCATCGCCCATCGGAAAAAACACCTTGGTGCTGAGCACATAATCCGAACGCGTATAGGAGCGGAGAGCGGCACCAATTGCTTTTTCACCTTCACCGCGGTTATAGGCGTTAGCTGTATCAAAGAAATTGATACCGCATTCAAAAGCCTTGGCAACACAGGCATCCGCAGCCTTCTGCTCCGCCGCCGTGCCGTAAGTGAGCCAGCTGCCAAGGCCGATTTCACTGACTTTTAATCCGGTATTGCCGAGTTTTCTGTATTTCATCTTCTTTCCATTCCTTCCATAGTTTTTTGTACGCTTTTTAGGTTATTTCTGTGTTTTTTTCTGTTATGATGAGGACCAGTCCAGTTGATCGTAACATATCCTCTTAATTAAGTGTAAGAATACAGATAGTTTCCTTTCTAATTTATCCAAATGGCTTATTATGCCGGCTCAGACAGGACTATCGGGCAGTACAATGTGAACGTGGAAAAATTAGGAATGACGGACAAAGTTAATACAGTGCGGAAATTACGCAATAGGAATAAATGGATAAATATCGATTTTGGAATGGGGTTATAGAAAGATGATGGACAAGATGAATACCCGGGGTCAGGTCATTTCCAATTTAGAGGATGCTGCAGACCGGATGATTGAACTGCTAAGCCAGATTTTTACGTCAAATACGATTATGATTACGATTCACGGTCTAGGCTTGGCTCCACTGCTGCGGACCTTCAACCGGCAAGAGTGTATTGTGCAGGAGGCAGACACTTTAGCGCTTCTTGATCCTATTCGCAGTCTGATTGTTCTTAATGACAATAAGCCGACACTGATCGCTGACACGCATGACCATCCCTGTGGCTCTTCTGCCCTTGAATTAATATACACACGGGGCATACACTCGTTCGTTGGCGTGCCTCTGATCACGGAGCAAGGTGAATCTGTGGGTACGATCTGTCTGATGGACCCCGCAGCCGGCCTGCATACGAAGGAAGACCTGGATATATTAAGCGCTATAGCCTATTTTTTCACCTATATTATGAATTTGGAGCGGAAATTTGAATTCCTAGAACGGCAAAGCCAATCCAAAATGGACCTGTTTGCCATGCTCAGCCATGAAATCCGTACCCCGATGAACGGCATTATCGGCATGACCGATCTGATGATGACGACTGAAATGGACGAGCAGCAGCAGTATTACATGGAGATCATTGAATCGAGCAATGCCAAGCTGCTGCAATTTCTGAATGATGTTCTGGATTTCAGCAAAATGGAAGCGGGCAAGCTGGTCATTGAAAAGGAACCGTTTGATATTATCACCGCACTGGAGGAGAGTGTCTATCTGTTCTCCACCAAGGCTTTTGAGAAAAATCTGGAAGTGATTCTGAATGTAGATTCGGAAATTCCCCTGTATGTTCTGGGTGATGCCCCCAAGGTGCGCCAGATTATCATGAATATAGTAAGCAATGCCCTAAAGTTCACCCACGCAGGGGAGATCCTCATCGAGTTGAAATCATTGCCTGTTCATCGTGAAGAAATAGGGGTAAGGATCACGGTGCAGGATTCTGGAATAGGGATAGCGGAAGACAAGCTGAAGCTGCTGTTCAACAAATATACGCAGGTTCACCAGAGCAGCGAGACTCATCATTATGGAGGAACCGGACTGGGGCTGGCAATCTGCAGACAGCTGGTGGAGCTGATGGGGGGAGAGATCTCCGTTGAAAGCAAGGAAGGGATAGGGACGAAGCTGGAGGTCACTCTGTATCTCGAGAAATATACAAGCCTGCCCTCGATCCCCTTCGAGAAAGATGTGCTTGACGGAATTAAGATCCTGGTTGTTGAGGATAACCTGACAAGTCTGCATGTTATCTCTTCGGTACTCGAGGACTGGAGTGTGGCAGTTACTTCCGCCGAGACGGCCAATCAGGCAATGGACTTTATGGCGGCTAACAACGATTATGATCTGATCCTTATGGACAAGGATATTGCGGGGACAGAAGCTACCGCGCTTGCCAAGCAAATGCGCCAGCTTGCTCCGGACAGGAAGCTGCCCGTAATTCTCCTTGCTCCCCTGGGGATGAATCTGGACGAGGAGACCAAAGCGCAGTTTGCCTCCATCATTATAAAGCCCATCCGCAAGGTGCATCTGCTCAATAACATATTGGCTTTGCTGAAGCACAGCAAGCCTGAATCCTAATTTAGCCTGCTCCTTTGATATAATTGAATTAAAATAAATGGTGAAAGGTGAGTATTCATGTCTATCTCAATTTCCGGAGCAAACAAGGTATTTCTGTTTCAAGGCGACTCCATTACCGATGGCAACCGCGACCGGGGTAATGATCTTAACCATATTCTCGGTCATGGTTATGCATACATAATTGGAAGCAGATTAGGCAATGAACTGGCGGAGCTGCGGCCGGTATTCTATAACCGCGGGGTGAGCGGAGACCGGGTCTCCGATCTGTATGCACGCTGGAACGAGGATGCCATCTATCTGCAGCCGGATGTACTCAGCATTCTGGCAGGGGCCAATGATATCTGGAGAACCATGATGGGCGACCCGGGCGGTATAACAGACCGTTTCGAACGCGCTTACCGTCATGTGCTGGAAGAGACACGTGAGGCGCTGCCGCATACCGGACTTGTGCTCTGTGAGCCGTTTCTCCTGAAGGTAGGGGCAACGGCAGAGAAATGGCCGGAATGGCTGAAGATCCTGACTCATTACCAGGAAGTGGTCCGCAGTCTGGCGGAGGAGTTCGAGGCTGTGCATGTACCGCTTCAGGCTGTGTTTGAAGCGGCTGCGCTGAGAACAGATGCCGTGTATTGGATATGGGACGGCGTGCATCCAACAGCAGCCGGGCATGATCTGATCGCCGGGGAGTGGCTGAGAATTGTGGGGCAGAGCGGGATTCTGCAAGGGTAAGCTGCCCCCGTCCCGGCTCTTCTGAGACAAATTCGGATTACAGTAACACTGCAACAACAGAAATAAGATTAACAACAGTAAAAGTAAAAGCAAATACAAAGCATTTGCAGCAAAGTATATAAATACCGCAGCACTAGAGCCTGTTTGAAGCCGGGATGTTTCCGGAATTCAAACAGGCTTTTTGGCCAGGTTCCTGTAGGGAATCATGAGTTTCGTCTGTTGCGGATAAGTTTCATTGGGATGTGGGGCGGATCTGTCAGACAAAAGCCGAAAGCGGGCAGCAGGCGTGAATGAAGGGCATTAGTGCCCCTGAATCCGCCGAAAGCGGGCAGCAGGCGTGAATGAAGGGCATTAGTGCCCCTGAATCTGCCGAAAGCGGGCGATAGGCGTGAATGAGGGGCATTAGTGCCCCTGAATCTGCCGAAAGCGGGCGGTAGGAGTGAATGAGGGGCATTAGTGCCCCTGAATCCGCCGAAAGCGGGCAGCAGTCGGGAATGAGGAGCATTAGTGCCCCTGAATCCGCCGAAAGCGGGCAGCAGGCGTGAATGAAGGGCATTAGTGCCCCTGAATCTGCCGAAAGCGGGCGATAGGCGTGAATGAAGGGCATTAGTGCCCCTGAATCTGCCGAAAGCGGGCGATAGGCGTGAATGAGGGGCATTAGTGCCCCTGAATCTGCCGAAATTGGGCGGTAGGAGTGAATGAGGGGCATTAGTGCCCCTGAATCCGCCGAAAGCGGACGATAGGCGGGAAAGAGGGGCAAAAGTGCGCTTGATTTCAGCGGGGCTGCCCGGAAGTAGTCTGCCTGGAGTGGGGTGAGGTGGCCTTATAATCTATATAAGCTGCACAGGCCGCATCCGCTGCAGCGTGATTAGCCATCCGGGTGTTTTTATCTTTGCCGGGCAGAGGCTGGCGCAATAATGTGCATCTTGCTGGCTGTTTGCAGGTTACTGGCTCATGATTACAGGTTACTGGCTGCTGGTTACTGATTACTGGCTGCTGTCTGCAGGTTACTGGCTCATGGTTACTGGTTGCTGATTACTGGCTGCTGTTTGCAGGTTACTGGCTCATGGCTGCTGGATACTGATTACTGATTACTGATTACTGATTATTGATTATTGATTACTGATTACTGATTACTGATTACTGATTACTGATTATTGATTACTGGTTGTTGCTTGCTGTCTGCTAGGTGCACGGTACAGGTTACTGGAGCAGGTGAGCGTACCGTCAGCAGAGTGAAGCGGACTCAAAAGCTCTTATTTCCCGGAAAACCCCTTTTTTGAGGCTTATGCGGACTGAGAATCCGCTATTGTGTTCATTTGGGCGTGAAACGGGCTGCGGCGGGCCCATTAACGGAATCTGAGTCCGCTTTGCCAGCAAATCTGCCGGATTTGGGCAAATAGCGGATTTTCAGTCCGTTTGATTAGCTGATGGTCCGGGCAGCTAGGCTATGATAAGCTCCGCCAAGCACTCGCAGAGAACGTGCGGGAAGTGCTAACTTGCAAATCCGCTTCAGCCATAAAGCCTCATCCATTAAGGCCTCATCCATGAAGGCGCCAACTCGACTTTATTTTTCAGCTAAGACGCTGCCTGGCGGAATGAGCGGGAGAAATTCCTCTGAATCCGGCTGGGACGGGGAACTGGCAGAAGGAGAGGGGGAATCCCCTTGAATCGGGTTGGAGCGGGGAACTGCCCCCTCCCCCTGTATATACGGTAAATCCATGCTCCGCATACGGTGATTTCACTGTATCTTAAGCCGCTTATTGCCCGGCCCCGGGTCCGGGTGACATAATCGAAGAGCAGGCATGTACACAGGAAGGCGTGAAGAGCTTGGACTATTTCCGGAAGCAATCGTTCCGCAGTAAATTAAAAACCGCATTCCTGGCCGTGATTCTCCTCTCTGTGCTGATGACCGGAGGACTGTCCTATTCCATCTCGGCGGCGATCCTGGAGAAGAATGCGCTGAAGCTCACCCAGGATACCGTCGTCAAATCGGCACAGATCATCGACGAGAAGCTGAACAAGCTGACACTGATTATGATGACCTTTATGATCAGCCAGCCTTTTCACGATATGATGAGGGATGTCGTCTCCGGGGACACAGGCAGATATTATACCCATCTGAATGATCTTGATAACGTTTTCTCACAGGCGCGGATTGCCGAGCCGCTGATTCAGTCCATCTATGTGTCCACGCCGATCGGGGAGTTTTACCCGTCGTCGATGAACCGCAACCGGCTGACGGAATTCAAGGATACGTTTCTATATGAGCGCATTGAACAGGAGAAGAGGAACCTGTGGGTCGAGGGCCATGAGGATATGCTGTTCTCCGGCAAGGACCGGGTGATCTCACTGATTCTGGAGCCCATATTCGATACTCCGGTCAGCGGTGTCTATATCGTAGTCAATATCCGCGAAGACGGCTTCCGCAAGCTGGTAAGCGGAGGTACCGGGGGCGGGGCGCGCAGCTTCCTGCTGAACGCTTCAGGTGAGCCTGTGTATTCTGTGAAGGACCCGCTGGTCCGGCAGGCGGTGGAGGGCGGTCATCTGACCGGTAGGATCAGCAGCAGCCGGGATCTCAGCAATACGTTTAAGCTAGGCGGTGAATCCTATCTGCTGAACTATGCTCATCTGGGCATCGCAGATTGGACGATGACTACAATCCAGTCCAAAGCCAGCGTGCTGAAGGATATGATCTATGTCAAGTGGATGCTTGTGGTGGTGGCCCTCGCCGCCTTCACGGTCACAATGATGGTATCCGGCGCATTTACCCGTTATCTGCTGAGGCCGCTGCAGGGTCTGATGAAGGTGATGAAAAAGGTGGAAAGCAACGATCTGACCGCCCGGTTCGAGAGCAGCAGCGGGGATGAGCTGGCTCAGGTCGGTATCCGGTTCAACCGGATGCTTGAGCAGATTGTGGTGCTGATCGGGGAAGTCACCGAGGCAGAGACGAATAAACGCTCGGCGGAGATCAAGGCGCTGTCGGCGCAGATGGACCCCCACTTCCTGTACAACACGCTGAATACGATCTACTGGAAGCTGAATCTGAAGCAGGTGGAGCAGTCGCAGCGAATGGTAGTGTCGCTGTCCCGGCTGTTTCAGCTGGGGCTGAATAAGGGGCAGGAGATCACCACGCTGTCCAAGGAGCTGGAGCATGTCCGCCAGTATCTGGAGCTGCAGTGCAGCTGCTATGAAGGGTTGTTCCGTTATGAAATCCACGTAGAGGATGAATCGCTGAATACACTCGCTATTCCGCGTATTCTGCTGCAGCCGCTGGT
The DNA here is from genome assembly GCF_000758665.1 of Paenibacillus borealis. Taxonomy (NCBI): domain Bacteria; kingdom Bacillati; phylum Bacillota; class Bacilli; order Caryophanales; family Paenibacillaceae; genus Paenibacillus; species Paenibacillus borealis. Next base: position 2,149,860 of record NZ_CP009285.1, read on the forward strand.
GGAGAACAGCATCCTGCATGGCTTCTGCGATCTGGAGAGCGGCGGAGTTATTGATATAGAGATATTGGAAGAGGGAGAACGCTGGTGCCTTACGGTCCGCGACAATGGAGCAGGCATGGAGGAGGATCAGGTCCGGGCACTCTTCTGGAGGGAATCGGATAAGGGGTATGCCGTGTCCAATCTGATCCGCAGGCTGCAGCTGTATTACGGGGACAGTGCGGTGTTCCGGGTGGACAGCGGGCCAGGCAGGGGAACGGCGGTCATCATTTCTTTACCCAAGAGAGAGGAGCATCAGGATGGACGATAATGGTGTGATCAGCTTGTGCATTATAGACGATATCAAAAGCGTAGTCGCAGGACTCACCTGCATGAATTGGGCGGACCAGGGTATCCGGGTGGCGGGTACGGCAGCCAACGGGGAGGATGGGCTGGACATGATCTCGGAGCTGCGCCCGGATCTTGTCATTACGGATATACGGATGCCGAGGATGGATGGACTGTCCATGCTGCGGGCCGTGCTGGAACGCCACCGGGACTGTAAGGTGATTCTGATCAGCGGCTATGCCGATTTTGAATATGCGCAGCAGGCTGTCCAGCTTGGCGCTTTTGACTTTGTTGTCAAGCCGTTTACCGAAGAGGATATTATGAAGGCGGTGCTGCGGGCGAAGGCGGAGATTCTGGAAGAACGGTCGAAGCTGCTTACCCTGCGGGAGATGGAAAAAAGATTGCGGGAGAGTCTGCCGGTGCTGCGGCAGGAATATTTCGCCCTGCTGGTCAGCCACCGTACAGCCTGGGAGCAGGCGGCGGCCCGCTGGGAATTCCTGAATATCGATCTGAACCCGCAGGGGTTTGTGGTGATGCTGCTTGAGATCGATCACTTTCAGGAGCGGGCAGCCGAGCTGTCCATCCGCGAGGTGGAGCTGATCCGCTTCTCGCTGCTCAATATCACGCAGGAGACGATTGCCGAATATGCGCGCTGCGTAGTCTTCCGCGCCAGACATAACCGCTATCTGGCGGTTATGAATGACTGCAGCGCGCCCAGTGCGGTCGAGATCGCCGAACGCTGTTGCCGGAATATTGAACGCTACACCAAGTTCACGGTTTCGGTCGGGGTCGGAGGCAGAGTGGAGGAGACGAGTGAGCTGCCCGATTCCTATCTGCAGGCCAACCGGGCGCTGGCCTATCATCTGTTCACGGAAGGCAATGCAGCCATCCGCTATGACGATATTCTCCCGGCCGGCAGCCAGGAGCCGCTGTCCCTGGAATACAAGGACGAGCTGCTGCTGGCGCTGCGCTCCGGGAATACCGGCAAGGCAGCGGCTATTCTGGAGGATATCTCGACAAGCCTCCAGAGTCTGGTCTCCCGGCAGAATCCGGATTATCTGCTCAGCCTGTACGATGAGCTGGCTGCCTCGGCGATCCGGAGCTTCTATGAGCTGATTCCGTATGCGGATATCCAGCCGCTGATCCAGAGATTCAGGGCTGTTCAGGGAACAGCCGGACTGCCGCTGGCTTCTCTCCAGCGGCAGCTGCTGGAGTTATGCGTGGAAGGGGCCGCACTGGTACGCAAGAACAGCCTGTCCGAGGGGCAGAAGGTTATCTATGCCTCACTCGATTATATTCAGAGCCATCTCTCTGAGGATATAACGGTAGGGGATTGCGCCGCTCACGTCCATCTCAGCGCGAGCTACTACTCCAGTCTTTTCAAGAAGGTGACCGGTATGACGGTCACCCAGTATGTGACCATGGAGAAGATCCAGAAGGCCAAAGCGCTGCTGGTAGAAGGGATGCCGGTGCAGGAGGTCGCCCTTGCAGCAGGTTACGAGGAGCGGCGGTATTTCAGCGAAATGTTCAAGAAGATCACCGGGCAGACACCTTCGGAATTCAGGGCAGGCTATCATCCTGACCGTCCGGAGGAGAAACCTTACCGATGACGAAGCCAGATCCGCATCGTTCCGGCGTCATTTATGCTAATTATTTCGCACACACGAAGCCCCACTCCGTTAAGTACGAAGAGGGGCTGACCTACTATCTGTTCCGGTTTCAGGCGGAAGGTACCTGCCGGGCGCTGGTGGCGGGCAATTACGAGACCATCATCCCCGGAGACCTGCTCATTTATCCTCCCGGTCAGCCCTACGGACTAAACGTTCAGCCCCGAAACCTAACAGCATCGGGTGAGACTCAGCCTGCTTCGGACTATTTCCTGGCCGGCAAGGGGGAGTGGCTGGACTCGTGGTGGGCTAACACAAGCCTGCCCGTAAAAACGAATATCGGTTTTGACGATACGGTGCTTACGCTATGGAAGCATATCATCAGCGAGAAGAAAAAAATGATGCAAAACCTGGACGAGATCATGGACTATCTTCTGAGAACGTTTTGCCTGACCCTGGAGCATGTGATTGGGTCAATCCGCGCACCAAGGGAGCGGATACCGTGTACAAGCTTAAGTTATTCATAGACAACCATGCCCATGAACCGCTTAGCCTGGAGCAGATATCGGCCTCCGCCGGGTTAAGTGTCTCCCGCTGCTCCTATCTGTTCAACGCTTCTTTTGGCCAATCCATGTTCGCCTACTGTATCAGCGTCAGACTGAAGCTTGCGCAGCAGCAGGTGATGTACAGTGATCTGACGCTTGAACAGATAGCCGACAAAACGGGCTTCCAGAGCTATGCCCACTTCTGCCGGATGTTCCGCGGACACTTTGAACATTCTCCGGGTGAATACCGGCGCAAATTCGGGCTTCGGTTCCATCCGGATGGATACACAGATTAGACTTCTGCATACAAAACCTGATTTTCCTGAAGGAGTATGGAATGCAGCTGCTCCACCTGTACGTTTTGAACAATGCCATCCCCATCAAGCGCCAGTGCTGCAGCAGCCGCAGCCGATTGCCCCAGGATCATAAAGACGGGCTCCATCCGGATCGAGCCGTAGGCAGCATGGGTTGCAGATACACATACCGGTACGATCAGATTGGTGCACTCCGTCCGTTTCGGCACAACAGCCCGGAAGCTTATCGGGTAAGGTGCAGCCAATCTCACATAGAATCCGCCCTCTGTGCTTACATGTCCTTCTTCGTTCACATAATATTGGGTGTGGTGCGAGTCCATGGCGAAGGAGCCCATTCCAATGGAATCCGGCACCGGGTTGTCCAGTCTGACATCATGCTCTGTAACCACATAATCGCCAATCATTCTGCGGGATTCCCTGATATATAATTGCGGCGTCCAGTGGCCGCTGTCCGTGAATTCATCAAGCGGCAGCCCCCACGGCTTGTAGACCGCCCGGATGTCCTCCGGCACCCGCGGATGATTCTGCAGGGTCCAGACATAACCTTGCTGATAGATACGGTGGGCCTCCCGGATTTGTTCTCTTGCCGGATAATCCGCCTCTGCATAGCTATGGTTCATTCCGTTGTAATCCGTAGAAATGCCGCTGTTGTTATTGGAATCCGTCTTCTCGGCAGTAACCCGGTTTAATTTAAAGAAACGGGAGCGCTGTCCTTGCTCGATAGCCCGGAACAGAATTTCATAATCGGCCTCGTTATACCCCTCCGGCTTGCCGATCTCCAGGCGGTTGTCCAGATTATCCGTCAGGCACATGCGGAAGTTATACGCCTGAAGCTTGTTGTCACCGTCGCCGGTGCTGCCGCCGCGGGCAGCATTGACACGCGGGAGCAAGCCGCTTGCGGGTACTCCTTTAATGACATAAGGATCAATTCCGTTGGGCAGCTCATTAAGCTCATCCCCGGGCTGAATGCCGTTTAATGTCTCTCCGTACGCTGAATTCGGCTCCCGGCCGACAATATAGGATACGCCGGATTTCCCCATCAGATCGCCTTCGTACGTAGCGTCAATAAACATCCTGCCACGATAGGTGTTCCCGGATTCCATGCGGATTGAAGTGATTGTGGCGCCTTGTCTGCCCACCCCGTCCTGAAGCTCAAGCCTGTCTCCGCAGACGACTTCGATATGGTGTTCGGCCGCCAGGTCCAGCAGTACTTCGAGCGCCACTTTGGGTTCGAACAGCCAGCGTGCCCCGTCTTCATTATACTTCCGGGCTACCCGCCGGTAGAACTCCAGGGACAGGCCGCCGACCGCGTGCTTCATCCCTACATCCGTATCTCCCAGACCGCCGCTGGTCAAGCCCCCAATACGCTGTCCCTGCTCGATCACTACCACGGTTTTGCCCATTTTTGCGGCTTGGACAGCAGCTATAATCCCAGCAGCCGTTCCGCCGTAAATGACAATATCATGCACTTTTTCCCGGTTCATAGTACGCCTCCTTGAGCCTGATTTCACCTGCAGAAATTATCATAACCGCTTGCCGGCCAGGCGGGAATGATGGATCTTCCTTTTTGATTTGACGGATCTTACTGTTTTAGTTTAGAAGCTGATTTTATGGCAAAAGGCTTTTGAAATCAGGGGTTTCGTATGATAAGGTGATTCCTGAAAACGGCAAAAGCTCTTATTCTAGGATGGGAAACAGGAGGAATATGAAATGATGAAACCGAAATTCCGCTATTTGGACAGACCCGCTCTTGAGCCTGTACCAGGCTGTGATTGGGCGGATAAAATGGTTCTGAATCCGGCGATTATTAAAGACCCTGATTCTGATGAAATCCATATGCTATTCCGGGCAACCGGGCCATGGCGACACAAAAGAAGAGAGGGCTGTCACGATCCGTATCCGATTTTTCTGGGTTATGCGAGCAGCAGGGATGCGGGAGAATCTTGGGAGGCAGACTTTTCAAGACCCGCTCTGGCGCCTGCACTGGGGTATGAGGAGCATGAGCTGTACATCACGGATATTTACGGAAATGAAGTGCGGAATTATGCTAACGGCTGTGTGGAGGACCCGCGTATCTTTTATATTGAGGATGAGTTGTATGTCACGGTGGCCTGCCGTCCTTTTCCCCCCGGCCCCTATTGGCTAAGCAGCCAGCAGCCTCCGGTGCAGACGCGGTTTGAATATGTTCCGGATTGGATCTTTGCCGGAGATGGGGCAGACCCGTTCATTCAATCGGCCCGGGCCAACGACACGGTCAGTGTGCTCTACAGGCTGAATTTGGATAAGATGAAGCAGGGTAACTATGAAAGCGCTTTTCAGTATGTAGGCCCGCTTACCGAGGGACATGTCAGCGATAACCGCGACGTGTTTTTGTTTCCCCGGAAGATGAAGATTGCCGGTAAAATGCAATATCTTATGCTGCACCGGCCGATGAATGTCCTCCCCTTTGAAGGGGGAGAGAAGGCGGGTAAGCCATCGATTTATATGGCAGCAGCGGAATCCATAGCGGATTTTGCCTCGCCCAAGGCGGTGCACAGGCTGCTGGCTTACCCGGTCTTTGACTGGGAGGAGGATCGTGTAGGTGCAAGCTGGCCGCCGGTAGCCTTGGGGGACAGAGAATGGCTGGTATCCTATCACGCGAAGAAAAATGTACAGTTCGGCTATACGCAATCCTTCATGATCATTAAGGAGCAGGATAATGATTTCCCAGCTGTGATTCACCGGTGCTCCGACCGTCTGATGTATGCCGAGCGGGACTGGGAAATTCCAGGAGATTACCCTACCCCTTGCCTGTTTACAACCGGAGGAATTGTCATGGGCGAGGATTTAATCATGTCTTATGGCGCGGCAGATCAGAAGGCGGGGATATCCCGGGTTAATTTTGAAGAGCTGCTGGCGTATCTCCGGAAATACGATGAGGCTGGAAACCTGACCGGACAAGGAGCATCCGGTAGATAAGAACCATAGATTTCTGTCCCTAGAGAGTGAGTCTGCCGCACTCCTTTTGCGGGGGAGGGGGCTTATAATAAAAAACGAGCTCACAATACAAATGTTAATCAAAGGGGTAGAACACGTATGCAGAAAAAATGGTTGGGTCTCAGCCTGAGCCTTATGCTGGCGGCCGGAATCGCAGGCTGCGGCGGCGGGAACAGCAACAAGGGTGCGGCAACTGAAGCACCTGAAGCGGGCACGGCAACTCCGGCAGCAACGGCTGCTGCTGGCGGCAATACTGCCGCAAGCGAGCCTGTACAGCTTAAATACTGGACGGACGACCGTCATGACCAGGAATATATCAAAGAGCTGATCAACAAGTTCAATGAGACGAACGGCGAGAATATCCAGGTGGAGCTGACGGTGATGTCCGAGAACTACGCGCAGAGCGTGGATATCGCTTTTACCAGCAATCAGGCACCGGATCTGCTCCGTCTGAAGAGCGGCAATACAGCCGAATTTGTCAAAAAAGGATATCTGGCACCGATTGACGGTTATCTTACCGATGACATCAAAACGAAATTCGGCAGCGTAATCATCGACAATGTTAACCGTTTTGACGGCAAGGTGTACTCATTAGCTAATACTGGCCTCACCCTGCGTCTGATCTATAACAAGGATCTGTTTACCAAAGCGGGCATCGCGAATCCGCCTGTATCGCTCCAGGAAATGGTCGATGATGCCAAGAAGATTACCGAGCAGGGCAAAGGAGAAGGCGTGTATGGCTTCGCGCTGAACTTCAAAAGTCCGAAGTCGGCTTTTGACCGTTCGATCCGGGAGATTCTCTCCTTGAGCGGCTATCAGGGCCTCGGTTTCGACCTGAAGACAGGCCAGTTTGATTTCGCACCTTACTCGCAGACCATCGAGTACTTCAAGCAGATGTATGAAGACGGAAGCATTCTGCCCGGGGCAGAGACGCTGGACATCGACCCGCTGCGCGCCCAATTCGCGGCAGGCAAAATCGGGATGTACCTCTCCTTCTCGACAGAGCCGGGCGTGTACAAGGACCAGTTCCCGACAGAAATCAACTGGGCGGGCGCCCTGGCCCCAACGCTGGATGGACAGATTAAAGGAACCTCTGAAATCGTGTCCGCAGGTACCTGGCTCGGCATCAGTGCCAAATCAGCGCATCAGGAAGCGGCCTGGAAATTCATGCAGTACATGTACGGCGACGATATTCTGAAGACGTATCATGAAAAAGGCTTCGGGATTGCCGTAGTGCCAACCATTGTGGAACAGGCCAAAAACCCTGAAATTAACGGCATGGAAGGCTTCCTGGTCGGCGAGCATGACTCTCTCTGGCCCGCAGTGCCAAGTGTCACTCCGGAAGGCTCTACCTATGCGGATGCTTTCTTCAAATATATCCTTGCAGGCGGAGACGCCAAGGCGATTACCGAAGATTTGAACACAAGATACAATGCCGCATTGTCCAAAGCGGTAGAGAAGGGCGAGGTTACCGTTACGCCAAATGCCGCCTTTGATCCGCTGAAACCGCAGGGAGAATAACAGGTTAGGAAGGGGCTTGTACGGGATTCCCGGCGCAGCCCCTTTGCTTTCCCCGAAGGAGGACAACATATGATTTACAAATGGAGAAGGCTCGGGGAGAATTCCCTGTTCCTTGCGCCAAGCATTATTCTGACGCTTACCCTCGGCATCTATCCGCTGTTCTGGATGCTGCGCTATATGTTCTATGATTATGCCGGATATGGCGAGGCGCTGTTCATCGGGCTGGACAATTTCAGCCGGCTGCTGCGGGACGGCCTGTTCTGGGAGTCAGTCCGCAATACCTTCGTTTTTGCCGGAGGCAAGCTGCTGCTGACCCTGCCGTTGTCCCTGCTGCTGGCTGTCATTCTTAATGGCAAGCTGCGCGGGGTGAGTCTGCTCCGGGGCATCTATTTCATGCCGACCGTGATTAGTACGGCAGTGATCTCCGTTGTTTTTTATAACATCTTCAATTCCTATAACGGGATGGTTAACACGGTTCTGATGAAGCTGCACCTGGTCTCAGCGCCGGTCGACTGGCTGGGTCCGAAGCATGCGATGCTGACGGTTATCATCGTGGCGGTCTGGGGTGCGGTCGGCAACTATATGCTGCTCTTTCTCGCCGGGCTGCAGAGCATTCCGCAGGATCTGTACGAGAGCGCGGCCATTGACGGGGCGAACGCCGGAAGACGCTTCTGGAATATCACGCTTCCGATGCTGGCTCCGGTTGCCCAGATGGTCATTATGCTGGCGATTATCGCTTCCCTGAAGGGCTATGAGAGCATCATGGTCATTACAGAAGGCGGACCGATCGGCAAAACCGAGGTCATGTATCTCTATCTCTACAAGCTGTTGTTCCCTGTATCCACCGGTTCGCCGGTAGCGCAGCAGCTGGGCTACGGCAGTGCCGTGGGCTTCGCGTCCGCCGTAATTGTCGGCGCGGTTACTGGATTGTATTTCTTCTTCAGCCGCAAAATGAACAAGGTGTATTAGGAGGTTGATCCCAATGAACGAACATGTGATATCCAAGCAGCCGGCCGGGCTGAAGCAGTCCGTCCCCCGGGAGCCCGGCGGCCATGCCGGAAGAATAGCGGCCCGGACGGTGATGTGGCTGTTCCTGCTGGCAACAGCGCTCCTGACCTTGTTTCCGCTGCTGATGACGCTGACCGGCTCGCTGAAGACCGGAGCGGAAATGATGACCGGCGGGAGCCTGTTTCCGGCAAAGATGCAATTTGCGAACTATGCGGAAGCCTGGAAGCAGGCCAACTTTGCCCGTTATACCTGGAACAGTGCTTTTATGAGTGTGATGGTTACGATTGGGACGCTGCTGGTAGCTTCGATGGCTGCCTATGTGGTGGACCGGCGTGAGTTCCCCGGCAAACGGATATATGTCACGGTGCAGGCGTCCATGATGTTCATCTCGGTTGGTGCGATTGTGCTGCGTCCCCAGTTCGATCTGATGGTTGCGCTGCATCTGAATACGACGCTGTGGGGAGTCATCCTGATTCTGGTCAGTGCCCATTCCAGCACCTTCTTCATGCTGCAGGGCTTCTTCAAAGCGATCCCTCGTGAGCTGGATGAAGCTGCTATGGTCGACGGCTCCGGCTTCATCCGCACCTTCTTCCGCATCATTCTGCCGCTGCTGACTCCCGGCCTTGGTGTAGCCGGATTGTTCGCCTTCCGCCATTCCTGGAACGAATACATCCTGCCGCTGGTATTCACGATGACCAATCCGAAGCTGCAGACGCTGACTGTCGGGCTGGCGAATCTACGCTACGGCTCCTCGGCCGCGATGCAGATCCATCTGATGATGGCCGGGGCCTGCCTGTCCATTCTGCCGATGCTGCTGGCGTATATTCTGGCGAACAAGACCTTCATCCAGGTTACGGCCGGTTCGGTGAAAGGGTAGCTATAATCTTGTATGTGCAAAGGAGAATCTTCCATAATGAACGATCTGACGATAGGAACACTTACTTCAAGTCCGGTAATGGTCCGGCATCCGCTTAACCCGATTCTGAAGCCTGCGGATGTCCCGTACGGGCCGGCTATGGTATTCAACGCCGGGGTGACGAAATTCAAGGGCAGATATGTAATGGTATTCCGCAATGACTACGGGGATGAGAGTACGGGGATCGTCGCTCCTCATCATACAACGAATCTGGGACTGGCCTTCAGCGATGACGGAGTAAGCTGGGAGGTGCAGCCGGAGCCCTGCTGGTCCTGGCATGATGAGGAAGTGGTCCGGGTGTATGATCCGCGTCTGACTGTGATTGGCGAACGCTGCTATCTGTGCTTCGCCGTCGATACGCTTCACGGCCTGCGCGGCGGGATTGCCGTGACGGACGATTTCCGCTCCTTCGAGGTGCTGAGCCTGTCGCTGCCGGATAACCGTAATATGGTGCTGTTCCCGGAACAGATCGGCGGCAAATATGTCAGGCTTGAGCGTCCGCTGCCCGTCTACAGCCGGGGAGGACTGGACCGCTTCGACATGTGGATGAGTGATTCCCCGGACCTGAAGTATTGGGGGAGTCACAAGCTGTTGCTGGCTGTTGAGAATGTGGCGTATGCCAATGACAAGGTGGGTCCCGGCGCCCCTCCCGTTAAGACGGACAAGGGCTGGCTGACGACATTCCATGCCGTGGATCTCGACCGCAGCCGGGGCAAGAACGGCTGGGAAGACAGCTGGAAAAAGCGCTATACTGCCGGAATTATGCTGCTTGACCTTGAAGATCCCAACCGGATTATCGGCCGGGCGGCAGCGCCGCTGCTGGCACCGGAGGCGCTGTATGAAACCTCGGGCGGGTTCCGCAACGATGTGATTTTTCCCGGCGGGATGATCCTGGAGGATACCGGGGAGGTCAAAATTTATTACGGTGCTGCGGATACGGTGGAATGTCTGGCGACTGCGCATGTAGATGACCTGCTCCGGCTCTGTCTGGAGTAGGGTACTGAATAACTAAACCGGCCTTACAAGGAGGACGATGATGAATCACGGACATATTAATTACGGAGATATGAAATATGGACAGATTACCCTGCCATCTGCAGCTGTGCCGGTCTCCCGCGAGGTAGATGTGCTGGTGATCGGCGGCGGGGCGGCGGGCATTGCCGCCGCCATCTCCGCTGCCGAAGGCGGCGCAAGCACCATGATCGTGGAGCAGCGGGGTTATTTTGGCGGCATGGGAACTGTAGCGCTTGTACCTGCCTTCTGTCCCTACACGGACAAGGTCAAGCCGATTATCCGCGGCCTCGGCCTGAAGCTGATGGAGCGGATGAAGCAGTCCTGCGAGCCGGGCTATCAGGAGGAATACCGCGAAATGCTGGACTGGGTGCCCATTGATCCGGAAGTACTTAAGCGCGTCTACGACGATGCCATTCTCGAGAGCGGTGTGACGCCGCTGTTTCATACCTTTGTCTATGATGTTGTGCTGTCACCGGATGGACAGAGTGTCGAGGGCGTGATTATTGTCAACAAATCGGGGCGGTCCTTCATCCGCTGCCGATATATTATTGACTGCACAGGTGACGGGGACATCGCTGCCCTGTCGGGCGTTCCTTTCCAGAAAGGCGGCGGGGAAGGAGAGCTTCAGCCGGGCAGCATGTGTTATCTGCTGGCGAATGTGGACCGCAAGGAGTTCAACCGCTTCCTGGAAGAAACGGGAGATACGGGTCAGCTGCACCGGACGGTTGAACTGGCAATGGCTGAAGGGGCGCTGCCGGAAGGCCGTAAATCGATTTCCGGCCTGGCCTGGGTCAGTGATTATCTGGTCGGCGTCAACTTCGGCCATGTGTTCGGGGTGGATGGAACGAAGGCCGAGGAGCTGACACGCGGAGCGATTGAAGGCCGCCGGACCGTGCTGCGGCAGCTGGAATTCTTCCGCAAGTATGTGCCGGGCTTCGGGGCGGCACATCTGGTGGCAAGCGGTGAGCAGCTTGGCATCCGAGAGACGCGGCGTATCCAGGGCGATTATATGCTGACCGTGGACGACTTCATTGCGGCGCGCTCTTTTCCGGATGATATCGCCCGCAATGCCTATTACATCGATATCCACCTGGCTACCAGCAAGAGTGATATGACCTTCAATCATCTGCCGCCGGGAGTCTCCCACGGCGTGCCTTACAGGGTCATGCTTCCCGTAGGCATCCGCAATCTGTGGGTAGCCGGGCGCTCCGTGTCCTCGGATCGGGCGGTTCAGGGCTCTCTGCGGGTGATGCCGAACTGCTTCTCGATGGGCCAGGCCTGCGGGACGGCAGCATCGCTGGCGCTGCGGGACGGCGCGAATTCCCGCAGCATCTCGATCCCTGAGCTTCAGCAGCGTCTGCTGGAGCAGGATGTGTGGCTGGGGGAGGGTTTCGTTCCGGGCACCGGGGCGGCCGACAGCAGGGAAGCAGGGGAACGGCGGTGAAGAGCCTTCCTCTGACGGATGAGTGGTTCCACGGCGCGGTTTCGCTGGAGCACCGGGAGGAGGGGATCAAGCCCTGGCGTATTCCTTACCGGGATTATGACTTGTATCCGCCGGACGGGATCAACGGCAAGGCGGAGATCTGCTCCGGTATCCGGCTGCGGCTGGCCACCGGCTCCCGGATACTGGCCTTGTCGTTCAGTCCGCTTGCGGAGGCTGCCGCACTGGACTGTCTTATTGGCGGCGTGCTGCTCCAGACGCTCCGGCTTGCTGCGGGCGGCACGGAAGCCTTATTCACCGGGCTTCCGTCCGGTATGAAGGAGCTGGAAATCTATCTGCCGCAGAATACCGGCATTACGCTAAGCGGGCTGCAGATCGAAGATGAAGCGGCTGCTGAACCGCTGCCGGATAACCGGCCAAGGTGGATCACCTATGGAAGCTCCATCACCCAGTGTGTGGCAGCGTCGAGCCCTTCGCGCACCTGGCCGGTCATTGCCGCCGGGAAGTGCGGCTTTCATCTGACCAATCTCGGCTTCTCCGGCAACTGCCTGATGGAGCCGATGGCGGGCCGCTTGATCCGCGATTTGCCGGCTGAGCTGATTACCTTGTGCGTCGGAGTGAATATATACGGTGCAGCAGCCTCCAGCCCGCGGATGTTCAAGCCGCTGCTGATCGGCATGCTGGAGACGATCCGTGAGAAGCATAAGGAGACGCCGCTGGCCGTCATCTCTCCGATCTACGGGACGGAGCGGGAGACGGAGGAGAACAAGCTCGGCTTCACCCTGCCGCTCATGCGCCGGGAGATTGCGGAAACCGCGAAGCTGCTGCAGGAACGGGGAGACCGTCATCTGCATTACCTGGACGGCCTCGAATGGTTCGGCCCGGAGGATGGCAGGCTGCTGACGGATGGCCTGCATCCGGGAGCCGAAGGCTACGAACTGCTGGGAAGCCGTTTCGGCGGCAGGCTGGAGGCTGCGCTTCAGGGCGGGCGGTTGTAGCCAGGCGGTGGCGCGTTGATGGAAAGGATTGTGTTAAGCAGCAGGCCCTCTTGTAACCGGGGGCCTGCTGCTTTTATTAATTTTACCGATCCAGTTCGACTGGCGGAGATTAAGTGGAAAAAGATCATTTAATTTCCTTGAAATTGACTATTCTCATGAATTAGTTGGAAAAAATACATTTAGTTTCCTTAGATTGGCTTGCTTCGGGTGAATTGTCTTGAATAAGTGTCGTTTATCCATCTAATTTTATATGATCGCTTGGCATCATGAAATTAGGTGTACTATTTCCACTAAATGTTCTTGGACCTTCAATTAAAAACGTTATGGATGGGTTACAGCATACACCTGAGGCCTTAATAGTCGCTAAAGTTATAATACTTCTAAATAATTCCATATATTCTTATTGAGTGGATATGAACTTATCCAAGTTTACGGCTGTTGCCCTCTGCTTGTTCACCTCTCGTCCACCTGCTCCTCCACCTGCCTCTCTACCTGCCCGTCCTGACTCGCTAATCCCCATCTTATCAGCAGGCCATCCTCTAAATGCAGCGGTTCCGGACGCCTGAAGGATCGGCATGGAGCGGGTTCCGCCACTGTCCCTGCGACTCTTCCTACAACGCTCTCAGATCCGTTCCTCTTGACGCCGGGCGGGGACGCGCCGTATTGTACAAGGGACAAGTGCCGTAAGTCTCAGGTGTAATTATGCAGGTCAGAGAGACGAAGCGGAGGAAGGGTAGAGTATGGGGATATTCTTAGCGATTGGGAGCAAAGTCTGGCGCCAGCTCGCAGGCAGATATTACCGGATATCGATCAAGCAGAGGATTCTGTTCTCTTTCATTGTTCTGATAACGCTATCAATCAGCGCGATGGGCAGTTTCTCGTATTGGATTGCCGCGCAGGAGATTGAGGATAATGCCTATGCCAGCAGCCAGGAAACGGTAAGCAAAACCACACAGCTGCTCGATTCCCGGCTGAACGATGTGGCCTTGTCCGTGCAGTCGCTGATGCTGAGCGATGCCTACCGGAAGATGATGCTCGATGTGTTCAGCCATGATGTGTCGAATTATTATGTGCATCTGTCAGATCTGCAATATGTGCTCTCCCAGGCAACGTTCAATCAGCCGATTATCGAGAATGTGCTGATCGTTACGCCGATCGGCGATTTCTACTCCACCACCCAGATCCGTGCGCAGGACAACTCGTTCTACGGCTCGGAATTAAATGATCTGAGTAAGGAGCAGCCGGGCGGCTACTGGGCCAAAGGGCATTATGACCGGCTGTTCACGGGGAACCAGCGGGTGATCTCCTTCGTGGTCCGGGGAATCTATGAATACCCGTATACGCCGATCAGCAATGTGTATATCGTGGTGAACATCAAGGAGAGCCGGATTGACGGCCTGCTGAATCAGGGCGGGGAGCAGCCCGGCCGGAATTATTACCTGCTGAGCGGAGAAGGGGATGCGGTGGTAGAATCCCGTTGGCCGTTCCGCGGCAGGTTCCCCTGGAAGCCTGTGCTGGCGGAGTCCGGGGATGAGGCTGCTCAGCAGGAACACACCTACCGCTATGACGGCAAAGAGTATCTGGTGAATTATAAAAGATCGGCAGCCTCACCGGACTGGATCATCTCCGGCATGCAGTCCCGGGATCAGCTGCTGGGCAAGCTGCAGCGGGTGCAGCGAACAACGCTGTATGTCATCGGTGTTTTTCTGCTGACGACCTGGCTGATCTCCAATCAGCTGACTTCAGCCCTGCTGAAGCCGCTGTTCAAGCTCCGGCGGCTGATGCGCAGGGTGGAGGAGAACCAGCTCAGTGTGGTGTATGAGAGCAGGTACGATGATGAGATCGCCCAGGTTGGCTTCCAGTTCAACCGGATGATGTCGGAGATCAAGGCACTGATCGAGGATGTGAAATCCAAGGAGGAGGACAAGCGGCATGCGGAGATCCGGGCGCTTACGGCGCAGATGGAGCCTCACTTCCTGTACAATACACTGAATACAATCTACTGCAAATCGGTTATGGGCGAGAACGACGATGTGAATGAGATGATTCTGGCGCTGTCACAGATGTTCCAGATCGGCCTCAGCGGAGGCAAGGATCTGATTTCGCTGGAGGACGAGCTGTCCCATGTCCGGCAGTATTTCGCGATTCAGCAGAAATGTTATGAAGATCTGTTCGAATATACCGTGACCGTGGAGGATGAGGAGCTGCTGGCCTGCCAGATTCCGAAGATCATGCTGCAGCCGGTTGTGGAGAACAGTATCCAGCACGGCTTCAGCGACCGGTCCGGGGGTGGACGGATTGACATTACGGTGGGCAGGGAGCAGGGGATGCTGCATATTTCACTTGCGGACAATGGACGGGGGCTGGATGCCGCGAGCGTGAAGCAGGGGATGAACACCGCACCCTTATCCAAAAAAGGCTACGCCCTGTTCAACATCAGGCACCGGCTAATGCTGTATTACGGGGCGGACGCCCGTATGGAAGTAGACGGAGAACCAGGCAAGGGATCGCGGACGGATCTGTGGATTCCGCTATGGGAGGAGAGATAGAGAATGGACCAGGACCAGGAGCAGGGGAAGTTCAAGCTGTGTATTATCGACGATATCAAAAGTGTAGTGGAGATGATCTCCCGTAAGCCGGCCTGGCAGGAACACGGCATTGAGGTCGCAGGCACGGCGCTTGACGGTGAAGAGGGGCTGCGGATGATCCGTGAGACCCGGCCGGATATGGTGCTGACCGATATCCGCATGCCGAGAATGGATGGGCTGCAGATGACCCGGGCGATTCTGGATTTCCTGCCGGGCTGCAAGATAATTATTCTTAGCGCCTATTCCGAGTTCTCCTATGCCCAGGAAGCGATCCGGCTGGGAGCGCTTGATTTCGTGAAGAAGCCTTTTTCCCTGGATGAGATTGTGAAGGTGGTGCTGAAGGCGAAGGAGCTGTGCCTGCAGGAGCGTCACGAGACAGCCAGACTTGCAGCAATGGAGTCCCGGATCAAAGAGAGCATGCCCATACTCCGCCAGGAGTACCTGACCTTCCTGCTCCATCACCAGACCACGGAGGCGGATGCCCGGTCCAGATGGGCGTATCTCGAGATTCCGCTGGCGCAGCATGATTTCTTCGTGTTCGTTGCGGAGATTGACCATTTCGCGGAGAAGCTTCAGGGTCAGCCTGTACAGGAGGTTGAGCTGCTGAGGTTCAGCCTGCATAATATTCTCGAAGAGACGATTTCCGCCTGGACCCGCGGGGTGATTATCCGTGAGGCGACAGACCGCTATGTCTGCATTATTAACGGTTCGGACCCGGATACCGCGGCGCTGATCACGGAGGCCTGCTGCACGAATGTAAGCCGATTCTCCCGCAATACACTTTCAATAGGCATGGGGCTGGGGGTAGCTTCGATTCATGAGCTGGCCGCTGCATACGGGCAGGCGCTCAGTGCCCTGGGGTATCACTTCTATACCGGCGGCAACGGTGTATATAACTACGGCGATATCGAGAATAAGCCGCTCGCGCTCCACAGCTATTCAGCAGCGGCCGAGCAGGAGCTGTTGTTCGCCCTGCGTTCCGGGAATACCGGCAAAAGCCTGCAGGTGCTCGATCAGCTGTTCGCAGAGCTGCTGGATAATGATCTCCTGCCCGAGCCGCGTTATGTCGAAAGCGTAGGCTACGAGCTGAGCTTCCGGATCTGCCGTGTCATGCTGGAGCAGTTCCCCTATGAACAGGTAGAGCCGCTGGAGCGCAGTATTGAAGTTATGAAGCACCGGGTGCATCCTTCACTGCAGGATATCCGCGGCCTGCTCGATGATCTATGCCGGGAGGCCTGCTCCCTGGTGGAGGAAGCCCGTTCCGTGGAATCCACGCGGATTATTCAACAGGCCAAGGCGTATATCCGGGAGCATCTGAATACAAGTCTGTCGCTGGAGCAGGTCGCGAAGCAGATCAGCCTCAGCCAGGGCTATTTCTCCAACCTGTTCAAGAAGGTGCAGGGGGTGTCGTTCCAGCAGTATGTGATGCATGAGAAGATGGAGAAGGCCAAGGCGATGCTGATTGACGGCCTGCAGGTACAGGAGATTGCCTTGGATCTCGGGTATGAGCACAGGCGCTACTTCAGCGAGGTGTTCAAGAAGTACACGGGCATGACCCCGTCGGAGTTTAAACTGCATTATCTTGGAAAAGAATAAGGAATAACAAGGGAGGGATTTTCGCCATGGCGGAGATTCGCTCCCTTTTGTATATAGGGCAGCTTTCGGAGCCTTCCCCTCTTCAGCAACTCCCGCAGAAACCTGCCCTCAATGTGGGCTTACCCGCCTTATGTGTAAGCGTTACCCCATCTATAATCAGGTTGTAAGTTAAATTCAGCAGCGATAAATAAGGGGGCACTACCAATGATGAAGCGTATGCTTATGACATCGTTAAGCCTGATTCTGGCACTTGGCCTGGCAGCCTGCGGCAACGGCAGCGGCAATGGCGGCAATGCAGCGGAAGGCACAGGAGATGCAGCAACAGGCAGTTCAGGTTCAGGCGACAAGATTAAAATCAGCTACTGGACGGGCGACCGGCATGATGCCGATTTCGTGAAGGAGAAGGTTGCCGAGTTCAACGAAACCAACACCGACGGGATTGAGGTGGAGCTGGTCGTCAAGGGCGATGACTTCGACACGGCGCTGGATCTGTCCTTCCAGACCTCGGATGCGCCGGATGTGATCCGGGTGAAGGAGAACACCATCCAGACGTTCTACAAAAAAGGCTTCCTCGCTCCTATTGATGAATTCCTCACCGATGAGCTTAAGGCGAAGTTCCCGGCCATGCCGGATCTGAACGAATTTGACGGCAAGCGTTACAGTCTTCCAAACTATGGAACCACGATGCGCCTGGTGTATAACAAGGATTTGTTCGCCAAAGCGGGCATCGAGCATCCACCGACTACTCTGCAGGAGCTGGTGGATACAGCCAAGAAGCTGACAGAAGCGGGCAAGGCGGATGGCGCGTATGGTTTTGCACAGAATTTCAAGAGTCCCGGCAGTGCGCTCGGACGCTCGGCGCGGGTAATTGCGGAGATGAGCGGCTACGGCGGGTTCGGGTATGACTTCAAGACTGCCCGCTATGATTTCAGCGGGTTCGAGCCTATTATCAATGCGTTCAAGCAGATCAAGGATGACGGCAGTATGCTTCCGGGTGTGGAATCCCTGGATATCGATCCGCTGCGGGCACAGTTCGCGGAGGGCAAGATCGGGATGTATATGTCCTTCTCCTCAGAGCCGGGTGTCTACAAGAACCAGTTCCCGGCGAAGATTGACTGGGCAGCAGCTCCGGTACCTACAATTGACGGCAATGTGAAGGGCGCTTCCGGCTTCCTCGGCGGCCAATGGCTGGGGCTGAGCTCCAAATCGGAGAACAAGGAGGCGGCATGGAAGTTCATGCAGTTCATGTACGAAGATCAGGTGCTGACCGATTATCAGGAAAAAGGCTTCGGCATCTCCATGGTTCCATCGGTCAGCGCGGTCGCCAAAACCCCGGATGTGAACGGGATTGAAGGCTTCCTGCCGAACAAGTATGACGGGGTATGGCCGGTCTATCCGACGGTTGCTCCCGAGGGCATGAAATCGGATGACGCCTTCTTCAAGTACATGCTCAACGGCGGCGATCTGAAAGCGGTTATCGCTGATCTGAATAAACGCTACAACGCCGCGCTGGACAGCGCCATTGCTAATGACGGTGTGAAGGCTGAACCGGATGCCAGCTTTGATCCGGCCAGCCTGGGCGGCAAGTTCGCCAAATAAACCTTAGGCTTAATAGACAGAAGCAGGTCACGATAGCGGGGGATGGGGAAGCAGCGTTCTCCATCCCTCTGCTCTGACCGCAAAGGAAAGGAGTCGGAAGAGACCTATGAATAAAACAAAAAAAGCCTTATTCTCATACAGCTTTATCTTTCCAAGTGCCTTTCTGACACTTGTGCTCGGAATCTACCCGATTGCCTGGGCGTTCCGCTATATGTTCTATGACTATAAAGGCTACGGAACAGCCCGGTTTACCGGACTGGACAACTTCACACGCATCCTGAAGGACACCCAGTTCTGGGATTCGGTTGTAAATACATTCGTCTACGCAGGCGGCAAGCTGCTGATCACGATTCCGCTGGCTCTGCTGCTGGCCGCCATCCTGAACCGCGGGCTGCGGGGCAGACAGCTGCTGCGGGGAATTTTTTTCATGCCGACTGTCATCAGTACCGCCGTTATGGCTGTAGTCTTCTTCACGATATTCAACTCGTACAACGGGATTCTGAATCAGTTCCTGATCAAGTTCAATCTGTCGGAATCCGGCATTGACTGGCTGGGTCCGAAGCATGCCATGCTTACGGTTATTCTGGTCGCGGCGTGGGGGGCGGTCGGAAATTATATGCTGCTCTTCCTCGCCGGCCTGCAGAACATCCCCGAGGATGTGTATGAAGCCTCTTCCCTGGACGGGGCAGGCAGAATCCAGCAGTTCCGCTATGTGACGCTGCCGATGCTGGGGCCGGTCATGCAGATGGTTATCATGCTGGCCATCATTACAGCCTTGAAGGGCTACGAGAGTATCATGGTGCTGACTGAAGGCGGTCCGGTAGGCAAGACAGAGGTTATGTTCCTGTACTTGTACAAATTATTCTTCCCTGTCGGCGGGGGCAGTGCAGCGGTTCAGGTGCAGGAGTTCGGATACGGCAGTGCGGTTGCCTTCGTATCCGCGCTAATCGTAGGGATGATATCACTCTTCTATTTCTACGCATCCAGACGAATGAATCAGACCGATTGAGGAGAGACGCGAGATGAGAATAAGAAACATACTGGGCAACACTGTACTCTGGATATTTTTGCTGGTCTTTGCTTTTATAACCCTGATTCCGGTTGTTATTACCATCCTGGGCTCCTTCAAAACCAATGCCGAGCTGACCACCGGGGCGACCTTCCTGCCTGGCAGCTGGCATTTCTCGAACTATTCCGAAGCCTGGGAACAGGCGAACTTCTCCAGGTACACCCTGAACAGCCTGATCGTCTCCCTGTCGGTGGTGGCCGGCACTTTGCTGGTTTCATCCATGGCTGCTTATGTGGTGGACCGGATGGACTTTTTCGGCAAAAAATTATATATCGGCCTGCAGTCCTTCACCATGTTCGTTGCCGTCGGGGCAGTGGTGCTGCGTCCGCAATTCGATCTGATGGTCAAGCTTCATCTGCACAGCAGCCTCTGGGGCGTCATTCTGATCCTGATCTCCGCGCATGCTTCGATCTTCTTCATTCTGTTCAGCTTCATGAAGGGAATTCCCAGGGAGCTGGATGAGGCCGCGCTGATTGACGGCAGCTCCCTCGGGCGGACCTTCTGGAGAATTATTCTGCCGCTACTGGGACCGGGTCTCGGCGTAGGCGCCTTGTTCACCTTCCGGGGCGCGTGGAACGAATATCTGCTGCCGCTGGTGTTCACCATGACCAAGCCGGAGCTGCAGACACTGACCGTTGGCCTCGCGAACCTGAAATACGGGATTTCGGCGGCTTCCCAGACCCACTACATGATGGCGGGCGCCTGCTTGTCCATCCTGCCGATTCTCGTTGCCTATTTGTTTGCCAACAAGTCCTTTATGCAGATGACGGCGGGCTCCCTCAAAGGGTAACTGCCTGAGATCATCTGTACGGACTTATCCATAATCATCTTCAATTTCAAGGAGGTACACCCCATGACTTTACAGGTTCCCGCAAATCTGCAATCCGCCCCGTTCATTCAGCGTTATCCGGCTAATCCGGTGCTGGATGCATCTAAGGTTCCTTATCCTACCGCACTGGTGTTCAATGCCGGTGTAACGAAATTTAACGGCAGATATGTGATGATCTTCCGCAACGATTACGGCTCGCTGGCTGAGCAGACCATTGAACCTCATCACACGACCGATCTCGGCATTGCTTACAGTGATGACGGATTGACCTGGACAGCAGGCCCGAAGCCGGTGTTCAAAATGCATGACGAAGAGATTATCCGCGCCTACGACCCGCGCCTGACCGTGATCGAAGGACGCTGCTATATGTGTTTTGCGGTAGATACGAAGCATGGCATCCGCGGCGGAATTGCCGTGACCGATGATCTGGAGCATTTCGAGGTGCTAAGCCTGTCTACTCCGGATTTGCGTAATATGGTGCTGTTCCCGGAGAAGATCGGCGGCAATTATGTCCGGCTGGAGCGTCCCTTCACCGTATACAGCCGCGGGGGACAGGACCGCTTCGATGCCTGGATATCCGAGTCCCCGGATCTCAAGTATTGGGGGAATTCCAGCCTGCTGCTTGCTGTCGAGCATGTGCCGTTCGCCAATGACAAGGTTGGTCCCGCTGCGCCTCCGGTCCGAACGGACAAGGGCTGGCTGACCACCTTCCATGCGGTGGATATTGATCCGTCGAGAGGCAAACACGGCTGGGAGCCCACCTGGAAGAAACGGTATACGGCAGGCATCATGCTGCTGGATCTGGACGATCCGCGTAAGATTATCGGCATGGCCAGGCAGCCGCTGCTGGCGCCGGAGACGGATTATGAGATTGACGGGGGCTTCCGCAATCATGTTATTTTTCCGGGCGGGATGATTCTTGAGGATAACGGTGAGGTCAAAATCTATTACGGCTCAGCGGATACGATTGAATGCCTGGC
This sequence comes from Paenibacillus borealis, assembly GCF_000758665.1. Classification (NCBI taxonomy): domain Bacteria; kingdom Bacillati; phylum Bacillota; class Bacilli; order Caryophanales; family Paenibacillaceae; genus Paenibacillus; species Paenibacillus borealis. Next base: position 2,171,185 of record NZ_CP009285.1, read on the forward strand.
TACAGCCCATGTGGACGATCTGATCAGCTACTGCCTGAAGGGCTGAGGGCGGGCGATGAGCAAGCTATGGGAGAAGCTGGCCAGTCCACCGGCAGAATACCGGTCCGCACCGCTCTGGTCCTGGAATGACAAGCTGGAGCAGGCTGAGCTGGAGCGGCAGATCGAAGAGATGCATGCAGCCGGAATCGGCGGGTTCTTCATGCACGCCCGCGGCGGACTACAGACACCTTATATGGGCGAAGCCTGGATGGAGGCAGTCCGTGCCTCGATTGCTAAGGGCAGGGAACTGGGCATGAACGCCTGGTTCTACGATGAGAACGGCTGGCCGAGCGGCTTCGCGGACGGTGAGGTTCCGGCTAAAGGGATTGCCTATCAGCAGAAGATGCTGGCCTGGGAGAAGCCGCCGTTCCGTTATCCGGTGGAAAGGGCAATTGCCTGCTATTCGCTTGAATCAGCTTCCGGCGAGTACCGTCTGCTGCCGCCGGAAGACAGCGGCGCTGCGGAGCTCGCCATGTATTATGAAGTGAACCCGTATTACACCGATACACTGAGCAAGCTTGCCGTGGGCGAGTTTATAACAGCCGCTTACGAACGGTACTGGGATGAGTTCGGCCAGCTGGAAGCGGAAGGTGCTGCGCTGCCGGGGATCTTCACGGATGAGCCGCAGTTCGCCAGAGGCAGACTGCCGTGGTCGTTCGAGCTGGAGGACGCGTTCTTCACGCGCAGCGGCTATGCGGTGCAGGAGATTCTGCCTGCACTGTTCTTCAGCCAGCGCAGATCAAATAAAGCGCGTTATGACTACTGGGGCACGGTGACCGCCATGTTCACAGAAGCCTATGCCAGGCAGATCGGCGACTTCTGTGCCGCCAAGGGATGGGCGGCCACAGGCCATGTAGTCGATGAGCAGGAGCTGATGCATCAGGTTACTTCCGTCGGAGATCCCATGGCCTTCTACGAATATTTGCAGATCCCCGGCTGCGACTGGCTGGGCCGGTTCGTAGGGGAGGAGCCGCTGGTTCCGAAGCAGGTTAGCTCGGCGGCCCGCCAGACCGGGAAAAAGCGGACGATAACGGAGAGCTTCGGCTGCTCCGGCTGGAATGTCAGCTTCCAGGATCTGAAACGGATTGGGGAGTGGCAGTTCGTCCACGGCATCAATTTCCTCTGCCAGCATCTGCAGGGCTATTCGCTCCGGGGGCTGCGCAAGCGCGATTATCCGCCGTCCTTGTTCTATCAGCAGCCGTGGTGGAAGGATTACCGGGGGTTCAACGACTATTTCGCCCGGTTGTCGATGATTCTGGCGGAAGGAACAGGCCGCGCGGAGGTACTCCTGCTTCACCCGGTAAGATCCGCCTGGCTGGCTCAATGCGGGGAGGACACTTCCGCTATTGTGCCTTATCATGAGGCTTTTGCCCGGCTGACCCGCTGGCTCTGCCAGGCGCTCATCGAACATGATTATGGCAGTGAGAGTATTATTGCCCGCCATGGCCGCGTAAGCGAAGGACAGTTCATCGTCGGGGAGGCGGCATACCGCACCGTGATTATTCCGCCGAGCCTGACACTGGACCGGGTGACGGCAGCGCTGCTGCAGGAGTTCGTAGAGCAGGGCGGTCATCTGGTCGCCTGCGGACCTGCTCCGGCACTGGTGAGCGGAGAGGAAAGTAGGGGATTGGAAGGGCTGCTGAAGGATGCAGTTCAGCCGGAGTGGAATGCGGAGTCTCTGTGCAGCGCGGTAACAGCGGTCTCTGCTCCCTTCGTGCAGATTACCAATGAGAAGGGCGAGAAGCTTGCGTCCGATACGCTCAATGTGCGGTCGGTGACTCTGGAAGATTCGGTGGTCTATTATATTGTTAATTCCGGGACGGAAAGCTGCGGCAATGTGAACATTGAGCTGCGCCAGCGGGGCCGGGTATCACTGATTGATCCGGAAACCGGGAGCATTACTGCACTGGGCAGCGAAGCTGCTGCGCAAGGAAGACGGGTAACCTTGCCGCTCTATGCAGCACATTCCCTGCTGCTGAAGGTGGATGAGGACGAGGCTGCGGATGCCGGTGAAGTTGCAGTTGCGGATGGTGCTGGTGAAGCTGATGATACAGAGGATGGCAAGGCAGGTGCAGATTGGGACAAGGCAGCAGAGCGCCGGGAGCAGGCGGCTATCCTTGAGCTGGGATCTGAATGGACAGTTGCAGCCGCTGAGCTGAACAGCCTGACGCTGGATACTGCCCGCATGCGGCTGGATGGCGGCGAGTGGTCCGCCGAACAGCCGGTCATCTTTATTCAGGAGCAGCTGCTGGCGCATGGCCGGGCAGCGGCCGTTGAGCTGGAGTTCCGCTTCCGGGCGGATTCCAGTCTGCTGGAGCTGCAGGAGCTTTATCTGGCTCTGGAGCAGCCGGAAGAGATGGAACTGCTGCTGAACGGACAGCCGCTGTCTCCGGCGGATTGCGGCTGGTGGCGGGATATCTCCTTCCGTACCCTCCCTATAGCCGGAATGGTGGTTGCTGGCGAGAATATTCTGCAACTGAGCACCCGGTTCAGTCCCAGCAGCGAGCTGCTTGCCAAGCTGGAGAAAGCGAAGCTGTTTGAGGCGGAGGGCAACAACCTGACGTTTGGCCAGGAGTTCGAGAGTATCTATATCGTTGGCGCTTTTGGCGTGGAATCCGCTGCGCCCTATACGTATGGTGAGCGGCGTGCAGTGTTCACGGAAGGACCCTTCAAGCTGACGGCACTGCCCGAATCCGTAACAGCCGGTGATCTGGTCCCGCAGGGCTTCCCTTTCTTTGCCGGCACCCTCACGCTTGAGCAGAGCGTTCATATTAATGAAGGCGCAGCACTTCCGGCAAGCTGGTCCTTTCAGTCGCCGCCGGACACCATTGTGTCCCGGCTGTTCATCAATGGTACAGAGGTGCGGCGGTTCCTGTGGGAGCCGTATACAGCCGGTATTTCGGGGCTGCTGCATGCAGGAGAGAACCGGATACGGCTGGAACTGACCGGCAGCTGCCGCAATCTGCTCGGACCGCATCACCATATCAAAGGTGAGGTCTACAAAGTAGGGCCGGACAGCTTCAAGGATAAGCCGGGCTGGACCGACAAAGACCTGGAGCCGGACACGCTTGTCTATCAGGAGCGGTACGCTTTTGTCCGTTTTGGATTATCTTCGGCTCCTGTGCTCGGAGGCTAAGGGCAGCAGGAAGCAACAAAATGAAACACCTCCGGATTCGCTGTTAAGCGGAATCCGGAGGTGTTTTTTTAGAAAATAAGATCTAGCTCCAATATATTTGCTGCATGCAACAAAAGTTCCATGCTTCAATAACTGAAGCGGACTGAGAAGACGCTATATCTCCAAAAAACCTCTTTATGAGGCTGAAGCGGACTGAGAATCGCTTATCTTGCGGATTCGCGACACAAATGAGGTGAATTCGCTCAATTAACGGAATCTGAGTCCGCTTGTCCCGCAAATCTGCCTGATTTGCCCGAATAACGGAATCTCAGTCCGCGTAACCGGCGGGCAGGCGGATTTGATGAGCTTCCAGGTACTCTGTGAACATCGGCACTCTCCAAGGCCCGCCAAGCACTCACAGCGAACATTCGCACCCGATAGGCCCCACCCCGATATTACCTTGATGTACCGTTACGAGTGACTGTCGGTGTGCAAGAGTGATGATCGGCGAGCTAGAGTAATAATCAGTGCGTTAGAGTGATAATCGATGCGTTATAGTGTTACCGGTACGTTGATTATCGATGCATAAGTGTGATTACTGGTGCATTGACTATCGATCCATAATTGTGATTACTGGTGCATTGACTATAGATGCATTAATGTGTTTACCGTTGCGTTTCCCTAGTTCGTCAACTGATGCAGCACCATGGCGCAGGCGCCTGCTGCCACTGAACGTTCACCCAGTTTGCTGCGGGTGAAGCGGACGTTATACTGCTCGCGGTAATAGGTCCGCTCAAGGGCGATCCGGATCGCCTCCTGATAGAAATCATCTGCCGCGAGGAATAGCGGGCCGCCGAGGATGACTTCCTCGGGGTGGAGGATATTGATCAGATTCGCCAGCCCGATGCCGCAGTAAACGGCCATCTCGTGAAACAACCGGACAACCTCAGGATCACGGGCATGGAGCGCTTCTATTAAATGGGTGAATTCCAGCTGCTCTGCACTCTCGGCCAGGCTGCGGAGCAGCCCGCTGCTGCCCAGCCGCCAGACTTCACGCGCCTGTCTTTCCAGAGTGTGGATGGACACATAGCTCTCCCACGCACCGGCGTTGCCGCCGGGAACATGCGGCGGCAGCCCCGAGCCTTCGATGATCATCTGCCCGACAGCCCCCTCGGTATCGATCATGCCATAGAGCAGCCGTCCATCATTCATGATGGCGGAGCGCAGGCCGATTCCGGCATGGAGGTAGAGCAGATGATGCTGCATCCGGTTGCTGCTGGCCCAGTATTCACCGAGCAGTGCCGTATTGGCTCCATTGTCCAAATAGACGGGCACAGCCAGCCGCTGCTCCAGCTGCTCCTTAATATGTACCTGTGACCAGCCCGGTGCCGCGAACCGGGCCGGATTCAGGATAACTCCGGCTTTGCGGTCCAGCGGACCGACTGCGCCGATGCCAAGTCCAGCCACCCGGCTAAGGTCAATGGAAGCTGCGGCAAGCATCTGCTGTACTTGATCATGGAGGGATTCCATCAGGAGCTCCGGGGTAAGAACGGCATCCATGTTCCAGGTATATTCGCCCAACAGCTGCAGATGAAAGTCCGTCAGCACTAGCTTGGCATGGGTACGGGAGATTTCCAGCCCCAACAGATAGGCGTAGGAAGGATTGGTCTCATAGAGTGTGGGGCGGCGGCCTCCGGTAGATTCACCGAAGCCGACTTCAACCAGCAGCTCCAGGGACAGCAGCTCATCCAGAATGCGTGTTAACGTGCTTATGGTCAGTCCGCTTTCGTCCAGCAGACTTTGTTTGGAGACGGTGCCGTGTTTCCTTACGGTGAAATAGATTTCCCTGGCTTTGGGATTGGCGATAAGTTCATGAATAAGCAGCAAAGACGGTTCTCTCCTTATGAATATACTAAACCTGATGAATAGACTAAACCTGCTTTTACAATGACACAAAAAGCAGGGTGCCGCAACTATCCCAAGGAGAGAATAGACTTGCAGGGTTCCAACCGGTTATAGCGGTAAATCCCGCCGTCTGAACAGCTGGATGCCGATCGTGAAGCAGGCCAGCCCAATCAGCAGCAGCCAGATGGAGACCTCTGCCCAGGCCGCAGTTCCCTGGACAATCTCGCCGGGGCGGTAGAAGCTGAAGAGGGTGAAGAAGCGCAGCACATCGAGCTTATCACTGATTTTGCCGAGAATATCGAGGGTGAAGAACCCGAAAGTGACCGCCCCGGAGATCCCGAGCGCCTTCTTCTCGTCATTGCAGGCACAGGAAACGAGGAAGCAGAATCCGCCGATGGCGAAGAATAGCAGAAAAGCCACCAGGTTAAGCTGGCTGAACCTGGCAATTCCGAACTCGTAATCGCTGCCGAGGAACCAGGCTTTGCCTGCGAAGCCGGACAGTGTGGTTACAGCCATAATCATGAACAAGGAGGTAACCAGCACCATCGCCTGGGTGAAGGCCACCTTGCTCCGTGTTGTCGGTGTGGCCAGCAGGTAGGCCATCGAGCCGCGGTCTACAAGTTTGGCCACCAGCTGCGTAGACATCTGTACGCATACTATAGCCAGAATCAATACGAGAATCAGCCCGTAATATTCGCCCGAGATGAAGCCCTCCGCACTTGAGAAGCCGTTATTCAGCCCGAAGGCCTTGCCTACGCCTTCCGGCATCGCCTGCACCAGGTCGTTCAGCGCCTTCGTGTTATCTGCCAGCCCAGGGTAGAGCCAGATCATGAACAGAATATAAAAAGCCGAACCCCCGGCATAATTCATAATTCCCCGCAGGTTGACGCGCATCATTTCCTTATATAAGGCCAGATTCATTGCACCTTCGCCTCCCGGTCGTAATAGTTCATGAAGATATCCTCAAGGTTCTGGGTAGAGATATCCATGCTGCGGACCGGATAGTTCGCAAGCTCGGCGGTGAACTGATTATAATTGCCTTGAACAGCAATTCTCACCCGGTTACCTGCTATAGAATCTACGATCAGACCGGAGGCGGCGAACCGCAATGCGTCTTCCGGTGTCTCGAATATGACTTCAAACAGCTTGCGCTGCATAGATTGCAGCTCATGAATATTCTTCACGGCCACGATGCTGCCGTCTTTGATAATCGCTGCGCGGTCGCAGGTCCGTTCAATTTCCTGAAAGCTGTGTGAAGACATCAGGAAGGTGGTTCCGGCTGCTTTTTCCTCCAGCACCAGCTCTATGAAGATCTTCTGCATCAGCGGGTCCAGGCCGGAGGTGGGCTCATCGAGAATAATAACTTCGGGGCTGTGCATGAAGGCGGCGACAATACCGACCTTCTGCTTCATGCCCTTGGACATCTTGCGGATCGGGGTGGCCGCATCAAACTGGAGGCGCCGGATCAGCATCTCCCGTTTGGCTGTGTCCTTCACGCCCTGCATGGAGGCCATGAACTGCAGGAAGCTTGCTCCGGTCATGCCGTCGATGAAGCTGATCTCGCCCGGCAGATAACCGGTATGGCGCTGCACCTGGCCCTGTCCCTTCCAGGCATCCAGGCCATTGATAGTTACCGAGCCGCGGTCTGGGCGCATGAAGCCCATAATATGCCGGATCGTTGTGGATTTGCCGGCGCCGTTGGGGCCGAGGAACCCGAATACCTCACCTTTATTCACGGTAAATGAGACATCGCGAATCCCCTTGCCGTTTGAAAATTGTTTCGTTAAACCTTCCACTTGCAGCATGCTGCCACCCCCGACAGAAAATAATGAAATAGTATTGAATGGATATTTCAGATGTTATAATAGTCCCAGGCTACGCCTAAGTCAATATAATTATGAAATGAAAATATTGATATATTTCATTATTTTTTCGGGTAGGGATACAGCCCGGCTACAACATCAAGGTAGGGTGAAGAAATGAACGGTTTTGAGAAGCGGGCGGCGCTAATCAAGGGCAAAATCATGAAGACAACGATCTCCATGCTGAATACCTGGGAGCCGAAGCGGCTGAGAATTGCGGACATTGCCCGGGAAGCCGGAGTGTCACAGGTGACGATTTACAATTATTTCGGCAGCAAGGAAGCGCTGATCAGCGAGTCTTTCAAGGATTTTATCCAGCAGGCCATTGATGAGTTCCGGGAAGAAATGCAGCGGCAGAAATCGCTCAAGGAACTGATTGCCTATAGCCTTTTTAAGGAGAAGGAGACGTATTCCAGCTTACCGCCGGCGTCAATCAAGGAGATTATGGTGGATGATCAGGAGATGTACGTATATATTCAGCGGCAATATGAAGAGCAAATTGTACCGCTGATGGTACAGATGGTGGAAGAAGGCAAAGCCCGGGGAGAAATTTCGGATAAAGTGTCAGTGAAGGCGGTTCTGCTAACCATACAGTTGTATATTAGGAGCTCGGGAGAGATGCTGGGCAGCCTGGCAGGACATGAGGATAAGGATGCGTTTCTGGAGGAGTTAATCCATATCTTCTTCTATGGGCTGTGCGGCCGGGAGCCGCAATAGACGCGGCGCCGGCAACAGTCCGGTAAGGCAGCTTGCATAGCAGAACACAACAGCAGGCTAGAGGAGAGCCTTGAAGGAATGGCGGATGACATCGCCGCGGCTGATGATGCCGACCAGCACACGGTTTCGTTCAACGGGGACTTTTTTGATCTGCTTTTTGCCGAGAATGGTGGCGATCTGTTCAATGTCCTCTTCGTAGTGCACAGTGACCACTTTCTTCTTGGCGATGGCCATGACGTTCAGATTGAGCAGCTTGCGTGTCCGTTCTTCGAACTCATCGTTATCCCCGACGAATACATTGATCTGGAAAAAGGAATCCACAATCAGATCCTCATGCCTGCCGATATAGCGCATAATATCTCCGTCGCTCAGATAAGCGACAATCTCGTTCCGGTCATTGACTACAGGCATGCCGCTGATCCGGTGGGTGATGCATTTCTCGATAAAAGTCCGTACAGTGTCTTCCTGCTTGACCTTGTAGACCTGGCGGATCATAAATTCATGGGCTTTCATAGCGGTTCCCCCTGAAAAGTATCTCATGCACAAATAAGTTGCATAATGAAAGTATATACTTGTATTATACAAGTGGAGTGAACGATGTCAATGAAGAAAGAGAAGAGGATGGAACTGCATGGAGAAACGTTCAATAGAGACGATAGAGCTGGAAATGGCGGTTCTTGTCCGCCGTCTGACTTCACTTACCACGTACAAAAAAATCGGCAATCTCGACCGGGCGGCCTACCTGCTGCTGCATCAGATTGCTTTTAATAACGGAACTGCCGGAGTGAAGGTGCTCTCCGATGAATTCCAGCTGGATATCTCCACCGTCAGCAGGCAGGCAGCTGCACTGGAGAACAAGGGTTATATCATCCGTGTACCGGACCCTGTGGACGGACGGGCCTATACACTGCAAATTACGGAGCTTGGCGAAGAGATCCTGGATGAGAACCGGCAGGTGCGGCAGGAAATTATGGGCAAGCTGCTGGCGAACTGGTCGGATGAAGAGGGGGATTCCTTCGGGGAGCTGCTGCGGAAATTCAATGCGACTTTCCTGGAAGAGGATTAAACAGGGCAGATCCGTTTCTTGAGTGGAGGGTTTGGGCTATTTTGGGCTATACTTAAGTTAATAAAGCTTATGGGGTGTACCGATGAACGAAGACAAATATGAACATATCGATGACTTAATAGAGGCTTTTCAGCAGTTTGCCCGGATGAATTGGCGCAAGACGACGTTATGGGGACTGAAGCCGAGTGAAATCCGTGTGCTGGTCTCGATCAAGAAGGGCATGGAGCAGGAAGGCAACAAGGGGCGGACGGTTTCCGATATCAGCAAGCTTCTCAAAGTGACTTCTCCGACAGTCACGCAGATGGTGAACAGCCTGATTGCCCAAGGGTACGCTGTCCGCACACCGGATAGCCAGGACCGCAGAATCAGCGACATTACGCTAACGGACAAGGGTGCGCATCTTGCGGATATGGCGGTGGCGAAATCCCGGGAGACCTTTCAGGGGATGATTGACCATCTCGGCAAAGAACGAAGCGAAACCTTAAGCGAGCTGCTGAACGGGGTATACGAATATTTCGAGCAGCTGAACAGCCAGCAGAATGACTTCTGATCGCAGAGTATAGCAAAGAGATGTCCCGCAGCTGCAGCTGTTACGGGACATCTCTTTGCTATTTATAAGGAATAATTTGCGAATCTGTTAATGCCCTGCCGGCGCAGTTTCCTTCCGCAGCTTGCCCGCCGTACCGGCTTCCTCTGCAGCAGTCTCTGTCTTGGATTCGCTGGAACGCAGCGGAATCTCCTTCAGGAACAGAACAAGCACGGCTGCTATCACGAGCAGCGCAGTACCACTCAGGAACACTACCGTCAGGGAGTCGCTCAGCGCCCCGCGCAGCATCTCAATCAATTGATTGAAGAGCGGCCGGATCTGCTCCGGCAGCGTTGTATGCAGCTCTTTCAGCTTGGGCTGGTCGAGCAGCAGCTGCGGATTCATGAAGGCTGTAAGCTGCCCCGCGGCTTCCGGATCAAGCTTGGACAGGTCGGGACCTTTGCCGGAGGCCACCGCAGATTCCAGCTTATGTGTAAGAGATGTGTTCATCACGGTACCCATAACGGCAATCCCGATAGTACCGCCAAGGTTACGGAAAAGAGTGGTGGTAGCTGTAGCTACGCCCAGCATCTGCGGAGCCACGGCGTTCTGCACGGTCAGCGTGAATACCGGCATCGCCAGCCCGAGGCCGATCCCGAACACAATCATGCTGGCTACAGCCATGATGATGCTGTTCATGAAGGCCATCATAATCATGGCGGCAACCATAAACGGCATGCCGATCATGGCGTAGCGCTTGTATTTACCGGACTTAGAGATCCAGCGTCCGGCCAGTGTGCTGAGCACAATCATCATCAGCGACATCGGCATGTTGATGAAGCCGGAATTGGTCGGGGACACGCCTTCTACCCCCTGGACGAAGAACGGCAGATAGATCATGGCACCCATCATGCCCGCATTCATCAGGAAGCCGATAATCATCGAGATGGTGACAATCGAATTCTTGAACAGGGAGAGCGGCAGCACCGGGCTTTTGGCTTTGCGCTCGATCAATATCAGAATGACTGCACCGGCAATGGCTGCCGCGAACAGTCCGAGAATTTCCGGTGAACTCCAGGCATATTTGGTGCCGGCCCAGGAAAAGCCGAGCAGCAGGGCAACGATGCTGAGGGACAGGAAGATGGAGCCCGGATAGTCAATCGTTTCGGATGCGGCGCGTGTTCCTTTGGGGAACATTCTCCAAATCATGATGAACGCTACAATACCGAGCGGCAGGAAGATCCAGAAGATCCAGCGCCAATCCATGTGATCGACCATGAATCCGCCGAGGGTCGGGCCGATTACGCTGGAGAATCCGAACATGGCCATCATAATTCCCGTCCACTTGGCCCTTTCCCGGGGAGCGAACAGGTCGCCTACGGCAGTGACGGTGGCTGACATCAGTATCCCGCCGCCGACGCCCTGTATCCCGCGGTAGGTAATCATCTGATAGATGTTGTCAGACAAGCCGGACAGGAAGGCCCCGATGATGAAAATAACAATCCCGGCGAGCAGGAAGGGCTTGCGGCCGTAGATATCGGATAACTTACCGACCAGCACCGTGGCAATGGTGGAGGTCAGCATATAGATGGTAATAACCCAGGTATAATGCTCAATTCCGCCCAGGATAGCAATAATCCGGGGCATCGCGGTGCCGACAATCGTCTGATTGATCGCCGCGAAGAACATCGCCGCCATTAAGGCGATCATAATGGTCACTTTCTTTTTTTGCGTGAGATGCTCCATAGCAGATACTCTCCTTTAATCCTGTGCGTATTATAGTTTGGCATGATATGATATTCTAATTAGGTAGCCAAACTACCTTTTATGTATAATACACAACAATCTGAAACATCACAATAAAATTATTTTTATCAGCGGAGATCAGCGCTTTGTATTGATTTTCACATGTTAGGTAGGTAATCTATTATGTATAACGGAGGTGTCTCATGAATATCCAGGATAGCCAGGAAAAGCAGCTGCTTATCACACTGGAAAATATAAAACGCCTAACCCCCCGTCAGCAGCAGAGCAATGACTCTGTACCGCATGGAGAATTTGTAACGATGTTTGTCATTCATGCAGCGATGAAGAAACAGGAGGCGGATGAACAGGAACGGGGAGGTCCGTGTCCCGGCCTGATGGTCTCCAGATTAAGCGAACTGCTGCAGGTCAGCCGGCCTACAGCCTCACAAATGGTCAGTACGCTGGAAGAGAAAGGCTATATAGAACGCGTGATGTCCGAAACAGACCGCCGGGTCATCTATATCTGCCTGACGGCCAAAGGCCAGGCGGTATTCGGCAGCATAATGGACCGTTATTCGGATGTGCTGGCCGAGATTATCGATAAGGTAGGCCGTGAGGAGATTGATCAGCTGATCTCCACCTGCGGACGCCTGATGGAAGCCGTGAACGAGGTGCGGCCGCGGGTGATGGGGAATGCGTCAGTGGATTAGCGGGATCTTTCAATTTCAATTCCTCATAGCTGATTTGATGCTGACAGAATGGAGAGAGTTTTAAATCCATGCTCTACAGGCAAAATGTTGTACGTTTTACAATTTTGAAGCCCAGTTACCTTGGTGTTGCGGAGGATTGTTGCAGGAAATACAAGAATTATTCCGCATATCCGCTGGGAGTTAAGGAAATGCTGCCTTTTCTGCAACAATTTTGAATTATGGCCGAAATAATGAGCGAAATGTTGTATTATGTGCAGGATATCAGGGGTTTGATGTGATCGCCACTCTGAGCAGCGGCTTATATGGATAGTCTAATGAACCGTGAAGACCATACATGATGTGGTTTGCGCGGTTTTTTTGACGTGGAATGAAAGAGGATTCCGCATTCACCCGCCGGATCAGGAAGGGCAAGACTGCAGGAAATCTGGATGCCCGCCTGAGCTTTGTCCCCCCTGAACAAGGGCAACTGTACGCCAAGTACCGCAGATGTACCTATCCAAGGAGAGCGGAAACCCCCTATGATCAACTCGTATGGAAAGCGCTGCCATTCATTGCCGTCCCATCATGAGCAAGCAGTGCGCATGCAATAAGCATGCAATGAGCAAGTTGCGGCAGGAATAGAAAGCGCTTTATAAATTGCCGAGGGGAGCTGGGATATTTGAAGTCTTTGGGTAAGAAAATCGGCTTGTGCCTGCTGATGCTGATCATGACGGCAGCGCAAACCGGACTTGCGGGAACCAGGCAGAATGTGGCGGAGGCAGCCGGCAAGGAGCGGGCACAGAAGCCTTATATGGGCTGGAGCAGCTTCAGTATGCAAGTGTATGAGCCTTCAGGAAACTGGATATCGGCGGAGAGCATCAAGAAGCAGTCGGATGCCATGCATGAGAAGCTGCAGTCGCACGGCTATGAGTATATTAATATTGACGCAGGCTGGAACGGAAGTATGGATGAGTACGGCAGGCCTATTCCAAGTACTGAGCGTTACCCGAACGGGTTCCAGGAGGTCATCGACTATGTCCACAACAACGGGCAGAAGATCGGAATCTACCTGATCCCTGGCTTGTCCATCGATGCCTATAATCAGAATCTGGAAATCTACGGAACTGCCGGTGAATGCCGGATGCAGGACATTGCCGTGCAGCCGCTCAAGATCGTGGATGCCTGGAATGCCTACAGCTACAAGATCGATTTCAGCAACCCCTGCGCGCAAAAGTATATTGATTCCATCGCCGATATGCTGGGCGAATGGGGGATTGACTTCGTCAAATTTGACAGCGTGACTCCAGGGTCGGGAATCAACAATCTGAGCCTTGATGCACGCGGCGATGTGGAAGCCTGGTCCAAGGCCTTGGCCCGGCATGACATCTGGTTCGAGCTCTCCTGGGCGCTCGATCATAACTATGTGGACTTCTGGAAGAAATACGCCAATGGCTGGCGGATTCAGTGGGATGTGGAAGCTTACGACAGTAATGTAGGTCTCACCCAGTGGGCCAATATCGCCCGGCTGTTCCCGGATGCTGCCGTATGGTGGCGGGATGCCGGTCCCGGCGGGTGGAATGACTTCGATTCGCTGAATGTCGGAAACGGGGCAATGGACGGTCTGACCAAGGATGAACGGCAGACAGCCATGACCTTCTGGGCCGTATCTGCGGCGCAGCTCTATATCGGCAACGACATGACCCGGCTTGACGACTATGGCCTGCAGCTGCTGACGAATGACGAGGTCATTGCCGTCAACCAGTCCGGGCGTCCGGCCCATCCGGTGTCGATGGATACTAAACAGCAGGTCTGGTACGCGAATAACGGCGACGGTACCTATAATGTGGCCCTGTTCAATCTCGGCAGCCGCAGTGCGGCAGTGGATGTGAAGTGGAGCGATATCGGACTCGAAGGCCCCGCTTCTGTCCGCGATCTGTGGAGCCACACCGAGCTTGGAACCTTCGGGGACGGCTACAGCGCAGGTGCGCTTGAACCGCATGCTTCGCGGATGTTCAAGGTGACCGCCAAGGAAGGCACCTCGATTGTTAATGATGATGATACCGGAATGCGTTATACCGGCTCCTGGCAGCGAAACGGCGGGAAGGAGCAGGTCCCCGGCAGCCAGGATATAAATATCAGCATCACGGATTCCTCCCCGGCTCCAGGTGAAGGAGAGCCGGGAGAAGGCGGACAACAGGGCGGCGGCGGAACAGACCCGGGTGGTCCGGGGACTGGCGGCGGAGCTTCGGTTACCCGTTCAGTCTATATCAACGACAGCAATCCGGCTATTTCCTACAGCGGCTCCTGGTCAGCTTCGACCGGCAGATCTGCCGGAGACCACAGGGCGGATGTGCACTATACGGAGCAGAACGGCGACTATTTCCAGTATACCTTCAGCGGTACAGGAATTGAGCTGCTGACGGAGAAGGACCCGGCGCAAGGCGATATGCTGGTGTATCTGGACGATGCCGCAATTCCGGACCGGGTGAGCACGTATACGTCCGGGGATAAGGAAGCCCAGCAGATCGTATATAGCGCTTCGGGGCTGGCGGAGGGTGAGCATACCCTGAAGGTGGTCAAGGACTCCGGCCAATATATGCTGCTCGATGCGCTGCGGATTACGGCAGGCCAGCTGGTCCAGCCGCTGGCAGGCAGCTTCGACAAGACCCCCGGCAGCCAGGCGGATCTGGAGCTTGCACTGGCAGCCGGCAGCGACTCGCTGCTGGCAATCACGAATAATGGCGTTGCCCTGCTGCCTGGCACAGATTACACCGCTGACGGCAGCACAGTCATCCTGAAAAAAGAGTATCTGTTCAACCAGCCATCCGGCCGGACAGAACTGACACTCAGCTTCGACGGAGGAAGCAGCGAGCTGTTTACTGTCCAGATAACAGGCTCCTCTACTGTACGTTATGAACAGATCAACAATGATGATCCGGGAATCACCTATAATGGCTCCTGGTCGCGCAGTACAGGAAGAAACATGGGGGATTACAAGGATGATGTGCAGTACACCGAGCTTAACGGCGATTCCTTCGAGTACGCCTTCAACGGGACAGGGATCAGTCTATATACCGAAGTAGACAGCTCGCAGGGAGATATGGATATCTATATCGACGGAGAATTTAAGGAAACGGTAAGCGCGTACCGTAACGGGCGGCTGGCCCAGCAGAATCTGTACAGCATTTCGGGTCTTCCGGAAGGCATTCATACGCTCCGGGGAGTGAAGAAGTCGGGCCGGTTCATGCTGCTGGATATGCTGAAGGTGGAAATTCCCGACCTCGTTAATCCTGTGGAAGCTGTCTTCGACAAGGCAGCTGCGGCCCAGGCCGATATAGATGTGACGCTGCTCCGGCAGCCTGGACTGTTCGGGAGTATCCGCCAAGGGTCTTACACGTTGGTGGAGGGTACGGATTATACGCTCTCCGGCAGTACTGTCACGCTCGCGAAGTCCTATCTGGCCGCTCAGCCGGCTGGTACACTTACGCTGACCTTTGAATTCAGCGGTGATTATCAGAATGATGTGCATTACACGGAGAGTGATGGTGATTATGTCGAATATGCCTTCAAGGGTAGCGGGATTTCGCTGGTAGGGCCGACTGGCCCGGAACTGGGAGACATTGAACTGTACGTGGACGGCGAACTGCGGCAGACAGCCAGCGCCTATAGCGCGAACCGGCAGATCCTGCAGAGTATTGCCGTGATTACCGGGCTGGAAGCGAGCCCGCATGTATTGAAGGCAGTGAAGAAATCAGGCAGTCTTATGCTGGCCGATCAATTAAGAATCACCCTGCCGGCCGCTGATGACGGTCCGGGTGAAGAGCCGACGGCAACACCGGCTCCAAGTGCAACACCGGCTCCAAGTGCAACACCAGATCCAAGTGCAACGCCGGGAGCTACAGCCACGCCGCAAAGCGGAGGGAATCCGGCTCCGGCAGCAACCGCTTCGCCTACAGTAACTGTAGCACCATCGCCGACATCTACGCCGGGCATTGCAGAGGAACATCATTCCGCATATGCCAAAGGATACCCGGACGGCTTGTTTAAGCCGAACCAGAAGATTACCCGCGCCGAGATGGCGTCGCTGTTGTTCGCTGCCCTCTCACCGAAGGCGGGCGGAGCAACGGTATCGTTCAGTGATGTAAGCGCAGATTACTGGGCAGCGGCGGCAATATCTGCTGTGGCCGAAGCCGGGATGATGACTGGCTATAGCGATGGTAGCTTCAAACCGGCGCAGCTCATTACCCGCGCCGAGCTGGCGAGTCTGGCATCCATACTGATTCCGGCAGACACGGCCGCAGGCCGCGGATTCCCGGATATTGCCGGACAATGGGCGGCGGCAGCCGTTCTGAAGGCGCAAGGTGCCGGAGTGCTGAGCGGCTACAGCGACGGCAGCTTCAAGCCCGGTAATCCTCTATCGCGGGCAGAGGCGGTTACGGTGATTAATAGACTTACCGGCAGGGGCCCGCTGCATGGTATTGCAGTTACCCCGTGGCGGGATGTTCCACTCACCCACTGGGCTTATGCGGACATCATGGAGGCTTCAGTGAATCATGACTGGAAGCCTGCAGACGGAGGCGGTGAGCAGTTCAGCGGCTCCTGATTCCTTGATTTCTAACATCTGACTCATGTTAATCATCCCGCTTGCACTGCCGCTCGCGAATCTCGCGCCGGGTGGCAGTGGTTTGCAGCGAAATCGGAATTACTAATAAAAAGCAGTGATGCCGGCTTGCATCGCTGCTTTTTATTAAATTCCCGATGGCCGCCGCGCGGAGGGTGCAGGAGTAAAGCTTGACTGGACGGCAATTTGTTTTAAGCTAATATTATGATAGCGCTACCAATAGAGGGGAGAATCTTTCCATGCCCAAGTACTCCAAGGTGTTCCGCAGATTTCTGATCTCCTATCTGGTCATTTTAATTATTCCCAGCATTGGGGGCTATATGTCGTACCAAACCTCAATATCTGTAACCCAGTCCATTTCAATTGAGAACAGCGTAACCCAGCTGGAGAAAAGCCAGGAGATTCTGGAGCGCCGCATGGCTGAGGTTGAAGGACTTACCCGGCAGCTGGCCATTAATCAGGAGCTGAATGTTCTGATGAATGAACAAGGCAGGGAAACGAATGTGTTCGGGATCTGGAGAGCCATGCGCAATGTCCTGACCTTCGGACAGACGAATGATTTTCTGCAGGATTATTATATTTATCTGGCCAATTATGATCTGGTGCTCACTGCCGGCTCCTCCTACCGCCCGGATCATTACTACGAGATATACCACTACAAGGATCTCCCGCTTGCGGAATGGAAAAAGGAGATTCTGGACCGCACGCACCGGAGTGAGATTAAACCGCTGAGCGCATACGTAAGTA
Organism: Paenibacillus borealis; assembly: GCF_000758665.1. Classification (NCBI taxonomy): domain Bacteria; kingdom Bacillati; phylum Bacillota; class Bacilli; order Caryophanales; family Paenibacillaceae; genus Paenibacillus; species Paenibacillus borealis. Next base: position 2,188,218 of record NZ_CP009285.1, read on the forward strand.
AAGGTACGTCAACGTCGGTGATTACTTACATGCAGTCGCTGCCGCTGGACAGCTTCAACAATTCTTCTCCGGCTGTCGTAGTGGTTAATATTGACGAGAAGATCATCGCCAGTCTGCTGTCCGGGCTGACCGAGCGTGATGGCGGCTGGGTGCATATCAGCGATGCGGACGGCAATACCATAGTGCTGCAGGGGCAAGACAATGCCTATATAGATAAGCTGGCTGCCGATTCTTTTTTTGACGCGAATAAGGTAAGCCAGTTCTACAGGGATGATCTCGTCATAACGACCCGCTCTGGCACGAATGGCTGGGTGTACCAGGCGGGGATTCCCCGCAGTGTGCTGATGGAGAACGCCAATAAGATTAAGCATATGACCTGGCTGATTACAGCCGGAGCCCTGTTCCTCGGCCTGCTGGCCGGGCTGGTGCTTGCCTACAGAAACAGTATGCCGATTAACCGGCTGCTGGCTGTGATGAAGGAGCAGTTCGGCAAGGAGGATAGCCCGGAGCGCAATGAATTCGACTTCCTGAGCGGGAATATCGCCGATATGATCACCAAGAACAAGCTGCTGGAGACCGAGCTGAACCGCCAGCTGCCGCTGGTCCGGGATGCTTTCCTCAAACGGCTGATTGCCGGGGAATTCGAATCCAGGGAAGAGATTGTCTCGGCAGCCGAGCAGGCTGATATCGGACTGGGTGAAGGAACCGGATATGCGGGGATTCTGCAGATCAAAGGGTATACCGGTATGGACAGCGTTGAAATCCTGAATGAGCTGAATGCGGCCCGGATCCTGCTGAAGCAGACATTTGCCGAGCTGGCGGGTCCGCTCCCGATGACAGATATGGGCTCGGACAAAATAGTCATCCTGTTCTTCTCAAGCACTGCTGACGGTGGCCCGGCCGGCAATGAAGGCGGGATGGAACGCCTGATGGATCAGTGGGTCCAGCGGGTGTTTGAGGAATACCGCATTTCGGTGCAGGGCGGCTTCGGGGAGTATTTCTCGTCGGTTACTGAGGTTAGCCAGTCGTTCGAGCAGGCCAGACAAGCGCTGGAATACGCCGTCTATACGAACCGTAAAGGGGTCATGCGCCATCAGGAGGTGCAGATTGAGAATACGACCTACTATTATCCGCTGGAGACCGAGCAGCGCCTGATCAGCACGATCCGCGCCGGTGAGCTGGCCGAGGCAGGGCGGATTATGGATGCTACTTTTGCACAGAATCTGGGACCCCGCGAGCTGTCGATGGAAATGAAGCATCAGCTGGTCGGAGAGATGAAAGGCACCTTCCTCAAGCTGCTGGATCAAAAAATATTCATGGAGTCCCCGCTCGGGGAGAGCGCCAAACGGCAGATTATCGACATTGACACCTCGGCGCCGCTGGAGAGTATTCAGGCGGAATTCCTTGAGCTGACCGGAGAGCTGTGCGGATTCATCACCAACAAAAAGAAGGATGCGCACACCCAGATCATCAAGCAGATGTACAAGTATACCGCGGAGATGTACGCCGATACCGAGCTCACCCTGTACCGCGTCGCCGAGCATGTGGAGCGGCCTGAGAAATATATCTCGCAGCTGTTCAAGGAAGTGACGGGGGTGAATTATTCGGATCACCTGATTAAGGTGCGGATGGATGAGGCGGCCATCCTGCTGAGAGAAAGCCGGTACACGGTGGATGAGATCGCGGCCAGAGTCGGCTACAACAGCTCGCATTCTTTCCGGCGGGCATTCAAGCGGTTGACGGGCATTTCGCCGAGCACCTACCGACAATCACATAACGAATAGAACTGATTTCACATGCTTAAGCGGCTGCAGTTGTCCATGGTACGGACAGGGCGGCCGTTTTTTATTTCTGGTAAAGTACATCGTTTAGAAAAGAGCACCATTCAGATAACTGTTGATAAAACAAATTTCCTCATTTTAAATTAGTCCCAAGTTGAGTTAGCCGGAAATAGGGCGGAAAGTGGTCTGGTTGGGGAAAATGAGAGGGATAAATCCCTTTGAATACGTTCGGAGGAGGAGACGAGGAGCAGAAGTGCCCCTGAATGCGCCAAAAATGAGCGGGACGAGGAAATGAGGGGCAGAAGTGCCCCTGATTAGGACAGGGGATAATTGGAATACGGGATGTAAGCGCATGCAATGGACCCTGGAATCCGGGTGAACTGTACGCAAAATACGGAAATGTACCTGTTCAAGACCCGCCGCCGGACCTTATGATCGAGTCGTGGAGAAAGCGCTATCACACAATTTAGCTGGCAAGACTAAACACCTGCTTCCGCAGCAAGTTTACGCAAAATGAACCAACGAAGCATGGAAACCAATCACACGCTCCCGAAGCAAGTTTTACACGAAGTACAATCATGAAGCACTCCAACGCAGTAAACGCTGGCACAACTTTAGGGGGGATTAATCTGGAGAAGAATCTGATATTAAACAATAAGCCGGCGCCCCGGAGCAAAGGCCAGAGCTGGCTGTCAAACGCCGGAAAAAGCATGCTGAAGCACTGGCAGCTCCATCTGCTGGTCATTCCACCTTTGCTGTTTTTTCTGATCTTCAAGTATTATCCGATGGCGAATGCGGTTCTGGCGTTCAAGGATTATAACGTCATCAAAGGCATATGGGGCAGTCCATGGGTAGGCTTCAGGAACTTTGAACTCTTTTTCGAGAATCCGATGTTCTGGACGCTGGTGAAGAATACCATTCTGCTGAGCGGCTTCCTGCTGCTGGCGGGGTTCCCGATTCCAATCCTGCTGGCACTGATGATCAACGAAATCCGCGGCGGACGATTCAAACGGTTTGTCCAGCTGGTCTCCTTCGCACCTTATTTTATCTCGACGGTGGTCATGGTATCGATTATTATGCTGTTTCTCGCTCCGCGCCTCGGCTTCGCCAATATTGCCCTGAATTTCTTCGGGCTGGAGTCGGTGAATTTCCTCGGGGAGCCCGGCATGTTCCGCTCGATTTATGTCTGGTCCGATATTTGGCAGACCGCAGGCTATAGCGCCGTTATCTATCTGGCCGCCCTGGCCGGTATTGACCCTACGCTCTACGAGGCCGCCAAGGTGGACGGAGCTTCAAGGTTCCAGAAAATCCGCCACATCGACCTTCCGGGCATCGTCCCGACGATCGTGATTATCCTTATCCTGAATGTGGGCAACGTGATGGCGATCGGTTTCGAAAAGGTATATCTGCTGCAGAATCCGCTGAATATCGTCAATTCCGAGATCATCGCTACGTATGTGTACCGGATCGGCCTGCTGAATGCCAATTACAGCTTCGCCACCGCAGTCGGTTTATTCAATTCCCTGATTAATCTGGTCCTGCTGCTTACGGTTAACGGCTTGGCCAAACGAATCACCAACAACAGCATCTGGTAGGAAAGGAGTGCTCGTATGGCCGCTTCGGCAGCAGTTTCCCAAAAAATCAAAGAATCCACCGGTGACCGGATTTTCCTCACTGTGGTCTATACGGTGCTCATCCTTGTGGTGATAGCCGTGCTGTATCCGCTTATCTTCATTATCAGCAGCTCCATCAGCAGTCCGGCGGCTGTAACCTCAGGGCGTGTGTGGCTCTGGCCCGTCGATATTTCCTTCAAGGCATTCAAGGTACTGTTCAGCACGCATGAGATTGTTTCCGGCTATGCCAATTCGATTTTTTATACGGCGGCCGGCACACTGATCAGCGTCACTCTGACGGTTATGATTGCTTATCCTTTGTCGCGCAAAGCGTTTTTTGGACGGAATGTGTTAATGATGGTAATTACGTTCACGATGATCTTCAGCGGCGGGCTGATCCCCACCTATATGGTGGTCCGGCAGATGCATCTGATTGATACCCGCTGGGCGCTTCTCATTCCGAATGCCATCTGGGTGTGGCAGGTCATTATCGCCCGTTCCTTTTTTCAAGCCTCAATTCCCGAGGAGCTGCTTGAAGCCAGTGAGATTGACGGCTGCAGTGACATGCGGTTCATCCGCAGCGTAGTGCTTCCGTTATCCAAGCCCATTCTCGCGGTACTGGTACTGATGTACGCCGTCGGCCAGTGGAACTCCTATTTCGACGCACTGATCTATCTGAAGACGGCGGATCTGTTCCCGCTTCAGCTGGTGCTGCGCAGTATCATTATCCAGAACAACAGCTCCGGAGCGATGGATGCGATGGCGATGGTGGAACGGCAGCAGATGGCGGAGCTTCTGAAATATGCGCTGATTGTTGTGGCTACGCTGCCGGTGCTGGTAATCTATCCTTTTGTCCAGCGTTATTTCGTTCAAGGGATGCTGGTCGGGTCCGTTAAGGGCTGAGGCCTGGCATGTGCACCTGCAAAGGGGGTGAGGCTATCTGCCGGCAGCAAGAAATATCCACCCTGTTCAACTCAAAAAAAGGGAGTGATTCATTTTGAAGAAAAGTCTTATTAGTCTGTTAATGCTGGTAACGGTACTTACAGTTGTGATCAGCGGATGCTCGGGCAAAAATACAAACAGTCCTTCGGGCGCCCGGGCCACCAGTGGTAATGCAGGCGGAAATACAGCTGCGGCAACAGCACCTGTTGAGGTCAGCGTCTTCGCCGTCCAGGAATCGGGCATTGATATTCCAACCAATAAATTCACCACCTTCCTTCAGGACAAATTCAACATCAAGTTCGACTGGCAGATTAATCCGTCTGACGGAGCTAAAGAGAAACGGCAGATCTCGCTGGCCAGCGGCGACTATCCTGATGCGTATCTGCTCACCGCTTATATTGATGAATTCTCGCAGGGCGATGTGCTGAAATACGGCCAGCAGGGTGTTCTTGTGCCGCTGAATGATCTGATTGACAAGTACGCACCGAACATTAAGGCAGCGATGGAAAAGACACCTGCGCTGAAGACGCTGAACACAGCGCCGGACGGCAATATTTACGGGCTGGGGGCTTACACGGAATGCTTCCACTGCTCTTATCCGAACAAGATGTGGATCAACACCGAATGGCTCAAAAAGCTGAATCTGGAAGCACCGAAAACTACCGAAGAGTTCAAGCAGATGCTGGAAGCCTTCAAGACACAGGACCCGAACGGCAACGGTAAAGCGGATGAAGTGCCGCTCAGCGGTTCCACCGAAGATTTCGGCGTACGGATTATTCCTTATCTGATGAACAGCTTCGTCTATGACGATGACCGCAATTATCTCAACCTGACGCCGGACGGCAAGGTCGAATCGGCAGCCATCAAGCCGGAATGGAAAGAGGGCCTGACCTATATCAAGTCCCTGTTCGATGCAGGGCTGATTGATCCGGGGGCCTTCACCCAGAATGCTGAAGCCTTCAAGAAAATCGGCGAGAATGCCGATGCGGAAATTCTTGGCGCCGGTGCGGGCATGCACCCTGCCATCTTCATCAACATTGACCCGGGCAACACGCGTTCAGCGCATTACAACCCGCTTGCTCCGCTTACCGGTCCTTCCGGAGTCTCGTTCGCCACCCATGATGCGGGCGGTGTATCGCCGGGAGCCAAGTTTGTCATTACCAACAAAGCGAGTGAAGAAGCACAAATCGCCTTAATCAAAATGGTGGACTACATGTTCACACCGGAAGGCCAGACCAATTCGGCCAGCGGCATGAAGGGCATTGACTGGACCGATCCGGGTGAAGGCGATGTGGCGCTCGGCAAGGATTCGAAGCCGGTGATCAAGCAGATTCCGATGGCAGAAGGCGAAGCGCCGCGCAATGCGGGCTGGAGCGGAATGGGCCACTTCTATATGCCGAAGGAATACCGCGATACTTTTGTCCAGGGAACAGATATCTATGCTTCCAACGGATATGAACGCAGACTCTATGATGCTACGCTGCTGTATGAGGGCCATGAACCGAAGGACTTGTTCCCGCTCTGGTCGATCTGGATTGACCCGAGTGACATCGACGAAGCCAGCATGCTGCAGACGAACCTCAGAAACTACATTGAGCAGAACGAGCTGCAGTTCATAACAGGCAACAAGGATCTGAACAAGGACTGGGATGCTTATGTGAAAGGTCTGAAGGACCTGAAGCTGGACCGCTATCTGGAGATTCTACAGAAGGCTTATGATGTGTCAGCAAAATAAGGCCAGCTAGCACAGAAGTGCGGGCAGTCTGAACGCTGCAAAACGGATGCCGGCCTCGTTGGCCGGCATTGCTGTTTGCAGTGAAGTTCAAACATTCACCGCATGGGGCAGGTTCAGGCCGATTCATTGGTAAAGAGGTGGAATTATGCGTAATCAGAACAGCAGCGGGGGCAATCCAAGCATTACGCCGCGCCGGGGACTGCCCGGGATGAGAAGCAAGCTTGCGGGGAATGCCCCGCTTACAGCCGCTTTTCTGGGCGGCTCGATTACGGAGGGGGCAGGCGCTTCGGATGCGGATACCACCAGCTGGCGCACGTTGACAGGAGCGTACCTGCAAAGGTTATACGCAGGCCATCCCGTGCGCTGCATTAACGCCGGAGTCGGGGGAACCACTTCCACCTTCGGCGCACACCGGCTGCAGGAGCATGTGCTGCGGGAAGGTCCGGTGGACCTGCTGTTTGTTGAATTCAGCGTCAATGACGGGGAAGACCGCGGGGAGTCGATCCGCGGCATGGAGGGAATTGTCCGCCAGTGCCGGCGGCTGTCTCCTGAGACGGAGCTGATCTTCGTGTACACGGCAGCCGACAAGAATCTGACCGGCTACAAGCCTTTCAATATCGCCGTGCATGAGGAGGTGGCCGATCATTACGGTATCCCTTCGGTTGACTGTGCGGCCAAGGTGTACACAATGATCCACACGGGTGAGCTGGATTGGAGGAGGTTCGCTCCGGACGGTTACCATCCGCTCGATGCCGGACATGCGCTTTATGCCGGCTTGGTGCAGGAGTACTTGCGGCAGGCGATTGTACCGGGCGGCGTTCAGCTGGAGGAAGCAGGCGCGGAAGAGACGGCGGTGCTGATAAAGGAAGCGGAAGAGAAGGCGGTGCTGCCCGCTCCGCTGGACAGCCGGAATTATGAATACGGCGGGCTGCTGGAGTACAGCGCCGCCGAATACTCTGCGGCCTTCCGCATCCAGGAGCTTCAGCCCGGCGAGCCGCTGATGAATTGGCGGTTCTCTACAGAGCATGCCCATACCAATGATCCGCAGGCCGATTTCAGCTTCACGGTGACGGGACAATGTGCCGGGCTGGTGCTGCTGTACGGGCCGGACTCGGGTATTGTGGAATATTCGCTGAACGGCGGACCTTATGCTGAAATCAATCTGTTCGATGACTGGTGCCTGCATGCTTACCGGCCCATCCTGGCATTATTTCCGGTTCAAGCGGAGCGCGGTGTGCTGCAGGTTACTGTCCGCAATACAGGGCACAAGGACAGCCGGAGTACCGGAACCGGTCTGCGGGTGCTTAAACTGCTCTATAACTGAATAACCATTCATCCGGGAGGTGTTTGATATTCATCACGAAGTTCATCCCGTAGACGATGACCGTCCGGTTCACCGGACTGTGCTCCGGCTGACCGATTTCGGGGCCATTCCCGACTCGGGCGGGGATGCCCGGCCTGCGATGCAGCGGGCGATTGAAGCCGCTGGCAGGCTGGAGGGTCCGGTGCTGCTGGATTGCGCGCAGGGCAGCTATCATTTCTACCCGGACCATGCGCTCCGGGTTCCTTATTACATTACCAACACAGCCAGCGAGGAAGAGCTTCCCGATGTGACCAAGACCGCCGGTCTGCTGCTGAAGGGGCAATGTCAGCTGACACTGGAAGGGAACGGCTCGCTGTTTCTCTTCCACGGGAAGCAGACGATGCTGATTCTGGATAGCTGCACGGACATCGAGATCCGCAACCTGCATCTGGATTATGTCCAGCCGACAGTAGCCGAGATGACCGTGGAACAATGCGGTGCTGACTTCTGCGAAGTAACCGTTCATCCGGATTCACGGTATGAGCTGAACGGCGGCGGGCTGGATTGGATAGGCGAGGGCTGGCGGTTCCGTGAAGGTCCGATGCAGGTCTATGATCCCGTGCAGAACATAACCTGGCGGACGGATAACTGGCTGGCGGAAGCGCGGCTTGTCGAGGAGCTCAGCCCGCACAGGCTGCGTTTCAGTTTCGGTTTCCGGCCGGATGCTGCTCCGGGGACGGTCCTGCAGGTGCGGGACGGCATCCGGGATCAGGCCGGAGTCTTTATCACGGAGAGCTCCGGCGTGACGTTTCAGAACGCAGGCATACATTTCATGCACGGGCTGGGGATCGTCGGCCAGTTCAGCCGGGATCTCATCTTCCGGCAGCTGGATCTGTCGCCGCGCCCAGAGACCGGGCGGACCGTTGCCGGATTCGCCGATTTCATTCATCTGTCCGGCTGCCGGGGACAGCTTCTGATCGAAGACAGCCGCTTTGCCGGAGCACATGATGATGCCATTAATGTGCATGGCACTTACCTGCGGATTACCGGGCAGCCTGCCGGAAATAAGCTGAAGGTCAGGTTCATGCATCCGCAAACCTACGGCTTTATGGCCTTTCACCCGGGCGATGAGATTGAGTTCGTCCGTGCGGAATCCCTGACGGCATATGCAGCCAGCCGGGTTGCCGGTGTCCTGCAGCTGAACCCGCGTGAACTGGAGTTAACGCTGGAAGGGCCCGTCCCGCCGGGCATAGGCGGAAATGATGTCATTGAGAATGTCACCTGGACTCCGGAGGTGGAGATCAGGGGCAATGTTTTCAAGCGGATTCCGACGAGGGGGATTCTGGTGACTACAAGGCGCAGGACGGTGATTGCGGACAATTTATTCGAGCGGATGCAGATGAGCGCCCTTCTGGTTGCTGCCGATGCGGAGTCCTGGTATGAGTCTGGTGCTGTCAGTGACATAACCATTACCGGGAACCGGTTCATTGCCTGCGGCAGCAGCGATGCACCTGTCATTCACATAGCCCCGGAGAATAAGGATGCGGACAGCAGAGTGCCTGTGCACCGGAATATACGTATAGAGCACAACCTCTTTGAGACTGGGGATGCCCCCGTTCTCAGTGCCAGAAGCACGCAGGGATTAACATTCAGGCATAATCGTGTGGTTGTTGCGGCGCCAGATGCGGGAGATAGAGACAGGGAAATGGGCATGGACAACGACAGGAGCATGGACAAAGACAGATTCTCAAGCCTTGAGAAGGCGATCCGGCTTACAGCCTGTAGCGGGGTGGACGTAACAGAGAATTCTTTTACATGGAGGAACAGTGGGGACGCAGAAGAAGCTGGTGGTCTTTCTGGACAGCGGAAACACGCTGACCGATGAAGGCGCGGAGCTGTTGCTGCGCTGACCGCAGAGTCTAGGAGCAAAATGCGTCAGATCGCGCTATGGATCGGAAGATCGCTGCATGGCAACCGTTGGCTTCTATTTTTATAATGAGAGCAGACTTGGAGTGCAGGTCAACGGATCTGCCGCTGCAAGGTTCATCAAGCTTAAAAGGGAGGCAAATCATGCGAACTGACAGCGAAATTGCCGTACAAGTAGAACTCAAAGAAGGGGCTCTGGTCCGTATAAATAATGGCCTGCTGGAGCTGGACATTGATCTGGCGACAGGGGAGGCTTCCTGCACCGGCAGGCATTCCTCGGCAGTGAAGGGAATGCGCAGCGCATACCGCTGGAACGGCCGGGAATATCATACCGGGAGCTATGCCAGCCATCAGCTGAAAGAGCAGAACGAAACTGTTCAGGACGGATTCGGCAGAGGCGTACATCTTATGGTCCTGCACGAATCGGCAGAGCTTCCGCAGCTGGAGCAGCATTTCTATATTTATGAGCAGTCTGCATTTGTGCTGCTGCAGAGCGTAGTAGCAAGCGATACGGGGATCAGGACGAACCGTCTGGCCGTCATTCAATCAGGGGAAGTATCACTGGACGCGGAGTCCGGGCCGGCGGATGTAAGTGTGCTGCGTGTGCCGTTTGACAATGATAAATGGGTCAGATATACGGTGGAGAAGCCGCCGCTGAAGACGGAGAGCTACGAAGTGGCGGCATTGTTCCGGCAGGACAGCCGCCGCGGGATTATCCTCGGGTCCCTCACCCATAAGGTATGGAAGACCGGGATTAAGGTTACAGGCGGGCAGGCCGGAGAAGTCGGATTGGAGCTGTACGGCGGTGCCGCAGGCGAGATGACCCGCGACTTCCAGCCACACGGTTATGTTAAGGGGACGCGGGTAGAATCGCCGCTGGTCTGGCTGGGCTTCTATGAGGATTACAGAGAGGGCCTGGAAGCTTACGGACGGGCTAACACCTGGATCGAAGCTCCGCTTCCGTGGACAGGCGGGGTACCGGTCGGCTGGAACAGCTGGTCCGCCGCGATGAGCAATCTGGATTATAATCTGTACACTTCCACCAGCGATTTCCTGAGACAAGAGGTGCAGCCGCTCGGATTCCACAATAAGGACACGCTGTACATCAACTTCGACGCATTCTGGGACCAGCTGACAGCGGCCGAAATGGCAGATGCACTGAACCGGGTGAGGAGCAACGGACATAAGCCCGGAACCTATTGGACGCCTTTTGCCTTCTGGGGCAGCCCGGCCCAGTTCGCCAAGGAGGTTGAAGGGACAGACGGTAAGTATACGTATGGCGATATCCTTCTGCGCGACAGCGAAGGCGAGGTTCTGCCGGATGTGGACGGCGGTCTGGCCATTGATCCGACACATCCGGGCAGCCTGCTGAGAATGGACTGGTTCACGGATAAATTCATTGCGGAGGGATTTGAGTATATCAAGCTGGATTTTCTGGCGCATGGTGCGCTGGAGGGTCGGCACTACCATCCGGAGATCACCACCGGAATTGCAGCTTATCATTACGGGATGTCGTACCTGCAGCACAAGCTCTCACCGGAAGTCACTGGCCGTCCTTTCTTCATCAACCTGTCTATTGCTCCGCTGTTCCCGTATGCCTTCGCGCACAGCCGCCGCGTATCCTGCGACGTCTTCGGCACGCTTAAGGATACGGAGTACCTGCTTAACTCGCTGACGCATGGCTGGTGGATGAATAACACGCTATACCGCTATAACGATCCTGACCATTCGGTGCTGTACAAGAGCTTCAATCAGGAGCCGACCGGCTGGCATGAGGGAAGAAGCAGGCTGACCGCTTCGGTCATTGCAGGCACGGTGCTGCTGCTGGGCGATGATTTCCGCAAGGAGGAGGCGGCCACACGGGCCAAGGCATGGCTGGGAAATAAAGGGATCATGGACGTGGCCCGTCTCGGGAAGACCTTCCGGCCGGTTGAAGGCGATTTGGGCGAGGGCGCTTCCGATATCTTCGTGCTTGAAGCTGCGGAAGAGCAAGCCTTCTATCTGGCCGTCTTCAACTTCGATAATGCACAGGCTGCGCATAAATCCGTTTCGCTAGGGCGTGCCGGGCTCGATGCCAAGACAGCTTACAGCGTTCAGGATCTATGGGAAGGTACACGAGGGGAAGTGCCGGATGGGGTGCTCACAGTAACACTGGAACCGGCAGAGTCGAAAATTTACAAGCTGAGTGTGAAGTCATGACAGACAGGAGAATGAGGGATGAACGACTATAGATTATGGTATTCGGCCCCCGCAGCGGGGTGGGCCCAGGGACTGCCTCTGGGCAACGGCAGATTAGGAGCCGTTGTAATGGCTGCTCCGCACCGTGAAGTGTGGAGCATGAGCGAGGTCACCTACTGGTCCGGACAGACCGATCCGGCGCCAACTTCTGGAGGAGGCAAGGCTGCGCTGGAAGAGATGCGCCAGCATTTCTTCAGCGGGGATTACGAAGGGGGCGACCGTCTTGCCAAGCAGCATCTGCAGCCGGCGAAGCAGAATTTCGGTACGAACCTCGGATTATGCGAGGTAGTGATAGATTTCGAGGAGCAGAAGCAGGAACAGGTGTCAGGGGAAGCCGGGCACTTCCGGCGCGAGCTGGATCTGACGAATGCGGTGGCCGGAGCGGTGTATCAGGGCAAGAGCGCGGTGCTGCACCGTGAGGTCTTCGCTTCGCATGCCGGTAATCTGGTGGCTTCAAGAATTTGGAGCAGCCTGCCTGGCGAAGTGTCCTTTACGCTGAGTCTGGTGAACGGGACGGAGCCGTTCCCAGCGGCAGCTGCGGATGGCGACAGTCTGGAATTCAGGAGTCAGGCGACAGAACATATACACAGCAACGGCGCTTGCGGGGTCCATGCCAAAGGGTTGGTCAAAGTGGAAATTTCCGGCGGAACAATTCATAGCGGAAACGGCCGGCTGACAGTCACCGGAGCCGATGAGGCCCGGATATACTTCGCAGTCAGCACCGATTACCGCCGTACAGGTCCGGAATGGGAATCTGAAAGCCGCAGCACCATTGAGCAGGCGGCAGGCAAAGGCTACGAACAGCTGAGAGAGGAGCATATTGCTGATTACCGCCGGGAGTATGACAAGGTGAGTATCCAGCTGGGCCGCTCAGATAAGGCTGATCTTCCTACCGATGAGCGTATTCAATCCCTGGGAAGGGACGGCGTGGAGGATCCGCAGCTGTTCGCGCTGTTCCTGCAGTACGGGCGTTATCTCACAATCGCCGGCTCCCGGGCGGATTCGCCGCTGCCGCTGCATCTGCAGGGCATCTGGAATGACGGCGAGGCCTGCCGGATGGGCTGGAGCTGCGATTATCATCTGGATGTCAACACCCAGATGAATTATTATCCTACGGAGATTACGAATCTGGGGGACAGCCATCTTCCGCTGATGCGCTATATCGAAGAGCTGGCACAGGCGGGAAGACCGACTGCAAACCGGCTGTACGGCAGCGGAGGCTGGGTCGCCCATGTATTCTCCAATGTCTGGGGCTTCACACTTCCGGGCTGGGAGACTTCATGGGGACTCAATGTTACGGGCGGATTATGGCTTGCTACACATCTGATCCGGCATTATGAATACAGCCTGGACCGTGAATTCCTGGAGCAACAGGCTTATCCTGTACTCAAGGAGGCCGCAGCCTTCTACCTGGATTATATGTGCGTCCATCCCGAATACGGCTGGCTGGTTACCGGCCCGGCCAATTCGCCGGAGAACAGCTTCTATCCCGGTGACCCCGGGGAGGGGGCGCAGCAGTTGTCCATGGGGCCGACGATGGATCAGATTCTGGTCCGGGAGCTGTTTGAATTCTGCCTGATGTCGGCAGAGCTGCTGGACAGGGATGAGGATTTCCAGCGGGTACTGCAGGAAGCTATATCTATGCTTCCGCCGCTTCAGATCGGCAAGAAAGGGCAGCTGCAGGAATGGCTGGAGGATTATGAGGAAGCCCAGCCGGAGCACCGGCATCTGTCCCATATGTTCGCGCTGTATCCCGGCAACGGGATCACTCCCGGCCGGACACCGGAGCTTAGCGGGGCGGCCAGAGTGACGCTGGAGAACCGTATGCTCCAGAATGAGCTGGAGGATGTGGAATTCACCGCGGCTTTGTTCGGGCTTGGCTTTGCCAGACTGCATGACGGGGAGAAGGCTTACAAGCATATCTCCCACCTGATTGGCGGCCTGTGCTTCGATAATCTGTTCACCTATTCCAAATCGGGCATTGCCGGAGCGGAGAGCAATATCTTCGTCATCGACGGGAATTTCGGCGGTACGGCTGTGATTGCCGAGATGCTGCTGCAAAGCCATGCAGATGAGATTCATCTGCTGCCTGCACTACCTGCGGCCTGGAGCACCGGAGCGGTATCCGGACTGCGGGCCAAGGGCAATACAGAGGTGGATGCTGTCTGGAATAATGGACAGCTGACGTCAGCCGAGATACGCACCTTCTCTCCGGGAACGGTGACGGTGCGCTGGGGAGAGCAAAGAACCTCCTTCCAGGCGGAAGCAGGAGGAAGCTACAGATTAGGCAGCCGGCTGGAGCTGTTGCCATAATGAAGACGGGGGCGGATTCCGCCCCCTTTTGTCGTATAAATCAAGATAGCAGCCCTGAGAATGGCTTCCATCGACGATTATAGATCCTGAGCGGTATACTCCTAAATAACGAATGATGCCTGAAAATGCCTTTCTTTGATCCGGACCTTCGTTGAATGGCGGGAAAAGAATATAATTGGGGTAGAAGCTGGCAGCAAAGAGGAGGAACTCCGGTGTACAGTATTTTTCTGGTAGACGATGAGGCGCTTGAGCTTGAAACGCTGAGAGACTATATACGCTGGGAAGAGATGGGGATCTATGTTGTCGGCACCGCCGGCAACGGCAGGGATGCCCTGGAGAAGATAGAGGCTATCCGGCCGGACATTGTGCTTACGGATGTGCAGATGCCAATTATGAACGGTATTGACCTTGCCCGGAATCTAAACGAACGTTATGACTGGATTCAGGTGATGTTCTTAACCGGGCACGATGAATTCCATTATGTGAAATCCGCCCTCCATGCCGGAGCTGTCGGTTATCTGCTGAAGCCGCTGGATCTGAATGAAATTGAGAGCGTTATCACCAAAGTGAAGCAGCTCTGCGAGGAATCGCGGATGAAGCTTCGTTCCATAGAGGCTGCCAAAGCCAAGATTCTCAAGGAGCTTTCCGGTGAAAAAAATACGGAACAGGCTGCCGGACTTGCGCACAGCTTCAGCCTGCTGGCCCGCCAGCCGGAGACAGCCCGTTATGCGCTGGCCTTATTCAGTGTCGATCCCAAGGAGGCGGAAGGGGAGCAGCAGAGTCTGGAGGAGTGGATGAGCAGATTAACGGCTTATCTGGGCCATTTTTTCAAGCTGAAGAACCTGGAAACGGTCTTTGTCCCTTATAAGGAAGGGGAGATAGGCGTGTATATGGAAGCTGCGAAGCAGCCGGGCCACTATGCCTGGGAGGACCTCGCCGAATCGATCCGCAGGGCGCTGGATTTCACGGTAACCGCTGCAGTCGGCGGGCAGGAGACCGCTCTCCCCAATATCCATGAGCTGTATGAGCAGACGCGTGTGATCCTGAATGAGCGTTTCTATGAAGGAGCGGGCAAAGTCATTCATGGCGCAGCGGTGCGTGAGCAGTTCTACAGCGAACATCTCCCGCCGTTTGAACGCAAGGCATGGTTCGATTTGATTAACCGGCTGGATTTCGAACAGGCTGCACAGCAGCTCCACCGGTATTTCAGGGGACTCGCGGCACTGCGGGTCAAGCAAAAAAACATTTGCGGCTGGGCCATTGAGCTGACCGGCGAGCTGCTGGAGCTGCACAAGCCTGCCCCTGAAGGCTTCAAGCGCGCGGAGCTGTATCATTCCATCTATAATGCGCTGACCCTGCATGAGATTGAGGATTTGATACTGGGTACGGCCGGGACTGCGGTGAGCATGCTGGGTGAACGTTTCATGGACAAAAATGATAAGCTCGTCCATAAGGTCCGTACCGTAATCGATCAGCAGTATGATATGCCGATTACCATCAACAGCCTGTCGGAGCAGGTGTATTTGTCGCCTAACTATTTACGGTCCATCTTCAAGGACAAGACCGGCATGACGATTCACGACTATCTGACGCGCACCCGGCTCGGCAAGGCGAAGGAGCTGCTGGCCGACGGCTCGCTCAGGATTCAGGATATCGCACAGCGTGTCGGCTATGAGAGCACGTCTTATTTCATCTCCCTGTTTGTGAAGAATCTGGGCGTCACTCCGAATGAGTTCCGCAAGAGTATCTGAGGGTAACCAAGAAAGATGATTTGCCTTATGAATTGTAAGAATGCGATATGGACATTTCCCTCCCGGTTTCTACAATTAGCTTAGAAAGCGATTACAAGAGCTAGTGAGCACACCAAACGGAGGGATGTTATGCTTGGACATTTTATGAAAAAAAGGGTTTCTGCTTCTTATCATCATCTGTCTGGCAGGGGCCGGCGGCAGCCAGTTCATCAGGCCGGTATACGCCGATGAAGCGAATGCCTATGAAGCTGAGAGGCTGACGGGAATACGTTGAGCGGGAACGCATCTATTTCGGACAGCACCGCAGCTTCCGGCGGCATGAAGGTCGGCGGCATGTATCAGGGCAGCTCCCTGCAGTTCAATCATGTAACGGTAGGCGAGACAGGGGATTATACCATTACGGTGTACTATATCTCCGGCGATCCGCGCAGCTTCTATGTCAGCAGCAATGGCGGCGCTGAACAGTACTATGAACTGCCGAAGATGGGATACAGTGGGGACCTACGAGCTTACGCTGCCGCTGAACGAAGGCGGGAATACCATTACTTTTGCCGACGGTAACTGGTATGCGCCCGATATTGACCGGATTATCGTGGAGCCGTTGGCGCATACCGGACCGGAGAATCCGGGTCAAGAAGATGACAATCTCGGAACACTGGTCAGCTCGCACAGCTACGGGGCGATCACGGCCGGGACAGTTCGCCCCTCAAGGGAAGGCTACCCGGGCAGAAGCGGCCCAGGTGATCCATAACCTGCTATTCGCTGTCCAATAAGCTGTACGCTAACGTAACAGGAGAGTCCCGCAGCCATGAACGGCTGGCCGAGACTCTCCTGTTTGGCACGCCGGGGGCAAAAGAAAATAAAGTTGTAGACTGGCGATGCCATTAATAAGATAGCAGGCAGATTCGTTGAAGATTAATTGTCATTCGAAAAATCGAAGCATTCTTTCGATTGGCTTAGAGCATGTTCTTATACACTACTGCGTTTTTCATAATGAACCGAATATTGTTTACATCCGACAGAATAGCCAGATCCTTAACCGGATTACCCCTGATCATGAGCAAATCCGCAAACGAGCCTTCCTCCAGAACCCCGATTTTGCCCTCTGGATAGGGATTCTGATAGGTGGATAACTTAAGAAGCTCATGCGCATTTCCTGTCGCCGCGACGAGGCCGCGATAACTGCCGAACCGCGCTTTGTATAAGCGGAAATCGTCAAGCTGGATTTCTGCGGCTTTATCGGTATTGCCGAAGGCGTCGGTTCCATACAGAATGGGCAGGTTGTATTTGTTGATCAATTCGGTCGAAATTCTTTCGCCCCTGCGAAAATCTTCAATGAGCTTAATAACGGATTTCGGCAGCCCTTCCAGCGGATACTCCCTTCCCAATTGCGGGCCTGGGGTGATCCAAATGCCCTGACCGGCAACGATTCTGGCAGTTTCTTCATCGAGCATCGTGGCGTGCTCGAAGCACTTTACACCCGCATTGGCCGCGCGGCGCATGGACTGCGGCGTATACAGATGCGCCATGACATAGGTGCCGTAGTCGGCGGCTGCGCAGACGGCGGCCTTCATTTCTTCCAAACTGAACTGTACGGTTGGAAGAGGATCGTAAGCGGAGCTGAATCCTCCTCCCGCCATCAGCTTTATTTGGGACGCTCCCAAAAACAACTGTTCCCTTACTGCACGAATCACTTCGTCCACACCGTCGGCAATGACCGATAGCTTGCTGTTCAAATCGGCGGAGGCATATATTCTATCGGTGATTCGTTCTTCTGCATGATTCGCCCGAATATCGCCATGTCCGCTGGTCTGCGAGATCATGGAGTTGGAAGGCAGGATCCTGGGGCCTTCAAGATAACCGTTGTCGATGTTTTTCTTCAAGCCGAAGGTGATGCCGCCCGCGTCGCGCACGGTTGTAAAGCCGCGAAGCAGCATTTCCCTGGCAAATCGGACCGAACGGACCGCTTTCTCGTCAATACGCCAGCCGTCCGACAGAGAGTCGCCGGTAATGGATAAATGCACATGCGCATCGGTCAAGCCCGGTATGACGGTATGGTTTCCCGCATCGTACACCGCTGCAAATCCGCTTTCCGGAATCGATCCGCTGACGATGTCCCTGACCAGATTGTGCTCGATGACAATGTTCACTTTCTCCTGCAATTCGGCGTGTCTGCCGTCAAACACATTGGCATTTTTAATTAGAACCTTCAAGGCTTTCACCTCACATTAGGATTAGGTTCGAAGTGCTTTGGATAGGGGTCGTCCATCAAGCGATTCCAATGAAAAGCTCCGTTTAGCGCTTGGTACAGCTGGAGCAGTGTACTTGCGATTCCCGCCGCGCCGTGCATATACCCTTTGTTCACGGTGAGCTTCTCTGGCTCTAAGCGAGTCTCCGCAAGAGGCCAAGCTATTTTGTCATGTCCAACGTCTTCCGCTTCGCCCAGAAGCACACCGGCGCAGCGCTTCGCGACATCGAGGTAATGCCGATCCCCGAACGCCGTAAACAAAGCAAGATGGAACTGAAGAATCGCCGCCGTGCCGCAGCAGACGCAAGTATTGTTCCAGTAGCCGGAGGATTGAATTTCCGGTGCCCCGAAGCTGAGAATTCCTTTGCTCATGTTCTCGACCGTGCTCTTATAACGGGTTTCTCCCGTCAACAGATACAGCTGATAAAATATTTTGGAGGTTCCGCCCGCACCATGGCAGGCGCCTAAATAAAAAGTTCTGTCCTGAGGGTCATCCATTAGAGGAACAAGCGCCCCGTCTTTCAGCGGTACGGATATCGCATTCAGATAATCCGCTGCCGACCTGGCAGAAGCCAGGAAAGTTTGGTCTTGGGTATAGGCATAGAATACCGACATCACATAACCGATACCGGAAGTTCCGATCACGAAATTGGGAAAGCTGTACGGATAACCGAAGGGCTTTACATCCCACGCCGCTCCTCCCCGAGAATTCGGGCGTTGGCTCTTTACGATCGTGCGGGCCGAGGTGACTGCCAGCGCATGCAATTGCTTGTCGTCCAGCACGGCGGCAAGCTTCAGCATGAGGAGGGCAAGGCCGGAATCTCCTAAGGCGTAATAAGGAAGTCCGGTCCAGCCCGCATCGCCGTTATCCCATTCGACGGACGCGGCCAAATACAGGGCGATTTCCCGCAAGGCGATCAAGGTGCCCTCGTCGCGTGTTTCTTCGTAATACGTCAAGAGCGCACTGGCTATGCTTCCAATACCTGAATTGACATTCAGCTCGATATATTTTGCATTCGGATTCTGAATCCGCAATTGCTTCCGCCAGTGCCGGCCAATATATCGAAAACCCTCTTGCGAAATTCGCAAATAGCCACTAATTTGAGTAGACTTGTACAGCTCCAGATAGAAATAGGAAAGACCCGCCGCACCGTTTTCAAATCCGAGGTCTATCTCAGCATCCGGCCTGTCGATCCAATAAAAGCCGTCCGGGTCGGATACGCGATATTGTTCAATATAGCGATGCGCCTTTTCAATCGTATCGAGAAGACCGGTCGCTTCCACTTGTTTGAAGGAGGTAAAGGGTTTTCCAATGGCATGAGTATGGTCTTTCATTCGGGCAACTCCTTAGATATTGAATTCAATTGGCTCCAAAATTCTTCTCAAAAACTGCCTCGTTCGTTCTTCCTTTGGCCGGACCAACACTTCGCTCGGAATTCCTTGCTCCACGATAACGCCGCCGTCCATAAAAATGACCTTGCTGGCCACATCGTGGGCAAACGAGATTTCATGCGTGACGATAATCATGGTGATGCCTTCACTCGCGATCTTCTTGATCAGCGACAAGGTTTCGCCGATCAATTCCGGATCCAAAGCCGATGTCGGCTCGTCAAACAGGATCACTTCCGGACTTAGCGCAACTGCTCTGGCGATGCCGACGCGTTGTTGCTGTCCGCCGGAAAGCTGCGACGGATAATAGTCGTTCCGGTCGGCCAGTCCCACCTTGACCAATGCGTTCTTAGCGATTTTAATCGCTTCGGCTTTCGGGATTTTTCTCCCGATGATCAAACCCTCAGTCACATTCTCCAATGCGGTCTTGTTATTGAACAGATTGTGATTCTGGAATACAAACGCCGTTTTTTGACGAAATTCAAGAATATCCCGTTTTTTCGCCTTCTTAAACTCGGTAGTCTTCTCTCCAATGGTGAGCGTGCCTTGATCGGCTTTTTCCAAAAAAACGATGCTTCTCAGAAGGGTCGTTTTACCCGAGCCGCTTGCGCCTAGAATGACAACAACTTCGCCTTTATCGACATGAACGTCCACACCTTTAAGAATTTTATTTTTCCCAAAGGATTTGTGGATGTTTTTTATTTCGATCATGCGGCTTCACCCCTGTATTTTCCGATGCTTTTTTCCAATGCTTTGCCCAAAAACTCAACAATGAGGCTGAGTCCCCAGTAAACCAATGCGGCTGCCAGATAAGCTTCAAAGTAACTAAAGTACAAGTTTGCGTATTTTAATGCCCCATTAAGAACATCGACGACTCCGATCAAGATAACAAGGGAGGTTGCCTTCATCAGCGCAATGACGATCCCCGTTAGTGAGGGTACAAACACAATCATCATCTGTGGAATGATGATTCGCCGAAAAGTCTTAAAAAAACTTAATCCGACCGTATATCCGGCTTCATACTGGCCTTTGTCAACCGATAAGAGCGAGCCTCTAATATATTCGCTCATGTGGGCAATAGAAGGCAAAGAAAGCGCAAAGATACCGACATAAATGCGACTGACATCCCGTATCGTAACGGTCAAGTGCAATAATCTTGCAATACTATCAAAATGCGTAACAAATAGAATGCTGGATACGACTAAAATTAAATTGATCGGAATCGCCTTGAAAGCAATAACGAAACCATCGGCAACGAGCGAAAACACCGGAATGCGGTATGTCCGAAGTGCTGCGAAAATGACTCCGAAAAACAATCCGATCACGACCACCACGAATGTGATAAGCAGCGTAGTGGGGATGTAGGATACGGCACTCTTAAACGCTTCTACTATAAACTGCGGTTTAATATTCATAGGGACCCATCCACCGGTTTCCTTCCGTAGTTCAATTTCTTAATCAGGATTGATGACCCTTTCTCAAGAACGATGCTGGCAGCAACAAAAATAAGGGCGGCATCCGCATATCCTTCGAGAGAATGCTGCGTGCTGTAACTGATGACGGTAATCATCCCCATCATATCGATGATACCAAGCATATAAACAAGCGCAGTGGCCGGCAGTAGCCCCACAATCATAGCGCTAAGCCCTGGCAACAACACGCGAAAGGCCTGGGGTAGCACAATCCTGCGAAAGGTTTGAAAACCGGTAAGTCCGACCATGTGTCCCGCCTCCGTCTGACCGCGCGGAACGGACAGGATGGCCGCACGGATGTGCTCCGCCAGAAATGCACCTTCGTTCATACCGAACGCCAAAAACACAAATATCAATTTAGGCCAGCCCGAAGCGACATTGCTGCCGAAAATGACGTTAAGGAGCAGCGGGATTCCGTAATAGACCAAAAAGATGTGAATCAATATAGGAGTCCCTCTGAAAAATGAAATATAAATGCCGGCGAATTGATGCAAAACCGGGATCTTTTTGACCCGAATGACCGCCAATACGGTTCCCAGAATAAGAGCCAATAGAGTCGAAACGAAGACCACATACAGCGAAATCGGGAACTTGGCCAGTATTTTCGGGAAATACTCCATCATCCGTTCAATTGAAAAAAAATCGTCGTTCATAGGAGCCTTCCCTTCAGGTTCGCCCACGCTGCGAAGAGGATCTCTTCGCAACGCGGGCGAACCGCGCGTAGAGCCGATTAATTAGGTTTGACAGTAACGTCGATGCCAAGAATCTCCAGGGAATGCTTGCTTAAAGTTCCGTCTGCTAACAGCTTGTTGATCGCCGCATCCACTTCATTCTTAAGGGATTCGCTGCCATAGTTGTATAAGAGATAAGTGCCGTTCTTCGTGCTCGGGTCGTAGAACAGATTGTCGCCGGCCACATCGAATGCGTCCTCGCCGTACGCTTCCAGAAGAGCTTTATCATTCAACCGTTCGCCGAAGAGCGCATCAACCGCACCGCTTTTCAGATTGGCCAGCTGCTGTTCGACCGTACCGGAATCCCAAACAATATCTATTTTATTGTCCGGATGCGTTTCGTTATATTTCTCTACGCTGGAGGCAACAGCAACACCCGGAGAAAGCGCGATCTTCAAGCCCCCAAGATCATCCTCCGTTTTGACGACAATACCGGAGCCCTTCTTGACCTTCAAGGTGTATCCGGTATTCTCATAATAGCTTTCATCGCCCAACAGGTACTTGGCCGCGCGTTCTTCCGTCCAACTGGCATGGATGGAAAGAATATCGAACGCTTTGGTATCAAGCCCGACAAAAGCGGCCTGGAAATCCGTTATCGGTTCATATTTGAATTCATACTGCGGCAGAAGCTTATCGATCTCGACAAGCGTTTCATAATCATATCCTTGCCACTTCCCGGATTCATCCAAAGTAGCGATTTTGGGAATGCCATTGACGAGACCCACTTTAATAGTCTTCGGTGCGGAAGATGCGCTTTCCTGATCTGCAGCGCCAGATTCGTTTTTGTTGCTGCTGTTATTACCGCAAGCGGTGATGGATAGCGCCAATACCATCGTAAGAGCAAGCCAAATAATCCTTTTCCTTTTCATTTCCATTGTCTAATTCCTCCGCATGTTGTTATTTAACTCAGTGTTCTTATCTAATTAGTTGGTTTTAGAATGCGCGAGTATCTTTATTTATGAGCTCATACCGATTTGCGATTCTAGGATCATAATATTACCATGACAAAACAAAGTCAATACTTAAATAACAATAAACATTACCGGAGTAATGTAATATTAATTCTTAGTAAAATGATTTATAATAATGGCAAAGGAGTTGGGGGTAAGAAATGAGCACAAGAGGGGCAACCAAAGAAGCTATTTTGACCGCAAGCATCCAGTTATTTAATAAATATGGATTCGATCAAGTCACGATTAATCAAATTTGCAAAGAGATCAATGTGACCAAAACCGCATTTTACTATCATTTCAAATCCAAGGATGAGTTGATTTCCGAGGTTTTTTCGTTTGACAATATGATCTCCAATAATGATGTACTGGACATTCTGTCCGTCACCGATTATGCCGATCAGGCGATAAAAGGCATGGAGATTTACGTGAAGCACATGGTGCGTTTGGGAGTCGAAATGACGAAGGAAAATTACAGGGTCCACCTTCGGAACCAGACTCTTCCACTCGATAAAGGTAAGTCATTACTACTCAGCAGCGTTATTCCCACGTTGGTTAAACGGGCCAAAGACGCGGGACAAATCAAAAATCCGGCGAGCGCAGAGGATCTGCTTGATTCGATGTGTATTATAGCCAATGGAGTCATTCTGAATTGGGCCATTATGGGCGGTAGTTTCGATATTCTGGAAGAAACCAGGAAGAGGTTTGAAATTTTGCTGGTCTTGTAAAGCGAATAGGGTTGTAAAAGGTAACGCTTCGCTCAAAAGAGGAGGCGTTTTTTAGCATTTCTATTTTCTTTTTATCTCAAGTTCAATAAAACTTTACCAAGGTATTGTTTTTAAATTACCGTTGTAATATAATTCGAATATTCCTTCGGATTGGAGAGATTAGATATGGAACCGAGCAAAGCAAGATTGATACTGGTTATAGGTGGTACAGGAACACAAGGAGGCAACGTGGCCCGCGAGTTGTTGAAGCACGGTCATCGTGTACGAATCTTGACCCGGACCCCGGATTCGGCTGCTGCTCAAGCGATAGCGGCTAAAGGTGCGGAGTTGATCCACGGAGACTTGGCCGATGTGGCATCGCTTGAGCCTGCCATGGACAATGTATCGGCAATCTTCTCAGTACAGTACGCCGATCCCTACGATCAGACAGTTGAGCCGCGAAATGCCGCAAATATGGTAGAGGCGGCAAGAAAAGCCGGAATTGAACAAGTCGTGCATACCTCGGTCGCTGGCAGCAATGTGTTTCCACGGTGGGATAAATACAAGTATCTGACTCAGACTTGGGAGAATAAATACGAAATCGAAGAGCTTATCCGCAATGGAGGTTTCCAGGCTTGGACGATTTTGCATCCTTGCTGGTTTATGGAGAATTTTGTAGAGCCCCACTCGGCCATTATGGCGCCGGAATTGAAAAACGGGGTTTTGTTTGGCACGTTGAAGGGAGATACTCCTCTAAAATTGAATTCCGGGGAGGATACAGCCCAATTTGCGCGCGCAGCTTTTGAGAATCCGCAGAAGTTCCATGGAAAGGATATTAATGTCGCAAGCGACGAACTTTCCATGACGGAGATTGCGCAAACGCTGAGTCACGTTCTCGATAAAAAGGTGGTCTTCGAAACCGCAGGCGATGAGGAAACCCGGAAACGCGGAATGTTGGAAGGAACGGTTTATTTTATGGAGTGGTTAGAAGAAGTGCCCGGTTACGGCTTCGATATTCAGGAAACAAGAGAGTACGGCGTTGAGCTTAAAACTTTTGCGGAATGGGTTGAGGAGAACAGACATAGGTTTGAAATTAACTAAAATACGGAAAAACTCAAGAAGCCTGATTTTATGGCTTCTTTTTTATGCGTAAAAATGACTTGCAGACCAGCGCCGCGCCTCATTAGCTGCTGGACTAGACAGCTTTTTGCGGCAGCCGGATTTGTACGGCAGTACCTATGCCCAGCCGGCTGTATACTTTTACCCCGTAGTATTCACCGAATTTAAGCTTGATCCGCCGGTCCACATTCATAATGCCATACCCGCGGCCGGGCTTCTCTCCCAGCAGCGTCTGCAGCGTCTCCCGGCTCATACCCATTCCGTCATCGATTACGGACAGAATGATGTCATTGTCCTGAATGATGCCCCTGATATGGATATTCAGCGGGTTGTCCTGATTCCACGAGGCATGAATCACCGAATTCTCTATAAAGGGCTGCAGAGTCAGCTTCACAGTAGAGTAGGGGAGAATCGCCTCATCAATTGTGTAGGTGATATTCAGCTGCCCCTTGAAGCGGATCAGCTGGATGGCATTATAGCTCCGGGTCAGTCTGATCTCCTCGTTGATCGTTAGGATGCTCTTTCCTTTGTTAAGCGAGATCCGGTAGAACTTGGCCAGATTCTGCACCATATCCTGGATCTGGCTGTCCTGGTGCTTAACCGCAAGGGAGGAGATGGAGCCAAGCGTATTATACAGGAAATGAGGATTGATCTGGGCCTGCAGCAGGTCCAGCTCCGCTTCCTTGCCGAGCAGCTCTTTCCGGGACACCTCGGTAATCAGACCGCTCAGGCGGCCTGTCATCTGGTTGAAGGCGAAGTGCAGCTGGCCGATCTCGTCATTGCCGAGCTGCTCTTCCCTGGCCGTGTTGAAATCGCCCCGTTCAATGCGCCGGACCATCCGGATTAAGATCCGGATGCGGTTGCTGAACAGCGAAGCGGTAATATAGATAAGCAGCAGGGCTACGCCGATGAAGGCGAGCGAGATTTTGATAATGAGCTGTGACAGGGACTTGGCATCCTTGATAATGCTCTCGTAAGGTACAATCGACACCGTCTTCCAGCCGTTGGCGAGGGTGTTGTAGACCGCAAAAGCTTTAACCCCCTGATAAGTAGTATCAAACCGGCCGGAAGCCTCCCCTTCAAACTTATGATTGAGCAGTCCGGGAAGGCTTGTGTCGAGAAGCTGCTTGTCGGCGGATGACAGAATAATGCCCTCGTCATTGATAATGAAGATATCTTTGCCGCCTGCCTCCTTCTCCATCAGAGAGTAAATGACCGACTCGGACACACTGAAGACCAGCGTTCCGTAAGGATATTGGTTCCGGTTGTTGTTCAGCAGTCTGGCGAGAGTGAACATGGCGGGACTGTCTTCGCTTTGCGGAGAGGTCAGATAGATGATATTGCCATGGGACTGCTGCAGCTGCTTGTACAGCTCTGTGTCCTGAACCTCTGGCGTAACGGGTTTGATATAGTAATTATCCTTGGGCAGCGAAGGATTGTCGGAATAGATGAATGCGCTATCAAAATCAGGGTAAGCCGCCATAACCGTATCAATACGGTTGCCGATGTACTTATAGACATCCAGATAGGAAGGATCATCTACATATTCAGCAGTCAGATAACTGGCCAGCCTGTCATCCAGATAGATGGAAGCGGAAATATGTTCATAGCTGTCCAGCTTATTCTCCAGATTCTTATTAATCTGCGCCGTTGAACTCATCATATTGATATAGATCTGCTCGGTTAGTTTGGATTTTGTAAGTTCATAGGAGAAATAGACCAGCAGCATCATCGGAATGATGGTGACCAGAACGAACACCAGGAACAGCTTGGAGCGGAAGCTCAGGTCGACAAAAGGCAGATAAATATACTTTCTATACAGTTGGCGCATCAGAGAGATCCCTTCTTTACCGGTTATTGACTAGTTCATCTTAGCAGACGGAATCATGAAATCCAATCACCGGATGTGCCTAAATATCTTTAAAAAGCGCTATCATTCGGAGGATCGCGATATAGAAAGCCCCGGGCTGCGGACTTAAGATAAATATGTGGAAGTTGAACAGAGAGGCAGCGATATATGCTGCTGCGGAGGAAAAGGGAGGGAATTTGATGTATAAAGCAAGCGCTGTCAAATTAGCCGGGGGCAACAGCCTGTGGAACAGGTTAAAGGAGCAGAAGTGGTTATTTGTGCTCATGCTGCCTGCGTTTATTGCGACATTGCTATTTTCTTACGGGCCTATGTTTGGGATGTATATGGCGTTTACGAATTATCAGCCGGGAGGAGGCACATTTCTGCACCAGTTCTTCGGGGCCGAATTCGTGGGCTTCAAATGGCTTGAATACTTCTTCACCACCGGTGATTTCTACCGGATCATGCGCAATACGCTGGCGACAAGCCTGCTGACCCTGCTGTTCGGGTTCCCGGCTCCGATCATCCTGGCGCTTATGCTGAATGAGGCAAGGCAGGGATTCTTCAAGCGTTTCGTGCAGACGGTCTCCTACCTGCCGCATTTCATCTCCTGGGTTATCGCAGCCAACATTGTGATAACCATGCTTGCTTCGGACGGCATGTTCAATAATCTCCTGGTGCTGCTGGGAATCGTCAAGGAACCGGTTGCTTTTCTGCAAAATGGACCCTTGTTCTGGTGGATCATCGCCTTGTCCAATATGTGGAAGGAGATGGGCTTCAGCGCCATTATGTACCTTGCTGCAATCTCTGCGGTGAATCCCGAATTATATGAAGCTGCGAGGGTCGACGGGGCCAGCCGGTTCCGGCAGATGTGGCATATTACGCTGCCTGCGCTGCGCCCAACCATTGTAATTCTGGGAATCCTGGCGGTCGGCGGCATACTGAATGCGGGCTTTGAACAGCAATACCTGCTGCAGAATAACACCGTGCTCGAATACTCGGAGGTTATCGACATTTATGCTTACAAATACGGGCTGCAGAACAGCATGTTCTCTTACGGGGCTGCCGTGGGAATGTTCAAATCTGTAGTTGCCTTCATCCTAGTTGTCATTGTGAACCGGATTTCCCGTAAAGTGAACGACCAGGCGTTGTTCTAAATACAAGAATAGAGAGGAGCGCTTGTAATGATTTTAGACAGATTCGGTGATCATATCTTCAGATTCATTGTATATTCCATTCTTATCCTTGTCCTGCTGGTTACCTTTCTGCCCTTTTGGAATATTCTCGTTCTTTCCTTGAACAGCGCGGAGGATACAGTGAGGGGCGGCGTCTACTTCTGGCCCAGAGTCCTCACCCTGGACAGCTATAATCAGATACTCAAAGACAGCGAGATTATGAGCGGTTTATGGGTAACGGTCAAACGGACCGTGGTTGGTGCTCCGCTGTCGGTACTTGTCATTACGATGCTGGCGTATCCGCTGAGCCGGCGTAATCTGGTAGGCCGCAAGGGCTGGAATCTCTACTTCGTCTTTACCATGTATTTCGGCGGCGGTCTGATTCCCTATTACATGGTGCTCAAAGCGCTTAACATGATTGATACGTTCTCTGTATTTATCCTGCCAAGCCTGATGAATGTTTTCTATATGATCATTGTCCGCACGTTTATGGAACAGCTGCCCGGTGAGATCGAAGAGTCGGCGAGGGTAGACGGGGCGAATGACCTGACGATTTTCTTCCGGATCGTACTGCCGCTGACCACGCCTGTACTGGCGACAGTGGGTCTGTTTCAGGCCATCGGGCACTGGAATTCCTGGTTCGATTCGTATGCGTTCACCTACAGCTCTGATCTGAAGACCCTGCAGGCCGTACTCGTCAAAATATTAAGCCAGTTCCAGACCGGAGGCATGGTGTCGCAGACGCAAATGCTGGCCAATTCGGCTAAGCGGAATGCGGTCTCCAGCGATACAATCCGGATGGCGGCGACGATGGTGGCAACCCTGCCGATTATTCTCGTGTATCCCTTCCTGCAGAAGTACTTTGTCAAGGGTATGACACTGGGGGCAGTAAAAAGTTAATATAGTTAAACAGATTCTGAAGGGAGGTGGGCGGAAGCTTGTGTCTTGCTGCTTAATGCACTAATGAATTCTTATTTAATAGGAGGAATCAGGGTGTCAATGATAAACAAAAACAGATGGATGAATGCGGGGATCTCTGCGGCACTTATTGCCGGACTGCTGGCTGGCTGCGCTTCTGGTGGCGGGAAAGAAAATGCTGAACCAAATACAAATACAAATACAGCAGCCGGAGAAGAGACCACGCAGGAGTCGATCACATTAACCTGGTTTGACGGAAATACCAAGGGAGAACCGTTCACGGATACAGTGGCCCAGGAAATTACGAAGCGGACCGGCATACAGGTCTCTATTCAGCAGCCAACCGGAAATCCGACGGAGAAGCTTAGCCTGATGCTTGCCAGCGGCGACTATCCGGATGTGGTGCTCATGAGCCGCGGCGATGCATCCCTCGATAAATATATTACAAGCGGCGCATTCATTCCGCTCGATGATTTAATTGAACAGTTCGGCCCGGACCTGAAAGCCATGTACGGCGACACCTTGCAGAAAACCCGTTACAAAGACGGCAAGAACTACTACTTCGCGAACTGGTACGGACTGGACAGCGACCCCGTTTTCGGGATGAATATAAGACAGAACCTGCTGGAGGAGCTGGCACCGGACAAGGCAGACGGCTCCACTCCGTTCACTACGGATGAATTCGAAGCCCTGCTCAAGAGCTTCAAAGCGAAATATCCGACCATTGACGGCAAGGAATCCATTCCGATGGCGATGAACGGTGAGAACATGGGGGCTATTCTGGGAACGTTCAAGGGAATGTGGGGCCTCAAAACCTACTACGATAACAACGGAACGCTGCAATATGATGTGAAGGATCCGAAGTACCGTGAGATGATGATGTACATTAACCGTCTGTACCGCGAAGGTCTGATTGAGAAGGAATTTGCTATCAGCAAAACCCAAACATGGATTCAGAAGCTTGCTACAGGTGCGGTATTCGCCACACCGGCAGCATATTGGGATCCGGGGAACGGGAATGCAGCACTAAAAAAAGACGGCGGGGTGAAGAACCAGCTGTTCGCCTACAAGGTAGTGGCACCTGGGGTCGATCCGGCACAGACAACCTTTGGACCGCGAAGCTCCCTGGGCTGGGATGCCATCGGGATTACCAAGAACAACAAGCATCCGGAAGAAACGATGAAGCTGTTCAATTTCCTGGCCAGCGACGAAGGGCAGCATCTGCTGTTATGGGGGCTGGAAGGTCAGCAATACACTATGGTAGACGGCAAAAGACAGCCGGAACCGGCGTTCCTGCAGAGCTTCAAGGACAACTGGGATGATACGGTGAAAAAGAGCGGTGTCCGTAAATGGCTGTGGTTCATCAAAAACGGACTGGACCCTAATGGCCAGCCTTACGATTTGGCCGTCAAATATCAGCGCAGTGAAGGCGATGAGCTGGCGATCAAGAGCCTGGGGGACTCCGTGTGGGATACAGCGGAATTTGACAATCTGAACCCTGACGGCGGAACACCGGAAGCACTGACTGCCCAGAAGGTTAAGGATATTATGGACCAGAGCATCACAAGAACGATTATTGCCGCGTCCGAGGAAGCTGCAAACGCCACCTTCGACAAGATGCTTGCCGATATGAAGAAGGCCGGGGATGAGGAAGTGGAGAAGATCATTAATCAGAAATACAAAGAACGTATGGAGCTGTGGGCTTCCAAATAAACTGAACTTTAGGGCGTCCTTCCTCATGCATGTGGAGGGAAGCCCTTTTTGTTATATGGTGAGCAGCAGATTGCGGGCTGGAACCGTTACAGTTGCCAAGAAGAATCTCAGCAGTTCCAGGACAGCAGAAGAGCTGCTCGGTCAGCTCAGCCTCCGTTCTGTCTTTGATATCTAGTCAGATCCTGCTTAACGATGATGATAGTCTCCCCGGCAAAAGTCTGAATATCACCGGTTTGTCCTGTGTGCACCTGTACCTCTCCGGAGGAACGGGTGCATTCGGCTCCTTGCTCCCATGGAATGTAGAAGGACAGCGGGGCTCCCGCTTCACTGAACACCTCGATTCGCTGCACCTCACCTGCCCGGATGGACGCGCTGACCAGGAAGCCGCCTACCGCTCGCAGAGTGCGGAATTCTGCACTTTGCTGCTCCGGCCAGTTTGGGAAAAAGCGCAGCACACCGCTATAGCTCTGGAGCAGGCACTCGTTGATGACGGCGGGCAGTGCGAAGTTCTCGAACCAGATGCCCATGCGTGCCATGAAGCTGAAGTCGTCCGTATCGGAGTAGCGCCCGCCGCTCATCAGCGCTTTATCTGTGCAGGTGCCGTTAGGCAGCAGGCAATAGGAGATCTGCCGCTTGAACCGCTCCAGATCAAGGATGCCGAGCCGGGCTCCGGCCAGGGGCTGGAACACCAGCTCATTGCCGCCTTCATTGAGATGATTGCGGTAAGTATTCACCGCAGTCTGATACTCGGCGGGCGGAGAATGCAGACCGTGCTCTTCCCCGGGGAAGACCGTAGTCAGCGGAACCGGCACATTATAGACGACCTCCGGGTCTTCATCTGCCACGGATACGAATACCCGGCCGGCAGCGGATTCTGCTGCCGGATACTCCGGGAAGTGATTCAGGATGTCCTGTACTTCTGTTAGCAGGGCCCCTTCTGCTTCATCTTCTCCCAGAACGGCACAGGCGCTGATGAACGCCCGGAAGAGAAATTTGGTCAGCGTAAGATCGATCAGGCAATCGCTGTTGCGGGCAAATCCCGGCGTGATCTCATACAATTCAGGCACCACTGTCGGGAAAATATGATAGCAGCCGTCCTCCCAAGGCTGACCATAAGCTTCGGGACGTTTCATATAAGCAGTCATGAACAGAACGGCTTCCTTCATGGGTGTGAAGGCGCGGCTGCGCAGGAATTCCTTATCCATGGAATATAAGTAATGCCACCATAAACTCTGTACTGTCCATGGAGTCTCGCATATTTCCCAGCCCCAATGCGGAACAGGGTAAGGCATCATGCTCATTTCTACAGGGTAGGCAGAATGCGGGAAATAGGCGCCGGGCAGTCCGTAATATTCGCGTGCCCATTTGCGGCTGACCGGCAGTACATGATCCACCATGTCTGCGTAAGGCAGATGCTTCTCCAGGTGGTTGCTGGAGAATGTCACCCAGAACGGCTGCTGCGTGTTGTAGTTCATATGATAGTCACCGTGCCACTCCGCTCCGATGGAGCCGTAGCTCCAGTTGGCGAACAGTCCGGGGCAGGTTATTCCCGCCTTGACAGAGCAGTTCAGGAAGTAGAGATTCCGGTACCAGACCCGCTCCAGAAATTCATCCTCCAAGGCGACGAAGGAGTGTCCCCAGTATTCCCGCCATGCTTCCCGGGTCTGCGCCAGCGCGTGGTCGTAACCGGTGCGTGTCGGCGCGTTCATCCCAGCAGATGCGCTAGGTCCGGGTTGAGCACCGATTACAGTTCCTGTGTCAGCGATAACTCCACCAGCCGCCACCTCCGCCGCGAAGCCCTCCCATAATTCTGCGCAAGCCAGGAAGCCGCCGGATTTCCCGGAGGTGTCCAGGCGTGCCTTGTCTCCGCCGCTGACTACTTCTGCCCCCGCCAGCCGGACCGCCAGCCGGAAGGCTTTGTCCTGCTTATGCGGAATGTACGGCGAAGCGGGAAACTCCAGATGCGGCAGAATTTGTGTTAAAGACAGTACGCCAGCCGCAGCTTCGTTCTCCCAATGCACTGGAGGGAATTCCTGCGGTGTCTTGGGATCGGGGATGAGCCTGGCCTCATGGAACAGCGGAACCTGCGAACGGGTCGCTGTATCTGTCACCGACATCCACACCCGGTCCTGTTCCGCCTCCACAAACAGCTCGAACACCGCCGGTTTACCGCCGATGAGGAAATCAACCGTGCAGCGTCCATCACCAATATGCACCGTGTGGCCCAGCACCTCCGCGCGGCGCCGGTCATACCGGAGCAGCAGTGAGCCGCAGGGCATCGGGCGCGGATAAGGCTTGCTGTAATTATCTCCGGCCATTTCACAGTATTCGCGGTACCACGGGTTGTCCGTAAGCTGGCGGAGATCATCAGGAAGCGCAGCGAAGCGGTCATACACTTCCCGGAAGGTCAGAATCTCCTCCGCGTGATGCTCGGCAATCCGGATATCCCAGACATTGTTGTGGCCGAAGTGAAGCATAACCGCATCCGGCCGGGTGGTCACCACTACACCCAGTCCGCCGTTGCCCAGCAGCGCCCCTTCGAAGAAATCCGCGGCCGGGCCGCTGAAGGTAATATTATGCCGCCCGGCCTGTTCCTGGGTATGAACCTGCCCGCTTGCCGCTGCATAACCCGCTGCTGATCCCGGTTCCGCCGCCTCCGCACCCTTCGTCACCGAAGATATCTTAGTTTTTTTCATAATAGTTAGGCCTCCTCTAAGCTGTATTGAACTGTTTTTCCAGATACACTAAACCGTCTATATGATTTGCCTGTATAAATCGTAGGCGATTCCCGCCGGAAAGTATTTAGCAGAGGGTCCGGTTGTTGCACGATCGGCGGGTGAATTGACGCTGAGTCTCTGTGCAACGCCTGAACGGGCAAAAGGTACCCAACAGCCGCAAGTGTACCTTTACGCTGAAACATCCTCCGGCTTATATTCAGCATAGAAAGCGCTATCAATAAGCGGTGTCAATTTGTTCTAGGGGGATAAATAGGGATGGCTAAATCGAAGGTAAAACAAACAAAGAAAAGTTACGGTTTCGCATTTCCGGTCATTGTAATCTGTGTGCTGGTGCTGGCCGTATCCGTGGTGTTCCTGACCCGGACCAAGGCAGCGGGCGGGCTGGACGGACTGCCCAATTATACGGAAATCCGCGGAGACTTCGATGCGAATGGCCTGAAATATGAGAAGCAGCCGCATCTGGGCGGCAGCACAGCCAAAGCCAAGGTGATTGAATTCGCAGATTTCAAGTGTCCGGCCTGCAAAAAGTGGAAGGAGACTTATTTTGAACAATTTAAACGTGATTTCATCGATACCGGCAAAGCAGAGCTGTTCTTCATCAACTTTGCCTTCATCGACCGGGATTCGATTATGGCAGCCAGCGCAGGTGAAGCGGTATTTGCCCAGGACAACGATAAATTCTGGGAATTCATGAGCAAGTTGTATGACCACCAGGGGGATGAGACGAAGATTTGGGCTACACCGCAGTTCATGCTTGATTTCGTGAAGGATAATATCAGCGGCATAGATTATGAACGCTTCGCGAAGGATTTGCAGGCGCATACGTACATGCTTCCGGTCAAGGAGGATTTCAAAACCGCAGGAAATTATGGGGTGAACGGGACTCCGAAGTTTATGGTGAACGGCCAATTGCTGCCGGGCTCATCCTACGAAGAGCTGGCTGCCGCCATTGAAGCCGCGCAGGCTTCGAACGTTACAGAGTAACCGCACCAACGAAAGGAAGGGAGGGGAGCCGGTCTGAAATTTTCCGCGATACACCCTTATGTCTATCTGGCTACCCGCTATCCTTTTGCCAAAGGGCAATCCAGCTCCCCGAGAATCTGCTACATGAGCTCGGTTTACCTGATCAGCGGAGGATACGGGCTGCTCCTGACCGGCGGACAGACTCTCCGGGTTAGCCCGGGGATGCTGATCCATGTTCCGCCCGGACAGCTTCATGAATGGCGGGCTGACGCTGCCGAACCCATGATTCATCTGTGCTGCTATTTCGATTGGCATCCTGTGGACCGGGAGGGCGTCTTCGACTGGGCCTGCCCGATCTGCTACAAGCCGGAGCAGCTGAAGGAGGAGATGCTGGGGCCTCTTTTCCCGTATCCGCTTCCGCTGTCCGTGGATGTGGGGCTGCTGCGCGGGTGGACAGAGCGGTTTCAGAGGTTCTACAAGGCAGGGGAATTCGACAATGAGCAGACCTTCATCCGCAATTTGACCATTCAGCGTCATTTCCAAGAGTTCATTGATGATCTGCTGCATCTGCTGTTGAGCGGCCAGCCCATCCCGGACAGGCGGATCAGCTCGCTGCTGGAACAGATGGAGCAGGATTTGCTGCATGATGTACCGAAGCCGCTGGAGGCATATTACAGCAGTCTTCAGCTGAGCCGGGGGCATTTCTTCGAGCTGTTCCGCAAATCTACCGGGGCCTCACCTGTGGAGTATATGAACCGCTTCCGGGTCAACCGGGCCAAGGAAGACCTGCTGCATAGCCCGCTGAGTATTACTGAGATTGCCGAGAAATACCACTTCAGCTCACTCCACTACTTCTCCCGCCTCTTCCACCGCCAGACCGGCCAGACTCCGCGGGAATTCCGCACACGCTAAGGGAAGCATTCCCGGCTGCAGAGGAGATAGAGCAGAAGCTGCAGAAGAGCATACAGAACCAGAAGGATCTCCTGCACCCGCAATGGGGCGGGGGATTTTTAATGTTCTGCGGGGATAAGCACCGCTTATACCAGTATAAGCAACGTCTATTTAACAAGCGCACGGGCTGCCGTCTATAATAACCACAGAGATTAATTCCTAGTTATCTCATTGGAATATCTAAATATCACTGGACGGAGTGAGATTATGGCAAATGGTAAGGATGGTGCCCCCGGCAACGGTGGCAGCAGCAACAATAACAGCAAAGCGAAGAAGGTAATGCTGCTGGGTCTTGACGGTGCAGATCCGGCTGTCATCCGCAAATATGTGGCAGAAGGCAAGCTTCCGGGCTTCAAAAGAGCGCTCGATGCCGGTGTAACCACCAGCGATCTGGGTATGCAGAGCGTGCTTCCGGCGATAACGCCGCCGAACTGGGCATCCATTGCTACGGGCGCGTATCCGGCGACCCACGGCATTACCTGCTTCTGGAACCATACACTCGGCAATGAGCTGGATGTGCTGGATTATGGGTTTGACTCGGGGCTGCTGAAGGCGGAGACCATCTGGCAGGCTTATGCGCGGGCGGGCAAAAAGAGTATTATCTTCAACTATCCGACGTCCTGGCCGCCGCAGGTGGAGGATGCAATCTATGTCGATGGAACGAGCATATACACTAACCTGCGCGGCTACATTGATTATGAGAAAGTATATGAAGGCCGCACGGAATATGCCGAGCTGATTGAAATCCCCCATGTCGTGGATAATACCGGTGCCAACTGCCGGTTTGAAGGAGAAGAAACGTCGCAGAAGGCGGAGATCAGTAAGGATACTTACGAAGGTTATGGCTATACCCAGCCGGGGCTGGTCACGACGACCCAGGATGGTGAGCTGTCTGCGGATGTACCGACTGCGGATCAGATCTTTACACCGCTGGGGCCTGCTGAAGGCTGGACTTCCGCTCCGGCTGGTGCGCGTGAATTTATACTTCCGGTGAATAACGGCCAGGCCAGACGGGTGGGTCTGCTTGTTGCCGACGAGCAAGGGCAGTACAGCAGAATTCAGATTTATGCCTCCAAAACGGCAGCAGTACCTCTTGGGGAAGCCGGACCCGGAGAGTGGAGCGGCTGGATCTACGACCATTACACCATTGACGGAGCAGCTATTCCTGTCGCCTACAAAATCCGTGTGCTGGAGCTGGACCCCGCCGGTAACAGCTTCAAGTTTTATTCCTCATATGTACTCGATTTGAAGACAGGCAAATACTTCTATCCGCAAAATATCGGAGAGGAGCTGTACAGCAAGGTAGGCCCGATGCTCCAGCCCTCCAACTACAGCCGGTTGAATCCGCAGGCGGATCAGGTTTTGCTGGAATCGATCGAGGAAATGTACAGCTGGCATGTGGATGCGATCAATCATCTGCTGGACAACAACGAGTGGGACTTGTTCTACACTCACATGCACGGCATTGATATGTTCAATCATTTCTATCTTGACCATACCCTGCCCGCTGCCTCGGCGGAGTATGAACGTTATCAGGAGATTATCTACAAAATCTATGAGATCAGCGACCGCTTCATCAGCGCTCTCTTAGACCGGCTGGACGGCGGGACGGCGGCCTTTATTGTCTCGGACCATGCCGGAGTAGCGAAGAACCCCGAGACGGATCATCCGCTGATCGGTGATATGTGGGGCATAAATGTCGGTATTCTCGGTGATCTAGGGTACACGCAGCTTAAGGAAAGCGGAGGCAGCTATGAGATCGACTGGAGCCGCACGACGGCCGTTGCCCAGCGCGCCACATTCATCTATCTGAATGTAAAAGGACGTGATCCGCAGGGGATTGTTGACCCGGCAGACTATGACAGCACGGTAGCGAAGATCATCGATGATCTGTACAGCTACCGTGATCCCAAGACAGGCAGAAGAGTCATCAGCTTCGCGCTGAACCGCAATGATATGGAGGTTGTTGGGCTGGGAGGAGAGAATTCCGGCGATATTTTCTACATCCTTGAGCCTGATTTCACCCGCTGCCACGGGAACGGCCTCAGCAACCACACTCTGCTGGGGTACTCCATGAGAGCTTTGTTTATTGCCCTGGGAGCCGGGGTGAAGAGCGGGGAAGTCATCGACCGCAAAGTCAAAGTCGTTGATATCGTGCCGACCATCTGCCATCTCACAGGTTCGCCGGTACCGGAGAATGCTGAGGGCGGGATCATCTATCAGATTCTGGCCGATTCTGCGGAAGAAGAAATCCCGGTGACAGGACAACCCGCAGAGACGGGAGAGCCAGTGACAGCAGGAACGGGGGGCGGAGCGTAAGCATGCGTCCGGAAATTCCGCGCAGGCCGGTCTCCCATATTACGGACACGGAATTTGAAGCGCTGGCTTTCGGCAGCGAACGCCCTGTACTTGTCTTCTTCGGTTCACGCCGCTGCAAAATCTGCAGGCAGCTGTTCCCGGTCACCGAGGCCATAGCCCATGATTTCCAGGGCAGGATGAACGTGTACGGCGTAGATGCCGGCAAATACCGGCTGCTGTTTCAGAGTCTGCGCCTGCGGGGCATCCCGCAGCTGGTGTTGTTCCTGGACGGTGAGGTCAAGCTGCGCCTTGGCGGGTTTCACCCGCATCCGGTCTTGGTGGATCAATTAGAGCAATGGGTGCCTTGAACACCGGCGCAGCAGGACGCAGCAGGAGATGAAGCAGACTTTTCCTAGTAGTCACATTGGTTTTATAGTTATATAATGAGGCTATTAAGAATCAAGAGGGAGAAGCCATGCGTCTGGAACAGCTCTATCATATTGTGGCGATAGCCCAAACGGGCTCCATATCGACGGCTGCCGAGCGCTCTTACATTTCCCAGCCAGCGCTGAGCTCATCGGTGTCCAAGCTTGAGGTTGAACTCGGCATTCTGCTGTTTAAGCGGACCAATCAGGGGGTTCAGCCGACCGATGTCGGTCAGGCTGTGATTCAGAAGGCGATGGAAGCTATCGACCTGCTGGAAGATATCAAGGCGCTGGCCGAGGAGAATACACAGGCGATGACCGGGAGTATTCATCTCGCGGTGGAGCCGTTCATCAGCAACACGATTATGGTCAATGCGCTGACTACCTTCAAATACCGGCATCCGGGTGTCAATGTGCTGATGAAGGTCGGGGAATCGAACAATAATCTGCGCGACATTGCGGCCGGCAAGGCTGACTTCGGTGTCGTTATGAAGACCTGCGGACAACAAGAGGAGAAGGATCTCTGCATCAAAGAGCTGTTCCGCGACCGGCTGGTGCTGCTTGTCAGCAAGGATTCAGAATTGGCAGGCCGGAGGGCAGTTCCCCTGCAGGAAGCGCTGGCCCAGCCGCTGGTTCTGTATAATACGGAGTTCGCTACCGACTGCTGGGTTTCTGAGCTGCTGCAGAAGCATGGAGACTACAGCGTAGCCTACCGGCTGGACAGCTTCCCGATGCTGGAGAATGTGATCGGCCAGAATCTGTGCGCCGCTTTTGCCCCGAAATTCATGAGTGATTATTTCCTGAACAAGGGAAGCATTGTGCCGGTTGATATTGCGGATACGGAGCTGGATGTGTCGATTGTCCTGGCCTGGACCAAGCGCCATCATCTCTCTTTAATGGAGAAAGAAATGATGGAAACGATCAAATCCTTCAGCTCCATGCTC
Source organism: Paenibacillus borealis (assembly GCF_000758665.1). NCBI lineage: Bacteria > Bacillati > Bacillota > Bacilli > Caryophanales > Paenibacillaceae > Paenibacillus > Paenibacillus borealis. Next base: position 2,226,410 of record NZ_CP009285.1, read on the forward strand.
CAGTTCATCGGCTAGACGGTTAAGGAGAAGCAGAATATGAATGTACTGAAACAGACTTCTGCAATGCAGGACCGCAGCTTTTCAGCCTGGCTCTATGTTGCTGTTGGCGGTCTGATGGATATACTCTGGGCCACCGGGCTGAAATACAGTCAAGGCTTCCGCTTGTTCTGGCCTAGCCTGTTCGTCCTGTGTTGCATTGGAATAAGCTATACCTTATATATAAAAGCCATGATGCGGCTGCCCGCAGGAACCGCATATACCGTATTTACCGGCATCGGAGCGGCAGGCACTGCCGCTGCCGGAATGCTGCTGCTGGATGAGCCCGCCGGGTTCTGGCGGATCTTCTTCATTCTACTGCTGCTGGGCGGGATGATTGGCCTGAAGCTGACGGCTGGGGATGAGGGTGAGGCGCAGGAGCACTGCGAAGAAATTGTAGCGGCGCATCGGGGCGGGGGACCGGATTCGGTGCTTAAGGGCGGCGAGGTGTTAAATACACCAGCAGCATCATCTTCAGACCGGAATCGGGGAGGTATGCAGTAGTGGGCTGGCTGCTGCTGATTATTGCCGGATTGTCGGAGGTCGCGAGTGTTCCACTATTAAGGTCTTCGCAGGGACTTAAGCGGCTCTGGCCCTCCATTGCCTCCATCGCCGTGCTTGCGCTGAGCTTCTATTGCCTCTCGCGCTCGGTAATGACCATACCTGTCGGGACGGCATATGCCGTGTGGACAGGCATCGGCTCCTGCGGAGCCATCGTGCTCGGAGCCATTGTCTATGGTGAATCGGTCAGACCATCCAAGCTGATATGTCTGGCCTTGATTATTACCGGCATGATCGGTTTAAGGCTGACGGCGTAACGGTTCAGAATAACATAGGACAACTCAATACAATACAGTTCAGAAACAGTTCAATTCAATACAAGCCTACCGGACAGCCGGAGGCCTGCTTCCTCAGAGCAAGGGCGGGAACTGCCCTGCTTGGTGGAGTCAGGCCTTTTTGAAATCCAAGAATTTATATGCTTTACGCCATAAATTATCCTTGTATTTCACGCTGAAACAGATGCCTGAAAGCGATACACAGTATCGCTGCTTCGAGAGCATACGCATTTTGGAGGACGGCGTGTCGTTTCCGCTTGTATGCCGGCAAGAGAGAGGAGAACGCAATATGCAGAGCAACACACCAAAGACAGTGCGTCCGGAGGAAGAACAGAGGATTAGCGTTAGCGGGCCTAAGGGCAGCGGCAGGGAGCAGGATGTATCAACAGCTTCCGCGATCCAACCTGCAGCAGCAGGGTGGTCCAAAGAATGGCTGTACCGGGGAATCTCTGTCGCTTCCCTGCTGGCCGCGCTGCTGCTGTGGTGGCTGGTTAGTGCCAGGGAGTGGGTAAACCCGCTGTTCCTGCCGGGGCCGCAGACCGTATGGGCAGCCTTCACCGATGTTCTGCATGAAGGATACAAGGGGCAGACGCTGCTGAACCATATCGGTACCAGCATGCGCAGGCTGTTTCTGGCCCTCGCCGCTGCCTTCGTTACCGCAGTGCCGCTGGGGATTCTATGCGGCCGTTACCGGGTGCTGCGTGCGGTCATTGATCCTTTTATCGAATTCTACCGGCCGCTGCCGCCGCTTGCCTACTATACTTTGCTCATCCTCTGGTTCGGCATTACGGATGTTTCGAAGGTGCTGCTGCTGTTCCTCGGAGCATTCGCCCCGCTCTTCATTACGGCTGTCTTCAGTGTCCAGCGGCTGAGTCCGGACCGGATCAACGGGGCCAGATCGCTGGGGGCACGGGGCTGGAAGCTGTATGCCTTCGTGATCTTCCCCTCGGTGCTGCCGGAGCTGTTAACCGGACTGCGGACGGCAGTAGGGGTAAGCTACTCCACGCTGGTCGCGGCAGAGATGGTGGCTGCCGTCTCGGGAGTCGGCTGGCTTGTACTGGATGCAAGCAAGTTCCTGCGCAGCGATATTATGTATCTCGGCATTATCATCATGGCGCTGATCGCCATCGTTATTGATTTGATTATCCGCAGTTTAATCCGGCGTGTATCGCCGTGGACGGAACAATAAATAGAATGAATTCATAATAAGGGGAGTTGGAAGTATATGAACAAGCTTCATTCGAAGTTTCACTTGGGAACCCTTCTGGCAATATTCGCTTTGCTGGTGATGGTAACCGGCTGCGGCAATTCCGCTGGTAATAGCGGGAACAGCGGAAACACAGCGAAAGTGGCTGCTGCTACAGAGACAGCCGCCGCTACAGAGGCAGCTGCGGCGGAGGAAGCTACGCCAGCACCTGCCGCGGCGGAAGAGCTGCCGAAGGAAATCCGCATCGGCTATCAGGTCTCGCCAAACGGCGAGCTGCTGGCCAAGTCCCTCGGTCTGCTGGAGAAGAAATATCCTGATATCAAGATATCATGGCTCAAGTTCGATTCCGGCCGCGATGTGAACGTGGCGATTGCCAGCGGCGGTATCGATTTCGGCCTGCTGGGCACCCCTCCGGGAGCTTCCGGTGTGGCCCAAGGTCTGCCGGATCAAATCTATTATATTCATGATGTCATCGGCGAGAGTGAGGCGCTGGTAGTCAAGAGTGCTGCCAGAATCAGCTCCCTCGCCGAGCTCAAAGGTCACAAGATCGCTACCACATTCGGCTCCACCTCCCATTTCAGTCTGCTGTCAGCACTGAAGCAGGAGAACATTGATCCTGCATCCATTACCATACTTGATATGCAGGCTCCCGACATCGTTGCCGCCTGGCAGAGAGGCGATATCGACGGTGCTTATACCTGGCAGCCGAGCCAGTCGAAGCTGGTCGAGGATGGCGGCAAGGTCATCATCACCTCAGCCGATGTGGCGGCCAAAGGCGGCATTACCGGAGAGTTCGGCGTGGTGCACAAGGATTTCATCGGGAAGTATCCGAATGCCGTTAAGGGTTATATCGCAGTGCTGGATGAAGCGGTGAAATATTACCGGGATCATCCGCAGGAGTCGGCTGAAGCGATGTCGGCTGAGCTTGGTCTTAGCGCCGAAGCCACGCTTAAGGCGATGAGTGAAATCATCGTGCTGGATGCCTCACAGCAATCGGCCCCTGAATATATGGGCACGCCGGATCAGCCGGGCGCATTCGGGCAGCTGCTGAAGGACACGGGTGATTTCCTAGTGGAGCAGAAGTCGATCACTGATTCACCGGACCTCTCGGTCTACCAGCAGGCGCTGCGGAGCGATTTGTATACCGGTAATTAAATCAACTTGGACAAGGAGGCGGGGGCACGATGATCTTTGAGAAAAAACTGGACGGTCCCGGAGGTACAGGTGTACTCAGCGCCGGGAGATACGGGGAGAGCAGACGCACTGCAGAAGCTTCCGGCTTGAGCGGAGCTGCTGCAGCTGCGGTACCGGTAACCTCCTCCGGCAGCGGGAAGGGGATTCTGCTGGAAGGCATCGGCCTCACTTATGGCAGAGGGGCCGATGCACGCCAAGTGCTGCAGGAGGTTGATCTGCAGCTGACACCGGGTGAATTCGTTGTAGTTCTTGGACCTTCGGGCTGCGGTAAAACCTCCTTGCTGAACATTATCGCCGGGTACTTAAAGCCGTCGCAGGGAAGCATCGCCATTAACGGCAAACGCCATACCCGGCCTGACTCCGAGGTTGGCGTGGTGTTCCAGCAGGCGAACCTCTTCCCCTGGCTGACGCTTGCCCGAAATATCGAATTCGGGCTGCGGATGAAGAATCAGCCCAAGGCTGAGCGCAGGGAGCGTGTCGCTTATTTTCTGGAGCTGATGGGCCTCACGGCTTCCGCCAGACTATACCCCCACCAGCTCTCCGGAGGCATGAAGCAGCGGGCGGCAATCGCCCGCACCCTGGCCGCCGAGCCGGAGATCGTCCTGCTTGATGAGCCGTTCAGCGCGCTGGACGCCCTGACCCGCGAGAATATGCAGATTCACCTGCGGGAGATCTGGCGCAAGACCGGGAAATGCATGTTCTTCATCACCCATGATGTGGATGAGGCCCTGCTGCTGTCCAGCCGCCTGATTGTCATGCATCCCGGACCGGGAAGAATTGTCGAAGATTTCGCCAATCCGCTGACTGAAGGCAGCATCAGCCGCTCCTTCAATGACATCCGCAGCGGCGGGGAGTACAGCAGTCTGCGCGAGTATCTGGTCTCGCGGATGGATGTGCAGTAGCCCAAGGGAAATATAATAGCAGACTGACCCCGATTTAAGAAACAGCGGGCGCCATGGACGATACAAAGTCTATAGCGTCCGCTGTTTTTAGTTTCGGCAGAATTCTGTTGTATTTTGTACATTTGAATTAGGGGGAATGGCTCTGTTGGTAGCGTTCTAATGCATTTCGTACATTAGAATTTTGGATTTCAGCCCATATTTGGTGCATTTCCTGAATTCTGCTGCAGCAAATACAATAGAATGTGGTTTGGGGCCGTTTTTACCCCTATTCTGTTGTACATTATACAATCAACCTGCCGTTGCTCTTTCGGGAACATCTTATAGCTTAATCGCCAATTATATAGATTGAACTGGAAATGTTAGAAATGAGAAGGAGAAGGAGAAGGAGAAGGAGAAGGAGGTGAAATTTGAAACGGTAGGAGCGGCAGAGACCGTCTTTATCTACGGATATCTACCGCCAACATCGCTATGGATCAAGAAATTGGTTGACAGCGGCGGCCGGAAGTCCAAATTTTCACTGCAATGGCGACTGTTCGTTTCTCTAAAAGTCTTATGTTCAATCTATATTGTGCGCGCAGGGGAAAAGTCACAGTTGAACACGTCAGAGATCAATTATGATGAGATTCAGAGGCCGGTCATCACGGTTGCATCAGCATCATCAACATTAGAGGCTTAAGCCAAGCGGAATAATAATGGAAGCGGAGATGAGATGGGACAATGCTGACGATAGCCAAAGCGGGGACAGAGAATCTGGAAGAAATGTGCCTGCTGCTGCAGGAGCTGTTTGGGATGGAACAGGATTTTACAGGAGCGGCTGACCTGGACAAGCAGAGAGCGGGACTGCGGTTGATTCTGGAGCATCCGGAACACGGACAATTGCTGCTGCTCAAACGGGGAGATAAGGTAGCAGGCATGGTGAATCTGGTATTTACGTTCAGCACGTTTGAAGGCGGGCCGGTGATCACGCTGGAGGATTTCATCATTGCGGCTGAAGAGCGGGGACAGGGCAGCGGCCGATTTTTTATGGACGGCATTGTGGCCTACGCCAAGGAGCACCGATTTCTGCGGATCACTCTGCTGGCCGATGCCGAGAACGCGCGGGCGCTGCATTTTTATGAAGCTGCGGGTTACGGGTACTCTAATATGAGATGTCTGCGGCTGGCGGTGAAGTGATGGAGAACAGAAATTTAGGGTTGGGAAAGTTTCTTATCAGTCTTCCGGTTGTTCTAGGAGCTGTGGCGCTGCCTGCGGGAATTCTCGTATTGTTTTATCTGATCTTTACTGATTTTTATCAAAGGGGATTTCTGACAGGCCTGCTGCAGGGACTAATCTGCCTTGTAATCATGTTCATTCATTTCATAGTAGGACTTGTTTTTGCAGAGAAGTACTGGACGGCGAGGAATGAAGGGCTGGATGGAAAAATAGTTATTAGACAGTTTCTCATCTATCTGGCAATTGGTGTACTCGTACAGATCTCTCTAAATATTATTTTTGAGAATCCGTTTAAAGATCCGCCTGCCCCGTCATTTTTTTGAATGAGCGCAGCTCGTGTCAAGACCCCTGCGCAGGCTGCCGCTAAGTGCTTCAATTATAAGGTTGTTCCGGCAGGCAAGCCTACATGATGCGTGTGAATTATGAAATGTATAGTATTCCTGCCGGGACACCCTTTGCTAATAAGAGTAACCTTTCAATTCATATGCACGGTGAGCAACCTGAAACTGCGTCTAGGCTAATCTGCATATTCACAATACTCAGCTAATCCGTTCATAGACAGAAATATGATAATTTACAGCCGGAAGCTGTAATAAGTGGATTTATGTCACTTCATTTTTCGCACCATCTGCTGAATCAGGATTAGATGGATTTATGTCACTTAATTGTGACCAATATGCTCATATCAGCCAATATGCATGGAATTAAGTGTCATTTATCCAACTAAAATCTCATATTCGGAAATTTCCAGGAAATTAAGTGTTGTTATGCCACTTATTAGGCGTATAGCCCTCGTTCCGCCAGCGTACACCGCACGCAGCCGCCGTCAGTCTGCATCTCTCCCGGCTTTAACCGCCCTCAGCCTCAGCAAAAGCTGTCAGGCAAACAGCGGATTCCCCTTCATACCTACCCACAGCGGTGATTGTTCCAGGCAAGCGGCCAGTTGGAGCAGCAGGTCCTCGCGTCCTTTGGAAGCCATGACCTGAACCCCGATTGGCAAGCCTTCCGGAGTGAGGTGCACAGGGACGCTCATTGCCGGCTGACCGGTCAGATTGGCCAGCTGGGTGAAAGGTGTATAGGTCAGACTTGGCTCGAACATCTCGTAAATCATCCGCCGCTGAGCGTCTTTAGACAGCCTGCTGACTTCCAGTAGCTGCTGAATCTCCTCAGGCGTCTGAGTCAGCTCCCCGATCTTCGGTGCGGAATCCGCATTCGCAGGTGTGATATACAGATCGAAGCGGTCCATCAGCGCCGCCATCTGCGCGGCAGCCACATCCCATTCATGCAGACTGTGTACGAATTCTGCGGCCGAGACCTGCTTGCCGGCTTCAGCCAGCACCCAGGTGACAATATCCACTTCGCTTGCCGCAATCGTGCGGCCCATACCGCTCTCAAGTGACAGGAACATTGCGGATACCTCTCCGGCATTCATCGTATAGTAGTTGTCCATCAGCCTGACCCCGTTAACCGGACTCAGCTTTTCCTCGACCGCGTAGCCTTCCGATTCCAGCCACTTTACAGTGTTAAGCACAGCTTGTACAGCTTCTTCCGATACCGGTGTGCCTACCGGCGAAGCTGTAGTGTACGCGATCCGCAGCTTCCGCTGCGCAGGCTTCAGCAGATCATCCAGATAGACCCCCGGATACAGCGGGGTCTGAAAAGCCGCTTCCGGCTGCACCACCTGCAGCAGATCAAGCATCGCGGCACTGTCACGCACAGTCCGCGTCAGGGCAAAGTCGATCGACGCGCCCTGCCACTGGCGGCCGATACCCGGGCCGACCGGCGTGCGCCCGCGCGTCGGCTTCAGCCCGAACAGGCCGGTGAACGAGGCCGGTATGCGGATGGAGCCGCCGCCGTCACTGGCTCCGGCGGCCGGAACGATCCCTGCGGCAACGGCCGCCGCAGCACCGCCGCTGGACCCGCCGGGTGAATAGGCGGGGTTCCACGGGTTGCGTGCCGGGCCGTGAAGCAGCGGCTCGGTAATATTTTTGAGGCCGAATTCAGGCGTATTCGTGTGTCCCAGCGGAATGAAGCCGCCCCGGCGGATACGGGCAACGTAATTAGAGTCCCGTTTGGCGATATTGTCCTTCATGAGCATGGCACCGGAAGTTAGCGGTTCTCCTCCGATCGCCTGGGAGATATCCTTCAGCAGGAAGGGAACTCCGGCAAACGGCCTGGAAGTGTCCTCATCAAGGACGGGCATCTCATCCGCTTCCTTCAGCGCGGCCTCCCGTCGGGTACGTACCACCGCATTCAGCAGCGGATTCATTTCATCGAGCCGGGCATAGGCTGTTTCCACAAGCTCACGGGGGGAGACTTCACGTGCCTTGATGAGGGCGGCAAGCCCCAGAGCATCATAAGCGGAATAATTAGACAACGGCATGTGGATAACCTCTTTCTGGCAGGGATAAGCAGGCTATATAGCTATAGCCGCAGTCTGCGGATAGTAATAGACGGGACCAGCTTCTCTAGTATACTTCGGAGCGGCAGACTTCCCAAATGCACTGCTTTACAGAGTGAACTTTAGAATCTAACTTGCTGCACTGGCGAGATCGCCGATTTACAGGGGGTTCGTTAGTCAGCTGCTATCATTCTTAAGTTCAGCTTATATAGAATTCACCCGTGTCGATACTTTTGCGCACGGCTTGTATATCCTTCAGCGGCGGGAGGCCGAACAGTCTCCGGTACTCGCGGCTAAACTGGGAGGCACTCTCATAACCGACTTCCATAGCGGCAGTCGTCGCGTCCATGGAACCGCTGAGCATGAGGCGTCTGGCTTCCTGGAGGCGGAGCTGCTTCTGATACTGCAAGGGACTCATCGCTGTAACGGCTTTGAACTTATGATGCAGGCCAGACACACTCATATTATTGGCCTCTGCGAGCTCCCGGGCGGTGAAGGAGCGGGTGTAATTCTGATGAATCCATTCGATGGCCTTGCCGATACCGTCAGCCTTTTGGTCAAAAAATACCTCCTGAAAGAATAAATGCCCGTAATCGCCGGACAGCAGATTGAAGATCAGCTCATGCTTGATGAGTCCGGACAGATATCCGGCTTCCCTGGCGCTGCCCGTGCTGGCAAGCTTCAGCAGCCGGCTGAACAGCTCCAGGAGGCCGGAATCGGCCTTGCCAATGAAAGCGGCGGTATTCAGCTTCTTGTCTCTGGGCTTCACACTGATCCCTGCCTGCGTCATGACCGAAGCGATTTCCTGCGTTGTGATGTCAATGCGCAGACCAATATAAGGCGTGTCTCTGGTAACCCCCGCTATCTGGGCGAAGGCGGGCAGAGTAATCATCGATACCATATAGTCTCCCGGCAGATATTCAAGGCTGGTTGAGCCGTAGTGCAGCTTCTTGCGGCCTTGTAGGATCAGACAAAAGGAAGGCGTCAAGACACTTGGGATCAGTGGGGTCTGCCGGCTGTTGCGGGAAACCGAAAGATACGGGATCACTGTGGGATGGCGGCCATCGGCAAGGGTAATCTTCTCAGTCTGCGCGATGATCCGGGCGAGCTGCTCCTTGTGATCATTAGCAATTTCTCCAGGGACGGCGCGGGTTTCAAGCCGTTGCTCTGTCATTGTTCATTCCGCCTTTCGGTTTGTCTGGTTTCGTTCCGCTCTTGCCTGTGCTGTTACTGTACAGTATAGCCGTATCTTGGCCGGAAGCAATAGGGCAGAATCGAATGGGAAAAGAGGATTTGCAGCTTTAGGCAAGTTTTAGGCAGGAATAGCCTATTAACTCGGGTGGCAGTCAAGCGATAATAACCTTGAGATGTTATTCAAGGAGGTCCTGAATCATGACGGTTACCCTGCAACAACCTATCGGCTCCGGTTTCGGAGCCTCCACAACTGCTAATGAGATTCTGCGCAGCACAAACCTCAGCGGCGTCAATGCCATTGTTACCGGCGGATACTCAGGGATCGGCCTTGAAACGGTGCGTGCACTGGCTTCCGCCGGTGCAAAGGTCATCGTCCCGGCGCGGGATACCGCCAGAGCGGGTGCTGCACTTGCCGGTATCGTTAATATCAGAATTGAGAGTATGGACCTGATGAACCCGGCCTCAATTGATGAATTCGCTGCAAGGTTTCTTGCTTCCGGCCAGCCGCTGCATCTGCTGATTAACAGCGCAGGCATTATGGCTGCTCCCCTGATGCGCGACACGAGGGGATATGAGTCGCATTTCTCTACCAATCACCTGGGACATTTCCAGTTGGCGGCCCGTTTGTGGCCGGCGCTGCGTCAGGCGAACGGGGCGCGAGTCGTATCCGTATCTTCATGGGGACACCGGCAATCCCCGGTCGTGTTCGGCGATCCGAACTTCGAACACCGCAGCTATGACCGCATGTCTGCCTACGGCCAGTCGAAGACGGCCAATATTCTGTTCGCGCTTGCCCTGGACAAGCGCGGCCGGGACGAAGGTGTGCGCGCCTTCTCGGTTCATCCGGGCAGTATCGCCGGTACAGGCCTAGAAGAGCATCTGTCCTTCGAGGAGCTTCAGGCTGCCGGTGTTATTGACGGAGAGGGCAAGCCGGTCCTTGATCCTTCACGGAATCTGAAGACAGCAGTGCAAGGAGCAGCGACCAGTGTCTGGTGTGCGGTAAGTCCGCAGCTGGAAGGTAAGGGCGGCGTCTATTGCGAGAACTGCGATATTGCCCCGCTGGTGGAGAATGCCGAAGCTGTCACCCGTAACGAGGCAGCCCGCCGTTTGGGCTCGATGGCACTTGGCGTGATGCCGCACGCAGTCGACCCTGAAGCGGCGGACCGCCTCTGGAGTCTGAGCGAGCAGCTGACGAATGTAGAATTCACAATTGGAGGAGAGGAATAATGACACTGCACACACGCAAGCTTGGCAGTCAGGGGCTGGAGGTACCCGCCATCGGCCTGGGCTGCATGGGAATGAGCCAATCCTATGGACCGGCGGATGAGGGTGAGTCCATTGCCACACTGCACCGGGCCATTGAACTCGGCTGTAATTTCTTCGACACGGCCCAGGGGTATGGTCCTCTTACGAATGAGGAATTGCTCGGCCGGGCATTCAAGGGCCGCCGCAGCGAGGTCATCTTAGCAACCAAGTTCGGCTTCCGGTTCAAGGACGGCAAGCAGGTCGGTGCCGAGAGAGCCAGCCGGCCGGAGGAGATCCGCGAGGCGGTAGAAGGCTCGCTTCTGCGGATGGGCACCGACTATATTGATCTGCTCTATCAGCACCGCATTGATCCGGCTGTGCCTATCGAAGAGGTAGCCGGAACAGTAGGTGATCTGGTCAGAGAGGGCAAGGTGCGTTATTTCGGCTTGTCCGAAGCGGGTGCCCGCAACATCCGCCGCGCCCATGCGGTTCATCCGGTGTCTGCGCTGCAGAGTGAATATTCGCTATGGGAGCGTAATCTGGAGGCGGATATCATTCCTGTGCTGCGCGAGCTGGGCATCGGGCTCGTACCGTTCTGCCCGCTGGGGCGGGGATTCCTGGCAGGAGGGGTGAAACGTTCGGAAGAGTATGCCGAAGGCGATACCCGCCGTGCCGATCCCCGCTACCAGGGGGCTAATTATGACGCTAACCTGAAGGCTGCGCAGATTGTGCACGAACTCGCTGCTGTGAAGCAGGCGAAGTCTGCGCAGATCGCCCTGGCCTGGGTCTTGCATAAGGGCGCAGATTTCGTGCCGATTCCCGGCACGAAACGCCGGAAATACCTTGAAGAGAATGTGGCTGCCGGCAGCCTCGCGCTTAATCCGGCCGAGATGAAGCGGCTGGACGATGCATTGGCGCCGGGGACAATCTCCGGGCAGCGTTATCCCGATTGGATTATGTCAACGATTGACCGCTGAGCACAATCTTAACCCTAACCCCGTATACCCACTTGAAACGCCCTGCATGATGGTAGCTGATGCCTTCATTATGCAGGGCGTTTTTTCGTGAAATTTAAGAAATCTGACAGTTGAGCAAAAATTACTGAGCATTTGGTGATAATCCAAGCTCTTATTTTATACGTAGTACCAACTCATCTTTTGTTCCTGAAAATAGACCCCGCATGGAGAAATTAGAGGGATAAATCCCTCTAATTTCGCCGGAACTCGCCAAAAATGGCACCCTCAGAGCGATTTTGCCCATTGCATTGGAGAAATTATCACTGCCGCAGCCGGAAATCAGCATGGAATCCCTGTTTTCGCCCATATCGTAAGCCCTGCCCATTCGTTAATCTGTGGAAGAGATGCATCTCACCACACCTTATTCGGAGGTCATGTAATGAAAAGACGCTTAACTTCTGCACTGATTCTTATGATGCTCGCAGCATCGCTCTCCGCCTGTTCTTCCAATAATAATCCGGCGGCGGGCAACAACGGCAATACAGGCAATACAGGTAACACGGCAAATGATACCGAAGCAAGCGGGCCGGTCACGTATCCGATCCAGACGGACGAGAAGCTCTCCTATTGGGGAGAAATCAACGGCAATCTGATCAGTGTAGCGGCGACGCATGATGAAATTCCTTTTTTCCAGGATTGGCAAAAGCAAACCGGCGTTCCGCTGAAATTCACGGCCCCGCCGACCGGTCAGGTTAAAGAAGCACTTAATGTCATGCTGGCTTCGGGCGATCTGCCGGATATGATTGAGTACAACTTTTTGGGCGACTTTCCGGGGGGGCCTGAGAAAGCGATCAATGACGGATACATTCTGAAGCTGAATGATCTGATTGACAAGCATGCGCCGAATCTGAAGAAATATCTGCAGGATCATCCGGACATTGACAAGATGGTCAAGACGGACAGCGGCAGCTATTATGCGTTCCCTTTTATCCGGGGGGATGAGTTCCTGCGCGTGTTCCAGGGGCCGATTATCCGCAAGGACTGGCTGGATGAGCTGGGCCTGCCGGTGCCGGAGACCATTGATGACTGGACCAAGACCCTAACCGCCTTTAAGGAGAAAAAAGGGGCAGCCGCACCGTTCTCCGTAGTCAGCAAGCCGCGTTTCTTCAATGAATCCGGCAACGGCGCCTTCCTGGGGGCTTTCGGCGTGACCCGCGGCTTCTATCAGGAAGACGGCGTGATCAAGTTCGGCCCTGCCGAAAGCGGCTTCAAGGAATACCTGAAGCTGTTCCGCCAGTGGTATGCGGACGGCCTGCTGGACAAGAATATCGCCACCTCGGATTCCAAAGCGCTGGATGGCAACATGGCCTCAGGGGCAACCGGCGCATCCGTAGGCAATGCGGGCGGCGGAATCGGCAAATGGCAGCCGCTGGTGGAGGGCAATGATCCGAAGGCTGTGCTGGTTGCCGCACCTTATCCGGTGCTGAACAAAGGCGAAACGCCTAAGTTCGGACAGAAGAGCCAGGCTTACGCCTCCGAAGGAACGGTAGCGATCACAACCTCAGCCAAGGACCCGGTGCTCGCTGTGGAAATGCTGGATTACGGCTACAGTGAGGAAGGGCATCTGTTCTTCAACTTCGGTACGGAGGGCGTCAGCTACAATATGGAGGACGGTTATCCGAAATACACCGACCTGCTGCTGAAGAATCCGGATAATCTGGCTCCGGCGCAGGCGATTTCGAAGTATGCCCGCGGCAGCTACAATGGTCCGTTTGTGCAGGATCAGCGTTATGCCGAGCAATTCTTCGCCCTGCAGACCCAGCGTGACGCGGTGGGCATCTGGAAGAACACGGATGCGGACAAATACAATCTGCCGCCGATTACACCGACTCCGGAGGAGAGCTCCGAGTATGCGACGATTATGAATGATATCAATACGCTGGTGGATGAAATGACACTGAAGATTATCCTCGGCCAGGAGCCGCTGGAGCAATACGAGAGCTATGTGGACAAGATGAAGTCGCTGAAACTGGACCGTGCGATCGAAATCCAGAAGGCAGCACTGGACCGCTATAACGCAAGATAATGGCAGGATGATCAAGGGGCAGAGGGCGGAGGCCCTCGCCCAACCCTGGATTCGAGGTGAAACTGCCGCATGGCAAAAACGCAAACCGGCGCAGGACAAAGAGCTTTGGCACCTGCGCGGACAACAAACCGCTTCCTCCGTGATTTCCGGATCAATAAGTACCTGTATCTGATGATGATTCCGGTCATCGCCTATTATTTTATTTTTCATTATGCCCCCATGTACGGCGCACTGATTGCCTTCAAGGAATATTCGCCGATGAAGGGCATTCTCGGGAGCGACTGGGTCGGACTGAAGCATTTTCACGATTTCTTCAACAGCTATTACTTCTGGCGGATTCTGAAAAATACGCTGGTCATCAGCTTCTACTCCCTGATCTTTGAATTTCCCGCGCCGATCATTCTGGCCCTGCTGATCAACGAGATCCGCAGCAAGTCATTCAAACGGGTGGCCCAGACGATCACCTATATGCCCTATTTCATTTCACTCGTAGTCATTTGCGGAATCATTACCGACTTCACGAACGCTGACGGTGTGATCAACGGGCTGTTTACGTTCTTCGGCTATGACGGGCAGGCCATGCTGCAGAAGCCGGAGTTATTCCGTCCCATCTACATCCTGTCCGAGATCTGGCAGCGGATCGGCTGGGAGTCGATCATCTATATTGCCGCCCTGATGAGCATTGATGTGGAGCAGTATGAGGCGGCGCGGATGGACGGAGCCAGCCGGATCAAGCAGATGTTCTATATTACGCTGCCCGGCATTCTGCCGACCATCTCCATTATGCTGATTCTCCGGATGGGGAATCTGCTGAATGTCGGCTTCGAGAAGATTATCCTGCTGTACAACCCGATTACTTATGAGACAGCCGATGTGATCTCGTCCTTCGTCTACCGCAAAGGGCTGCTTGAATTCGGCTGGAGCTACAGCTCTGCCGTAGGCTTGTTTAATTCGGTAATCAACCTGTTCCTGCTGATTACCGCGAATTACGTGAGCCGCAAAGTCAACAAAAATAGCTTGTGGTGAGGTGAACCCGTGAAGGAACAAAGCTCTCTTTTCGATAAAATCTTCTATGCCGGCATCTATGTGCTGCTGGTCTTTCTGATCATCGTTACGCTCTATCCGCTGCTGTATGTGCTGTTCGCATCCTTCAGTGATGCCGGCCAGCTGATGGTGCATAAAGGCATCCTGTGGCGTCCGCTTGGCATCAGCTTCGATGCGTACCGGAGCGTGCTGGCCAATTCGGGCATTCTGACCGGATACCGCAATACACTGTTTATCGTCGTGGCCGGACTTGCCGTGAATCTGGTGATGACGGCCCTGGGCGCATACGTGCTGTCCCGCAAAAATGTGCTCTGGAACAATACGTTTATGCTGCTGATCCTCTTTACGATGTTCTTTAACGGCGGGCTGATTCCCATGTATCTTGTGGTCAAGGGAGTGGGTCTGCTGGATTCACTGTGGTCTACGATTCTGCCCTTCTCCATCAGCACGTTCAATCTGATTATCATGCGTACGGCCTTCATGGGCATTCCCGACAGCCTGGAGGAATCGGCCAAAATCGACGGGGCTAATCATTTTACGATTCTGTTCCGCATTATTATTCCGCTCTCCATGCCGGTGATTGCTGTAATGATCCTCTATTATGCCGTCGACAAGTGGAACGGCTGGTTCTATGCCTCTGTATTCATCAGGAGCAGGGAGCTGTACCCGCTTCAGCTGGTGCTCCGGGAAATTCTGATCGCGAATTCTACGGACAGCATGTCAGCGGGAGCCAGTGCGGGCGACCGCCAGCAGATTGGCGAGACGATCAAATACGCGACGATTATGGTCGCCACGGTACCGATCCTGTGCGTGTATCCTTTTGTACAGCGTTTCTTTGTCAAAGGGGTCATGGTCGGCTCTGTTAAGGGCTGACGGCAATCCCAAATCCACTATTGAAAAGGAGACTGGTTATGGCAGCAATCCAGCAGTTACTTGATATTCCTCTCATATGGGAGAAGCTTGAACATAAAACAGAGCGGATGCTGACGTTAATCGGCGGTAAATCGCCGCATGTTGCCAAGGATAACGGCAAATATGACGATCAGCGGCTGGACTGGTGGACGTCGGGCTTCTGGCCTGGCATCCTGTGGATTATGCATGACATGACCGGCAGAGCCGCTTACCGCGAAGCAGCCTGGAACTGGGATGAACGGCTCGAACGGCTAACGCTGGCCCCGAATTCCTTCGATCATGATGTCGGTTTTCAGTTTTTGCCGACGGCCGTAATCAAGTATACGCTGACCGGTGATCCGGACGCCCTGCGGCGCGGCTTGGCCGCAGCGAGCTTCCTGGCGGGGCGCTACAATCTGAACGGCAGGTTCATCCGGGCCTGGAACGGCGACAAGACGGGCTGGTCTATCATCGACACCTCGATGAACCTGTCCCTGCTGTTCTGGGCTTCGCAGCAGACCGGCGATCCCCGGTACGCCCAGATCGCGCAGGCGCACGCCGGGACCGTGCTGAAGCATTTCATCCGCGAAGACGGCTCGGTTAATCATATCGTCAGCTTCGATCCGCATTCCGGCGAAGTCCTGGAGGTGCTGGGCGGCCAGGGCCATGCACCGGACTCCGGCTGGAGCCGGGGAACTGCCTGGGCACTCTACGGCATGGCGAATACTTACCGCCATACGGGGGACAAGACCTTCCTGCATGCGGCCCGGCGTGTAGCCCATTTCTTCCTCGCCCACCTGCCGGAGGATCATGTGGCCCATTGGGACTTCAGGGCAGGCAGCAGCCTGGACGGTGAACCACGGGATACTTCCGCAGCAGCTTGTGCGGCATCAGGGCTGCTGGAGCTGGCAGAGAGCTTGTCCGCTGTAGACGGAAGAATCTACCGGGAATCCGCAGAACGGATACTGAAGTCCCTGTATGAGCACTATGGAACGTGGGAAGATGCAGAGCATGAAGCGATCCTTCTGCATGGTACGGGGCACAAGCCTGCCGGAGACAATGTGGATGTGTCGCTGATCTACGGAGACTATTTCTTTGTCGAGAGTATAGCCAGGCTCGCGGGCTGGAAGCACCGTATTTTCTAGTGCGGGCCCGCTCTGCCCATGTGTGTACCAGCCTGTCAGGCAATCTATCAGAACACCCGAAATGGCACCGGCCATTCGGGTTGTTTCTGATTTTGTCTATCGGTTTCTACTTTTTAACCATTCCCTCTTCAGAGATGGCCGTTATAATAAGGTTACGCTGAATCCAAAACATACAGATATGAGGGGTCTTCTTGAATTTTAAATATTTGTGGGAAAAACGGAAGAGTATTATAGTGACCTGGCTTGTTTCCTACAGCGCTGTGCTGGTTGTACCAATGGTAGTCAGCCTGCTGGTGTACATGCAGTCCAGCCAGGCACTGAAGAGCGAAATTCACCGTGCCAACGACTCCATGCTGAGGCAGGTCCGGTATACGATTGATACCCAGATTGATTTAATGAAACGGCTGAATATGGAGATTACCTGGAACACCAAGCTTCAGGATCTGATGTATTCGAGCAAATCCTCCGGCGATGCCCAGTTCACTGCCTATCAGCTGGCCAAGGAATTCCGGATGTACCAGACCTCTTACGCGTCAATTGATGAGTTCTACGTAACCTGGGAGCAGGAAGCGGCTGTCATCCGGCCGGGCAATGTGCGCGATTTCGCAACCGCTTTCAACACTATTCATAACACAGGAACCATGAATGTTGGACAGTGGCTGGAGAATATTCATCAGTCGGCCAATAACCGTTTTCTGCTGTTGCCGCATCTCGATTCCGCTGAACCCCGGACCGGAATCGCCTATCTGATCCATCTGCCTAAGGATTTGAACGGGCGGGAGACGGGGACGGTTGTGGTTATGGCGGATACCGGCAGGTTCCAACAAGCGATTGAGAGTATCTCCGGCTTCAGCGGCGGACAGGTGCTCATCCTGAATGAAGAGAATGAAGTGCTGCTCTCCAATCTGCCGGTATCGATCAATCAGGACAGCCTGCTGAAGCATTTGCCGCCGGACGGCAGCCGGATGGTCAATATGCCGGCGAGAGACGGTGACTCGGAGCTGTTCTATATTCAGTCCTCTGTGTCCAAACTGAAATATGTGCTGGTGATTCCAAGCAGCATTTATTGGGAGAAGGCGGAGTATGTCCGGAGATTCACCTATATCAGCCTGTTCATCAGTCTGCTGAGCGCCGGAGTCTTAACCTGGTTCTTCATGCGCCGCAATTATTCGCCGATCCAGAAGCTCGTCCAGCTGCTGACCGACAAGAATTCCCATGAAGAACGGACCGACTGGAATGAGCTGAGCTTTATTCAACGGGCCATCTCGAATACGAGGAGAGAGAAGGAGACCATCGCGCTGCAAATGCAGATCCATCAGCATGTGCTGCGCTCCAATATGCTCAACCGGCTGCTGAAAGGGAAGATGGATACCCTCCTTCCTTACGAAGAAGCCCTGAAGTCCTTCGATATTCAGCTGCGCTCGGATGACTTCGCCGTGATCCTGTTCGTGGTGGAGAATAGCGAGAGCCTGTCGGCCCAGTTGCCGGGCATTGACCTGAATGAGAAGAACAAGCTGGTCCAGTTCATCATCAGCAATGTGGTGGAGGAGCTTGCAGGCCATTATCATCACGCCGGTTACATGGTCGAAGTGGATGAGATGATGGTATGCCTGGTGAATTGCGGAGAGCCGGAATCCGTCCTCTTCAGAGAGGATCTGGCCACCATCGCCGCTGAAGCACAGCGGTTCCTGAGCAGCTATCAGATGGATCTTACCGTATCCATCGGAGGCATCCATTCCTCTCTGCCCGGGATTGCCGAAGCCTATCGTGAAGCCGTCGATGCCATGGCGTATAAGATGGTGCTCGGCAAGCAGGAGATCATAACCTATGACGAGATCCGCAGTGAACAGGCGGATCATCCGCAGACCGGATACTACTACCCGCTTCAGGTCGAGCAGCAGATTATTAATATGATCAAGGTTGGCGACTTTGAGCAGGCGACCCGGCTAATCAGCGAGGTGACAGACCGCAATTTCAATCAGCCCATCACCTCGCTTACCCTGGCCAGATGCCTGATCTTCAATCTGGCCGGAACCATGGTCAAGGCGGTCAATGAGCTAGGCGGCGGGGACAACAGCCTGCTCGGGGACAATCCGCTGTGGCTGGACAAGATTATTGCCTGTGACACCATTCTGGAGATGAAGGCAGAGCTTCAGACGCTGCTCGCCGAGGTTTGCGCCTACGCTGCGGCCCGGCTGGAGCAGAACGTATCCCATGAACGGGCCGAATCGCTGCGTGATCTGGTGGTGAAGGTAACGGAGCATATTGAAGAGCATTACAGCGACTCGAATCTGAGTGTTAATCTGATCGGCGAGCACTTCAATCTGAAGGGCAGCTATCTGTCCAAGCTGTTCAAGAATCAGACGGGTGAAGGCGTTCTGGATTACATCAACAAGTACCGGATCGGACAGGCCAAGGCCATGATCCGGGCCAGACAGGGATCAATTGCCGACATTGCCAAGCTGGCAGGCTATAATGAGGCAGCGACCTTTATCCGGGTATTCAAGAAATATGAAGGGATTACTCCGGGCAAATACAAAGAGATCAATGGATAAATTAACGAAGCGGGACGGGGGATTAACTAATGCGGATCAAGAGAAGTAGCAAATCTGTCCTGCTGTTGCTTCTGAGTCTGATGCTGTTGACATCCTGCAGGGAATGGAGTCCACAGGCAGATCAGACGCAGCAGGGACCACCGCCGTCAGCAGCGGAGGTCCTTCCCGGAGCAGACGGTTATCCGTTACAGACGGACAAGACGCTGACCTATTGGGCGGAGCTGAACGGCAACGCCGGGAACATTAAGCCTACCTTCCAGGAGGTGCCCTTCTTCCAGGAATGGCAGCGCCGCACCGGGGTGAAGCTGGACTTCATCCAGCCTCCGGCGAATCAGGCCAAGGAGGCGATCAATGTCCTGCTGGCTTCAGGTGAACTGCCGGATATGCTGGAATATGAATGGGCCAGCTTCCCGGGCGGCCCCGAGAAGGCGATCAGCGACGGATATATTCTGCGGCTGAATGATGCAATCGAGAAGTATGCGCCTAACCTGCGGCGGTATTTGAGCCAGCACCCGGAAATCGACAAACAGGTGAAGACGGACAATGGCAGCTATTATGTCTTCCCGTTCATCCAGGGAGATGATCCGCTGCTTACCTACCAGGGGCCGATTATCCGCCAGGACTGGCTGGATGAACTGAATCTCCCGGTCCCGGCTACCATTGATGACTGGCATACGGTGCTGAAGGCGTTCAAGGACAAGAAGGGGGTTGCCGCCCCGCTTACGTTCCTGGGAGTGCCGAATCCGTTATTCGGAATTGAGAGCGGTGCTTTCGTCGGCGCCTACGGGATTAAGAAGGGATTCTATCTTGATCAGGGAGAAGTGAAGTATGGACCCGTCGAGCCCGGCTATAAATCTTTTCTTGCCTTATTCCGGAACTGGTATGCAGAGGGCCTGATTGATAAAAATATCGCGACCGTGGATACGAAGACGCTCGATGCCAATATGATCTC
This sequence comes from Paenibacillus borealis, assembly GCF_000758665.1. Lineage (NCBI taxonomy): Bacteria > Bacillati > Bacillota > Bacilli > Caryophanales > Paenibacillaceae > Paenibacillus > Paenibacillus borealis. Next base: position 2,246,266 of record NZ_CP009285.1, read on the forward strand.
CGGCAGAAGCGGGTCCAGTATATGGAATGCCGGAGCCGGAATAGGCATGTGGCAGCCTGCAATCAAGGACCTGTGGCCGGAGGCGAAGTTTGTTCCGGCACCTTATCCGGTTCTGCATAAGGGAGAGAAGCCGAAGTTTGGTCAAAGGGCTAACGCTTATATGGGCAGCGGAGGCGTAGCGATCTCAAGCGGCAGCAGGAATGTGGAGGAAGCCGTCCGGATGCTGGATTATGGCTACAGCCCTGAGGGACATTTGCTCTTCAACTTCGGAATGGAAGGCACAAGCTATGCCATGAAGGACGGTTACCCGAAATATACGGATCTGATTATGCATAACCCGGATAAGCTGGCTCCGTCGCAAGCCCTTGCCATGTATACCCGTGCCAGCTATTTCGGGCCATTCGTCCAGGATGTCCGGTATCTGGAGCAATACTATTTCCTGCCGGAACAGAAGGAGGCGGTGCAGATCTGGTCGGACACTGATGCCAGGAACACCATGCTTCCGCAAATCTCCAAGACGGAGAAGGAGAGCACCGAGTTCTCCGCCATCATGCTGGATGTGACGACGCTTGTGGATGAGATGTCCCTGAAGATTATTTTTGGCATTGAGCCGCTGGACAGCTTTGATGATTATGTAGCCCAGATTAAGGCGCTGGGTATTGACAGGGCCCTTGAGATTCAGACAGCGGCGCTTACCCGGTATATGGAACGGTAGAACAAACCCCCTGCAGAGAGGCTCTCGCAGGGGGTTTACTATGCTCAATCACAATATGTGTCAATCAAGTCCGCTCATCCGTAAGATATTTCTTCACCGGAGGCGGGCTATAATCAGCCAATTGCTGCAGAATTCCCTCCGCAGTCGTATCGTTCAGCATGATGGAATGCTGTTTCTCCTGCATGAACTTCTCCTGGACCATGTTGCCAAACAGGGCAATCAGCGGATCGTAATAACCGTTGACGTTCAGCAGCCCGCAGGGCTTCTGGTGCAGACCGAGCTGCGCCCACGTGAAAATCTCGAAATACTCCTCCATCGTGCCCGGCCCGCCCGGCATGGCAATGAATCCGTCGGCAAGCTCAGACATCTTCAGCTTCCGTTCGTGCATGGAGTCCACCATAATCAGTTCGGTCAGACGGGTATGCTCGATTTCTCTTTTTTTGAGAAAATGGGGCAGAACCCCGATCACGCGTCCCCCCGCCTGCATGACGCTATCTGCAATAGCGCCCATTAAGCCGACAGTAGCTCCGCCATAGATCAGCGTGATGCCCCGTGCAGCCAGCTCTTTGCCCAGAGCAACAGCATACTCTTTGTATACGGGCGAAGCGCCGTCATTCGAACCGCAGAAAACAGCGATACTCTTCATATTATGCTGACTCTCCTTTGCCTAAAGGTAATGTACCTTCAAGTGAACGAAGGTTTTCCCTAATAATGTATCACGGATTTCCGGCTATGTAATTTGTTTCTCCGCAGCAGCAGCAGAATTCCAATAGCAAATCCCATACAGGTAAGCGAAGCGGTTGTAGCGTAGCTGCCCGTCCAGATCATCAGATTCACATTCAGCAGCGAGTGGATGCCCACTACGATGAACAGATTCCGGGTCAACACATAGAGGAGTGCAAACAGCATCCCGAGAATGACCAGCTGGATAAAATCATACACAAACTCCATTCCGCTAAGTCCGCCGTAAATCCGGTTCGGGATATGCATGAGGGCAAAGATCGTTTGTGAGATGAGCATCGCTTTAACTATGCGGGAAGAAGGCTTGACCGTTCCAGACAACCAATGCTGGATTTGCACAAAAAGGAAGCCGCGGAAGATGATCTCCTCCAGCAAGGCATTGCCGAACAATTGTCCGAGCAAAGCGCCCAGAAGCAGATTCGGAAAGTCGGCAAGGTCTTGATTCCATGTAAGTGCTGTACCGGCAATGAGATTGATGCAGGCACTTATTACATTGACCGCCAGCCAGAACACGAATGTCCACAAGCATCCGGCCAGCAGCTTCTCCCGTCTCAGTCCCAGATCCCGCAGCGGAATCCGGACCATTGCCCATAAATAAATAACGACGATGACCATGAGACCGAGCAGCCCCGCACATAACGTGGCATTCATCCACCCGCGGGTAAGCCGGTTAATGCCATCGAAGGTCCCCTTTTCAAAGAAAAAGAGGTTCACTGTCATCGCGAAGATAATCTCAAGAATGATAAGGCCGACGATAAACCAGGCTGAAATACGTTTTCCGGTATAAATTCCTGCGTGTTCCCCTGTCTCAAGCTGCACCTAAGTAACACTCCTTTGGATGAAGAAAAATTTACCAGTTAATCCCTCTCCATTACTATATTGGCTATGAATAGGATTCACTGTCACAGAAGTCACAACAGTCACAGAAGTCATTAAAGTCACACCGCTGCACTGCCACGATCCAACCAGTCATAAAAAGAGCGCTGCTATGGGCATAATTAGCAAAGCGGATTTCTGATACTTACGGTTGACACCGTTTTCAGCTTATGTTAAATTGTTTCCGAGGCTTGTTACCGGTAATGCGGGCAAAACCACAATGGGAATGATTGATTCGTTTCCGTTGTTGTTTTGCCCTTTTTTATTCCTCAAAAGCAGGTGGGTCGAAAGTGATAATCAAACAGATTTTTAACAATAATATCGTTAGCACCGTGGACGATAAGGATCAGGAGCTGCTTATCCTCGGCCGGGGTATCGGTTTCCAGTTCCGGGCGGGCGACCCGATTGACGAGGCGCGGATTGAGAAAGTCTTCCGGCTTCAGGATTCCTCCATTTACGAGCGCTTTAAGGCAATTGTTACAGAAATGCCGATTGAAATCCTGCAGGTGACAGATGATATTGTAAGTCTGGCGCGGATGCAGCTGGGCAAGCAGATCAGTGACGGCATTTATGTGTCGCTTTCGGATCATATTCATTTTGCAGTGCAGCGTCTGGAGCGGGAGCAGATTGTCCGTAACCCGTTATCCTGGGAGGTGCAGCATTTCTACAAAGCCGAGTATGATGTGGCGAAGGAAGCGTTGACGATTCTGCGGGAGCGGCTGGGGATTGATTTTCCCAAGGATGAGATCTGCAATATCGCGCTTCATTTCATCAATGCCGAAGTCAATGACTCGATGAACGATGTGACGCATCTGATGCAGCTGCTGCAGGAAATTATGAACATTATCAAATATCATTTTGGCGTGGATTTGGATGAGGACAGCGTCAACTATTTCAGGTTCATTACGCATCTCAAATATTTCTGCCAGCGGGTCATCACCCATTCCAGCCACGACGATACCGAGGAGTATTTGTACAAGGTGGTTAAGAAGAATTATCCGGACACCTTCAAATGCATCCGCAAGATTGAGTCCTTTATCCTGAAGAACTACGAGTACGTCATGACCCATTCCGAGCAGCTCTATCTGACCCTGCATCTGGAACGGCTGATGAAAACCAAATAACAAGGGGCTTGTTACTGTTCAATCAGGCAAAACCCGAATGAAAACCGGCATGCGTTTCTATCGCGTATGCACGTGTTCATTCGGGTTTTTTTATTACAATAATTAGGAGGAAGACGAATGAAACACCAGGAAACAGCGCAGCAAATCGTCAAGTCGGTGGGCGGAGTATCCAATGTGAAGTCGGTTTACCACTGTGTAACGCGTCTGCGCTTCGAGCTGAAGGACAACAATAAAGCGGATCAGGCCGCGCTCAAGAAGCTGGATATGGTGATGGGCACCAACATCTCGGGTGAGCAATTCCAGGTTATTATCGGCAATGATGTGCCTAAGGTATTTGACGAAATGGTTAAAGAGTACCCGGCGCTCAAGCAGACAGCGGAAGGAAATAAGCAGGTTGACGGGAAGAAACAGAATGTGATTCTGAAGATTTTTGAGACAATTGCCGGTGTATTCGCACCGATGCTGCCCGCAATCACGGCTGCCGGTATCCTCAAGGGACTGCTCGCATTATTTGTGACCCTGGAATGGCTGTCAGCGGGAACCGATACGTACCGTATTCTGTCCGCGATTGGTGATGGCGTATTCTACTTCCTGCCGATGCTGATCTCCTTCAGCGCAGCACGTAAATTCGGCAGTAACCCGTATATTGCGGTTGGTGTCGGCGCGGCGCTGATGTACCCGGATATGGGCGCACTATTGTCCAGCGGGAACCCTGTATCCTTCCTTAGTATTCCGGTAACAGCGGTCTCCTACGGATCTTCCGTAATTCCGATTCTGTTAGCAATCTGGATCCTTTCTTACGTGGAAAAAACCGTTGACCGCTTCATCATACCGTCACTCAAGCTGCTGCTCGTGCCGCTGATCTCCTTACTGGTGATGGTTCCGGTCACGCTGATCGCGATTGGACCTCTGGGAACCTTCGTCGGAGACGGATTGTCCGGCGGCATTAACTGGCTGCTGAATGAAGGCGGCCTGATCTCCGGGATCGTACTTGGCGGGGCGATGTCCCTGATTGTTATGACGGGTATGCACTATGCACTGGTTCCGGTGATTATCAGCAACCTGGCTACACTCGGCTTCGATAAGTTCCTGCCGCTGACCTTCATCTCCAATATGGGACAGGCAGGCGCTACACTCGGCGTATTCTTCCGGGCCAAAGATAAGAAACTGAAATCCGTCGCCTTGTCCACCAGCTTCACCGCACTCATGGGTGTAACGGAGCCGGCCATGTACGGTGTCAATATGAAATACAAAAAGCCGTTCATCGCTGCGATGATTGGTAGTGCGGCAGGCGGCGGCTTCGCGCTGGCGTTCGGCGCCAAGGCCTATGCGCTGGCTGGTAACGGCGGTATCCCGGGTCTGCCGGGATTGGTTGGACAGACCTTCTGGTACGCTTTTGGCGGGATGGTCATAGCCTTTGTAGTTGCAGCGGTTGTTACAGTGTTGCTTGGTTTCCACGAAGAAGCTGATGATGCGGAGCAGATTTCCGGCAGCATCGCCGCTAAACCGGCAGATGTGACTCCGGCAGCACCGGCACCGGTAGAGGTTGAAGTTGAACCGGCATCCGCTACCGCAGACAGCACCGCTTATGCACCAATGACCGGCAAGGCGATTCCGTTAAAAGAAGTCAATGACCCTACCTTCGGCGATGAGCTGATGGGTAAAGGCATTGCGTTTGTGCCTACAATCGGGGAGCTCATATCTCCAGTCAGCGGTACCGTAATGAATGTCTTCAAAACCAAGCATGCTATGGTTATCCGCAATACTGACGGCATGGAACTCCTGATCCACGTCGGGATCAACACCGTGAAGCTGCGCGGTCAATTCTTCGAAGCGCATGTACAGGCCGGTGATCCGATACAGGCCGGCGACAAGCTGCTCACCTTCGATCTGGCGCAAATTGCCCAGAATTATGATATTACGACCGCTATGGTCGTGACTAATACGGCCGACTATAAGCAGATTCTGCCGCTTAAGCTGGGTGAGGTTGCTTTCGGCGAGCCGGTGCTGAAGGCGGAGTTGTGAGGTTGCCGGTTTAGGTTTGGTCGTATCTTCGATCTTTTATGGGGATTAGCTTGGATCTTCGATTTTGGTTTTAGTTTTCGGTCTTTGGTTTTTGTCTTAGTTTTTGGTCTTTAATTTGGATCTTAGTTTTGACCTTCGATTTGGAGCTTAGCCTAAGTTATTTGCTAGGCGCCAGCTCCGGTCTTAGCCTGAGTTTGAGCTTAGTGATTTCGGAACGAAGCGATCGGGTTGGCTTAGAATTTTGTCACCTCCGAATGCTTCATTCTAACAAAAGGCTATTAGTAACGGAGGGAAGTTTGGAACTGTAGGAGCGATAGCGTCCGCCTGAAAGCTTTCCGCAGGAAAGCTCGCATCGGAAGCATAAGCTATGTTTGGATTTCTACCGCTGACAGCGGAATAAATTCAGGAAATCCAAACATAACAGCGGCCGAAAGTCCAAACTTTCCCGCAGTTACGGCCTGCCTTTTGGCCCGTGAATTATTAATAATGAGGAGATGACAAAATGACCACTTTTCCACATGGCTTCCTATGGGGCGGCGCAATCGCCGCTAACCAGGCGGAGGGCGCTTTTGACGCAGACGGTAAAGGATTGTCCACGGCAGATATGGTGCCGTATTATAAGAAAAAAGATTACACCAACCTCAAAGAGCTGATGCATGTCACCAGTGAAACAATCAAGCGCGGGATGCAGCATACCTCAGCGGAAGGCTACCCGAAACGGTATGGAATTGATTTCTATCACCGGTTCAAGGAGGACATCGCCTTGTTCGGCGAGCTGGGCTTCAAAGTGTTCCGGATGTCGATCAACTGGTCACGGATTTTCCCGAATGGGGATGATGCCGAGCCGAACGAGAAGGGCCTGCAGTTTTATGACGACATGTTCGATGAGATGCACAAATATGGTATTGAACCGCTGGTTACGCTCTCCCACTATGAGATGCCAATGTCGCTGGTGCTGAATTACGGGGGCTGGAGGAACCGTGCGGTGATTGCTTTTTATGAGAAATATGCCGAGACTGTCATGACCAGATACCGGGATAAAGTGAAATATTGGCTGACGTTCAATGAGATCAATACGACCGTCATCGAGCCGTTTACCGGAGGCGGGGTAGTAGAGGATACAGTCGATAACATCCGCGAGGCGTCCTATCAGGCGCTGCATCATCAATTCGTGGCCAGCAGTCTGGTGACCCGCAAAGGGCGGGAGATTAATCCGGAATTCCGCATCGGCTGCATGCTCGCGCGTATGATCCATTATCCGGCAACCAGCGATCCGGAGGATGTGCTGCAGGCCCAGATTGATAATCAGCTTAACCTGATGCATACCGATGTGCAGGCGCGGGGAAGCTATCCTCCGTTCATGAAGCGTTATTTTGCCGACCATAATATTCAGCTTGTGACTGAGCCTGGGGATGAGCTGCTGCTGCGTGAGAACACGGTGGACTTCATTTCCTTCAGCTACTATACGTCGCTTATTTCCACAGTTACTCCTGAGAAATATGGTGTGACCGGCGGCAATCTGTTCAGTACCGTGAAGAATCCCAACCTGAAGATTACCGAGTGGGGCTGGCAGCTGGACCCGATTGGCCTGCGGATTGTGCTCAAAGAGCTGTACGACCGTTACCAGCTTCCGCTGTTTGTGGTGGAGAACGGGCTGGGAGCGAAGGATAAGGTCGAAGAGGATGGTTCGATCCAGGATGATTACCGGATCGATTATTTGCGCAAGCATATTACCCAGGTCAAGGAAGCGGTTCTGGACGGAGTCGAAGTCATGGGCTACACCGCCTGGGGGGCGATTGATATTATCAGCGCATCGACTTCGGAGATGTCCAAGCGTTACGGCGTGATCTATGTGGACCAGGACGATGACGGACACGGTACGCTGGAACGGAAGAAGAAGAAGAGCTTCTACTGGTACCAGAAGGCGATTGCCAGCAATGGAGCGGATTTGGAGTAGGCAGCTCCTGGCTGGCGCTGCCTTCCGCATTGACAACGATTTTAGAAGCGGCTATACTTTCTGTAATCTTATAGTTGGTATACGTTGAACGAGCCAGTAGCAGACTTGTCCCTGTTCCCAGAAAGCCGGGGGTTGATGGAACCCGGTATATACAATGGACTGCGAATTACACCTCGGGAGTATCTTGGGTAATGCCAAGCGGAGCTAAGCGAACGATAACTCGCGGAAGAGTGGTACGGACATGTTTGAATGTGATGTCTGTGCAATTTGGGTGGTAACACGGTTAATAATAATCGTCCCTGTGTCTGAATAGACAAGGGGCGATTTTTTGTTGCCCAAATTCGGGAATTGCAGAGTTACCCGGTAAGCTGGCTGTTTTTCAATGCATACCAATTACACACAAAACAAACCAAAGGGGCTGTACATGTTGAACATTATCGACGAGTTGCTGTGGCGCGACGCCATTAACCAGCAGACAGATGCGGACGGACTGCGCGAATTAACAGAGAGTAAGGCTGTATCGCTGTATTGCGGCGTGGACCCGACAGGCAACAGCATGCATATCGGTCACCTGATTCCTTTTATGATGCTTAGACGCTTCCAGCTGGCCGGGCACCGTCCGGTCATTCTGATCGGCGGGGCTACCGGAACGATCGGTGATCCGAGCGGACGCCAGAGCGAGCGTTCCCTGCAGACGCTGGAGCAGGTCCAGGAGAATGTAGATGCGCTGACGGCCCAGATGAAGAAGCTGTTCATTACGGAAGGCGACAATCAGGTGCGGATGGTTAACAACTACGACTGGACCAAGGACATGAATGTCATTGAATTCCTGCGCGACATCGGCAAAAACTTCAGCATCAATACGATGCTGGCCAAGGACGTAGTTTCCAGCCGCCTGGACAGCGGGATTTCGTTCACCGAGTTCTCCTACCAGATCCTGCAGTCTATGGACTACCTGCATCTGTACCAGCATGAGGATGTGCAGCTGCAGATCGGCGGTTCGGACCAGTGGGGCAATATCACCAGCGGCCTGGACCTGATCCGTAAAAAAGAAGGTGCCGATGCCAAAGCCTTCGGCCTGACGATCCCGCTGATGCTCAAGGCAGACGGCACCAAGTTCGGTAAATCGGCCGGCGGCGCGGTATGGCTGGATCCGAAGCAGACCACGCCTTACGAGTTCTACCAGTTCTGGGCGAACACCGATGACCGCGATGTGGTGAAATACCTGAAATACTTCACCTTCCTGAGCAAAGAAGAAATCGAGGCGCTGGAGGAGAAGGTTGCGACGGAACCGCACAAACGCGAGGCGCAAAAAACACTTGCCGAAGAGATGACCCGCTTCGTGCACAGTGAAGAGCTGCTGGAGCAGGCCAAACGCATCAGCGCTGCTCTCTTCAGCGGAGACATCAGCTCCCTGACCGCCGATGAAATTGAAGAAGGATTCAAGGAAATGCCGACCTTTACCGCCACTAAGGAATCGAAGAACATTGTCGATTGGCTGGTCGACCTGGGCATCGAGCCATCCAAACGCCAGGCGCGTGAGGATATTACCAAAGGTGCAATCTCCATTAACGGCGAACGCGTCAACGAGCTGGAGACAGAGATTACGGCTGAGCTTGCCATCGGCGGCAGATTCATCATCGTCCGCAAAGGCAAGAAGAACTACAGCCTGGTGAAATTGGGCTAACTGTAGCTGCTGGCTGAGAAGTCCATAGACAAACAAGTAAACAGGCAAACAGGCAAATAGTAAACAGGCAAATGGGCGAATTAAGTAAACTATAAGAGGCTATCCCGCTGTGTCAGCAATGACGGGGATAGCCTCTTTTTTATAAGGTGATTAATTTGTTTTAGGGTGTCTGCAAAGGACCTGAGTTGTCAGCGTGGCTGTGAGGATGTAACCAATAGTCGCAAGGAAGTGAGTGTGGTAGTGAGCGAGGTAATCAGTAGTCAGTGTGGTAGTTAGGAGGTAACTAGTAGTCAGCGCGGTAGGGAGGAGGGAATAGTGGTCAGTGAGGTAATTAGTAGTCAGCGTGGTGCGAAGTAAACAGTAGTCAGTGTGGTGGTAAGCGAGATGATCTGTGGTCAGCGTCGTAAGGAGGAGGTAACCAGTAGTCAGTGCGGTAGTGGGCAAGTAATCAGTGGTCAGCGTGGTAGGGAGGAGGTAACCAGTAATCAGTGTGATAGTGAGCGAGGCAGTTAGCGAGCGAAAGCTCCGCTCTTTTGGGGCTATTTGGTTGGAATCGCCGGGCGGACTCGGCCTCCTGGACGAGAATCCTGCACAAAATACAACTTTCTCCTCCTATATCCGCTTCAAATTGCGAATTGTTGTATGAAATGCAACATTTTACTTCATCAAAGTGGTTTATCCTGACAATTGTTGTATTTCATACAACAATCCCCTCAAACTCCTTGGAAACTAGGGGCAGAGTTGTAATAAGTACAACATTTCTGCCTGGACAGGCTGTAAAGCTTAATCTTTGCTCAAAAAACTCATTCGCTGCCGGCAGAACACTCGGAACAACCCTCAGCACAAACCCAGCGCACACCCATTGCTCAGCACAAACCCAGCACAAACCCAGCACAAACCCAGCACACACAACGCTCAGCACACATCCAGCACAAACCCAGCACAAACCCGGTACACACAACGCTCAGCACACATCCAGCACAAACCCAGCACAAACCCGGTACATACCCAGCACAAATCCAGCACACAACCAACACCCAGCACACAACCAGCGCACACCCAACGCTCAGCACACACCCAGCATAAACCCGGCACGCACTCAGCACACATCCAGCACACATCCAGCACAACGCCATAATCCCCGCAGCAGCCAGAAGCCCGGCTCTGTACCGAATGACTATCGGTTCGCTTGAGAGAACGGGTGTCTTCTGCGGGGCTGCTGGAATCTACACCTTTTTGTCATTGATAATCATTATCATATGATCTATTGTTAGGGATAGAAGAGAATGAGACAGGACTGGAACTAACGGATCTAATCAGGATTAATCCTCAAGCAGCGCCAGGTCATCTTCGAGTTTGGCAATTTTCTCCCGGATAGCTTCTGCCCGGACTTCATCTTGTGTTTCTATGGCCTTGGCCAGTTCCTCTGCAGCAATCCCGATCTGGTATTCCAGATAAGTGTAATCCGATGCGGCGGCAGGGTGGCTGGAACGCTGTGAATAAGTCATGGTCTCGCACTTCCTTTCTATTAATAATGTGATGCCCGGCTATGGGCATCGTGTCCATCGTATCCCTCGTAACTACAGTATGTTCATGATACAGCCTTTCTGTGAGCGGCTCAACCTTGGTCACCCGTGATAGCAGTATTTTTGCGCCCGAAATAAGGCTTTGCCCGTCGAATTGCGACATTACTCACAGACAGTAAGCCCGGTTCTGGTTTTACCATAAGAAGTATTGAAAATTAAAGCTTATTTTTTCAGTAACGTTTGCAAGGGGAGATCCCGCGAAGGAAGGTTGATATACATAATGAAAGCTTTATCTTTTAACACAGTAGACGAAGCCAGGCGGTATCTGGAGGAACTGGGCGGCAGCAGAGGCTTAGTGCTGTTCGCTTCCGCTGCGGCTGTCAGCGAGTTGTCCCGGCATGCACCTTCCCGGGCGGTGTTGTGCTCAACCAAAGGCGAATATACCCCGCAGGGCTACCGCAGCGGCGTAGTCACAGGATTCGAATACGAATCAGGGATAGCCGATATTGTAGAGATTCTGCATCCGCCCGTACTTAGCGTCGGGCAACTAAGTGCTTCTTATCACAAAGTCCAAGCCAACGCTAACGCCTTTATGCTGCTGCTATGTGACGGTACAGGCGCGATGGAGGAGACGATCCTCTCCTCACTGTTCTTCATTGCCCCGGAATTTAAAATCGTCGGGGGAAGTGCAGCGGATGATGAGCATGGGGAGACTTATATTTACATAGGAAGTCGCCGGGTGCGGAATCTGGGGATTTTCTTCAATATGCCGGGCCGTACCGCACTGGTTAAAGAGAATATTTATGTTACCACCGGGAAGACGCTGCTGGTGACGGAAGCCGATGTGTTCGGCAGAACGGTGTATTCCTTCAACGGACGTCCTGCTGCGGAAGAGTACGCGCGTGTTCTTGGTGTCCCGGAAGCAGAGCTGGCAGAGCATTTCCTGAGCAGCCCGCTGGGCAAAAGATACGAAGACGATCTGATCATCGCCTCGCCGATGGTGATTAATCCGGATGGCTCTGTCACATTTTACAGCCAGGTTATGTCTAGTACTTATGTGGAGGTGCTGAGTGCAGCAGATCCGCTTGCCGTGCTGGAGGAGACGCTGGGCGGGAGTCCGTACAAGCCTTCTTTTGTGCTCAACATTAACTGTACGCTGCGGGATCAGCTGTTTATCCGGGACGGTCTGTGGGCGGCATTTGACGGGATTATGCTCGGATTCTGCGGCAACACTACAGGCTTCATCAGCTACGGAGAGCAATATTATAAAAAGCATGCCAACCAGACCATGATTCTGCTGCTGGTTGAATAAGGGAGAGTAGATTGATTATGCAGTGGATAACCAGATTACGCACTTCATGGGGCAAAAGCACCTCTGCCGGAGGTGTTCAAAGTCACAGTACACTAGCCATTCTTGATAAACCGGCCAGCTCCGGACAGTCGGACGGGACGGCAAAAGCAGATGAAACAGCGGTTAAGGCTCCTGCACCTCAAGAGAATACTGGAGGGACGGCTGCCGCTGCCTCCGCTTCAGCCGCTGAACCCTATGGAATTCACGCTTATACCCTGGCCGCACAGATCCGCCGCGAAACTGACGAGATCCTTAAGGAAGAGGCGCAGATGGTAGAGGAGTTTGCAGCTTTACGGGCGGGCAGCGGTGAGCTGATCAGCCAGATTGGCGGGACCCAGCAGCTGCTGGAGCATCTGAAGACCAACAGCGGACAGACCGAAGATCTCATCAATGAAATGTATGGCAGCCTCTCGTTCTCCTCCAATAAAATAGAATTCGCCAAGGAGGCTAATATCCAGATCTCCGCTGAAATGGAGAAGGCCTCGGCGGTATTCTCTGAATTTGTCAACTTAAATGCGGAGCTGCGGGAGCATTTCCGGAGCATCGAGCAGCTGGCGAAGATCATTACGGATATTGCTGAGCAGACGAATCTGTTGTCGCTGAATGCAGCTATCGAGGCGGCGCGGGCCGGTGAGCATGGACGGGGCTTCTCGGTGGTTGCTACAGAAATCCGCAAGCTGGCCGACAGCACCCGCAGTCATGTGAAGGAAATTATGGGCTCCCTCTCCGGGATGACGAACGTGATGGAACTGCTGGGCAGCAAGTCCGATGACGGGACAACGGCGATGACAGAGACGAATGCGAAGATCAGCCAGTCCACGGTATACATGAACGAGATCGTGGAAGCGGAGGAAGAGGTATTCCAGCATCTGGAGAAGATTCAAGAGTCGCAGGAGAGCAGCATGGAGGATGTAGAGCAGATCAATAGCGATCTGCTGCGTATTCTGGAGAAATCGGGGCAGGATGCAGGGCAGTTCCAGAAGATGGTGCTGACCGTCCAGCAAAAAGCCGATCACTATCAGCAGCTGCTTAATCATCTGCATCAGATAGAGCTGCTGCAGCAGCTTGATGAAGCCCGGAAGACCAGCGTATAAGCAGAAGCGGGTATCCGATACCAAAAGACTGCATCCGGCAGGGGGAATTGCTGCCGGTGCAGTCTTTTGCCTGATTTAGGCCAGCCAGAAACTGTGGTTGGCTTTTTTGCGGTTTAGGAAATTATACACTGTAAAAAAATGCAGATAACTCCGAAGAAGCGGCTAAAAAGCCGGGAGCAGCATTGGCAAGAGCAAGTACAAGGGGGTGACTGCGCTAAGGCAGGAAATAGTTGGATTTTCTCCACTTAACACATGAACGGAGGAGTCCTTGTCAGGGAATAGTTGGATAAACAACACTTAATACTCCAGAAACTGCTCAAAGTAGAGGGAACGCTCAAATTTAAATGACGTTTATCCAACTAATTACCTCAGACGCTCCAAAACATCCGAAATAAGATACGTTTATCCAACTAACAATGCAACGCAGAGCCAGAGGGATACGACCTATGAACACCATTCTATGAAGCTGCTTATATGCTTCGCGCTATACAAGCTCAGTGAAATGGCCCGCTGCTAGTTGCCGGCCCGGCTGCAGGGCAATCAGCCTGTATTCGTAAGCACCGAGCGGCAACGGACCGGCTGGCACGGGCTCGCTGCTCAATACATCCTGTCCGGCCCGCGGCAGGGTTACACTGCCTCCGAGTCCGTCCATGTTAACGATAGTCCATAATTCCCCGTCGGCCCCGCGTCTTGGACAGACGACCGTGCCCCGGGTGACATCACTGCGCAGCGATACACCAGCACGGGAGGCATAATGATCAATCAGCGCGCGCAGCAGCCCGTCGCCCGCTTCTCCCGAGGGCAGAGAGCCGAGCAGTACGATGGCTCCGCTGCCATAGGGCTGCTCGGTCAGGAAGGCCAGGCCCGGTGTCCGGCCTGCCGTGATTCTGCCGGTCACGGTTGCTCCGCCCGGCAGCGGCTCGAATGCCGCGCTCCACAGGGACAGCGGCGCGGAGAGGCCGAAGGCCTCGCCCATGCTGCCCGTTCTCTCCATCGGGTAGACATATTTGGTGTTCACCCCGGCGATGCGCTCAAGTACACCCAGTGCGGCACCGGTATGCAGGGTATGGTCGGCCGTGCGGCCTCCGCTCAGCGGACCGGCGATCCAGATGCCGCCAGCCTCTGCAAAGCTGAGAGCCTTCTGCATATATTCCGGCGACAAATAATGCACGAAAGGGGTGAACAGCAGCTTGTAGCCCCTGAGCTCTCCGCCTTCGGGCAGCAGGTCACGGTGTATGCCCATATCGAGAATCCGTTTATAGAAGTCCCCCAGCAGTGAGCGGTAGCTCAGCTTCCGGTGCGGCTCTGTCGCCAGGTACGCCTTGGTCCGGTCCGAATAAGTAATTGCGACCTCGGCCTGCACCGGCCGGGTAGCCAGGATGTGCGGCTCGATCAGCAGCCGCGCTGCGGAGGCTTCAAGCACATTGTCATAACCGAGCGCGGGCTGGCCCCAGGCGCTGATGACTGAGCTGTGCGTCTGCTCGCTGCCGGAGCGCTGCTGCCGCCACGGCCAGTAGCAGAAAGCTCCGGCTCCCAAGGCATAGGCAGACACGGCTTCAGCAGTGAGATAGCCGTCCGGATGGGGCTCGGCGTAGCTTGTAAGTGAAGCAGCATAAGCCGGGCTGGTCTCCAGCAGCCAGAAGTCCCGTCCGGGCTTGATATTACGCCACAGATCACAGTTAAGCAGATAGGCGTGCTTATTGGCCTGTGAGGCATAGGTGTCATAAGAGGCGAAATCAAGCTCCCGGAACAGCTGTTCATTGTCCACATGGAAAGCGACACTGCTGTTATGGGTTATTGGAGCTGGTGAGTAGCGGCGGAGAATAGCCGCCTGCTCAGCCGCGAATTCGGCAGTCTTCTCCATCTGGAACAGGCGGTACATGGTTACGAGGGAGGCGTTATGCAGGAAGGGAGTAGCCACCGGCTGCGGCACCTGATCAAATTGCTGATAGGTCTGGCTCCAGACTCCCGTTCCCCAGGCTTCATTCAGCTTCCCGATATTGCCGTAGCGGTTCTCCAGCCATTCATGCCACAGTGACTTGCAGGTCCCGCACATGCATTCTGACACATGTGCCTTGAGTTCATTGTCGAGCTGCCAGGCGACAAGACCCGGGAGCCGGCCCAGCTCTCTGGCCAGATGTCCGGCGATGACCGCAGCCCGCTGCCGGAAATAGGGGTGATTCGTGCAGACATGCTGCCTGGACCCGTGGCTCATGACTGCTCCATCCGCCCTGATAATCAGGCGTTCCGGATGCCCGTGTGTCAGCCAGACCGGCGGGGTTGCCGTCGGGGTGCACATTATGGTATCGATGCCGCGGGCATGCAGCAGCCGGATATGCTCAGCGAAGGGGCGGATATCAATGGAGCCTTCCTCCGGCTCCAGCTCCGACCAGATGAACTCGCCCATCCGGACGAGATTAATGCCGGTTTCCTGCATGAGCTGAAGATCATGCTGCCGGACCTCTTCTCCCCACAGCTCGGGGTACCATGCAGCGCCGTAATATAGCTTATGATTCACTTGCTTGACCTCCTAAGGAGCCCGGTATGAGCGTATTTTGTCTTCCGGCATCATAGTTGTCCCCCGTGCAGCAGGCAATAGTAAAGTTTTGCCGGCTTTGGACTTTATTGTAGCGGGGTGTATCAAGGCTAGCAGGTCGCTGTCCAAAAAGTCCGATTGCCGGAAAATTCCGCTGAAACCATAATAGGAATCGCAGCCAAGGCACGGCAGTGCAAGGCTGCTTATCTATATGGAGGTGAATGTAATGAAGCAAGGAGCGGCAATAGGGACAGCGGATATACATGCTGCTGCAACCTACCGCAGCAGGCGGGAGCTGCGCTTCAGACGTCTGAAGCGGGACAAATGGCTCTACATCCTGCTGACCCCTGGACTCCTGTATTTTCTCGTATTTAAATATGTACCGATGTGGGGAGTGCTGCTCGCGTTCAAAGATTATCAGCCTTTTCTGGGCTTCTGGAAAAGTGATTGGGTCGGTCTTGAGCATTTTCGCACGTTCTTCCAGAATCCTGACTTCTTCATGCTGCTGCGCAATACGCTCGTGTTGTCGCTGTATAATCTGGTGTTCTTTTTTCCGGCCCCGATTATACTTGCGCTGCTGCTGAATGAAGTCCGGCTGTCCTTCTACAAAAGAACCATTCAGACGATGATTTATGTGCCGCATTTCATCTCCATGGTCATTGTCGCCAGCATCTCGTATGTGTTCCTGACTACACAGGGCGGTGCTGTCAACGAATTCCTGTACTCGGTAACCGGGAGCAAGATTGATTTCCTGGCCAGCCCTGACTGGTTCCGCCCGCTGATCATTCTCCAGACCATCTGGAAGGAATGCGGCTGGGGAACGATTATCTTTCTGGCGGCACTGGCCGGTGTCGATGTAGAGCAATATGAAGCAGCCGTAGTGGACGGGGCCAGCCGCTGGCGCCAGACCTGGCATATTACACTGCCGGCGATCCGCAGCACTATTGTCATCCTGCTGATTCTGCGGATGGGAACCATTCTGGATAATGGTTTTGAGCAGATTTATCTGATGATGAACGCGCTGAACCGTGAAGTGGCCGAGGTGTTTGATACATATGTCTACGCACTTGGCATAACGCAGGGAGCCTTCAGCTACAGTACGGCAGTCGGACTGTTCAAGTCGGTTATCGGGGTTGTACTGGTGCTTGGCACCAACTGGCTCGCCAAGAAATCGGGCGAATCGGGACTTTATTGAAAGGGAGGCTGCGTGCGTGGCTAAACGTTACCGGAGTGCCGGAGAAATTACTTTTGACGTATTTAATTATTTTGTATTGGGAGTTATCGGAATCGCCGCAATCCTGCCGTTTCTGTTTGTGGTCTCCGGTTCGTTCGCAACCGAGGCGGAAATTACGAAGCGCGCTGTCTTTCTGATTCCGACTACCATCTCGTTTGATGCCTACCGGTTCATTTTCTCCACGGATACCATTGTGAGAAGTATCGGGGTATCGCTGTATGTAACGGTGATCGGAACGGCGGTCAACTTGTTTTTCACGGTTACCATGGCGTATCCGATGGCCAAACGTTATCTGATGGGCCGAAATGTAATCCTTAATCTGGTTATTTTCACCATGCTGTTCGGGGGCGGGATGATTCCTACCTATCTGGTAATCCGCGAGCTGCAGCTGCTGGATACGCTGAATGCCTTGATTCTTCCGGGGGCGATCAGCGCCTTCAACCTGATTATCGTCAAAAACTTCTTCCAGGAGCTCCCGGTCGAGATTGAGGAGGCGGCCCGCATCGACGGATGTACCGAGCTGGGTCTGCTGTGGAAGATCGTACTGCCGCTCTCCAAGCCTGTGCTGGCGACGTTCACCCTCTTTTATGCGGTCGGACACTGGAATAACTTCTTCTCGGCGCTGCTCTACATTAATGATCCGTCCAAGTGGCCGCTGCAGGTGATGCTGCGCCAGATCGTTATGCTGTCCCAGTCGGCAGCCGGCGATCTAAGCTCGATGGACCCGAATTTCGTACAGCCGCCTGAGCAGTCGATCAAGATGGCAGTTATCGTGGTCGGCACACTGCCGATTATGTGCGTCTATCCGTTTCTGCAAAAACATTTCGCCAAAGGGGTGATGCTCGGTTCGGTTAAGGGGTAAACAAGTTATGCCAACATACAAAGGGAGGCTAAGTAATGAAGATTGAGCGCAAACAAGGTTCCATACATTTGAAACGATGGTTGTTTATGTTACTAGCTGTTATTATGATTTTAAGTGTGTTTACCGCCTGCGGGAACAATGGGGAGAACGCTGCAGCAGGGCAGAAGGATACGGCCGGCAGTGAAGGGAATGCTGCGGGCGGAACAGAAGCTGCAGAACCGCTGGATCTGACGCTGATGCTGCCGATTTTCAAAACGAATTATCCGAAGGACGGCAGTCCGGTTGCCGCCAAGCTGGAGGAGCTTACTAACACCAAGATTCATTTCGAGTGGGTGCCGAATGCTTCCTATACCGACAAATTCAATATTACACTGGCTTCAGGCAAGCTGCCTGACATTATCTATGTTGGTGATGTGAAGGCATCCAGCTTCGTCAATGCGGCAAGATCGGGTGCTTTCTGGGAGGTAGGTCCTTACCTGAAGGATTATCCGAATCTGAGCGGAGCGAAGGAAGTTATTCTGAGCAACTCAGCCATCGACGGCAAGAACTATGGTGTCTACAGAGGGCGGGCACTGGGCCGCAACGGCGTGGTTTTCCGCAAGGACTGGCTGGAGAAGCTGGGGCTGGAGACTCCGCAGACTGTGGATGATTTCTATAATATGCTAAAAGCGTTCAAGGAGCAGGACCCTGACGGCAACGGTCAAGCCGACACGTACGGCATGGTGCTGGTGAAGTGGACAGGCGGATGGGCCAGCGGCTTCGATACGATCAAGCTATGGTTCGGTTCCCCGAACAAATGGGGTGTACAGGATGGCAAGCTGGTTCCTGAGCATGAGTATCCGCAGTACTTGGAAGCGCTTAAGTTTATGAAAAAGCTGTATGATGAGCAGCTGATCAACTCAGACTTCGCGGTGATGGACAGCTCCAAATGGAATGATCCGGTCGTTAACAACAAAGCCGGGGTCATTGTTGATGTGGTGGATAACGGGGCACGGCTCGACGACAAGATTCATGCCGCACTCCAGAAGGAAGGCACAGATGAGCCTGACCGCCATTATATGGATGTCATCGGCGGGGTGACAGGAACGGACGGCGCACTGCATACCCTTCCGACCTCCGGTTTCTCCGGCATGCTGGCCATACCGAAGTCTTCGGTCAAAACCGAGGCAGAGCTGAAGCAGGTGCTGACGTTCCTGGACCGCTTGAATGAAGAGGATCTTCAGACGATGCTGAACTACGGAATTGAAGGTGTCCATTACAATCTGGTGGACGGTTATATTGAACGCTCAAGTGACACAGTTCTGCTGGAATCGGAAGTGGAAGGGCTGAACCAGATGCTGCCGTTCATTCCGGAGGACAAGGCGAAGCAAGTGAAGCAAACGGCATTGCGCTTGAAACAGACCGAAGTGCAGAAGGCCAATGAAGCGACGATTGTGACCAATCCTGCTGAAGCGCTGATCTCTGCAGTGTATACCCAGAAGGGCTCGCAGCTGGATAACGTAATTAATGATGCGCGCATCAAATTCATTGTCGGCCAGATTGATGAAGCGGGCTTGAAATCAGCGTTTGAGGTATGGCGGAAGACCGGCGGAGACGAGCTTGTGACTGAAATGAACGAATTGTACGCAAAAACGGGCAAATAAAATCCGGCCCCTCTCCAGGCACCGGCCGGTTTATCCCGTTAAAGCTGCGTGACAGCAACTCTAAACTATGGATTCGGCTGGTGAATGAAATGGAGAATGGAACGGCAGGAGAACGGAACGGTTATACAAGGAGACGGGGTGGCCGGAAAGGCCGGTATTACCGCAATAATCTTATTATTGTGCTGATCGTCTCGTCCATCCCCGGTCTGATCATCGGGTCACTTGTGTACTTTATGGCAGGAGGCAATCTGGAGAAGGAGCTGCTTGAGATGCATAACAGGCAGATCGAGCAGCGTGCGGATAACATTAATGACCAGCTGTCCAATCTGGAGCTGATGCTGGCCCACTGGGCGTTCGAGCCGAAGTTTGACTACAGCCTGAGCAACATGGACTTCACCCTGAATCATGAACGGGCCTGGGATATTACCAAAACCCTGGTGGTCATGCAGGGCTCGAATTCGATGGCGCGGCAGGTGGAGCTGTATCTGGCAGGCGATCAGCCGGTGCTGTTCAGCACAGAATACGGGACACTGGCCCCCGAAGAGGACGCAGTGTACGGGAAGCTGCTGGAGCAGGAGCGGAGCACCTACTGGACGGAGTGGGCGTTTGATCCGGCCAAGCCGGAGCAGAAGGAGCTGACGCTGGTGCATCATATTCCCGGCGGCAGCCTGGAGCCCTTCGGGGCGCTGCTGCTGCGGATGGACACGGAGAAGGTATCCGCCATGCTGCGGACCATGACCCCGTACAACACAGGGGAAGTATTCATGCAGCAGAAGTCCGGCGGCCTGTTCATCTCCGGAAACGGGATTGATGCCGCTACGCCCTTTGTTGCTGCGCTGCAGAAGGCGATAGCAGACAGAGGCAGCCAGGGCAGCACCTCGTTTCTGTATGACTGGGATGGAGTTACCTTCGCGGTGACCTACGGTGATTTCTCACGGATTGCCAGTGAATGGATGTATGTGTCGGCTTCTCCGATATCCAGTGTGACCTCTCCGGTGGTGAGGCTGTCCCGGATGATCATCCTGGTCAGCCTGTGTGCACTGCTGCTTGCGGCAGTGCTGTCCTGGATTGCTTCACGCAAAATCTACTCACCCGTCCGCCGCCTGCTCCAGACGCTGCTCCCCGAGCATGCGGTCTCCGGAAGCCGGGTGGACGAGATGACGCTGATTGAGCGGCACTGGCAGAATCTGCACGGGCAGCGGCATGCCCTCCAGTACACGCTTTCGGAGCAGCTTCCGCATGTGCAGCAGAGCTTCCTACACCAATTGTTCCAGGGGTACCTGTACGCATATTCCGAGCAGGACCTGCAGAGCCGGATGAAGCAATACAAATGGGAAGTGGAGAATTGCGTTTTTGTGGTGCTGTATATCCAGCTGACCGGGATCTCCAGCCTGGAGGGCAAGTTCCGCAGCGGTGATGAGAGCCTGGTATCCTTCGCGGCGGTGAACATTATCGGCGAAATGGCCGCTGAGCATTTCGGGCGGGCAGAGACCGTCAATCTCCATGATCTTACGTCGGGCATCCTGCTGATTGAGCCGGGAAGCGGTCCGGAGCAAGGCCGGGTCCAGGCTTTTGGCGAAGAACTGGCTGCCACCATCAACCGGATGCTCAAGCTGCAGGCAACTGTGGCGTACAGTGCGCCTATAGACAGTATTTCCGGCATTCCCCGGTCATTCGAAGCCGCGAAGCAGGCGGCCAGCCACTGCAGGTATGGGGGCGGGAATCAGGTGGTCAGCCTGGAGCAGCTGGAGCGGGAAGGGCAAGGCGCACAGCTGCCGCAGTATTCGTTCGCGCTGGAGCGCGGCCTCATTCAGGCGCTGCGTACCGGTGAGGCGGAAGAAGCAGACCGGCTGCTGGAGGAGTTCCTGGAGACGCTGTCTGGCGGCGGCGCGAAGGTCATTGACGTGCAGCAGGGCATGCTGCATCTGCTCGGCGCGATCCTGCATGCGGTGCTTGAGGCAGGGATTGCCCCGAATCAGCTGTTCAAAGGCAAGAACCTGTATGCAAGCCTCTCACAGATCCATGAGCCGGGAATGATCCTGTCCTGGTTCCGCGTGCAGGTGGTGGCCCCTTTCCTGAAGGAGCTGTGCGAACGTTCGGACGCCGGGATCCGGCGGACGATTGATCAGGCCATGCTGTACATCCAGCAGCATTATATGGACAATATTTCGCTGGACAGCTGTGCGGATTATACGGGCACCAGCCCTTTTCTGCTCAGCAAGTCGTTTAAACGGGTAACCGGAATTAATTTTATCGATTATTTAACGGAATTGCGGCTGGATAAAGCCAAGGAGCTGCTGCGCGACACCGATCTGAAAATGAACGATGTCGCCCTGCAGGTCGGCTATCAGCAGAGTTATTTCAACCGGATATTCAAAAAACAGGAGGACATCACTCCGACACGCTACCGTGAACTGAGCCGGCATGAAGGAGAGAAGGAGAACGGAACAAGGTGAGACGGTACCAACTGATTTCTCATTTACCGTGTTCCTATATAAGAAGCACTAAAGAAATGAACAAAAAGCGAAAGGAGAGGAGGGGAAATTTGGAACTGACTTAAGTGTGTCTTATATAATAAGTAGCTTTCTCCGGCCCGGATCATTAGTCTCTGTGATCGGTGATGTCACATAAGGAGATGACCGTATTGTCCTCAGCCATGCCGATACATTTACGGTGGTTGAACCAGCCTGCAGCTGCTGCGGGGGTTACCTGGGGTGTACCCTGGTCCAAGGGAGAGCTGAAGCGCGGAGACTTGTCCGCCCTATGTCTTAACGGAGCTGCGGACGGTTCCGCTCTGCCTCTGCAGAGCCGCCCGGCTGCCTATTGGCCGGACGGCAGCATCAAGTGGTCGTTTCATTCAGCCGTATGCCCGGAAGGGAGTACGGATGGTTATACGCTGGAACAGTCTGCGGAGCCGGTGGCTATGCCGGCAGCACTGCAGGTGTCCGTTCAAGAAACAGAAGAAGCCTATATTGTCGATACCGGCACTATCCTGTGTACTGTGGGCAAGCAGGGTACGGGACTGATCTCCCGGATCATCCGCCGGGTTCAGGCGGCATCTGCAGGTTCCGAAGAGCAGCTCCTGTGCAGCGGAAGTGAGCTGGTCTGCCTCCGTGAGCAGCGGGATACGCTCAGCGGTGAGCTGACACTGCTGCAGGAACGCTTTACGGGTGTGACCCGCAAGGCCAGTCTGGAAGAAGCCGGACCGCTGCGTGCTGTGATTTGTCTGGAAGGCAGGCATAGAAACATCAGGGGAGCCAGAGAATGGCTTCCTTATACTTTACGGCTGTACTTCTACGCCGGACTGGAATCCATCCGGCTGGTGCATACCTTTCATTATGACGGTAATCCGCAGCAGGATTTCATCAAGGGGCTGGGCATTGTGTTCAAGGTGCCGCTAAGCGGTCCGCTGTACAACCGCCATGTCCGGCTGGCGGGCAGTGAAGGCATCTTCAGCGAGTCTCCGAAGACGCTTCATACCCGCAGAACTAAAGGCAAATACGCTGACATGTTCGCCGGGCAGCTGGAAGGAAAGAGCCTGCAGTTTGACCTGGAGGAGGATGCTTATTTTACAGGGCTGCTTCAGGATTCGGCGGTGTGGGACAGCTTCCGGCTGGTTCAGGATTCGTCCGAGCATTATGGGATACATAAGCGGACAGGGGCGGGCTGCACCTGGATTAAGGGGGCAGAAGGCCGGCGGGCAGGAGGGCTAAGCTATGTCGGGTCGGAGTGCGGCGGGCTGGCCGCCGCAGTGAAGAACTTCTGGCGGAAGCACCCGTCCGGGCTGGAGATTACCGGCACCTCCGGCAGTGAAGCAGCATTAACAGTCTGGTTCTGGTCGCCGGAAGTCCCGGCTATGGACCTGCGCCACTATGATACGAAGACGCATGTGGAGTCCTCCTATGAAGGCGCGGATGAACTGCGCGCTACGCCCTACGGTATTGCGAGCACCAACGAGCTGACCTTGTGGTGCACCGCACGCACGCCGGAAACTGCACAGCTGCTGCGGATGCAGCAGGAAGCGGATGAACCGGCGCTGCTGGTCTGCGCTCCGGAGTATTATCACCGCAGCCGGGCGTTCGGACTCTGGAGCCTGCCGGACCGGAGCACAGCGGTTAAGGCCTGCCTGGAGGACCGGCTGGACGGTATTATCAGCTTTTACCAGTCCGAGATCGAACAGCGGAAATGGTACGGCCTCTGGGATTACGGTGACTTCATGCACAGCTATGATCCGGTCCGTCATGTCTGGAATTATGATCTGGGCGGCTGCGCCTGGCAGAATGCCGAGCTGGTGCCGAACATGTGGCTGTGGGTGAGCTTCCTGCGGACCGGGCGTGCAGATATATTCCGTATGGCGGAAGCGATGACCCGGCACACCAGCGAGGTGGATGTCTATCATTTCGGGGAATACGCAGGTCTTGGCTCGCGGCATAATGTCGTGCACTGGGGCTGCGGCTGTAAGGAAGCGCGGATTGCCATGGCCGGCCTGCACCGCTACTTCTATTATCTGACCGGCGATGAGCGGACCGGTGGCATCATGGACAGTGTGAAGGATGCGGATTATTCCACGGTGACGCTGGACCCGATGCGGGCTTATTTTCCGAAGGATGAGTTTCCGACACATGTGCGGGTAGGTCCGGATTGGGCGGCATTCAGCTCCAACTGGATGACCCGCTGGGAACGGTATGAAGATACGGCGTACCGCGACAAAATCATAACGGGAATTGATTGTATTAAAGCGGCCAATCTGCGGCTGATCTCCGGTCCAACCTATGGATATGATCCTAAGACGGGAATGCTTAGCGCCATGGGTGATGATAACTGGGGACGGCATCTGGCGATCAGCATGGGCGGGCCGCAGGTGTGGTTCGAGCTGGCGATGATGCTGGAGGACCCGGAGTGGGAGGATATGCTTGCAGAGTTCGGCGTGTTCTACAATCTGCCCGAGGAAGAGAAGGATGTCATTGCCGGAGGTGCGATTACAGGCAAGCTGCGGTTTGAGCATCCGGTCCTGAGTGTGGCTATCGCCGCCTATGGCGCATGGTACAGGGATGACCGGGCCACTGCTGAACGCTGCTGGAGCATCCTGCTGGAGAATCCGTTCGGAGCCGTTAATCTCCAGGAAGAGCAGATCCGGGTTACCTACATGGAACCTCTTAATGAGATCGGCTGGATGAATACAAATGAAGCTTCACAGTGGTCGCTGAACACGATCATTGCCTTGGAGCTGATTGCTGAAGCTCTACCGGAGCGGGGAGCAGGGACGGATACAGGGAAGGCGGTGGCGGCTGAATGACTGCGCAGAAGGACCTGGCGCTGATCCCGGAAGGCTGGCGGGAGATCTACCGAAATCCCCTGGAAGAGCCCGGGCAAGCGGCGGATTTCCGGATGGAAGGTGACGGCATAGCAACCTTTCCGCTGGGACGTCTAAGGCTGGAGAGTGTGCGGGGGGCGGAAGAAGGGCAGAAGGCGAATGTGGTCTTCTGGTGCCCGGAGGTTTTCCCGGCGGAGCTTGCGGTATCGTGGAAGTTCCGCCCGCTGCGGGAACCGGGACTGGCCATTCTGTTCTTCGCTGCTGCAGGCAGCGGGGGCAAGGATCTGTTTGATCCGTCCCTGCCGGTCCGCACGGGGGAATATGACCAGTACCATCATGGGGAGATGAACGCTTTTCACATTTCTTATTTCCGCCGGATGTGGGAAGAGGAGCGGTCCTTTCATACCTGTAATCTGCGTAAAAGCTACGGCTTCCACCTTGCCGCGCAAGGCGCTGATCCGCTGCCGGATGTGGCTGATATGACCAGAGCCTACCGGATGCTGGTCGTGAAGCACGGGCCTGCCGTGACCTTTGCCGTGGACGGGTTACCGCTGCTGCATTGGGTGGATGATGGCTCGTCCTTCGGTCCGCTGCTCGCAGGCGGCCGAATCGGCTTCCGGCAGATGGCGCCGCTGATTGCAGAATACAGTGATCTGACTGTCTATGCTCCGTGAATGACTGGATTTTCCCGGCTGTCCGGATTCACGATAGCGGTATAGATCATTCATTTGATATTCAAAGGAGGCATAACAGCAATGTCCGGAGTGTATTACTGCTATCCGCAAGGGCGGCATAAGGCGCTGACGATGAGCTATGACGACGGCAGACGGGCGGATGAACGGCTGGTCGGCCTGTTCAACAAGCACGGGATCAAGGGCAGCTTTCACCTGAATTCAGGGCTGCTTGGAGAAGGCGACCGTATTAGGGCAGAGGAAGTCGCCGCCTTGTACCGCGGTCATGAAGTCAGCGCGCATACGCGGAGTCATCCTACGATGGCCCGCTGCCCGCAGGAGTATATCGTCGAGGAGATTATGGAGGACCGCAAAGTACTGGAAGGGCTGATCCGCCAGCCGGCCCGTGGAATGTCCTACCCGAACGGGTCCTATACGTCAGAGATCAAAGGGCTGCTGCCGCATCTGGGCATCGAATATGCCCGTACTGTACAGACCACAGGCGGCTTCGCCCTGCCGGAGGACTGGCTGGAGTGGCAGGCCACCTGTCACCATAACCGGGATCTGCTGGCACACGGGGAGACTTTTATAGGACTGCATAAGCGTCAGTACCTGTACTTGATGTATGTGTGGGGCCACAGCTATGAATTTGACAATGACAACAACTGGGAGCTGATGGAGCGCTTCTGTGCAATGGCCGGCGGCCGTGATGACGTCTGGTACGTGACCAATCTGGAGCTGGTTCATTATATGAAGGCCTGCCGGGGGCTGATCTTCTCGGCCGCGCGGGATTTTGTCTGCAATCCGGGAGCTGCTGCCGTCTGGCTGGAGGTTGACGGAATTGTGATTGAGGTGCCTGGAGGGCAGACTGTGGATCTGGGCTGATTACAGGACAGGGATAGAGATAAGGAGGAATTACTGTGGCAAATACTAATCAAGCGCTGCACCGGCTGGCCGGCATCGATATTTCAGCCGCCGGTCCAAGATGTAAAATGCTGATCGGTGATCTGGACGGGGACGGAAGGGCTGAGCTGCTGCTGGTTCAGCCGGATAACCGCCAGGATGTCCGATATATTCCGCATCAGGTGCAGTGCCTGACTGCCTATGATCTGGAGGGCCGCCTGTTGTGGCAGACCGGCAAGCCGGATAATGGTGCAGGCAGTTCGGGTTCGGATTATCCGGCACAAATCTACGATATTGACGGGGACGGCGCGCTTGAGGTGCTGTGTGTGATGGATGACCGGCTGCAGATTCTGGAGGGGGCGACGGGCAAGGTCAAGTCGGTACATCCGCTGCCGGGCAAGGAAGCCCACGACTGCATCATCATTGCCAACCTGAAGGGCAGCAGCCATCCTTCCGACATTATTCTCAAAGACCGCTATCATCAGCTGTGGGCGCTGGATTCCAGCTTCCGGTTATTGTGGACCCATCAGGGCAATGTGGGGCATTATCCATGGGTGTTTGATCTTGACGGAGACGGCCGTGATGAGGTTATGGCCGGATACGATCTGCTGGATGCGGATGGTAAGCAGCTATGGAGCTGCCATGATCTGGAGGATCATGCGGATTGCCTGTGGGTCGGTGATGTGAACGGAGACGGAGTGCCGGAGCTGGTGATCGGCGGCAGTGTGACGGTGATGTATGACCGTGACGGGCACGAGCTATGGCGGTACGAAGGCTCCATTGAGTCGCAGCATCTGGCGCTCGGACGGTTCCGCCCCGACCTGCCCGGTCTGCAGATTGCCGGTCTTGACCGTATGGTCCGTGAGGATGACGGCAAAGGGCTCCGGGGCAAAGACGCCATGTTCCTGCTGGACCAGTCCGGCCAGGAGCTGTGGAAGGAAGAGCGCACCACGGATGGCTGGCTGACCATCGTCGAAGCGG
This sequence comes from Paenibacillus borealis, assembly GCF_000758665.1. NCBI lineage: Bacteria > Bacillati > Bacillota > Bacilli > Caryophanales > Paenibacillaceae > Paenibacillus > Paenibacillus borealis. The sequence goes on from NZ_CP009285.1 coordinate 2,273,506, forward strand.
TCAGTCATTTCTGGAAGGATGCACCGGATTACATTCTGGCTTACCGCCGGGGTGAAGCTGTGCTTCCCGCGCTCTATGACGGCTACATGAATGTCGTTGCCCGGTTTGCTGAGCAGGGCTATGCCGTACACGGTGATCTGCTGGGCAGCGGGACCGAGCAGGTTATTATTTATACGGATGAGCTGGCGGCCGTCTATGCCGGCGAACCGCTCCCGCTGGAGGCGGTACATCCCGGGCGGCAGCTGCCGCAGCCCAAACGGCTGTACAGCTCCACCCTGTATCCCGGCGGTGAGGTGGCGTTGTAATAGGCGGGGGGCTATGATGGCTGAGGCTGTCTATTAAGTAGATTCATTACTTAATAGGCAGCTTTTTTGTGCAGCAGTAGAGCTCAGAACGCAGTGAGACTTGATAGCCGCAAACGCAATAGCAGCATACGGAGCAAGGATCATGTGCATATAATCCGCGTATCACTCTGCCCATGGACCCTGGCCGCCGGAGATACGGATGAAGTCCACGAAACTGCGGATGTGTGCAGCATAGATGGGCTCGTCCCGGTACGCCAGGCAGATATGTCTCCGGTTGGAGTAGCCTTCTCCGGGGAGGGGACGCCGGATTAACTCACCGGCAGCGGTCTCTTTGAGCACACTTCGCAGCGGGAGCACACCGATGCCTGAATTGAATTTCAGCGTCTCCTTAATTGTCTCAATGGCCCCAAGCTCCATTACCGAATGGAACTGCAGCCCGATATATGCTGCCCACTCCTCAGCCAGCTGCCGGGAGGTAGAGCCCTGTTCATGCAGCAGGAAGATTTCACCCTCAAGCTGGTCAGTGCTGAGTGTCTCCACTGAGGCCAGGGGATGCCGCGGATTCATGACAAGCTGCAGCTCGTCTTCGATGAGCGGCACGATCTGCAGTCCTTTTTCAGGCTCATCCGGCAGCGAGACGATCGCCACATCAATTTCATGATGCCGCAGCAGGGAGAGGACGGTATCAGCCTTTTTGACAGTCAGCAATAAATCGGTAGCCGGATGCTCATGCTTGTAATCCGCCAGGAACGGGGGCAGGAAATAAGTAGCCGGTGTGTAGCTGGCCCCGAGCTTCAATTTGTTGTGGCCATGCTTTGCCCTTGCATGCATCCGTTCAGCGGCTTCCTCCATCAGTGAAACTACGCGGCGTGCATAGGGCAGCAGTTCTTCTGCCGCTTCCGTCCGAATCAGCTTCCGCGACTGCTTACGGAACAATTGGGTTCCCAGGCTCTCCTCGAGCTTCCGCAGATGAAAGCTGACGGTAGGCTGAGTGAGTCCCAGCTGATCGGCGGCTTCCTGCAGGGTCTCCCTGCGCATGACCTCCACGAACACCTTAAGCTGCTGCACGTTCATATCATTCACTCTCCCTCTTTTCTTGAATATAGATCTTATCTATTAAACATTCAATACACATAGATATATTTAATAAAACTAGTTATCCGGCTTAACGTGGCTCTTACACTATCTTGTTAAAGTTTGAAGTAACGCGAAGGCGGAAAAGTATTTCCAAGGGGGATTATTCAACGTGAAACGAGAGTGGCAGAGAACAGCGGGTGTTGTAGCAGGTTTATTATCACTATTGGCCGTGACGGCCTGCGGGGGACAAAATCAGAACGCTGCGGGTACTGCCGCAAACGGAAATAATCAGGTTGCCGAAGCTGCAGGTGCCACTGCTGGTGCGGGCGAAAGCACAAGTGCAGGCGGAGGTACAGAGAGCCTTACGGTGTATTTGAATGATTTTGATGCGGTCATCGGAGAGATGTTCGAGAAGAAGACCGGGATCAAGCTTAACATCGTATCCGGGAACGGGGCGGAAATTATGTCCCGCATCGAAGCGGAGCAGGGCAATCCGCAGTGGGATGTCGTATGGATCGACGCGATGCCTTCCATTTACGGGCTGGATGCCAAAGACCAGCTTCTGACCGGCTGGACTCCGGAGAATGTGGCCGGACTGAAAGACAACTATGAATCGCTGATCCCGGAGGATGGTTCCTATTATCCGACCGGAGCCCATGCAGCGGGGATCATCGTCTACAATAAGAATAAAATCAGCGGAGCGGATATCCCTGCTACCTGGGAAGATCTGAAAAACAGCGTCTACAAGGGCAAATTGGGCATGGCCGATCCGGCAATCGCGGCACCGGCGTATCCGTTTGTGGCAAACTTTTTTGAAGATAAAGGGATTGATGGGGGAAAAGAATATTTCAACAGCCTACTGGAGCAGGGGCTGCGCGTCTATCCGAAGAATCCCCAGGTCGTACAAGCTCTGACCTCCGGTGAGATTGATATCGCCGCCCTCCAAGAATCGAATGCCTACTCCATGCTGGCAGCCGGAGAACCGGTGGAGCTGGTATGGCCTGAAGACGGCGCGCCGGCCTCAGTGCGGGTTGCAGCCATTCAGAAGAATACCGGGAAGGCCGATGCAGCTAAGCAGTTCGTGAGCTTCCTGCTGGAGCCTGAAGTGCAGCAGGAGCTGATCGACAGCGGCGATGAAAGCTATTTCGAACCCTCCGCTGAAGGTGCAGCTCCTAAAGCTGACCGGGCCAAGGAAGCCAAGCTGAACTTCACGGATGCCGCATATTCAAGTGAGCATGAAGCCGAGATCAAGCAGTGGTTCGCTGATCAGGCTGTACAATAGACGGTTATGCTCAGACTTCTGAATGTAAACCGGCTGGGCTGGATGGTCAGCATCCTGCTGGCAGTACTCGTCCTGTGCCCGTTAGCGGCGGTAATCATTCAGGTGCTGCTGCCGGGGGTATTCTTTGGAGAGCTGAATATTGGGGATCTGTCTCTGCTGCTGGATGTATTCAACCGTCCGCTGTGGAGGAAGTCCCTGGAGAATTCTCTCCTGCTGGGAATTGGAACGACGCTGTTTGGAACCCTGCTGGGGACGGCGCTGGCAGTGATCCGTTCCCGTTGGAGGTTCGCTGGCGCCACTGCGCTTGATGCGGCAGCCTGGATCCTGTTCATTATGCCCTCCTTCATCCTTGCCCAGGGCTGGATCATGTTCTCGGCAGGCAATGGTCTCGCAGCTTCACTGCTGGGCTGGAAGTGGGTCAGCGGTGCGGTATTCACGCCCGGGGGACTGATTGCGGTGATGACATTCAGCAAGTTTCCCTTGGCTTATCTGAGCGTAAGAGCGGCAATGGAATGGAAAATGGATATGCTGTCCCAGGCAGCACGGCTATGCGGTGCCCGTCCATGGCGGGTATGGCTTACAATTGAGGCGCCGCTGCTGCTGCCATCGATCTGCTCGGGCGCTTTGCTGGTATTCATGGACACCATAGGCGATTTCGGATTGCCTTCGGCGATAGCGGTGGTATACCGCTTCCCCACGCTACCGTATTCCATCTATTCTGCCATTTATACTTCACCCATCCGTTTTGATATGGCCGGGGTGCTGTCGCTGTACCTGGTTCTGCTCATCACACTTGCAATCGCTGTCCAGTTCTACATCCTGCGCAGATCCCGTTATGACATTTTGTCGGGACGGGCCGAGCGTCTGGTCCCCGGATCATCCGGCAGATATAACTGGCTGCTCAGCGGCACGGTCATTCTGCTGCTGATTGTCGTGATTGGCATTCCGATTGGATCGAGCATTGTGATGTCTGTCCTGCAAGTACAGTCGGACGGACTGGTCCGGAGCAACCTGACCCTTCAGCATTATGCCGAACTGTTCCGTCACGGAGCGGACTTGTTCCCGGGAATCGGCCGGTCGCTGGCGATTGCAGCTACGGCTTCATTAATCGGGCTGCTGATCGGGCTGGGTGCTGCGTTTGTCCTATCCTATTCCCGGTTCAGGTTTAAAAAAGCCATTGAAGCCGCGACGCTGATCTCATTTGCTGTGCCGGGAGTGGTGCTGGGTATCGGATATATTTTTGTCTGGAATCAAAAATGGCTCGAAGTGCTGGGCCTGAGGCTCTACGGCAAGCCATCGATTCTCGTTCTGGCGGCCATTGCCGGAGCTATCCCGGTGATTACCCGGATTATTACCGGCTCCATGGCTAAAGTTCCGGAGCAGCTGCTCGATGCTGCACAGATGCAGGGAGCCTCTCTGATCAGCCGGGTGCGAAGGATTCTGATCCCGCTGATCCGCGGGGCACTGGTTTCCGGCGCGCTTGCCGCGTTCGGCTCCTGTGTGTTCGATCTGGCGGTCAATTCCATTCTGTTCCCGCCGAACTTTGTGACGCTGCCGATCGTAATCGATGATGCATTCGAGGATATGCGGTTTGGCTACGCCTCCGCAGCAACGGTTACCGGAGGCGGCATCATTGTACTGATTCTGACCGTGATTGAAGCGGTCTTCAAGAAGAAAGGGGCTACAGCATGAGACAGGCACAGACGGTTCACGGGACCGGCAGGCCGCCGCTGCTTGAGGTCAGAAATCTGCTGAAGAGCTACGGCGATTATCAGGCGTTAAGTGGCCTCAGCCTCGAACTTCAGGAGGGCGAAATCATCAGTGTGCTGGGCCCTTCCGGCTGTGGCAAATCGACGCTGCTGCAGCTTGTGGCAGGCTTAAGCCGCCCGGACGGAGGCGAAATTCTGCTGCACGGGCAGACTATTGCCACCGCCTCCAAAATGCTGCCGCCGGAAAAACGCGGCATCAACATGGTCTTTCAGGATTATGCATTATGGCCTCATATGAATGTGTTTGAGAATGTTGCTTACGGTCTGAAGGAGAAACGGATGCCGTTACAGCAGATTAAAGACAAGGTTGCAGGCGCTCTTGCCCTGCTGCAGCTGGAAGGCTTCGAACGGCGTCTGCCGCCCCAGCTGTCCGGCGGACAGCAGCAAAGGGTGGCGATTGCCCGTGCGCTCGTAACAGAGCCGCGGCTGATGCTGCTTGATGAACCGCTCTCCAATCTGGACATGCGCCTGCGCGTTGAGATGCGGACGGAAATGTCGGTGCTCTTCCGCAGGCTGAAGATGAGTGTGTTCCATGTAACCCATGATCCGGAGGAAGCCTTCGCAATGGCGGATAAGCTGCTGCTGATGCGCAGCGGTGCAATTGACCAGTTCGACACGCCGTTCGCCTGTTATCATAAGCCGGCAAGCAGGCAGGCAGCCTCATTGCTTGGAGCGGTCAACGTGCTGCAGGGGCATTTTGCCGGCACGGCCGAGGAGCCGGCTATCGGATGCTCAGCCGGACTTCTCTCCGGAATCTTATGTGAGCCCGGAGGGAAGCTGAAGGTGGACGGGCCCGCAGAGCTGCGTTTCCGCCCGGAAGCACTGGCACTCCTGCCGGAAACCGCAGATGCAGCCGTAGAGAAGAAGGGCGGGCAAACTAATATTCTGGAGGCCAGAGTTATCCACTGTACCTTTGAAGGAACGAAGTGGCGGACGCTGGCCGAAACCTCAGGAAGTGAGCGGCTCTATCTGTTCAGTGAAGAACACTTAGAGACAGGCGGGGTCATCCGTATGGCGCTCCCCAGCCACGCTGCTTATTTGTATGGGCTGTAAGAAAGGTGATTTTACCCGAAAGGCCGTTGATATTGTGCCGCATACACTACAGAAAGCTTACCGGTTGCTTGCGGTTTCCGACATTCATGGACATGCCGCAGGATTGCAGCAGCTGCTTGATGCCGCCGCATATAATCCCAGGACAGACCAGCTGATTCTGGTAGGGGATTACATAGATGAGGATCCGCAAAGCCGCTCAACGCTTGAACTGATACGAAGCTTGACCCGGGACGGCGCACTTGCCGTTCCCGGCAATATGGAGACACGCCTGCTGAGCCAGCCCGGGGAGCACACAGCGGCGGAATTAACCCTCCGCAGCTGGCTGCGTCAGTTGCCTACATATGTGGAGGCGGACGGATATCTGTTTGTACACGCCGGGTTCCGTCCCGGCGTTCCCCTGGAGCAGCAGACGCTGCTGGATATGACCGAGATCCGCCAGGATTTCTGGGAAGCGGAGCTTCCCGCCTTTGCCGGACGGGGAATTGTGTTCGGACATACCCCGACCTTCAAGCTGGGGTCGGCAGCGGGGAAGATTTGGAGAAGAGACGGGAAGATAGGCATAGATACAGGAGCGAAGCATGGCTGCCGGCTGACGCTGCTTGATATCCATAATGGCATTGCCTATTCGTGTTCAACGGAATCCGGCAGACAGAGGTATACAGATTTTTGTGTTGATTATCTGGACTGTTGGTGAGCATTCACCATGCTGCATTTTCATTAGACAGCATAATAACAGCCCGCAATGTGGATTGCTCCACATTGCGGGCTGTTTGCATTGCAAGCGCTATGCCGATTGGTATGTAGATTCAATGTTTTTTGCGAAGCTAGTCTTTATCGATAAGTTCAAGCTTTTCGAGGATTTTAATCGTTGTTAAGGCAGACAGCTGGACGGCCAGCTCCATGCTTTTCTCCGGGATTCCGTCTTTCTCCAAGGCAACCCTGTTCTCTGAGAAGACCTCTTCTGTTACCTGGCTGATGAGATTCTTGACGATTTCGTTATTCAAAGTGCACTCCTCCTCTCCCAAAAGATAGTCACAATATATTATTTCGGCTGAGACTGGAGTTTTTCTTTGAAAGAATAGAATTTATGTGCTTCCGCAATTCATGTTCCTGCTTTTAACTATGGGCACAGACATGATCCCCGATTTGTAGTAAACTGGAATGAATGTAAATTCTGCTCGCAATTATTCTACAGAAAAGAATGTGATATGTTTATGCAGCTTCAGGCTCGACTGCCGGCCAGGAAATGGCTGGAGAAATACCTTTCCGGGGAAGGGATGGATTACCGGCAAATTATAGCTTTATTTATTCCGATCCTGATTGACCAGGCCTTCATTATCGGGCTTAATCTGGTAAACACTGCGATGATCAGCTCCTCCGGCATGGCGGCGGTCAGTGCGGTGAATATGGTAGATTCACTGAATATATTCCTGATTAACGTGTTTGTTGCGATTGCGACCGGCGGGACGGTGGTCGTTGCGCAGTACAAAGGCAGCGGGAACGACCGGATGGTGTCCCAGGCTACGGCGGGTTCGGTCACCTCGGTATCGCTGATCGCCGTGGGGATTGGCCTCCTGCTCATGGGCTTCCACACGCCGATACTGAACCTGCTGTTCGGAACCGCTTCCGCCGAGGTACTGGATAATGCCCGGATCTATATGATCGGCAGCAGTATCTCTTATCTGGGGATCGCCGTGGTTCAGGCCGTGTGCGGTGCGCTGCGTGGCGTCGGCAGGACGCGGGCTTCGCTGATGCTGTCGCTGATCATGAATCTGCTGTATGTACTCCTGAACGTAGTCTTCATTAACCTGCTGGATATGGGTGTGCTGGGAATGACGCTTGCGGTCAACATCGCTCGGTATGCAGGCATGGTCTGTGCCTTGGTGTATCTGTTCAAGCTGGATACTGTGCTGCGTGTCCGTGTCCGCGACCTGTTTCATACCCCGATCTCCATGCTGCGCAGAATTATGTTCATCGGCGTGCCGTTTGCAGCGGAGCAGATGTTCTTCAACGGCGGCAAGCTGCTGACCCAGATCTTCATTGTCAGTCTTGGCACCTATGCCATTGCGACCAATGCGATCGCCGGCTCACTGGCGATGGTGTTTCAGATTCCGGCCAGTGCGCTGTCACTGACGATAGTGACGGTGGTCGGTCAATGTATCGGGCGGGGGGATGCTGCCGATGCCAGGAAGTTCATCAAGTCCTTCCTCTGGATCGGCTCAGCCTCTTATGCCTTGGTTGCCTTGATCCTGATGCCGCTTTTCCATCCGCTGGTGTCGATCTTCTCGCCGCCTGCCGAGATCATTGACGATTTGTTCGTGGTTCTGCTGGTGAATGCCATTGCCCAGGTTCCGCTATGGGCGGTCAGCTTCATTCTGCCGTCCGCGCTGCGGGCAGCGGGGGATTCCCGCTTCACCTCCATCACCTCCATGCTGTCAATGTGGCTGTTCCGGGTCGTATTCGGTTACATTCTCGGGATAGTGCTTGGCTACGGCGTCCTGGGCGTCTGGCTGGCAATGAACTGCGAGTGGGCGGTCCGCGGAGCTGTCTTTCTGTGGCGCTTCAGGGGCAAGAAGTGGTATGCGCACAAGCTGATTTAATCAGCTGTCTGCCGGAGGCTTCATGTAAGAGAAACGGCGCATTAATGAGCAAATCACCGGCTGCATAAGAGCAGGACCAAAGAGTGCGCTTTCATTCGTGATTGGACAGCATTCTTTGGCTTCTTTTGCCATCTGGAACATTTTACAATAAACGGCCATAAGCGTAAGATTCAAATCAACAACCGAATGAAATTGAACTGTTCTCAAATGCTGAATTCCGGTAGCGGGAACGGGGGAACCAATGGTGAATGCGGCTTTCGTACAGATGCTGACATTCACCCGGGGTGAATCCTTGCAGCGGGCCAACAAGCCGCTCCGGCAAGGTAGGGCAATCTCGATGCCCGAATCCGTCAGCTAACCCCGTAAGCTTCGAAGAGAGAGGATGAGCGCCATGATCGAATGACCGACCACGGAGAGCCCTGCCGCTTCTGTGGTCTTTTTGCTGCGCCTGCAGGACAGGGAAAGCGGTATAGATGAGGAGGAATAAATCTTATAACAACGATAATTAGAAGGTTTGGCGCGGTTCTTTACTGCTTGAAAGGAGGGAACTATTATCGTTACTGTATTTATCGTGTGCTTCTGGGTAGGGCTGCTGCTCCTCCTCAGCGGCGGAATTCATGGGCATGGCCTGGCGGGTCATCTGCATGCGGGGGGCGTTGATGCCGGAGGTCCGGGCTTTGTGCCGCTCCTCCCGCTGATGGTGTTTGTCACAGTCTGGGGAGCTACTGGTTATGTCTTTACCCGGTTCAGCGGAATGCACTTGCTTGCAGTGATACTGATCTGCACCGTGACGGCTTTGCTGCTGGGCTGTCTGATGTATACGGTGCTGGCCCGGGTAATGACCCGGTATGACAGCAGCATGAAAGAAATGGATTATGAGCAGGCGGGACAGCTGGGATACATCAGTATTGCTGCCTCGGACGGGGCGGTCGGGGAAATGAAATATGTGCTTCACGGCACGATGCGCTCCATAGGTGTACGGGCAGAAGCCGGCCAGCAGCTCGGGAAAGGTGACCGGGTCATTATTTTGAAGGTGAATAAAGGAATGGCGGCCGTAACCCTCTTCGAGCGGGAGACCGGACAATTATAAATAACGGGGAGTGTCTAACCATATGGTTATTCTTTATGTAATCGCAGCTATTGTTGTTGTCATCCTGCTGGCCTTGTTCAGTATCGTGAGCTCCTATAAAAAGGTTCCGCCCAATCAGGCAATGATTGTCTACGGTCTAGGCGGAAAAAGAGTAGTACAGGGCGGCGGGACATTCGTCATCCCCGGCTTCCAGAATAATAAGACCATCTCCATGATGCTGATGAGCTTCGATGTCATCCCCGCGCAGGCGATGTTCTCCCGGCAGGGCATCAAGCTCAACCTGGAGGCGGTAGCCCAGATTAAGATCAAAAGTGATCCGACCGCGATCCTAACGGCCAGCGAGCAGTTTATCGACCGGCCGGAAGAGGACCGCGAGACCATTATTCTGCATTCGGTAGAAGGCCATTTGCGCGGCCTAATCGGGCAACTGACCGTAGAATCCATTCTCAAGACACCTGACGAAATCAACAGCAAGATGCGGGAGACCTGCTCGGAGGATCTCGATAAGATGGGGCTTGAGGTGGTCAGCTTCACCATTAAGAAAATTACGGATGACAAAGGGTACATCGATAATATGGGGGTTCCGGAAATTGAGCGTATCCGCCGCGATGCCAGTATTGCCAAGGCTGAAGCGGAACGCGATATTCAGATTAAGCAGGCCGAGGCGGAGAAGGAATCCTCCATTGCCAAAGCCAATGCTCACCAGGCCACCATTGAAGCGGAAACCGCCGCCCGCGCGAAGGAATCCCTGTTCGAGAAGGAACTGAACATTAAGCAGGCGGACTTTAAGCTGGAGACAGAAGTGAAGAAGGCACAGGCGGATCTTGCCTATGAATTACAGCAGAACAAAATCAAGCAGTCGCTGGTTACCGAACAGGTCAAGATCACGCAGATGGAAGCGGAAGCGAACCGGACTGTACGGGAAATCGAAGTGGAGCTGAAACAGAAGGAGCTGGAGGCAACGGTGATCAAGCCTGCCGAGGCGGAGAATCAGGCTACGGTTATGAGAGCGGAAGCAGCCAAGCAGCGGCAAATTCTTGAGGCGGAAGCAGAGGCAGCCATGACGACCAAGCGCGGGTTGGCCACGGCGGAAGCAGAGCTGGCGAAGGGAAAAGCGAATGCAGAAATTGTCCAGTTGGCAGGAGCCGCAGAAGCCGGGGCACTGCAGAAGAAGGCCGAGGCTTACAAACAGTTTACGCAGGCCGCACTTACTGCAGAATATTTGAAGATTCTGCCTGAGCTGGCGGACCGGATCGCTTCTCCGCTGGCCAAGGTCGATAAGATTACAGTGATTTCCCAGGATGGAGCCTCAACCGGTGTGAACAAAATTACCGGTGATATCGCCAAAATCATGGCTCAGGTTCCTGAATTGACCCAGACACTTACCGGTATGAACGTGACCGAGGCGCTTAGCGGTCTGCTCGGCCGGGGGAATGAGCAGTAGGTCTGCAGCAGTGTATTCAATCAGCCCCGTACAGCGGCAAGAGCCTTCCGCCCTGTACGGGGCTGGTTTAGCTTGTCCGCATGCGCAGCTGAAACGTGGAAAGAGAACTTTTTTCGTATCATCCTGATTGAAAATGATCTATAAAAAGCACGGTACAATCTTTAGTTTCGGGTAAGACGCGTTTATGGCATTATGCTACGATTTGGGTTAAGAAAGGGGGCAGTCTTCAAATCTTGTAAGCGCTTAACTAAAATGAACCCAAATTCATACAGAGGAGGCAATGCATGAGTAGAATAATCAAGCAAGTCTTTCTGGTGTTACTGGCAGCGGTCCTGCTTCTTCCGGCAGGCTGGTATGCTCCGGCTGCACAAGCGGCGGCAGAGGTCACTAGAACGGTATATCACGAAACCTTTGCAGGTGGTGCAGGCATCGCCGTTCCATCAGGAGGCGCCAGCCTGAGTGCAGCCACGGGTATTTCTTTTGACGGGAATGCCGATGGGGCAGCGTTATATGTAAGTAACAGAGTGAACAACTGGGATGCGGCAGATTTCAAATTCAGCGATCTCGGTCTTGAGAACGGTAAAAAATACACCGTGACTGCTGTCGTCTATGTTGACGCCAGAGTGAGTCTGCCTGCAGGTGCAATGGCTGCCCTGCAAACGGTGAACAGCTACGGGAATTATGCAGAAGTGCCGTATGAAGCCGGCAAATCCGTTACGCTGACCAGAGAATTCACCGTGGATACCAGCAAGGATCAGGCCTTGCGCATTAATTCCAACGAAGCCGGAGCAGCAGTACCCTTTTACCTGGGGGATATTCTCTTCACAGAACAGGCAGCACCGGATGACGGGGAAGAGCCTGCCCGGGACCCGGCTCTGCCATTCCCTGCGATTACCTTTGAAGATCAGACGGCAGGCGGATTCACCGGCAGAGCCGGAACAGAGCAGCTTACCGTAACGGATGAGGAGAATCATACGGTGGACGGTTCCTACGCGCTGAAGGTGGAAGGCAGAACCTCTACCTGGCATGGGCCATCCCTTCGTGTGGAGAAGTACGTGGACAAGGGCAGTGAGTATAATATCTCCGCCTGGGTGAAGCTGATTGATCCGGCAAGCGCGCAGCTTCAGCTGTCTACGCAGGTGGGCAATGGCAGCAGCGCGAATTATGTGGCTCTGTCCGCCAAGACGATCAGCACCGTTGACGGATGGGTTGAATATGCGGGGAGCTACCGTTACAACAGTGTGGGCGGCGAGTATCTGACCCTTTATGTGGAGAGCTCTAATAACGCATCAGCCTCCTTTTATATCGACGATATCCGTTTTGAGCAGACAGGCACAGGCCCGGTTGATATACAGAAGGATCTGATTCCTGTAAAAGAGGCTTATCAGCATGATTTTCTGATCGGCAACGCCATTACTGCGGAGGATTTGGAAGGTGTCCGGCAGGAGCTGCTGACGATGCATCACAATGTCGCTACAGCCGGTAATGCCATGAAGCCGGATGCACTGCAGCCGACAAAGGGGAATTTCACTTTTGCTGCGGCGAATGACATGGTGGACAAAGTTCTGGCCGGCGGCATGCAGATGCACGGGCATGTACTGGTGTGGCATCAGCAGTCTCCGGTGTGGATGAATACGGCAACAGATGCTGAAGGGAAGACGATCCCCTTGGGACGGGAGGAAGCCCTCACGAATTTGAGAACGCATATCCGGACCGTCATGGAGCATTTCGCTGATAAAGTAATCTCCTGGGATGTGGTCAACGAAGCGATGAATGATAATCCCGCCAATCCTGCGAACTGGGAAGGGGCGCTGCGTCAATCTCCCTGGTATAATGCCATCGGGGCAGACTATGTGGAGCAGGCCTTCCTGGCAGCAAGAGAAGTGCTGGATGAACATCCGGAGTGGAATATCAAGCTCTATTACAATGATTACAACGAGGATAACCAGAATAAAGCCCAGGCGATCTACAGTATGGTCAAGGGCATCAATGATACGTATGCGCTTACACATCCCGGCAAGCTGCTGATTGATGGCATCGGAATGCAAGGGCACTACAGTATTAACACGAATCCCGACAACGTCAGAATGTCCCTCGAGAAGTTTATTTCCGCCGGGGTGGAAGTTAGCATTACCGAGCTTGATATTCAGGCCGGAAGCAATAATCAGCTGCCTGACAAGCTTGCGGAAGCCCAAGGGTACTTATACGCGCAGTTAATGGATATTTTCAAGTCCCACTCCGCCAATATTAAGCGTGTCACCTTCTGGGGCCTGGACGATCATACAAGCTGGAGAGCTTCCGCGAATCCGCTGCTGTTCGATAAGAACCTGCAGGCCAAACCGGCATACTACGGTGTCATTGATCCTGCTAAATATATGGCAGAGCATCAGCCGGATCAGACAGATGCCAATGTGTCAGAGGCGGTCTACGGCACACCTGTCATTGACGGGACGGCGGATACAGTCTGGACCACGGCTCCTGAGCTGGCGGTTAACCGGTATCAGCTGGCTTGGCAGGGCGCAAGCGGAACTGCCCGTACCCTGTGGGATGAGCAGAATTTGTATGTGCTGATCCAGGTCAGCGATGCGCAGCTCGACAAGAGCAATGCGAATGCATGGGAGCAGGATTCTGTCGAGATTTTCCTGGATGAGAATAATGGCAAGACCTCCTTCTACCAGGACGATGACGGACAGTTCAGAATCAATTATGACAACGAAACTTCTTTCAGTCCGGTCGCTATCGGGGAAGGCTTCGAGTCGGCAACCAAGGTATCCGGAACAAGCTACACTGTTGAAATGAAGATTCCGTTCAAAAAGGTAACGCCAGCCGGCGGCGCCAAAATCGGCTTCGACGCACAGATCAACGATGCCAAAGACGGCGCCCGGCAAAGTGTTGCCGCATGGAATGATACGAGCGGGAACGGCTATCAGGATACCTCTGTATACGGCGTGTTAACCCTTAAGGCGAAAGATGGCGATACGGAACCACCGGCAGCTACACCTACGCCAACGCCGACACCGGCTGCAACAGCAGAACCAACTGCGGAACCAACCGCAGAACCATCACCAACAGCTACACCAACCCCGGCACCCGGCGTTACGGACAACTTCAGCAGCAGTGCAGCTACCCCGAAGCCTGTTACCGCAGAGATTAAGGATGGCGTGGTTACGATCAGACCGGAGGTTAAGAACGAGGGAGGAGTGGCGAAGGCCACGGTTACGGGCGATATTCTAGGGAAAGCGCTGGAGCAGGCAGTCCCGGCAGCAGACGGCAGAAAACAAATCGTCATCGACATACCCGGGCAGACGGGTACCTCCTCTTATGAGGTAGAATTGCCGGTGCAGAGCATGAAAGGGCAGGGGAGCTTCGTGCTGGTGATTAAGACAGACCAAGCAACACTCGCGATTCCTAGCGGGCAGCTGGCTGGCCTTACAGCAACTACAGAATACGTATCCATTCGTATACAAGAGTCCCCTGCCTCCAGCCTGGACGCGGCAGCGCGCAGACTGACCGGCAATCGTCCGGTGATCGGGCTGAATCTGTCGGCCGGCGGCCAGAGTATTGCCTGGAACAACAAGGATGCACCTATTACGGTCTCTATTCCTTACAAGCCGGCAGTAGAAGAACTGGGCTATTCAGATTCACTCGTGGTCAGGCATCTCAATGAGAAGGGACACATAACAGCCGTCGTGAACAGCCGTTATAATGCGGCGGAAGGATCCCTTGTATTCCAGACATCAGAGTCCGGCACGTTTGCAGCAGCCTATGCTCCCTTGACGTTCACGGATCTGGGGAACCTGTCTTGGGCTGAGCAGGCTGTCGCTGCCATGGCGGCCCGAGGGATCATCACGGAAACCTCCGGCAGCAGCTTCTCACCAGCGGTATCCATGAGCAGAGCAGATTTCACCGCATCTCTAGTGAGAGTGCTTGAGCTCAAGGGCGCAGGTGAAGCTGGTGCGGGATTCAGCGATATCCGGAATAGTGCTGAATATAGCAAGGAGCTTGCTGCCGCGAAGCAGCTGGGGATCGTCAGCGGCTATGCAGATAACACCTTCAGACCGGACAATCCGGTCTCCCGCCAGGAGATGATGGTGATTGCAGCACGCGCCTTGAAATCAGCCGGGATAGCGGCTCACGGCAGCGGAACTCTGGATGCTTATGCGGATGCAGAGCAAATCTCCGCTTACGCCCGGGACAGCCTGGCAGCTCTGCTGAAATACGGGGTGGTGAACGGCAGGAACGGCAAGCTTGCCCCGGATGATACACTCACCCGCGCGGAAGCTGCGGTCATTCTGTATCGGATCTGGAAGCTGTAATTAGGATTTAGAGTCTTCTGATTGAGCGCAGCAACAGCCAGCCGCCGGGCGGATTCCCGGAGGCTGGCTGTTTATGTTGCAGGTTTATTTTCAAGTATAGCAGATCAGCGTCCGTTGTAATTCCGCACTAGCTCATCCATCACGCGGCTGGTGCGGATAGCGGTGCCGCGTCCCAGAAGCTCATCTACAATGGACTGGATCAGCGGCTGCTGGATATGGGGCGGGTGGGCAATGGATTCAGGGTGCGACCCGTCTTCCGTCCGGAGAATAACCGGCTGGTCAGCAAAGGTGGAGAAGGTGATGCTGCCGCGGCTGCCGACGATTTCTGTAACATCTTCGTTTGAATAGGCATTGAAACACCAGATGCCCATTCCATGGACGCCCGATTCAAACAGGTACCGCCCGGAAACCGTATCTTCCGGTGCATAAGGGCTTCCGAAGTTGGACGCATGTCCGCTGACATCCTTAATCGGGCCAAGCAGGAAATCGAGCAGATCCAGCGTATGGCTGCCCACATCCAGCAATAAGCCGCCGCCGGAAATGGCCGGGTCCACCCGCCAGTTCTCCTCACATACCGCCGCGAGCGGTTTAGTCATATGCAGGGTGCGCACGAATCTGATTTCGCCGATCGCTCCCGTATCCAGCCACTCCTTGACCTTGCGGAAGCGCGGAAGCCCTCTCCGGTAAGACAGCATTGTCGCGTCTCCAGGCGGCTTGGCAGGAGAAATCTTGCAGTTTATGCGAAATAATGGCCTGCTTCCAGATCGTCGATCAGTCCGGGCTGTACCGGCTGCCAGCCCAGAAGCTCACGTGTTGCCGCGCTTGCCTGCGCAGTGTTGTACAAGCTTGTGATGTCGAAGGCCGCGATAGCACCAAGGAAGCCGAAGTGGTCTGCGGCTTCTTCAGGGGTTATGCTGGCCGCCAGCACGCTCAATTGCCGCCCGATGACCGCGGCGATCCCGCGGAGCGGAATGCCTTCATCGCCGGCGCCCAGCAGCCGCGAGCCCGCCGGGGCGGATTCCAGCGCCAGGCGGTACAGCACCGCCGCATCCAGGCGGTGAACCGCCGGCCAGCGGTTCGTTCCATCGCCGATGTAGGCGGCGAAGCCCTTCTCCCGGGCGATGCGGATCATCATCGGCACAAAACCTCTATCGCCTTCGCCGTGCACGGACGGTGCAAGCGAGACGACGGATGCCCGGATGCCCCGCTCAGCCATTGCGATCACTGCTGCATCTATGGCATGCCCGTTCGCGTGCGCCGTGGTAATGTACGGCTTCCCGGAGCCTTCCAGCACCGCTCCCATAGCTTCAACGGCCCCCAAATCCAGGGCCAGCGCCCCCTCGAAGTCAGAGAAATCATTGGTGAACGCCAGATGAATCACGCCATCCGCAGCAGCGGCGCCGCTGCGCAGAGTATCAAGGTCTTTCAGTGTGCCGTACAATACTTCAGCCCCAGCCGCCTTTAATCCTGCGGCTTTCTCCTCAGAACGGCAAAGACCCGTCACGGTATGTCCCGCGCCGGTCAGTTCCCGGACGACCGCAGAACCGATGTACCCCGTTGCTCCTGTAACAAAAACATGCATAATGATATCCTCCTTCATAAGTTGACTGCCTGATCAAATTAAGCATAAACTATGAAGTGAACTCTAGGGCAAGCGGTCCAAAGGAGAATTAATGATGAAAATTCAGGAACTGGCGGACAGGATGGGACTCACGATCCATACGATCCGCTTTTATGAAAAGGAAGGCCTGCTCGATGAACGGCATGTGCGCCGGGAAAGCAACAATTACCGCAATTATTCAGAAGAGGCTGTACGGCGGCTGAAGCTCATCAAGAAGTTTCAGTCGATTGGCTGTTCGCTGGCTGAGCTAAAAGAGGCTCTGCAGGACCACGATACCAATGGCCGGACCAACCTGCAGATTATTGATTGGATTCACAGCAAGAAGCTGGTGATTGAACACAAGAAGGAAGAGTATGAGCAAATGCTGGTCACCCTTAACTGGATGCTGGAGTACCGGACGCTGCTGATGACAGATCCGCAGCGGGCGCAAGAGATGATGAAGAGCTGGCAGGCGGGCTCATCAGTGTGATCGTATGACAGTTCCCACACGCTTCAAGCGCCTGTATCATATTTCAGGCGCCTTAATGAAACAGGATAACCCGAAGGCAACAAGTAAAAGTGCAGCCAGTGCTTCAAACGCCGACAGACTGCTGCCTGCTTTTAACAGATTCAGTGCAACCTGCGGACCCGCTGAGGCCCCAATGAACAGCATAAGCGAATATACGGTGATTGCCGGGCCGCGCCTCTCTCCTGCGAGCAAGCCTATCAGTGATATCAGTACAGGTATCATGACGGAGATGCCGGAAATATAAACAATGCTCATTACGACAAGTACGGGCAGGCTGGAGCTTAATCCGACTGCGCCAAGGCCTGCGGCAGCGAGCAGAAGTCCGGCTTGGAGCGTTCGCTTGAAGCCGAATTTGGCTGCCAGACGTCCCGCAAACGGCGCCAGGATCATTCCCGCGAGTCCTGCGGCTCTTACCTGCATGAGCTGAGCGGCAGTAAGAGCAAAGGAAAGCTTCGTCAAATAGTCCTGAAATATCGTGTACATGCCGACAAACGTGAGAAGAATCGTCAGGCAGATCAGATAGCACAGCACAAGCCGTTTTTGGAGGAATAAGGCGGGCAGCTGTTTGTAGAGTGCGGCCAGCCCTGCCTTTGTCCTGATCTCTTCACCCCGCGGAATGAAGATGCTGAACAACACTGTGGCTACGAGACATAAGCCCCCATGAATATAAAATACATAACTCCAGCCCCATTTTTCACTGACCGCACTGCTGAACAGCTGCCCGGCGATGGCCGAAACAAGAAATCCGGTGCTTACAAAGCCCATGGCGGCAACTCTGCGTTCTTGCGGGAAGCTCTCGGCGACATAGATCATAACCGTCGGCGCAAAGGTTGCTGCGGCCAGTCCTTGTACTGCGCGGAGCGCAATCAGAGCAGATAGGCCCGGCGCCAGCCCCAGCATAGGGGTGATAAGACCAAGAGCCAGCAGACCTGAGAGCATCAGAGGCCAGCGGCCGAAACGCTCAGACAGTGGAGCAAACAGCAGGAATCCCAAGGCGTAAGCGAACGTAAAAGCACTGCTTGCCCATGCCACCCTGGCCGGCGATGCCTGAAAGGCATCAGCCAATAAGGAGCCTAACGGCAGCGTAACATAGATGCCGGATACGACAACAAGTGAACAAAGGACCAGAACGGCAGTTATCATAGAATACCGTGCAGGCGAATCAATCTGTTTCTGAACAGGTTCTGCCAAAAGTATCATCCATTCTTATGTGTATTCGTTATAGAGTATTGCTCTGCACTCATTATAATCTGCGCTTCATCGTGACCTTTGCCCGTTCCCTTTCACTTGTTGCCCGATCCTACACGAATTCCAGCCTGGCCTTTGAACGCAAATAAGCCCGCAAGCCATCCGGCTGCGGGTATTCATAGGACGTCAACTTATGGGACTGTCTCAATGGATTATTAAGAATGGTCGAGACGACAGGATTCGAACCTGCGGCCTCTTACTCCCGAAGCAAGCGCTCTACCAAGCTGAGCTACGTCTCGACGTGTGGAACAATTCGAATTATACGCCTGTATGTAAGCGCTGTAAATATCCTTTTTAGTACAGTTTACTGCCCTCACCCAGGCAATTTCCCTGCCCGAGATTGACAGATATCAGGCCGCTGGCTATAC
This sequence comes from Paenibacillus borealis, assembly GCF_000758665.1. Taxonomy (NCBI): domain Bacteria; kingdom Bacillati; phylum Bacillota; class Bacilli; order Caryophanales; family Paenibacillaceae; genus Paenibacillus; species Paenibacillus borealis. The sequence continues at coordinate 2,292,187 of NZ_CP009285.1, forward strand.
TGAAAATGTTAAAATGCAAATCGGACAAAACGTTGATGAAAACAAGTACGCCGGAGAATGGCTCCATCAGAGAACAGGTTCCTTTGCGGATTTCCCGCAATTGGCTGTGAGAACCTTGAAGGCAGGCCGGCAGAAAGCTAGTTTCGGAGTGCGGGGACAATCCCGCCGGGGGGCACCCGTTAACAGCCGCACAAGGCGATCGTCTGCAATAGTCCGTGTTCTCACGGAACAAGGCGATAACCAGGGTGGTACCGCGATAATCATCGTCCCTGAATCTAATTCAGGGGCGTTTTTTGTTTTTGATTTTTCGGGTAACTTTTTCGGGTAACAATGAGATTTCCGGCCAAAGTGCCGCACTAATGATGAGACGGGAGCTGTACATGATGAAAGCAAGTGAAATCCGTTCCAAATGGCTGCATTTTTTTGAGAGTAAAGGTCACCGCATTGAGCCGAGCGCATCGCTCGTGCCTCACAACGATCCATCGCTGCTGTGGATTAACGCAGGCATGGCGCCGCTGAAGGCCTACTTCGACGGACGGGAGATTCCTGAGAATCCCCGCCTGACTAACTCACAGAAATGTATCCGTACCAATGATATTGAGAACGTAGGCAAGACGCGCCGTCACCACACGTTCTTCGAGATGCTGGGTAACTTCTCCATCGGCGATTACTTCAAGGAAGAAGCAATTACCTGGGCATGGGAATTCCTGACCGGCAAGGAATGGATCGGCTTTGACGGCGACCGGATTTCCGTTACCGTGTATGCAGAGGACGAAGAAGCGTTCAAGCTGTGGAATGAAAAAGTCGGTCTGCCTGCAGAACGCATCATCAAGCTGGGCGACGAGAACTTCTGGGATATCGGCGAGGGCCCTTGCGGCCCTTGCTCGGAAATCTTCTATGACCGCGGCGAAGCTTACGGCAATGACATGAGTGATCCTGAGATGTATCCGGGCGGCGAGAACGAACGCTGGCTGGAAGTGTGGAACCTCGTGTTCTCGCAGTTCAACCATAATAAGGACGGCAGCTACACACCGCTTCCTAACAAGAATATTGATACCGGTGCAGGTCTGGAGCGCTTCGCTTCCATCCTGCAGGATGTGGACTCCAACTTCGATACCGATCTGTTCCAGCCGATTATCCAGAAGACTGCCGGTCTTGCCGGTGTAACCTACAAGGATAATGTTGAACAGGATATCGCGCTAAAAGTCATTGCTGACCACGTGCGTACCGTTACTTTTGCAGTAGGTGACGGAGTACTTCCTTCTAATGAAGGACGCGGATATATTATCCGCCGTCTGCTCCGCCGTGCCGTACGTTACGGCAAGACCCTGGGACTGGATCGTCCGTTCCTGCATGAGCTGACAGAGACCGTTGGCGACATTATGGGAGTATATTATCCTTCCGTTGTGGAGAACCGTGAATATATTGCCAAAATCATCCGTCTGGAAGAGGAACGCTTCCATGAAACACTGTCCGACGGTCTGGCTATCCTGGGCGAGATCAGCGCCAAAGCCAAAGCTGACGGCCTGAGTGCAATTGCCGGAGCCGACGCATTCAAGCTCTATGACACTTACGGCTTCCCGTTTGACCTGACCGAAGACTTCGCTTCCGAGCAAGGGCTTACGGTTGACCGTGAAGGCTTTGATGCCGCGATGCAGGAGCAGCGCGACCGTGCCAGAGCAGCACGCCAGGACAGTGCCAGCATGAAGATCCAGGGCGGCGCACTGGCCGAGCTGACGGTTAAAAGTGAATTTGTTGGATATAATGACACGGTAACCGAGTCCAAAGTGCTGGCAATTGTTGTTGACGGCGCACTTGTAGATGTCGTCAGCGAAGGCGCTGAATGCCAGGTTATTCTTGCAACGACTCCGTTCTACGCTGAGAGCGGCGGTCAAGTCAGCGACACCGGACTGTTGACCGGCGGCGCTGTGACTGCCAAGGTTACCGGACTCTTCAAAGCTCCGCACGGCCAGCATGTGCACCTTGTTACTGTCGAGGCCGGAGACCTGAAGGTTGGAGATACAGTCCGTGCCGAAGTGAACCGTGCACAGCGTGAAGATATCGTGAAGAACCATACGGCAACCCACCTGCTGCACAAAGCATTGAAGGAAGTGCTTGGCGGCCATGTCAATCAGGCAGGCTCGTTAGTAGAAGGCTCGCGCCTGCGCTTTGACTTCTCGCATTTCGGAGCTATCACGCCGGAGGAGCTTAGCGACATTGAGCAGCGCGTGAACGCCCAGATCTGGCGCGGCCTGGACGTAGTCATTGAGAACAAGCCGATTGATGAAGCCAAAGCTATGGGAGCGATGGCACTCTTCGGAGAGAAATACGGCAATATCGTCCGTGTCGTGCAGGTCGGCGACTACAGCCTTGAGCTGTGCGGCGGATGCCATGTAGCCAATACATCGCAGATCGGAATCTTCAAGCTGCTCAGCGAGAGCGGCATCGGTTCCGGTGTGCGCCGGATCGAAGCGGTTACCGGCCGCTATGCCTACCAGTTCACAGAGAGCCAGCTGGACTTGCTGAAGCAATCGGCAGCACTGCTGAAGTCCTCGCTTACGGATGTGCCTAAGCGGATCGAAGCCCTGCATGCCCAGGTTCGTGAGCTGGGCCGCGAGAATGAATCCCTGCAGTCTAAGCTGAGCGCGACCTTTGCAGCTGAGCTGACCAGCAGTGTGATTACAGTAGGCGGCGGTACGCAGCTGCTGGCGGTATCCGTCCAAGCCGGCAATATCGATGCACTGCGCTCGACCGCAGATGAACTGAAATCCAAGCTTCCGGATGCCGTACTGGTACTCGGTGCAGTGATGGATGACAAAGTGAACTTTGTGGTTGCTGTGCCGCAGGACCTGGTGAAGAAAGGCTTCCACGCCGGCAAGCTGGTTAAAGAAATCGCTGCTGTCTGCGGCGGCGGCGGCGGCGGACGTCCGGACATGGCACAGGCTGGCGGCAAGGATGCCTCCAAGCTGGGCGAAGCACTGAAGAAGGCCGAAGAGCTTGTAGCTGCATTGGCTTAAGGGAATGCCTGAAATAGCTTAGAAACCACCCGGATGAAGATACAGCGGTACTGAGGGCAACATATCAGTGCCGCTGCTTTATTCACAAAATGTATAATTTTTTGGGTTATTCATTATTGACCCGGGGCTTGCAATAGCTTAAAAACCAAAAAAACATCTATATTTGTAGATAAAATGCCAAAAAAAGCGCTTTTACAGTGGCAGGATTTCCTCGTTGGGCCATGAATATGTTATGATGAAGGCAGCAAGTAAGCTGTACAGCAGCAACTTTGCGAAGCCGCCCGAATAGGGGTGATTTTGCAGAAGGAAGGTGTCACAAATGGACTCCATGGACAAAACGGTCAAATTCAATGTGAAGGGCGACGAAAAGGAAGCTTCTCCCCAGGAAATTTTACTCGCCGTGTACGACGCGCTGGTGGAGAAGGAATATCATCCGATCAACCAGATCGTAGGGTATCTTCTTTCCGGAGATCCGGCTTACATTCCGCGCCACAACAATGCGAGAAGTTTGGTCCGGAGAAAAGAACGTGATGAGCTGATTGAGGAACTGGTCCGTTTCTATCTGGCCAATCATCGGGTGGATCAGCCGAAATGATGAAGAAGCTGGGACTGGATTACGGCGACCGCAGAATCGGTGTTGCCACAAGCGATATTTTCGGATGGACAGCGCAGGCTCTGGAGACGATTGAGCGGCGCGGAAACGGCAACGAATTCGACCGTATCCGTGAACTGGTCAAGGAGTACGAAATCGGTGAGATTGTCGTTGGACTGCCGAAGAATATGAACGGCTCAGTAGGACCCCGTGGCGAAATATGCATCGAATTCGCAGACCAGCTGCGGGAGCAACTTGATTTACCCGTACACCTTTGGGATGAGCGTCTGACGACGGTATCCGCTGAGCGGGTGCTGATTGATGGGGACGTCAGTCGGAAGAAACGCAAAGGGATTGTGGACAAAATGGCCGCAGCCCTGATTTTGCAAAATTTTTTGGATGCTAACAGTAAAAGGTGAGGGGTGTGCGGATATGACAAACGAGCAGATCGGCCAAGAAGAAGAACCGGAAATTATCTATATCCCTGATGAGGAAGGTAATGAAGAGGAATTTGAGGTCATCATGAAGTTTGAAGTCGACGGATCGGATGCGAAGTATATGATGGTGGTTCCACTCGATTCCGAGGATGAAGAGACCGATGAGGTCTATGCGTTCCGTTACGAAGAAGACGGCGATGACTTGCAGCTCTTCATGATCGAGAATGACGAGGAATGGGCTATTGTAGAAGAAACCTTCAATACTTTGGTAGATGAGCTGGATGGAGGAGCGGAGAATGACTGATTTTTCCGCTGATCAAGCGGTATGGACTTCGAAGCTCAAAGAGGTATACGGAGAAACAGTAGAACTGGAAGATGAGCAGGGGAAGTCTTCCGTTTACGATATTATTGCTGAATTTGCTGTCGGTGACCGTGCTTATGCTGTTTTGGCCGGTTCAGGAAGAGCTGCGGAGCAGGAAATTCTGCGGATCGTGGTTTCCCCTGACGGGCTTCCTGAGCTGGAGAGCATTATGGACGATGAAGAGTGGGAGGATGTTTCCGAGCTGTATGATGAGCTCACCTTCCCTGCTGAAGACACCGAATAATACCATAGCACTAGCACGGAAGAGGGCGGATTTTTTTCCGCGCTCTTTTTGCTTGGAATGCAGGAAATAAAAAAAGTGTTGAATTTAAACCAATACAATTTTATACTTTATAGTCGGAAAGTGAGGCGTAACATTTGAAAGCCGTGATCCGCACTGTGCTCATCTTAATTCTTGTCCTGGCAGCTGCCGCAGGGGGAGGAGCATGGTACATCTGGAATGGAATGCAGCCGGTAGAGCCCGCAGGGCCGGCCGTAACGGTTACGATAGAGAAGGGTATGGGAAGCTCGCAAATTGCCGACCTGCTCGAAGAAAAGGGAATTATCAAGAACGGATTATTTTTTAAAGGGTATCTGAAATGGGTCCAGGAGGGCTCCAGCTTCAAGGCAGGAACCTATAACGTGAGTCCGGGCGACTCATATGATACCCTGATCAGCCGGATGAACGAAGGGGATGTTGTGAAGGAAGAGACTGTTGTATTCACGATCCCTGAAGGGTACACGGCGGTTCAGGTGGCAGATAAGCTGGCTGAAGCGTGGGGTCAGAAGGCTGAGGTTTTCCTGCAGTTGATAGATTCAGGTGCTGGGCTTGAGGCAGTAGGAACTTTAGGGATTCCGGAGAATAAGGAGCTGCGGCACCGTCTTGAAGGGTATCTGTTCCCGGAAACCTATGAGCTGGCCAAGGACAGCACTCCTCAGCAGGTCATCGAGGCTATGCTGGAGCAGCTGGTGAAGAAGCTGGATACGATTCCTGAGTGGAAGGCGAAGCTGGCAAACCGCGGACTTACATTGCATGAGCTCATGACTGTTGCTTCGCTCGTAGAGCGTGAGGTTGTAGTGAACGAGGAACGTCCACTGGTCGCCGGAATCATCTATAACAGACTGGACAAGGGGCAGAAGCTGGAGATTGACGCTACGGTCCAGTATTTGCTGGACAAGCAGAAGGAACGGCTCTACGAGAAGGATCTGAAGGTGGAGAGCCCTTATAATACGTACAAGCAGGAGGGACTTCCGCCTGGACCGATCAGCAGCCCGGGGCTTGCCTCCATTGAAGCCGCGATGACTCCGGAAATATCGGAATATTTCTTCTATGTGACCAAGAAGGATGGTTCCCAGGGGCATTTATTCGCCAAGACCTATAAGGAACATTTAGCCAATATCGAAAAAAGCAAACAAAATCAGTAGGAACGAGCTACAATAGTATGGATGCGATAGGCACAGGAGGTAACACAATGAATAACAAACCGGAGCTGCTGGCGACAGCAGCCTCGCTGGAAGAAGCGGCGGCTTTGCTTGAGGCAGGCGCAACTGCGCTGCTGATCGGAGATGACCGTTTCGGTATGCGGCTCGCCGGGCATTTCTCGCTTGAAGATACTGCAGCGGCTGTAGCGCTTGCTCATGATAAAGGCGCCAAGGTGTACGTAAGCATAAACGGGCTGATCTCCAATAAGATGCTGGAGGAGCTGCCGGCTTATGTGAAGGCAATCGGCGAACTGGGTGTAGACGGGGTTGATTTCGGAGACCCGGCTGTCCTGGCAGCCGTGAAGGCAGAAGCGCCAGGACTTAAGCTGCACTGGAATGCAGAGATGACTTCTACCAATTATGCCACAGCTAACTATTGGGGCAGCAAGGGAGCTTCGCGGGTCGTTCTGGCACGTGAGCTGAATATGGATGAAATGACCGAAATGGTGCCCCATCTGCAAGTTGAGGCCCAGGTGCAGGTGCATGGCATGACGAATATTTATCATTCCAAGCGTAAGCTGGTAGCCAGCTATATGTCCCATCAGGGGCGTCCGGGTGATGGCGGAAGTCTTGGCAGAGAGCGCGGACTCTTCCTGATCGAAGCGGAACGTCCGAACGAGAAATTCCCGATTTATGAGGATGAGAACGGAACGCATATCATGAGCTCGGACGATATTTGTATCCTTGAGGATCTGCATTTCCTGCTGAAGGCCGGCGTGCACAGCCTGAAGATTGAAGGGCTGCTGAAGCCGGTGTCGTACAATGTTGCTGTGGTTAAGGCGTATCGCCATGCCATTGACATGTTTATTGCAGATCCGGCTGAATATGCTTACGATGAGGCTTGGATGGATGAGATCCGGGCGCTGCAGGACCCTGAGCGTGAACTGTCGTTCGGCTTCTTCTACAAAGAACAGGTATATTAAAATATAAAATATTTAATTTGCTGTTTTAAATTGGACTTAAAGCTTAACCTTAAAGATGAAGTAACGGAGGGGATTTTTGAAACTGGAGGAGCGGCAGCGTCCGCCTTTGTCTCCGGATGTTATCCGCAAAGCGGTATAATCAAAAACATCTGGAGACAACAGCGGCCGGAAGTTCAAACAATTCCCGCAGTTACGTTCCATCTAAAAGGGAAGTTTTTAGGTCGGTTTTGACAGCAAAGATTAGGAGGGAGAACAGGAATGGGAACCATGACCAAGCCCCAATTCAAGGGCAAACGTTACCGTCTGGACAAACCGGAGCTCCTGGCTCCGGCAGGAAACTTAGAGAAATTGAAATTCGCCGTGCATTATGGTGCGGATGCAGTATATATCGGAGGACAGAAATACGGCCTGCGCTCGGGGGCGGATAATTTCACTTTTGAGGAAATGCGCGAAGGTGTTGAATTTGCCAAGAAGTATGGCGCCAAAGTATTCGTAGCGACTAATATCTATGCTCACAATGAAGACATCGCCGGGATTGAAGAATACCTGCGTAACTTATATGAAGCCGGCATTGCTGCCATTATTGTAGCTGATCCGGTGATTGTGGATACCGCGCTTCGCCTGGTACCGGGACTTGAGGTGCATCTCAGTACCCAGCAGTCCACGCTTAACTGGCAGGCAGTATCTTTCTGGAAGCAGGAAGGGCTGCCGCGGGTCGTGCTTGGCCGGGAGACCAGCCTGGAGGAGATTGCCGAGATCAAGCAGCATGTGGATATTGAGATCGAGAGCTTCATCCACGGGGCGATGTGCTCCTCATATTCCGGACGTTGTGTATTGTCCAACCATTTCACAGACCGTGACTCCAACCGCGGGGGCTGCTGCCAGTCCTGCCGCTGGAAATATGATCTGTTCGAAGATGCCCGCCCGGAAGGAACGTGGGTATCTGAAGAGGATCAGGCTGAGGCGCCTCAGGCATTGCAGCCTGGTGTGACCCAGCTGCCGCTGCACCAGCCTGAGGATAATCAGTTCTCGATGGGTTCGAAGGATCTGTGCATGCTGGAGAGCATTCCTGATCTGATCGAAGCCGGCATTGACAGCTTCAAGATCGAAGGCCGGATGAAGTCGATTCACTACGTTGCAACTGTGGTCAATGCCTACCGCAAAGCGATTGATGCTTATATGGAGGACCCGGAAGGTTATGTCCTGAAGCCGGAATGGCTGGAGGAGCTGCAGAAGGCTGCTAACCGTCCGCTGAATACAGGCTTCTTCTACGATACGCCGGATCATGAGGATCATATCTATGAGCCGGAAGAGAAAGCAGCCCCGTATGATTTCGCCGGCCTAGTGCTTGAGTATGATGCGGAGAGCGGCATGGCTCTCGTTCAGCAGCGCAACAACTTCAAGCCGGGCCAGGAAGTGGAATTCTTCGGACCGGACGATACCTTCTTCAAGCAGACCGTCGGCGAGCTGTGGGACGAGGCGGGAAATCCGCTCGATGTTGCCCGTCATCCGCTGCAGCGGGTGCGCATGAAGGTGGATCAGCCTGTAGCTTATTTTGACATGATGCGTAAAAGAAAATAGAGCCATCAGATTTAAAGGGACGTCCTTCTTCCAGAAGGGCGTCCTTTTTGGCGTATATCCCCCTGAATCCGCCGGAAGTGGGCTGAGAATCCGTTATATTGTTCTTTTGAGCCTAAAATGAGTTGATTCAGAACAATTAACGGAATCTCAGTCCGATAGTCGCGGGATTTCGCCAGATTTGGCCGAATAGCGGAATCTCAGTCCTCCTCGCAAGCTGATGTGTCATGAGGAGTCAACCAAGTTTCACCAAGTTACAAATGGAAAATGTTTCACCGATAAGCTGCTTGAGTTCCGTTTTGATTCACACGCAGGGGGGAGGTTTGTTCTAGACCAAAATACTTATGCAGTTCGACAAAAATATAAAAAATCTGAAGTGTTTTCTATAAAATACTAAGAAAAATGAGCCTTTGTGCCGATATATATCACAGGTAACGCTTACATACGTCTTCTAATCTAATTGGCAGGTGATTGTAATGGGGGCTCCAAATCCGGAGAGCGACAGAGACAAACCGAAAGAGAGAAGGATTAAAGTGGGAAAGAACAGTAAAAAGCCTAAAGTTGTACAAAAGGCTGAGACAAGCCAAACAGGTGATACCCAGACAGCAAGTAAAGCGGCAGTTCAAAAACTAACTTTAAAAAATGTGCTGAATGGTTCAGTACGCCAGGTAAAGAGAGTTAACCCGCTCAAGTCAGTTGGTGTTAAGCTTTTCCTGATATTCTTATCTTCTATTGTGATTGTTGTGCTGTTCCTGGGGATTATGTCTTACAACAAAGCCAAGAATACCATTAAGGACAATGTTTCCGAAGCCAACCGGCAGACGATTATTCAGACTTCCGAGAAGCTTGATATTACCTTGAAGCAGTATGAAAATTTGGCGCTTCAGTTGTATTTCGATACGCAAATGCAATCGAATCTGACTGAGCTTGCCGCTGCTGCGAGCAGTTATGATAAATTTGTGGCTACAGACGCTATCAGCAAGAAGCTCTCCAGCCAGACTACAACAGATTCGAATATCGTAGCGATCTCGCTGATTCCAGAGGATCCGGCGATGACGATCATTTCGAGCGGGAGCTCCGGTCTTACCATGGACGGCTTAAGAGACCAGGAATGGTACAAAACTGCTGTCAAAAATTCAACTTCGTATGAGCCTTATTATTCCTCGGAAGCGAAGTCCGCACAGAACTACTGGTTCCCGACTTCCGTTGAAGGTGATGGCGGCAAGAATATCGCTATGGTCAGATCGCTCAAGAATCTGGGTTCGAATGCAGGTTATGTTGTTTTGCTTGAGCTTAAGAGCACTCTGCTTGAAGAAGCCTTCGAGAGTGTGAAGCTTGGAGACGGTTCGCGGATTCAGCTGGTTTCACCGGAAGGAACGGTTGTTGCCTCTTCCGTACCGGCAGAGGACGGCAAGGTATCGGAGCTTAACTTTATTATGGAGAGCAAGAAGAACAGCGAGAGCCAGGAAGCTAAGGATGCGAATGGCAAAGATGTTCTGGCTGTGTACAACCCGATGGAGAAGGCGGACTGGAAGCTCGCCGGAGTCGTTCCCACCGGCGAGCTGGTTAAAGCCGCAACTCCGATTTTGTTCACAACATTTATAGCGGCTGGAGCTGCAGCTCTGCTTGCTATTCTAGTCGGCTTTTGGATGGTGCAGATGATTGCCAAGCCGCTGGCACGTCTGAAGGATCTTATGGTTCAGGGGGCTAAGGGTGACCTTAGCGTCCGTACAGAGTACGTCTCGAAGGATGAGATTGGCCAGCTGTCTGCCTCTTTCAATCTGATGATGGCGCGGATCACCGAACTGGTTGCCCAGACCACGGATACTGCGCGTGAGGTGCTTGAAACAGCAAATGAGCTGGGTGATGCTTCCCGCAAGACGGCAATTTCTGCCAAAGAGATTGCTGCTGCTACAGAAGAGATTGCCGGCGGAGCCGGAAGTCTGGCGCAGGAGGCGGAACGCGGCAATGAACTGACGGATCTGATTGCTACCCAGATGCAGAGTGTTATTGCTGCTAATGCCGAGATGGATCAGGCTGCCCGCGGAGTAGGGGAAGCCAGCGGACACGGTGCCAGCCAGCTCGAAGAGCTGCTGGAACAGACGGGCCGCACTGGTGAAATGACAAGTGCGCTGGTTAACAGGGTCAACAACCTGAAGGAAACGGTGTATTCCGTGATTAAGGTGCTGGATGTAATGAAGAATATTACACAGCAGACGAATATCCTGTCGCTGAATGCGACGATTGAAGCGGCAAGAGCGGGTGAAGCGGGCAGAGGCTTCATGGTCGTAGCTGGTGAAGTCCGGCAGCTCGCTGACCAGTCCAAGCAGTCTATCGCCTTGGTTGCCGGCATCACAGACAAGATTATGGCTGAAATGGATGAGACCGTAGCAGTGCTGTCAGAAGTGGCCCCGCTGTTCAAGGAACAGATGAGTTCAGTCAAGAGTACCAGCGATATCTTCGTATCGGTGAAGGGACAAATGGAAGACTTCATTACCAGCCTGGAATCGGTCACCGGTGCGATCGACAGCCTGAATCATTCCCAAGGCGTGTTGTCTGATGCCATGAGCAATGTAAGTGCGGTTGCGCAGCAGTCTTCGGCCACTTCTGAAGAAGTTGCTTCCCTCAGCAATGAGCAGCAGAATGTCAGTGATCAGCTCGTATCGCTGTCCGGCAAGCTGCAGAGTGCTTCGACCCAGCTGGAGAGCAAGCTGTCGCTGTTTAAGATTTAAGCAGGCGGTAACATACAATAACAAATTAAACCGTTCCGAGCATATATCCGGGCATATATCCGGGCATATAAATGCTACATTCCACCGCTTCTTTCCTTTAGGGAAGAAGCGGTTTCTTTATGCTTGTACAACAGTTCACGACCCCGTATAATTATTTTGTTAGCTAAATGTTATGATTTCTTAAAAAGTTAGCAACACTGAATAAAGACTCGCTATGTTAATCCGTGAATAGTATCTGGAGGTCTTATAAATGGCTAAGAAAGTCACCATGCAAAAAATCGCCGACCATCTCGGTGTCTCCAAATTTGTCGTGTCCAAATCCCTGTCCGGCAAAGGCGGTGTCAACGAAACTACCCGGGAGCGGGTCATTCAGGCCGCTTCGCAATTAGGCTATTTCACTCAGAAGAATGCCTATGTTCAGAGTATCAAACGCCCGTTGCAGCCTGCGGACAGTGACCGGAACAAACAGTCTGTCCTGGTTCTGATGCCTAATATCCGTTCACAAACCCAGGATTCCCTGTATTGGGGGAAGATTGTAGACGGTATTGCACTTGCACTGGACCAGGAAGGTCTGGGCATGGTCATAGTGTCTGAGCACCGGACGGATAATTTCATCAATATCCTCAACCCTAACGGACTGCTCGGGCTGATTGGCGTGGGCCAGATCTCTACCTCACTGCTGCTGGAGGTGCACCGCATCGGCCTGCCGATGGTGCTGATTGACCATGAAGATCCGCTTATTCCAAGTGATACGGTATTCGCCAATAACACGGATTCCATGACCCGGCTCAGCAATCACCTGATGGGCACGGGACATACAGAGCTGCATTTTATCGGAAATATCCGCTACTCCCGCAGCTTCCGAGACCGTTGGATCGGCTTCCGCAGTGCCCTGGAAGAGAATGCAATGAAGACGCCTGCCGGAGATGATGAAATGCTCCAGCTGGAGGGAATGGATGATGGAACTTTTGATGAGAGCTTTAAGCAATGGATGCAGAGACGTAAGAAAGCCAAAAGTCTGCCAACCGCACTAGTCTGTGCCAATGACTTCATTGCGCTCACCATCAGTGATGTGCTCAAGGCAGAAGGCTTTACGATTCCGGGTGAAGTTTCGGTAACCGGCTTTGATAATATTGAGGATGCTACGCGGGGTGTTCCTCCACTCACTACTGTGCATGTTCCTAAGGAGGCCATGGGCCGGGCGGCGGTAGAGAAGCTGCTGAACCGTATCCATAATCCTTCCGCACCGCTGGAGAAGATCCTGATTGCTGCCGACATTGTCCACCGGGATTCGGTGGCCGGACCAAGAGGATAACAGGAATTATTAATTTGGCTGAGCTGGTGGGTCCGCTATCCGCGCGCTAAATGCTGCTGTGATGTCAATTCCCCGCAATTGATTCGTTGCCCGCATAAGGTACTCTTAGGTAAGCGGCGTAGGCGACAATGTTGTACATTGTGCAGCATTGACTCCCGGATAACCAGGTGTGGAGGAGGATTGTTGTATGAAATACAAGAATTGTTCTGCTAAGCATTTTGGAGGAGGAAAATGTTGTCTTTTATACAACAATTGTGAAATATGGCCGAGATTATGATGGAGATGTTGTATTACGTGCAGGATTTCAAATAATCTGCTTTTAAAATAGGAAATGGCATGGTTATAGTTTCTCTTTTTGCCCTACGCACATGCCTATATAATTTGGACATAAGTTCAGGGAAGGGTGTGACGTTACATGGCCGCGATTCCGCAGAACGAGCAGACTCTGCACCGGTTCATTTCAGTCCTTTGTTCACCGCTGTCCATTGTTCAATATGTCCTTACGAAGCGTGATGCTCTAATATACAAGCCTCCGGGAGAACTGATTCCTGTGCAGGATGCCTGCCTTCATGCCCATGTCATGGGGAAGGGAGAGCACACCGTAATTCTGGAAGCGGGTATGGGGGGATCATCGCTGGACTGGGCGCTGGTGCAGCCGGAGCTGTCACTGTATGCCAAGGTGGTCTCGTATGACCGCGCAGGCCTGGGCTGGAGCGGGAGCAGCAGCCAGCCGGAAAGCGCAACCTGCAGGAAATACGTCAGGGAGCTCAGAGAACTGCTGAAGGCAATGGACTGCAAGCCTCCATATATTCTGGTGGGCCATTCCTATGGAGGTATGATTGTGAGATGCTTTGCGGGGGAATATCCGGATGAAGTGGAGGGGCTGCTGCTGGTTGATGCTGTACATGAGAGCCGTTATCTTACGGATGAAATGAGCAACCGCCGGAAACAGCAGCGGGAGGCGAACAGGCGGCAATATAAGCTGGGTTATCTGTTGGCGCCTGCGGGGATTCCCCGCTTGCTTAGGAGGCCTGTAGGAGGACGGAGACTCCCGGCAGCTATCCAAAAAAACGCCTCGAGTCTGGGATACCGCAAGAGTGCATACCGGGCCGCATATGCCGAGCTGCTCTGCGCGGAAGAGAGTGCCCTGCAGCTGAAGAAGGCAGAGCCGCTTAGCAGTAAGCTGCCTATTACGGTGCTTAGTGCCGGCAATCCGGACGAAGAATGGCAGCAGGGGCAGCAGCGCTTAGCCAGGTTGACCCCAAACGTACAGCATATTACCGAAGAAGACCCCCGGCACTCCATCCCCATACACAAGCCGGAGACTGTCGTTAAATATGTCACGGAATTATTGAACACATTATAGCCAGCGGATCAGACGAATAAAAGGCAGTACCCGCAGAACATTCTGCAGGTACTGCCTTTTTGCTGGTACAGCCGGCTTGCACAACCTGTACACAGACTGCTATTGCAGCTGGAGATTCCGGTCGATCAAGGTAATGCGCTGCTGGACACAGGCATAAGAGCGGAGCGGATCTTCAGGAGTATTCAGCACATAATCAAGCATTTGATCCACAGTAGTGGTGACCACATGAATCCGGGTGTCGGAGGAAGCGTAGTAGATGTAGATGTCCCCGTTGTCCCGGGCGATTACGCCGTTGCAGAAGACAACGTTGGATACATCGCCGACGCGTTCTTCGCCGTCCGGAGCGATGAAGTGTCCGCCGGGGGCATGGGTAACCTTGTTAGGCTCATCCAGATCGGATAAGAACGCATACAGTACATAGCGCAGTCCGGCAGCAGTGTTGCGTACCCCATGGGCGATATGCAGCCAGCCCTGAGGTGTTCTGACCGGTGCAGGGCCCTGGCCGTTCTTCACTTCCTTGATCGTATGATAGTAACGCTGATCCATAATGGTTTCGCTGGTAATTACAGCATTCTCAATGGTATCGGACAGTCCCCAGCCGATGCCGCCGCCGGAGCCTGCATCAATGAACCCGTCCTGCGGGCGGGTGTAGAAGGCATATTTGCCGTCTACGAATTCAGGATGCAGCACCACATTACGCTGCTGGGCTGAGCCGGTCTTGAGATCGGCCAGGCGTTCCCAGGTCTTCAGGTCCCTGGTGCGGGTGATGCCGCACTGGGCAACTGCGCTGGACAGATCACCGTGAAGGGCAGCGGGATCTTTGCGCTCGGTGCAGAACAGGCCGTAGATCCAGCCGTCGGCATGTTTCACCAGACGCATATCATAGACGTTGATATCCGGATCTTCAGTTTCCGGCAGGACAACCGGATGATCCCAGAAGCGGAAGCCGTCTACACCGCTGTCGCTCTCGGCTACAGCGAAGAAGGATTTACGGTCATTCCCCTCAACACGGGCAATAATGTAGAACTTGCCGTCCAGCTCAATGGCCCCTGGATTGAAGATGCCGTTCACACCGATCCGTTCAGCGAAATAAGGATTGGTTGCGGGGTTGAAGTCATAACGCCAGATCAGCGGCGCATGCTCTGCTGTGAGCAGCGGGTATTGATAACGGTCATAAGTGCCGTTGCCAAAGGATACCTTCTCATTTTTGCGGGCAATCAGTGATTCATATCGTTCCGTCAACTGCGCCTTGCGTTCTGTGAATAATGTGCTCATTATTTAGTCTCCTTTGAGGTTGCTGTCAGTCTTCCGATCATTTCAAAGCAGGCTCTGCTGTTATGATAAGGGCATTTCCAGGCACTGACCTTGGAAGCATGCGCAAGCGGCTGCAGTGACTCATCAACAGCCCAGAACCACTCGCCTAGCTTATGATCGACCATGTAACTGTTAGTGAACGTCCAGGCGGCCTCGGCAGCATCACGGAACCGCGCATCTCCGGATAGCTGATAAGCATTATAGAAGCCGACAATGGCTTCAGCCTGCGGCCACCAGTCTTTATTCTTATCCAGCAGCCCGTTATGATCGGCTTCATTCCAGATGCCGCCGTCAGCGTCAATGCCTTCAGCTAATGTAGCTTCGGCCATGGACAGTGCAACTGCCCGCACCCGGTGCAGCAGCTCTTCATCCCCAAGCACTTCAGCCGCTTCGACCAGCAGCCAGCTGCCTTCGATATCATGGCCATAGGAGATATGGTCTGACTTGATATTCCACTCTTCATCCAGGAACAGATGGAAATGCTTGCCTTCCTTATCAATGATGTGGAGGAGCATGACCTCAATCAGCTCAGCCAGCCGGACCCGAAGTTCCTCGGATTTCCACACGCGGTACAGGCCGGTGTAGCCTTCGAGCACATGCAGATGGGTGTTCATCGATTTCTTTTCGTTCATATCCTTGCTGCTCAGACTTAAGTTTTCTGTCATCTGCCACTGCTCAGAGAGGGCTTCGATATAACCTTTATATAGCGGATCATAGCCATATTGCTCAACCAGACGGAACAGTGCCACAGCCTGATCAAGCGCATCCTGGCGTCCGGTAGCATGATGGAACTCTGCCAGGGCATAGATGGCGAAAGCCTGCCCGTAGATCTGTTTTTTACGTTCGGAAGGAGCACCCAGCGCATCTACCATCCAGTAATAGCCGCCATATTCGCTGTCGGTGAAATATTGAGTCAAATAGGCGTGGGCCCGTTCCGCCATAGTCAGGTATTCAGCGTCGCCATATATGCGGTAAGCGCTCGCAAAGGTCCACAGAATCCGTGCGTTCAGCACCAGACTTTTTCCGGCCTCCGGATTGATATTCATCTGGTTGTCAATTTCTCCTACAAATCCGCCATGCTCTTCGTCCAGGGTATGCTTCATCCAAAAGCTGAGGATATTGTCTTTCAGCTCTGCTTCCATTTCATTCCGCCAAATCAGGGGCGATTTCGTCATATGGTGGTTCACTCCTATAAAGTAATGATAGATATTGAAAACCGTCTACAAGGAAGGCGAAGATTTCGTCTTGTAGCTGTAATACGCTTCTATAATGCCTGCCGCCGGTTTGCCGTACATGCAGTAATCATCGTTGTCTGCTGCTTCGTCCAGCGCATAGAGCTTGGCCGGCCAATCCCACAGCATGAAGCCCTGTACCCAGTCACGCTTCCGGCAGGCGCCGAACATGGCAAGGTAGAACCGGCTTTGCTCTTCAGGATCCGGGCCGCTCTTGAGACTCCAGTCATTCGGAATGGCGGCACTTCCGGTCCGGCTGGGGCATCCCGCTTCCATGAAGAAGAAGGGCTTGCCATGGCTTGTGACCACCGCTTCAATCCGGTCCAGCTGCATTTCCCAGTCCTGCTCGGGGTAATAGCCGCTGGAAGAGATTACATCAAGGGCATCCCACCAGCTCACGTTATCCTCCTGATACTTATCGCAGTTATAGGTGATTACACCGCTGTACACTTTGCGGACCTCGGCAATCAGGACGCGCCATTCTGCGGCCCGCCGGTCCGCCTGCACCAGCTCACAGCCGACACAGAACATCTCGCAACCGCTTTCTTCGGCAAGCACAGCATAATGGAGGATAAAAGCAGTATAGGAACGGAACCACTCCGACCATTTCGGCTCGCAGGGAACATCCTTGTCGAAGAAGTTGATATGAGCCCGCCACGTGCCGTCTGCACAATTCACAATCGGCTTCAGGCAGACCTTCAGATCAAGTGACTTTGCTTTGCGGATGGCCCAGCATACCTCTTCATCGCTGACCGTAGGTTCCGCCCAATAGGGAATCTCTGTGGATTGCGGGGTAGCTTGAAGCGCGCTGAACGCAATGGCGGTCCAGTTGGCACCGGTAGCTGATTTCATCAGCTCCATGGAAGATTCCGCTGCTTCATTAGCCCAGGTTCCCCGTCTGCCCATGAACCCCCAGGTTACGCCTCCGACATACTCGTCTAGCAGTGACATGCGGTTACCTCGCTTTACAATGGAATGAATAAATATAATGCAAAAACAAAAATAATAATTTATTTGTATTTTGTTATTATGTTATTGTTATTTAAAGATAACAAGAATACAATTAAGTTATAACGCTTTTTATGAATGTTTTCAAGGGGGAATTGAGCTGGAAGCCTGAAACGGCCTCTATGTATGTCCATTCCGCGGAATGGTTGGAATCATCTATCCACTGCAGCCTGCGCTGCGCAAACCTGAAGGGAGACTTATTGATATGAAGGAAATTCAACTGATTGGAGCTAACATTCCTAATATGCCTTGGCAGGACAGACCCGAGGGGAACGAGAACCCGGTATGGAGACACAGTGACAATCCGGTGATCAAACGCAATCCTGCCAAAGGGGTTGCACGTATTTTCAATAGTGCGGTAATTGCCTATGAAGGAAGCTTCCTCGGCGTATTCCGCGTTGAGGATAATACAACCCGCCCGCATCTGCGGATGGGCCATAGCCAAGACGGACTGGACTGGAAAATTGAAGACGCTCCCATTCCGTTCATTGATGAACAAGGCAATTCCTATATGCCGAGATATGCCTACGATCCGCGTCTGGTTAAGGTTGAAGATACGTACTACATCATCTGGTGTACGGATTTCTACGGTGCCGCTATCGGTGTTGCCAGAACACAGGACTTCAAGACCTTCATCAGCCTGGAAAATCCATTCCTGCCGTTCAACCGCAACGGCGTGCTGTTCCCTAAGAAAATTAACGGTAACTTCGTGATGCTCTCCCGTCCAAGCGACAGCGGTCATACCCCGTTTGGCGATGTATTCCTGAGTGAGAGTCCTGACTTCGTCTACTGGGGCAAACACCGCCATGTGATGAGCAGAGGCGGTCAGGGCTGGTGGCAGAGCACCAAGATTGGCGGCGGCCCGGCCCCGATTGAAACCTCCGAAGGCTGGCTCATGTTCTACCATGGTGTAACTGGAACCTGCAACGGGCTGGTGTATAGCATGGGTGCGGTTATTCTGGATAAAGACGAACCGTCGAGAGTCAAATACCGCTCCCGGAACTTCGTGCTTACACCGGAAGAATGGTATGAGGAGAGAGGTTTCGTGAACAATGTGCTCTTCCCGTGCGCAACCTTAAATGATGCAGAAACGGGCCGCATTGCCATCTACTACGGGGCGGCTGACACTTATGTAGGTGTTGCATATACAACGGTGCAGGAAATCGTCAACTACGTGATCGACACCCATGAAGAGGTTGGCGATGATGCGGATTTGGGTAAAATCTAGGTCGGACACGGCAGCATTTGCCTTTTGACCTGATACCGTTAGTCTGCTTTTGACACGATTCGTCTCGTACAACAAAATCACAGCGTTACAAGATCTGATGGTATATTATTAATACTGGCCTTGTGCGGATTCATTCCCTGCAAGAATACAGCAGATCCGGCGGTGATTTTTTGAGCAAGTCAACAGTTCGCAATAAAAGTATTCTTACTCGGCTGCATCCCTCCAAGTCGCTGGGGGTGCGGCTCTTTCTCGTGTTTTTCGTTGCGACGATGGGAATCGTTCTGTCTTTGGGCTATACATCCTATTCTGTTGCCAAACAAACTATCGAGAACAATGCGCTGTCCGCTAACCAGCAGACAGTCGAGCAAACCGCAGAGAAGCTTGATGTAACTCTGCTGCGCTTTGAAGATAATCTGGGCCAGCTGTTCTACAACAAGGATATTCAGCAGGCAGTCTCACAAGGGAGTGCTGCTGCCGCAGGTACTGCGAACCGCACGGAACAGGCCGGTCTGATCAGCGCTGAATTGAAGCACTGGCTCTCAGCGGTTTCAAATGTGCAAGCGGTTTATCTGATTCCGCTGAATGAAGCACTGCCTGCCGCGTCAGCGGGAGCTGTGGACAATGAATTCCTGGCGGGTATCCGCGGAGCTGCATGGTATAAGCAGCTGCAGGAGAAGCCGCAGAGCTTATGGATTACCGAGGCTCTGAAGCAAGGTGAAGCAGAAGGCGTGGTCCATTTCGCCAAATCAGTAGCGGGGGATGCCGGAAGCTTAGGGTACATAGCGGTCTGTGACATTAAGACAACGGAGCTGGCCAGCCAGCTCAGCAAAGTCGATCTAGGGATGGACTCTTATATCCAGCTGCTGACTACCAAAGATGAGATGATTGCCTCTTCCCAGCATCAGGAGACAGACACTTACTTACGCCTGGGCGGCACCCTGTTCAAGGGGCTCAGCGAGAGTTCGGGTTCGCTGCCGACCAAGGATGAGCAGGGCAAATCCATTCTTGCTGTATATGGTACGCTGGAAAGCTCGGGCTGGAGACTGCTTGGTGTTGTCCCTTCCGAGAATCTGATCAAGGATGCGGGAAGTATCCTTAATACGACTTACATTGCAGTGGCTGCCGCTGCCGTTGTCGCCATTCTCATTGGCCTCTGGATGGTACGGATGGTCTCCCGGCCGCTGTCGCGCCTGCGGGACCTCATGTTTAAGGGTGCAGAAGGTGACCTGCGTGTACGGACGAAGGTAGTCTCGCATGATGAAATTGGCCAGCTGTCCGGTTCCTTCAATATGATGATGGAACGGATCACAGAACTGGTTGTACATACTAACGAGACCGCCCGTGAAGTACTGGAGACAGCAGATGCCCTGGGCAATGCATCCCGTGAGACGGCTGTGGCCGCACAGGATATCGCTGCAGCAACTGAACAGATTGCCGGCGGGGCAGGAAATCTGGCGCTGGAGGCAGACCGCGGAAATGAAATGACCGCCCAGATCTCCGAGCGGATGGATGCGGTAATTGCTGCCGCCCAGGAGATTGGCGGGACCGCACATAGCGTGGAGCAGTCCAGCAGGGAAGGTGTCGTCAAGCTGCAGGAGCTGCTGGGCAGAACGCATGAGACCGGTGATATGACGGGTAAGCTCGTGATTAAGGTCAATGAACTCAAGGATACCACCTCGTCTGTCATCCGGGTGCTGGAGGTCATGCAGAACATTACCCAGCAGACCAATATTTTATCGCTTAATGCTACTATCGAAGCAGCACGGGCTGGCGAAGCAGGCAAAGGCTTCACCGTGGTCGCTGATGAAATCCGTCAGCTGGCTGAACAGTCCAAGCGTTCCATTGCAGTAGTGGCCGGGATTACCGATAGAATCATGAATGACATGCATGAGACCGTAGCCGCATTATCTGAGGTGGCTCCGTTATTTGGAGAACAGATGACGTATGTTCAGAACACCAGCGAGATCTTCGTCAGTGTACAGGGTCAAATGAATCATCTGATCACCCGGCTGGATTCCGTGTCAACATCCATTGACGGACTGAACCATTCGCAGAGAGTGCTGTCGGAGACGATAGGTAATGTCAGCTCATTCGCGGAAGAATCCTCCGCCGCCTCCGAGGAGGTTGCATCCCTCACCGGCGAGCAGGAGAGTGTGAGCGAATATCTGGTCAATCTCTCCGCCAAACTGGAGAACGCCTCGTCCAAGCTTAATGAACGATTGTCTAAATTTAGCGTGTAGCACGCTTCTGTGCTGCTCCTGCCGGGAATGTAGAGGCAGAACAGCCATTTTAACCGCTTTTCCTCCATGGAAAGGCGGTTTTTTGCCTTTTCGGTTGGGCATAATATAACCCAGAGTTCCGTAGCCCACTTGATGGAGGAATAACACTTGCAGAAGCTGATTCATAAACGTATATTTTGGAGTCTGCTGATTCTGTCTGTGCTCGTTGCAGGCTTGATCATCAGACTGGCCTGGGTTCAGCTGCTGCAGAAGAATCAGGCGGTAAGCGGAACAAGGTATACGATGGCACAAATGGCCGAAATTCAGAGTGAGCGGGAGACCGTGCTGGACAGCGGGCGGGGCCGGCTGTATGACAAGAACGGAGAACCGCTGGCCGGAGAGACTGTATGGACAGCGGTACTGTTTCCGCTGGAAGAGTCACTCCCGCTGCATACGGTTACCGGAGAGCCTGCCGGAGATAAGCAATTGCACCGTCTGGCAGAAATTCTAGGTGTCAGCTATGGCCAGCTGCAGGCGAAACGCACAGGACTTAAGGAACCGCTGCTCTGGCCCTCCGGCAAAGGGAACATTCCGCTGGCATTGTCGTTGTCACAGGCCCGGGAAGTGGAAGAGCTGGGGATTGAGGGGGTTAAAGCACTGCCCTTTGCCCGCAGATATGATGGCTCCGCTTCAGGACGGCAATGGCTCGGCTACTTGTCTGAAGCTTCGGGTGAAGCTCTCCGGCAATCACCGACAGGTCTGCGGATTCCACGGACAGGTACAGACGGGCTGGAGAAGACACTGGAGCCGCTGCTGCAGGGAGTGGGGCATACGGAGGCGGTTGCCCAGGTGGATGCCCGCGGCAACCGTGTTCCAGGCAGTCCGATTATAGTCAAGGCACCGGGTAATCCGTATTACCCGCTGTCGTTATATACCACGATTGATAAGAAGCTTCAGGAGCGCATTGAGCAGCTGGCGGCTGAAGCGGGGGTGAAGGAAGGCGCGGTTGTAGTCCTGGACAGCCAGAGCGGTGATATCGCCGCAATGGTATCCTTGCCATTCTACAATCCGGAGCAGGTCTCGCCTCAAGGGGGAGAATGGAACAACCGGGCGCTGCAGGCTGCGGTACCCGGATCCATCTTCAAGATTGTCACCGCAGCTGCTGCCCTGGAAGCCGGATTAACTTCACCGGAGGAACCGTTCTACTGTAAAGGGGAATACGGGAAGTACGGATTAACCTGCCTGAACGGCAAAGGACACGGCGCCCTTACGATGGCGCAAGGGTTCGCCGTGTCCTGTAATACCGTGTTCGCCACGCTTGCCGAGCGGCTTAGTGGAGCACAGCTTAATGCTGCTGCTCTGGCACTGGGCCTTGGCCGGGATATCGGCTGGCAGGCGGAGAATACGCTGGGTCTGCCGCTGCTCCGGCCGCTCTCCGGGGAGCAGACGGGGACGATCTTCACCACGCTGCTGCCGGATGATGGCGGGGCCAGGGTGCAGACCGCGATCGGCCAGCGCGATGTGCGGATTACGCCGCTGCAGGCGGCGAATCTCGTAGTCACGCTGCTGCATGGCGGCGAGGTTAGAGCGCCGCGTATTCTGCAGCGGGTTGCTTTTGCCAACGGGCAGACGCTTAAGGAGCTCCCGGGACATCTGGCCCCTGCCCCGCAGGGCAGAATATCCAAGGCAACCGCCCGCATGCTGCTGTCCATGATGCGTAAAGTGGTGACAGAAGGAACAGGCAAGACGCTGCAGGGCCTTGAATGGCCGGTTGCCGGCAAATCAGGTACAGCGCAGACGCTCGTCAAAGGCGTGGCCCGCAACAATCAATGGTTCATCGGCTATGGCCCGGCAGACCATCCAAGGTATGCTGTGTCCGTTGCTGTTGAGAACGTGGCTCCAAGCAGTCCGCAGGCAGCTGCCAAGTTATTCGGTCAAGTATTCGAGCTGTTGTCCGGGTCAGCGGGGGCCTGAGTCACTTCACTGTCTGCTGTACCAGCAGTATCACCCGAAACGGTACCTCCTGCTGTGGAGGGTCCGGAAGCGGCAAACGGAGACACGATGAACTCCTCCTGCGGCAGATAGATCCAGCGCTGCAGATACCCCTGCTGGATCAGCTCCTTGAGCAGGATCAGCAGGATCGGCGACAGAATAAGTCCGGCGATGCCAAATACGGAGGAAGACAGAATCACGAACGAGAGCATCAGGAAGGCGGAGGAGACGCCGATTGAATTTCCGGTGATTTTGGGCTCCAGCAGCTGTCTGATCACCATTACCACTGCCAGCAGAATGATTAGACCAATGGCAAGTGAGGTATTGCCGACAATGAACAAATAAATAATCCAGGGAATCAGAATTGCCGGTACTCCAAGAAGCGGCAGCAGGTCGAACAAGGCGCAGATCAGAGCCAGGGTAATGACATTTCCAGTCTGCAGGATCAGCAGTCCGGCGAGAACGATCACGAAGGTAATGCTGATCAGAATCAGCTGGGCTTTTAGATAAGAACCGATAGCCTTGAACACATTCCCCTGCAGGAAAGCGTAAGCCGTCTTAAAGGTCTTGGGCAGCTTGTCATGGGCGATCCGGCGCCAGTCCTTAATCTCCATACTGAGGAAAAAGGCCAGGATAATCGCAATGCCGAAATTAGCCATAAAGGAAGAGAAGGAGCCAAGCACACCGATCATATATTTAAAGAAGGTGACCATCCACGTCGAGAGAACATTAGTCGCATCAGTGAAATAACCGTTCAGTTTATCTGTGAGATCGGGCGGGAGCGCATCGATTTTTTGCTGGAGATAGGTGGTAGCCTCAGTAAAATGCTGCTGGACTATGTATGTATATCTGGGCAGATTTTCCTGGAATTGAATGACCTGAGTCGTAATCAGCAGTCCGGCAGCAAATAATGCGCCAAGCAGGATCACTAAGAAGAGTACCACGGAGATAGCGGAGGCGAAAGGCTTAGCCATTCCCTTGCGGTTCAGGAACCGGGCCAGCGGCTCAATCAGCAGGAAAACAAAAAAGGACAGGAACACAGGAGCGGCCAGCTGATACAGCTTACTGAATCCCAGCATCACGAGATATAGCGTCAGAATAACCAATCCGATGTCGAAAAAAGTGCGCCAATATTTTTTGTACAGCGGCAGCATAGAGATAAACGACTCCTTTTCTAGATAAATTTACAATATTCACTTCAATTCATTGTACACGATTTTAATAAAAAAGCGTCTATTTCTTTGGCAGCTGTGTTAAAATAGGGGGTAACGTTTTTTTTGAATGTACTACTTGTTGCCACAACGGTTATTGTCCTCTTGCAGGACAGCAGACGCTTCTACTTACTCTACTTGGCCGTATCACACGTAAGACGAGCCAAAGTCAACTCTGGAAAAGCGGGGAATTTACATGCAGACTTTGCTGCTCTGGCTATTTTACATCTCGACCTTTTATGCTTTTATTCCCGGAATGATCAGCCGTATATTTGGTTATCGCGTCTTTCGCAAAGGAATCGGGCGTACGGATTATGGCCTGACCTTCGATGATGGACCTGACCCGCATTATACACCGTTATTGCTGGATCTGCTTAAGCGTTATGGAGCTAAGGCGACATTCTTCGTGGTCGGTGCCCACGCTGAAGCGCATCCGGAGATTATTAAGCGTATGCACGATGAAGGGCATCTTATCGGAATTCACAATTATGTGCACAAGACGAATTGGCTGATGCGTCCGGCAACGGTGAGGAAGCAGATTCAGCGGACCGATGATATTATCTTCAAAATAACCGGCGAGCGCAGCACCTACTACCGTCCGCCGTGGGGAATTGTGAACCTGTTTGACTTCTCCAAGCGCCGTCAGGTGCAGATTGTACTATGGTCGGCCATGTTCGGCGACTGGAAGGAGAAGCTTGGAGCGGAACGCCTGACCGACAAGCTGATCTCCAAGCTGGATCCGGGTGAAGTCATGCTGTTGCATGACTGCGGTACAACGCTCGGTGCCGATCCGCATGCCCCTGAGCATATGCTGATTGCCCTGGAGCGGATGCTGCAGGAAGCGGATAGACGGGGGCTGCGAAGTATCCGGATTGATGAGATGATCAAGGCGGTGCAGAGCTCACCGATCACAAGGCTGTCTTTCGGCAAACGGTTGGTTGTCGGCTTATGGCTGGCCTGGGAACAGGTATTCCAGCTAATGTTCCAGATCAAGACGATCTCTCCGGCCGATCCGTTCCTGCATTACAGGCTGCGTAAATATCAGGGGAATCCCGTGCAGATGGATAACGGTGAGACATTAAGCAAAGGCGACAAGATCATTGAGCTGCATATCGACAACAGGCAGCTGTTCGAGCTGGGCATTCATTCCCGTTCGTCGGCACAGCTCGCGATCCGCATGATCCGCCGCATGGAGAAGGATCTGCCGGTGCTGGCGGAGCGGATTGCCGGTGATGTGGATCTGGCTGAAGCCAAGGCACTCTATGGTGTAAGCCTGCTGAACCGTGGGCCCGAGAAATTCGGGTTCATGGTTCTGGATCTGCCAAGCGGCCTGTTCGCAAGCTCTACCAAATTCTATCTCAGTATTCTGCTCAGCGTTATTCATCCGTCAGGCGGAGCGAGGCTTAAAGTCCGCAGTGAGCTGCTGGTACCCAAAATGATGCTGATGCCCGTGTCGCAGCTGCTTGATCAGATGAATCAGCAGCGGCCGCAGAAGCCGGTGAAGCAACGGGAACGTGTGCGGGAAGAGGAACGGTCGATTGAAGCTGAACTAGAACTGCCCGGAGCAACGGTTGTTCATTGAATTGCAGCAGGCTATTTAGCACTTATAAGTTGACATTTATCCGGATTGTAACCGAAGCTGTTTCCTATGCTCCGCTGGCCTGAATGGCTGGCGGGGCTTTTTATATATCCGGCAGCTATTCCCGCCGATATGTCCACTGCCTGCGGCGGAGATCCCAGATACCGTGACCGCTGTCAGATTCAAATTCCTGCACTAAATACAACATTCTGCTCATCAAAACCGCCATAATCCGGAATTGTTGTACAAAAGGCAGCATTTCGCCTTCTTTCGGCGGCTTAGCAGGAAGATTATTGTATTTCATACAACAATCCTTCTGAACAACCCTTTATCGGTGAATCAAAGTTGCAGAGCGTACAACATTTCCTAGCGACCAGCTACAGAGACCATTTGTGTGATCTCTGCTATCTGCGCCACCTGCATTAACGGGCCCTAATATGCAAAAAAAGAGCAGTCCCGCCGCATCTGCGGACGTGACTGCTCTTCCAGTTCATTCTTTATATCTCAGGCTGCGGCAGCCGGATCAGTGATTAGATCTTCAGCACGCCGCCCTTGCTTGCATTGGTAACCAGCTTGGAGTAACGGGCCAGGTAACCGGTCTTCACCTTCGGCTCGAAATCTTTCCAGCCGCTGCGGCGGACAGCCAGGACTTCTTCTTCAACCAGCAGCTCGATCTTGCGGTTGATCAGATCCAGTTCGATGATGTCGCCATCCTCGACAAAAGCAATCGGTCCGCCCTCAGCCGCTTCCGGCGAGATGTGGCCGATACTGATTCCGCGGGAAGCTCCGGAGAACCGTCCGTCGGTGATCAGGCCGACCTTGGCGCCAAGACCCATACCGACGATCTGCGAAGTCGGTGCCAGCATTTCCGGCATACCCGGTCCGCCCTTCGGACCTTCATACCGGATAACAACGACATGGCCTTCTTTGACCTTGCCGTTCGCGATCCCTTCCAGCGCCTGCTCCTGGGAGTCGAAGCAGATGGCAGGTCCTTTGTGGTAGCCGCCAACGGAAGCATCTACGGCACCAACCTTGATGATGGAGCCTTCCGGAGCCAGGTTGCCGTAGAGTACAGCCAATCCGCCTACTGGGGAATAAGGGTTGTCTATTGTATGAATAACTGACGTATCCTGAATCTCATGACCGGTGACATTCTCGGCCAAAGTCTTGCCGGTTACGGTCATGCAGTCGCCGAAGATGGCGCCCGGCTTCTTCAGCAGCTCGTTCAGCACAGCGCTGACGCCGCCCGCCCGGTCCACATCTTCGATGAAGATATCGGAGGCAGGAGCCAGCTTGGCCAGGTAAGGTACGCGGTTGGCTACTTCATTGATGCGCTCCAGCGGATAGTCGATTTCAGCTTCCTGAGCCAGTGCCAGGGTATGCAACACAGTGTTGGTGGAGCCGCCCATCGCCATATCCAGCGCAAAGGCATTGTCCAGTGATTCATGGGTTACGATATCACGCGGTTTCAGATCCAGCTTGATCAGCTCCATGAGTTGGGTAGCTGATTTGCGGACGAAATCTCTGCGTTCTTCCGCAACTGCCAGAATGGTGCCGTTGCCCGGGAGAGCAAGGCCCATAGCTTCAGCCAGACAGTTCATGGAATTGGCTGTGAACATACCCGAACATGATCCGCAGGTTGGACAGCCGAATTGTTCCAGTTCAAGCAGCTCAGCGTCATTGATCTTGCCGACCTGATGGGCGCCAACGCCTTCAAACACGGAAGTCAGAGATAGCTTCTTGCCTTTGCTGTCTACGCCGGCCTTCATCGGTCCGCCGCTGACGAAGATCGTCGGGATGTTGACGCGCAGTGCGCCCATCATCATACCCGGGGTGATTTTATCACAATTGGGAATGCAGACCATTCCATCGAACCAGTGAGCGGAAACCATCGTTTCCACAGAATCGGCTATGATCTCGCGGCTTGGCAATGAATAACGCATTCCGATATGTCCCATGGCAATGCCGTCATCTACGCCGATGGTATTGAATTCGAACGGAACCCCGCCGGCTTCACGGATGGCTTCCTTTACAATCTTGCCGAATTCCTGCAGATGCACATGACCCGGTACAATGTCGAGATAGGAATTGCAGACTGCGATAAACGGCTTGCCGAAATCCTCTTCCTTAACGCCGGCAGCACGCAGAAGACTGCGGTGTGGTGCGCGGTCAAAGCCCTTTTTGATCATGTCTGAACGCATTTTTTTGTTTGCCATGATGACATTTCCCCCTAAAAGTATTGTGAGCCTAACCTCTTGGAACGGTGAGAACAAATATAGTGCCGCATTAACGCATTGCAATCCCAAAAGCTGCGTGTCTGCGGTTTATAGAAGGAACAAGGTCCAGCTTCTTGCAGTAAACAGAAGTAGGGCGGAGCCGTTTCTATAAAAAACAAGCGGATTGGATACGAACGTTAATAGAGAGTCTATCACAAAA
The DNA here is from genome assembly GCF_000758665.1 of Paenibacillus borealis. NCBI lineage: Bacteria > Bacillati > Bacillota > Bacilli > Caryophanales > Paenibacillaceae > Paenibacillus > Paenibacillus borealis. The sequence continues at coordinate 2,320,209 of NZ_CP009285.1, forward strand.
AACCTCATTTTTCTACCGGGCAATGTGAAGTTTGTCGCAGTCATCTCCCGGCAGACAGGTGGAAACGGCTACATCGATCATTAAAGGAAATTATACCAAAAAGCCTATCCCGGACAGGACAGGCTTCTACATATTAATAAGTGAAGAGGCTGTTTCAATAGCAATGATGCTAAAGTGAGCGTCTGATGGCAGCGCGCCGCAGCGAAATCACCCAGTCTACAGACGGCTCAACCAGCGGATTCAGCACGCGTTTGACCGCAGGCTGGGCCAGCAACAACGTGCAGGATACAGCGCAGACCAGAAGAACAGCGGCACCGGCAGCATTTCCGATATAGGCATACACGCCGGAGACGGCTGCCGCCCGGACAATGAAGCCGTGAAGCAGGAAGACGTACAGTGTGCGGCGTCCCAGGTCTGTCATCCGGCTTAACCCGTATGGAACCAGGCCAAGAAATGCCAGCGATGCGGCAAATTGCAAGCCATAGACAGCCAGCCTGAACACACCTGCATACCATTCATGAGCGCCAAGCTGCATATAGGTCATGCTTCCGTACAGCCAGCCGAGCGGGAGATAATGTCCGAGCACTCCCATTCCAACGAGCAGCAGGAGTGAAGCAGCGGCGGCAGCGGTTTTGACATATTGCTGGTACAGCTTGACGAAAGCTCCGAATGAGAAATGATACCCGATAACGAAAAATGGCAGATATACAAAGGTGCGGCTGATGCTGAACCAGATTCCATCCAGCTGCAGATAACCTACAGCCACACCTGCGGCAATGGCGAAGGCAAACTGGGCGCTCTTGCTCCAGCGGCTCATGCCCAGCATCAGCAGACGCCAGAAGGCGTGGCTGGCCAGGAACCACAGCAGCAGGTAAGGAGCGAAGAAGGAATAATGTATGTTGTTTACATGGAATACAGAAACGTCCAATGCTGAGTATAAGCTTTGAAAAATAATATATTGCAGTCCGATTTGCAGCAGCACCTTACGGCCGGCAGCGCCATTTAAGCTTTTACGGGCAAAGTAACCGGTCACGAGCACAAACAGCGGCATATGAAAACTGAAGATCCACTGGTACAGGGTGTGGAGTCCGCTCATTTCAAGAATCAGGGGTTCGATCGCATTGGCCACAAAGACAGTTACAATAAGCATGAAGCGCAAGTTAAGAAAAAAAGTTTCTCCACGCGTTTCGAGCGAGCTTTCCCGGGTCATGACGTTACCTCCAATAAATGCGGTTTGCGTGCGGTTTAATACTTTAATTTTAAAATACATGATTTCCGGTAAATAAATTGTGAAATACATCACAATGGTAAGCGCTCTCACGACAGGCAGATGTGGCGAAGTCTTGAAGGTTGTTTGATTTCAATGATTACACTATAATTTTCTGTATGCAGTACTCGGGAGTGAACTCTATTGAGAAGAAGGAATACCAAACGCTATGTGCTTATAGGAATTGTATTGATTCTGCTGGTGGCAGGGTTGTTTATATGGAAGTATCTGACTCCGTATAAGCCTGCTGAAAGAGCTGAATCGGCGCTTGTCTCTGCCGGGGGAGTTACCGTAGAGCAGAATGACAATTGGATCTCGTTTGAACCTTCGGTTGTGCTCGGCACCGGCGTAATCTTTTATCCCGGTGCATTGGTCGAGGCAGAAGCTTATGCTCCGCTTGCCAGAAAAATTGCAGCAGCCGGCCACCCGTTTTATATCGCCAGAATGCCGCTCAATCTGGCCGTGATCAAGGGAGATGCAGCTGAAGAGATTATCCGCGTGCATCCGAAGCAATCCTTTGTGCTTGGCGGGCACTCGCTTGGCGGGGTAATGGCCTCGCGCTTCGCCGCAGATCATGCCGACCAGCTGGAAGGCGTTTTTTTTCTGGCTTCCTATCCGGATGAGAAAGGCAGCCTGAAGGATACGACGCTGTCCGTATTGTCGGTGCTGGGTACGGAGGACAAGGTGGTTGATCAGGAGAGCTATAACGAAGGCCGGGCCTATCTTCCTGGCAACACTGTATATACGCCGGTCAACGGCGGCAATCATGCCCAGTTCGGCAGCTACGGCCCGCAAAAGGGTGACGGGACAGCCACTATCACAGAGGAAGAACAGCAGACACGCACTGCGCGGGCTATGCTGGATTGGATAGGCAATCTGCGCCAGAGCAAGTGAGGCCGGAATCACGAAGTAACGCCGCTGGCGGAGAGGAGAGTCTGAATGCCTGAATTGCATATTAATGAGCTTTCCGTTCCCTGCAGGGGCATCTTGTTCGACAAGGATGGAACGCTGCTGGATCTGCTTGCGACCTGGGGAAGCTGGGCCGATCTGATTCTCGAAGGGCTGGGCAGCCAACTGGCATTAATCGGCAACGGTCCGGGTTCAGGGACGGATCTTGCCGCAGTGTTGGGAACGGTTCATGATGCAAGCGGCAAGGTGACCGGGTATGATCCCGCCGGACCACTCTCCATGGCGACCGCCGAAGAAACGACCGGGATTCTGGCCTGGCAGCTGTATGCTGCCGGCGTTCCCTGGAATGAAGCGGTAACGGTGGTGAATGCGGTCTCCAAGGAAGCTATGAAAGAGCTGTGCCGGCGGAGGACGGCGGTAGCGATGCCCGGGCTGCATGCTTTTCTGGAGCAGTGTGCGGCCGCTTCCCTGAAACTCGGTGTAGTGACCTCAGACAATGCGGCCACTACCCGTGAGCAGTTGGAGTGGCTTGGGTTATCCGGGTATTTTCACTCCGTTGTCACCAGAGACAGAGTGAAGCACGGCAAGCCATCGCCAGAGATGGCTGAAACAGCCTGCCGGGAACTGGGACTGCTGCCTGGAGAAACGGTCATTATCGGTGACAGTAATGCGGATATGCAGCTGGGCAAAGGCGCAGGCCTGCGCCTCGCTGTGGGTCTGTCTCCAGACGGGGCCGCAGCCCACTTGCTGGATGCGGATATCGTTGTTTCCGGGTATGCGCAGCTCCGGTTAACTATCTGATTTCATTACGCACAGAGAGGAAACGTGTGGAGACTATGGATCAATTACAGCTACTGGCTTCCTGGATCAAAGAGAGCGGAAATATTGTTTTTTTCGGCGGAGCCGGAACATCAACAGAAAGCGGCATACCGGATTTCCGTTCGGCTGCCGGTCTTTACCAGACTCAGCACAACTCTCCTTATCCACCCGAAGTCATGCTGAGCCGCAGCTTTTTCATGTCCTCGCCGGACATTTTTTTTGATTTCTACCGCAGCAAGATGATTCATCCGGAGGCGAAGCCGAACGGGGCACATAAGCTGCTGGCTGACCTTGAAGCGAAAGGCAAGCTGAAGGCGGTTATAACACAGAATATCGATGGTCTGCACCAACTGGCGGGAAGCCGCAGGGTGCTGGAGCTGCACGGCTCGATTCACCGCAATCACTGCATGGACTGCAATACCTATTACGGTCTGGAGCAGATACTGGAGCAGACGGGTGCTGTGCCGGCCTGCCCGGAGTGCGGAGGCATCATCAAACCGGATGTGGTGCTCTATGAGGAAGCGCTTGATCACGATGTACTGGTCGAAGCAGTGGCGGCGATTGCGGCGGCGGATCTGCTGATTATTGGCGGCACTTCACTTACCGTACAACCGGCGGCGAGTCTGATCACCTATTTCCGCGGAAGGCATACGGTACTGCTTAACGGCGATCCGACCCCTTATGACCACCAGGCAGATCTGATTATTACGGACCGGATCGGCGATGTGATGGGCAGAATACAAGGGCTGCTCGGATGAGGATTCAAGCTTTTTCTCGTGAGAAGATTACAAAGTCTGTCCGGAGTTTAAATTAGGGTAATGCATTAACTGAGGAAACGAGAGGCAGGGATAAGCAATGGTATATGTGGCTAGCGATAAACGGTATGAAGTCATGCGTTACAACCGCACCGGCAGGTCGGGCCTCAAGCTTCCGGCAATTTCACTGGGCCTCTGGCATAATTTCGGCGGCATCGACACCTATGAGAATGGCCGCGAGATGATAACCCGCGCTTTCGATCTCGGTATTACCCATTTCGATCTGGCTAACAACTATGGCCCTCCGGCAGGCTCGGCAGAGGAACTGTTCGGCAAGGTTCTTGCCCGTGATCTGGCTCCGTACCGTGACGAGATGGTAATCTCCACCAAGGCGGGATATTATATGTGGCCCGGCCCTTACGGGGACTGGGGTTCACGCAAATATATACTGTCCAGCCTGGATCAGAGCCTGAAACGGCTGGGACTGGATTATGTGGATATTTTCTATTCCCACCGTCCGGACCCGGAAACACCGATGGAAGAAACCATGGGTGCACTGGATTATGCCGTACGTTCAGGCAAAGCGCTCTACATCGGCTTGTCCAACTATACCGCTGAGCAGACCGAACAGGCAATTGCAATCCTGAAGAAGCTCGGTACACCGCTTCTGATTCATCAGCCGCGGTATTCCATGCTCGACCGCTGGATTGAAGGAGGGCTGCAGGATGTGCTGGAGGAGCATGGCATCGGCAGTATCGCCTTTACCCCGCTGGCCCAGGGTCTCTTGACCAATAAATACCTGAACGGTATTCCCGGCGATTCACGGGCCGCCGGACCCTCCGCGTTCCTGAACGAGAGCCGGATTACGCCGGAGGTGCTGCGCAAGATCCACGCGCTCAACCAGATGGCGGTAGCCCGCGGCCAGAGCCTGGCCCAGTTCGCACTCCTATGGACGCTGCGCGGCGGCAAGGTGACCTCGGCGCTGATCGGTGCAAGCCGGGTAAGCCAAATTGAGGAGAATATCGCCGCTCTGACTCATGGCGAATTCACGCAGGAAGAGCTGGAACGGATTGAGACGATCCTTGGAACAGAGGATGAAGCCTGAGTAATTTATAGAATTGAGATGAACAGCCCGCTTCCTGAACAGGAGACGGGCTGTTGGCTTAAGCAGAGTTCTGGTAGAACGCCGGATGTTCTCCTGAGCCTATTTCGGCCCGGGATTCGCAGTCGCCTGCCGGTATGTGCTGGGTGATTGTGCACAGAAGCGTTTGAACTGCCGGGAGAAATAGAGGGCATCGGTCAGGCCGACGGAGGCTGCGACCTGCTCTACCGACAGCTCCGGGCGTTCGCGCAGCAGCTGGCGGGACTTCTCGATGCGCAGCTTCAGCAGATAGGTCACCGGCGAGAGGCCGGTCTCCTGCTTGAAGATGCGCGACAAATAAGCGCGGTTATAGCCCAGGCTGCCGCACATTTGTTCAATAGAGACCGGATGGGCATATTGGGAAGCCATATAGTTGATCATTTGCTTCACTGTACGTTTGACCTGGGACTCTGCCCCGGGCAACCTTGAGGAGGAGATCAGCAGGCCGGATGCTTCGCCTATGATCAGGTAAAGATATCCGAGCGAGGTCAGATGCGCGCTCTCCTTGCCCGCATAGAAGGCGGACATCATCCCGGCGAGTGCCCCCGGAATCAAACTGCCTTCAGCCGTGGTCAGGACCGGCTTCTCCGGAGTGAATCCGGCCTGCATGGCGAGCTGCTCCGCCTCCGTTCCGGTGAAGGCAGCCCAGCGGTAACGCCAGGGCTGCTGCTGATCCGAGATATAGCTGACCAGCTGGGCCGGGTGGATCAGGAAGCAGTCTCCAGCCCCCAGTTCATATTTGCGCTGCTCGGTCCGGAAAACACCGGAGCCGGACTCAATGTAGTGAAGCAGATAATAATCGTAGATTTTGGGACCGGCCTGATGCAGCGGAAGCGTCTGGCTCTCCCCGGCGAACAGCACATGCAGAGGCTGCTGATCGAAATACACAGGATTTGATCCTACGGAATAGGTATGTTCCAACGGGCATCCGCCTTTCTTGAATATAACGCTATCATAGCTTAACATGCGGGAAAGCGCAGAATTGAATCATTATCTCCAGTATATCTTCCCGGTAGCTGGAAGTCACATTTGTCCATACATTGCACACATGATTGCATTATCAGGGCAAGTCTGATTTTATTATAATGTAAGCATGAAGGAAGCAAGTTGCAAGCCCAAGCACAAGCAGCGAAAGGATGGAGTGGCAATAATGAGCGTACAGGAACTTAACAGTAAATTTATCGAGAAATATGGGGAGAGCAGCGAAGAGGCGCGGGTATTCTACGCACCGGGCCGTGTGAATCTCATCGGAGAGCATCTGGACTACAACGGCGGTTACGTGTTCCCGGCAGCACTGGACTTCGGAACCACACTTATCGTGCGTCCGCGTTCGGACGGCAAGGTTCAATTCGCATCGACGAATTTCCCTTATGAAGCCTCTATCGACTACAGCGAAATCGGCAAAGCCAAAACCGGCGAGTGGGTTGACTATCCGGTTGGTGTAATGGTGGAGCTGGCTAAGAAGGATCTTCCGGTATCCGGAGGTTACGACCTCTTGTTCCACGGTGAGATTCCGAACGGTTCGGGCTTGTCTTCTTCCGCTTCCATCGAAGTAGTAACAGGTTATGCCTTCCTGACACTGCTTGGCGGCGACACGGATACTGTAGAGATCGCTCTGCTGTCCCAGCGCGCGGAGAACCAGTATGTCGGCGTAAACTCCGGCATCATGGACCAGTTCGCTGTCGCCAACGGCAAACGCGATCAGGCGATCCTGCTGATGTGTGACACACTGGAATACAGCCTGGTACCTTTTGTGACCGGTTCTTATAAGCTGGTTATCGGCAATACGAACAAGAAACGCGGCCTGGTGGATTCCAAGTACAATGAGCGCCGCAGCCAATGCGAAGAGGCTCTGGCTATTTTGAAGCAAGAGGTGCCGACCTTGTCTTACCTGGCCGAGCTTAAACCTGAACAATTCGAGCTTCATCAGGATAAAATTACAGACGAAACCGTCAGACGCCGGGCCCGCCATGTGGTGGAAGAGAACCAGCGTGTGCTTGACTCGGTTGAAGTGCTCAAGAACAATGACCTGAAGCAATTCGGACTCTATATGAACGACTCCCATGTCTCCCTGCGTGACCTGTACGAAGTCAGCTGCGAAGAGCTGGACATCATGGTCGAAGAAGCACAGCGTATTCCGGGAACACTCGGCTCGCGGATGACAGGCGCCGGTTTCGGCGGCTGCACAGTATCTCTGGTGCATGAGGATGATGTGGAACGGTTCATTGCTGAAGTCGGCGAAGCTTACAAGAAGAGATCCGGCCTGACGGGCGAGTTCTATGTATGCACGATCGGCAACGGCGTGGAAGAACTGAAAGGAGTGAAATAAGATGGCGATTCTGGTAACGGGCGGAGCAGGATATATCGGTTCCCACACAGTGGCGGAGCTGCTGGACCGGGGCGAAGAGGTTGTAGTTATCGATAATCTGCTGACAGGGCACCGTGAGGCGCTGCTTGGCGGTAAGCTGTATGAGGGAGACCTGCGCGACAAGGCACTGCTGGCCAAGCTTTTCTCCGAGAACAAGATTGAAGCGGTAATCCATTTCGCAGCCAGCTCCCTGGTGGGCGAGAGCATGAAGGATCCGGTGAAATATTACGACAACAACGTGTACGGAACACAATGTCTTCTGGAAGCGATGCAGCATGCGGGAGTCGACAAAATCGTCTTTTCCTCCACCGCCGCAACCTACGGCGAACCGGAAAAGGTGCCGATCGAAGAAACCGACCGCACTGAACCTGCGAATGTCTACGGCGAAACCAAGCTGACCATGGAACGCATGATGGCCTGGTTCGACAAGGTGCTTGGCATCAAATATGTAGCGCTGCGCTACTTCAATGCTGCAGGTGCACATGCCAGCGGCAAGATCGGTGAAGACCACCGTCCGGAGAGCCACCTGATTCCGCTGGTACTTCAGGCTGCACTTAAGCAGCGGGAGAACATCGCGGTCTTCGGTGAAGACTACCCGACAGAAGACGGAACCTGCGTACGCGACTACATCCATGTCAGCGATCTGGCGGATGCGCATGTCCGTGCCGTAACCTACCTGCGCAGCGGCAGTGCAAGCAATATCTTCAACCTTGGCAACGGCCTGGGCTTCTCCGTGAAGCAGGTAATTGAGACTGCGAAGAAGGTAACCGGCCTGGACATCCCGGTTGTAATCCAGGAACGCCGCGCCGGCGATCCGGCAGTACTGGTCGCTTCTTCCGCCAAAGCCCGGACGATTCTGGGCTGGGACCCGCAGCATGCTGATCTGGAAGGCATCATCCAAAGCGCCTGGAACTGGCATTCCGCGAATCCGGAAGGATACGGCGGCTAAGCCTAGCTCGCAATTGATGATATTGTGGACGGATGAAAGGCAATTGGAATTGAAATAAAGCAATTTAGGTTGCAGCACATAAGGAGAATTGAAATGCAGAACGATAATATTACGGCTGGGGCCGGGGAGAAGGCGTTGTATGCGATTGAACAGCTGGTCCTGTTCGCGCAGCACAAGGAGCTGATTCAGCCCGCTGACGTTGATTACAGCCGCAATGAACTGCTTGACCAGTTCGGCTTCAGCGAGCCGTATGCCGGTGAGTTCACCGAAGACCCGCTTGAAAGTCCGCAGGCACCGCTCGATCAACTGATCGACTACGGGGTAGAGATCGGGCTGATCCCGGAGAATACGGATACGTACCGCGATCTGCTGGATGCCAAGATCATGGGCCTTCTGATGGCCCGTCCGTCCGAGGTGAATGCTGAATTCGCCGCGATTCAGGCGGAGCAGGGAATTCAGGCGGCTACCGACCGCTTTTATAAGCTCAGTATTGATTCCAACTATATCCGTATGGACCGTGTAGCCAAGAATGTATATTGGCTTCAGGAGTCGCCTTACGGGAATATTGAGATGACGATCAATCTCTCTAAGCCGGAGAAAAGCCCGAAGGAAATCGCCATGGCCCGGCTGCTTCCGCCGCCGGTCTATCCGAAATGCCAGCTCTGCCGCGAGAATGTCGGCTATGCCGGACGGGTCAATCACCCGCCGCGCCAGAACCTGCGCGTAATTCCTCTTGCGATGAACAATGAGAAATGGTTCTTCCAGTACTCGCCGTATGTGTACTATAACGAGCATTGTATCGTGTTCCACCATGATCATGTGCCGATGAAGCTGACGAAGGATACGCTGAAGCGTCTGCTCAGCTTTGTTGAATCCTTCCCGCATTATTTCATCGGCTCGAATGCAGATCTGCCGATTGTCGGCGGCTCAATTCTGACCCATGACCACTTCCAGGGCGGACGCCACACCTTCCCGATCCAGAAGGCGCCCAAGGAGGATAGCTTCACCCATGCTGCATATCCAGGCGTTAGCCTAAGCACTGTGAAATGGCCGATGTCTGTGCTGCGCATGCAAGGGGGAGATCCTGCCGTGCTGCTGGAAGCCGGCAACAGTATCTATGAAGCCTGGAAGACTTACAGCGATCCGGAGGCCGATGTGCTGGCTTTCAGTGAAGAGGCCGGGGAGAGCGTGCCGCATAACACGGTTACACCAATTGTCCGCCGGGCAGAAGACGGCGGCTATGAGATGGATCTGGTGCTGCGCAACAACCGGACCAGCGAAGAATATCCGGAAGGGATTTTTCACCCGCACCGGGAAATGCACCACATCAAGAAGGAGAACATCGGCCTGATTGAGGTTATGGGCCTGGCGATTCTGCCGGGACGCCTCAAGGAAGAGCTCGATGCTGTCGCTGGCGTTCTGGCCGGTGACACTGCGCTGCTCGAGGCCGTCCAGAGCCAGGGCGCTGATCATCCGCTCGCGCTTCATGCTGCCTGGATTGCGGAGCTGGCCGGCCGTTTCGGCACCTCCCTGAGCCGCGAGGAAGCGGTGAAGACGGTGCAGAACGAGGTAGGCACCAAGTTCACGCATATTCTGGAGCATGCGGGAGTATACAAACGCACACCGGAAGGCCAGGCGGCATTCCGCCGGTTCGTGAACAGCAGCGGGTTTAACTAAGACTGCTGTGTCTTGTAAATGAGATGTCCCTGCCGGAGTGTCGGCGGGGGCATTTTTTTATTGAGCGGTAAACTACGATGCAATGATGTGTCCGCCGGAAGTGGGCGGCAGGAGGGAATAAGGGGCAGAAGTGCCCCTGATTTCGCTGAAAGTGGGCGACGGGAGGAAATGAGGGGCAGAAGTGCCCCAGATTCCGCCGAAATCGGGCGATGGGAGGAAATGAAGGGCAGAAGTGCCCCTGATTCCGCCGAAAGTGGGCGTTATGGGGAAATTAAAGTGATAAATCCCTCTGATTCCGCCGAAAGTGGACGGCATGGGGAAAATAAAGGGATAAATCCCTCTGATTCCGCCGAAAGTGGGCAGCATGGGGGAAATTAAAGGGATAATGCTGTTAGTATTAATCGTGGACACCCGTTAAGAGAATAGGGATAATGAAATTAACGAGGAGGTGCCCACATGAGTGGAACACGGAGAAGCTACAATGAAGAATATAAAAAACAGACCGTAAAGTATATTCAGGAGCAAACCAAGACGGTGGCGGAACTCGCCCTGGAACTGGACATCCCCGCCAAAACCCTGCACCAATGGCTGGGGAAGTACCGGTCGTTTCAGAGTGAGCCCATAGCCACCCCAGACAAAGTCAGAGAGTTGGAACGTCAACTGAAGGAACGCGACCAACAGGTGGCAGACCTGACGGAGGAAATGGCCATCCTAAAAAAAGCAGTGCACATCTTCAGCAACCCAGTTTATAGAAGATCATCGCTCCGAGTTCCCAGTGGAGAAGATGTGCAACGTCTTTCAGGTATCACGGAGCGGTTATTACAAATGGAGAACAGCGAAGCCCAGCCCCCAAGCCGCCCGCAAAGCGTTACTGCTTAAGCGGATTACCTATCATTTTCACGACTCGCATGGTCGTTACGGTAGCCCCAAAATTAAGGTTCTCTTGAAGCGTGAGGGGTACAAGGTAAGCGAACGCACAGTAGGAAAGTACATGAGAGAACTGGGCCTGCGCTCCTGTGTCGCGAAGAGGTTTCGCGTACACACGACCGACTCTAACCATCCTTTGCCCATTGCCCCTAACTTGCTGAACCAGCAATTCCAAACCGAAAAGCCAAACCAGGCGTGGGTGGCAGATATTACTTACATTCCCTGTCGGGAAGGGCGGATGTACTTGGCGAGCGTGCTGGACCTATGCACCCGGGAGATCGTAGGCTGGCGGCTGGGCGACCGGATGACCACAGACCTCGTACAGGGCGCTCTAGACGATGCCTACCAAGCGAAACGCCCCGGGAAGGGCTTGATTCACCATTCGGATCGAGGCTCGCAGTATGCCTCTGCAGACTACCGGGGACGCCTGGAGAAGTACCAGATGACTGCAAGTATGAGCCGCAAAGGGAACTGTTATGATAACGCCTGTATCGAATCTTTTCACAGCCTCTTGAAAAAAGAGTTTGTGTACTGGACTCGATTTAAAACAAAGAAGCAGGCCTATGATTCCATCTACCAATACATTGAATTTTTCTACAACTGTAAACGAATCCATGGGGCACTGGGTTACGTATCTCCGGTTCAGTTTGCAGCAACATTTAAGCGGAAAACCGCTTAGGTTCACGTCTACTTTCTTGACAGAGGTCCATAAATCCCTCTGATCCCGCCGAAAGTGGGCGGAATGGGGAAATCAAAGGGATAAATCCCTCTGATCCCGCCGAAAGTGGGCGGTACGGGGAAAATAAAGGGATAAATCCCTCTGATTCCGCCGAAAGTGGACGACATGAGGAAAATAAAGGGATAAATCCCTCTGATTCCGCCGAAAGCGGGCGGCATGGGGAAATCAAAGGGATAAATCCCTCTGATTCCGCCGAAAGTGGACAGCATGGGGGAAATTAAAGGGATAAATCCCTCTGATTCCGCCGAAAGTGGGCGGTACGGGGAAAATAAAGGGATAAATCCCTTTGAATTTGTGCTAGGCAGGCGTTAAGGGAACGCCGTGTCTTTTAAACACGATACCGACCTTTTGCCCCTTCTTCGCAGCCATTTGAATGCGGCAAGCCGGAGGTCTATAATATACAAGTGCGTCACATTCATATACTCATGGAGGTTTACCCATATGCGTAAGTTTGAGTTTTACAACCCTACCAAGCTGATTTTTGGACAAGGGACATTGCAGGCACTCCGCACCGAAGTGCCGAAATACGGCAAGAACGTGCTGCTGATGTACGGCGGCGGCAGCATCAAGCGTAGCGGCCTGTACGACAACGTAATTGCTGAGCTGAATGCCATCGGCGCTGTAGTTACTGAACTGGCCGGAGTTGAGCCTAACCCGCGTCTGTCCACCGTACATAAAGGCGTGGATTTATGCCGCGAGAACGGGATCGAACTGATCCTCGCCGTCGGCGGCGGCAGTGTGCTGGATTGTGCCAAGGCTGTAGCTGTCGGTGCGAAATATGATGGAGATATGTGGGACTTCGTGGAGCGCAAAGCGGCACCGCAAGGAGCGCTTCCGCTTGGTACAGTGCTGACTATGGCCGCTACCGGTTCGGAGATGAACAACGGCTCGGTAATTACGAATGAAGTGACCAAGGAAAAAATGGGCTGGGGCAGCGTGCATGCCTATCCGGCCTTCTCGATTCTTGATCCTGAGAACACCTTCTCCCTGCCGCGTGACCAGACGGTCTACGGCATGGTGGACATCATGTCCCATACGCTGGAGCATTATTTTCACACAGACGGCAATACGCTGGTACAGGACGGCTTCTGCGAGACTCTGCTTCGTACAGTGATTGAGACTGCGCCGAAGCTGATCGAAGATTTGAACAACTATGAATTGCGCGAGACTATTATGTACTGCGGCACCATGGCACTGAACGGTATGGTCAGCATGGGCTTTGCCGGAGACTGGGCGACGCACAATATTGAGCATGCCGTATCCGCAGTGTACGATATTCCGCATGGCGGCGGATTGGCCATTCTGTTCCCGCAATGGATGAAATACAATCTTAGCGCGAATCCTGCCCGTTTCCGCCAATTGGCGGTGAACGTATTCGGGATTGATCCGGCTGGCAGAACCGATGAAGAAGTCGGCCTTGAAGGCATCGAAGCGCTTCGCAGCTTCTGGGATTCCATCGGAGCTCCGAAGACGCTCGGCGATTATGACATCGATGACAGCGAAATCGGCAATATGGCTGACAAGGCCGTGCGTTTCGGCCCGTTCGGCAACTTCCGCAAGCTGCAGCGTGAGGATGTTGTAGAAATCTACAAGCTGGCGCTGTAAGCCAGCCAGCCGCGTATAACGTACCAGCAGCGTATAACACGTTTGCTGCACAAATTATTCAGCCGCTCCCGTTCGCAGGGGCGGCTTTTTCATTTGAACAGCTGCTAAAAAATTCTCTCCAGTGATACAATAATGAGATTAATACCCAAGTTTGTGAAACCAAGGACATGGTTTCTGCGTTTATACTAGTATGACAGTCCGGAAGTAAAGACGGGAGGAGACAAACATGCAAACGCTGTATTTGGGCTGTTTGGCGCTGGGTATTATCTTTGCCGTGGTCAGCGTACTTGTAGGCGACCTGATCGGAGGCGCTCTGCACGGGGTTTTTGACTTCGTATCCTTTGATTTCCTCAATCCTGCCATATTGGCAGGAGGTGTGACGGTGTTCGGCGGAGCGGGGGTGCTGCTCAGCCGCTACAGCGGACTGGAAGATGGCGCAATTCTTGCCTTGTCCCTGCTGATTGCGGCGTTTATGGGTGTGGTGCTGCATCTTGTTGTAGTGAAGCCGATGAAGAACAGCGAAATGTCGAACGGGTTCTCCATGAACGATCTGCCGGGAAGAATCGGCGAGGTTATGGTTCCGGTTCCAGCAGCAGGCTATGGTGAGATTATGGTGAAATTCGGTGCAGGCAACAGTCTGCATACCGCAGCCAGCTTCGAACAGCATCCGCTGCCGGCCGGTATTAAAGTTGTGGTGGTAGAGGTCAGGGAGGGCGTAGCCCTTGTGTCAGAATTCGAAGACAGAAGAGGAGTGGATTCTTAATGTTCGGTATTCCTGATTTTTTGTTTATTCCCGCAGTCGTTGTGGCTGTATTATTTGTACTGGGGATTGCATTCTGGGCCCGTTACAAAACGGTAGGGCCTGATGAAGGCATGATCGTCACCGGTTCCTTCCTGGGAAGTAATCACATCTCAGATGACGGCTCCGGCCGCAAAATCAAAATCGTCCGCGGCGGCGGTGCCTTCATCCTGCCGGTCTTCCAGAAGGCAGAATTCATGTCCCTGCTCTCTCACAAGCTAGACGTGACGACCCCTGAGGTCTACACCGAGCAGGGGGTTCCGGTTATTGCCGATGGAGTGGCGATCATCAAGGTAGGGAGTTCCACCGAGGATGTGGCGACGGCAGCCGAGCAGTTCATGGGCAAGCCGATTGAGGCACTGAAGAGCGAGGCCCAGGAAGTGCTCGAAGGCCATCTGCGGGCGATTCTCGGCTCGATGACTGTTGAAGAGGTCTACCGTAACCGGGACCGCTTCGCTCAGGAGGTTCAGGGCGTGGCGGCCCGTGATTTGAAGAAAATGGGGCTGCAGATCGTCTCGTTCACCATTAAGGATGTACGTGATAAGCACGGCTATCTGGAAGCTCTCGGTAAACCGCGGATTGCCGCAGTGAAGCGGGATGCAGAGATTGCCGAAGCCGAAGCTGTGCGTGACGCGCGGATTCAGAAGGCCAATGCCGAAGAGCAGGGGCAGAAGGCGGAGCTGCTGCGTGATACCAACATCGCCGAAGCCTCGAAGGAGAACCAGCTGAAGGTAGCTGCCTTCAAACGCGATCAGGATACCGCCAAAGCGGAAGCTGACCAGGCGTACCATATCCAGGAGGCGCGTGCCAAGCAGACAGTGGTTGAAGAGCAGATGAAGGTTGAACTGGTCCGAAAGGAACGTGAAATTGACCTCCAGGCCAAGGAGATCCAGGTGCGCGAGAAGCAGTATGACGCTGAAGTGAAGAAGAAAGCGGAAGCTGACCGTTACGCGGTAGAGCAGGCGGCGGAAGCCGACAAGGCCAAGCGGATGCGTGAAGCAGATGCGCTGCAGTACAGTATTGAGACTCAGGCTAAAGCAACCTCCGAGCAGAAACGTCTGGAAGGGCAAGCGGTTGCCGATGCCGAGCTGGCCAAAGGTAAAGCGGAAGCGGAAGTTATCCGCCTGCGCGGTCTGGCCGAAGCGGAAGCCAAGGAGAAGCTGGCGGAAGCGTTCCAGAAATTCGGCGAAGCGGCGGTGCTCGATATTATCGTCAAAATGCTGCCGGAGCTGGCCGGAAAGATCGCCGAGCCGCTGGCTTCTATCGACAAGCTGACTGTAGTGGATACCGGCAACGGTGAAGGTGCGGCCCGGGTCAGCAATTATGTGACCCAGCTGATGGCGACAGCCCCTGAGATGCTGAAAAGCGTGTCCGGCATTGATGTCGAGGCACTTATCAAAGGACTGACCAAGACCAAAGGCAAGCCGGAGCTGTCAGCAGCTGCCGAGTATACCGGAACGCCAGTAACCGCGCTCCCGGGCAAACCGAAACCGGCCGTAATACCACCGGCCGCCCCGGTTGAACAGCCAGAGGAATAATAGCGAATTACCGAGGTATGGCCGGCACGTTTAACCGCCTGTCATACCTTTTTTATAGATTTACCCCAATAGGAAATGGAGGTGCAGGCATGGAGCTCATTCTGGATAATATACGCAAGAGCTTTGACGGTAAGGAAGTGCTGAAAGGAATTGATTTCACCTTCGAGCAAGGTAAGATCTATGGGCTTCTGGGCCGCAACGGCGCCGGCAAAACCTCACTTTTCAACTGCCTGAGCGGTGAGATACGCATGGACAGCGGCGGGGCTTTTCTGCGGCGGGAGGAAGTGAGTCTTCCGCTCCGCGAAGAGGAGATCGGCTACGTCTTTTCTTTGCCGATTCTGCCGGATTTCTTAACCGGCTATGAGTTTGTGAAGTTCTACATGGATATCAATAGGGATAAGATCGAGCAGGGCCGGAGTATCGAAGATTATTTTGATATCATCCGCTTTGAGGAGGAGGACCGCCACCGCCTGATCAAAGGCTACTCCCACGGGATGAAGAACAAAATCCAGATGCTCTGCTTCATCATTTCCCGCCCGCCGCTGATTCTGCTGGATGAGCCGCTGACCTCCTTCGATGTAGTGGTGGCGCTGGAGATCAAGAAGCTGCTGCGTGAGATGAAGCAGAATCACATTATTATTTTCTCCACTCATATTCTGCAGCTGGCCGCCGACCTCTGTGATGAGCTGGTGATTCTGAATAACGGCTCGCTCCGTGAGATTCCCGCTGAAACACTGCATAGTCCGGAATTCGAGGAGCAGATTATCGCGCTGCTGAAGGATGAGGATCATGTTTAGCACGCTGAAGGCGATCATGGAGATTCGCGGGATGTCCGGCGCCAACCGGCTTATGTTCTATTACAGAAAAATTCCTGTTATAGGCAAGCTGGTACCGGCCTCAGTCTATGCTGAGACGGCGCTTAAGCAGACTTTATCGGTAATCGTCTATATCCTCAAAGCCATCTGGGCCTTCTTGTCCAAGTTTGCCTATTTGGGGCTTATGGTCTTTTTGCCGGTGAAGCTTGCTGGCAGTGAGTTAAACTTAACCCTTTCTGTACAGTACCAGCTATATCTGCAGATACTGCTCTGTTTAAGTTTTCTGGCTGCTGCAGTTTCGAGTGCGGTTATTCTTGAGCCTAAACGGGACAAATACATATTTGTGAAGCTGATGAGGCTGCCTGCGGAGAAATATATGCGTACAACGCTGGCGCTTCGCGGGATAAGCTTCGCGGTTACTTTTGTCCCGGCGATGATGGTCTTCGGGAGTCTTCTGGGTGCACCTCTATGGCAGGGGGGCGTTCTTGCTCTGCTGCTGACGTTCTGGCGGATTGCCTGCGAGGCTTTGCATTTATGGATTTTTGCTAAATATGACATTGTGGTTGTCAAAAAAACAGGCTGGGTCTGGACCGCCATTGGGGCAGGTTTTCTGCTGGCTTATGTACCTGTGCTTCGGGGATTTGCGGTGGTGGATAGTCAAACGGTGTTTACTATGCCTCTGGTGCTTGCTGTGCTTGTGCTGGGAGCCCTTTGTGCGGTCTATATCGCCCGTTACCCGGATTACCGCAATGCAGTGGATGCCGTTACCAAGATTGATGATCCGCTGCTGGATATGGGACGCATGATGAAGGAGGCACGGGTGAAGGACGTTGCAACCCGGGAGCAGCAATACACGGCGGAGCAGCTGGACCACGGACAATTCGCCGGCAAAAGCGGATACGCTTATCTCAACGCGATTTTCTTCTCGCGCCACCGGCGGCTGCTCATTCATCCAGTACAGCGTCGTCTGGTAATTATTGGGGCACTCTTCGCAGCCGCTTTGCTGACAATGCTGTTCTCGCAAGCGGCTTTTACCAGGCTGGCCCATTATCTGATCAGCGCCTTGCCTACCTTCCTGATCCTTATGAATTACACTTCCATCGGCGAACGTGTATGTAAGGCTATGTTCTACAATTGTGATCTCAGTCTGCTGCGTTACGGGTTCTACCGCGAACAGTCAGCCATTCTGAGCAACTTCCGGATCCGGCTGCTGCGCATCAGCCTGCTTAATCTGATTCCGGCTGCAGCAATCTGCCTGGGAGTGAATCTGCTGATTCTGCTGTCGGATCAGAGCTGGGGCGCGGCGGATGCGGTTATCTTTTGCGTCACAATTCTGGCACTGTCCCTGTTCTTCTCGGTGCATCATTTGTTCATGTATTATATCTTCCAGCCTTACAGTACCGAGCTGAATGTGAAGAATCCGTTCTTTACCATTGTGAATAGTATCGTGCTGGCAGCCGGTTTTATAGCAATGCAGTTCAATAGCGAACCCGGAATTTTTGCTCTAGTCGTAGTACTCTCTGCCGTTGTCTACATGCTGACCGCCCTCATATTGGTATACAGGTTCTCGGGCCGGACTTTCCGGGTGAAATGACCCGCGTTGTCCCTCTGCGCCGCACACTTCTAATTTGAGATTCTTGATGTTATGATAGTAGCTCAAGGTTAATCTTCACATGCTGATACGTGTATCGTGCTGCCAAATAGATCGGGTATTCAGAATTAAAAGAGGTGTCGCAAGTGAGCAGCAGCATAACAGTGGCCAAGGTACTCAATAATAACGTGATCATTGCCGAGCATCCCCAGTATGCCGAGGTAGTGGTCATTGGCAAGGGTATAGGCTTCAACCGTAAGACACGGGACCGGATCAACCTCTCTTCTGTAGAGAAAATGTTCATCCTGCGGAGCCAGGAGGAGCAGGAGCAGTATAAGCAGCTGGTGCCCCAGGTGGACGAGAAGCTGATTGAGGTTGTCCAGGAGATAGTACTGCATATTATGCAGAGCAGCCGGCAGGCGCTTAATGAACATATTCATATCGCGCTCACAGACCATATTTCCTTTGCCATCCGCAGAAGCGAGCAGCATATAGCCATACATAACCCCTTTCTGTACGAGACCCGGGAGATTTATCCGGAGGAATACAGTCTGGCGGAATATGCTGTGGACCGGATTAACGAAGCTATGGAGGTATCGCTGCCACCGGATGAGATCGGTTTCGTGGCGCTTCATATTGTCAGTGCGCTCAGCAACCGGCATATCTCAGAGGTCAAGCAGCATTCCCAGCTGATCGGGGATATGGTCGGACTGGTGGAGGATAATCTCGAATACCGCATTCCGCGTGATTCCCTGGACTATTCACGTCTGGTGACTCATCTGCGGTTTGTGCTGGAGAGGCTGCGCCGGGGGGAGACTGTACGTGAGACTTCGTCGCTCGACGGGCTGATGAAGCGTGAATATCCCGAGATGTACATGCTTGCCTGGAAGCTGACCAAGGTCATAGAACAGCGCGTGCATATTCCCGTATATCCTGCCGAGGTAAGCTATCTGACCATTCATCTGCAGCGTCTTGCCCAGAAGAAGGAAGATGAATCCGGTATGGAACAGCAGGACAGCATTTAGGTCATAATTAAAAATATAAGAATTTGTGTCCTCTGCGCTATAAATTATCCTTATATTTCTCGCTGAAACGGTACCGTCCCTTAAAAGGACGGCAAAGCCGTTTCAACTTGTGCTTGCAACTTCAAATCATCGGTGCTACAATGATCCCTGTTATTAACAAAACAGAATACAAACGTGTAACTGATACGATCAGGCATGAGTGATTTACAGTATTATGGTTGTCTTGCCCCATCTCGGGGTACTCTAACGTTAGCGTTAGACGACAATCTGTGTGCTGTATTGCTCATGCCTTTTTTGGCTTCTGTTTTGAATGAAATTTAGGATTAGGAAGTGACCTCAATGTTCAAAAAGTTGTTTGGCGTTTTGCAGAGAGTCGGTAAAGCGCTTATGCTGCCCGTTGCCATTCTGCCTGCAGCAGGGCTGCTGCTCGGTATCGGGAACATGCTCGTTAATCCGGATTTCCTGCAGTATGTGCCTGCACTGGAAAATCATGTAGTTCAAGCTATTGCTACCGTATTGATGAATTCGGGGCAAATTGTATTTGATAATCTCTCCTTGCTGTTCGCAGTCGGCGTAGCCATCGGGCTGGCCGGAGGCGAAGGTGTAGCGGGTCTCGCGGCTATCATCGGATTCCTGGTTATGAACGTAACCATGGGAACGGTTGTCGGCGTTAACGCGTACGTGCTGACCTGGAAAGATTTCGCCTACTCCAGCGTGCTGGGGATCCCTACGTTGCAGACAGGGGTGTTCGGTGGTATCCTGGTGGGGATATTGGCCGCTTCCATGTACAAAAGGTTCTTCCGTATCGAACTGCCGTCATATCTCGGCTTCTTCGCGGGTAAACGTTTCGTACCGATCATGACTGCGGTAACTTCCCTGATTCTCGGTCTTGCGCTCACACTGGTATGGCCGCCGATCCAACACGGTCTGAACTATGTATCGCAGAGTATGATCAACACCAACCTTACGCTGTCGGCCTTCATCTTCGGGGTCATTGAGCGTTCCCTGATTCCATTCGGCCTGCACCATATCTTCTATTCGCCGTTCTGGTATGAATTCGGAAGTTATGTGGATAAGGCAGGAGATCTGGTCCGTGGTGACCAGCGGATCTTCATGCAGCAGCTTCGTGACGGTGTGGATTTCACAGCCGGTACATTTACCACCGGTAAATATCCGTTTATGATGTTCGGACTTCCGGCAGCCGCGCTTGCGATCTACCATGAGTCCAAACCTGAGAACAGACGGGTTGTCGGAAGCTTGATGATTTCCGCAGCGCTGACTTCGTTCCTGACAGGTATTACTGAGCCTCTGGAATTCTCATTCCTGTTCGTGGCTCCGCTGCTGTTCGCTGTACATGCTGTATTTGCAGGCCTTTCCTTCATGACCATGCACATCCTTAATGTCAAAATCGGTATGACGTTCTCCGGCGGTTTCATTGACTACGTGCTGTTCGGCGTTATTCCAAACCGTACAGCCTGGTGGCTGGTCATCCCGGTAGGTCTGGTGCTCGCGGTGATTTACTACTTCGGATTCCGCTTCGTTATCCGCAAGTTTAACCTGAAGACTCCAGGCCGTGAAGATGCAACTGACGACGAGGAAGAAGTAAGCACAGAAAGTGTATCCAAGACCGGCGACGATCTGCCGCGCAACATTCTGTCCGCCCTGGGCGGTAAAGAGAATATCACGCATCTGGATGCCTGCATCACCCGTCTTCGTGTTGAAGTCAAGGATAAAGCAGGTGTTGATAAGAACCGGCTGAAGAAGCTGGGTGCTTCTGGAGTTCTGGAAGTGGGTAACAACGTACAGGCGATCTTCGGAACCCGTTCGGACACCATCAAATCGCAGATTCAGGATGTCATGAACGGCAGAACACCAACTGCTGCTCCTGTAGCGCCAAAGCCTGAGCTTGAGAAGCAGGCCGGCGAGCAGGGTGAGGCTATTATCGCTGAGGATATCGTATCCCCGGTAAACGGTGAGCTGATGGATATTACACTGGTTCCTGATGCGGTCTTCTCGCAAAAAATGACCGGTGACGGTTTCGCCTTCCTGTCGGATGACGGCAAGATTGCTTCGCCTGTATACGGCAAGGTGTTCAATGTCTTCCCGAGCAAACATGCGATCGGCATTATGTCCGACGGCGGCAAGGAAGTGCTCGTGCATATCGGTGTCAATACCGTTAAGCTTAAGGGCCAGGGCTTCACGGTTCTGGTAGAAGAAGGCGATCTGGTAGCTGCCGGACAGCCGATTATGGAAGTGGATCTGGAGTATGTGAAGGCCAATGCACCTTCGGTAATCTCTCCGGTCATCTTCTCCAACTTGCCTGAAGGTTCTTCCGTCACACTGAAGAAGCCGGGCAAAGTAACCATCGGTGATAAGGATATCATCACCATTCAGTAAAATGTGCAAAGGCGAAGCGCTTCCATTATAATCAAAGGGAGCGCGGCCTTCACCATAAGCAACTATCCTAATTAATAGAAAGCGAGTTGGATATTATTATGCAAACAACTTTCAGAATCATTGACGAAGATGGAATTCACGCACGCCCGGCAACAGCGCTGGTAAATACAGCTACAAAATTCAAAGGCACTGAGGCTTTCGCGGAAGCCAAAGGCAAAAAAGTAACTCTTAAATCCATCTTGGGCGTTCTGTCCCTGGGCCTTGAAGCAGGAGATACCCTGACCCTTATTACTGAAGGCAGTGAAGAAGCTGAAGCACTGAGCGCACTGCAGGAGATTATGGTTAAAGAAGGGCTGGGAGAAGTTCATGAGTAAAATTTCAGGAATCGCGGCTTCCGCAGGTATTGCAGTAGCCCGTGCCTTTATCCTGGAACATCCGGACTACACCATTACCAAAACAGCAGTCACTGATGTAGACGCTGAGCTTGCGAAGCTGAATGACGCCCTGGATAAATCCAGAGGCGAACTGCAGAGCATCAAAGAGCGTACCCTGGCTGAGCTTGGTGAGAAGAAAGCGGAGATCTTCGAATCCCATCTGCTGATTCTTGATGATCCCGAGCTGATCACGCCTGTAATGGATAAAATCCGTGAGGAATCGGTTAATGCGGACTATGCACTAAATGAAGTGGCTAACCAGTTTGTAGAAATGTTCCAGAACATGAAGAGCGCGTACCTGCAGGAACGTGCTGCGGATATGCGTGACGTAACCAAACGCGTACTGAACCACCTGCTTGGCATTCACTACGTGAGCCCGGCAGAGATCAGTGAAGAGGTTATCGTAATTGCACTGGATCTGACGCCTTCGGACACCGCTCAGCTTAACCGTAATTTCGTTAAGGGCTTCACGACTAACATCGGCGGACGTACCTCCCACTCGGCGATTATGGCCCGTTCCCTGGAGATTCCGGCTGTAGTTGGAACCAAGAATGTATTGTCCCTGGTGAAAGCCGGCGATCTGATTATTGTAGACGGCCTGAACGGTGATGTGCTGATCAACCCGACGGAAGCGGAGGTAGCAGAATACACCGCGAAGCAGGAAGCTTATAACCTGCAGATTGCCGAGTGGAAGAAGCTGCGTGATGAACCCACCGTATCCGCTGACGGCAAGCATGTTGAGCTGGCTGCGAATATCGGTACACCAAATGATGTAACGGGTGTTATCGAGAACGGCGGAGAAGGCGTAGGTCTGTACCGTACTGAATTCCTGTATATGGGCCGCGACAAGCTGCCTTCCGAAGAAATTCAGTACAATGCCTACCGTACCGTGCTTGAGAACATGCAAGGCAAGCCGGTAGTTGTGCGTACACTGGATATCGGCGGCGACAAAGAGCTGCCTTATCTGGATCTGCCGAAGGAAATGAACCCGTTCCTCGGCTTCCGTGCCATCCGTCTGTGTCTGGACCGTCAGGATATCTTCCGCACCCAGCTGCGGGCCTTGCTCAGAGCCAGTGCCCACGGCGATCTGCGTATTATGTTCCCGATGATCGCTACGCTTGGTGAATTCCGTGCAGCCCGTGATTTGCTGCTGGAAGAGAAGGCCAAGCTGCGTGAAGAAGGCAAGGAAGTATCCGATAACATCCAGCTGGGCATCATGGTTGAGATTCCTTCGACAGCTGTGC
Source organism: Paenibacillus borealis (assembly GCF_000758665.1). Classification (NCBI taxonomy): domain Bacteria; kingdom Bacillati; phylum Bacillota; class Bacilli; order Caryophanales; family Paenibacillaceae; genus Paenibacillus; species Paenibacillus borealis. The sequence goes on from NZ_CP009285.1 coordinate 2,343,208, forward strand.
TGGCTGACCAGTTCGCCAAAGAAGTAGATTTCTTCAGTATCGGTACCAATGACCTTATTCAATATACAATGGCTGCGGACCGTATGAATGAACGGGTATCCTACCTGTATCAGCCATATAACCCGGCGATTCTGCGTCTGGTCAAAATCGTCATCGATGCTGCACACGCCGAAGGTAAATGGACCGGCATGTGCGGTGAAATGGCCGGAGATTCAACGGCTATTCCTCTGCTGCTGGGTCTTGGCCTGGATGAATTCAGTATGAGTGCAACCTCCATTCTGCCGGCACGCAGCCAGATTTCCAAGCTTTCTGCTGCTGACATGAAGGAAATGGCTGGCCAGGCGCTGCAGCTCGGCACTGCCGAGGAAGTAGCAGCACTTGTGCAGAGCCGTGTGAATTAATTCGTTTAGGGGTTTAATCTGTTTGAGGCAATTCCACTTTTCCAACTACTTTAGCCGGTCTCCGATATAGGGGGCCGGTTTTTTTGATGTATAAGAACAAATGTACTTCAGCAAGAACGGAACCGCCTTTTCTTGCAGCATTTTATATAATGAGGCCATTACTTCCGAAGGGCGGAACCATTTTGCAGAAGTTCAGTGCCTCACAGCTTTATTTGTTTATGGTTTTTATGATGTCTTTAGCAGGCAGCATTATATTTACAACGTATAGTATTTATTATGTTACCAAGCTTGGACTAAGCCCGTTTCAGCTGGTACTGGCTGGAACGGTTCTGGAGATAACAGTGTTGGTGTCCGAAGGAATTACAGGTGTTGTTGCGGATACATATAGCCGTAAGCTGTCGGTTATTATCGGAATGTTCGTACTGGGAAGTGCTTTTGTGCTGGAAGGATGTATTGTCTGGATGATGCATCCGGCCTCCATGCTGCCTGCATTTGCCTGGCTGATTATGTCCCAGATGCTGTATGGTATCGGCTGGACGTTTGTCAGCGGGGCGGACACGGCCTGGATTGTTGACGAACTGGATGAGGAGCAGACGGGTGGACTTTTTATGCGTTCCAAAATATTTGCGCTAACTGCGTCTCTGCTGGGCATCGTTGTCAGTGTAGGATTATCACTGCTTGCGCCTAATATGCCGTTTCTGGCAGGAGGCGCTGTCTATTTTATACTTGGGCTGGTATTGATCCGTTATATGAAGGAAACGGGCTTTATCCGGCGTGAGCGTGAGCCGCACACCTCACCAATCCGTGAACTGGGCAAGACCTGGGTAAGCGGCGTATCCGTACTCAGACATCACCCGCTGCTTCTGCTGCTGACCGTTGTAACATTATTTAACGGGGCTGCGTCTGAAGGGTATGACCGCCTGTGGCAAATCCACCTGATTGATGAAATCGGCTTCCCGGAAGCCTCCGTGTCAATGGCGGTATGGTTCGGCCTGATCAGCGCAGCGGCTACAATTTTGGGGATGCTGGCCGTGCGTTTTGCCGGGAAAAGAATGGACCTGCTCCTGGAACGAAAGGTCTCTGCCACTTTGTTCATACTGACCTGTATCCGCATGGGCTGCATCCTGCTGCTTGCGCTTGCGCCGAATTTCACGGCCGCGATCTTTGCGGTGCTTCTCCTGGGGGTGGCCGGCTCCGTGAGCGATCCTATCTACACTACCTGGCTGAACTCGAAGCTTCCAAGCCGGAACCGGGCCACAGTCCTGTCCATGATCAGTCAATCGGATGCACTTGGCCAGTCCGCAGGCGGTCCGGTTGTAGGTTATATAGGCAGCCGGTTCTCCATCAGAGCCTCACTTTTGGCTGCAGGCTTCCTGCTGCTACCAGTTATGGCGTTGTTCGGAAAGGTCATGCGTAAGCGCTAAAGGAAGCAAAACAACATTTAACAGTTGTTATTTGGCAGCAGGACAAGTATACTTCCGGGTAGATTCGCAGCTGTCACCTCATGGGCTTAAATACCCGGGACTTCATGCCGATATAGGATATAGCAAGCAGATGCAATTCTACCCCGTAACCCAAACCTGTGAACATAATGTTACATATTATAAGATGAACCGTGAGTAAGAATTCTCAGCAATACCCGCTTGCAGAGCTGTGCAAGTATTAGATTGGTGATATGTGGAAATAGCTTGGTTGTAATAGAGTGATCAGTTTTCGGCCGGATGGCAGAGAGCATTAGGATGGTGAATATGAATGAGCAGCAATTATATAAATGCAGAGTCAGTAATGGAGACCTATGAAGGCAAAGACCTCGGCTTAACGTATTCAGCGGAGTACAGTATGTTTAAAGTCTGGGCGCCGACTGCGTTCGCAGTGTCGCTGGTGCTGTATACTACCGGCGGCAATGGCATATCCGCCGGTCATACCGGAGATTACAGGGACAGCGGCCGGATTATCAATATGCAGCGCTCAGACGGCGGGATCTGGGGAGTCCGGGTTTCCGGTGATCTTAAGGGTAAGTACTATATGTACCGGACTGTATTTGCGGACGGAAGCATTAATGAAGCTGCAGATCCTTATGCAATGGCCGTATCTGCTAATGGACTGCGGACGGCGATAATCGATTTGCAGGATACCCATCCGGCTGGTTGGGATCAGGATACTTCTCCTGTTCTGCCGCATCCGGCCGATGCTGTAATCTATGAGCTGCATGTACGTGATTTCTCGGCTCATGAAAGCTCGGGTCTTACCCATAAGGGGAAATTCAAGGCGTTCACTGAGATAGGACTGCGGGATTCTGCAGGTCATGCGCTGGGCATTGACCATCTGGCTGAGCTGGGGATTACTCATGTGCATCTGCTGCCGGTATTCGACTTCCAGACGGTGGATGAGCTGAAGGTTCCCGGTGAAGCACCGCGGTCTCCACTATTCACAGACTACAATTGGGGCTATGACCCCCAGCACTATAATGTGCCTGAAGGCTCATACAGCACAGACCCGGCCAGTCCGCCTGTCCGGATCCGTGAATTCAAGGAGATGGTGCAGGCACTGCACAGCCGCGGGATCTCTGTCATTATGGATGTGGTCTACAATCATACGTATTCTATTGAACAAGGCCCCTTCCAGCCGCTTGTGCCGGATTATTTCTACCGCCACGACTATAGCGGCCGGCTCTCCAACGGCTCGGGTGTCGGCAATGAACTGGCTACCGAGCAGCCGATGGTACGCAAATATATCAAAGACTCTTTGTCTTACTGGGCTTCGGAATATCATATCGACGGTTTCCGCTTTGATCTGATGGGATTGATGGACAGTGTGACCATGCGCGAGATCACGGAAGAGCTGCGGCTGGAGATCAATCCGGCCCTGCTGCTCTACGGTGAGCCCTGGACGGGCGGAGACTCTCCGCTTGCCACTAAGACGCTCAAGGGTGTGCAGCGCGGCAAAGGGTATGCCGTCTTCAACGATAACTTCCGCTCTGCCATCAAGGGAGACAGTGACGGCTGGGGCAAGGGATTCGCTACCGGAGAATACGGTAAAGAAGGCGCGGTTGCTTCCGGGATCAAGGGAGCGATACATGAGTTCACTGATTCGCCTGTAGAGACAGTAAACTATGTAACGGCGCATGATAATCTGAATCTGTGGGACAAAATTCTCGCCACTCAGGGATTGCGCAAGGAAGCGCGTTTGCTGGAGCTTGAGAATGGTAAGCTGCGGGGCGGCGGGGATCTGGAAACCGCCGTGGAGCAGGCTGACCCGTATTTCGCGATTGATACCTTGGATGTGCTGGAGAATGAGACCGTACGGCGTTCTCTGCTGGCTAACGGGATCATCCTGACCTCGCAGGGAATACCATTCCTGCACGCCGGGGATGAGCTGCTGCGCAGCAAATACGGGGACCATAACAGCTACCGAAGTCCTGACTGCATCAATGCCATCCGCTGGGAGAACAAGAAGAAGTTCATTCCCGTGTTTCAATATTACAAAGGTCTGATTGAGCTGCGGCGGGGACATCCGGCTTTCCGGCTGCATGGACGCCAGGAGATTGAGCGCAGTCTTGAGTTCCTGCGCTGTGAGGACGGAGTGGTTGCCTATGTGCTGAAGAATCATGCCGGCGGCGATGTATGGAATAATATTGTTGTGATCTTCAATGCTAATATGGGACCGGTAACCCAGTGTCTCCCTGAATCCTCAGGCTGCTGGAATATCGTCGTTGATCATACCCATGCAGGACCGGAGGCCTTCCGGCAGACAGAGAACGGCAGTATCGAAGTTGCCGGGTTGTCGATGATGGTGCTCTACGATAAATACGGCGAACCCGAACCGAGATCGAAGGTAGTGGAGGTTCATTATGAACGGCCGGACGGCGATTACCGGGGCTGGAATCTCTGGGTATGGGGTACAGGCATTCAGGATGGACAACGGGACTTCCAGCACATGGAGGACGGTCACGCAGTAGCGCGGATCGAGGTGCTGCCAGGCACAGCGTCTATCGGATATATCCTGCGGCTGAATGACTGGGAAGAAAAAGACAGCATGGGTGACCGCTTCATCGACTGCTCCGGCAGCGCGGATCCGGTTAAGGTAAGGGTCAGTGACCGCCGGCACGAGCATGAGGGAGATACAGAAGGACCACTTCAACGGAGTAGTTAAGCAATAAATTAAGAGCTGTCCTGCATATCTCCCCTTAGTGGGAGTCGCAGGATAGCTTCTTTATGCTCCGACTCTTGTTTTCGCTTTTATTGAACTTAAGATTTTAACATAAAACCAATCTTTCACCCAATGTATATTTGGACTTCCGGGCGGCTGCTGTTGTCGCAGGAATTCCTTGATTCATTCGGCTTTCTGTGGCAGAGATCTGGTAACTTTTTATATAATCCTGCCCATAATACAACATTTCCGCCATCATTCCGGCCCAAATCCAAAATTGTTGTATAAAAGGCAGGATTTTATCTTGATCAAGCGGCTTAGCAGGATTAATCTTGTATTTTATACAACAATCTTTCCGAACGCCCGGTTACCATTGAATCTAAGTTGCAAAATGTACAACATTTATGTCTATTGTACCTCCTAAGTAGCCTTCATATCTTAGAGTTAAAGCAAAGCGGACTTTCATTACAACAAATAAAATCATAATAAGTAACAGGGAGGAAGGAAATGAAAAAAAATAAGCTCTCCAAACTTTTTACTATTGCCGCATTATTATTAGTTGTTGGCGGTTCGCTTGCTTTTGCAGCTGTTACTACTGCTTGGGCTTCCGGCGCTGCTAAATGGTATAGCAATAGTGAAACTGCCGAGCCTAATTCAGTAAATTCTTCTAGCGAAAAAACAATTCATTTGCATCCTAACTGGGCAGTTTACTATAAGGATGACAATGAGTTGGCTGATGCTGCAGATCTAGTGGTTCAAGGGATCGTTAAGGAGGATCTGGGAAGTAACATTGACAATAAGGGAGCCTACTATTCTTATTACACAGATGTTAGCTTGGAAGTCACCAAGGTAATCAAAGGTGATCCAGCTGAGGATCAAAAAGCCATTAGAGTATCTCAAATGGGAGGTTCTGACGGAAGTGTGAATGTCGTTGCAGAGGGTTCTACCAAGTTATTAAAGGATCAAGAGGTGACATTATTCTTAAAAAGGCTTAATGATGAACGTTATATTCCTATAAATGAAGATGAGAGTATATTCGTTAATGCAGGGGGAGAGTTTCTTAATACTGCTAATGGTGGTTCCTTGAGTATACAATAACCTTAACTATAATCATAACTATAAAAAGCCCGCATTTGTGGATGATCCAAGTTGGTCATACCAGTGCGGGCTTTTTGTAGTTTGTAGATTATCCTTAACTGCTTTTCTTATTCCACCAGTTAGATCAGCTCTTTTCATTAGGGGAGTCTGTTTAGTTTGTTTTCCTGGGCATCGATTAAGGCGAGCTTGTAATTGATTTTTTCCAGCATTTTTAACATTCTTGTTAATTGTTCCTCTACCTTGCTTTTTTGGGTGAACAGCATCAATTTTCTTAGGTGCAGTGTAGGAGCTCCACGCTTGTACAACTCAACGTATTGTTTGATTTCTGACAGAGGCAGCCCTGTCGAACGAAGAGCCTGAACCGTCTCCACGCACTCGATGTAGTGATCGTTGAATTGCCGGACCCCGTTTGCATCCCGTTCAACCGTCGGCAATACGCCTTCCTTCTCATAATAACGCAATGTATATGCGGTAATGCCCGTTCTCTCAACGATATCCCTAATCGTATAAGCCATAAGATGTTTCACCGCCTATTGAATGTTAGAGTGACTCTAGTATATTCTACAATCCAGAGTTGCCTCCAGTCCATAAGATCCCTATATAAAAGGCTTGAATTGATAGATTTGACTTAGAGCCGCTTCAATCCGGTAAGCTGTGAGAACAGCAAATAATAAGGAGGATGTTCAATGACTCAAACAGTGTTAATCACCGGGAGTTCGACCGGACTGGGAAATACAACTGCGAAGAAGTTTGCGAAGGAAGGATGGAATGTGGTTGCGACGATGCGCAAACCGGACCAGAGCTTGACGGAGGACAATCCCGAACGGATTTTCGTAACAGAACTTGATGTTACTAAGCCCGCTTCCATCGAAGCGGCTATAGCTGCAGGCATCAGCAGATTCGGCCGGATCGACGCCGTCGTGAACAACGCCGGAATTAGTATCCTCTCGATATTTGAAGCAACACCCATGGACGTTACGCGCGCGATCTTCGAGACTAATGTCTTCGGTGTCATGAACGTCATTCAGGCAATCACCCCTTATTTCCGAATGCAAGGCGGCGGCACTATCATCAATATCACTTCAAACGTTGGTTTTGCCTCCAATCCTCTTCTGGCCGTATATGTCTCAACCAAGCATGCCATCGAGGGGCTGTCCGAATCTCTTGCGTACGAGCTGGAATCGCAAAATATCTCCGTTAAGCTTGTGGAACCCGGAGCCATGATTACAACGAATTTCTCGTCAAACACCATGGCCGCAACTCAAAACCTGTCCGTTCCGCAAGCGTACCAGCCTTACTTTGAACATATGATGAACTGCATGCTGGACTATCCGTTTGAGAGTTCAGATGAGAATCAGGCTGCAGATCAGGTGTATGCCGCGGCATGCGATCCGTCTGACCGGCTGCGCTATCTGGCAGGTCCGGACGCAGAAGAAACAGCCAAACTGAGATGGTCCCAGTCAGAAGAGAAGTACATGAGTACCATGCGGGAGCTGTTGGGGCAAACGGCGTGGCGAAATAGACAAGCCGGCATTCAATAAAGAATAATAATTCTGCTTCACAAAGGATGGTTGGACAATGGAGGAAAAAGTACATCCGGAACTTAAAAATATGTTTGCTGCCCTGCCAAAGGTTGTATATACCCGAGAGAATTTGGCAGACCAAAGGAAAGAGATGTATGAATTTGCTGCCGGAATGGCCGCAGCGCTGCCCCTTAATGATGAAGTCCTGATCTCAGAAAGAACTGTTCCGGGGGCAGAAGGAGATCCGGATGTCCGCATCAAAATATATGAGCCTAGAGTGAAGAATCATACTCTACCTGGGCTCTTATATATTCACGGCGGAGGATATATTCTGGGCTCCGCTGATATGATGGATTATACCCTGCAGGAACTGGTATCGGAACTCGAATGTGTTATCGTTTCTGTGGATTACCGGTTGGCCCCTGAGCATCCGTTTCCAGCTCCTCTCGAAGATTGCTACGCTGCACTCACCTGGTTCTCCGGAAACGCAGAGAAACTGGGAAGCGATTCATCCAGAATCGCAGTCTTCGGCCCAAGCGCCGGCGGCGGATTAACGGCAGCTGTCTCCTTGCTGGCCAGAGATAGGAATGGCCCACCGATTATGTTTCAAATGCCCCTCTATCCGATGCTTGATGATCAGCTCCTTACAAAGTCCAGTAATGAAATAACGGATGACCGAGTATGGAACAAAGCCAAATCCCAATTGGGTTGGGAAATGTATTTAGGAGAAAAAGGCCAGGAATCCCCTTATGCTGCTCCGGCCCGGGCAGCTGATTTGTCAGGGCTTCCGCCCACATACACATGCGTTGGTGATTTAGATCCGTTTCGCGATGAAACCATTAATTATGTATCAAGGCTTACGCAGGCAGGTGTGCCGACAGAATTTCATTTGTATCCCGGATGTTTTCATGGTTTCGAAGAATACTTTCCTTCTGCGGAGGTCAGCCAAAGAGTGGTGAAAGAATATCAAACAGCTTTAAAACGGGCCTTATACAAATAAACGGCTGATTTCTTCAGCAAAACAGATAGAGGGCGCGCATTCGCTAAGGAATGCGCGCCCTCTATCTGCAGGCCTTGCGTTATTTCGGTTGGCGGGTGTATTTTTCATCCACATTTTCGCTGTACAGATTGGCTTCATTGCCGCCATGATTCTTAGAACGGTACATGGCCAGATCGGCTGCGCGGAGCAGATCATTGATGCTGCTTCCATGCTGCGGATAAAGGGCTACACCAATGCTGGCAGAGGTATGGAAGCTGGAGCCTTTGTTGACCGACCAGGACTTATTGAACAGCTGGAGCAGACGTGCCAGCATTTCATCGAGCATCTCCGGACTTGTGAACCGGTGCAGCACAACCGCGAATTCATCGCCGCCGATACGGAATGCCTGGCCTGAGCCCTTGACGGTCTGCTGCAGCTCCCGTGAGAGCAATTGCAGAAATTCATCCCCGGCCAGATGGCCCAGAGTATCATTAAGCTGTTTGAACCGGTCGCAATCGAGCAGAGCCACGGCAATCTCCTGCCGGCGTTCCTCCGGCTGATTGATCAGATTCTCCATATACATTTTGAAATGAGCCCGGTTGGGAATGGCGGTTAAATGATCATAGAAGGCCAGCTTGTGCAGCCTTTCCTCATACTGCTTGCGCTGGGTAATCTCGCGGGATACCAGCATGAATTGCGCAGGGAACGCTCTGCTTCCGGGAATCGGTGTTACTTTGGTCTCCAGCCATACCCAGTGGCCTTCTGCCGAACGCATACGCAGCTCGGAAATCCGCGGTGAAGCCTGAACTACACTCTTCAGCTTAGCCCAGGAGATCTCGGCTTCACGGATATAGTTGGAGAGGGGTACTCCCTTGCTTGGAACATAACCAAGCACACTGGAATGTGAAGGGGAGGCGTAGAGGATCAGGCCGTTATGATCGGTCAATATAATGAAATCCGACATGGTTTCACCGATCAGCTGGTACAGTGATTTCTCTTCCAGCATTTCATTCTGCAATGAGATGAGTCTGCGGCAGAGATAAATAATAACCAGGACCAGCAGGAACAGGAATACTGAATAGACAGCGAACAGCGAGCTTTTCAAGTTCCGGAACTCGAGAATAACCTGCCGGGCATAGCTGTCGATCAGATCCTCCGCGGTATCCAGCGTCCCCCTTACCTGGTTGAGCTGGGTATGAACCGCCAGCGGGGAGTAGACCGCGGGGTTCCAGTTATTCTGTACCCGCTGTGAGATCAGTTCCCTTCCGTTATCCTTCCAGAGCTCAACTGAGGTCTCGAACTGCTCCAGCTCGCTTCTGAGCTCACCCAGCAGCAGTTCGCTCTGCTTCATTCCATTGTATGGGCTGTCTACAGAATCCAGATTGTAGCGGGCGGTACTCACCCGCTGCTGCGCCTGGGCATTATTGTCCTCGAACTCTTGCGAGAACGCGCTGCGCTGCGCATCGGTTATATTGCCGCCCAGGGAAGTCTGAAGCGCAATGGCCGCCTGATGCAGATCACGGTCGGCATTCAGCACGAGCTCGGAGTTCTGGTATACATCGTTGTATAGGGAGTCCGACAGTTTATTCATCGTATGATTCAGATACAACAGGGAGGCAACGCTGACGCCAACCAGAAGAACGGAGATGGAGGTGAATAATAGGATTAATCTGCGTGTGTTTGTGATTTCGGAAAAAACTGCCACTGTCATCCTCTCCCCGCATAGAACTTTACGAATCTCATTGGTGTACCTTGGGTGCATGCGGATCTTATCCTTATGCGGCAAATGGCTGTTTGCTGGCATGATAAAGAGAGTATGTAAGCGGGTCCTATAAGTTGGGGAAGAGGGAGGTAAATGAAAGAAAAACTCCCGGTTAACCGCAGTTTCTTTTCACCAGTATATAGGACATCCTTCATGCAGAGCAATTGCTGAAATAAATAATAAGCCTCATCTTCTCCTGCTGCCGGGTTTACGGGTCGTCAAGCGAACCAGGACCGGGAAGGAGAGTACCTGAGACGTATCACTTTGCTGCTTATTACGAAGAATTATGTATAACCTACTATTATAAGTATTCTACCCTGTGAGACCTATTACCCACATTTAAAGCAAACGATACTCCCCCGGCATCATTTAAAAGGTAATTTGCTGCAACTGCTCCGGGAAACATGGAAAAGATGGATGGAACAAGAAAATCCGCCAGCCTCAAGCAAATCTGAGACGGACGGATAGAGTAAACAAAGTGTGAATCTACGGGTATACAAGAATGTTAATCGTTACGGAGCGCGTAGATAGGCCGCATTCTGGCTGCCTTGTTTGCCGGGATCATTCCGAATACAACCCCGATGATCAAGGAGAACGTGAAGGAGATCAGGACCATATTCCAGGATGTCGCCACATTCATGGTCGTGTATTTCCCCACGGCCCAGCTGGCGCCAAGTCCCAGCCCGACTCCGATCAGGCCCCCTGTTCCACTTAAGACTACAGACTCAATCATGAACTGCATCATGATGTTGATTTTTTTGGCCCCGATAGCTTTGCGGATCCCGATCTCCCGTGTCCGCTCGTTAACGGAGACAATCATAATATTCATGATGCCTATGCCGCCGACGAATAGTGAAATGCCGGCAATGCCGCCCAGCGCCATAGAGAGAGTAGCGCTGGTCTCATTCACTGTTTCCAGCATCTCCTGGGAATCGAATACAGAGTAGGAGTTCTCGGCACCGCTGAATTTGGCATCAAGTGTAGACTCCAGCTCGGTTTTTACATCCTCTACATTGTCATTCGAAGTGGTTGTGATGGTAATCGAGCGGACCCCCTTACTCTGCAGGAACCGTTCAGCGGTTGAAATAGGAATCAGAATCTTCTCATCGCTGGACCCGCCGCTGGTTGAACCCTTGCTCTCCAGAAGCCCGACGATCTTAAAGCTGCTTCCGTTAAGCTGAACTTTTTGGCCTACAGGATTATCCGTGCCGAACAGATCCTCTGCCGTATCTGATCCGATCAAAGCCACCTTTTGCCGGTATTCTGTATCAATCTCCAGCAGAAACCGTCCGGACTGCACATGGAAATCCTGGACTTCCTCATAGGCAGGTGTTATTCCTTCTACGGATACTGAAACGTTCTCGGTGCCATTCTTGGCGGTAACATTCCCTGTAATTACGGGAGACACATTCTCTACACCTTCAATTTCTCCAAGTGCCAGAGCTTCCTCATAGGTTAAAGAAGTCGTCGCCCCGCGTCCCATAATGTTAACCGTCAGCTGGTTGGTTCCGAGGGAGCTTAAGGACTCCGTAATCTGTGAAGTCGTTCCCTGCCCTACCGAGACGAGTGCGATAACGGAGGATACACCGATAATAATGCCCAGCATCGTCAGGAAAGCTCTGATTTTGCTGCTGAGAATACTTTTAAAAGCCATTTTCATACTCTGATACAGCATCATGATTGCGACACCTTCCGATCCTCAACGAGATCCCCGTCCTGAATCCGGATAATCCGTTTGGCCTGCTCGGCGATTTCGAGGTCATGCGTGATTAATATAATGGTATGCCCCTGTTGATTCAGCTCCTTGATCATCTCCAGAACTTCCTTGCCTGTCTTGGAATCAAGCGCGCCGGTCGGTTCATCGGCAAGGAGAATCGGAGGGGTGCCGGCAAGCGCGCGGGCGATAGCCACACGCTGCTGCTGACCTCCTGACAGCTCAGACGGACGATGATCAATCCTGCTCTCAAGACCTACCCTGACCAGAGCGTTGCGGGCAACTTCTCTGCGCTCCCGGTGAGACATTCCCCGGTAAATTAGCGGCAGCTCGACATTCTCTACTGCCGATAATTTCGGCAGCAGATTGAAGTTCTGAAAGATAAAGCCGATTTTCTCGTTGCGGATCTGGGCCAGCTTGTTGTCTGACAGCTTGCGGATTTCCTGGCCGTCCAGGAAATAATCGCCTTCATTCGCTACATCAAGGCATCCCAGCATGTTCATCAGGGTCGACTTGCCCGAACCGGAGGGGCCGATAATCGCAACAAACTCGCCGTAATCAATGTTGAAGGTCAGGCCCTTGAGAATCGACATCGATTCTCCGGCCATCGTATAGCTGTGCTGCATATTCTGAACCCGGATTAATGGTTCGGAGGCACTCATCGTCCGCCACCGCCTCCGGAGAAGCCGCCACCGCCACCACCGCCGCCGGTAAATCCACCGCCGGTACTGCCGCCTGTGAACCCGCCGCCGGTAAATCCGCCGCCCATGCCGCCCATACCGCCTTGCTGCATGGTCTGCTGGGAGGAGCTGCTGCCGCTGGAGATCACGGTTGGGATGACCACTTCATCACCTTCATTTAAGCCGCTCACGATTTCGATGCTGCTCTCATTGTGGATGCCGACCTCTACGGCCACCCGTTTCATGCCGGATGCTGAACTTGCTGCATTTCTACCGCCGGATGCGCCGCCCGGGAATTCACCGCCGCCGTAACCACCGCCGCCGTAACCACCGCCGCCGTAACCGCCGCTGCGCATGCCCCGGCCGCCTGTCTGACCTTCTCCGCCCTGCCATTCACCGCTAGGAGGGCCGCCCGCCGCATCGCCGCTCGGAATCTGGCCGCCCGCCGCGTCACCGCTCGGAGCTTGCCCGCCTGCCGCGTCACCGCTCGGAGCCTGGCCACCCGCCGCGTCACCGCTCGGAGCTTGCCCGCCTGCCGCACCGATATCAGTTGCCGCAGATTCCCCGCCTTCGGTCACAGGCACATTCACGTAATATTTGCCGTTCACTTCGGATACCGCCTCGATCGGCACGGTCAGAATATCATTTTTCTCTTCAATGGTAATCGCCACTTCTGCGGACATGCCGACCAGCACCCCCTCAGAGTCATTTAAGCCTACAGTAACATTGAACAGGGAGACGCCGTTAGAAGAGGTTCCTTCCTTGGCGATATCTATAACCTTACCGGCGAACTCTTTATCCTCAAGCGCATCAAGAGTAATGGTTGATGCCTGATCGAGCTTAATCTGGGGAATATCAAGTTCATCCACCTGTACCGTTACGCTCAGGTTGACGTAGTCAGTCATGGTAAACAGCTCTGTACCATTCTGAGCCTGTTCGCCGTCTGTAATATTTACAGCTGTAATCGTTCCGTCTATAGGAGCGGTTAACGGATCTGGGGGAACCATATCCTCATGGATGGCAGCAATGGAATCCTGTTGATCGGCAATATCGCTTTTGGCTTTATCAATGGCTGTTTTTGCCGACTCCAGCTCTTCATCTGTAGCATTATTCATCGCGATCGTTTTGTAGTTTTCCTGCTTGTTTGTAAGCTCGGTTTTGAGGTTCTCCAGCGATTTGTTGGCTTCTTTCAGCTTGTCATCGAAATCGCCCGCCACAAAGGTGATCAGCACATCGCCTTTTTTGACGACATCACCTTTTTTAACCATGACTGTATCCACTTCGCCGGCTTCTTTAGTGCGGATGCTCTCACTGTTGATTGCCGAAACTGAACCGGAGCCTGAGACACCAACGAGGATATTTCCCTTGGTCACAACAGACGTGTTCATTGGAGCGGCATTAATCTGCCGGTTCTGCTCCGGCCACAATACATAGCTCAAAATACCTGCAATAGCAACGACAACAACCGCTGAGGCGATAATAATTTTCTTCTTCTTTTTCATTCCGATCCTCCATCTTACTCAAATGATATAAGGGGTTAAGTGTACCTAAGAATCTCAGGAGCTTAAGAACCGCTTTCTTCGGTGCTGCCCGTGGCTGCGGCCGCTGCAGTGCCGGTATCCGCAGTTGAAGCTGCTTTGGTCACAACATCGATGGAGTAGACTTGTCCGCCAAGCTCTGTCCGCTGGCCTTGGAATTCATCGTACAGGGTAAGCTTGTAAGTGCCTCCGCTTAAGTTCTTGAACAGTGTATTGGTAATGGTTGTGGTGTAGGAGCTATAATTCCCTACCGCCAAATCAGTCCCGAGTGACAGGGTTTTCTCGAAATATTGTCCGTACGGGTCAGTGATGTGCAGAATCAGCTTATGGTCGAATGCCCCCATCTGGTAAGTCGTATCCCGTGTAAGATTATAATTAAACGCCAATACAAGACTGGTGGTGCCTGATGTAATTGTGCCTGTGGAATTTGAAATGGCCAGTGTGTAAGGATACAGGGTCACAGAAGTCAGGTTAGCAGCAGGTGTAGGCACCGTAGGAGCCAGAGTCAATGCTGAGGTATTCACATAGGCTGTAGCCGCAGTTCCGGCTGAAGTCAGCTTGCCGCCGGCAATCTCTTGGCTGACATACAGCTGAAGGCCGCTTGTGTCCACGGCAGCCGGTGTATTAGCCCAGAAGGCGACCAGGGTCTTGCCTGCCGGACTGGTGGAACTCTCCGACTGGACTGCGGTTGCCTCGAAATACTGTCCGTCGGCGGTTTTGAATTGTCCATATAGACGGGCCAGGTCAGTCTGCCGGGTTTCTTCACTGTTCATTTCGACTTCACTATAGACGAGGTTATTGCTGGTTCCGCTATACACAAGGGTTGAGCGTTCCTTCACGCTGGCTTTTTTGCCGGTCGAGGTAATCTTGAACGATTCACCCACAGCCAGAGGCGTAATACCGCTGCTAAGCCCGTCCGTTGTGCCAAGGGAGAGGAATTGGGTAGTGCTGGTGCCGGATGTTTCTTGAAGAATGATCTGGGCTTGGCTGAAATCGAGCGTATAAGGCACACGGGCAAGAACCGAGACCTGTGTGCTGGCTCCAGGAGCAAGAACTGTGCTGGTACTCTCCGTGTACAGCTGTGAGGACGAGCTCAAATCCGTCTGGTCAACTTTCAGAACACCGGTAAGGGCAGGCAAAGTAATCGTTTTGGAGGAATGATTGCTGATGGTGACCTTAGCCTGTACGATATCTTCACTGCCCCATGGCAGACGCTGCAGGGAATTCAGTGTGACGCCGAAGGTGCCGTAGCTGTTGGTAATGCTGTTCTCTGTAGCGATGTGAGTATTGCCCGCCAGGGAATAAGGGATTTTGAAATAGGCTACAGGCAGTATTACTTTACTTGAACTGGTGCTGGTCTCACTGCTGCTATTGCTGTTACTGCTGTTACTGCTACTGCTTGCAGGGGCCACCATTTGCAGTTCGAGCTTATCCTGACCCAGTTCCAGCGGAACGCTGGCGGTCAGCTCAATCAGCTTCTCTTCCAGCGGCTTCAAGGTAAGGGAGCTGAACGCGGTAGTTGTAACCGGGAAGGTATAGCCTTCAGCGGATTTGACAGCAAGCTCATACGCAGGCAAAGTAACTGCTTTGGTCCCTGCATTCTTTATTGTGAGCTGATAATTCCAGACGGCATTGCCATTGTCTGCATGGACACTTGCGTCCGCGAGCTTCATATCTACAATATTGCTGTCGATGGAGATCTTCTTGGTATAACCAGCCGCCACGGTGAAATCAGCTGTACCCGCAGCAGGCAGTGAATAGGAGGAGACCGGCAGATAGAGCTTTAGTCCTTCATCCAGCTTAGCGATCTGCAGCGTCATCTTGGTGACGTTCATGTAGGATGGAATCTCAGTCATATAGTAGAGCGTCTTCTTCTCCTGAGGCTGAATCCTGTATTCGGAGCTGCTGTCATCCAGCGTAAGTGTGAAGGTAGAGCCGCCCGAGGATTTCAGGTACAGGCTGTAGCCTGGGTCTGTGAGTACTTTGGTGCCCATATTCGTTATACTGAGTCCAACCTTGGCGTAGACCTTGCCGTTATATTTGTAGATTTGTGCAGACTCAGCTTTGGTGTTGACCGGAATGCTGCCGAGTTCAATTTTGCGGGTCTCACCGGTAAGGGAGGACAGCGAGTAATTAGATGGAATGGTGAAAGTACCGATGCGCTGTTCGTAATTGGCGGCACTGAAGTTCCAGCCGTACATGTTGATTTTGAGCCCTTTGGCCGAGGCGGCTGTTCCGATATTCGCATAATATGTAATGCTGGTGCTCTGCTTAGCAGCGATCTTTTTAACAGCACTGTCTGCGCTGACCGGGATTCCCTTAATGATGCTTCCTCCGGCAGTCACGATTTTGGAGAAATAATTGACCATGTTGACGCTGCTGCTTGCATTGTTAGTATAGGTAAGTGTATAAGTAAGAATATTTCCGCCGGTTTGGCTCTGAATGCCTACATTGCCCAGCTTCACACTAAGCGTAGTGCCGAGCTTGATTGCGCTGATGCCTGTGAGTGTGGAAATTTCCGTTACTGTGGCAGCTGATTTGGCAGTGGTTGTACTGGCTGTGGCAGCAAAAGCCGTGGTTCCCGCGATCCCCGCGATTTGACTTGCAGCAAATGTACTGAGTAACAGCAGAACAAATGCTTTTCTTCGTTTAAGCATGAATTTCCCTCCCTGTATAAAAGCCGATACTATCCTAAAGCCGCCCTGTTCTAATGAGGACAGCCAGGCTTATCTCAAAAGGGAAAATATCAAAATTGGCTGAACGTTCGCTGAAAAAAGACCCCTTAAACCGCGCTGAAGCTTAAAGGAAGCTTAAAAGAAGATAAAAATTAACCTAAAATTATGCAACTTGTCAAAATCGCTGTTTTTGCATATAATAAATAGACATATCTTCTGAACTGGAAGATCGAGTATATTTGACACAATCCGCATAAATGCATTGAAGGAGAAAAGTACGCAGTGCCTGGCTTACAGGGAGGAAGCGCCGCAGATTGAGAGCGTTTCTAAGAGAGCAGAGCTGCCGAAGTTCACTCCGGAGCAGTTCCCTGAATTCCATTCAAGGCTTCCTTGAGGGACACAGTAGGGGATACCGGCCGCAGACCGTTATTTCTGTTAAAGTGAGACAGGTCTCCGCCGGTCCGAAAGAGGGAATATTGCTCTTAAGGGAAGCGTCGCAGCCGTCTAACAAGGGTGGTACCACGGTCTTTTCGTCCCTTTACCGGGAGGAAAGGCCTTTTTTTGTTGACAATACGAGATTTAAGGGGGCAGTACAAGGCATGAAAGAGAAATTGGAAGCATTGAAGGCCGAGGCATTGGCTAAGCTGCAGGAGGTCACCGATCCGCAGATTCTGAATGATTTGCGCGTCAAATACCTTGGCAAAAAAGGTGAGCTTACAGAGGTTCTGCGCGGTATGGGCGGACTCAGCGCGGAAGAACGTCCGGTGATCGGCCAAGTGGCCAATCTGGTTCGCAGTGCCATTGAAGAGGTAATCGGCACAAAGCAGGAGATCTTCCAGCAGCAGGAGACACAGAACCGACTGAATGCGGAGAAGGTCGATGTGTCGCTGCCGGGCCGCGGCCTGCCGCAAGGCGGAATTCATCCGCTGAACCGCGTAATTCAGGAGATTGAGGATATTTTCATCGGCATGGGCTACCAGATTGCAGAAGGTCCGGAGGTGGAGACAGACTACTATAACTTCGAGGCTCTGAATCTGCCGAAGAACCATCCGGCCCGCGATATGCAGGATTCCTTCTATTTAACGGAGGATCTTCTGATGCGCACACAGACTTCTCCGGTGCAGATCCGTACCATGCAGGCCATGAAGGGCGAAACTCCGGTCAAAATCATCTGTCCGGGCAAAGTATTCCGCCGCGATGACGACGATGCGACCCACTCTTTCCAGTTCCATCAGATTGAAGGTCTGGTTATCGGCCGCAATATCCGCATGAGCGACCTGAAGGGCACCCTGCAGCAGTTCATGAAGGAGATGTTCGGTCCTACGGCAGGCATCCGCCTGCGTCCAAGCTTCTTCCCGTTCACCGAGCCGAGTGTTGAGGTAGATGTAAGCTGCTTCAAATGCGGCGGCGAAGGCTGCCGTCTCTGCAAGCAGAGCGGCTGGCTGGAAATTCTCGGCGCCGGTATGGTTCACCCGAATGTGCTGCGGATGGGCGGATACGACCCTGAGATCTACAGCGGCTTCGCTTTCGGCGTAGGCGCCGAGCGGATCGCAATGCTGAAGTACGGCATCGACGACATCCGCTACTTCTACACCAATGATATGGGTTTTGTGAAGCAGTTCAAGGGAATTTAGAGATTTGGCGGGTGTGCGGGGTGAGCGGGGCAGAAATGGCTGCTGTGGATTTTGATTTACTGTTTCAATTAACTGTTAACAATGAACCGGAGAGGAATTTTGGAACTGTAGGAGCGTCAGCGTCCGCCTTTGTATTTGGATTTCTACCGCGAAGAGCGGTTTGAATCAGGAAATCCAAATACAACAGCGGCCGGAAGTCCAAATATTCCTTGCAGGGGCACTAATAACAGAGAGTTTTGAAGCGGGAAGGAAAGATCGCACAACGGCTTACTGGCAAGCGCGTCAAGCACAGACGGCATGGAGATAAATACATCTGAAACAAAAGGAAGTGTGCCATAATGAAAGTATCAACCGCCTGGCTCTCTGATTATATATCGCTGGACGGAGTGACCGCTGATGAGCTCGCGGACAAAATCACTACCGCCGGCATTGAGATTGACGGAGTCGAACGCCGAAACAAAGGAATTTCCGGGATTGTAACCGGCTATGTGAAATCCAAAGAAAAACATCCGGATGCAGATAAGCTGAATATTTGTATCGTAGATGCGGGACAGGGAGAGGATCTGCAGATCGTCTGCGGAGCCAAGAATGTCGCTGCCGGCCAAAAGGTTCCGGTCGCACTGGTAGGCGCTAAGCTGCCTGGACTGGAAATCAAGAAAGCCAAGCTGCGCGGCGTATTGTCGCAGGGAATGATCTGCTCGGCCAAAGAGCTGGGGCTGAACGACAAGCTGCTGCCCAAAGAGCTGCAGGAAGGCATTCTCGTATTGCCTGGGAATACAGAAGTCGGCCAGGATATCCTCAAGGTGCTTGGCCTGAACGATGAGATCCTGGATTTCGACCTGACCCCTAACCGCTCCGACTGTCTGAGCATGATCGGTGCTGCTTATGAAGTGAGTGCAATTCTGGGACGTGAACTGCAGCTGGCTGATCCGGCAGCTGAGCTTGTGGAAGCAGGCGGACGGGCATCGGATTCCATCACTGTTAATATTGAGAATGAAGAATACTGCAGTCATTATGCAGTGCGTTATATTGCCGGAGTGAAGACTGCTCCATCCCCGCTGTGGATTCAGAACCGCCTGATGGCGGCCGGGGTACGACCGATCAACAACATCGTTGACATTACCAACTACGTGATGCTGGAATACGGACAGCCGCTGCATGCGTTTGACGGCGGACAGCTGGAAGGCGGTACTATTGGCGTGCGCTTCGCCCGTGAAGGCGAGCTGCTGACTACACTTGACGGCCAGGAGCGCAAGCTGGAGCCGCAGATGCTGGTCATTGCTGACGGGTCAGGGGCTATCGGCCTGGCTGGGGTAATGGGCGGGTTGTCAACAGAGGTTACAGCAAATACTGTCAATATCGTACTGGAATCCGCCAAATTCGACGGCGGAACCGTACGCAAGACCTCGCGTCAGCTGGGTCTGCGTTCTGAAGCTTCCCAGCGTTTCGAGAAGGAAGTAGATCCGAGTGCCGTGATTCCTGCACTTAACCGTGCAGCTGCACTGATCGCCCGCTATGCCGGTGGCTCCGTGCATGAAGGCATTGTGCAGGCAGGCAGTGCCTCTGTCGGGGAGAAAGTGCTGACCCTGTCACTGGAGAAGCTGAATCAATTCCTGGGTACCGAGCTGTCTTTGCTGGAAGTGAAGACCTTGTTCGGCCGTCTGCACTTCAAGTGCGGTGATGCTGCCCAGGGAATCGTCGAAGTTCAGGTTCCCACGCGGCGCGGCGACATCAGCTATGATGTGGATCTCATTGAAGAGATTGCCCGCCTGTACGGGTATGACAACATCCCAACAACCCTGATTGAAGGGATTACTACTCCGGGTGCACTCACCAGACAGCAGTTCCTGCGCCGTGAGCTCCGCAGCCTGCTGTCCCTTGGCGGATATCAGGAGGTTATGGGGTATTCCTTCATCCAGCCGGAACAGAGCAAGCTCTTCCCGGCGCTGTCGGAAGGCAAGCTCTCCGTGAAGCTGGCTATGCCGATGAGCGAGGAACGCAGCGTGCTGCGTACCAGCCTGCTGCCGCAGCTGCTGGACATTGCCCTCTATAACACCAACCGCCGTCAAGGCGATCTGGCGCTGTTCGAAATCGGCAATGTCTTCTTCACCGATGAAGAAGTGCTTACCCGCCAGCCGAACGAGCTGCCGGTACTTGGGTTGCTGCTGAGCGGCACGCGTGCTGCCAAGCAGTGGAATGTAGCTGCGGAGCCGGTGGATTTCTTCGATCTCAAGGGGGCGCTTGAAACTGTAATTGCCCATCTTGGCCTTACGGACCGCATAATCTATGAAGGGGATGCCCCTGAAGGTTACCATCCGGGACGCTCCGCTTCCGTCTACCTGCTGCAGGCTGAAGGCCGCGATAAGATCGGTACCATCGGACAGCTGCATCCGGAGCTTCAGCGCCAGATGGATCTGGAGGATACTTATGTATCTGAAGTCTTGCTGCAGCCGCTCTATGATGCGGCGCGCGCCCAATTACAGTACAGTGAGCTGCACCGCTTCCCGGGCATGGAACGGGATATTGCGGTAGTGGTAGATGCTGAAGTTCCTGCAGGCCATCTGATGGCTTCCATCCGTGAACATGGCGGAACGCTGCTGCAGAATGTGCAAGTGTTCGATGTCTATACCGGCGGCAAAATGGAAGCTGGGAAGAAGAGCGTTGCCCTCTCGCTTCTGTACCGTCATACCGAACGTACGCTTACTGATGAAGAGGTTGTTGAAGTACATGACAGAGTCGTTTCTGCCCTGGAGCAAACTTTTGGCGCAGAATTAAGAAAATAGCAGGAATTGTGCAAAGCCGCAGCGAATCCATTTAGAAACCGATTCGCTGCGGCTTTGCTGTACCCTTGTGAAGTACGGAGGCCGGTTTAATTCTATGAAATGAACACGTTTTTTTTGCCAAAGGTTAAGGAATAACGCTACAATAAGAAGTAAGGAAATCAGCTTAGAATCCGCACACATACAAAGGAGGGCACAACTGTGGCTATGGACCGGACCCGTGTCGCCGTGGAGATATACGGAACTTCCTATAAACTTGTCGGAAGCAGCACTGAATATATGAAGCAGGTTGCCCGTTATGTCGACGAGCATATGCGTGCAATATCCAAATCACATTCCAGACTGGATACCCCGCGGATCGCGGTGCTTACAGCTGTACATATGGCAGAGCAGGCTATCCAGGTTCAGGATTTCAAGAATGAACTGAATATGCTGACCGGTGAACGAACCGAGCTGCGCGTGGAGGTGTCACGCCTTCAGGAGGTGCAGCGCGAACGGCAGGAAGAATACGAGAAGCTTGAAGCGGCTGCCAAGGAAGAAGCGGCACGTCTTATTGCCGCCGTGGAAGAAGAACGCGCAAGACATCTGGAGCTGCAGGAGCAGGAGCGCCAGACGCACGCACAACTGCTGGAGGAAGAGAAGCAGTCTGCTGCTTCCAGCCGCGGGCAGCTGACGGAGGAGCTGCAGGCCCGCGAAGCGGAGCTGAAAGCGCTGCGGGAGACTTACGAAGCAGAACAGGCGGCAAGCCGGGAAGCTGCAAGACAGGAGATGGAAGCCGCTGAAGCGTTACGGCTGCAGCAGCTTGAAGAGCTGAAGGCTGCCCACCTGCAGGAGCTGGAGCAGCTCCGCGAGACGCTGACCCGGGAGAAAGCAGAGACGTTGTCGGGGCTGGAGCAGGAACTGATCCAGACCCGTGAATCTATGGGCAATGAGATTGTTGAGATCCGTTCAACCTTGAGCAAGGAGCTCGCCGATACCAAGGCAGCACTCACCAGTGAGCTCAGCGGAGAGCGCGAAGCGCTTGAGAAGGAGCTGGCCAAGAACAAGGAGCTGCGGCAGTCCCAAGGGACGCAGGAGCACAGACACAAGCAGCAGCTTCAGGAGCTGGAGAAGCAGCTTGGTGAGCTGCGCGGCGGAACCGGGCAGCTGCAGTCCCGGCTGCGCGCGGCGGAAGCAGGGCTCAAGGGCGAGCGCGATGCGCGGCTGACGCTGCTTGCGCAGTACGAAGCTGTGCTGAAGCGGGAAGAGCAGCTGGGCGAAGAGCTGCGCCTGGCGGCAGAGCAAAGGCAGCTGCATAGCGCAGAGCTTGAAGAAGTGCGCCAGCGTTACGTGCAGGCGCAGGAAGAAGCGGCGGGACTTAACCGTGCGCTGCAGGAAACAGCGGACAAGCTTAGCGCGGCGCTGGAAGAACTGCAGACTGCCAATGAGCTCAGCGGTCTGCTGAATGATGAGCTGGAAGGGTTGCGCCAGCGTTATGAGCTGACGCAGGAAGAAGCGGCGGCTCTCCGCAAATCTCTGCGGGAGACGACGGACAATCTGAGCCGGACACAGGCGGAATTTGACCGGACCGCGCTCGAAGCCAGCTCCTGGCAGGAGCTGGCGAACAAGCACATGGAGGATATCGGCGAGCTGGAGATGAATCTTCTGGAAGCCGGGGAGAAGTCTGCGGCGCTGCAGCGTGAAGTCGAGACCCTCCGCGGACAGGCGGATGGAATGGTACAGCAGCTGGACCTGGAGGCTCAGCTTCGTGCCGAAGCAGAGCGGGAAGGCAAGCTTCACCAGGAAGAGGCAGAGACAGCCCGCAAGGAACTGGCGGCGCTGCGCGGCCGTTATGAAGAGCTGATCGCCCAGTATGATGAGATTCTGCAGGATGGCGAACAGCTGAAGGAACGTTATGAACTGCTGGAAGCCGAGGGCGAGGAATCCGCGCGCCGTCTGGAAGAGCTGTACGAAGCGGGCCGAGAAGCTGCCGCAGCGGCGGTGGAGCAGCAGGAAGCGCTCCGCGAGACCCGAGAGTACGAAGCTTCATGGAAGCAGAAGTACGAAGAGCTGCAGCAGCGTGAGCAGCAGTGGATCGAGCAGGAAGCGAAGCTGCGAGAGGAGATTGAGATCTGGCAGCAGGAAGCCGGGGAAGCTGAAGCTCAGGCGGAATCCGTGAGCCGCTCGCGCAGTGAGACCGCGCAGCAGCTTGGG
Organism: Paenibacillus borealis; assembly: GCF_000758665.1. Taxonomy (NCBI): domain Bacteria; kingdom Bacillati; phylum Bacillota; class Bacilli; order Caryophanales; family Paenibacillaceae; genus Paenibacillus; species Paenibacillus borealis. The sequence goes on from NZ_CP009285.1 coordinate 2,366,334, forward strand.
GAGATCGGCGAGAGCTACGAGCTCGTCCAGGGCCAGCTGCGTCTGGTTCAGGCGCAGTTCGAGCTGCAGCAGAGTGAGCTGGATAAGCTCTCCCAGGAGCACCGCAGCCTGCAGGCGGAATATGCCAAGCTGCAGAGTGAATATAATGAATGGATTCAACTGATCGAACAGGACAGTTGAATGGCGGATGCATTAACGAAAGAGCTGTTGTAAGCAGGATGCTGCTTGGAACAGCTCTTTTGCTGTTTAGGGGGATGTGAGCGGCAGGCAGAGTAGATGAGCCGAATGTATGCGAAAACCGAATACAATGCGCCTCCGATAGCGTAGATGAGCCGAATGTATGCGAAAAACCGAGTACAATGTGCCTCCGAGAGGGTAGACGAGCCGAATGTATGCGAAAAACCGAATACAATGTGCCTCCGAGAGAGTAGATGGGCCTAATGTATGCGAAAAACCGAATACAATGTGCCTCCGAGAGGGTAGATGAGCCGAATGTATGCGAAAAACTGAGTACAATGTGCCTTCGAGAGAGTAGAAGTACCCCTGAATCCGCCAAAAACGGGCGATAGGAGGAAAAGAGGAGCAGAAGTGCCCCTGAATCCGCCGAAGCAGGCAGAATGAGGAAATCAAAGGGATAAATCCCTTTGAAACGGCCAGAAGCAGGCGGAACGAGAAAATCAAAAGGATAAATCCCTTTGAAACGGCCAGAAGCAGGCAGAACGAGAAAATCAAAAGGATAAATCCCTTTGGATTTTCGTAATAGGCAAGTAGAGACAATTCAAACACTGGTGTGCCGCTTAATTCGCCATCGGGTGGTTTTGGCTGCGATTACGTAATTCTTGCAACAATTAAGGATTTATAGGTTTCATAGTTTTCATATGATAACTTATTCATAAATTAAGTATTGCAACCGTTTACAGCCCGGGTTAGGATGTGGATTGAGGTGAACGTGATGGATAAAAAATGGGTCAGCGGCGCGGGAGTCATTGTGCTTTTTCTGCTGCTGGCATATCTGTTTATAGACTTTGCCAATCATTCGGCACGAATGGGCAGTATCGTCAAGGAATTGAGCGGCCATCCCGGCGGGGATAACCCCGGCTATCATATTGTACTGATCGAGCAGGAGCGGTACCATCCGTACTGGGAAATGGTCGAGAAGGGGGCCAAGGAGGCCGCAGAGAAATACGGGATTGATATCGAGTTCACCGGGCCGGTGCGCAATAACATGGAGGAGCAGATCAGCCTGCTGGAAAAAGCGATTGCCGCACAGGCGGATGCGATCATCGTGCAGGGGCTGAACGACGAGAAGTTTACCCCCGTGATCGATAAGGCCGTGAACCGGGGGATTCCGGTCATCACCATAGATACCGATGCTCCGGCGAGCAGGCGGCTGGCCTATGTAGGCACCGACAATGTCGCAGCTGGTGAGGCACTGGGCCGCATGGTGGTGCAGACAACCGGCGGTAAAGGGAAGATAGGTGTGATCATCGGCAGCGACCAGGCCAAGAATCAGGTTCAGCGTCTCAACGGCCTCAGCAATATTGTGAAGAACTACAGCGGCCTCGCAATCGTGGATGTCCGCAGCTCCAACATCTCGCATATGGAGGCGATCCAGCAGGCCGCCGACATGCTGCGGCTGCATCCGGAGATTGATGTGATGGTCGGCACCAGCTCAACGGATGCGCTGGGTGTGCTGCAGGCCTCGAAGAGCCTGAAGCGTCTTCCGATGACGATTATCGGCTTCGATAACCAGGCAGAGACCCTGGCTGCCATCAGCCGCGGGGATATCACGGCCACAGTGGCGCAGCAGCCTTATCTTATGGGGGCTACGTCCGTACGGCTGCTCCATGAGCATTTTCAGGGAATGCAGCTGGAGACGAAGTATTTCACCAGCGTGAAGGTGCTGGACAAGTCTAATGTGCAGGAGGGAGAGAGCCTATGAGTATCCGCCATAAGCTGCTCATCTGCATTCCGCTGCTTGTGCTGCTGATGAGTTCGGTTTCTTTTGTGCTGTTTGAGAGCGGAAAGAATGTGCAGGAGAGCTACCACCTGATGATGAACCGGATCATGCTGTACAAGGAAGTATCCTATGAGGTAGGGGAGAATATGCGCTCCCTGAACCGATTCATTATGCAGGTGGATGCGGGCAGCTTCCCGGAGGTGGAGAAGCATCTGAATGCTGTGCAGGAGCTGCGGGGCAAGCTGGACGGGATGGCAACAATCGGGGGAAACAACCTCCCGCTGATGAACTACAGCCATATCATTGATACGTTTCTGGAGCAGGCCGGGCAGATGATTACTGAGATAGACGGCCAGGACTCCAACACACTGGCCGGTGCCTATATCGAGGCGGAGCAGACGCAGCGCTTCATCCGCGAGGAAGCACAGGAGCTGGTTGACCTTGAACTTGACCAGTATAAGCCGATATATGCGGAGATTATGTCTACAACGGACAAGTTGAACCGGCTGGGGGGTCTGCTGGTAATTACAGCTGCGCTGCTTAGTATCTGTATGGCGGTCTGGCTGTCCGGGAGCATTACAGGACCTATCCGCCGGCTTGTGGCAACCGCTAAGCAAATCTCCAAGGGGCGGATGGATACGAAAGCGCCGGAGAGTGTTAACAACGATGAGATCAGCATTCTGTGCCGGGCTTTCAACGGGATGATTGACAATATCCAGGAATTGATGAAGGAGAATATCAAGAGCGTAGAGAAGGACCGGCTGGTTAAAGAGCTGGAGCTGAAAATGCTGCAGAGCCAGATCAATCCGCATTTTCTGTTCAACACGCTGAATTCCATCGCCAAGCTGGCTTATCTGGAAGGGGCGGCGAGGACCAGCGATCTGACCGTATCGGTATCCCGCCTGCTCCGGTATAACCTCCAGAAGCTCGACCAGGCTGTACCGCTGCGTGAGGAAGTAGAGCATGTGAACGAGTATATTAACATTCAGCGGGCCCGCTTTCGTGACCGGATCGCCTTCGTGATGGATATTGATGAGCAGGCGCTCGGCGGAATGATTCCCTGTCTGACCCTCCAGCCGATCTTCGAGAATGCTTTTGTCCACGGGCTGGAGCAAATGGAGGAAGGAGCAGTGCTCTCACTGGCGATCCGCTACCGCAACGGACTTGTAGAGATAGAGATCAGCGATAATGGTGTGGGCATGAACCGGGAGACCGTAGCGAGGCTGATGGGATCTATTCAGGAGGAAGCTCCGCATTTCAGCGGCAAAGGCCAATCCACCGGACTGGGTACACATAATGTATTCAAACGGCTGCATCTGTTCTTTGACGGGCAGCAGCTGATCGAGATCGACAGCAGTGAGGGGCAGGGGACGGCGGTGCTGTTCAAAGTACCATTCCGCCCGTCCGCCTGATCCGCCTGATCCACAGATAAAGAAAGGAGATAGATAACATGTACAGACTGCTTATCGCCGATGATGAGGCGCTGGAACGGGAAGGGCTGGAGCTGATGATCCGGCATATTTTCCCGGATGAATTTGAATTTCTGCATGCCGAGAACGGGCGGAAAGCCATTCAGCTGGCGGAGGAGCACCGGCCTGATATTATATTCATGGACATTAAGATGCCGGGCATCCAGGGACTGGAGGCCGTGCGGCAGATTCTCTCCAAGCTTCCGTCCGCGCAGATTGTGATGATTACCGCTCATGATTACTTCTCCTACGCCAAGGAAGGGCTGCTGCTGGGGGTGCGTGATTATCTGCTAAAGCCGGCCAGGCGGGAGGAAGTGGCAGATGTACTGAAACAGGCGATTGCTGTGATTCAGGAGGAGAAGCGCCGCCGGAATGAGCAGCTGGAGCTGCAGGAGAAGCTGGCGCATCTGCTGCCGCTGGCCGAGAACGAGCTGACGTTGATGCTCATGCTGGAGCATGTGCAGGGTCTGGAGCTGGAACAGCTGGCCGGCCTGCTGGAGCTGCAGTGGAGCAAAGGCTACGCGATGGTGCTGTCGTTCCCCCGGCATTCGGGTGCAGCCTGGGAGGAATTCCAGCAGGCCAAGCGCGAAATTTATGAGACGGTCAAGCAGTTTGCCAAAGCGGGTCTCGGCTGTCTGGCAGGGCCGCTGATCGGCCATCAGCTGGCGCTGTTCATCCCCTTGCCGCCCGGGCGGACGGGTTACTCCCAGCGTGTCAGCTCCATGGATTGGGGGGAGCGGCTCCGTACACTGATGGAGCAGCGGTTCGGGCTGCCGGTCAGCATCGGCATCGGCTCGATCCGTGAGGGCTGGGACGGGCTCAGCCGTTCCTACCGGGAAGCGGTCCGGGTCTGTGCGGATCACCATGATTCCTTCAGCGTGCACCACTATGATGATATCATCCATAGCTCCGGGCAGACGGCCGTATCCCTGGATGAGGAGAAGCGGCTGCTGGATGCCCTGCTGCAGCGGAGCAAGCAGGAAGCGTTAGAGCGTTTCAGTATGTTGTATGCCTATTTCGAGCAAGACGGCGAGCGGCCGTTGCCCGTGGTACGGGGAGAGGTGACCGGGCTGCTGCTGTTCCTCGCCAGAGGGGTTCATTCTGCAGCAGGAGCGGAGATCCTCGCTTCCTTAAGTGCGGCGGAAGACCCGGCCTCCCTCAGGCTGAGCGCAGAATCCTGGCTGGAGCGGCTGCTCCACAGTCTGGAGCAAGAACAGGAGCATAACCGTTCCCATGTCCATCAGCGGGCGCTGCTCTACATCAGCCAGAAGTATAAAGAGGATATCTCCATGGAGCAGACGGCTGAGTATGTGAATTTAAGCCCGCATTATTTCAGCAAATTGTTCCGGCAGCATGCGGGCGAAACCTTCATTGATTACATCACACGGCTAAGAATTAACGAAGCGAAGCGCCTGATCGCCGGAGATCAGCTGAACCTTAAGGAGATTTGTTATGAGGTAGGCTACAAGGACCCGAATTACTTCAGCAGGGTCTTCAAAAAAGCAGCAGGCATGACGCCAAGCGAATTCCGGCAGCAGCATGAGAAGCAGGGTCCTTGCTGATAGAGCAAGGACTTTTTTGTGCTTCATCCCCGGATTATCCTATGAAAGCGGCCGGGAAGAATTACATTACAGCAGAGGATAACGGAATGCAGGCGGAAGGCAAGAAAGTGCTGGGAATAGCGGCTCCTGGGGCGGATGATCCGTGCTACACTTTTTTTGTAAGCGCAATCAAATATATGGCTAATGAAAAGGGGCGTAGGGCAGAGTGAGAAAATACGGAAGAGCAATTTCACTGGGGATGGCAGCATTAGTACTGGCAGCGTCAATGGCGGGCTGCGGAGTGGTCTCAAACGGTGACAATCAGAAGCAGGAGACATCCGGCGCTGCGAAGGACGGGGACAAAATTGTCATCGGCATGTCGATGGATACCTTGAAGGAAGAACGCTGGCAGAAGGACCGGGATATCTTCACGGCAAAAGTGGAGGAGCTTGGCGGTGAAGTGAAGGTGCTGGCTGCAAACGGCGATGACGCTACCCAGCTAAGCCAGGCGGAACAGCTGATCTCTCAAGGCGTGGATGTGCTTGTGGTTATTGCCCATAACGCGGAAGCAACGGCTCCGATCGTTGAGAAGGCTCACAAGGAAGGCATCAAGGTCATCGCCTATGACCGTCTGATCAATAATGCCGAGGTAGACTATTATATCTCGTTTGATAACGTGCGTGTCGGAGAATTCCAGGCTCAGGCGGTCATTGATAAGGCTCCTAAAGGCAATATCGTCTATATCGGCGGTGCAGATACGGATAACAATGCCCATATGTTCAAAGAAGGGGCCATGAATATCCTGAAGCCGCTTGAAGAGAAAGGCGACATCAAAATTGTCTACGACCAGTTCTCCAAGGACTGGAAGCCGGAAGAAGCGCTCAAGAATATGGAGAATGCGCTGACCGCGAACAATAATGATGTTCAAGGAGTGGTAGCTGCCAACGACGGGACTGCCGGCGGTTCTATCCAGGCACTCACAGCACAGGGCATGGCCGGCAAAATACCGGTATCCGGCCAGGATGCTGACCTTGCGGCTGTGCAGCGCATCGCCGAAGGCACGCAGCTGATGACGGTCTACAAGCCGATCAACGCGATTGCAACGAAAGCTGCGGAAATGGCAATAGCAGCGGCTAAAGGCGAAAGTATTTCGACTGAAAAGTCAGTTAACAACGGTAAAATTGATGTTCCTTCAGTGCTGCTCGATCCGCTGGCGGTCAATAAGGATAACCTGGATGTACTGATCAAGGACGGCTTCCACAAGCTTGAGGATGTCTACAAGAATGTTCCGAAGGACCAGTGGCCGAAACAATAAGGGCGGCCTGTCCTGCAAGCAGATGCGGCGCCTGTGGCGCTACCGCATCTGCTTGCAGGTTTAAGGGCCGGAAGGAGGAACGGCAGGCATGAATGTACTTGAAATGGTGGAGATCAGCAAGACCTTCCCCGGTGTTAAGGCGCTGGACCATGTGAACTTCAAGGTCAAGCAAGGGGAGATTCACGCATTATGCGGTGAGAACGGCGCCGGTAAATCCACACTGATGAAGGTGCTGAGCGGGCTGTACCCTGCGGGGACGTATGGCGGGGAAATACTGATCAATGGGGAGAAGAAGTCTTTTCATAGAATAACGGATGCGGAGCAGGCCGGCATTGCGATCATTCACCAGGAGCTGGCGCTCGTGAAGGAAATGACGGTCGGCGAGAACATCTTTCTGGGGGCAGAGCCGGTGAAGCGGGGGGCGATCCAGTGGAATGAGCTGTACCATCAGGCTTCACTGTGGCTCAAGAAGGTCGGGTTGAATCTGCCGCCGGACACGAAGATCGGCAATCTCGGGATCGGCCAGCAGCAGCTGGTGGAGATCGCCAAGGCACTCTCCAAGCATACCAAGATCCTTATTCTGGATGAACCGACGGCAGCCCTGACCGAGAGTGAGGTGTCCATCCTGATGGGCATTCTGAACCAGCTGCGGCGGGAGGGGGTTACCTGTGTCTATATCTCCCACAAAATGCCGGAAGTATTCGCGCTGGCTGACTCCATCACAGTGCTGCGCGACGGGCGGACGGTAGCTACACTTGACCGCAAGGAGACAAATGACGACCAGATTGTTTCCCTAATGGTTGGACGTGAGCTTACGGAGAGATATCCGCGGGTGGAGCATTCGCCCGGGGAGAAGGTGCTTGAGGTCAGGGATTATAATGTGTGGCACCCGGAGAAGCGCCAGCAGAAGGTGCTCCGTGATATTGACTTTACACTCCGTGAGGGTGAGATTCTGGGGATTGCCGGATTGATGGGGGCAGGACGCACGGAGCTTGTCAGCAGCCTGTTCGGTGCCTATGGAGGCCGGGCCGAAGGGACTGTACTGATCGAAGGGCAACCCATTAAGATCCGTTCCATAGCCGATGCGATCAAGGCGGGCATTGCCCTGGTGACGGAAGACCGTAAACGCCAGGGACTGGTCATGGGGATGGATGTCAAAAGAAACACCACGTTAGCCACACTGGGCAAAGTCGCAAAGCTGGGAGTCATCAATGAGAATGAGGAAATCAAGTGGGCAGAACGGTATGTGCAGGATCTGAAGACCAAAACAGCTTCGCTGGAGACGCAGGTAGGCACACTGTCCGGGGGGAACCAGCAGAAGGTGGTCATCGGCAAATGGCTGATGAGTGGCCCCAAAATTCTGATTATGGACGAACCCACCCGGGGAATCGATGTCGGGGCGAAGTACGAAATATATAATCTGATGAACCAACTGGTGGAGCAGGGAGTGGCCATTATTATGATCTCCTCGGAGCTTCCGGAGGTGCTCGGCATGAGCGACCGGATTCTGGTGATGTGTGAAGGGCAGTTTGTGCGGGAATATGATTGGCGGGAAGCAACGCAGGAGAATATTATGCTGGCCGCTACGGGAGGTAGATAGAGATGCAGCTGCAAAAAGAGCTTAAGGAACCTGAAGCGGTTCCGTCTGCCGGAGGATCGCGCTTAAGCGGCTTGTTCGGCAAAATGGATATGCGTGCGTACACGATGATTGGCGCATTGATTCTGATCTGGGTCTTGTTCGGAGTGCTGAGTCCGACCTTCCTGACCTCACGGAATCTGTCTAATCTGTTCACACAGATGTCGGTGACCTCTATTCTGGCCATCGGCATGGTGCTGGTCATCGTGGCAGGGCATATCGATCTGTCGGTCGGCTCCATTGTCGGATTGACCGGCGGGATGGCGGCTATACTCAGCAATTGGCTGGAGCTGCCGGCTATCGTAGTCATTCTTGGCACACTGGCTGCTGGTGCGGTGCTGGGCCTGATTCAGGGCTGGCTGGTGGCATATAAAATGATTCCCGCCTTCATCGTCACCCTCGGGGGGATGATGGTGTTCCGTGGCGTGCTGATGGGCGTGACCGAGTCGATGACCATTCCGGTGTCCGATCCGGTGCTGGCCCTGCTCGGCAATGCTTATTTTGCCCCGGGCTTCGGAATCATTCTGGGTGTAATCGCGGTGGCTCTGCTGCTCTTGAGCGCATTCAATAAACGCCGCTCCCGCAAGAAATACGGCTTCGCCATCGCCCCGCTAGGCCTCGACATCGCCAAGATAACAGGACTCGCTCTGCTGGTAGTGGTTTTTGTAGCCGTAATGAACAACTATAAGGGCATTCCGTTCCCGATTATATTCGTAATTGTCCTGGCGGCCATCTTCTATTTCCTCTCGACCAAGACCACCTTCGGCCGTCATATCTATGCGATAGGCGGCAATATTGAGGCTGCGCGCCTCTCCGGCATTAACATCAAGCGCAAATCGATGCTGATCTTCGTGCTGAGCGGACTGCTCGGTTCGATCGCCGCCATCGTGCTGACTTCCCGCCTGGCTTCGGCTACCATCACTGCCGGTAATATGGCGGAGATGGACGCTATCGCCGCCTGTGTCATCGGGGGCACCTCACTGATGGGCGGAGCCGGCACAGTCATCGGCGCCATTATCGGGGCGCTGGTGATGACCTCGCTTGATAACGGGATGTCGCTGATGGGACTGGAATCCTTCTGGCAATATGTCGTCAAAGGCTCGATTCTGGTCATTGCCGTCTGGCTGGATATTTCCGGCCGCAGCAAGGGTGTGAAGTAGCAGCAGCTTTAGCCGGGCAACAAGTTTCAGCAGAACAACCAATAAGCCGGTCAAGGACAATGGGATCAGTCCCATGGTTGTCCCTGGCCGGCTTTTTGCTGTACATATAGAGCTGCTTATTCGACAATAATCTTGGCGCTCATCTCACTGTGGCCGGAGCCGCACATGATCGCGCAGGTCACCTCGAAGGTTCCGGCCTCCTCGGGGAGAATGACCCGGGAGGAATCCTTGGCGTCCAGCCGCAGCTTCATCTCAGGCACAAGAATGCCGTGGTTGCCGCTCTCATTTTTGAAGGTGATTTTGACAGGTACGCCCTTCTTCAGGTGGTATTCTTTCTGGTCAAAGCTGTAGTTAGTTGCTGTAATAACGAGTTCTTCTTCCGCCGTAAGATTGGTCCCGGCCGCTGCGTTGTCAACGCTGTCAGAATTGCTGCTGCTGTTAGATCCGCAAGCCGTAAGTATAAGTGCAAACACAATAGAACAAAGAATAGCCGTCTTCCTGATCATATGCATCCTCCTAAAAGTTGTGTAATGAGTTTGGATAACAGGTGACCATAGCATAGCTCAAATCCGGATGGTTGTCTTGGATAATCTGTGAGAATTTGTTTGACCCGAAGCTCACTCCAAAGTTTGTCGAAAATTGCAAAAATATGATGCAAAAACAATTAAAATTTATTATAATTAAAGCTAGTATAATGAAAGCTCATATTATTTGGTTAGAAGTAGGGGATCCACATTATTATAGCCCATGAATCGATAAGTTCGGAGAAATGGCACCGCAGAATATTAAACGGGTACTGGATTATTGTGCTCTGTATGCTGGCTGCCCAATTTATTTTTATGCTGTCCTCCCACTCCGCTGAGACTAAGACCATCCTCATCCCCAGTAAGGGCCACTTATTCATTGCTTGCAATCTGATGATCATTACAGCTATGGCTGCTGCCGAGATTTGGCTGCGTATGGCCCTTCATTATCATAAGCAGGCCGTCGTGATCTGCGGATTCATTGTTTCTTATCTGATGTATTTTGTGCTGGAGCCTTTTGTAGACGGTGCCCAGATGACCCTTATGATGCCGATTATGATTGCCCTGATCTATTTCGACCAGCGGTTGCTGTACTATCTGGGGGTATTCAGCACAATATTCTATAGCGGGATTTATTTCGGGCTTGAGCGGCCGCTGCTGGACAAGCCGCTGCTGGAGTTTCTGATGGTGGAATGTGTGTTTATTGTGTTCGCCGTGATGGCGCAGGCGGTCATTATCCGGGCCCGTGAGACCCGCGAGTATCTAGAGCAATTGACGAAGTCGGAGCAGGGGCTGATGGTGGAACGGGCGATTTCTGACAAGCTGCTGAAGATCGATGCGCTTACCGGCCTGTACAATCACAAAACCTTTCATGAATATCTCGACTCCCTGCTGGAGCAATGCGAGAGCAACGGGCTCAGGCTGCAGCTGGCGCTGTTTGATATCGACAACTTCAAGCGTGTGAATGATACGTACGGACACTGGGTCGGCGATCTCGTGCTCAAGGAGGTGGCTGCGAAGGTGAACGGTCTGATCGGGCTGAATGATTTCGCGGCAAGATACGGCGGTGAAGAGTTTGCGGTGATTTTTACGGAAAAAAGCCTTCAGGAAGCCTACGCTTCCGTCGAGGAGATGCGGGTGAACATTGCCGCAATGGAGCATCCCTATGCCGGAGGTAAGCCGATAACGGTCAGTATCGGATTCTGCAATTATCAGCTTGGGGACGGCAAGGAGATGCTGTTCCGCAAGACCGACGATGCGCTGTATACGGCCAAACGGGGCGGTAAAAATGCTGTCGTCACTGCTGCTGTCACCCATGACGGCGGTCCGATTGTGTCCTATGCGTAAATATTATTTTTAAAAATTTTTTATTTACAAAAAACCCCCAGCGTCCGGTATAATCCGGGATTGGGGGTTTCGTTGTCTGCGCGCGGCAGAGGAGCGTTATTTACCCGCTTCAAATGGAGTGGATACCGGCAGGAAGAGGTCGATAATACCAATGACCAGGGCTGCGAGCAGCGCTCCGAGAATGGTGACACTGACCCCGCTCACAATGAACTGGGCAATCCAGATGACCAGGGCGCTGACCAGGAAGCCGACGATACCGCGGCCGAAGGGCGTTGTTTTTTTGCCGAAGATGCCCTCAACAACCCAGCCGAGCAGAGCGATAACCAGCGCAAGCATGAGTGCGCTCCAGAACCCTCCAACCGTGAATTGCGGGACAATCCAGCCGACCACCATCAGAACGATTGCCGCGACCACGAAACGTACCACATGACCTAAGAATCTCACCTAACTAACCTCCTTTGGCGTTCGCGTAAGGATATGTGCGTTGTTATTGTGGCCCTCAGCCGCTTTTCTATGCCCAGAAATCATACCCAAATAGCGAAACCGGGATAAATTAGGTATAATGTAACCATCTATGAAGGGAGCTGTGACGGTAATTGGACGACAAAATTTTGCATACGCTTGAATATCGCAAGATTTTAAATAAATTGATGCAGTATACACAGACGCCGATGGGCCGGCTCACCGCTGAGCTGCTGAAGCCTTCCGGGGATTTCGAAGGGGTGAAGCTGCTCCTGCAGGCTACGGATGAAGCTGCTAATGTCGACCGGCTGAAGGGCATTCCTTCCTTCCGCGGTGTGACTGACATCAAGCCCGCGCTGAAACGCGCTTCGATCGGCGGGATGCTGGGTACCACTGAACTGCTCTCTGTCGGCAATACGATTGGCGGAGCACGCAGAGTGAAACGGTTCCTCGGGGCGATGCATGAGGATGAGAAGATTCCTATGCTGTTCGCACAGAGCGATCTGCTGTCTGAGCAGAAGCATGTGGAGGATGCCATCCGCCAGTGTATTGACGAGAATGCGGACGTCATGGATTCGGCCAGTACGGAACTGGCCTCTATCCGCCGTGAGCTTCGCGGCGGTGAGACCCGGATCCGCGAGAAGCTGGATTCCATGATCCGCTCTTCTTCGGTATCGAAGATGCTGCAGGATCAGCTTGTGACGATCCGTGGTGACCGTTTTGTCATTCCGGTCAAAGCAGAGTACCGTGCCCATTTCGGCGGCATTGTGCATGATCAGTCCGGCTCCGGGGCGACGCTGTTCATTGAGCCGGAATCGATTGTGGCGATGAATAACAAGCTGCGCGAGACACGGCTGCGGGAGGAGCGGGAGATCGAGATCATCCTGCACCGCCTGACCGCACTCGTGGGCGATATTGCGGAAGAGATGGCTTATGATATCGATATTCTCGGCGAACTGGATTTCATCTTCGCCAAAGCGCGTCTGGCACGCGATATGAAGGCTACCCAGCCGCGTATGAATGACCGCGGATATCTGCGCCTGCGCAAAGGGCGCCATCCGCTTATCCCTGCAGAGCAGGTCGTGCCGCTAGATGTGGAGCTGGGGAACCACTACAGCTCAATCATTGTGACCGGTCCGAACACAGGCGGTAAGACGGTTACGCTGAAGACGATTGGCCTGCTCAGCCTGATGGTGATGTCGGGGTTGTTCATTCCGGCAGAGGAAGGCAGCCAGATGTGTGTCTTCGATGCGATCTATGCCGACATTGGCGATGAGCAGAGCATTGAGCAGAGTCTGAGTACCTTCTCCAGCCATATGACCAATATTATCTCCATTCTGAAGCGGATGACTCCGAAGAGTCTGATCCTGCTCGATGAAGTTGGAGCAGGTACAGATCCGGCGGAAGGTTCAGCTCTGGCAATTGCCATTCTGGAGAATATCCACCGTACCGAATGCCGGATGGTGGCAACTACGCATTACAGTGAACTGAAGGCTTATGCTTATGAACGTGCAGGTGTCATCAATGCCAGTATGGAATTTGATGTGCAGAGTCTGAGTCCTACTTACCGGCTGTTAGTCGGCGTGCCGGGACGAAGCAATGCGTTCGCCATTGCCGAGCGTCTGGGGATGCCGAATGCTATTCTTGAGCATGCGCGCGGCGAAGTCAAGGAAGAAGACATGCGCGTGGAGCACATGATTGCGTCACTCGAAGAGAACCGTCTCACTGCCGAGAATGAGCGTATACGGGCCGAGGGCCTGCGCCGTGAAGCGGAAGAATTCCGCAAGCGGCAGCAGCTGGAGCTGGAGAAGCTGGAAGGCCAGCGCGACAAACGCCTGGAGAAGGCGGAGAAGGATGCCGGCGATATCCTCGCCAAGGCGCGTAAGGAGGCCGAGGAGATCATCAGCGACCTCCGCCGCCTGGCGATGGAGGAAGGGGCGTCCGTCAAGGAGCACAAGCTGATCGAAGCGCGCCGGAGACTGGATGAAGCGGAGCCTGCACCGCGTAAGAAGGTTGTCACCCGCACTGCCACTAAGGCGCCGCGGAAGATTCAGCCCGGGGATGAAGTCAAGGTGGCGAATGTGAACCAGAAGGGCCTAGTTGTAGAGCTGAGCGGTGCCAAGGAAGCCGTTGTGCAGTTCGGCATCATGAAGATGAAGGTCAACCTTAGTGATCTGGAGTTCCTGGCCTCCGCACCGGATGCACCTCCGCCGGCACTGCGCCGGGCCACGACAGTCAAACGCACGCGCGATGAGAATGTCCGCACCGAGCTCGATCTGCGCGGGGCCAATCTGGAAGAAGCCATCATGGAGACCGACCGCTTCATCGACGAAGCGTTCCTCGGTAATCTTGGGCAGATCTCGATCATTCACGGTAAAGGTACGGGAGTCCTGCGGACAGGGATACAGGAGTATCTGCGCAAGCATAAGCATGTCAAAAGCTACCGGCTTGGGAATTACAACGAAGGCGGCGCAGGCGTGACGGTAGCTGAACTGCAGTAGATCCGGCAGAAAGAGGGAGAGTTATGCAAGAAAATATTGATCTTTTGCTGGATCACCCGCTGGGAGCGCTGCTCGGCTACTTCACTGTGGCCATATTGGGCCTGGTGGTATTCCTGTCCTTCTTTGAAATGGTGACTAAATATAACTGCTGGGAAGAAATCCGCAAGGGGAATGTGGCCGTAGCCATGGCAACCGGAGGCAAAATCTTCGGAATCTGCAATATTCTGCGCTTCAGCATTGAAGCGGGAGCATCGATCTATGAGACCATGAAATGGTCGGTTGTAGGTTTCCTGCTGCTGCTGCTGGCTTACTTTCTGTTTGAATTTCTCACCCCCGTATTTTCGATTGATGACGAGATTGCCGCGGATAACCGGGCCGTGGGACTGACAGCGCTGCTGATCTCCGTTTCATTGTCCTATGTCATCGGCGCCGCTATATTTTGAAATAGGGAGCAGGAAATTATGAAGATTCTCGTTCGGGTTCTGTTCTTTTCCGCTCTGGCGTTTATAGCGGCCGGCATCATTTATTTAACAATTAACTGAACCTTATGTGAGGAACGAAGGAGATTATACAGATGGAAACGACAGTATGTCCTTGGTGCCATACCGAGATTGTATGGGATGAGGAATTTGGTCCGGAGGATACCTGTCCTCATTGCAATAATGAGCTTAGCGGTTACCGCACGGTTACTATCGGGGCGGATGATCTGGAAGATGAAGAGCTGGTGGCTGAGGATGCTTCCGGCGAGGAAGAGGCCGGTGACGAGAATTTATGGGATGACGACGATAAGGATAGTGTCGTACCTATTTTCAACACCCTGGTCCAGTTCGGCGACGATTATGATCTGACGCGTTATGAGCAGAGTGTCTCGTCCATTCTGGCTGCACAGCTGGAAGCGCCGGAATGTCCGCAATGCCATGAGCTGATGATCCACTCCGGCACGCAGCAGGTAAGCGGATTTACCCCGGCAACGCCGGAAGCGCTGGGCGGCGGAGCCGTACTGAAACCGCCCTTCTCGCTGAATCTGTTCGTGTGTCCTTCCTGCTTCCATGTGCAGCACAGTCTGGCGCAGGAAGACCGTATCCAGCTTGTGCGCAATCTTAGCACTGCACCTCAGTAAGCTTCGGATTCATGCTTTCCCTGCGATTTGGACATGTTAGTTATACATGAGGTGTCCAGAATAGCAGGGAGGTATAGCATGAGAGGTTTATTACGGAACCAGGCAGCGCTGCTGCTTGCCGTGGGCGGGCTCTACCTGCTGGCTACAGTGCTGGCAGGTACTTTTTTGAATGTGTATTTGTGGAAAAGCCGTCAGAACTTCACGATGATCGGCTGGTTTACGGTTGCCCAGCAAATCGCAGTCGGCTTAAGCTTCTGGCTGGGCGGCAAATGGGTGAAGGAGCATAACAAAATGAATGCCCTGCGGCTGGGAATTGCCGTTTCGGGCTTTTTTTATTTGCTGGTGCTCTGGCTGCGCGGAGACGCTGTACATTATATTTGGCCGCTGGGACTCATTCTCGGACTCTCGATCGGGTTCTACTGGCTGGCCTTTAATATTGTTTTCTTTGAGATTACCGAGGCGGGCAACCGTGATTTCTTCAACGGCTGGATGGGGCTGCTGGGTTCGCTGACGGGCATTGTGGGTCCGTGGGTGTCCGGGGTGCTGATCTCCCACTGGCAGGGAGAGCGCGGATATCGTATCGTATTTATTCTATCGCTCTGCATCTATGGAGTGGCTGCTGTACTCAGCTTCGGGCTGGAGAAGCGGCCGCGCGGCGGAACCTACCTGTGGCTGGAGCCATGGCGCGAGCTTAGCCGCAAGGAGAGCCCATGGCGGCCGGCTGCGGCTGCGCTAATGTTCCAGGGAGTACGGGAGGGCGTATTTTCGTTCCTGATCGGATTGCTGGTCTACATTGCGGCCCGGGAGGAGAGTAAGCTTGGGCAGTTCGCGCTGATAACCTCGGCAGTTTCGTTGATCAGCTACTATGCGGCGGGTAAATGGTTCAAGCCCGGTACCCGTTTCAAGGGGATGCTGGCCGGAAGTCTGCTGCTGGTCGCTTTCATTCTGCCGCTTCTGTGGAAGGTGAATTACACCACTCTGCTTATTATGGGTATTGGAACCTCGCTGTGCATCCCGCTCTACATGCTGCCGATGACTTCTACGAGTTTCGACCTGATGGGTGTATCCGAAGAAAGTGCCGCCAAACGGGTGGAACTGGTTGTGCTTAGAGAGCTGAGCCTGATGACCGGGCGGCTGATAGGCCTGTTTATGTTCATCGCAGTGCTCTCGGTCAATCAGTCCCCGCAGGCTGTCACTCTGCTTATGCTGCTGCTGGGTACGGCACCGCTGGGCGGCTGGCTGGTGCTGCGGCGGTTGCTGAAGCAGGGGGGCGGGGCTTGAGCATTCTTAAGGTTCATGGAAGAGGAGGGAGCTATACCCTTGGCCAAGAAAAAAAACTACAGCCTAAGGACAACGGTAGCGGTGATGGTATCTGCTGTAGTATTTCTGGTTCTACTGGTCTTATATATTATATTCAGTAATCTGATTATTCCGCAGACCCGGCATGCACTGGAGGATAAAGCAGTTACGATTGCCCGCACGATTGCATTAATGCCGCTGCTGTCAGAAGGCTTAAGCGAAGGGGACAGCAAGGGGATTCAAGCCTATACCTCCAAGATTACACGCCGCAATGATATTTTGTTTGTCGTGGTGATGGATATGAACAGCATCCGCTATTCGCATCCGGATGCCTCCAAGGTCGGGCTGCCTTTTGTAGGAGGCGGGCAGGAGGCTGCGCTTCGCGGACAAGAGAGTATCTCTGAAGGAACGGGGACGCTCGGAAACTCGTTGCGGGCATTTGTGCCGGTCTATGACGGAAGAGGACATCAGCTCGGTGTCGTGGTAGCTGGATTGTCTATGGACCGGGTCGAGCGTCTGGTCCGGCAGAACGAATGGACGATTATTGCCATTCTGGTCTCAGGGGCTCTGCTTGGAGCCGGTGGGGCGTTTGTTCTGGCCAGGAGAATCAAGCAGATGATGTTCGGCATGGAACCGGCGGATATTTCTAAGCTCCTGCAGGAACGCAGCGCCATGCTGGAATCGATCCGCGAGGGGATTATTGCAATTGACCAGGAAGGGCGCATCACACTTATCAATATGGAGGCGCACCGGCTCCTCAAGGCGGCAGGGATTACCGGAGCTGTCGTAAACCGTCAGATCGCCGATTACTGGCCGGAGCTGCGTCTGGAGCATGTGCTGGCCAGCGGGGAAGGCAGGCAGGACCAGGAACTGGAGCTGGGCGGCATCTCACTGCTCGTAAGCAGCCTGCCGGTCCGCGTGGACGGTGAGATTGCCGGAGCCATAGCGACGTTTCGCGACAAGACTGAACTGGAAGTGCTGGCGGAACGGCTGTCGGGTATTTCTGTCTATGCAGATGCTCTGCGGGCGGGTGCCCACGAGTTCATGAACAAGCTCCATGTCATTATGGGCATGACGCATATGGGCCTGTATGATGAACTGCAGCAGTATATTCTGGGAACAGCAAGTAACTACCAGAAGGAGATCGGGGCCATCACGAGACAGATTAAGGACCCGGTTATGGCGGGTTTTCTGCTGGGGAAGCTGAGCCGGGCGCGCGAATCGGGAATTGAACTGCTGCTGGCGGAAGAATGTTATCTGCCGGAGCCTGAAGATCCTCAGGTGATTCATGAGCTGATAACCATTGCCGGTAATTTACTGGATAATGCGATGGAAGCGCTGGGAGGGTCCGGGCCGGGTGAACATGGCAGAGGCGAACATAACAGAGGTGAACACAACAGCAAGCAGATTGAACTTGCTTTTCACTATGAAAAGGGGCGGCTGCTGTGTGAGGTTAGCGACAACGGCCCGGGGATTCCGGAAGCGCTCCGGGAACAGATTTTTGCCCAGGGCTTCTCCTCCAAGGGGGAACACCGGGGAATCGGGCTGTATTTGGTCAGGAAGAGCGTGGACAAACTGCAGGGACATCTGCACATTGCCGCCAATGACGGACCGGGAACCACATTTATCGTTGATGTGCCATACGCTGCAAAGGGTGAGGAGAATCTATGAACATTAAAGTGCTGATTGTAGAAGATGACCCAATGGTTGCGAAATTTAACCGCCATTATCTCGAACAGATTCAGGGCTTCGAGTTCGCGGGCTGGGCCGCTTCAGGAGATGAGGCTTTGAAGATGCTGGCCGGCCAGGACATCGATCTCATGCTGCTGGATATCTATATGCCCCATACAAGCGGTCTGCAGCTGCTGTCCTCTCTAAGGGAGCAGGGGAGCAAGGTGGATATTATTGTGATTTCCGCGGCCAGTGATAATGCCAGTATCCGTAAAGCGCTGCAGAACGGGGCGGTGGATTACCTGATCAAGCCATTTGAGTTTGCCCGTTTTCAAGCGGCTTTGTCGGCATACCGTGAGAACTTTCAGCTAATGCATAAGGAGCATCTGAGCCAGGAACAGCTGGATAAGCTGCTGCGCCATTCCGTTCACGAGGCAGAAGAAGACAAAGTTTCGGTGCTAACTTTACCGAAAGGTCTTACAGAAGGCACGCTAGAGAGTATCTGGAGTACGATCAACCGGCTGCAGAGCCCGGTATTCTCCACTGAAGATATCAGCAGCCACGCACCGATCTCGCGGATATCCGTCCGCAAATATCTGGCTTTTCTGACTGAGGCAGGCATTCTGGAGATGGAGCTCAGCTACGGTGCGGTAGGCAGACCGGTGTATATGTACAAGGTGAAGCCGGAGGGACATGAACTTATAAGTAGATATTTATAAGCGGACAGAGCGTTAGGGGGACCTTCGGGTCCTTTTTTTGACCACACTTTACTCCCCACTAACCAATCAGTTGCTTGGCGGGAGAATAGAATTCACTTCATTCATCATTAGTGAAGCGATGTATCCGATATGTTGTACGAATTACAACTTGGGTTTATGTATACCAGGGTGTTAGGGAGGAATGTTGTACAAAATACAAGAATTGACCTGCTAGAACACTTAAAAGAGGAGAATTGCTGCCTTTTATACAACATTTTTCGATTATGGAAGATAATATAAATGAAATGTTGTATTTTGAGCAGGATTTTAAGGATAAGAACTGCTGGAGCGATAGCGTACGCCTGATAGTTTGACCAGGGCACGCTATCTACAGCATCAGTTATACCGTTTCGCATGCAGCTGCACTAATTAGGCAAAAGCCAGTTTCAACGCCTGCGGCTGGAATGAACCCATAATCTTATAAGCCTTTAAATGCGGGTTGTTCATATCGTTATCGTAAATAATCATATGCTGCTTGCCCTTCAGAATGATATCAAACCGCTGCTTCCGGTCAGCCTGTACGATGGTAATATAATAGCTGTATTTGTTGTCGGTGCTTACATTCCGTGCTGATTTCATTAATTTGACGTCAGCGAAATCCTCACATATTTGTTTGATAGCCTCAGGTTCAGTAACCACAATATCCTTCTGTTCGCCGGGAACAGAGGACAGACGGGTAATTTCAAGTGAGGCGATGTCTTCCAGCCGGATGGTTCTGGCCACCACTTTTTTGAATGAAGTGTAGCGGTTGGCTGTATAGGTCATTAGAGAAACACCTGCTGCTGTCAGGATTGCGCCGGCAAGCATATATTTTTTGCTTTTTTCCATGGTTCTGTTCCTCCTAGTCATACGATTGTGTAAGTCCCAATTATAAATCTATAGACTCGTCCACGCAAATTCAGTTACTTTAATTACTAAACGGTTTCTTTAATTACGTAAGCTTCCAAGTACGGCCTGTTTGCCGCTATGATTATTGTGAAAATATGCACAAGGGGGCAAGCGTTACTATGAAAAAGAGATTAGCAGCGACTCTTATACTCGTTTTTTCCGTCATGCTGGTTATCGCAGGCTGCGGTAACAGCAATGCTAACGGAAGTGTCAATGAGAGCCAGGGCAAGAACAGCGCAACCACAGAACCTGCAGCAACCACTGCACCTAAAGAGACAGCTGAAGCCGTATCGGGAGCGTCCGAAGCGAGCTATACACCGTACGATCAGTTAAAAGATAAATATGACATCATCATTGTCGGTGCGGGCGGGGCAGGAATGTCTGCGGCGCTGGAAGCCAAAGCAAACGGCATGAACCCGGTCGTTCTGGAGAAAATGCCGGTTGCCGGCGGTAACACCACCAAATCCTCCTCGGGTATGAACGCTTCGCAGACGAAGTTCCAGAAGGAGCAGGGCATCGAGGACACCAATGATCTGTTCTATGAAGAGACTATGGCAGGCGGCCATGATACGAACAACAAGGAGCTGCTCCGCTTTTTCGTGGACAATTCCGCAAGTGCCATTGACTGGCTGGATTCAATCGGAATCCGTTTGAATAATATTACGATCACCGGCGGAATGAAAGAGAAGCGTACCCACCGTCCGGAAGACGGCTCTGCAGTCGGACAATACCTGGTTGCAGGACTCGTGAGAAACGTTCAGGAGCAAGGGATTCCCCTCTTCGTAAATGCGGATGTGAAGGAACTTACCGTACAGGATGGTAAGGTCAACGGCGTTAAGGTACTGTTCAACCAGGCCGATGAGAAAACAATCACCGGATCAGCAGTAATCGTAACAACCGGCGGCTTCGGGGCTAATATGGAGATGATTACCGAAGTCAGACCTGATCTCGAAGGTTATGTGACCACGAACCAGATCGGCAGCACCGGCGACGGCATCCGGATGATTGAACAGGTTGGCGGCACAACGGTAGATCTGGATCAGATTCAGGTGCACCCGACAGTACAGCAGGAGAAATCCTACCTGATCGGTGAAGCAGTCCGGGGCGAAGGGGCTATCCTCGTATCCAGCGAGGGCAAACGTTTCGGCAACGAAATGGATACCCGTGATAAAGTTACAGCTTCCATCAATACCCTTCCGGAGAAATCAGCGTATCTGGTGTTTGATTCCGGCGTGAAATCCCGCGTCAAAGCGGTGGACCAGTACATCAAGATGGGTGTGGTCTTAACAGCAGATACCACCCGGGCACTGGCTGAACAAATGAACGTTCCGGCGGATCAGCTGAAGACGACAGTGGATACCTGGAACAGCGCAGTGAAGAATAAGTCGGATGCGGAATTCGGCAGAACTACAGGCATGGACAATGATCTGTCCGGCGCTCCGTATTATGCCATTCAAATCGGCCCGGGAATTCACTACACCATGGGCGGTGTGGTTATTAACACCAATACAGAAGTCTTGAATAAAGACGGCAACGCGATTACAGGACTTTTTGCAGCAGGTGAAGTAGTCGGCGGATTACATGGCCAGAACCGTATCGGCGGTAACTCTGTAGCTGAGATTATTATCTTTGGACGCCAGGCAGGGATCAAATCTGCAGAATTTGTAAAAGCACAATAAGCCATTATTCCATAACTCATTGTTATCTTGATAAAGGGATGCCCCGAAGCTGCTGGCTTTGGCGGCATCCCTCTTTGCATATAATCTCTGCTTCTCCGGTATCCTCTGCCGCTTACGCCTGAATTGCCGGAGACGGTGCAGGCTTGGCCGTCCGGGTCAGTGAGAACAGCTCCAGCTCCGGGCGCTGTTTGCCGGCAAGAGTATCTGCCAGCAGCTCGGCGGCGATCATGCTGTAGACGGTTCCGTTGCCCCCATAGCCTTCAATGAAGTAGCAGTGCGGGTACTCCGGATGCGGCCCCATATAAGGCAAGCCGTCACGGGTAGAGCCGAAGACTGCTCCCCAAGAGTATTCAGCCTCTATTCCCTGAAGTTCCGGGAACAGGGCCACAAGCTCCTCCAGCAGCCGCTGGCACTGCGAGAGCACACGGATATCGCGCCGCTCGGGACTGGTAAGCTGCTCGTCCTTGCCGCCGGCAATAATCCGTCCGTCCGGCGTGGTGCGGAAATACAGATAAGGCCGCGCGGTTTCCCAGAGCAGACTTTGTTCATGCCATTTGGGAAAGCTCGTCAGGGGCTTGGTCATAATGGCATATGTATTGATCAGCTCCGCCCCCCGGTCCTTCTTCATCTCCTGGGTTTCATACCCCATAGCAAACACAACATTCTTCGCATAGATCCGCCCGTTCGCCGTATGGCAGACCACGCCGTCAGCACTATATTCGTAATTAAGGGCTTCAGTATGCTCATAGACCCGGACTCCGCCGGAGTAGGCTTTATCAATCAGGCTGTGCACGGTCCGGAACGGATTGGTCTCTGCATCTCCCCGGGAGAAGAGTGCGGCTGGTTTGGAGAAGGAATAATGCGAACGTACTTTATCCTCTTCCCAGAACTCGGAATCAAACCCGTGCCGGATCAGGTTCTCATGCTCCTGCTTAAGCGCGGGCACATCCTCAGGTACGCTGGCATACAGCAGACTGCTGCGTTCTATAATCTGCGGATCAATCTCCAGTTTGGCCGGCAGGTCGAGAATCGCGCGGACGCCCTGCTGGCACAGCTTATAGAACAGCACGCCGTTCTCTTCCCCGAAGGTATTTATGCAGGCGGTCAGCGACTTGTCATTTGCAATTTGCAGCAGTCCCGTATTGGCGTGGGAGCTTCCGCTGCCTACCGCCCTTTTGTCGATGAGTACGGTATCGGCTCCGCTGAGGGACATGCGGTAGGACATCATCGCCCCGCCCATACCGCCGCCTACAATCAGACAGTCGCAGGTGATATCCCCATCCAGCACCGGATAAACCGGCGGATGAAGCAGTGTATTTTCCCAGGGCAGCTGCCCGCTGATGAGTTTCATGGTTTGGTCGCTCCTTTTTATAATCAAGGTAAGGTATTGTTTGCAATTTTACGGCCGCTCATGCGCTGATTTTATGGTTTGAATCCCAATGTTGCAGAAGCGTCTTTGCGCTTTTTGGCACATAAAGAACTTCACTCTGCGGCATACTAAGGAACGCTTGAACATCCAGAAGGAGGGAATACCGAACATGCAATCCAACCAAATGCAGGCACTTAGCGGAAAAGAACTGGAATACATCGCTGATTCCATTTCCAACGAAGATTTGCTGATTAAGCAGCTGGCTGCTACAGCCGGGAACACCCAGAACTCCACAGTGCACGGAATCTGTGTACAGCAAATTCAAAGTCATACCCACCATATGGATATGCTTGTACAGCTGCTGCATCAGCACCAGCAATATGCACCAACTCAGCCGCAGCAATAGTTGATGAGCGCAGGAGGCAGAAGCTCACGAATTTGTTTCCACAAACTTTAAGGAGGTTTTATTGTGTACGCACAAAATGGAACGCCATTCATGGCGGATGAGGATTTATTAAACACTGTGCTGGCCGATTTGAAGCGGACGGTACGGGAATATACAACAGCAGCCACAGAGTCGAATTGTCCGGCGGTACGCCGTGTGTTCAACGATTTGACGATGGACACGCTTAGAATTCAGGGTGAGCTGTATACCCAAATGTCGCAGCTTAACATGTACACGCCTCCGGGCAAAGCCCTGCGCCAGGATATCGACAAGCAGATTCAGACTGCCCAGCAGACCCAGCAGAAATGCCAGCAGTTCGTGCGTGAGAAAACTGGCGGAGCCGGTGCTTATAATCAGGCTTCCAATGTTCCGCTGCATCAGCCCAATGTGCAGCATAATAACGGTTCCTACTATATGTAACCCTCACCCGGGGCGGATGAAGCATAGGACTGCCCGTCCGCTGGTGTGGAGAAACACAAATAAAAAGATCCATTTAACCCCGCCCCGGCGGGGTTATTTTGTTTGCAGAACTGTCATTTTCGTGTCATATTAATACTAAACTCTTTTCGCAGGCGCTTTGCCCTGAAGCAGGGTACCGGTCTGGCGAACTATCCGGAGGGAAGGCATGAAGGAAATGAATGAATTAAAGAGGAAAGTGCTGGAACTGCTTAAGGAGGACGCGCGAAGCTCGACAGCGCTTATGGCGACCCTGCTTGGTGCGGAAGAAGAAAATGTCAAAACTGTGATTGCACAAATGGAACAGGACCATGTCATCGTTAAATATGCGACTGTGGTCAATTGGGATAAGGTGGACGACGAACGGGTGACGGCGCTGATCGAGGTTCAGATTACACCGGAACGCGGCCGGGGCTTCGAAGGCATTGCGGAGCGGATCTATCTGTATCCGCAAGTCAAATCCGTCTATCTGATGTCCGGTGCCTACGATTTACTGGTCGAAGTGGAAGGCCGCAATCTGCGGGAAGTTGCTAATTTCGTCTCCGAGAAGCTGTCGCCGATTGATGCGGTGCTCTCTACCAAAACTAACTTTACGCTCAAAAAATACAAACAGGACGGTATCATCTTTGAAGAGCATGAAGAAGACAACCGTCTGATGATATCTCCGTGAAGGATGTAATGTCATGATTACGAAGTCGATGAATTCCTATTTGGCCCCGCTGGTCCAGCAGATTCAGCCATCGGGCATCCGTAAGTTTTTTGATCTGGCTGCTGGCAGCAAGGATATTATTTCACTCGGTGTCGGCGAACCGGATTTCAAGACTCCCTGGCATGTCAGGGAAGCCTGCGTCTACTCGCTGGAACGCGGTTTCACCGGCTATACCTCAAATGCCGGCATGCCGGAGCTTCGTGAGGGCATTGCCGAATATCTGCAGACCCGCTTCGCGGTGGAATACAATCCGGCGAATCAGATTATCGCCACCGTCGGCGGCAGTGAGGCGATTGATCTGGCGCTTCGCGCCTTGATCTCGCCGGGAGACGAGATTCTGATTCCTGAGCCTTGTTATATTTCGTATTCACCAATAACAGCAATTGGCGGCGGGATTCCGGTCGGCATTGAGACCTTCGGAGAGAATAACTTCAAGCTTACCGCGTCTGATCTGGAAGCCAAGATTACTCCGCGCTCCAAAATTCTCATTCTCTGTTATCCGAGCAATCCGACTGGCGCAATTATGAGCCGCGAGGATTGGGAGCCCATTGCCAAAGTGGTAGAGAAACATGATCTTATTGTAATTTCGGATGAGATCTATGCTGAACTGACGTATGGAAGCAATCATGTAAGCTTTGCCTCCCTTCCGGGTATGCTCGACCGGACCATTCTGGTCAGCGGATTCTCCAAGGCCTTCGCCATGACCGGCTGGCGCATGGGCTACGCCTGCGGCCATCCCGATCTGATCTCCGCGATGCTGAAGATTCACCAGTATACGGTGATGTGTGCACCTTCGATGGGGCAGGTGGCTGCACTTGAAGCGTTGACGAATGGAATGGAAGAGAAGGACCGGATGGCGGATTCCTATAATCAGCGGCGCCGGCTGATCGTCAAAGGGCTGCGCGATGCCGGGCTGGACTGCCATGAGCCGCAAGGTGCGTTCTATGCATTCCCGAGTATTCAGCGCACCGGACTTACCTCAGATCAATTTGCCCAGCGTCTGCTTCTGGAATATAAGGTTGCCGCAGTTCCGGGTAGTGTCTTCGGTCTGGGCGGAGAAGGATACCTGCGCTGCTCCTATGCAACCTCGGTGTCCCAATTGAACGAAGCCGTAGAACGGATTGGGGCATTTGTCTCACAACTGGCCCGCGAGCGGACGGAGTAATGCACACAGAATGAAGTAAATTGAACTATAGCCTATCACCTTTCTATATGGTATTATTTTACTCTAAGGACAAGAAACACCTGTAATACACTTACATGGAACTCTTATTCTGGAATAGGGCGCAGGGTCCGGGCAGGAAGAATTCAGTCTCAATATCCGGGGATCACGCAATAATACATTAGGAGGGATGATTGTGCTAAGCGCAGATTATTACTTACCTTCCTATGGCGGGGAATGTAGTTCCGGAAGCGGGAAACATCCTCCCAGGGGTGATGCAAATGCACACAGGCTCTCGCTGGAGAATGAAATTCAGGTGCTCCGCAGCAGAATGGAACAGCTTTTTTTGCAGGAGAACTCCTTTACCTCAGATAATGTGATTGCCATCAGCAGCTTGCTGGATCTGAAGATTAATGAGTACATGAAAGGCCGCCGCCGCAAGAGCGAGTAATACGGCTAATTCATATTGAAACGGATATCTTCCATTGCGGGGGATATCCGTTTTTTATTGCGCCACACAGTTGCACAATCTAGGTGATTATGATTTTCGTCTGTTGTGGATGAGTCGCTTTGTACTTGGAACTGATCCGCCCGAAAGGCGGAATTATTCTTGTATCAGGAATCCCGCTGAATCCGCCGAAAGTGGGCGGGATGCGTGAATGAGGGGCAAAAGTGCCCCTGAATCCGCCGAAAATGACCGGCAGGCGTGAATGAGGGGCAAAAGTGCCCCTGAATCCGCCGAAAGTGGGCGGGATGCGTGAATGAGGGGCAAAAGTGCCCCTGAATCCACCGAAAATGGACGGGATGCGTGTATGAGGAGCAAAAGTGCCCCTGAATCCACCGAAAATGGACGGGATGCGTGAATGAGGGGCAAAAGTGCCCCTGAATCCACCGAAAATGGACGGGATACGTGAATGAGGAGCAAAAGTGCCCCTGAATCCGCCGAAAATGACCGGCAGGCGTGTATGAGGAGCAAAAGTGCCCCTGAATCCACTGAAAATGGACGGGATGCGTGAATGAGGGGCAAAAGTGCCCCTGAATCCACCGAAAATGGACGGCAGGCGTGAATGAGGAGCAAAAGTGCCCCTGAATCCGCCAAAAGTGGGCGGCAGGCGTGAATGAGGGGCAGAAGTGCCCCTGAATCCGCCGAAAGTGGGCGGGATGCGTGAATGAGGGGCAAAAGTGCCCCTGAATCCGCCGAAAATGACCGGCAGGCGTGAATGAGGAGCAAAAGTGCCCCTGAATCCACCGAAAATGGACGGGATATGTGAATGAGGAGCAAAAGTGCCCCTGAATCCGCCGAAAGTGGGCGGCAGGAGGAAAATTAAAGGGATAAATCCCTCTGAATCCGCCGAAAGTGGGCGGCAGGAGGAAAATTAAAAGGATAAATCCCTCTGATTACGCCAAAAGTGTGCGGGAAGCGGGAAAGAGGAGCTCTGGCATGTGATTTCGCCGGGGACTGGCCCGGAAGTAGTCTGAGGGAAGCATTGAGATGAGAGGTAACCTTAATACTACCAAAGCTGCACAGACCGCATAAGAGCTCCAGCTTGATTCACCCGTGAGGGTGATTTTATGCTGAATGAATGAAATGATAGGCTGCATGCTATAACTTGCCGGCGGCAAAGTAGTCAACCTTTTAATTTACATAAATATCCTTTCACAGTATAATGAATGAACAGTCATTCATTTTGAGGGAGATGGGAATCATGGGTGATAACAGCAAGAGTGATAACAGCAAGAATGATAACAGCAAGAATGATAACAGCAAGAGTGATAATAGCAAGAGTGATAACAGCAAGAATGATAACAGCAAGAGTGATAATAGCAAGCTGCTGGAACGTAAATTCATTGAGGGCTTTGAGCAATTAGCTCCGGACAAAGCGATCCGGCAGATTATCTATCATGCTGTAGAGGTATTCTCCAAGAAAGGCTATGCGGGAACCAAAATCAAGGATATCGCCGCCAGTGCAGGCTTCAGCCAGGGGTATGTCTATATGTATTTCAAATCCAAAGACGATATCTTCACCAGGATCGTTGAGCTGGCTTCAGACGGAGCCGGAATGTCGGTGCAATATGCAGCAGAATTAGAGGGGAGCCCGATGGAGCGGATCACCTGGCTGACGGAGGCCTTCCTCTCACCGGACAGTATTGCCCTGCAGCACTTCCGGCTCATTCTGCTGCAGACGGCCACTTCGGAAGCCATTCCGGAGGAAGCCAAGCGTGTAGCGAAGGAGAAGATTATGAAGCCGTTCGAGCATCTCGTTCCCCTGATTATTGCCGGGCAGCAGGCGGGAGAGATTGTTCCGGGAGATCCCGTGGAAATCGCCATCGCGTATTTTTCATTCATACAAGGGCTTGGTATTGCGAGATTGCAGACCACGTCCGCTGCTCCTTTTCCATCTACAGAACTGGTTCTGCGCTTCATGAAGAGGGAGCGTTAGCCCATTCTATATCCGAAAAGGTGGAGTCAGCCATGGTCAAGGTATTTAAAAGCGATGCCGGCAAAGAACAGGTTCTCCGTTCCTATAATGAACTGCTCGGGGGCTGGGGGACAGAGGTTCAGGAGCTGGATATTGAGACTCCTTACGGGACAACACATTGTATAACAGCGGGAGAGGCCGGCTTACCGCCCTTGCTGCTGTTCCATGGGGTTGGCGATAATTCGGCGGTGATGTGGCTGCTGAACATGAAGGAGTTGTCACGGCATTTCTTCTGCATTGCAGTGGATACGCTGGGAGGGCCGGGAAAGAGTATTCCGGGTGCCAGGTTCAATAAGCAGAATTTCAATCAGGTGGATTGGATTAACAGCGTCGCTGACGGTTTGAAACGGGAACAATTCTATGTGGCAGGTGTATCGAACGGAGCGTACATGGCCTTCAATTATGCGGTTAACGAGCCAGGAAGGGTGCTGAAGGCGGTCTGTATGGAAGGAGGAATGGTCACTGCCCCGTTAAAAAGCATGATCCAGACGCTGCTGATGATGTTCCCGGAAATCATGGTACCCACCCGCAAAAATCTGCTTAAGGTATTTAATAAGCTCAGTTCGCCGGAATCACGGCTTGCGGAAAAACATCCTAATTTGGCCGAGCATGTCGTGCTGCTCATGAAGAATCATAACCAGCAGGCGATGTTTGTCCAGAGGATTGAGCTCTATGACAAGGCCCGCGCGGCTATAGTCAGGGATAAGCTGTATTTCCTGATCGGTGATTACAGGCTGCAGCATAAGAAGGATTTTATAGGCATACTTCAGGACGGGGAATTCCGCTATAGGGTGATCGGGGGGGCAGGCCATGGCATCAATATGGAACAGCCGGAGCGGGTCAACCGGGAGCTGATAGAATTTTTGCAGATACAGGGGGGAGTGCAATGATTCCAGAGAGTATCCGGCAGCAGGTGTTCACAGAGCTTTGCTGTCCTCCTGAAGCGGTCAAGCCGCTTGGAGGGTATAACGACAATGTATTTGAGCTTGAGCGGGCAGGAGCGGAGAATATAGTCGTCAAAATACTGGATCACACCGTGGTCCCCAAGGAACACACTTTGCCGGAGCTGGAATGGCTGAACTAGCTGCAGGAGAATGAAGTGAATGCGATCCGCCCGCTGTGCCTGGAGCCCGGGAAGTATATTTACCCGGTGTCAGAGTCTTTTTATTATATTCTGTTCCATAAGGTTAAAGGTACACATGTGAACCGGGAAGACAAGACGGTCTGGAATCCGCTGTTATTCGAGCACTGGGGAGAGGCGATGGGAAGGCTGCATTCCTGTGCCCGGAGCTACCAGGCAGTCCATCCGCATCCGCATTGGCAGGAGAATATACTTCTGCTGGCAGAGAGGATAGAAACAGCCCCTCTTTTGTCGCAAAAGTGGAAGGTATACCAGGAAGAATTCAGCCGCCTTGGCACCTCCGGGAATGAATTCGGCCTGATTCATGGCGACCTTCACCCGCATAACTTCCTGCTGCATGGCGGCACGCTGACAGTGATAGATTTCGGGGATGCGGAATACCACTGGTTTGCGTATGATATTGCCATTGCCGTCTATCATATGGCCCAGACTGTGCCGGAAGGTGCCGGCAAGAAGGATGCTGTGCTGGCATTTTATCACGCTTTTATGAAAGGCTACCGCAGGGGGAACCCCGATACCGGATTCATGGCTCAGATCGGCTACTTTATAGATTACAGGCATCTTTATTCTTATACCTATCATATGGTGCACACAGACCCGGGCGCGCTTACGGAAGGCCAGAAGACATATCTTGCCCGAATGAGGCGGACGATCGAAGCCGGGGAACCTTGCCTGGGATTCAGACTGCTGTAATGCTTGTACGTCCCGGGGCGGAGGAAGTGGTGGACCCGGGGCCCGATGGCGGACTCCTGCCGCAGGCATATAATGAATATTCACGAATCTGAAGCAGAAAGAGGATGATATTCATGTTACAGGCACAAATGCTGCAGGACCCTTACACCCATGGTGAACTGAAGCTGCAAGGAAACGGAGCTGTTAATCTGGAGAGCGGGCGGGAATATCCGTTGAAGCACGGATTTCTGGCTTTTTTGGGAGAAGCGGATGCCGAAGGCAGCAACAAAAAATACCTGGAGCTATATAACAGAATCGCCCGTTTCTACCGGCTGTCCAACAAAGCTTATTTCGCCCTGAAATTCGGCGGGGAACGCAGCTACAGAGAGCAGTTCCTGTCTTCCCTTGAGCTGCATGGCGGTGACCGGCTACTGGAAACCTCGGTGGGCAGCGGCGATAATTTCCCCTATCTGGGTGTACAGGCAGAGCTGTACGGGCTGGATATCTCCAGCGGAATGCTGAAGCAGGCGGTGCGCAATCTGCGGCGCTGGAAGCTTAAGGGACATCTGTTCCAGGGACAGGCGGAGAAGCTGCCTTTTCGGGATAACGTCTTTGATTGTGTCTACCATGTCGGCGGCATCAATTATTTCAGTGATCCGGGAGCTGCGGTACTGGAGATGATCCGGGTGGCGAAGCCGGGCACCAGACTGATGATTGCCGATGAGACGGAGAAGCTGGTTAAGGGAACGTACGGGAAGGTGCCGGTGGTTAAGGGGTATTTTCAGCAGGGGGAGGAATTGCCGGGGGTTCTTGGACTCATCCCGCACAATATGCTGGAGATAGGGTATAAGGAAGTGTGCAAAGGCCTGATGTACTGCATCACCTTCCGCAAGCCTTAAGGGAGTTATTTACATGTCAGAAATGATGATCTTTGTTTGCCTACATACATAAGAACGATTACACTATTACTATGTGATTTGCAACTTAGGAGGGAAATACTATGGCGATCTATACGCGTACGGGGGATAAAGGGGAAACCTCAGTCATCGGCGGCCGTGTGGGCAAGGACGATGTCCGCGTCGAGGCTTATGGCACCATAGACGAGCTGAACTGTTTCGTCGGCCAGGCACGGAGCCTGATGGAAGACGAGCGGTTCGCGGATGTCCGGGAGCAGCTGCTGGAGATTCAGCATGAGCTGTTTGACTGCGGCTCAGACCTGGCGTTCGTGAAGTTGAGCGAGAACAAATATAAGGTGAAAAGCGAAATGGCCGTACGTCTGGAAGGCTGGATCGACGTGCTGCAGGCGGAGAATCCGGTGCTGGAGCGTTTCATTCTGCCCGGCGGAAGCCAGCTGTCTTCGGTGCTGCATGTCTGCCGGACCGTCTGCCGCCGCGCGGAGCGCCGGGCTGTGACCCTGGGACGGAGTGCGGACATCAACCCGGAGGCGGTCATCTATCTGAACAGACTGTCTGATTATTTCTTCGCACTGGCCCGTGTTGCCAATACACGGCTGGAAGTTGCTGACGTTGAGTATGTGCGCAGTAAAAAGGTGTTCCGGAACAAATGACCAGCTATTATCCGCCGATTACCTATATTGTGCCGCCGGATGAAGACGGCTGGCTGCTCAAAACCATTCTGCAGAAGCGGATGGATGTCTCCCGCAAGCTGCTGTCCCGTCTGAAGATGACAGACCTCGGAATTACGCTGAACGGAGAGCGTGTGTATATTAGTGTTAAGGTAAGCAGCGGAGACCGGGTAGAGATCCGGATGGAGGAAGAAACGTCAGAGGATATCCTGCCGCAGCCGATTCCTTTTGAGATTCTATATGAAGACGGGCATCTGCTCGTCGTGAACAAAGCCGCGGGGATCATTGTCCATCCGACCCACGGTCATTATACAGAGACACTCGCCAACGGAGTGGTTCATTACTGGGCGGAGAAGGGGGAGCGGGTCCGCTTCCGCCCGGTCCACCGGCTGGACCAGGAGACCTCCGGTGTGCTGGTCATTGCCAAGAACCCGTACAGCCACCAGCATATCTCCGAGCAGATGATCGCCGGAACGGTGGACAAGCGGTATGCTGCTTTTGTGCACGGCGTTCCGGCTGTGCAGAGCGGCGACATCGACGGTCCGATCGACCGCGACCCGCTGGAGCCGCACCGGCGGATCGTGACGCCGGATGGTTATCCTTCCTTGACCCGGTACGAGGTCAAGGAGGTCTATCCGCGCGCGGCTTCGCGCGTGGAGCTGAAGCTGGAGAGCGGGCGCACCCATCAGATCCGGGTGCATATGAGCTCGATCGGCTGTCCGCTGATCGGTGACGGCATGTACCGTCACCCGTTGTACGCCCGCGTGCAGGCGTTAGGCGGGCTGGCTCCGCCGGTCAGCGGAGAGCGGGAGGCTGGGCTGGTGCTGCCGGGCGGTGAGGCGCAAGAAGCCGGGCTGACGCTGCTGGGCGGAGAGAGGCAAGAGGCAGAGCTGTCGCCGGAGGAAGCGGCGCAGCTGGCGGAGATCGCGGAGCTGGACGCGTCCATTCCGCGCCAGGCGCTGCATGCGGTGCGGCTGTCCTTCCGGCATCCGGTCACGCATGCCGAACTGGTCTTCGAAGCTCCGCTGCCGCCGGATATGGCGCTGCTGCAGGCGAAGCTGCGTGAGACTGGGGCCTTGGAATAACCGTCTCAGCTGCCAGCCGTTATATGAAGGCCGCTTAGGATTCCGCAGGCCGGTACAGCCAGGCGCCAGCGTGAGATTGTGAAATAAGTGCGAGACTGCACTTATTCTCAGCTCTTTAGTCACTCTAAGGCCAACAAGTGGATTAAGTACAACTAATTTCAGAGGTTTGGCTGAAAAGTATCGAACGCGCTCAAATTAAGTGTTGAAAATCCAACTAATTCCTGTTAACCTGCGAATTCACGCTGAATAAATGAACAATTTCCACTTATTATAATTTTACTGAATCACTCCGCACATAGCCCGGACGCCTTTACCGGAATAGGCGGCTAGAGGAGTGGTTAAACGTAGGAACGCAGGTGCGCAGGAGCGCCAATATTCCGGCCCATCCGGCCCACGAATATGGCTGCGCGCCGACAGCCCTAATAATCAGCGCACTGCAACACTGCCGCTGCGCATATAATAGAAGGAGAACCCGATGAGTGACTTGAAAGTGTATCAATACCCGAAATGCAGCACCTGCCGCAGCGCGGTGAAATGGCTGAAGGAGCAGGGGCATGAGCTGGAGCTGCAGCATATTGCCGAGCAGCCGCCCACAGTGGAGGAGCTGCGCGTCCTGCTGAAGAACAGCGGACTGCCGCTGAAGAAGTTTTTTAATACGAGCGGTGAGGTGTACAAGGAACTTAATCTTAAGGACAAGCTGACCGGTCTTAGCGAAGACGAGCAGCTTGAGCTGCTCTCCAGCCACGGAATGCTGATCAAGCGTCCGGTTGTCACTGACGGCAAGAAGGTTACAGTCGGCTACAAAGAAGAGCAGTACGCTGAAGCCTGGAGTAATACCTAAATTACGGAACACAAGGAGAGGTTACACATGAGCACAGTAACAGAAACTAAGGGCCGGGTAATGATCGTTGATGGAATGGCTCTGCTGTTCCGGGCTTTTTATGCTACCTCTTATGGAGGATATATCCGCAAGACCAGCGCCGGGCTTCCGACGAATGCGGTGTATGGATTTTTGCAGTATTTTTTCGACGCGGTGAGTACGTTTGAGCCTTCACACGTGGTCTGCTGCTGGGATATGGGCAAGGGTACGTTCCGTACGGAGAAGTATGACGGTTACAAATCGAACCGCATTGACGCGCCGCTGGAGCTGATCCCGCAGTTTGATCTCGTGAAAGAGGTAGTGGCCGAGCTGGGCGTGCCGAATATCGGTCTGGTGGGTTATGAGGCAGATGACTGCATCGGTACACTGGCTTCGTGCTACAGCGGGGAGTCGGAGGTCTATATTCTAACAGGTGACCACGATATGCTGCAGCTGGTGAATGACAGCGTCAAGGTCGTGATTATGAAAAAAGGCCGCTCCAACTATAAAGTGTATGATCCTGCGGAGCTCCTGGCTGAACGTGGCCTCACCCCTGCACAGGTGATTGACCTGAAGGGCTTCATGGGCGACACCAGCGACAATTATCCCGGTGTGAAGGGCATAGGCGAGAAGACAGCAACCAAGCTGCTGACCGAATATGGCACTGTAGAAGGCGTGATCGAGAATCTGCATCTGCTGCCCAAAGGCGTGCGGGCCAAAATCGAGGCTGACCTCGATATGCTGCATCTCTCGCGGGAGCTGGCGGAAATCCGCTGCGATGTGCCGGTAGTCTGTGAACTGGCGGACTGCCTGTGGGCGCTGCAGCGGGATACTGCGGCACGTAAGTTCAACGAGCTGGAGTTCGGCAGCCTGATGCACCTGATCGGCGGAATCGCCGAGGTGCGGGATGACCGGGGAATCGTACAGATTGAACTCGGAGATTTGGGCTGACAAGAGCTTAGGCTTAGGCAGGCCTGAGACTCCTTATATAGCAGAAGACCCCTCGCGAAAGTCTCGCGTAAGGGGTCTTTTTGTATTTTCCCAACTAATTTGAAATACGATCATGCCGGGCTCAGATGATAATTCCGTCGCAATGGTCAATCTCATGCTGAATGATCTGCGCAGTAAAGCCGGTGAAGGTCTGCTTCTGCGGCTTGAAATTACGGTCGAGGAACTCTACCTCAATGGAATCATAACGCACAGTTCTGCGTACGCCATCATGTGACAGACAACTCTCCTCGGTTTCATAGGGATTATTACGCTTGCTGATGACCGGATTGATCATAGGGACATTTACCGGTCCGATACTGAACGCTATGATGCGCTTGTTGACACCGATCATGTCAGCTGCCATGCCGACACAGCGGTCTGCGTTCGCCCGCAAGGTATCCAGAAGATCCTCCAACACCGGCAGATCCTCTTTAGTAGCCGGAGTGGACTTCTGGCCTAAAATCGTCATATCTTTGCAAATAGGTCTGATCATAGTACTCTCCATGTGTTTTATTTGGATGCCACTGCCATAATATCATCTTTTGCATCGACAATGAAATGAATCATGCCGAACAAACATGTAAAGCCGTCAGACACTTTCGGGGATATGATGGTTTTTTGCGGTGTATTGTGGGGTACGGGAGGGGCCGTATACCGTGTGTGGAGCGGAATTACAGATTAACTTTGCTTATTCGACAAAACTACTGTAGAATTAATGAGTATATAATGGTAAAAATTGGCAACAAAAAAGGGAGCATGCGTATGAAACTGAAATATCTAAGAATCACCGTAATTGTGCTGGTTTTCACGCTGTCGTTTTCAAGGATTTTGCTGCCCGCTTCAGCTGCGGTAATAGACATGAATTTGGGTTCAGCGGCCACTTTCGGGCTACTCGCCAAGACGATGACAACGGTTGAGACTTCCGTTTCCGGAGATACGGGAGCTATTACCCAGACCGTAATTCCACATATAACGAACGGGAATAATTATTTAGATGATAGTATTTATCATGCTGCTGATATTGATTTGGGAAATGCCATTGGGTATGCAAATTCACAGGTGCCTACTGTTAATGGAACGGCTGGAGCGGATCTGGGAGGCGAAATCCTGCTGCCCGGTATATATAATTATCCAGGTGCAGTTAATATCAGTGCAGATGTAACTCTTAGCGGTGATGATATTTTTATCTTCCAAATTGCAGGGACATTGGATACAGCAGCCGGTACGAAAATTCTATTAACAGACGGGGCACAAGCCTGTAATATCTATTGGGTGGTAAACGGGGCCACGACACTCGCGGCCAATACGGAGTTCAAAGGCAGTTTATTGAGTCAATCTTCAGCAACCACGGTTGGTATTAATACTATTATAAATGGCAGAATTCTGTCACAAAATGCAGTTACATTCACTGGCCCGGGCCCGTCTAACATTACTGTTCCGGTTTGTGTACAGGAGCCGCCTGTGGAACCACCGGTACAACCGCCTGTAGTAACAGATGCACCAACGCCAATACCGGCCACAGCAACGCCAGTACCAGCCACAGCAACGCCAGTACCGGCTACAGTAACGCCAGTACCAGCCACGGCCACGCCAGCACCGGCCACAGCAACGCCAGTACCAGCCACGGCAACACCAGTACCAGCCACAGCAACACCAGTACCGGCCACAGCAACGCCAGTACCGGCCACAGCAACGCCAGTACCGGCCACGGCCACGCCAATATCAGCATCAGTAACACCAATGCCGGCCACGCCAACGCCAGCAACAGTAACGCTAATGCCGGCTACAGCAACGCCTGGCCCCGCTGCTTCATCTGCCAATACTCCTGCCGCTTCATCTCCTGCGGAGCTGCCTGCAGTGCCTGATTGGATTGTTGCAACGGAATGGCTTAAAGTAGGCTTACTTCCAGACGGGGATATAGTTATTGATGCAAAGCTTCCTGATCATCAAGAAGAAACTGGTGTGTGGAATTTCGATCTGGGGGGAAAGGTATACAATATAGAAGGAACTGAAAGTGTCAAGTATAGGATCGCTAAAGCACCGGTAGGGACTTATAATATTCTGGTGACATTCACCTCCCATAACGGAACAGTGTTTAAGTTTGAGGCGGTTCCCGTATCTGTACCTACAGTCAACGGAGGCCAGCTTCCGGCTACCGCGACGCCGTGGTACAACTTGCTTCTCTCCGGATCTCTATTAACCATAATGGGAGGAGTAATCTTATGGAGGAGAAAGCTTCGTGAATAAACGGCACACTGGGCATAAAGTAAAAGCCGGAAAACTAATATACATGATCTCCCTGGGATCAATGCTTCTGGGGATCCTGTCTATCTCTTGGGCCCTGATTCATATTCAGGCGCAAGCCGTTCCCGTTGCTTATAATGAGAATACTGATCTTATCCCAATTCAGGCTGATCTGCGTAATAGTGCAAGGAGCAGCATCGCCGTTCCGGCAGAAGCAGGCGATTCCGGCAGCCTGCCGCCGCAGGATGATATCCTTTATCCTATTAGGCCGCTTGAAGGCGATGTTATCGGACAGCTGATAATTCCGGCATTACAGCAAATTCTTCCGATTATTCACGGGACGAACGAGGATGAGCTGGAGAAAGGAATTGGACATTTCCCGGAAAGCGTCCTGCCGGGTGAGAATAACAATTCGGTTCTCTCCGGACACCGGGATACAGTCTTTGCCAAATTAGGCGAGCTGGAAATAGGAAACGAGCTTGTCGTTGATACATCAGCCGGTTCTTTCACCTATAAGATAAGTGCTATACGGATTGTTCATAAAGACGATAAAACGATTATTGTACCTACAGACCACGCTGTCCTAACCGTAAGCACCTGCTATCCCTTTCACTTTATCGGCGCAGCTCCCGAC
This sequence comes from Paenibacillus borealis, assembly GCF_000758665.1. Lineage (NCBI taxonomy): Bacteria > Bacillati > Bacillota > Bacilli > Caryophanales > Paenibacillaceae > Paenibacillus > Paenibacillus borealis. The sequence goes on from NZ_CP009285.1 coordinate 2,403,495, forward strand.
CGTTATATTCTCATCGCAGACCTGATCGATGAAGTCCGTTCCCCCCAAACATGAAGACCTTTCGGCTTTCCTTTATCCTTTGACATCTTGGTGTCAAAGGATTTTTTTTGGAGGGAAAACGGGCCTGACAACCCAAAGCGGTACTTTATCCTATGTGCCACCTCAGCGAAGGATGGAAAGATTCTTAAGAAACGGTAGCACGAGCCACATAATTTAAAGATTGACGAACCGGCGGAAGCCTGACTATAATATTAATATAAGTGTTAAATGATTAACAAATATATTAACTTAAAGAGGAGCGTTAACTGAAATGGCAGAACGCATCGTACTGAACACTGACATCCGCAAAGGCACAATTAACCGCAACATCTATGGACATTTCGCTGAGCATCTGGGACGCTGTATCTATGAAGGCATCTGGGTAGGGGAAGATTCGGCGATTCCGAACACGAAGGGGATCCGCAACGATGTAGTGGAAGCGCTTAAGGAAATGAAGATTCCCGTATTGCGCTGGCCGGGCGGCTGCTTCGCCGATGAATACCACTGGAAGGACGGCATTGGACCGAGTGAAGAACGCAAGCGGATGATCAATACCCATTGGGGCGGTGCGGTTGAGAACAATCATTTTGGTACACATGAATTCATGCGGCTCTGCGCCATGCTGGAATGTGAGCCGTACATCAACGGCAATGTAGGGAGCGGAACGGTACAGGAGATGTCCGAGTGGGTTGAGTATTTGACCTTTAACGGTGTATCGCCAATGGCTGAGCTGCGCCAGAAGAACGGCCAGGAAGAGGCCTGGAGTGTAGCTTACTTCGGCGTGGGCAATGAGAACTGGGGCTGCGGCGGCAATATGCGTCCTGAATATTATGCTGACCTGTACCGCCGTTACCAGACTTATGTGCGCAATTATGGGGATAACAAAATTCACCGGATCGCCTGCGGCGCCAATTCGGATGATTATAACTGGACCGAAGTGCTGATGCGTGAAGCGACCCGGTTCATGGATTCGCTTACCCTGCACTACTACACCCTGCCGACTTCGGATTGGGCGAATAAAGGTGCAGCTACCGGCTATGGAACGGATGAATATTTCAACACATTGAAGAAGGCGCTGTTCATGGATGAGCTGGTTACCCGCCACAGTGTCATTATGGACAAATACGATCCGGACAAAAGAGTGGGCCTGATCGTTGATGAATGGGGCACCTGGTATGATGTGGAACCCGGTACGAACCCTGGATTCCTCTACCAGCAGAATACGATCCGCGATGCGCTGGTTGCCGGTCTGACCCTGAATATCTTCCACAAGCACAGCGACCGTGTGCGGATGGCGAACATTGCCCAGACCGTTAACGTGCTGCAGGCGGTCATTCTGACCGAAGGCGAGAAAATGCTGCTGACTCCAACCTATCATGTATTCAACATGTACAAGGTCCACCAGGATGCGCAGCTGCTGGATCTGACAGTGGATAGCCCGTTATACAGCTATGAGGGTGCGGAGATTCCTGAAGTATCTGCTTCGGCTTCTGTAACAGCAGAGGGCGTGATTCATGTCAGCCTGTGCAACCTGAATCATGAAGCATCGGCTGCATTACCGCTGGAGCTGCGGGGCCTTGCCGGACAACCTGCAACCGTAAGCGGTACTACACTTGCCGGGTCTTCCATCGATGCCCACAATACCTTCGAGCAGCCGGAAGCGGTAGTGCCGCAGCCGTTCACCGCCTTCAAGCTTGAAGGAAATAAGCTTACAGTTGAACTGCCGCCAATGTCGGTGACAGTACTGGCAATTACTCCGGGAGCTTAAAGAGAAGGGAAGCAGCATGACTACAACTTCAGCGTGTAAAGGATGCCGGGAGGATTACAAAGTGACGGAAGCGCAGATTGCCCGGATTCTCGCCTCCTCCATGTTCAATCCGGAGAATACAGCCCCGGACGAAGTCTATGCCAAGCGGGTTGCGCTATGCGAAGCTTGTCCCAAGCTGCAGGATGGTGTAACCTGCATTGCCTGCGGCTGTATTATACCGGTTGTGGCCCGGCTGAAGGCGCGCGGCTGTCCGCTGCCGGGCGGCGGCCTGTGGCAGCCGTTGACGGATTAAACTGCAAAGCTGGCCTGTAATATACCCGTAATCAAAACAGCGGCAGCGGGGGACCTGAGCCTAAGGTCTCCCGCTGCCGCTGTTTGCTGCCCCATCCTGTCCGGGTCATTCCGTCCGGCTGGGACTTGCCGAAGCTTCAACTGCATCTGTATAGAATAGTTCAAACACAAGATCCTCGTTATAGTTGCCGAACCCCTTGCCGAACAAGGTAAGGCCGCCGATATGCTCCGCATCCTCTTCCACAGAGACCTTGAACGTCCATTGCTTATCACGGATGCCGACCTGCTCCAGCGTAACCTCTGACAGCTTCTGCCCGTCCATGAATGTGCCTGCGGGTGTAATCCGCAGCTGCTTAAGCAGTCCATATTGATTGGTGAGCGCAGGCCACCAGGCTGGAGTGTATTTGCCCGGACTGTCCCCGTAGTCTCCGGGGCTGGTCCAGAAGCCGAGCCGCTGACCGTTCAATGTGAAGGTGATGTCAGAAGGCCAGTTATTATTGATGGACGGGGCTTCGGAGGCAATTTCCATCGTGATGACCAGTTCCTCAGGCTTCTGGCTGGACAGCAGGAAGTTCGGGATTTTGTATTCCACGAATCCTTTGCCGAACCACAGAATACCCGCATTCACCCGCTCCTGATCCCAGAAATACCGCGGATCGTCAAAGTTGCCGATTACCCGCTCGGTCGTAGATAAGCCGCAGGTCGGTTCAATCTGGAAATCGGAGTAGTGGCCGACCGGTATCTCCTTGCGGTAGCCCCGGCGCTGTGTTCTGGCTTGTCCGGGAAAAATAATCTCTGCCCCCTCGGTGGCCAGTGTACAAATCTTCTGCAGTCCGCTCCGTCCGGGAGCCATGTGGCTGCGGATCAGCCCGGCTGCTTCCAGCTTGCGCACATGCATCGTCATAATGGCACTGCTGAGCTTCAGCGCGCCGGCCAGTTCCTTGACGTTCATGGGCTGTTCAGACAGCAGCCGCAGCATCTGCAGGCGCACAGTACTGGATAACGCTTCGTACACGGGTAAGGAATGTTCGGTTAGATCAAGTTTCATGCGATGCCTCCACGTTCAGGTTATATAGTTAATAATTATATTACTCAAATGACATTCTTACAAGCATATGAACATTGCCTCACAAATAAATGAAGCTGCCTTACAAGCAAATGAACACTGCGCATCGCAGCCGCTCCAATTTTATCACAGACATGCAGAGCCTGTTCCGCTATGATGTAGGATGGATTAGCGATGTAACAAGGTGCTCTTGCCGGATCAGGCAAGGGATAACAGGGAATCGGGTGCAAGTCCCGAGCGGTCCCGCCACTGTAAGGAAGAGCTGAACTTCAAGAAGTCACTTGGGGAAATCCCCGGGGAAGACGAAGGATGTAGCGCCCGTATTCCAAGCCAGGAGACCTACCTTGATTACGCACACCACGACTCTACGCGGATAGGAGCGGTGTACGGATAGGTTAATGAGATGAGGCGATGTGCCTGCAGGACCGGAGGGAATCTTGAAGATCAGAGCCGGTTCAATGTTATGCAGACACAGCGTTGAGCGGCCATGCGGAGCAGACCGGGTGCAGAACCCCTTGTTGGCGCACGGCAGTGCTCTCTATCGAATCATACCTGCGTACATACACTCCCACCCTGAAGGGCGGGAGTTTTTTGGTTTGCTAAATTTAAGAAACTTGGAGGCTGACGAATGAAGAAACGCGGATTTTGGAGTTTTGCGGCGCTGATTGCCGGATTTACAGTGTACTTTATGCTGAATGAACCGGGAACGGCCCAGGCTATGCACATTATGGAAGGTTTTCTGCCGGTAGGCTGGGCTGTGTTCTGGTGGGTGGCGTTCTTACCGTTCTTTGTGCTCGGTATTATCAGGCTTAGATCGATGACCAAGGAGAATCCGGAGCTGAAGCTGCTGCTGGGTCTGGCAGGGGCGTTCACCTTCGTTCTATCGGCGCTCAAAATGCCTTCCGTTACAGGAAGCAGCTCGCATCCAACAGGTACCGGACTTGGCGCAGTTATGCTGGGGCCGCTCCCGATGGGCGTAATCGGCTCAGTCGTCCTGTTGTTTCAGGCGCTGCTTCTGGCGCACGGGGGAATCACTACGCTTGGGGCGAATGCGTTCTCGATGGCGGTCGCGGGGCCTTTTGCCGGATATGCAGTGTATAAGCTGATGATGAAGCTGCCTGACCGCGAGAAGCTGGCCTTGTTCTGTGCGGCAGCGGTTGCCGATCTGATGACCTATGTAGTGACTTCCTTTCAGCTTGCGGTGGCTTTTCCGGCTGCGGATGGCGGGGTCCTGGCGTCTTTTCTCAAATTCGGGGGGATCTTTGCCGTGACGCAGATTCCGCTGGCTATCAGCGAAGGGCTGCTGACCGTATTATTGTGGAACTGGCTGAAATCGTATAGTCCGAATGAAATGTCGCTCCTGAAACGCAAGGTCAAAGGGGGAAATGCATAATGAGCAATAAATGGAAAAATGGATTAATGCTGCTGGCCGTAGTATTGCTGTGTGTCTTGCCGCTGCTGTTCGTTAATGGTGAATTCGGCGGGGCCGATGATGCGGCCGAAGGGGTAATCACAGAGATTAACCCGGAATATGAACCTTGGTTCAAGCCGCTGACCGAACTCCCGGGTGAGACGGAGAGTATGCTGTTCGCACTTCAGGCGGCGATTGGCGCCGGCGTGATCGGATATTCACTGGGGCTGCTGAAAGGGAAGCAAGGCCAGCCGAAGCAGAACAGCATCAGCAAGTGATAAGACGTATTGATGTGCTTTCTTATAATAATGCCTTGCGGCAGCTGTCCCCTATGTGGAAAAGCTCGTTCGCGGCACTGATGTTCCTGCTCTCCTATACAGTGCATCCGGTGCTGCAGATTGGGATTACGGTGTGGATGATGCTCTGGTGCACCCTGCATGCCAAAATTCCCTGTCGCGCCTACGGGCTGCTGTTTGGCACGGCGCTGCTGTTCTATTGCCTGAGTGTACCGGCACTGCTCGTGGAATTCGGCCGTCCGGCTGCCGGGGAAGCTGGCGTATTCCGGATTTCGGGGCCGCCGCTCCCGATGTATATCACAGCAGCAGGACTGGAGCGGGCCGGTGAACTGCTGGCCAGAGTCTCGGCCTGCATGAGCTGCTTCTTCTTCCTGATGTTCACCACCCCGTTCAGCGAGCTTCTGCAGGTGCTGCGCAAGCTGCGTATGCCGCAGATTGTGCTGGAGCTGATGCTGATCATGTACCGCTTCCTGTTCCTGTTGACAGATGCAGCCCATGGGCTGATGCTGGCCCGGAAGCTGCGTGGAGGCCGCAGAGGGTATAAGGCGAGGCTGCGCGAGACCGCAGCTATGGCCGGGGCGCTCTTCGGCAATACGATGCACCGTTATTACGGATTGTCGCAGGGGCTGCTGACGCGCGGGTTCACGGGTGAGATTATTCTGCCGCCGTATACTGCGCGCCCTGTGCCGCGGCGTTACACTGTCCGGGCGTATGCCGGGATCGCTGTGCTGGTGCTGGCGCAGCTTTGGCTGTGGCTGCGGGGGTGAATTTAAGATTTTAGTGCAGGAAATCTGCTGGCTTTTTTGAAATCATGCCCAAAATACAACAATTTCCCCGAGATATCGGACGCAGGCCAATATTGTTGTACAAAAGGCAGCATTTCGCCTTCTCCAGGCGGCTTCGCGGGACAATTCTTGTATTTCATACAACAATCATCCCGAAGACCGGATTATCCAGGAATCAAAGCTGCAAAATGTACAACATTTATCCGATTTGCTAAATCACATTAGAGGAGTACGCCATGGACATGGAATATAGTCTGGCTTTTGACGGGGTGGTGTTTCATTACCCGGATACGAAGGAAGCCGCGCTGCGTGAACTAACCGTCTCCATTCCCAAAGGCCGCAAAACGGCGGTGCTTGGCCACAATGGTTCGGGCAAATCCACCCTGTTCCTGCATGCTGTCGGCATTCTGCGCCCGCAGAAGGGTACGGTTCAGCAAGGAGGCAAGACATTGTCCTATGCCAAAAAAGAGCTGGCCGCGCTGCGGCGCAGTATCGGCCTTGTATTTCAGGACCCTGAGCAGCAGCTCATATTGAGCACACCTCTGGAGGATGTGTCCTTCGGGCTGCGGGGAACGGGGATGGACGAAGCCGCAATCGCTGAGCGCTGCCGCAGCGTCATGGAACTGCTGAACCTGACGGAGCTGAGTGACAAACCGGTTCATCAGCTCAGCCTGGGGCAGAAAAAACGCACCGCATTCGCCGGAGTAATGGCGATGGAGCCGGAGCTGATCCTGCTGGATGAGCCGACCTCGTATCTGGATCCGTTATCCGAGCTCCAGATGCTGCAGGGTCTTGATGTTATACATGAGAAGGGCACAACCGTAGTTATGGCTACGCATGATATGAATTTGGCGTACCGCTGGGCGGACTGGATCATTGTACTGGATCAGGGCAGGTGCCGGGCTGAGGGGACGCCGGAGGAGATTTTTGCCGGGGCGGAAGAATTGCAGGCCATTGGCCTCGATCTGCCGCTGCTGGCTGACTTATGGCACAGCCTGCCTGCACGGCTCACCGCCGGCCAGCCGGCCCCCCGCACGGCGGGAGATTTCAAAGCCGCACTAAACAGGCTGCTGAACAGTTAATACAGGCATTCACGAACGGGGGAAGAAGGATGAAGAAACAAGGAAAGCTGCTGATTATCGGCTTCGGTCCCGGAGCGCTGGAGCATATTACCGGCCGGGCGCTGGCTGCTCTCGAAGAGAGTGAGGCTGTAATCGGCTATAACACTTATGTCGACCTGATCAGACCGCTGCTGCGGCATCAGGAGATTGTCGGCACCGGTATGACTGAAGAGGTCAGCCGGGCGCAGGAGGCCGTCCGCAGAGCAGAGGAAGGACAGACGATTGCCGTAATATCCAGCGGCGATGCCGGTGTATACGGAATGGCTGGTCTCGTCTACGAGGTGCTGATTGAACGGGGCTGGAACCGGGCTGACGGTGTCGAGGTCGAGGTGATCCCCGGAATATCGGCGATTCAATCCTGTTCTTCCCTGCTGGGAGCGCCGATTATGCATGATTCCTGCACAATCAGCCTCAGCGATCATCTTACTCCATGGGAGAGCATTGCCGCACGTGTGGAAGCGGCGGGTGCTGCGGATTTCGTGATCGCCTTTTATAACCCGCGCAGCGGCAAGCGTACGCGTCAGATTGAAGAAGCGCGCAATATTCTGCTGCGTTACCGCGATCCTTCCACGCCGGTCGGCATTGTCAAAAGCGCCTACCGTGACCGTCAGCAGACGATCGTAACTACGCTGCAGGAGATGCTGGAGCATGAGATCGGCATGCTCTCTACGGTTGTCGTCGGCAATTCGGCGACAGTTGTATATGAGGGGCTTATGGTTACGCCGCGCGGATATGAGCGTAAGTACAACCTCACCGCACAGACGCAGGCGCTGAAGCCGCATGAGCGGCTGCGCACCGCGGCCGAGCCCTGGTCGCTGGCTGCGGCTGAGGCGGGACAGGTAGAAGGTGCTGCGGCGGAGAGTGTGACAGCGGCTGAGCCAGGGCGGGCAGATGGACCAGTGACACCGAGTGCAGCTGCGGGTGAAACCGGACGGGGAGAGCGATTGGCGGCGGAGAGTGAGGCTGCTGAGGCGGGACGGACGGAAGGCGCAGCAGCACTGAGCCTGGCCGCGTCTGCTCGCGTGGAGCGGCCGCGTATTCCTGCCGTCCAGCTGGCGGAACACGCTGATGATACCTTCGAGCTTGAGGTTTCTCCTGTCATCGGCAGCCGCAGATTCAGCGGTACCCAGATGAAGCTGCTGGCGGAGCTGGCAGGCGATGATGGGCAGCTGATCTATACGAAGGATGGACATTTTCTGCTGCGCAGCCATCCGGGAGACCGGGCTGAGCTGGCGGCGAGACTGACTGAGGCAGAACTGAACGTGAGCATCCCAGGAGATTATGTGAAAGTGAAAACCTGCGGGTTCTGTGAATTGCGGAGGAGCAGCGCATTAAACGCGGCGGTCCGCCTGCATACCCTGCTGCACGGGCTCGCTGTACCCAAAGAGCTGCATATCAGCGTGGCGGGGTGCGGCATGGCCTGCAGCTCGGCCGTTCTGGAAGACATCGGACTGGTCTGCTCGAAGGGAAGCTTCGAGCTATATCTGGGCGGCAAGAAGTCGGGCCGGGGAGCGCATGCCGGCACTCTGGTCCGGGAAGGTATGGACGAAGATGAGGCAGTGGCAGCTGTAGCTGCAGCAGTGGAGCATTATACTGCGCAAGGCCGGGAGAAGGAGCGGTTTCATGCTTTTTTTGAACGGATGGGCAGTATTGAAGAACAGGTGAACAGCACTGCAGGAAGTATAGATAATAATGACAGCATAGAGGGAGCACGCATGATGAGAACCGTATTACTGGTTGGACACGGAAGCCGGATTCAAGCGGGAAATGATGAGCTGCTGCAGTTCACCAGCCAGCTTGCCGCCCGCAAGCCGGAGCTTAAGTTTGAGACCTGCTTCATAGAGCTAGCCTCACCTTCAATCGCGGGCGGAATTGCCAAATGCGTGGAGGAAGGCGCAACGCAAATTTATATTGTGCCGATTATATTGTTCGCGGCGGGCCATTCCAAGCTGGATATTCCGATGGCAATTGATGAAGCCAAGCTGAAATATCCGGGGGTAGAGTTTGTATACGGGCGTCCGCTGGGTGTTCAGGAGCGGGCTGTTGATATTGTGCTGGACCGGATCCGTGAAGCTGAATTGCTCTCCGGTTCAGTGGGACACAGCGGTAATGAAGACAGAGCTGCGGCCTTAAGTTTACAGGAAGCCCGCACATCCGAAGTAGAGGATAAGGATACTATCGTGCTGCTTATGGGGCGCGGGGGCAGTGATCCGGATGCCAATAGTGATTTCTATAAGCTGGGCCGGCTGCTATGGGAAAGAACGCCTTACCTGAGCGTTGAGAGCTGCTTCATCGCCATCACGAAGCCGTCGCTTCCGGAAGGACTTGAACGCTGCCTGGCACTGGGTGCGCGTAAGATTATAGTTGTGCCGTACCTGCTGTTCACCGGCGTGCTGATGAAGCAGTTTGCCGAAATGGTCTCGCGCTTCGCCGCGGAGCATCCTGAGATTGAGGTGGAAATCGGCCGCCAGCTCGGCACACATCCGCTGCTTGTAGATATGCTGACAGAGCGCATCGAGGAGACAATGGAGGGCCAGTCTTTCAGTAATTGCGATAACTGCAAGTACCGCGATGAAGCGGCATTGCACCACCATCATCACCATCACCATGGTGAGGGAGGGCATGGGCATCACGAACATGGGCATCACGGTCGTGTGCATCACAGGCATGGGCATCATGGGCGGCAGTAACCGGGACAGCAGACAGCCGGGAGCCGCATCAGCCGCGAAGATCTTCATGCTGTGCGGCACTAGCGATGCCCGGGAGCTGGCACTGAACCTGTCACGTCAAGGCCTGCCGGTGCAGGCTTCTGTCGTGACGCCCAGTGCTGCGGAACGTCTAGAAGCCGCAGCTATCCGCACCCGTGTCGGCAGGCTGGACAGGACGGCCATGATCTCTCTGCTGCAGGATGGCGGCTATCGTGCCGTGGTGGACGGCAGCCATCCTTTTGCGCTGGAGGCACATGCCAATGCTATGGGAGCAGCTGCAGCGCTGGGCCTGCCCTATTTTCGCTACGAACGGCAAAGTCTTATCTATGACAGCCACCCCCGGCTGATCGTAGTGCATTCCTATGAAGAGGCTGCGCGCAAGGCCAGGGAACTGAAGGGCTCCATTATGCTGACAACCGGCGGCAAGACGCTTGAGGTGTTTGCAGAGGAGCTGCTGGGAGATCCCGATATCCGGCTGACGGTCAGACTGCTGCCCTGCCTGGAAAATATGGAGAAATGTCTAGCCCTTGGTATTGAGCAGCGGAATATTATCGCGCTTCAGGGCCCTTTTAGCAGAGAAATGAACGAGGCACTCTACCGGCAATATGGGACACAGGTGATGATTACCAAGGAGAGCGGGGCGGAAGGCTCGGTGGATGAGAAGCTGCACGCCGCGCTGGATATGGGGCTTTACGTCATTTTGATTATGCGGCCTAGAGATAGCGGGATGGTGTTTGACTCATTTGACGAGATTACGGAGGCCGTGAGAACTGCGCTGCAAATGAACAAGGAGGGATAACTGTGGATTTTGGTACGGATTTCAAGCCGGTGACGGTACAGCCGCAGGAAATAGAGGGTCTGAGTTTTCAGATGATTACAGAAGAGATGGGTGAACATTCCTTTAGCGAGCTGGAGTACAAAATAGTGCAGCGGATCATTCATGCTTCTGCCGATTTTGAGCTGGGGCGCAGTCTTGTTTTTCACCCGCGGGCGATTGAGGCCGGGATCAGCGCCATTCTGCAGGGCAAGCCGATTATTGCCGATGTGCGGATGGTGGAGGCGGGCATTGCCAAGGAGCGGATTGAGCGGTACGGCGGGGAAGTCAGAGTCCATATTTCCGATCCGGATGTGATGGAAGAAGCGAAGGCGCTGGGGACTACCCGGGCCATCATAGCTACGCGCAAAGCATGTGCACAGGCTCCGGGAGGAATCTATGTGATCGGCAACGCACCGACCGCACTGCTGGAACTGATACGTCTGGTAAAAGAAGGCGCAGCCCAGCCGGGTCTTGTCATCGGTATGCCGGTCGGTTTCGTCTCGGCAGCGGAATCCAAGGACGAGCTGTGCAAGCTCGACATTCCTTACATCACGAATGTCGGCCGCAAGGGCGGAAGCACGATCGTCGTTGCGGCCGTCAACGCACTGAGTCTGCTGGCGGTCCGCCGGGCAGCGGGCGAATTGAAATAGATCTGCGCAAGGAAAAAACGGGAACTGTGTTAACGCCGGGAAAAAAACTCAAAACTCTATAGGAGCGGGGTTTGAACAGGATATGAACAAGTTCTGATCCATATGCTTAGGCTTATAAGGTATGCTTAACTGCATTTTGTACAACTAAAACGTCTGATTTAGAACCAATTATCCGTTTAGTTGTATTTCGTACAATTAAACTACCGTTTTTGGCTTGTTCTCACCCATTGGGGCAGATTTAGTTGTACAGACTACAGTTATAAGATGCTAGCCTGCCTTTTGGCTGATTTTAATTGCACAGTATACAACTATCACAGATTTCACGGAATTTTCACTGGAAAACTGAGTGCATCAATCGCTGCATTCTTGAATGAACTCACTTCTTTAGTTATTAGTGTGTCTAGTAATATCTACGATGCTCCAAATAGATAGCATATCTCATCACAAAGAGGGATTACCATGACCGAGGAAACAGCGGACAACCGGGCAGATCAGAATAGGAGGAAAACGGAGGTGAGGCATGATAATGAGTCCGCAGCAGAGTACACTGCAAAGCGGGAGTCTGAGAAGAATGCAGAGTATGCAGCAAAAAGAGAATCTGAGCATGTTGTTGAGTACGCTGCCAACCCAAGCGGAATATCATCGTCACATTGTGCTTCTCCTGCCTCCTCAACCCCTGCTGCCCCTCTGCGCAGGGGATACACGACAGGTGCTTGTGCCGCCGCCGCAGCCAAAGGTGCGGCACTGCTGTTGATTACAGGTGACAGGCTTCCTGCTGTAGAGATAGATATTCCGGCTGGCTTCCGGCACTCCTTTGAACTTACGGGCTGGCAGCGCGAAGGGGCGGACTCTGCAGTCTGTGCCACGGTCAAAGATGCCGGAGATGATCCGGATGCCACGCATCAGGTCTGGATTGAAGCAACGGTGAGCTGGCTGGATCATCCCGGTGTGGAGATCGACGGCGGCCGTGGGGTCGGCCGGGTGACGAAGCCGGGGCTGCCGGTGCCCGTCGGAGCAGCGGCGATCAACCCGGTGCCGCGGCGGATGATTCTGGAGGCAGTGTCCGGTGTGCTGGAGGAGCATGGCGCGGCGCGGGGGCTGCGGGTGGTCATCAGCGTGCCGGAAGGCGAAGCGATTGCCCTAAGAACGCTGAATCCTCGGCTCGGCATCCTCGGCGGCATTTCCATCCTCGGCACGCGGGGCGTGGTTACGCCGTTCTCCACCGAGGCCTACAAGGCGAGTGTGGTCCAGGCGATTTCGGTTGCGGCGGCGACGGGGAACGGGCAGATCATTCTGACTACCGGCGGCAGCAGTGAGAAATATGCGATGGTGATGTTCGCCGGGCTTCCGGAGGAAGCTTTTATCCAGATGGGGGAGTATGTAGGCTTCTCTCTGGAGCATGCCAAAGCTTATGGGATCAAGAAAGTTACCTTTGTGGGGATGGCCGGTAAATTCTCCAAAGTAGCACAGGGTGCCATGCTGATCCACTCGAAGAACGCACCTGTTGACTTCGGATTTCTGGCAGCCGTGGCGGCGGAGGCCGGGGCAGATCATAAGCAGGTGAAGGAGATTGCTGCCGCCAATACCGCCTCGCAAGTGGTGGATATGATGACCGAGGCGGGGAATTCCGCTTTTTTTGAGAGCCTGTGCCGGCATGCCTGTGAACAAAGTCTGAAGCATATGAACGGGGGCATGGTTGTGGAAATGGTATTGATGACAATGAAGGGCCGAGTGCTGGGAAGGGCGGAAATCCGTGGGTAATTTGATCTATGTTATCGGTATCGGTGAGGATGGCGCCGGCGGCCTGACACCGGATAGCTTAAGCAAAGTGAATAACAGTGAGGTGCTGCTCGGCGGAGAACGGCAACTGAATTTTTTTGGCGGATATACCGGTGAGAAAATCGTTCTGCAAGGCGGGCTGAAGCCTTTTACAGATAAGCTGGAGGGATTGTGGAGGGAGCGGCGGACCGTGGTTCTGGCCTCGGGGGACCCGCTCTTTTTTGGCATCGCCGGGTATCTTGTCCGCAAGTTCGGGCCGGAGCATGTTGAGGTTATTCCGCACTACAGCAGTGTGCAGCTCGCATTTGCCCGGCTGGGGGACAGCTGGCAGGATGCTGAGCTGATCAGTCTGCACGGGCGTCCCATTCAGGGATTGGCCCAGCGCATAGACGGCAAGCACAAGGTGGCTCTGCTAACGGATGAGAGCAATACGCCTGCGGTGATTGCCGCTTATTTGCGTGAGTTCGGGATGACGGAATATGAAGCGTTTGTGTGCGAACGGCTGGGGGGAGCGGAGGAAGTCTGCCGCTTCTGGACGCTGGATGAGATGGAGGCCAGTGAATTTGCGGCGCTGAATGTAGTTATCTTGCGCAGAAAGCAGGGAACCGGCTCAACTTTGCGGCGCGGCTTCGCTTATCCGGACGAGGAGTTCCAGCAGCGGAAGCCGGAGAAAGGCCTCATTACGAAACGTGAGGTCCGGGCTCTGGTCCTGTCGGAGCTGAATCTGTCCGAGGATGCAGTGGTCTGGGACATCGGCTCCGGCTCCGGAGCGGTTGCGGCGGAATGTGCGCGGATTGCCCGGCTCGGCAAGGTCTATGCTCTGGAAAAGGGAGCGGAGAATCTGCCGAACATGGAAGCAAACCGCCGGAGGTTCCGCGCCGATTTCCGGATCATACATCAAAAAGCGCCGCAGGGGCTGGAGAATCTGCCTGATCCGGATGGAGTGTTCATCGGCGGCAGCGGCGGGGAGCTGGCGGATATTATCGCGCTCTGCGCCGCGAGACTCCGGCCGGAAGGGCGGATTGTCGTGGGAGCGATCACCATTGAGACGCTATATGGAAGCATGGAAGCGTTGAAGCAGGCAGGCCTGGATTGCGCGGTAACGATGCTTCAGGCGTCACGCAGCAAGCCGATTCTCGGCATGACCCGGTTCGAGGGTATGAATCCCGTGTATGTGGTTAGTGGACGGAAGAGCTGAGGCAGACCAGATCAGATATTCAGATATAAGGAAACAAGAAGCGAGCAGAAACAAAGGAGGAATACGTGATGAAGACCCATGTAACGGAGGCGGTTCAGCAGGCTGTGCAGGCTGTGGACGGGCAGGAAGCATGCGAAGGAGAAGGGATTGCCGCTGAAACGCAGCTGGCAGAAGCGGCGATGCAGGCCGCGAGTGCGCTCTATGATGCGATGGATGAGGAAGAGCTGAAGCTGGAGGAAAGACTGACTCCCCGGGCGGTCGGGACGTTGTACGGTGTCGGTGTCGGCCCCGGTGATCCGGAGCTGATTACGCTCAAGGCCTGCCGGCTGCTGCGGGAATGTCCGGTGATTGCCTACCCGGCAACCAAAAAAGGCGGCAAATCCTACGCCCACGAAATCATCGAGATGCATGTGAATCCGGATGAGAAAATCATGCTCGGACTGATCTTCCCGATGACGAAGGATCCGGTGCTGCTGGCCAGCGGCTGGAACCGCACCGTGGAGCTGTGCTGGGGTGAGCTGAAGCAGGGCCGGGATGTGGCTTTTGTAACGGAGGGGGACCCGAATCTCTTCAGTACCTTCATTCACCTGGCACGGCTGATGCAGGAGCTGCATCCCGGTGTGCCAATCGTCTCCATTCCGGGGATTTCCTCGGTCCTTGGCGCGGCGGCTGCCCTGGAGCAGCCCTTGGCGGACGGAGATCAGCGGGTGGGAATTATTCCGGCGACTGATGACCGAGACGCACTGAAGGAAGCGCTGCTGCATCACGATACGGTGGTGTTCCTTAAGGTGGCCAAGGTGCTGGATCTGGTGCTGGATGTGCTGGATGAACTGGGGCTGTCCGGCAAAGCATCCGTCGTTACCAAGGTAACCTCTCCATATGAAACCGTATGGCGCGATGCGCGGGATCTGCGGGGCAAGGAACTGGAGTACTTAAGTCTGATGGTGGTGAGCAAATGACAGATATCGTGCTTGAACCTAAAGTATATATTGTGGGTGCCGGTCCCGGAGATCCGGAGCTGATTACAGTAAAAGGCAGCCGGATTCTGCGCTCGGCGGACGTGGTGCTCTATGCCGATTCACTCGTCAGTGAGGAGCTGATCCACAGCGCGAAGCCCGGTGCAGAGATACTGCGAAGCTCAGGACTGGATCTGGAGCAGCAGGTGGAGCTAATGGCGGCAGCAGTCCAGTCCGGTAAAAGCGTAGCCCGCGTCCACACGGGCGACCCGTCCATGTACGGCGCGATTCTGGAGCAGATGTCGCTGCTGAAGCTGTGCGGCGTCCGCTATGAAATCGTGCCGGGTGTAAGCTCGGTCTTTGCATCCGCAGCGGCGCTTGGCGCAGAGCTGACCGTGCCGGAGCTGACGCAGACGGTGATTCTGACCCGCGCGGAAGGACGCACACCGGTGCCGGAGCGTGAGCAGCTGCGCAAGCTGGCCGAGCATCACTGTACAGTAGCGCTCTTCCTGAGTGCTTCACTGGCCGGGCATGCGGCCGGGGAATTCCTGGCTGCCGGCTGGAGTCCGGATACACCGGTTGCTGTAGTGAAGCGGGCTACCTGGCCGGATCAGCAGATTCTGCGGACAACGGTGCAGAATTTGGAGGCAGATCTGCGTGATGCGGGCATCACCATGCATGCCATGATCCTGGCCGGATGGGCGCTGGACCCCGGACTGACGGACCGCGATCAGCACCGCTCCAAGCTCTATGATAAGGCGTTTACCCATGGCTGCCGGGAAGGAACAGGCTCTGGTGAGTAAGCGGCGGTATGCAGCTGTAGCCATCACGCGAAATGGCATCGGGCTGGCGCTGAAGCTGGGGGCGGGGCTTGGGGAGACGGAGGTTTTTTGTTATGCCAAGTATAGCGGCGGGGTGGAGGCGCGGCCTGGGGAGATTACGATTTTTGACGGGCCGGTCAAAGAATTACTTCCGGAGCTCTTCCGTAACTATGAAGGGGTAATTCTATTCTTCTCGCTGGGCGCTGCGGTCCGGCTCATTGCTCCGCTGCTGCAGGATAAAAGAATTGATCCCGCCGTCATCGTCACCGATGAGCGCGGGGAGCATGTCATCAGCATGCTGTCCGGCCATCTTGGGGGGGCCAACAGGCTGACGCTGCAGATCGCTGGGCTGCTCGGCAGTCATCCGGTCATTACGACGGCTTCCGATGTGCAGGGCACCTTCGCTGTGGATCTGCTGGGCCGGGAATACGGCTGGCGCGCGGACAGCTTTACCCGTATGAAAAGTGTCAGTGCTGCGCTCGTTAACGGGGAACCGGTAGCTTTTGTCCAGGAGAGCGGAGAGCCGGGTTGGCTGCCGCCGGATGCAGTGCTGCCGGAGCATGTGCGGTTATTCGCCAGCAGGGATGAGCTGCGGAATAGCGGCTTCAGCTTCAGCGCAGCAATTGTGGTGAGTGACCGGCTGACGGATGGTGAGGAGCCGGAGGAAGCTGCACTAGCTGAATGCTCTGTAGTGTATCGTCCGCGCAGCCTGGTGCTTGGGCTGGGCTGTAACCGCGGAACCTCTGCGGAGGAGCTTGAAGCTGTAGTGCTGCATACGCTGGCAGAACTGAGGCTATCGCTATACAGTGTGCGGAATGTGGCGACTGCCGGAATAAAGGGCGACGAGGCCGGATTGCTGGCTCTGTGTGCCAAATACGGCTGGGAGCTGGTTTTGTACTCACCGGATCAGCTGAATACAATCGTACTGGACAATCCTTCGGAGGTAGTATTCAGAGCGACCGGAGCGTACGGAGTCTGTGAGCCTGCTGCATTGTTGTCTTCAGGCGCGCAGGCGCTACTGCAGAGTAAGCAAAAAAACGGAAATGTGACAATCGCCGTAGCGCGGGTTGTCTTTGCGGATTAGAGCGGGGGAGAAGCGGTGAGTGAGACATGGAATGAAATGAAGGACCGGGAGCCTTTAATGCAGAAACGCCCCCGCTTTGTAGTGGCGGGCACAGGCAGCGGGTCCGGCAAAACGACAGTCACGCTGGGACTGATGCGGGCGTTTGCCCGGCGCGGCTTGAAGGTTCAGGGCTTCAAATGCGGACCTGACTATATCGACCCCGCATATCATAGTGCAGTTACTGGCCGCCCCTCCCGCAACCTGGATTCTTGGATGACCTCAAGCAGCTATATGCAGGAGTATTTCCTGAGCACATCGGAGGAGGCGGACCTGTCGGTCATTGAAGGCGTAATGGGATTGTATGACGGCAAAGAGGACACTGCACTCACCGGATCAACGGCCGAAATCGCCATCCTGACGGACAGTCCGGTGCTGCTTGTAGTCGATGTCCGCAGTATGGGACGCAGTGCTGCGGCCATTGTCCTGGGCTTTCAGCAGCTGGAGCCGCAGGTGCGGATAGCTGCGGTTATCGTGAACCGCTGCGGCAGTGAGGGGCACTACCGGATGGTCCGGGCAGCGGTTGAAGCGGCCTGCGGCATTCCGGTCATCGGCTGGCTGCCGCGGGACGGCGGCCTTGATATCCCGGAGCGCCATCTGGGGCTGCTTCCGGCAGTAGAGCGCGGAGAGCTGGAGCCGCTGTTCGAACATGCCGCCGGTCTGCTGGCGCAAGGCACCGATCTGGAGCGGCTGCTGGAGCTTGCTGCTGCTGCGCCTGCATTGCAGTACCCACCGGTACTGGAAACGGTGCTGCAGGCAGAAGGGGCTCGGCTGAATTGCCCGGGTATACCGGAGCAAGCAGAGCAGGCGTGTAAGGGAACTGATACTTCAGGTTTGAGCTGTCCGCAAGCAATAGACCCTGCATCATATGAGCAGCCGCGGGCAGCGGGATCTCCTTTGCCTTCTCCGGCAGTACTGGAAATGCTAGCGGATACGAACGGGCCGGCGTCCACTCCCATGCAGCCGGTCATTGCCATTGCCCGGGATGCGGCATTCAATTTCTATTATGCTGATAATCTGGAGCTGCTCGTGCGGGCGGGTGCGCGGCTGGTTACGTTCAGCCCGCTGAGCGGAGAGGGAATCCCCCCGGAAGCCGATGGAATCTATATCGGCGGCGGGTTTCCGGAGGAATTCGCAGCCGTGATTGCAGCGAATTCGCTCTTCCTGGACGGCTTAAGAGCTGCAGCTGCAGACGGAATGCCGCTGTATGCGGAATGCGGCGGCTATATGATTCTGGCCCGCAGCCTGACCGACCGCTCCGGCGCTGTGCATGAGATGGCCGGAATCATTCCGGCACATACCGTAATGCAGGAGCGCCGTGCCGCTCTCGGATACCGTGAGGTGACAGCACTCCACGATTGCCTGTTGCTGAAGCAGGGCGGGCGTCTGCGCGGCCATGAATTCCATTATTCCAGCATGAGCTACACTCCTGGTGAAGCCCGGACGTATGCCTATGAGAGCAAAGGCAGAGGGGGCAGTCATCCTGAGGGCTACATCAGTGGCAACATTATGGCTGCTTATGCGCATATTCATTTGGCTTCCCACCTCCCGGCTGCCGGGCGGCTGGTGGAAGCCTGCCGTACGTATCGGGAACAGAAGCACACCGCGCAGCGGCCCTGAACATCGGTCGCAGCCTCTCTGGCACTACAAATGGAAGCGGCGCGGATACCCGGATCATGTCAACAATGATCTGTTGGTTTTCGTGCAATCAAACGGCTGGAAATCCGCCATTTTCTACATTCTGTTGTATTTCCTGCAATTGATTTTTGGATTTTTTCTGTAAAATAGGAGATTGCTCGAAATCTATTGCAGTAAATACATTAGAGTCCAATTATGGGACGTTTTTAACGGAATCTGATGTACATAATACAATCAGCCTGGCAGCCTTGAAATCTATATCCGTCTTTTCTGACGCCATGTATGTCAACCGCTTGTCATACAGCTGAAGGCCACGTATAATAAAAAATAGAGAGCGCTTTATTGACCGTAAGGCTAACGCAAATACAGCCCTTATGCGGCAATGCGTCTGAGTATTAAGCCTTGCGTTTTAAGTCTTATTTGTGTGCACTTAACATGAGAGTAGCCATTAACACAAGGACCGGAGTTTCAATTTCTGTGTTAATAAGCAACAGCGCAATTATCTAAATACTAAATATGATTGTACGGAGAAGGGAGAACACTGCAGTGGGATTATTGGGAGCGGTTGAAGCAGGCGGAACAAAGTTTGTATGCGGAATCGGAAATGAGGACGGGACGATTATCGACCGGGTGAGCTTCCCGACTACTACCCCTCAGGAAACGATGGGGCTGGTATTGGATTACTTCACCGGTAAAGGAGTGGAAGCCATTGGCATCGGTTCCTTTGGACCGATTGACCCGGTGATCGGCAGCGCTACCTACGGGTATATTACAACGACACCGAAACCCCACTGGGGCGGTTATAATCTGGTAGGAGCCGTGGCTGAGCATTTCGATGTACCGATCGGTTTCGATACAGATGTGAACGGAGCAGCCCTGGGAGAGTACACATGGGGAGCTGCTCAAGGACTGGACAGCTGCCTCTACATCACGGTAGGCACCGGCATCGGCGCCGGTGCAGTGGTCGGCGGGAAGCTGGTCCACGGGCTGTCCCATCCTGAGATGGGACATATTCTGGTCCGCCGCCATCCGGAGGATCACTATGAAGGCTTCTGCCCTTATCATGGCGATTGCCTGGAAGGCCTGGCGGCAGGCCCGGCGATCGGCAAACGCTGGGGCAAGCCGGCGGGGGAGCTGCCGGCAGATCATCCGGCCTGGGCGATGGAGGCCCACTATCTGGCCCACGCCCTGATGAACTATGTGCTGATCCTCTCGCCGCAGAGAATCGTGATGGGCGGCGGTGTGATGAAGCAGAGCCAGCTCTTCCCGCTGATCCATACCAAGCTGCAGGAACTGCTTAGCGGATATGTGCAGCATCCGGCGCTCAATGAAGCCATCGGCAGCTATATTGTCCCTCCACAGCTCGGGGATAACGCCGGACTCTCAGGTTCGCTTGGACTCGCCAAGCTGGCACTTGACCGCCGGTAGGGCGTCCTGTAAAAAGGCATTGACTGTTTCGTAATATGTGGTATCCTAGGTTTTAACAGTATAGCATTTAAGAGGAAGCACCTCTTTCACGAATTTCGTGGGAGAGGTGCTTTTTTTGTGTGCGAAGATAAGAATTTATAGGCTTCCCGCAATAAATAATTCTTATCTTTCCCGCTGAAACGGTACCGGGCGGGGACAGGGAATCCGGTCCGCACAAATGATCATGCATGCTGTAAGACGATGAAGGTAGGGATTTATATGCAGATCGTATTTATGAACCGGTTGTCCAGAATGTCAGGAGTGGACCAGGAAGTATTTGCCCAATTGTGGATTGGAGAGGAGGAGGGACTGTGGCGTCTAGGCTGGCGCGACTTCTCAGGGGAGCAGGAAATGGGCGACAGCTTATGGTATGAAGGCGGTTCTTGGAGTGAAATGCTGTGTGTGTACCGGCATGAGCTGGCAATGAAGATGGGAGACGGTTACCGTCCCCTGATTGATGGTGTATTTCATGAAGATGAGCATCTTAGCAGCCGCGGACAGGAGCAGCTTAAACTGCAGTATTACAGTGAGCAGCACGGGAATGAAACGGTCTATGAGGAGCTGTGCTCCTGGCGCAGGGGGAAGGCCTCCAGCGAACGCAAGGCACCTTATATCCTGGCCAGCAACCGTCTGCTGCGGATGATCAGTGCATTTCTGCCTCATACGGCGGAAGAGCTGCTGCAGATTCCCGGAGTAGGTGAAGGTAAAGCCTCGCAATATGGTGCCGACTGGCTCAGTATTACCTCCGGTGTGCAGCGTGAACATCAATATCCGCTGGGCTGGGTAAGTGATTCGATCGACGAAGAGAGCTTTGTTTCGTGGCTGTACAAACAGAAGGAGCTCAAATACAAGAAGCAGCTGGAGCGGCTGCGGCTGCGGCGTGTACTGCTTCAGGGCATTGAAGGCGGACAAGGCATGGAGCAGCTCAAAGGGCTCAGCGGAGTCTCCAGACGCGAAGTCCTCGAAGCCGTAGAAGAGCTGGAGAAGGACGGCTATTCCGTCGAGAAGCTCATTGCTCTTGAACTCAGTGAAGTTACTTCCCAGGAACTGAACAATATATGGACAGCCTATGAACTGATCGGAGATACGTTCCTGAAGCCGGTACTCTACAAAGCCTATGGCGAGGACTTCTCCCCTGCTGAAGGCCTGGATATGTACTATGAGCGTCTGCGGCTGATCCGTATCCGCTTCCGCCGGGAGCAGCCGGCCGCGTTGGGACTGGCTACGAATCTGTAAGAAGCAGCGTTCTTCCCCGGATTAACCCTGCACAGCTTGCTTTTCCTTTCGCGAGAGAGGAAGCGCGCTGCAGGGTTTTATCTGCGAGCGGCAGTGTCTTGCAGGTTATTAGGAGAAAGGGGCAATTAGCGTTACTATACCTGTATGCAGTTAATAAAGGAGTGAGACAGATGATAGTAACGCTGACGGTTAATCCAAGTGTCGATGCCAGTACGGGCATAGGTCAGGTGGTCCCGGATCATAAGCTGCGCTGCCGCGAGGCGTCTTATAAACCGGGCGGCGGCGGTGTGAATGTGTCCCGGGCGATTCACAGGCTGGGCGGGGATTCCCTGGCACTGTATGCCTCGGGCGGACTTCACGGACAATTGCTGCACCATATGCTGGAACAGGAGGGCGTAAGGCACCAGGAGATTCCGATTAGCGGGCAGACAAGGGAGAATCTGATTGTCGTGGAGGAATCCACCGGGCAGCAGTACCGGTTCGATATGCCGGGCCCGCGGTTCATCGAAGGGGACTGGAAGGAGTGTCTGGAGCAATTAACGGCGCTGCCGGACAAGCCGGCTTATATCGTAGCCAGCGGCAGTCTGCCCCCAGGCTGTCCCGCTGATTTCTATGCGCGTGTCATTGAAGCGGCGAAGCCATGGAAGGCACGGGTCATTGTGGATACTTCCGGGGAAGCGCTGCAGCTTGCAGCTGATGCCGGAGTCTACCTGTTGAAGCCGAACGCCCGTGAGCTTGAAGATTTGTCGGGCCATGCTATATCCGGTGATGAGGAAGTAAAGGCAGCCGCGCTGCAGCTGATTGAAGAAGGGCGGACGGAAGTAGTAGTCGTCTCACTCGGCGGGGACGGGGCGCTGCTGATTACCAGAGACGGCTGTGAGCACCTGCGGGCACCTGAAGTTCCCGTGCTCAGCGTCGTCGGCGCGGGCGACAGTCTGGTAGCCGGGCTGGTGTATAGTCTGGAACGGGGCTGGCCGCTGCGCAGAGCCGTTCAGTTCGGCATCGCCTCCGGAGCTGCTGCAGTCATGAATCCGGAGCGCCAGCTGTGCAAGCGCGAGGATACGGAGCGGTTGTTTGCCGGCATGGATACCGGTGCAGCCGGACATATGTAAGTTTTGTGGCCGCCATTTACCAAAAAGACGAAGGCTTCCCTATACCCTGAGGTATCCGGTGCCTTCGTCCTGCGTATTCGTCCGCCCAGTTTCATAGCCAATCCTTCTTGCGGAAGATCACCAGCATTCCGCAGCCGAGCGTCACCATAACGGCGATGACTCCATAATAGCCGTACTGGGAATGGGTCTCGGGTATATTGTCAAAGTTCATGCCGTAGATTCCGGTGATGACGGTCAGCGGCATGAATATTGTAGTAATTGCCGTAAATACTCTCATAATTTCATTGGCGCGGTTAGCGATACTGGACTGATAAGCTTCACGTAAGTTGCCCATGAGATCGCGGTACGTTTCAAAGGTTTCAGAGATCTTGACCGCATTTTCATAGATATCGCTGAAATACTTCTGCAGCTGATCGTCGATCAGGCGGAGGTCTTTCTTGTTGAGCGTGTTGATAACTTCCTTCTGCGGGCCGAGCATCTTCTTTAGCCAGAGAATTTCACTGCGCAGACCGATGATCTCGCTTAGATGCGATTTCTTGGTGTGCATGAGGATATCCTCCTCCAGCTTCTCGATCCGCGCTTCAATCCGGTCACCGACGGAGAAGAAGTTGTCAACCACAAGGTCGATTAACAGGTACAGGAAACGGTCCGGTTCACTGACCTCCTGCTCCCACAGGATGGGCTTCAGGACGCGCAGCTCATGGATCTTCTGCTTCGTAACGGTAATGATGAAATGTCTGCCCAGGAATACGTTGAGCGCACGGAGGAAGATTTCCTCGTCATCAAACCGGATGCTGTTAACTACGATGAAATAATGGCTCTCATAAATCTCCAGCTTCGGGCGCTGATCCTCTTCACTGAGACAGTCCTCCACGGCCAGATCATGCAGATTGTACAAAGGCTGGAGCTCCACGAGATCCTCAACATCTGCATCAATCCAGTAGAAACCCTCAGCGGGTGCGGTAAGTGTATCCTCAATATTGTCAATAGTCGTAAAAACCCCTGCGTTCACCAGCCGGATTTTCATCTGATTCACTCCTTCTGTCCCTGGTCTTCTCCAGGGATATGCTAATTAAAGCACAGAGAAAAAATCAGCTTGGCCGGTGGTACAATCATTGATGAAGGCCAAAAGACGGTCCGAGAGCATGAAGAAGAACTGCCCCCGCCGCCGGCAAGCTGATGTTAATCCTGTGTGGTTGTTCTTTCTGCACGCTTATTCGCGAGCCCGGGTCGCCTTCCATTCTTCTCTCACCTCTTCTTTTCGCCGTTTATGGTTGAAACACTTGTCTAGTATAACGCCGGGGTATGCCTCTTTCAAGAGAAATTCTTTTCATTCTCCGGGCCCCTTAAGCATTGTATGGACTTGACGAAAAGGAGGTTCATGATTTAAAGTGAATTTTAAGAAAAGTATCTTCGGATACTTTGGGATAACCCAACTGAATACAGCTAAATCTTATCAAGAGCAGGTGGAGGGACTAGCCCGATGAAACCCGGCAACCGGCGTGTGAACGCACGGTGCTAATTCTTGCGGAAGCTTTGCAGGACGTTATTCGTCCGGCGGAAGTTCTCTGGCAGATGAGAGAGGCGCATATGACTGCAGATATATGACCTTTCTCGCCCGGGAAAGGTCTTTTTTCGTTGCTCAGCAAGACATTTTACCGCCAAGCGGAACCTAATTTCAGTTAAGGAGTGAATACAGCAATGCCTATTAAAATTCCCGACAGCCTTCCGGCCAAAGAAATATTATCCGGTGAGAATATATTTGTAATGGATGAAAGCCATGCCTTTCATCAGGATATCCGTCCTCTGCGGATCGCCATCCTGAATCTGATGCCGACCAAGGAAACCACTGAAACGCAGCTGCTGCGCCTTATCGGGAACTCGCCGCTTCAGGTGGACGTTGTTCTGCTGCATCCCAGCTCCCATACCTCGAAGAATACTTCGGCAGAGCACTTAAAGAGCTTTTACACAACCTTTGATGAGATCAGCGACCGCCGTTTTGACGGCCTGATCGTAACCGGTGCTCCGGTAGAACAGATGGAGTTCGAGGATGTTAACTACTGGGAAGAGCTGAAAGTGATTTTTGAATGGAGCAAGAAGAATGTAACCTCGACCATGCATATCTGTTGGGCCGCGCAGGCAGGGCTGTATTACCACTTCGGCGTGCGCAAGGTGAGTCTGCCGGATAAATGCTTTGGAGTGTTTCCGCATACGCTGAGCCATAATAATGTGAAACTGCTGCGCGGCTTCGACGAAGTATTCCATGTGCCGCATTCCCGTCATACCGATGTCTCCCGCGAAGATATAGAGAACAATCCGGATCTGCAGATTCTGGCGGAATCGGAGGAAGCCGGGGTATACCTGGTCTCTACGCATGACGGCAAGCAGATTTTTGTGACCGGACATTCGGAATATGACCCGTTCTCCCTGAAATGGGAGTATGACCGGGATATTGCCAAAGGCATGGATATAGAGATTCCGAAGCACTATTATCCAAAAGATGATCCGACGCGTACCCCACCGGCCGTCTGGCGCGCCCATGCCAACTTATTATTCGCTAATTGGCTCAATTACTATGTATACCAGGAGACACCCTACGATATCGGAGCGTTTATTTAAAAGCTTTATTTAAATATAGAAGCAAAGTTTACGCGCACAACACATAGCCTATGCTTCCGAAGCGAGTTTTGCCGAAGAATGATCAGGTTGTGTACGCTATACAAAACTTTTGGGAGGCAATGGAAATGGACGAGAAACTGAAAATTGAGAGCAGACTGGCACAGATTGGTTCAATGGAGGACCCCGCCACAGGGGCAATTAATTATCCGGTTTACAACGCGACGGCATTCCGTCACCCGAGACTTGGACAGAGCACGGGCTTTGATTATATCCGCACCAAAAATCCTACCCGCTCAGTACTCGAAGACGCGGCAGCGGCGCTGGAATCGGGCGATGCCGGCTTCGCCTGCGCCTCTGGTATGGCTGCACTGACCACTGTGTTTGCTCTGTTCGGACAAGGTGATCATCTCGTTGTCTCGCTGGACCTGTACGGCGGAACTTACCGCCTGCTGGAACGGATTCTCTCCAAATACGGCATCAGCGCCTCCTATGTGGATACGAATGATCTGGATGCTCTGGAAGCAGCGCGCCAGCCGGGCACCAAAGGCGTATTCATTGAGACACCTACGAATCCGCTGATGATGATTACGGATATCGAAGCGGTATGTACATGGGCCCGCCACCACGGGCTGCTCACCATTGTCGATAATACACTGCTCACCCCGTTCTTCCAGCGTCCGATTGAGCTTGGAGCAGACATCATCGTACATAGTGCGACTAAATATCTGGGCGGACATAACGATGTGCTGGCTGGTCTGATTGTAACCAAAGGTGCGGAGCTGTCCGCTGAAATGGCGGTCCTGCATAACTCACTGGGCGCCGTACTTGCCCCGAACGACAGCTACCAGCTGATGAAGGGGATGAAGACACTTGCCCTGCGCATGGAGCGGCATGAGAGTAATGCGCTGGCTATCGCCCGTTATCTGCTGGAGCATCCGGCCATTGCCGAAGTCTTCCATCCGGGTCTGCCGGATCATCCGGGGTATGAAATCCAGAACCGGCAGTCCTCCGGCAACACCGGAATCTTCTCCTTCAAGGTGAAGGATGCCAGAACTGTAGAGCCGCTGCTCCGCCATATCCGCCTGATTGCCTTCGCCGAGAGCCTTGGCGGTGTGGAATCGCTCATGACCTATCCGGCTGTGCAGACTCACGCCGATATTCCGGCAGAAATCCGCGATGCGGTTGGCGTGGATGACCGGCTGCTGCGTTTCTCGGTCGGCATCGAGCATGTGGACGATCTGATCGCAGATCTGGTACAGGCACTGGAAGCCGCGCGTACTGAGCTGGAATAGCCGTCGTTCGACCTAAGCAGCCAGATAGAATCACAGTATACATGGAACAGCAGCGCCATCGGGGTGCTGCTGTTTTATTTGGCGAAAGATTTTTCAAGCTCATCCGATTGTGATACGATGGGAGAACGAGTTTGTTTATTTTTTAAATTAAATTCATCTACTATACTTCATAGGATTAAGAGGAGGCTGCGAACGTTGAGTGCAATTGATCTTATTCTGGATAAGACACTTAAAGGTGAACGTCTTCAATTAGAAGACACCATCCGGCTGTTCGAAAGCAATGAAATTGAGAAAATGGGCGCTGCTGCGGATATTATCATGAAGCGCTGGCATCCGGACCCGCTGGCTACATTCGTGATCGGCCGCAATATTAACTACACCAATGTATGTGATGTATATTGCCGCTTCTGCGCTTTCTACCGCAGACCCGGTTCAGAGGAAGGGTATGTGCTTCCCGATGAAACTATCTATCAGAAGATAGCCGAGACGATCAGCGTGAACGGGACTGAAATTCTGATGCAGGGCGGCACGAACCCGAATCTGCCGTTCAGCTATTACACGGATATCCTGCGCGGAATTAAGCAGCGGTTCCCGGAAATTACGATGCATTCGTTCTCACCGGCGGAAATCATGAAGATGGTCGAGGTATCCGGCCTGCCGCTGGAACAGGTCATGCGTGAGATTCACGCCGCCGGCCTGGATTCGCTGCCCGGCGGGGGAGCGGAGATTCTCGATGACCGCACGCGCCGCAAGATCAGCCGGCTCAAAGGCTCCTGGCGGGAGTGGATGGATGTTATGCAGACTGCACACCGGATCGGCATGAACACGACAGCCACGATGGTGATCGGTCTGGGCGAGAGTATGGAAGAGCGGGCGCTGCATCTGCTGCGTGTCCGTGAAGCCCAGGACGAGTGCATTGCGAACAAATACGACTCCGAAGGATTCCTGGCCTTCATCTCCTGGACCTTCCAGCCGGATAATACGAACCTCAAGCTGGACCGGCAGACCCCGGAAGAATACCTCAAGACCGTGGCGATCAGCCGCCTGGTGCTTGATAATATCAAGAACTTCCAGTCCTCCTGGGTCACGATGGGCCCTGAGGTCGGCAAGCTCTCCCTGCAATACGGCTGTAATGACTTCGGCAGCACGATGATCGAGGAGAACGTAGTTTCCTCCGCGGGTGCAACTTACAAGGTCAACATTGAGTCAATCACCCAGCTGATCCGCGAAGCAGGCAAGATCCCGGCGCAGCGCAACACGCGTTATGACATCCTGCGGACGTTCGAGGACGCCAATGCTAAGATTGACAATGACTTCATCATGCAGAACTAGAGGGTAGAACGACACCTGATACGGTGTTAGCCCTGCTAGGGTAAAAATGGGTAAAAACGGGTAAAAACTACACTTTATGTAGTTTTTACCCGTTTATTTTTACTATTTTAACTACAACCTTTATTCAATTGAATATGCGTTCGTTGTCGTCTGGAAAAGGTTCAATTATCCATACAATCAATTATATGTTAATATCTGATTGTGAAATCACTTAAATAAGCTTATGGGAGGCTGAAGATGAAACGAATATCATTTGAACGCCCAACAGATCACTATGATGAAGGAATTACCGGTATTGATGAAGAAATTTGTTCTTTGATCAAGCAGAGGAAGGAAATCTCAGGTAATAATCCAGGTTATCCTCCGTTTGAGTATATTTCTAAATGGTCAGAGACTTACGGACTCTATGAGGATTTCTTAAAATCGTTATTTGGAAGTATGATGAATGAAAAACAATATAAACCAACGATTGAACCATCGGGATTCAGACAACACATTCCAATCCTGAAGTCAGTCGTGATAGGGAGCGCTTCTATACTCTGACTTCTATACGGCAATACACAAATGCAAGTGTACTGACACTTAATATAGATTGGGACAATGAGCCGGAGAATGATTTCAAATCCCATCAACATAGCCACTATGAGCTCTATATTAGCGAACAATATGACTCCCGCATGACTAGTGGGGGGAGCAGATCTGATCATGCTTCTTATAAATACGTTGTCTCCCCCGCATTACCTGACAATGCTTCAGGATTGCAATTTAGGTTCACACAATACATCAACCCTTTCAAGAAGAGTGAGATAGGGGATGAAATCGTATTTGAGATTTAGTAAAAGTGTGAAAGATAGCCCTTCTACACATATTAGGTGTAAGAGGGCTATTTATCTTGCCCGAGAGAGTTGATCTAGCAACTATTCCACCGGTAACGTTAGCATTAGCTACGTGTAAGCCAATTGAATTCGGATTTTCGCATACCCGTATAGTATCAAAAGTGAGCATTTCCCTAAACCAGCGGATATCCTTCCGGCTTTTGTTCCGGTTCCCGTCTTTGATCCAAAGTAATTCTTCATGTGTGTTCTTTCCCTCGTCCATAGTTAACCCTCCTTTTACAATTGTAAAAAACCTCATATCCGTCATATGGTTATGCAACAGGAATTGAACCCTGAGAATAGTCCCGCAATAAAGCCTGGTTTTTACATTGGGTAAATCATCCATATTATACTTTTACATAACTCTTTATTCTAGTTAACCCAGTCTGATAGATGGAAGTGTGGCGATATGTTACGCTTTGACGGTCAATTTAAAGAGATTAACTGGGAGGGTATAAGATTCTATGGTACAAAAACGTTGGAATAAGCCTATTGCTTCAATATTGGCTACCACTGTGATTACAGCACAGGTGCTGGGCGGAGTTGTTGCCGGTTCAGTACTGGGAGCCGGGAAGGCAGCAGCTGAACCTGCGTCAGGTGCAATTAACCTGCGGCTGATGAGTACTACAGATGTGCATACCAATGCGATGGGCTGGGATTACTTTAAGAACCAGCCGTCTCTGACGGTCGGACTGGACCGGACGGCAACGCTGGTGAAGCAGGCCAGAACTGAAGTAGGGGACCCTGCACAGGCAGGTTTAAACAACCTTTTGCTCGACAACGGAGATTTGATTCAGGGTACACCTCTGGGTACGTATGCTTCGAAGCAGGTTGATGCAGACGGCAAGACTATACAGAAGAATCCGATGATTGCAGCGTTGAATACCATGAAATATGATGCTGCGACACTCGGCAACCATGAATTCAATTATGGACTTCCCTATCTGGAGAGCATTACCTCTGCCACTTCAGCAACATATGAGTATACGGACATTCCTTTTATTAATGCGAATGTGTATGCCGTAGACGGGGACGAGGATGATTCCAATAACCCGAACTACTTCACTCCTTATAAAATACTCGACAAGACAGTTACCGACAGCAATGGCGCTACCCAACATGTTAAGGTCGGCCTGATTGGTCTCGTTACTCCGCAGATTATGGATTGGGACAAGGTCAACCTGGAAGGTAAAGTCATTACTAAGGACATCGCTGAAACGGCCGCTAAATTCATTCCTCAGATGAAGGAAGACGGTGCGGATATTATCGTTGCGATGGCGCATACCGGATATGATAACAATGCAATACCCGGAACCAAATCTGAAAATGACATCAAAGCACTAAGCCTGGTGCCAGGTATTGATGCCATTACGTTCTCGCATACCCATAAGGTATTCCCGGCTGCGACTTTGGAAGCGCTGGACGCATCGTTCAAGACTTCTGACGGTAAGGCGGCGCTGCCCGGCATCGATAACGCCAAAGGCCAGATCAATAATGTTCCAGCCGTTCAGGCGGGATTCGGCGGCGCTAACCTGGGTCTGATCGACCTGGCAATCGTTCCTGACCCTCAGCGGAGCGGACACTTTATGGTGGACAAGAGTGCTTCGGTTTCATCCACCCGTTCGATCTACAGAACGGAGAACAAAGTAAATATCGCCAACGTAGAGCCGGATGCTGAGCTGGATGCAGCAATTGCCGCAGATCACCAGGCTACGGTTGCTTATGTAAATCAACCGCTTGGACGTACAGATGTGCCGATGAACAGCTTTTTCGCTATGGTGCAGGATGATCCGACCGTTCAGATCGTAACCTATGCCCAGAAAAACTATGTCGAGAAGCTGATCAATAGTGATCCTAACCTGACTGCCTACCAGGGAATGCCTATCCTGAGTGTTGGCGCACCCTTCAAGGCCGGACGCAATAACCCGGATGAGTATACCGAGATTGAAGCAGGGGATCTGACTATCCGCAGCGCAAGCGACCTTTATCTCTATGACAATACGCTCAAGGCCATTAAGGTCAAGGGTAAGACTGTCAAAGAATGGGTTGAAATGAGTGCTGGTGCCTATAACCGCATTGATCCTGCAGTGACTACGGAGCAGCCGCTGCTGAACTCCGCATTCTCCGTATTTAATTTCGACGTTATCGACGGTATTAAATACACGATTGATGTTACTAAAAATGCAAGATACAAGCCTGACGGTACGGTGAATGACCTCACTTCTGAGCGGGTTACCTCCATTACCTATGATGACAAGCCGCTGGATATGAATCAGGACTTCATCGTAGTTACCAACAACTACCGGGCAAGCGGCGGCGGAAATTTCCCGGGTGTCAAAACAGGCGCTGCCGGTCTTACGATGGTGCTGGATACACTGGAAGAAAATCGTCAGATTCTGATGGATTACATCAAGGAAGCAGGAAACGTTAACCATCCGGCCGATAATAACTGGTCGATTGCTCCGATCAAAGGCGATGTCAAGGTTACCTTTACTTCTTCACCTAAGGCTAAGAATGCACTTCCTAAACATGATAATATTACCGATACCGGAACCCAGAATCTCCGGGGCGACGAGATTTACAATCTCGACCTTAGCGGAAGCGTCAAAGTCCATCTGCTGGGCATCAATGACCTTCACGGACAATTGGATACGACATCCTTTGTAACTGTGGGCACTGAAAGCAAGCCTGTAGGAACTGCAGCGATTCTGGCAACCTACCTGAAGAATGCCCGTGCCAAATACGATAACACCCTGCTGGTTCACAACGGAGACTCCGTCGGTGCTTCTGCTCCGGTATCCTCCATGGAGCGTGACAAGCCGACTCTTGAATGGTTGAACATGATGAAGTTCGATGTGGGAACCTTGGGGAACCACGAATTCGACCAGGGTGTTGAAGCGTTGAAGGCACAAATTTTCGGCGGCGCTGACCCGGTTAACCCGAGCATTGTCCATGCGCCCATGAATTTCGATTACATTAATGCCAATGCGATCGACATGAAGACTGGAGAGCCGCTGATCAAACCTTACACGATTAAAGAAATCGGCGGTGTAAAAATCGGGTTTATCGGCGTAGTGACCAAGGCAACACCAAGTAAGGTATCTCCTGCCGGTACAGCCGGTGTGAAATTCCTGAGTGCTGAGGAAGAAGTAGCTGCCATCGAAAAGTATGCTGCAGAGCTCAAAGGTAAAGGTGTCAACACGATCATCGTGCTCGCCCATGATCCGGCAACCACGAAGGTTGATGCTGCAACTAAGAAAAATGTATCCACAGGTGAAGCTGTAGATTTGGCGAACGCACTCCCGGCCGATTCTCCGGTGGATGTTATTGTGGCTGGTGATAATCATGCCTACGCTAACGATATGGTGAACGGCAAACTGGTCGTTCAGGCCTATTCTTACGGTACTGCGTATGAAGATATCCGCTTGGCCATTGATCCTGAGACAGGAAAGGTCAAGAACAAATCTGCAGAAGTAATTACTACCTTCCAGGAGAATGTTACGCCGGATGCTGAAACAAAAGCACTGGTTGATCATTATCTGGCTCTGCATCCGGAACTGGCTAAGCCTGTAGGCACTACAGATGGCACAGTTACCCGTACAGACGTATATCTCAAGGAAGCTCCTCTGGGCAACCTGATTGCGGATGCTATGCGTCAGGCTGATTTCAAAGATGGCGCTGCTGCTCCTGCTGACTTTGCGTTTATGAATCCGGGCGGTATCCGTGCCGATCTTCCTAAGGGTAATGTTCTCTTCGGTGATCTGGCCAAGATCCAGCCCTTCGGCAATACGCTGGTGAAGCTGACGCTTACCGGCGAACAAATCAAAACCTTGCTGCAGCAGCAATGGGCTGTTAAGGCTGACGGAACTGCAGACACCAAGACACTGCAAATTTCCGGGCTGAAATATACGGCCAACATGTATCTGCCGGTTACCAGCCGTGTAGCTAACCTGACCAAAAGTGATGGAACACCGATTGACATGTCCAAGAGCTATACAGCTGTCGTTAATAACTTCATGGCTGCAGGCGGAGACAACTATAAGGTATTGACTGAGGCAAGTAAATCGCTGGCCGGACCGATCGATCTGGATGTATTCTATGATTACATCGTGAAGACATTCAATGGCGGAGCTATCACCGCTGCAATTGAAGGACGGATTAACAATGTTGAGAAAGATCCGGGAACGGGCAACCCTAACCCTAACCCGGGACCTGCTGTAACAGCAACACCTAAGCCTACCGCTACACCTTCAGCGACACCTAGCCCGGCAGCATCAGCTACTCCGGCTCCGGCTGCAACCACGACTCCAATACAGAGCCCGGCCGTTCCTGTTACTGCATTCAAGGATTTGGGCAAGGTAGCGTGGGCTGCAGAAGCTATTAATGCACTGGCGGCAAAAGGTATTGTAAAAGGCATCGACGGTACGAACTTCGCACCCGTGAAGAGTGTAACCCGTGCTGAATTCGTAACTATGCTCGTTCGTTCGCTTAACTTGAGCAATACCGCAACAGCAACTACTTTCACTGATGTGAAACAAGGTGTCTGGTATACAGATACGATCGCTGCTGCCGTAAACGCCGGTTTGGTGAGAGGTTCAGGCAACGGTAAATTCGAGCCGGGCCGTGAAATCACCCGTGAGGAAATGGCGATTATGATCGCTAATGCCCTCAAGGATCAGCTGCAGCCGGTTGACCCTGCTGCTCTGGATAAGTTCGCTGACAAGGCCAAGATTGCGGCTTATGCGCAGCAGCCTGTAGCACAGCTGACCCAGCTGGGTATTGTCAACGGTGTGGATGCCCAGAAATTCGCGCCGAAAAGTATTGCGAACCGCGCCCAGGCAGCGGTCATTATCTACCGGATGCTGGAGAACAAAGCTTCCTGATTTCAAAATTAATAACAAAAGGCCCGTGCACATTGTGCACGGGCCTTTCGCTGCGGGCTGCATTTACAGCTGCGCAGTGTTAATCGCTTAACACAGAATACAGAGGATCAGGCTTGTCCAGCCCAGACAACAAGCGTCCCGTTATTTCACTGCAGCTTCCCATTTGCAGCGGATGGGGGAGACGATCGCATTTTCTTTTTTGAGCTCGGTGAAGGCCTTGTCGACCGCTTTGCGTTCCAGTCCCGAGAGCTTTTCGACTTCTCCAGCGGTTACAGGAGCCGGTGAAGCTTTAATGATTTCCAGTACTTGATCCTTAACACTCATGAGTTACACATCCTTTGTTAGTTATGAATGGGTCTATCCTGATGCTTCGTAACATTCGTATTGTCAGGCAAATTATAAAAGAAAAACGGTAAACAGGCAGTGATATTTTTATATTATCAGTTTACAGTTGTATCCAAAAGTGATATCATAATTATATCAAATACATATCTAATGGAGGTGCCTTTATGAAAGAAAAAACATTGCATCC
The DNA here is from genome assembly GCF_000758665.1 of Paenibacillus borealis. Classification (NCBI taxonomy): domain Bacteria; kingdom Bacillati; phylum Bacillota; class Bacilli; order Caryophanales; family Paenibacillaceae; genus Paenibacillus; species Paenibacillus borealis. The sequence continues at coordinate 2,437,307 of NZ_CP009285.1, forward strand.
TGTCAGCGGATTCTGGGTTGTGGCTCTAATCGCCATTTGTATCGGAGGCGGAATTTACGGTGCAGTTCAGGAATATGTGGCCTTGCCTGTTATCCTGTTTGTTGCAGCCGGTATTCTATGTACGAGTGTTACCGTAGTCCAGCCCAACAAGTCAGTGGTCGTAACCTTCTTTGGCCAATATGTCGGCACGATTGCAACCAGCGGGTTGTTCGCAGTAATCCCGTTCAGCATCCGCAAGACCGTATCGCTGCGGGTCCGCAACTTCAACAGCGTGAAGCTGAAGGTCAATGATGTGGAAGGAAATCCGATTGAGATTGCTGCAGTGATTGTATTCAAGGTCATTAACTCGGCCAAAGCGCTGTTTGATGTAGATAAGTATATGGCGTTTGTGGAAATTCAGAGTGAAACGGCGCTGCGTCATGTGGCGAGCAAATACCCCTACGATAACTTCAATGAGACCGGCATGTCCCTGCGGGCCAATGCCGATGAGATTGCCAAAGAGCTGGCGGTGGAGCTGCAGGAGCGACTGTCCCTATCCGGTGTAGAAGTGATCGAAGCACGCCTGACCCATCTGGCCTATTCCACAGAGATTGCCAGTACAATGCTGCAGCGCCAGCAGGCTTCGGCGATTCTGTCTGCACGCCAGATCATCGTGGAAGGCGCTGTCGGCATGGTGGATCTGGCGATCCGTCAACTCAAAGAGAGCGGTGTAGTTGAACTGGACGAAGAACGCAAGGCGGCGATGATCAACAATCTGATGGTGGCGATTGTGTCGGAGCGCGGTGCGAGCCCGGTCATTAACGCCGGCTCGTTGTACTAAGGCGGTAATATTATGGCGGCCAAAAAAAGCTTTCCGCTGCGGATCGATCCCGAACTGCACGAAGCGCTGGAACGTTGGGCGGGAGAAGAATTTCGCAGCGTAAACGGACATATCGAATACTTGCTGCGTGAGTCTTTGAAGCGCGCAGGCCGCTTGCCGGGTAAGAAACGCCGGGAAGAAGAATGAACAGCCTGGGGCGGCGGCGCTTCAGACTTATAAGACTTACTAAACCGGCTGTGCCGTCCCTGGGAGGAGGGCACAGCCGGTTCCACTTGACGGAAGATAAGCTGAGATTTATAATTACCGTAATTCACGTTATCAGCTTCGACAAAGATATGAATCGATGTTCAGGACCGCTTCAGAGAGAGGAAACCTCAGGCTGCAATTTCCTCCGGTACCGGCTTTTGATTTACCCCTTTGTAGCTGCGGTTATGAACTCCTGGGAATGTCCGTTTACGGACATCATTACAGCAGGATAGTAAGCACCGCCGGTTCATGGCCGTTATCTCCATGCTGACTAAGGATTCTATTCTGCAATGCCGCTGCTCTGCAGCAGCTTTTGTATAATAGTATCGAATTTGGGTGGAACCACGGGTGCAATCACTCGTCCCTTTGCGGGACGGGTGTTTTTTGTGTGCAGAAGCTAACTTTTAGGAGGAAGAACAATGTCAGTAAATATCAAACTTCCGGACGGTTCGGTCCGGGAATATGCAGACGGCAGCAGCATTGATGATGTAGCAGCCTCGATCAGCAGCGGACTGCGCAAGAATGCCGCAGCAGGTAAAATCAACGGAATCGTTGTGGATCTGTCCACTCAGCTGCAGGAAGGCGATCTTGTAGAGATCGTTACCCTGGATTCCCCGGAAGGCCTGGAAGTGATGCGTCACAGTACAGCTCACCTTATGGCCCAGGCGGTAAGACGCCTGTTCGGGACTATGGAAGTTAAGCTCGGAGTAGGTCCGGTAATTGAAGACGGCTTCTATTATGATATGGATCTGGAGCATCCGCTTAATCCGGAGGATCTGCTGAAGATCGAGAAGGAAATGGAACGTATCGTTTCAGAGAACCTGCCGATTGTCCGCCATGAGGTGAGCCGTCAGGAAGCACTGGACAGATTCGGTGAGCTGGCTGATCCCTACAAGCTTGAGCTGATTCAGGCGTTGCCGGAAGACAGCGTGATTACAATCTATGAACAGGGCGAATTCTTCGACCTCTGCCGTGGTCCGCATTTGCCGTCCACAGCCAAGATCAAAGTGTTCAAGCTGATGAACGTAGCCGGTGCCTACTGGCGCGGAGACAGCAAGAATAAGATGCTGCAGCGTGTATACGGAACTGCCTGGATCAAGAAGGCTCAGCTTGACGAGCATCTGCGCCTGCTGGAGGAAGCGAAGAAACGCGATCACCGTAAGCTGGGCAAGGAACTGGAAATATTCACGTTCAACCAGCTGGTTGGACAAGGCCTGCCGATCTGGCTGCCTAAGGGCGCCAAGCTGCGCAGCATTCTGGAGCGCTATATTGTAGATCTGGAAGCCAGCCTTGGTTACCAGCATGTATACACTCCTGTACTGGGTAACGTAGAGCTGTACAAGACTTCGGGACACTGGGAGCATTATCAGGAAGACATGTTCCCTAAGATGACGATCGATAATGAGGAGTTCGTGCTCCGCCCAATGAACTGCCCGCATCACATGATGATTTATAAGAGCTCAATGCACAGCTACCGCGATCTGCCGATCCGTATTGCCGAGCTGGGTATCCAGCACCGTTATGAGATGTCGGGCGCCCTGACTGGCCTGCACCGTGTCCGTTCAATGACGCTGAATGACTCCCATATCTTCTGCCGTCTGGACCAGATCAAAGGCGAGTTCATCCGCGTGCTTGAGCTGATCAAGCAGGTATACAGCGACTTTGGGATTGAGGATTACCGTTTCCGCCTCTCTTACCGGGATCCTAAGGATACAGAGAAGTATTATGCCAATGATGAAATGTGGGAGACTGCACAGCGTATGCTGCGCGAGGTTGTCGAAGAAGCCGGCCTGCCGTTCTACGAAGCCGAAGGCGAAGCAGCCTTCTATGGCCCGAAGCTGGATGTTCAGATCAAAACTGTACTGGGCAAGGAAGAAACCCTGTCGACTGTACAGATCGACTTCCTGCTGCCTGAACGCTTTGAGCTGGAATACGTCGGCGATGACGGACAGAAGCACCGCCCGGTTGTCCTGCACCGCGGGATTCTTGGAACCATGGAACGTTTCGTAGCGTTCCTGCTGGAGAACTTTGCCGGCTCACTGCCGCTGTGGCTGTCGCCGCAGCAGGTGAAGATTATTCCGGTATCCTCGGCCTTTGATGAATATGCCAAGGAAGTGGCTGCCAAGCTGCTGCGCAGCGGCATCCGCGCCGAAGTCGACTTGCGCAATGAGAAAATGGGTTACAAAATCCGTGAAGCACAGCTGGAGAAACTTCCATATATGTTCGTTGTAGGTGAGAATGAAATGAATGCCGGCAGCGTGTCGATCCGCAAACGCGGTGAAGGCGACATCGGTGCCAAACCGCTGCAGGAAGTCATCGATGCGCTTGGGCAGGAAATTGCCGGACGCGTAATCTAAAGCTTTCACAAGCTGTAAATCATACGTATAATTACCAAAAAGCAACCTCTGCTATAAGCCGCGTGGAACCGCTATTGCCGGGTTTCATGTATAAAATTTTGTGAAACGGGAAACCTTCGCTATATGGGGAGGTTTAACTAATGAACAAAATGGGCTTATACCAGAGGTTTTGGTGTCTTTTCGTCACAATCGTGCTTCTGCTGACAGCAGCCGGGGTCTATCCGGATTATTCGCGCAAATCGGCACAGGCAAGAGGGACGGAAGACACTGCAGGACAACTTAGCGTTATCAGCACGAAGTCTCAGGTTCAACGTCAAGAGGCAGGTTCAGCATCCCGTCTGGGAGGCTCTTCGAGATTAAGCCGTCCGGTTACCGTTCAGGCTCCTAAGCCTACACAGGTGCCGGAAGCCAAGCCGAAGGCGAAGGCGGCCGTCAAGCAGCCGGATTCGGTACCGGTAGCTGCACCTGCGCCGGAGCAGATCATCACTTCAATGAAAGTAACAGCGACCGGCTATACGGCCGGATACGAATCCACAGGCAAGACCGCGAAGCATCCGCAGTACGGGATTACGTATTCTGGAGTCAAGGTACGCCGGGACAAGAATGCCGTATCAACGATTGCTGCGGACCCGAAAGTTCTGCCTTTGGGAAGTATTTTATATATACCGGGTTATGGATATGCTATTGTGGCCGACACCGGTTCGGCGATTAAAGGGCGGAAGATTGACCTGTACTTCAGCACCACCAAGCAGGTGTATAAGGAATGGGGTAAGAAGACGGTTGTCGTCCAGCTCATCAAACGCGGCAATGGAAAATGTACGGAAAGTATGCTGAAAAGTCTTGGACATGCCATCCAGACCTATAATGCAGTGCCGCAATATTTGCTGGAAGAGGTTATTTAAGGGCCGGACCGGCCTTACTGAGTTTGAATTATTTTTCACGTAAGCATGCATAATACGGCTTCACTTTTCCCATAATATCGACTGGGGCAAGCGACTTGCCTCTTCCGAGATGAGGGAGGTGAACAATTCCGTGGCTAATTCCAAAAAACCAAAGGTACAAGAGAACTACAAAACACCGAATGAAAAATACAATGCTGAGTTTGCCGTTGAGAACGACGGTGCAACTACTAAGAGCAACACGTTCTCCAAACCGGCACAGAAACCGCAGCAGTAATGCTGCAATAACCGGTATGAGCATCTGAAGCATCAAGGCTGTCCTCTCACGTCCCGATTATGGGCTGAAGGGCAGCTTTTTTATTGGTATCATAAAATTACTGAATATCCCAGTTTCCTCGGTCTGGAGACTGAGGCCTGTTTCCTTCTCACGCCGCTGTTCCCCGCTGCTTTCTTCCTGTAGACTAAGACTATAAGCGTGAAGAAGTAAGAGTTACACTAACTGCTAGGGGGAAAGACATATGAAACGAAGGTTCACCAGCCAGGTTCTCGGCGGACTGATTCTTATCGGACTCGGCGGACTGTTCCTGCTGAGACAGATGGGCTACACGGATTTCAGCCTGGGTTCACTGATCTCTACGTATTGGCCGGTTATTCTGATTATATTGGGGGTTAAACGCTTTCTCTCCCCGGATGATGAGCATTCAAGATTCTCTGCAACACTAGGCGGATTTTTCTTTCTGGCCATCGGCGTGTTTTTCCTGGGACGGAATCTGGACTGGTTTGATTTTTCGGCAGGCGATTTCTTCAAAATGCTGATCCCGGTTATGCTGATCGGCGGCGGTTTAGCCGTTATTTTCAAGCCGCGGGGCACAACTCCGCCCATTCCTCCGGCACCGCCTGCACCACCGAATTTCTATCCGCCCGGACCGGGCAAAAGCCCGCTCGATGCGCAGCCGCCTGCACCGCTGGAATCGACGCTGGATGAGCAGTTTGAGCAGAAGTTCGGCAAATCTGCCGGCACCGGTACCGGCGGTCGGGACTGGAACGATTATCTGCATAAAGACACAGAAGATGAAGACGGAGAACAGGGGAAGGCCCATTCTTCGGCGGATGCCCGCTGGCAGGAGAAGCAGGAACGCCATGAACGCAGACGCCAGGAGCGTCAGGAGCGCCATGCCCGCCGCCACGGCGAATGGCATGAGGAGTTTCAGGATTCCGGGCAGGACAAAGAAACAACGAACCGCTCGGCTTTTATCGGCGATGTCCATATGGGCCGTGAGCATTTTCAATTAAAGCAAACCAATATTTCGCAGTTTATCGGGGATACAGTGCTCGATCTGACCAATGCGCAAATTCCTTACGGCGAGACCAAAATCAACATCTCCGCTTTTGTCGGTGATATTAAGGTTTATATACCGGATGATATGAATCTCGGTGTATCGGTTAACGGCAGCTCGTTCATTGGTGATATGCAGGTGCTTGAGCAGTCGCGCAGCGGGTTCATGAGCAATGTGCAGTGCAAGACGCCTTATTATAAGGAAGCAGGTAAAAAAGTCCGCATTAACGTCAGCTGCTTCATCGGTGACATTAAAGTCAAAACGGTGGGCTAAATGGGGACGATCTTCAGCAATACCAAATGGATGCTGCTGGTGTATTTCCTGCTTAGCGGAGGTGTAACCGCCTTACTGATGTATGCCGGGACATGCCTGGGCTATATCCAGGTGGTAGATACGAGCATGTGGCTGTATCTGTGTCTGGGGATTGTGCTCTTCACAGTCATTATCGGCTATATCGCCGGACAGCGGATTCAGCGGCGGATCGACCATCTGGACCTGAATATGCTGCAGGTAGCCAAAGGCAATCTGTCCGTGCGGATGCCGGAGAGCGAAGACCAGTCCTTTGCCCGGGTATACCATGAATTCAATATTATGATGGATACTGTGGAGAAGAAGATGAAGCTCCTGCAGCAGCTGGGTGAACAGGAAGTTATTGAGAAGGAAAAGGCGGCGGAGAGCGCGGTACTGGAAGAGAGGAGGCGTATGGCCCGGGATTTGCATGATACGGTGAGCCAGCAGCTGTTCGCGATTCATATGTCCGCTTCTTCGCTGCCTAAAGTGCTTGAACGGAGCGCGGAGCATGGGCAGACGGTGATGGACCAGCTGATCAGCATGTCCCAGATGGCGCAGAAGCAGATGAGGGCGCTGATCGCACAGCTGCGTCCGGTGGAGCTGGAAGGGCGTAATCTGTTCGAGGCGCTGGAGAAGTGGTTCCCGGATTATTGCCGCCAGAACGGGCTCAAAGGGGTCAAAGAGCTTGAACTGCAGGGTGAGCTGTCCGAAGCGATTGAGCATCAGCTGTTCCTGATTATTCAGGAGTCGATGGCGAACATCGTCAAGCATGCCGGAGCGCGGGTAGTCAGCTTGTCGCTGCGCGAAGTGCCGCGTCAGGTTGTGCTGAGCATCAGCGATGACGGCCAGGGCTTCGAGCAGGTGCAGCATAAACAGGGCTCCTACGGGCTCACCACCATGCGCGAGCGTGCCGAGAAGCTCGGCGGCCAGGTAGAGATTATCAGCCGCAAGGGTGCGGGAACGACGATCCGCGTACATATTCCAAAGTTTGTGCAGGGCATCCCGGAGCCGGTTGATGCCGAATCTGAGCCTGATAGGGGGAGTACAGAATGAGTCTCATTAAAGTGCTGCTGGTGGATGATCATGATATGGTACGGATGGGTCTCAAAACATATCTGATGCTTGATCCGATGTTTGAAGTTATAGGTGAGGCGGCTAATGGCCATGAAGCGCTTGGCATGCTGCGTGAGCTGGGGCATGAGGCAATGCCGGATCTGGTGCTGATGGATTTGATGATGCCGGTCATGAACGGGGCGGAGACAACGCGCGCAGTGCTGGCCGAATTCCCGGGGCTCAAAATTGTCATCCTCACCAGCTTCCTGGAGGATGATCTCGTTGTAGACGCGATCGAGGCAGGGGCTGTCAGCTATGTGCTCAAAACCGTCTCGGCAGAAGAGCTGATCTACGCGCTGCAAGGCGCTTACCGCGGCATGCCGGTAATGACCGGCGATGTCTCGCAGGCACTGACCCGCGGCATCCGCCAGCGTACCGTACAGGGCGACTCTTCCGGCTTGACCGAGCGGGAGAAGGAAGTGCTCCTGCTGATCGCCGAGGGCAAAACCAATAAGGATATCGGCGAGGAGCTGCATATCAGCATCAAGACAGTGAAGACGCATGTCAGCAACCTGCTGATGAAATGTGAGCTGGATGACCGGACCCAGCTGGCCATCTACGCCCACCGCAAGGGCTGGGCTCAGAGTTAGCTTCTCCACCCGGCGAATCCTGCATTAAATACAACATTTTCCTCTCTATATCATCAATAATTCAAAAATGTTGCACAAAAGGCAGTATTTCATCTCCATTCAGGCGCCTCAACGGGTCAATTCTTGTATTTCGTACAACAATTCTCCCTAACACCCTGGTATTTAGGAAGCAAAGTTGCAGTACGTACAACATTCGTACCTTTACAGTGTGAACTTTAGATCTCGTTCGCCGATGACGATACAGGTGTGAGAATTTTAATGGTTCTGCTGGTTACATAAACATTAAGCGGTAAGTTAGCCCCGGCGCATAGCGCCGGGGCTTTGCGCTTGTCCTCAAAGGCCGCCAATTGCCTCAACAGCCTCAACAACCGCATTTCCTGCGGTTCTCCCTCCCAATCTCTTTTAATTTGCCCATATCTTTTATCTCCGCTTAAATTGTTTTTAATGTGACCTTAAGGTTTAAAGTACAAAATAAGAACAAGAAAACAAATAACACTTTGCCGGATGCGGCAGAGCGCGGGAGGAAAGAAAACATGGACGATAACAAAAACAACTACAATCGTGAGAACAACTTTAATCGTGATAATGAACCGGGACCGCAGCGGGAATGGGACAGTAATGATAGCAGTAACTTTGATAACAATGGCAATAACAACAACACTAACAGTAACTCATCAACCGAAGCAGGCTCTTCATACTACTATTCCTATGGGCCGTTCAAATCCTTGAACAACGACGAGATGAACAGTGATGATCCGCAGCACTATAACCGCCGGGAGCCGGAGCGTGTAGAGATCTCACCTCCGCAGCCGGTCAAGCCTTTACCGTACAGCACTTCGCTTCGTACAACAGGATATGACGGAAATGGCGGACGCGGCGGCAACCCTCCTGAGGGGGGCAATGGCTGGCAGTATAACCGTAAGCCGAAGAAGCCGGTCAAAGCGGTATTAATTTCTTTTCTTGCCGGAATGATCGTATTATCGGGTTCGATGTTCATGGCAGACCGCGGCAATTGGTTCACAGGTGATCAGGCAGTAACAGCAGCTATTACGAATACAGCAGCCAAAACAGCAAATGGAAGTGCTACTATTACGCCTTCCACTTCCACCACTGCACTGGTCACCGGATCAGGTGATGTATCCAGCGTAGTGGACGGTGTAGGACCGGCAGTTGTCAAAATCGAGACGCTGGTAAAATCAAGCAGCAGAAGCAGCAGTAACCCGAATATGAGTGATCCGTTCTCACAGTTCTTCTTCGGTGATCAGTTCGGCGGCAGCGGATCTTCCGGCTCCAATTCAGAATCCCAGCCGGAATCAAACAATTCGGATTCTTCCCAGCTGACTCCTTATGGCATCGGCACAGGCTTCATTTATAATTCAGACGGCTATATTCTGACCAACCAGCATGTGGTGGATAATGCCGATGTCATCCAGGTTACGGTTGACGGCAATACTAAACCTTATGAAGCGAAATTGCTCGGCTCCAGCAAGGATCTGGACTTGGCCGTGCTCAAAATTGAAGGAACCGACTTCCCTACAGTGGCACTCGGTGATTCCGACAGCATTAAGGTAGGCTCTGAAGTCGTTGCCATTGGTAACCCGCAGGGCTTCGACCACACTGTTACAGCAGGTGTACTCAGCGCCAAGGGACGCAGTATTGATATTAATGAAGAAGACGGAAGCGGCACACGCAATTACAAGAATCTGCTGCAGACAGACGCTTCGATTAATCCGGGGAATTCGGGCGGACCTCTGCTTAATATGAATGGTCAGGTCATCGGGATGAATGTGGCGGTTAGCACAGACTCCCAGGGTATCGGTTTTGCCATCGCGGTCAATACCATTAAAGAAGTTGTAGAGAAGCTGGAAGCCAATCAGGAAATTCCGAAAGAACCGGTACCCTTCATCGGCGCCTCGCTGATGACCATTACCGATGAAGTGGCTAAGCAAATGGGCACAGACCTCAAAGAAGGCTCCGTAGTCGCCGAGATTGTCTTCAAGTCTCCTGCGTATACCGCCGACCTGCGCCCTTACGATATCATTACAGGTGTAAACGGTACGAACTATGCCACCAGCCAGGATCTGATTACTTATATCCAGACGCTCAAGGTAGGCGATCAGGTAACACTGAATGTGGTGCGTGACGGCAAGAAGCTGGACCTTCCGGTAACGATCGGCAACAAAAATGATTTTGACACGACTCAAACGCAGAAGCAATAAACACACCGGACGGTGAGCGGCACAGCGGAAGGGGAGACCCTTCCGTTTTTGCTGCATAGGCTGCGGATGCGGATAAACGGATTCATGATACAATAGAAATATATGAACTCGACAATGGGGGCTGCTTGATGCGACCGAATATTCTAATTATTGATGATGATGAGAAAATTATATCCATGCTGCGCCGCGGGCTCGCTTTTGAGGGCTATGATGTCAAAACAGCCGCTAACGGGGCAGACGGGCTGCGTGCTGTATTAAACAGTGATCCCGATGTGGTTATCCTGGATGTAATGATGCCGCAGGTGGACGGGTTCGAGGTCTGCCGCCGTCTGCGTGAGGGCGGAAGCAGTGTGCCGGTGCTTATGCTGACTGCCAAGGATGAAATTGAACACCGTGTCAAAGGGCTCGATCTGGGTGCGGATGATTATCTGGTGAAGCCGTTTGCTCTGGAGGAGCTGCTGGCCCGGGTGCGGGCGCTGCTCCGGCGCAAAAGCGAGCAGGGCGGAGGCTCAGACCAGGCGGTTTCCTATGAGGATATTACACTGGATGTAGATTCGCGTGAAGTGACGCGTGCCGGCAAACGTCTGGAGCTGACGGCGAAGGAATTCGAACTGCTGCATCTGTTCATGCAGAACCCGAAGCGGGTGCTGTCCCGTGATCTGATCATGGATAAGATCTGGGGGTACGATTACAGCGGTGAGTCCAATGTGCTTGAGGTATATATCGCAATGCTGCGCCAGAAGACGGAAGAGCATGGCGGCAAAAGGCTGATTCAAACGATCCGGGGAGCCGGCTACATCCTAAGAGGTGACTAATATGTCTATACGTTTGCGGCTGACTGCCTGGTACTCAGGGATTCTGGCCATTATGCTGCTGGTTTTATCGGGCGTAATCTACGGTTTTGTCTATATTAATACGTATGGGGACTTGAAGGACCGGCTCATAAACCAGGCGAATCAGGTTCAGCTAAAAACGGGTATGAACTATGACGGCACCTTGCAGCCGATACTTGGCGGCCCTGCGGGTCAAAGCCTGTTTGCCCAAATGTACATTTATGATCTGAACAAGCTGATTCCCAGCTCGAATATGACGGATATCAATCTGGAATTTAAAATTCCTGCCAAGGAAAACCTTAATAGCCAGCAAGGATTCCAGCAGGCCTCTTACGGCGGCAACCCTTTTCTGATCTATCAGAAAGCAGTTCCGGTTAACGTCAATAACAGCAGCATGCCTGCAGTTCTTCAGGTTGCTGTCTATACCGGAGAGCAAGTCACTTTACTCAACAGGCTAAAGAACATTCTGCTTGCCGGTTCTTTCGCCACGTTGCTCGCAGCCTTCACCTTCGGGCTCTTCCTCGCCCGCAAAGCGATGAGTCCGATCGGCAAGGTTATTGAAGCGGCTAACGGAATTCAGACAGGCACGGATTTGAGCTCGCGGATTGAATATGACGGGCCGCAGGATGAGATCGGCCGGCTGATCGATACGGTCAACAACATGCTCGGGCGGATGGAAGGCTTCTATACAGGGCTGGAGGAGGCTTACGCCACTCAGCGCCGCTTCGTGTCCGATGCTTCGCATGAATTGCGGACACCGCTTACAACAATCCGGGGCAACATAGATCTGCTGCAGAAGATCTGGGAGATGGAGCCGGATGACAGCCGGATGACGGAGGCGGAAATCCGCCAGCTCTCCATTGAATCCGTGAAAGACATTGCCGATGAATCCAAACGTATGAGCCGGCTGGTGGCCGATATGCTCTCTCTGGCCAGGGCGGATACAGGCAGGACCTTTGATATAGAGCCGGTAGCGCTGGAGCCGATGATGACCGAAGTGGCCCGCCGGGCTTCTTTCCTGCCCCGCCAGGCCGAGTGGTCTGTGGGCGAGATGGGCCAGTTGAACGGCAAGTATATCCTTGGCAACAAGGACTACCTGCAGCAGATGCTGTTCATCTTTATTGATAATGCCTTTAAATACACACCTGAAGGTGAAGTCACGCTCGACGCTGTCTTTTACCAGAACCAGGTGGGGATCCGCATCTCGGATACCGGGATCGGGATGGACAAGGACGAAGTGCCGCATATCTTTGACCGTTTCTACCGTGCCGATGAATCCAGGGGAATTACCGAAGGGATCGGTCTTGGATTGTCCATTGCCAAATGGATTATCGATGAACATCAAGGTTCGGTAGAGGTGGTAACCCGTCAGGGTGAAGGGACGACTTTTGTGATCTGGATGCCGCTTCTCTTTGCCCCGCCGCTGGAATAGGGTATAATTAAACGGTTCCTATTACAGCAGTCATTGACAGCAGAAAGCGGTGAATTCATGGAAGTCATCAAAATCTCTCCCCGGGGCTATTGCTATGGCGTCGTCGATGCTATGGTAATGGCACGGCAGGCCGCGCAAAATCTTGATTTGCCACGGCCGATTTATATATTGGGCATGATTGTGCATAACAGCCATGTCACGAACTCCTTTGAAGACGATGGAATCATTACGCTGGACGGGCATAACCGTCTGGATATTCTCGATAAAGTGGACAGCGGAACAGTGATATTTACTGCACACGGAGTCTCACCTGAGGTGCGCAAGATGGCCCGGGCCAAAGGGTTAACTACAGTGGACGCTACTTGTCCGGATGTAACAAAAACGCATGACCTCATCAAGGAAAAGGTTGAAGAGGGCTACGAGGTTATCTATATCGGCAAGAAAGGTCATCCTGAACCGGAAGGGGCTGTGGGGATCGCTCCTGAACATGTCCATCTTATTGAGAAGGAAGATGAAATTGCCGGTCTCTCGGTCCCTTCTTCGCGTATTGTAATTACGAACCAGACCACGATGAGCCAGTGGGATATTAAGCATATTATGAAAAAACTGCTGGAGACCTTCCCGGGAGCCGAGGTCCATAATGAGATCTGTATGGCAACCCAGGTCCGCCAGGAAGCGGTAGCGGAGCAGGCTGGCCAATGTGAGCTGGTCATTGTTGTCGGTGACCCGCGCAGCAATAACTCTAACCGCCTGGCACAGGTGTCGGAAGAGATTGCCGGCGTACCGGCTCACCGGATCTCAGATGTCTCTGAGTTGAACAGGGATTGGCTGAAGGGGATCACCAAGGTGGGAGTAACCTCAGGCGCTTCTACGCCAACACCGATTACCAAAGAAGTCATTAATTACCTGGAACAGTATGATGAAGCGAACCCTGATACGTGGGAGATCAAGCGTACTGTGAATATGGCGAAGCTTCTGCCGCCTGTGAAGAATAAGAGTGCGAGTGCTACCTAGTACTACCTGACTTGATAACAAAGATGAACTTATAGAATTTACCAAACGGCAGTGCTGCCTATGCCCGGGCGCTGCCGTTTTTTCCTGTCTACAGCCAATTGGGGTTGACTGGAACGGAAACATGCGGTAAAATCACTTTAGTGCTTAAAAGCGTACACGCGTCGTAGCGAGATAGTATCGAGCTGGATTATGCCAGATAATAAGAATAATTATCCAAAAGGGGAGCTATAATATGATCGTTATTACATCCAACCAAACACCGCAGGATCAGGTAAATGATATTATTGCCGTAATTGAAAAGGAAGGCTTGCAGGTACATCTCTCAAGGGGAGCAGATCATACTGTAATCGGTCTTGTCGGCGGCGTGACTCCGAAGCTGGCCGAGCATCTGCGCCAGATGAAGGGCGTCGAGAACGTCGTGAAGATCACCAAATCCTACAAGCTGGCCAGCCGTGATTTCCATCCGGAGGATACAGTTATCGATATCCGCGGTGTGAAGATCGGCGGAGAGAATCTCGTTATTATGGGCGGCCCTTGTGCCGTGGAATCCCCTGAGCAGATTGATGAAATCGCTCGGCTTGTTAAGGCTTCCGGCGGCCAGGTGCTGCGCGGCGGTGCCTTCAAGCCGCGTACCGGACCTTACAGCTTCCAGGGCGTAGGTGTGGAAGGTCTTACGATGATGGCTGAAGCCGGTAAACGCCACGGCCTGCTGACCATCACGGAAGTTATGACACCGGAGTATGTGGATATCTGTGCGGAGCATGCGGATATTCTGCAGGTAGGCACACGTAACATGCAGAACTTTGACCTGCTGCGCAAGCTGGGAACCTGCGGACGCCCCGTGCTGCTGAAACGCGGGTTCAGTGCGACTTACGATGAGCTCTTGAACGCAGCGGAATACATTCTGGCCGGGGGCAACCGTGATGTCATGTTATGTGAGCGCGGAATCCGGACCTTTGAAACTTACACACGTAATACGCTGGATCTGTCAGCTATTCCTGTGCTGCAGAATCTCAGCCACTTGCCAGTGATCTCCGACCCGAGCCATGGTACCGGACGCCGCGAGCTGGTTGCACCTATGGCTAAGGCTTCGGTTGCGGCAGGAGCCAATGGTCTGATCATCGAGATGCATACCGACCCTGATAATTCGATGACAGGTGACGGGGTGCAGTCCCTGTTCCCTGAGCAGTTCGACAGCCTGCTTAGAGACCTTGAGAAGCTGGCACCGCTTGTCGGACGCAAGTTCTCTCCGTCACTGGAAGCAGCACCTGTAGTATAAATCTCAGTGTGCAAGTAGCCTCCTGCAGGCCCTCTTCTCCCGCTTTGGGCGGAGGAAGGGGGCTATTTTTATTGAATTCAGGACAAAGGTGACATGGAAATCGGGTGAACAGAGTTTTTTCACCAAAGCGTCAGAATATCTTACATTGTCGTAAGAAATACCTGACATAAGCATTGACGATGTTAGGTTTGAGATTTATAATGACGACAGCAAAAAAATAAAAACAAGAACATTTGATACTGTGAGCGGCCTAATGTTCGGAACTTGGGGAGGAATAAAGCATGTCGGTTGAAAAAGTATTGCAGACGATCAAGGAGAACAATATCGAATGGGTGGATTTCCGGTTTGTAGATTTGGGTGGACGTGCTCACCACATCTCGCTGCCAGCATCCGCAGTTGAAGAAGAAACCTTTGAGAATGGTGTAGCATTTGATGGTTCTTCCATTACAGGATTCCGTGGGATTGAAGAATCGGACATGGTAATGATGCCTGATCCAAGCACTACATACATCGATCCTTTTACAGCTCACCCAACGCTTAACATCATGTGTGACATTTTCACACCGGATGGCGAACGTTACGAGCGCGACCCGCGCGGTATCGCAGTAAAGGCTGAAGAATTCCTGCAATCCAGCGGTGTAGGTACAGCAGCATTCTTCGCACCTGAGTCTGAATTCTTCATCTTCGACGATGTTCGTTATGAGAGCGGAATGAACAGCTCTTCCTACTTCGTAGATTCCGAAGAAGCAGCTTGGAACACGGGCCGTAAAGACGAAGGCGGCAACCTGGCATTCAAAGTAGGCGTTAAGGGCGGATACGTGCCTGTAGCTCCAGTGGATTCCCAACAGGATATCCGCAGTGAAATGTGCCGTTTGCTTGCTGAAGCAGGCCTTGAAATCGAACGCCATCACCATGAAGTGGCGACTGCAGGCCAGGCGGAAATCAACTTCCGTTTTGACACCCTGAAGAAAACAGCTGATAATCTCCTGACTTACAAATACATTGTGCAGAACACTGCACGCCAATACGGCAAGGTAGCAACCTTCATGCCAAAACCGCTGTTCGGTGATAACGGTAGCGGTATGCACGTTCACCAGTCGATCTTCAACGGCAGCGAGCCATTGTTCTACGAAAAAGGCTCTTATGCTAACCTGAGTGAATTGGCTCTGCACTACATCGGCGGTATCCTGTATCATGCTCCTGCATTGATCGCGCTGACTAACCCAAGCACCAATTCGTTCAAACGTCTGGTTCCTGGTTATGAAGCACCAGTTAACCTGGTTTACTCCAAGGGTAACCGTTCCGCTGCTGTCCGTATCCCGGTAGCTGCTGTAACACCTAAGGGCTGTCGTATCGAATTCCGTACACCTGACTCCACGGCTAACCCTTACCTGGCATTCTCCGCAATGCTGATGGCTGGTCTGGACGGAATTAAGAAGAAGATCAACCCTGAAGAAATGGGTTACGGTCCACTCGACAAGAACATCTACGAATTGTCTGATGCAGACAAAGAGAAGATCCGCAGCGTACCAGGAACACTGGACGAAGCACTTGACGCTTTGGAAGCTGACTACGAATTCCTTACAGAAGGCGGCGTATTCACTAAGGACTTCATCGATAACTACATCGCTCTGAAGCGTTCCGAAGCCCAAGCCGTTGCGATTCGTGTTCATCCTCATGAATACTCCCTGTACTTTGATGTATAAGATTAGTTAACCTGAATATAGCTTGATGAAGAAGCCTCCGGGATCCATTGATTCCGGGGGCTTTTTTTGTTGTGCTCTGGACACCAAAGCTGTACTTGCTCCGCCTCCCAGTTGTGCCAAGCTACTCTGTATCTGTACGGGGAAGTAACTGTTATTGCCACAAATAGATTGTAGGGTAGCGGCATTGGCGGAAACGGGGCGGTTACAAAGGCTGGGTAGCTAATCGTGCCGGGTTGTTCATTCGAGCACGAAATGAGGGGGAGATGCTCATTTAAAGGAATCTGAGTCCGCTTGGCTAAAAAATAAGCCGAATTGGATCAAATAACGGATTCTCAGTCCGACTCTCTAACTTAGGGAGCGTGGAGAGTCCAGTCCGGCATGCTTATGAGCGGTCGTGATTTCGTGATTTTTCGTGTTATTTAATAGAATATATCCTATAAAATCTCAACTTGATCATATATAACGTTTACATTTCTTGTGTATTTCAGATGTGTGAAATTTCAGGCGTGTTTTTGCTATATTCAAGTCAGATTTATATAAAATATAAAACTGATAACGAAAGTGGTTTCGTAATTATTGAAATACACATAAAGGCTGGAATATCAGCTTTTATGGTAATTATTTTGCACATCAAAGAACATGAAAAAACGCTTTACAAAGATTTATAACGATGCAATAATGAAAAACGAAACCGATTTCGGAAATTTCGATTAAAAAGCAATCTATCTTTGTATTATAGAGAGGATGAATACAGTGAATCACGATCACAAGATAAAATCAGGCTGGAGCTTCACCGGAAATAATGGGGATTTCAGACTGGAGCAGCCGGACCGGAGCAGTTTTTTATATTTTCCGCTGGTGAATGAGGGGGGCATGATGTCTTCGGTCAGCCCGAAGCTGCATGGTCAGGTAACTTCAGGTCATAATACATTCCTTACTCCGCCGCTCTCCGTGGAGGATTTGCATAATTCCCGGGCTTCCCGCAATTTCTGGGTATATATCGCAGGACAAGGCGCATGGTCGGCTACGGGTGACTCCGCCCGGCAGAACGCAGCCGTATATGGCGAAGCCGCTGACGAATCCCTGCTGGAAGCCGGACTGTTATGGCATAAAGTAACCCGGGAGAATAAGGAGCTGGGGTTAAATGCACAGATTACCAGCTTCGTCCCCTGCGGCAATGACAAGGTAGAGCTGATGAAGGTTGTGCTGACAAACAGCGGGACGAAGGAGCTCACACTGACTCCGACGGCTGCGATTCCGCTGTATGCGCGTTCTGCGGATGATCTGCGGGATCACCGGCATGTTACTTCGCTGCTAAACCGGATTTATACTTCCGCTTACGGAGTGGAGGTACAGCCGGCGCTTTCCTTCGACGAACGCGGACACCGGGTGAATCATACCTCTTATGGGGTGTTTGGTGCTGCTGAAGGCGGAGCGCAGCCTGTCGGCTTCTTCCCGGTACAGGAGGAATTCATCGGTGAAGGCGGAAGCCTGGACTGGCCGGAAGCGGTGGTGCGTAATCTGGCTCCGGAGATTGGTGAAGGCGGCGGGAGAGTCAAAGAAGGGTATGAAGCGCTTGGCGGTCTGCGGTTTGCAGAGATTACACTCGCTCCGGGACAGAGCCATTCCTATGTGGTTGTACTTGCGATAGAGAATGACAGAATCGGTGTGCCGGTTTTGATGGCCAAGTATGGCTCAACCGCTGCTTTTGATGCGTTATTGGAGGAAAATAAGACCTTCTGGGCGGAAAAAGTGAATACGGTAGAGTTCCATACAGGGGATCATTCCGCTGATGAGTGGATGAAATGGGTAACCCTGCAGCCTGTGCTGCGCAGACTATACGGCAACTCCTTCCTGCCTTATCATGATTATGGAAGAGGCGGCCGCGGCTGGCGTGATCTCTGGCAGGACTGTCTGGCGCTGCTGATTATGGAGCCTGCCGATGTGCGCAGCCTGCTGCTCAACAATTATGCCGGCGTCAGAATTGACGGCAGCAATGCGACAATTATAGGGCAGCAGCCTGGTGAATTCATCGCGGACCGTAATAATATTCCCCGGGTCTGGATGGATCACGGCGCATGGCCGTTCCTGACTACAATGCTGTATCTCGATCAGAGCGGTGATCTGGACTTCCTGTTGCAGGAGCAGACCTATTTCCGTGATTCCTTCATGAGCCGCTGCAAGGAACGCGATACGTCCTGGGAGCCGGCAGCCGGCAGCAGCCTGCGGACTGCAGCGGGTGAAGTGTATACAGGCACCATTCTGGAGCATATTCTGCTGCAGAATCTGGTTCCATTCTTCAATGTGGGTGAGCATAACAATATCCTGCTTGAAGGTGCTGACTGGAATGACGGCCTGGATATGGCAGCCCAGCGGGGTGAAAGTGTAACCTTTACCGCATTCTATGCGAGCAATCTACTTGATCTCTCCCGGCTACTAATCACGCTTAAGGAACGTACCGGCGGAGACACCCTGGAGCTTGCGGAAGAGATGACGCTGCTGCTGGATTCGCTTGGCGAATCCGTTGATTATGAATCTATCACTGCTAAACACGCACTGCTGGACCGCTTCTATGCCACAGCACCTAATAAGGTTAGCGGAGTCCGCGCTCAGCTGAAGCTTGAGCAGGTTGCAGAGGATCTGGCCCGCAAAGCGGAATGGATCTTCGCTCACCTGCGCCGCAATGAATGGGTAGACAGCGGACATGGCGACGGCTGGTTCAACGGCTATTATAATAATGACGGGGAACGTGTAGAAGGCGAGTTTGCCGGAGGTACCCGTATGACGCTGACCGGGCAGGTCTTCCCGCTGCTGGGTCATGCTGCTGCGCCGGAGCAGATTGCAAGCATTGTCTCGGCGGTGGAGCGTAATCTGTTCGATGACAAAATCGGCTACCGGCTGAACAGCAACTTCGGCGGCATTCAGCAGAATCTGGGCCGTGCGTTCGGTTTCGCCTTTGGCCATAAAGAGAATGGGGCCATGTTCAGCCACATGACTGTAATGTACGGCAACGCGCTGTATAAACGCGGATTTGTTAAAGAAGGCCGTAAAGTACTCGATTCGCTGTACAGCCTGAGCGCGGACTTTGAAGTCAGCCGGATGTACCCGGGGATTCCGGAATATATCAACGAGCAGGGCAGAGGAATGTATACGTATCTGACGGGCTCGGCAAGCTGGATGCTGCTGACGATGGTTACGGAAGTATTCGGTGTCAAAGGCAAGCTTGGTGATCTGCTGCTGCAGCCAAAGCTGGTTAAAGAACAGTTTGATGCTGAAGCCCGGGCATCCATCAAAACTATCTTTGCCGGACGCGAGCTGAAAGTCGTCTATACGGCTACAGGAAGCGCTGAGTATGGAGAGTACCAAATACACGCTGTGAAGCTGAACGGGGCTGAGGTAACGCTTCAGCGCGTCTCAGAGGGGGTTCTGATCTCCCGCAGTCTGCTGAGTGCCCTTCCTGAAGGCCAAGTTCATCTGCTTGAGGTGGAACTGGCTTAACGCCGGACCGTAACAATTATAGACGCCTGCTCTGCCGGTCCGCCGGGAGCGGGCGTTTTCAATGTAAGATTAAGAGCTGGACAGGAACGGATAATTGTATTTCGTACAGCTAAAAATAGCAAAAAGGTACCCTTAAAGGGATGGAGACCGATATAATTGTAACGGGGCAAGCCTAGAACTAGCATGACCAAGCATAGAAAGCAGAGAGGATGAGCATTGCATGGCACATATTCTATCAAACGGAATACTTACCGTGGAGATCGCAGAGGTAGGGGGATATAGCGGCACCCGCTTTGACTGGAGCGGATTTATTACAGGTGTGACTCTGGAGCAGGGGGGGCATACCTTTTGTGTGCCGGAGAGCCTGGTGCCGGGACAGGGCAGCGGAGGGATAGGCCTCTGTAATGAATTTGCCATTTCCCGGGCAATTGGCTACGAGGAGGCTGCTGCCGGGGAGTGGTTCCCGAAGCCGGGCATCGGGCTGCTGCAGAAGCAGAGCGATGAAGCATACGATTTTTTCCGGAATTATCCGCTCATCCCCTTCACCATAAATGAAGAGCTCAGCCCGCATTCGGTCACGTTCACCGTCCAGCCGATGGAATGCAGGGGATATAGTATGAAGATAGTCAAAACTATCACGCTGAAGGATGACCGGCTGGATATTGCCTACGAGATTGAGAATGTAGGGGAGAAGCCGCTGCGCATCGAGGAATACATTCATAACTTTGTAGGAATTAACGGGGCGGCAGTTGGCGGGGAGTATGTGCTTAAGCTGCCTGGAACCCTCCGAATTGCGGCACCGGAATCCTCCTATACCGACAATTTGCTGAGTGTAACCGGGAACAGTCTTACCTGGACGGCTGAGCCGGACCGTCCGTTCTACTGCAGACTCGAAGGCTGGGAGAATGCCGGGGCGGATCATTATTGGGAGCTCGTTCACAAGCCAAGCGGTGCCGGAATCCGGGAGAGCGGCGATTTTCCCGCGGAACGGATCATCTTATGGGGTGAACAACATGTGATTTCTCCCGAGGTTTTTATTGACATCACCATTTTACCGCGTCACAGCAAGGGTTGGAAGCGCAGCTATCAATTTTTCGCCTCATGAAGCCTGCCTAGCTTACCTCTTATGTGAATAATTATACTTGCTGCTGTTTAATGTTATCTGCTATCATAGCGATATCCATATTCATAGGAGAGAAAGGGTGGGAGTAATTTTGAGCAAGAGAGCATACAATTTTAATGCCGGACCGGCGGCACTGCCGCTTACAGTATTGGAACGTGCACAAGCGGAGTTTGTTGAATTCCGGGAGAGCGGAATGTCTATTATGGAGATGTCGCACCGCGGAGCTATATACGAATCCGTGCATAATGAAGCTCAGGAACGCCTGCTTTCACTCCTCGGCAATCCGCAAGGCTACAAGGTATTGTTCATTCAAGGCGGAGCAAGCACACAGTTCGCCATGGTTCCGATGAACTTTATCTCCGCAGGCCAGGTCGGAAGCTATGTCATGACAGGAAGCTGGGCTGACAAGGCCCTGAAGGAAGCCAAGCTGACAGGCGGCGGGCATGTTGCCGCATCCTCAGAGGATAAGAAGTTCCTGGCGATTCCAGAGCTTAGCAGCATCAAGGCTGCTGACAATGCCGCATATCTGCATGTTACATCGAATGAAACGATTGAAGGGACACAATACGCAGAGTATCCGGATGCAGGTTCTATTCCGCTGATCGCTGATATGTCCAGTGACATTCTGAGCCGTTCCTTCGACATCAACAAATTCGGTCTGATCTATGCCGGTGCGCAAAAGAATCTCGGACCTTCAGGCGTCACTGTTGTGATCGCCAAGGAAGAGCTGATCTCCAGTTCTCCTGCGAATATTCCGACGATTCTGCGGTATGATACGCATTACAAGAATAACTCTCTCTACAATACGCCGCCATCCTTCTCTGTATATATGGTTAACGAAGTGTTAAAATGGATTGAGGAACAAGGCGGACTTGCCGGTACTGAAGCCAAGAACCGTGATAAAGCAGGTCTCCTCTATGACTATATCGACGGCAGTGGCGGCTTCTACCGCGGAGTTGCGGAAGAAGGCAGCCGTTCCATTATGAATGTAACGTTCCGGATGCAATCGGAGGAACTGGAGAAGCAGTTCATCAAAGCTTCCGAAGCAGAAGGATTTGTCGGCCTCAAAGGCCACCGCAGCGTAGGCGGCTTGCGTGCCTCCATCTATAATGCGGTTCCTCATGAAAGTGTTAAGGCGCTTGCCGATTTCATGAAGCATTTCCAGCAAACTCAAGGTTAATGAAAGAACGCTCTTGACCTTCCGCCTGGCGGTGGAGGGTCTTCTTCTTGTCCGCACCTTAGGATTCCGGGCTCCGCCTGTTCCTGGAGCAGCACCAAGATTTCATCACAGGGCCAAGTAAGACCCTACAGAGAGGAAGCAGCTGATTTATGGCATTACACATTGTGCTGGTGGAACCGGAAATTCCGGCGAACACAGGCAATATCGCCCGCACCTGTGCGGCTACAGGAACCCATCTCCATCTCGTACGTCCCCTCGGTTTTCGTACAGATGATGCTACACTGAAGCGTGCCGGACTCGATTATTGGCATGCTGTGACCATTGAATATCACGATTCCTTCAGTGAAGTACTGGAGAAGTATAAGGAAGGCCGGTTCTTCTACGCAACGACGAAGGCAGAGAAGCGGTACAGTGATTTCGCTTTTCAGGATGGAGATTTCTTTGTGTTTGGCAAAGAAACCAAAGGATTGCCCGCAGATATTCTCGAGGCCGGTAAGGAAACCAGAATGCGCATGCCGATGAGTGAAGCGGTTAGATCGCTCAATCTATCCAATTCTGCAGCGATTATAGTGTATGAAGCACTCCGGCAGATGGATTTCCCGCAACTTTTCTAAAAGTTGACATCAATTTTTATTTTTTTCAGCAGGATTCGACATTTTAGTAACGAAATAGTTAATTAGTGCCGAAATAAGTAGTATAGAACGTGAACTTAAGAATGGCCAGATCATTCTTAAGTTCACCTTATGTAGCTACTAATTATCAGTTGAACAGGAGAGTGTAAGTTAGATATGAAACCTGCTGGCGTTGTACGTAAAGTAGATCAGCTGGGTAGAATTGTTCTGCCTAAGTCTCTGCGTAAAAGGTATTCAATGAATGAAGGCGACCCTGTAGAAATTCTGGTTCAGGGCGACCACATCATTCTGGAGCGTTACCGTCCGAAGTGTGTCTTTTGCGGATCGATGGAAGGCGTAAGCGAATATAAAGACCGTTATATTTGTGCAAGCTGCCTTTCGGAAATGACTCAATTGCCAAGACACGCGTAAGCTGTAACCAGCATTATTATCTACATAGGAGAAGCGCTGAACGGTGTCCTGTAACAGGGAGGCTGATTGGAAAAGGCTTTTCTTCACAGCAAAAAAAGAGCGCCGCACATCAGTGCGGCGCTCCTTTTTGTGTAAACGCTCAGCGGGCGCTAGAGTCCCTTGGTCTTGTCGTCGTTGTAGGAAGAAGTAAGTATGCCGGCCAGAAAGAGCAGAAAAACCAGGGTCACGATCCAAAAAGTCAGGGAGAACGACATGCTGGGCACCTCCGTTAGTGACTGTTATTCGTTAACCTGATTATACGCTTTCATTCCGCAAAAATAAATGAAAATGTGACTTATGGCATTGACTAATTTCCTGTCGGCTATTTAAAGAACAGGAAATTAGTCGGCACACGCCGCAGATTGCCGTCTGAAGGGTTATTGATAACCTTCCCCCGGAAGATCAGGGATGAAGATCCGCCTCCATCGAGATTGTAGGCATCAATGACCCCAAGATTGTACAGCTTGTCCTGAAGCTCAGCCAGGGTAGCGCCGGAATTACCATTCTCGTTATAACCGTCGGCCACCAGAATGAGCAGCTGATCATCCTTGTAGTTGCCGATTACGGTGCGCGGCGCACGCTTTGGAGTAAGCTGCCATTTCTGCGGGATCGCAGTCTTGGTGTGATTCTTCAACAGAACCGGCACGAAGGTGGCGCCGAAAACAGGCTCCAGCTGATCCAGCTGTGCCTTGCTGCTGAACTTGCCGCCGATCAGCTGTCCGGATTTATTCAGACCAACGAAGCTGAGATCCTTATAGCTGGGCTCAAATCCGTATAAATACTGCCCGCCGACTATGGTTGTAGACAGCGGATAACGCTTGCCGTTCTGATCGGCGAACCCGCCGGCATTGATGCCTGCGGATGCACCATAACGGTTCACGGCCTGCATAGTGGTCTCGGAGGCGCCTGAGCCGTCACCGGCCAGGCTCATTTTCATCGCGGACGGATCTTTCAGTCTGATCTTTAGGGCGTATGCTTTATAGTTTCCGGGGTTCAGCCGGTACAATTCAATGGTAATCCGGTCACTGGTAATGACATCGGCAGGAATGCCCAGCCTGGATGTGATCCGGTTGTTGTAAATCCGCTCGGGACGGGAGGTCTGGGCTGTCGCCGTACTGACCAGAGCGTTCATCGCATTCGTAGTCTGCTTGTACAGCAGTGCACTGGCGCTGATCGAATCGATGGTGTAGGACGCATAGCTCTTGGCTACGGCCAGATCCTGCTTAAGCATGGCGGTCTCAGTCACAGGGCCGGAAACAGCAGTGAACTGTCCGGTATCCAGTTTGAGGTCGAGCGGCGGCTGATACAGCCACAGGCAGAGCAGCAGTCCGAACAACGGTGCGGTCAGGAGCATGAAGAAGCGGTTTACTCTTTTGACAGGAGTCATCATTTGAGCAGGTCCATCTCTTTCTTGAGCGCATCCAGCTGTTTCTTGACCTCGCTTAGTTGCGTATACAGCTTGTTGCTGTTGTCGGTCTTGTTGCTGGCATTATCTTTGGTGAAGGTCAATAACTCATTGAATGTCTGCACAGTGCTCTGCAGTTCCTTCACCTGTTCGGTCAGCACGGCAATCTTGGATTCGTAATCGGTCTTCAAAACGGTAAGCTGCTGCTGGCTTTGCGATCCAAGCTCGCTCAGCACCTGATCCTTCAGATGGTTCGTGTAGCTGTACACGGCATAGACACCGAGTGCGATCATCAAAATCCAGAACAGTAGAAACCATTTTACGGAAGGTCCGCTTCTCTCTGCGCTCCGGCGCGAGTGTACCCGGGTCGATTCCGCTAGCGGTTGCATTTCATCACCTCAAGCTATTAATTTTTCAAGTCCCCATTCTATCAGACTTTTACTATTTTCGCAAAAGTGAAAGAGCTTGTGAAAACAAGAAAAAGTAATTGCATCCGGTTAAACTACTGCGATACAATTTCTATAGATTGGAATATCTGAGGGGCGTATTCAA
This sequence comes from Paenibacillus borealis, assembly GCF_000758665.1. NCBI lineage: Bacteria > Bacillati > Bacillota > Bacilli > Caryophanales > Paenibacillaceae > Paenibacillus > Paenibacillus borealis. The sequence continues at coordinate 2,462,283 of NZ_CP009285.1, forward strand.
GGTAAAAGTAGGAAGAATAGACAAGACATCATAGTTCCTTGCTTGCGTGTTAACAGGAAACGCATATCGCGCTTTCCATTCTGGTAAATTATATAGATAGCAGGAGGTCTGGGCATTGATGAAAGTCTGGCGGGTGGTCATCGTGGGATGTCATCCCACAAGTATGCTGGGAACAAAGTTGATTTTGGAAGAAGGGGGAGAGCTGGAGGTTGAAGGTATGTATTCCACTTGGAGCGAATGCGTTTCCATAGTGAGGGATACCGGGCCTGACCTGGTACTCAGTGATTATCAGATGCCGGAAGGAACGGTGGAGGATGTCCTGCCAGAGATGAAGAAGAGCTCACAGGGCTCCCATTTTATAATTATGACCGAAGAAAATGATAAAGAAATGTTTCAGCCGCTGATTGAGCTCGGGGCCAGCGGAGTGCTGTCCAAGGGGGCGACTCCGGGTCAGCTGCTGCAAATGATTAACGGGATCCGTGAAGGCTTCATCTCGATTCCGCTCGAGTGGATTGAGAAGGGATTTCGTCCGGTGACCTCCTCCAGAGGGCTGGACGCTGTAATGCAGCTGACACAGACAGAGATGTTTATTATGGAACGCATTGTGCAAGGAATTACATACGATAAGATCGCACTGGAAATTGAAGTCAGCCGCCGCTCGATCGATAACTATCTGCGCAAGATTTATGTTAAGCTGGAAGTATCTACGAGGGCACAGGCGATCGAGAAATTCGCCCTATTCTCAAGACAGAACAAGCAAATATACGCCTGATCCCCGTATAACGACATAATGCCGTCCGGGCTGGAATATTCTTAAACAAGGGTAAAGGGGGGAGCGTATGAAGTATGAATTCTCTGCGCGCGCACATACGTTGTTGTCTTCACCACTTCTGAGTATCCGCAAACAGACGCGCCGCGGCACACTGATCTCACTGGCGGAAGAGCTGCCGGCGGAGGAACTATTCCCGTTGCCGTTGCTGTCTGAAGCGGCGTCCACGGTAATTTCAGCAGATGCCGGGGCTTTGCAGTACGGGGATCCTGAAGGGTATGGCCCGCTGCGGGAATGGCTTACCGGAGATTGGCTCGGAGGCAAAGGGGTTCATGTTGCCGAAGGCGGAGTTCTTCTGACAACGGGAAGCCAACAAGCTATCGATTTGCTGGCGAGAGTCTATATTGATCCCGGAGACCGGGTTCTGGTCGAGAATCCGACCTCCCCGGGTATTCTGCAGGCGCTGCGGATGCAGGGTGCAGTTATCATTCCGGTGCAGGGGGATAAGGACGGCCTGCTGCCCGATCATCTGCGCAGCGGAATCCGCCAGCACCGGCCCAAAATGTTGTTTGCCACGCCGAGCTTTACCAATCCGAGCGGTGTGCTGTGGAGCCTTGCGCGGCGCAAGGAAATTCTTGAGCTGTGCATCTCGCATAATGTGCTGGTAATAGAGGATGATTCATATGGTGATCTGCATTTCCAGCGTTATGATGAGCGTCCTTCTCTGAGATATCCTTCCCTCTATGCGCTGGAGAATGTCAGCGAAGGCGGGCATGTGCTGTACATCGGTTCCTTCAGCAAAACCGTTGCGCCGGCGCTGCGGACGGGCTGGGCTGCTGGGAGCCGCGAGCTGATCGGGATGATGACGGCTGCGAAGCAGATGGCGGACTGGCAATCCAGCTCCCTGAATCAGCGGCTGCTGCATCATCTGCTTAGTGTTAGCGCCTTTGATCTGCGGGAGCATATCACCCTGCTGAACCGGGAGTACAATACCCGCCTCAAGCTGATGGCGGAGCTTCTGAAGCGTCCGGCCTGGAAGAGCAGCGTGTATGACATGCCGGTTGGCGGGATGTTCCTCTGGGTGTCGCTGCCTGAGGGGCTGGATGCCATGGCACTGCTGCGTGTCTCATTGGCTAAAGGTGTAGCCTTTCTGCCCGGACCGCTCTGCAGTGTAAGCGGAGGATCGGAGCGGATCCGGCTTAACTTCAGCCACCCCGGCCGGGATGAGCTGCTGCTGGGCATGAATCTGATGAGCGAAGCGGTGTCGGAGTTTACGGCACGGAGCTGAGGGTAACGGGGATAACGGGAGCATGATATAGAAGAAGGATGACTGCTTGCCATGGAATGGCGAACGGTTGTCCTTCTTTTTTTGGACTAAATTTACAAAGATGTCTTTAGAATCGGAAAAATATGAAACTTATCGTGTTGTAGAAGGAACTATACTTGGGCTGAGTGTCAAATTTATTCCAAACCCAAGGAACCGGAGCTGAAAGAGAATGAAAATAAACAAAACATATAGGTTGGCAGCTTGCATTGCAGTATTGCTACTGGGAGGATGCAGCAGTAATCCGGAACCGCCGGATGCGGCTGTACCCACCGAAACCGCTGAAGCCGCTGAAGCCGCAGGACCTGCCACTGGCAAAGGAGCAACGGGCCTTACGGCTTTAGATACTCCTGTATGTGAGGAACCGGTCAGCAAGCTGCACTACAGCCGGAATCAGCTCCGGGAAATCCGGGAAGCGGCGGATAAAGCCGGTCTTGAGAACGTATATATTCCTACGATTGGCGGCGGGCCGGATGATTATTTTGAAGAGGCCAAGGTGGACGGAAAGCAGCTGACTCTTCATTTCATCCGGATGGCGATTGCTGAATCTGTAGAGGAGCTGGAGCCTGCTGCGGCAAACCGGACAGTTACCAGGGTGCAGCTGTCTCCGCAATTGGCAGGAAAGTGGATTAACGAAGAGGAGAGTACGGTGGGATATTTGTATGGTGAAATAGAAAACACCCATTTTGAAATCTTCTCTGCCAGAATGTTTGACCGGAAGGATTTTGAGGATGCAGCGGAATCAATGATTCTGCTCCGGCAGGAATAATGCAGCTGAGCGGATGCAGCAGATTTTAATTTGAAATTTCCCGGGGGCTGTGTTAGGCTGAAGTCAATTAAATACTCCATAAACACATCGTTTACTGGATTGTTACTGGCCGGGCCAGGCAAAACCTAAACTGATGGTGACTGATTTGAACCCTTTAACCGGGGCTTCAATGACATTGCCATAGGTTTAGGTTTTTCTGTTTTCCGGGCCTGCTGATCTGAACAATAAGGAAAAGGGGTAATGACAATGGCTGCAGTACTAAACGGATTTCCTGAGAATTTCTTATGGGGCGGCGCAACCGCTGCCAATCAGCTGGAGGGTGCTTTTGACCAGGGGGGTAAAGGGTTGTCGACCGCAGATATGATCGCCTTCGTGCCCAAGGATAAACGCCAGGGAGACCATTCGATGGAAATCTCCACCGAGCGGATCGCCCAGATTCTTGCCGGAGAGACGGACGACTGGTTCCCGAAACGCGAAGGCGTTGATTTCTATCACCGTTACAAAGAGGACATCGCCTTATTCGCCGAGATGGGCTTCAAGGTCTTCCGGATGTCGATTAACTGGGCACGTATTTTCCCGAATGGCGATGATGCGCTGCCGAACGAGCAGGGCCTGCAATTCTACGATGATGTATTCGATGAACTGCTTAAATACGGCATTGAGCCGCTTGTGACGTTGTCTCATTATGAGACGCCGCTGGGGCTTACACAGAAGTATAACGGCTGGGCCAGCCGTGAAGTGGTTGGCTTCTATGTGAAATATGCGGAAACTGTATTTACCCGCTACAGAAGCAAGGTGAAATACTGGCTGACCTTCAACGAAATTAACGTGATGCTGTTCAGTCCGTACACCGGAGGCGGCATCCTTACAGACCATGTGGAGAATAAGCTGCAGACTGTGTTCCAGGGGCTGCACCACCAGTTTGTGGCAAGTTCACTGGCCACCAAGCTGGGCCACGAGATTATTCCCGGCTCCCAGATCGGCTGTATGCTGGCTAGAATGGAGAGCTATGCGAATACCTGCAATCCGGCAGATGTGCGCAAGAGACAGCAAGAGGACCAGATGAATCTGTTCTTCACGGATGTGCATGCGCGCGGGAAGTATCCCCGTTACATGGACCGTTATTTTGCCGAAAATAACATTGTGATCGCCCGCGAACCGGGAGATGATGAGATTCTTGCTGCGAATACAGTGGACTTCATCTCGTTCAGCTATTATATGACGCTTACTGTTTCTGCCGGTCCGGAAGGTGAAGCAACAGCAGGGAACCTGCTGGGAGGTATCAAGAACCCTTATCTGAAAGCCTCCGATTGGGGCTGGCAGATTGACCCGGTGGGTCTGCGCATCACACTGAATAACCTGTATGACCGGTACCAGAAGCCGCTGTTCATTGTTGAGAATGGACTGGGTGCTTTTGACAAGGTGGAAGCAGACGGAGCGGTTCATGACCATTACCGGATCGATTATTTACGCGAGCATATCAAGGAGATGAAGGAAGCGGTCAAGGACGGCGTGGAGCTGATGGGCTACACGGCTTGGGGGCCGATTGATCTGGTCAGCATGTCTACTTCGGAAATGTCCAAACGCTACGGATTCATTTATGTGGACCTGGATGATACCGGAAGCGGGACGCTGAACCGCAGCAAAAAAGATTCTTTTGCATGGTACAAGCAGGTTATTTCATCAAATGGTGAAATTTTATAACATCATTGGGGCAAGCTTAAGAAGCCCAGACTTCCAATAAACCGTTTTCATAAAAGTATTGTCATTTTCATAATGATATGCTAAGATGCTGCTACAGGTGAAATAACTGGATTGTTACTGTTCATTCAGGCAAAACCAGAAACGGGCATTGTTGTATGCCGTTTTGGTTTTGCCTTTTTTTAACCTATTAGGAAGTATATATGGGGAGGTCTCCGCAAAGTACCTGAGTTAGCCTCCATGTTATATCCCCAATTTGTGGGAGATTTTATTACTCTGACGGTGTAAGGTGATGGAATGAAAATTGCTAAGGTGCTCAACAACAATGTTGTAACCGTAATAGATGCCAGCGGGAAGGAACTGGTCGTTATGGGCCGTGGTATTGCCTTCAAGAAGCAGGCTGGTGACGACATTGATGACGACAAGGTTGAGAAAGTGTTCTCCCTGGAAAATAAAGAAGGTTCACAGAAGCTGATGTCGCTTCTCTCCGAAATTCCGATAGAGTATGTGGAATGTACCGATGAAGTGATCCGTTATGCCGAGACGGTGCTGGGCGAGAAGCTGCATGACAGCATCTATATCTCGCTGACGGACCATATCCATTTCGCCATCGACCGCCACCGTCAGGGGCTTCAAATTAAGAATGCACTTCTGTGGGAAATTAAGCGGATGTACCGCAAAGAGTTCTCCATCGGACTGAAGGCGCTGCAAATTATTGAGGAACGGCTTGGGGTGCTGCTGCCGGAGGACGAGTGCGCTTTCATTACCATGCATCTGGTCAATGCGCAGATGAATGGTGAGATGCGTGAGACGGTAAGCATTACGAATATTGTGAAGGACATTCTAAACATTGTCCGGCGGAGTTTTCTGATCGAGCTGGATGAGGAGTCGCTCGGGTATTACCGTTTTCTGACGCATCTGAAATTCTTCGCACAGCGGGTCGTTCAGGGCACAGCCGCTGAGGACCGGGATAAGGATCATGCGCTGCATGATCTGGTCATGCAGCAGTATCCGGCGGCGCATGCTTGTGCAATGAAGATTGCCGAGTATACGCGCAAGATCTACAAGCGGGTCTTGTCCAAGGAAGAAATATTATATCTGACCATCCATATTGAACGGATTAACCGCAATGAGAAGGATGTAACTGAATAATGTGCAGCAGGATTGCTACTCTACCACAGAGGCAAAACCTAAACCTGGACAGTGATGAGGCGTAACTATGCATCACGGCCCGGAGTTTAGGTTTTTATTTTTGCCAAAATACGGCATAAACACATAATGAATTAAAGGAGTTAGCCCATATGAATAAAAATGAGCTGTCTAAAGAAATATTGAGACTGGTCGGCGGAGAAGAAAATATCGATCAGGTGACCCATTGTATGACCCGTCTGCGCTTCAATCTGAATGACAATAACCGTACCGACAAAGCGGCGCTGCAGAAGACGGATGGCGTAATGGGAGTTATGATTAACGGCGGGCAATTCCAGGTCATCATCGGTAATGATGTGCCCGTAGTCTACAATGAACTGGTTGGCAATATGTCAGGTTCTCCTGAGAAGAAGGCAACCGGTGACAAGGTAGACAAGAAGAAGCAGAATGCGCTCAGCAAGCTGTTCGATTTCATCTCCGGTATCTTCACACCGATCCTGCCGGCCATTACCGGCGCGGGGATGATCAAGGGAATTGTAGCCCTGCTCGTGGCTCTGGGCTGGATGGGTACAGATAACTCTACTTATGTCATTCTCTCGGCTATCGGCGACGGCGCCTTCTACTTCCTGCCGATCGTTCTGGCGGTCAGTGCTGCCCGTAAGCTGGGAAGCAATATGTATATCGCTGCAGCAATAGGGGCTGCGATTCTGCATCCGACGGTTACGACACTGCTGGGTTCAGGGGACAAGGTCACCTTTGCTTCGCTGCCGGTGGTGGCCGCAACCTATTCTTCGTCCGTGATTCCGATTGTCATTGCGGTATGGCTGGCTTCCTACGTGGAAAAAGCGGTAGATAAAATCACCCACGCTTCCCTGAAGCTGATTATTGTTCCAACGGTAACGCTGCTTGTCATTGTGCCGCTTACCCTGATTGCTGTCGGCCCGCTGGGCGTGATTATCGGAGACGGTCTTACCGGAGGAATTAGCTGGCTGTTTGAAAATACAGGTCTGTTCGCAGGACTGCTGCTCGGCGGAACGATGTCATTGCTGATCATCACAGGGATGCACTATGCACTGATTCCGATCATGATCGCCTCTATTGCCCAGCTTGGTTATGACTATATGATTCCTATTATGATGGTTGCTAACTTTGCCCAAGCGGGCAGTGCGCTTGGTGTCTCTCTGAGAACCAAGAACAGCAAGCTGAAATCCCTATCGATGTCCACAAGTATTACGGCCTTTATGGGGATTACAGAGCCTGCTATGTATGGCGTAAATATGCGCCTTAAGAAACCGTTCATCTCTGCCCTGATCGGCGGAGCTGTCGGCGGTGCGTTCCTCAGCTTGTTCAAGGTCAAAGCTTATGTTATCGGCGGACTTGCCGGGCTCTCCGGGATCCCGATGGTTATTGGAGCAACTTTCGTCTATTCGGTCATCGGTTTTGCGATTGGTGCTGCGGTTGCGGCTGTCGTCACTTATATACTGGGCTTTGAAGATGAGCCGGAAGCTGCTGCAGCGCCGGTTGTGGAAGCAGCATCTCCAGCAGCAGCAGGCATGCCGGCTGCGTCTATTGTAACCGCAGCCGAGCCTGCGATGGTTAATGAAGAAGTGTTCAGCCCGATCGCCGGTGCTGTGAAGCCGCTGAGTGAAGTGAATGACCCGGCATTCTCGGAGGAAATCATGGGTAAGGGCTTTGCCATTCAGCCATCCGAAGGACGCGTAGTGTCGCCGGTTAACGGAACGGTGTTCTCGCTGTCCAAGAGCGGTCATGCGATTGGTCTGGTCAGTGACAGCGGAGCTGAAATGCTGATCCACATCGGCATCGATACCGTGAAGCTGAAGGGGCTGCACTTCTCGCCTAAGGTTACCGCCGGAACCAAGGTGTCTGTCGGCGATCTGCTGATGGAATTCGACCGTGTAGAGATTGAGAAGGCGGGCTACAGCACCATCACGCCGGTTATTATCACGAACATCCAGCAGTATAACTCGATCCTGCCTTCCGGCCGCTCCTCTATTAAGGAGAAGGAGCTGCTGTATACGGTGCTTGCTTAATTAAAGATTGGCGCGAATACATTAGTTGCTTGACCGGGAGAACCGCCGCCAGCAAGAGCATGCTATTAATTAGTATAATGTTCCGAGCCGTAGCGGACTGAGGCGCGCTTATTTCTAACAGAAATCTTGGTTTTTGCATACTAACGGACACCAGCGCACTTATGAGCGGACTTTTAACCCAAATACATCAGCTGAGAAGCAATAAGCGCATACGGTCCGTTAGCCTGGACAAAAGTATTCTTTGCAAGTCAATAAGGGCATGGAGTCCGTAAGGATACGGGGATCACGGAGAATACGGAGAATACGGGATGGACCTCAAGCTCAAGCCGGACAGTGAAAGTGATGTTTGGCGGATAAAATGATGAACTACAAATGCGGCTGCTTGTGCAATTACGGTTGCGGGGTTTGGGCTTGATTTATGCAATTTTAAAAAGGAGTTGTCACCACGCAGCGGTTCTGCGTTGGGGGACAACTCCTTTTTTTGTCTCTAGGAGGTTTGGCTGCTCGCTGCAGCGGAATAGGTGGAAAAAGAGCATTTAATTTCCCTGGAATATTCGATTCCAGAACTTTAATTGGAAAAAATACACTTACTGGTGCAGAATCCTCCATTAAGAGCCGGAATCCTGAAAATTAGATGACGTTTATCCAACTAAATTGTTTGGTCCGGTTAAAGTCATGAAATTAAGTGCTATTATTCCACTTATTGGCTGGCTGTGGAACAGGATTGAGCCTCTCCTGCGTGAATTCTAGGCGCAGAAGCGCTGGAATAATGCCGGCAGCGTTAGGACGAAGGCATAACATGCTGCCAGCCCGGCACGCTGCGGGCGGGATTATTCAAAGAAGCGAAGGACGGCATCGCTGCTGCACGGGGCCTGCGGATGGGGCGGCAATCCTGGATTCACGGCTGGTCAGCGCCAGCGCGGGGTGAATCCATAGCAAGCGCTGCGCCGGGCCTGCGGGTGGGGCGGCAATCCTGGATTCGCGGCTGGTCAGCGCCAGCGCCCCATGAATCCATCGTACCCGCTCCTGCGGGCCAAGCGGCCTACAGCTTGCCTGCGCTGATCTCCGCGATCGCGGCGTATTCGATCAGCGCTGCAGTGCCGGCGGCCGTGAGCGTGTAGCGGCCGCGCCCGACCCGGAAGAACCACGCATAGTAGTTCTTCTGCAGGTAGGCGGCGGCGCCGGGCACGCCGCTTCTCTTGCGCAGCGCGGCGGGGGTCACGCCGCGCGGGGCCTCGGGCGCGCCGCCCAGCGGGGCGCGCCCTTCTGCGAGGCCGGCCGCCGCCGCGGCTTCGGCCTCCAGGGCCTGCAGCGCGGCGGCCACGCGCAGCGCCTTCTCGCGGTAGGCCGTCACGAGCTTGACGCGCGTGCTGCCGCCGGTGTTGTAGTCGCCGCTGCGCTCGCGGAACTCGTAGAGCAGGCGCTCGCGGCGGCGTACGGCGCTGCGGGCCTGCGGCGGCGCCTCGCCCGGCTCCGCGAGCACCTCGACGAGCGGGGCCTTCGTCTTGTAGAAGACGACGGTGATCAGCCCGAGTCCGAGCCGGCGGCACAGCCCGCTGAGCTCGCCCCAGCGCTGGTTCACCGCGCCCTTCTTATCCCGGACGCGCTCTACCGCGAGGTAGACGTTCGGGCTGAGACGCAGCCGTTCAATCCCCTGCAGCAGCAGGGCGAGGTTGAACGATTTTTTCATCTCCACGATCAGCGGCTGATCCTCGTCCTCCCGGATGCCCACCAGATCGCAGGTCCGCACCTCACCCTTGATGTCATAGCCCTGCCGCTCAAAAAAACTCTTCAAAGGAGCGTACAGCTCCGTTTCCTGTTTGATCGCCATTGTAGTCACTCCTGCGCTCTTATTGCAGCGTAATAATTTACAGAAATCATGATTCTCTATTATAGCACAGCAAAAAAGAGGTCAACTATTCCGGGCTCGCCGCATAGGTATGTAATACACTTTCTAAGCTTGGTGGAGCAAGTAGGAGCGCAAGAGGAGGCAGCGAGCCATGGATATTTTTGAGCGTATAGCTTCGTATCGGGCTGAGAACGACCGTTTGGCGTGGAGCGGCACTTTCAAGGACTATATAGAACTGCTGAGAAAAGACCCCTCTCCCGCTAAGACGGCTCATTCCCGCGTATACGACATGATCAAGTCACACGGCGTCGAGGACATCAACGGGCGTAAAAGGTATAAGTTTTTCGAACAGGAAATCTTTGGGCTGGACCGTGCAGTAGAGAAGCTGGTGGAGGAATATTTCCATTCCGCCGCCCGGAGACTGGATGTGCGCAAACGGATTCTGCTGCTGATGGGGCCGGTCAGTGGAGGCAAATCAACACTAGTTACGTTGTTAAAACGCGGACTGGAGCAATACTCGCGTACAGATGCGGGGGCGGTATATGCCATTGCGGGCTGCCCGATGCATGAAGATCCACTGCATCTGATTCCGCTGGAGCTGCGTCCGGAGATTGAGCGGGAGCTGGGCGTCCGCATCGAAGGCAATCTCTGCCCGTCCTGCCAGATGCGGCTGAAGAATGAGTATCACAGTGATATTGAACAGGTTGCGGTTGTCCGTGTATTGTTGTCTGAAGAAGAACGGGTGGGTATCGGTACCTTCAGCCCGTCCGATCCGAAGTCGCAGGATATTGCCGACCTGACGGGCAGTATCGACTTCTCGACCATTACCGAATTCGGGTCGGAATCCGATCCGCGCGCCTACCGCTTCGACGGGGAGCTGAACAAGGCCAACCGCGGAGTGATGGAGTTCCAGGAAATGCTGAAATGCGATGAGAAATTCCTGTGGAATCTGCTGTCGCTGACCCAGGAGGGCAACTTCAAGGCCGGGCGCTTCGCCTTAATCTCGGCGGATGAGATGATCATTGCCCACACGAATGAGACCGAGTATAAATCCTTCATTTCCAATAAAAAGAACGAAGCCCTCCAGTCGCGCATGATCGTCATGCCGGTTCCTTATAATCTGCGGGTATCGGAAGAGGAGAAAATCTACGCCAAGCTGATCGGCCAGAGCGACATGAAGCATGTGCATATTGCCCCTCATGCGCTGCGGGCGGCGGCGATCTTCTCGATCCTGACCCGGCTCAAGGAGAGCAAGAAGCAGGGCATGGATCTGATCAAGAAGCTGCGCATGTACGACGGTGAAGAGGTAGAGGGCTACAAGGAAGCCGATCTCAAGGAAATGCAGACCGAGTATCTGGATGAGGGCATGTCCGGTATCGACCCGCGTTATGTCATCAACCGCATCTCCAGCGCCTTGATCAAAGGTGACCTGCAGTGCATGAATGCACTGGATGTGCTGCGGGCGATCAAGGACGGTCTGGATCAGCATCCTTCGATCACGAAGGAGGAACGCGAGCGGTACCTGAACTTCATTTCCATTGCCCGCAAGGAATACGATATTCTCGCCAAAAGCGAGGTGCAGAAGGCGTTTGTGTACTCTTTTGAAGAATCCGCCAAAACGTTGTTCGAGAACTATCTCGACAATATCGAAGCCTTCTGCAATTGGTCCAAAATTCGTGACCCGCTCACGGACGAGGAGATGGAGCCGGATGAACGGCTAATGCGCTCCATTGAAGAGCAGATCGGCATTTCCGAGAATGCCAAGAAGGCCTTCCGTGAGGAGATCCTGATCCGCATTTCCGCGTACTCTCGCAAAGGCAAAAAGTTCGAATATAACAACCACGACCGCCTGCGCGAAGCCATCGAGAAGAAGCTGTTCACCGACCTGAAGGATATCGTCAAAATCACCACCTCCTCCAAAACACCGGATGAGAGCCAGCTGAAGCGCATCAACGAAGTCAGCCGCCGCCTGATCGACGAGCATAACTACTGCCCGATCTGCGCCAACGAGCTGCTGAAATATGTCGGAAGCCTGCTGAACCGCTGACGGGGACGCAATTTGCATTCGTATAAAAAGCAAAAGGGAATATCTCCAGCCCGTATTGTGGCCGGAAATATTCCCTTTATTTTGTCTAAGCGGTGTAGTGCCGGTCTAGTGCCAGTTTAGTGCAGCCTCCTTACGGACCGTAACTAGCACCAATCATAACTGTCTGCAGAAATAAGCGCTCCCCAGTCCGTTACGCCTAGCCTAGCCCAGTCCCCTTCCTTGATCAAAAAGGAACTTAATCTGGGATTAGGTTGATCTGAAGGGTGATTGCTCCACGCCTTCAACCCTATCGTAATGGCGGTGCCCCCGGCTCCACCATTTGCAATCTGGCGCTGTACTAGGCTTATTCCTTGGTCTCCTCGTTCTTACCGCCAATGTTAAAGCCTAATTGTCCGTTATATTTGCCTACCTGCCCGGTAACGCCTAAGCCTGCGCCCTGACCACCGCCGAGCTGCGCCTTGGCCTGCGCACCAAGCCCATTTTCACCACCGAGCTGCAAATGGGTCTGGAGTCCGGCACCTTGACTTAAGCCCAGGTGGCCGCCTGCATCTACGCTCAGACCGTGCTCACCTCCGGCTTGCGCCTCCGCATGGAAATCTGCGCCCTGACCGCCGCCCAGCTGAGAAGTTGCCTGGGCAGCCAGCCCATATTTGCCGAAGGCCTGGGCATCTGCATTAAGTCCAAGACCCTGGCTGCTGTCCAGATGGGTGTTGCCTTGCGCCTGGATTCCATATGAAGTGTTGCCGATGTGGCCGTTTGCGTGCATACCTGCTCCGGTGTATGCTGCCGTCCCGCCAGCATTTAAGCCAATACCGTGTTTACCGCCAACTTCGGCTCCGGCATCTACTTGAATTCCCTGCCCGCTGCCCACATCTGCGTTCATATGACCCTTTACGAGTTCGTTTCTTGCACTTTGGGTTTCTGCTGCCTGAACGGTTTGCCTGGTTTCCGGGCGGGCCAGATGGTAGTAATGCGCGTAAGGGAAGGAAGTGTAACGCGGAGAATAAGGATCGGCGGATGGATAAGCTTGATTGTTCGTATTTTCGTTCTCAAAGGTCATGAGGGATACCTCCATTATTCAATTCATTACACCAGCCTATTCAACGCAACGTTGAAGTGATACGGTTCTGGAGAGTTAAAAGTGTGTTGTAATGACAGCAGCGCTGTGCTACATTATGAATGAATTGAATATTATTCACTCAGGCGCGGAGGGCTTACGGATGGAAGATAAGAAGGCAGAGATTTTCAGATGCGGGCAAGAGCTGTTCAGCTCCAAAGGCTTCAAGGACACCAACGTGTCCGACATTACCAAAATGTGCGGAATCGCCGTGGGCACGTTCTACAATTATTACGCCTCGAAAGAGAAACTGTTCATAGATATTTATCTGCAGGAGAACGAGAAGCTGAAGCGGAGCATCCTGCAGTCTTCGGTCAATCTGGACGATGAGCCTGCCAAGGTGCTCAAAGAAATCATGGCGCTTAATTACAGCGGGATCAATTCGAATCCAATCCTGAAGGAATGGTACAACAAAGCACTCTTCAGTAAGCTGGAGAAGGAATTCTATGAGCACGGCGGTATAGAGGGCATTCATGAGATGATGAACAGCGGCACGCTGGAATTAATCCGGCACTGGAAGAACAAGGGGAAGATTAGAGAGGATCTGGAGGACGGCATGATTCTTGCCTTGTTCAACTCCGTGCCGTATATCGACATTCACAAGGAAGAGATCGGGGTTAGCTATTTCCCGCAGGTGCTGGATTATTTAGTCGAATTTATCATGAAAGGCTTGACGGATATACAGCATTGACACAGGTCACCGGCATCTTCGTCCGGCGGCAGAATACACTATTAAATGTTCAGGGAATGTACTGGACATTTTATTTTGGTTTGTGATGAATGAATTATAATAAGTTCATTCATATTTTAAATATAAAGAATCGAGGCGTCATTATGAAGACAATCATTATTTACCGGTCAGGCAGCAGTATGAATACGCAGAAGATTGCAGCCGCCATGGCTGAGGTGCTGGGAGCAGATTTGGCCAAGGTGGAGGACGTTAAGCCGGAGATGTTATCCGGATATGATTTGATTGGTTTGGGTTCAGGCATTTATGCCTCCAAAATCCACCGCAGGATGTTCAAATTCATCAAGAGGATGCCGCTCCGGGGCAAGAATGTCTTTATTTTCAGCACATCCGGGTCGGGGGAATTCAAGAATAAAGCGCTGGTTGAGGCCAAGCTGGCGGCTAAAGGCTGTAACGTCATCGGTGATTTCAACTGTCCCGGGGAATTCAGCCCGCTGGGCTTCAATCTGGATAAAAAGGGGCATCCCGATGAGCAGGATTTCGCGGCTGCACGTAAGTTTGCGGCTGGATTATTAGATAAGGATTCATTAATCAGCTAAAGAGATGGCGGGGAAATGCAGCAAAACTGGAACAGCTCTGCAAGCGTCCGGCTGGTATAATTGCATTAGTTATGTGCTATGGAAAGGCCGGTGGAGCACCTGAATTACAGCAGGGAGATTGAGCGGAGTATTGATTATATTGAGGAGCATCTGCGGGATAACCTGACGGCGGAAGAGATCGCGTCCCAGGCAGGGTATTCGCTGTATCATTTTTGCCGGATGTTCAGCCAGTGCCGGAAGATGCCGGTTATGGAATATGTGCGCAGCCGGAGGCTGTCCCTGGCAGCCGTAGAGCTGTTTAACGGGCGGCGGATTACGGATATTGCGCTGGAGTATGGTTTTGAGACCCCCGGCGGCTTCGCCAAAGCCTTCCGCAAGGCCTTCGGCTACAGTCCTTCGCAGTATGCGGCACGGATGGACGGCTATCTCCGGGACCGGTCGGTGTATGAAATACGGGATTATATCAGGGAGCCTGTGATCGTGAACAAACCGGCGTTTAAGGTGGCTGGTTATGGCATAGAGACGGACGTGGAAGCCGGGAATTATACGCAGGATGTCGCTTCCTTCTGGTATTACTATGAGGGAGATAATCTGGAGAACAAAATGTATGCCCTGCTAAATCCGCCGAAGCACGGGGAGGTTGGTTTATGTGTGCCGGCAGAAGGCGGTGGCAATGCCGTCTATCTGCTGGGCGTCATTGTGGAGGATTTCAGCCTTGTGGCTGAGGATATGCTTACGGCTGTTGTGCCTGCGGCGCAGTATGCCGTGTTCACGACACCTCCCGTAGATGCTACCGATGAGGGAGATCCGGAAGCTTTTGCCCAAGTAGTGAAGAGTACGTGGAGATATATCTTTGAGGACTGGTTCCCGGGAAGCGGGTATGAGCATGCCGAGGGCAAGCTGAACTTCGAGTTCTATGACGAGCGGTGTCATGCCCGGGTGGATACGGTGATGGAGATATATGTTCCTGTGATTGAGCGGCGGGAAAATAGAACTCCTGGGGCAAAGGCTGTGCGGTGAAGGACGTAACTGCGGGGATTTTGGACTTCCGGTCGCTGTTAAGATTGGATTTCTTCATTTAAACCGCTGGGCAGCGGTGGAAATCCAATCTAAACTCATGCTTCCGAAGCGAGCTTTCCTATGGAAAGCTTTCAGGCGAACGCTATCGCTCCTACAGTTCCAAAATCCCCTCCGTTACTCCCACCGCCCAGCCTTTGCCTGCTTATTAGTCCTGTTGTTCCGGCCGCTTGGTGGTGGCGGCCGCAAGGAAGGCCCGCAGCGCACATTCCAATGTGCTGGCGGGCCTGGATTTGTAAATCGGTAAACCGCGGCTACGCCCACCGGCACTTCGTACAGGGCGGGTGTAACCACAGCCACAACCAAAACTACAACCACACCCGCCGACACTTCGTACAGGGCCGGGTGTAGCAAAAACCACCAACCACTTTTACCATGGATTATTAGCCGGAACTGACTGAATGCCAGCAGTTATGTGTTAGCACAGGTCATCACGCGAGCAAATTCCCCGCTGGGATTCTACTTTTATAAGCTGGTTGTACTTTGTACAATAGAAACCTCTATATTTGTTACTGAATCGCATTCTGTTGTATTTCGTGCATTAGATTTCTGCGTTTAGAGTAAAAAACAGCCTATTCTCTAAATTCAATTGTACAAAGCGGTTAGGCCCCCTAATTCCGGAGTCCTCCTCATTAAATCTCGACTTCTCGTAGGATTACGTTTTTTTTCATAATGTCCGGTAAAATGGAGTGCGGTCTGCCAGTTGCATGACCCACTCCGAAAAAACTAGTGGGGGTTTTCGTCTCAAACTCCCGTGTAAACGGCGGTGGTTGTAAAAATCCATGTATTGGTCCACAGAGGCATAGGCCTCCTCAAAGGTCTCGTACTCGGTCTTTTGGAACAGATCACGTTCTAGCAAGCTGTGGAACGACTCAATGTAGGCGTTCATATTCGGTGTCTTTGGCGGAATACGCTCATGTTCTAGCCTCTCTTTTTCGCAAACCTCTCCAAACGCGTGGCTTAGAAACTGGGGGCCATTATCGGTACGAATGACCGGCTTGGCCTCCCCGTCTTGGAGCCGGCTTCGCAGTGCCCTTTCTAGTGTCTGAACCACCGCTGCCGCGTCGCACGAGGAACCCTGGTAGTACCCGACAATGACCCGGTCAAACACATCAATGAGACTCAGAACAAAGAAAAATCGGTCCCGTCCCATTACGTACCCATATTTAATGTCCATCTGCCAAAGCTGGTTCGGGCCGGTTACAATCCGATTCCGGGCCAGATGGCGCGGATAACGACTGTGAGCCGGACGCTGCTGGTGTAAGATCCCGAGCTCCTTACAGAGCCGGTACACCTTCTTTTTGTCCAGAATAAGCCCTCTACGGTCCCGTAGGCACTGGGTGAGAAGCTTGTATCCATAGCCATTCTCCTCGCCTTCAACGAGCTCCATGAGCCACTCTTGAATCTGCTCGTCACTAATCTTCTCTCCGGAAACGTTCAGGGAGTACCCCGGATGAGGACGACCGGGCGAAGCCGGAGTGGTGGCAATTCCCGTGTGAGTTCCCCGTTGTTTGCGGTCATAGTACGTCGAGGAGGCAATGCCCAAGATACGCAGGACCGTGGCTACGACTTGCCCCTGCTTAAGGAATCGGTCCGCGATTTCGAGCTTGTCGGATAAGCAGGGTTCTGTTTTTTTAGCAATTCACGTAAGATCTCAATTTCTAGTTCTTTCTCGCCTAACAGCTTCACCGCACTTTGATACTTGTCTTCCACTTCCTGTAGGCGTTTCATTTCAACCAGATGGTCATCGGTCGCCGGGATCTCGTTATCCGGGATCTCATCCCGGTACATGCGAATCCAGGTACGTATGGTTTCCGGATGCATTTCGTACCGCCGGGCTAACACCCCCACTTTGACACCGGAGAGTGCTTCTTTCACAATCTGAAGCTTAATTTCCTCGTAGGCTCGTTTCTTCTTCATGGGGCTCGCCTCCCTCTTTAACAGTGTAATAAATTGGGGGAGAACTCTCCAGTTCCATTAGGGGGCCTAGGAGAAAGTACAATAGATGCTGTCTTT
This sequence comes from Paenibacillus borealis, assembly GCF_000758665.1. Taxonomy (NCBI): domain Bacteria; kingdom Bacillati; phylum Bacillota; class Bacilli; order Caryophanales; family Paenibacillaceae; genus Paenibacillus; species Paenibacillus borealis. Next base: position 2,479,439 of record NZ_CP009285.1, read on the forward strand.
CAGAGGAATTAGTATTATTCTACTGTACAAAGTACAATTGCTAGTATTGTAATCCACCCTTGAGTGCTCATCGGGCTGAGGTTAACCTGTGATAAGAGGGACCGCTACATAAACTTCCGCTGCACCTTTTTGCCGTCATAGGTAAAGAGGGCTTTTTTGTCTTCCACAACAGTCTGCAGATGCACGGTGCGGCCCCACAATGAGTAGATATGCGGGAGCGTGCGCTCCAGGTATTTGAGATCCAGCTCAATGCTCTCGTAGCGGTGGGCAATCAGCAGTTCGCCGTTGCGCTCATAGTCGGCATCCTGGATGACAAGGTATGGAGAGCCGCCGTTAACCCGGGCCAGCACAAGCTGGTCGCGTACATTTTCCCAGGCTTTGTCGGTGATCTTCCATTCCGGGCCTTTTTTCTCAAAGACGTAGAGGTCAAGGTCGTTAACCAATTGCTTCGACAGGTAGCTGCGGATAAAAGAGATGTCGGAATCCAGCTCGCGCACCTCGAACATTTTGTCCCGGTCCCAGCGGCGTTCAATGTCCTCGAAGATCTTCAAGCCCAGATAATACGGGTTCAGGCTCTGGCGCGAAGGCTGCACCACGGACGAGTTGAGCTTGGCGTATTCCACCGTTTCCTCGGCCGTCAGATCCAGCTCGCGCATGATCCGCTGATGCCAGTAGGAGGCCCAGCCTTCGTTCATGATCTTGGTCTCCATCTGCGGCCAGAAATAGAGCATTTCGTCGTGCAGCATGGTCATGATGTCGCGTTGCCAATCCTCAAGCGCAGTGGAATACTGCTGGATGAACCAGACGATATCCTTTTCCGGCTCCGGGGGGAAGGTACGCTTGCCGGCGGTTTCCGGTGTTGGAGGAACGACAGTGCTCTTTTCCAAATCCCACAGCTCACTGTAGGCATTAGCGGGGCCGGGACCGCCGGGAGGGGAGTCCTTGCGCTCCTTCATTTTGGCTTCCAGCAGATGCGTCTTGCCCAGCTTGCGCGGCTGGATCAGGCTGGGATCAATATGCTCCTGGATCGCGAGCACGGAATCGATGAAGTTCTCCACCGTATCCGTTCCATAGGTAACCGAATAATCTGCGATCCGGTCGGCCGTGGCTGACATGCTCTCGACCATATCCCGGTTGGACATCGAGAAGCGCATATTGTTCTTGAAGAAGTCGCAGTGCGCCAGCACATGGGCGACAATCAGCTTGTTCTGGACCAGCGTGTTGCCATCGAGCAGGAAGGCGTAGCAGGGGTTCGAGTTAATGACGAGCTCGTAAATTTTGCTGAGGCCGAAATCGTATTGCGACTTCATTTTATGAAAAGTCTTACCGAAGCTCCAGTGTCCGAACCGGGTGGGCATCCCGTAGGCACCGAAGGTATAAATGATATCCGCAGGGCATATCTCATAACGCATCGGATAAAAATCGAGGCCGAAGCCGGTAGCAATCTCCGTAATCTCGGCAATCGCCCGTTCCAGCGCTTTAATCTCATCACCGGGCATGCATCCATCTCTCCTTCCAGCTTGTGAACCGTTCTTCTTATGTATATGGGCGGAGGGGAGGGAGTATGATGGCGGGATGTTGAACTTGTCTGTACGGCCGGGTGGAAATTAGCAACGATTCGTTTGAACATGGTACAATTAGTTAAAGCTCGTACGATAATCAGAAGGAGGCCAGACATTGTGTCAAATCCGGATGAGAAGAAAATTCATACCTATCAAGATTGGCTAACCTGGGAAGGAACCTGGGAGTTAATTAACGGCAAAGCCTATAATATGTCTCCAGCTCCAACCTCATTGCATCAATATATTGTAGGAGAACTTCATTTCGCCCTAAGGACATTCTTCCAGAATCGGAGCTGTTATGTGTTTGTGGCTCCATTTGATGTGTTCTTCAGTGAAAGTGAAGAGTATCAATCACCCGATCAAGTCACTGAGCCGGATCTTTCCGTTGTCTGTTCTAAGGACCAAATATCCAAGAACGGCTGTAACGGTGCCCCAACCCTAATTATTGAAGTGCTGTCACCATCTACTGCACTTAAGGACTTTAATGAGAAGTTCAATTTATATCAGAAGCATGGAGTTCCGGAATATTGGATTGTGGATCCTGGGAATCGAACGGTTCATGTATATACTTTGGAGGATGGCAGTTACCAGGTACGTCATTTATATACGGAGCAGGAATCGATTAAATCCAACGTATTTAAAGATTTACAAATTCCAATGAACACGTTATTTAGTTTATAACAGCAACTACAATCAGCCGGCGGGATATATTCTCGGCCGGTTGTTTTTATGCTCAGAATCGGGCTATGCTTTAGGGGGAATTAGGATATAGAAAAAGCCTAGCTCATATGCGATATACGCTAATGGGTTAGGCTATTCGGCATCTGGATCGATTCCCCAAAATATATAATAAGACATTCCAGCGGGATGGACTTCATTATGGCTGTTGTTTATATGTTCTATCAGATAAAAGGATTTAAAAAAAACTCTCCTTGAACGATGTTATATCGTTCGTGGAGAGCTTTTTTTGTGCAAAGAATTTCACATGAGCTATAAATTAGCTTAAGCCCAATCCTGTATCTGCATTATTAAGGCAGCTTAAGCGTAAGCCCGCACCTCAATAATCTCCGCATACCCGCTTCCGTTAGTCGACAGGACAACGAAGCGCAGGCGGTCGGTTGTAACTGCTTCGCTCAGTGTGTGAACATGCTTGCGCTTATGATTGTCCTGCACTTCGGCAACCATAGTCCACTCGCCCCCGGTATAGGCTTCGATGCGGTAATCCTTGACGAGCGTAGGCAGGATATCGAAGGGTGTAATGTGATGATGGAGGTTGATCAGATCCTCATTGACATCATCATTGAAGGTGATATGCACCTCGCGTATGGCGACTGGTGTGCTCCAAGACAGCTCAAGCCATTCCGGACGGCCGGGGACAAGCTGCTCTGAGGACCAGAAGTGCGGACCTCCGTAAGGACGGAGATATCCGTCCACCGCTTTGTCCGCGGCGAAGGCTTGGGTTGGCCCAGCCAGGCGGATGCAGGGTGCGGTGTGATCGAATTTCTTCTTATCCCACAGCACTAAAGGCTGTGCGGGCTGATTCTCGCCGAAATCCCGGGATACTACCGGCTTGTCGCGCTTCCAATAGGCGAGCATCCCCGAAGCTGGCTGATCCGCCATATGCAGCGCTATCGCAGCATTAGCCTTGACGATCAGAAAAGCATTACGCGGCGTCTCCGGCTGCCAGTGGAGTGCGAGCTTGACCCACTGCCGCTCTCCTGCGCTGACGGAAGCGGATGCCGTCTGCACTAGCGCGTGCGGAACATAGTTCTCCGGCCGGCCGGTCTCCCACAGCTCGACGGTCAGTTCAGCGGCTTCGCCCGCATCGACCAGCAGCTCGATTCCGTCCAGCAGCGGATCGGCTGGAACGGTGATGCCGATGTCCGTCTCCAGCAGGACGGTGAACGCCGATTCCTCCACCGCGAACCGGCTCCGTTCGCTGGAAGCACTGACGGCTGCCCGGAGCGCCAGGTCGGCTACGTCTTCATTGCGCAGGCCGAGAACGGATGCGTCCTGGCGCAGCATGGTCTGCTGCAGCTCCTGCAGGTGGCCCGCATGCAGTTCACGCGGCGTAATTCCCTTAGCCGCACAGAGTGCAGCGCCGGTGCCGGCAGCTTCACCGATGACCGCACAGGTAGCCATAACGCGTGTGGTCCCGAACGCGACATGCGATGCGCTGATGTCGCGGCCGGCCATCAGCAGATTGTTCACATTCACTGAATACAGTGAACGGAACGGGATGTGGTAGCTGCCGTCGGAATACATATGCTTCGAGCCTGATTCGGTAGCATAGACACCCTGCGGCGGATGCAGATCAATCGACCAGCCGCCGAAGCCGATGCGGTCCGTGAATTCCCGCTGCGCAAGGATATCGTTCTGATTCAAGATATAATCGCCTACGAAGCGGCGGTATTCCCGTTTGCCCGGAAGCGAACCTACCCATTCCAGCGTCATGTTCCCGGCATCGAATTTACCGGAGTTCTTAATATAGCCCCAAATACCGTAAATAATGGACCATAGCTCGTCACGGATAGCCTCGTTGTCATGAACGGTATCCTGTTCGCCGCCGAACTCGATCCACCAGTAGGCGCAGCCGTTGTCGCCGCTGCGGATGATGCGGTTCTCGGTAATAGAGGTCTGTGTAACATCTATGGCCATAGCCGGAGGAATGAATTTCACCGGATGACCGGCGTCCTTGGTGTAGAAGAGCAGCGTGCTGCCGAGCGTAATATCATCCGGGACCTCTGGTGCCCATTCTTCATTGAATTCTTCACGTGCTTCGCGGCCGAGCCTGTATTTTGCACCAGCAAGAAAGCCGACCAGCCCGTCTCCTGTGCAATCCAGATAGACCGGACTCTCAAAGCGGATGCTTCGCTCCGATCCCATCATCCAGCCGGTAACCGAGCGGATACGCCGCCCGCCGCCCGCCTCCTCATCGGCCTCAGCTTCATGCACATCCGTATTCAGAAACAGCTGAATATTCGGCTCCGCCTGGACGGCCTCAAGCACAACCATATCCCATAAATACGGATTGCCGTCCTTATTACGGTATTGGTTCTCTACAAACAGTTCCCCCATAATCCCCGTTTCACGGGCATAGCGGTGAATACCATGTGAGGTGGCGCCGCATACCCATACCCGCACCTCGCTGCTGGAGTTGCCGCCGAGCACCGGACGGTTGTTGACCAGTGCGACCTTCTGCCCCAGCCGGGCCGCTGCAATCGCTGCACATACTCCTGCCAGACCACCGCCTACAACGGTAACATCCGTTTTGACCGTTTCTTTCCGCATTGTTGAATCTCTCCCCTTAACTGTGATAATATATCCGTAATTTCATGATAAATCACTATAATAGTAATTAACATGCATATAATTTCTTTGTGTATATACTTTATTTCATTTTGTTTAGTGCTTGGAAGGAGAGCTGTGCATGCGAGAAAATTGGTCAGTCCATCCGGCAGCCTACACGTACTGGGAGAAAAAGGAACAGTTCCTGCTGGAGTACGACACGTATCCTGTGTGGACGATATTTGCAGTTGAACAAGGACAATTCGCCTACCGGTTCGGAGATCATGAAGGCGAGGCCGGATTGGGGGACATCATCGTATGTCCGCCGGGTACGGCCTTTTACCGGAGAACGGTCACAACTCTAACCTTTCATTTCATTCAATTCGAATGGGAGGAGGAGCCGGGGCCTGAAGAAGAAGCGGCAACGCTAAGCGGAAGGTGGACCGTCAGGGATGTGGAGCGCCTTCTGTCGACCTACCGTTATATGCGGAACATCGGAAGAAGCATTCAGGAGGAGCCCGGCTTAGGCCGGATGAAACATATGCTGGAGGATCTATGGAGGCTTCTCGAAATCGAACGCAGCATGGCGGAGGAGGAAGTGCAATCCGAAGGGGAAAGCCCCGATCCGGATATGCAAAAAGCCAGACAATGGCTGCTTGAGCATGCCTGCACACCTATGACGATGCAGGAGCTGGCGGCTGCGCTTAGCCTCACACCGGTGCAGTTAACGCGGCGGTTCCGGGCAGCGTATCAGGCCACACCTTCAGAATTTGTGACCGGACTCAGGCTCACAAGAGCCTGCCAGCTGCTGGAGGATTCCACGCAATCCATCGATATTATCGCCCAGCAATGCGGGTATGAGAATGGCTTCTACCTGAGCCGCGTGTTTAGCGCGAAGCTCGGATTAACTCCATCGAAGTACCGTAAGCTGCATAGGTTATAACCCGTTAACGAATACCCGGCACCGTCTAAGTGGTATCCTATCGTTCGCGGAGAGCTTACTGCCTGGCAGTCTGCTATGAAACAAACGCGCCTCTCCTAATAAGGAGGGCGCGCTGCGGTAAGTTCATATGAAGGCTGTCCTAATCAAACAGCAGTATAGTAGATCTGTATAGCTCCAGTGTAGTCTATTGCTGCTTCGCATACCATTCGGAGAACTGCTTCTGGTATTCGGCGATGTATTTGTCGATACCGGCTGCTTTTAACCGTTCCAGTGCCTTCGGGAAGGCAGTGTTATAATCACTGAAGCCGCTGCCGATGGGGGCAAGGTATTCGGTAAATACGCCGTTCAGCTTGGTTTCTTCATTTTTAACCGGGGTATTGTCGAAGTTGAAGCCTGCACCCTTGGAAATAATCGCTCCGTCATCCCATGCTTTGTAATCGGCAATGAAATCATCCGGTACAGTGTTGTCAAAGCGCATGAAGTTCTTGTTCATCAGCAGCCAGTCGGGAATCAGCGAATCGGTGTTAATTTTCGTCAGACGGCCGTTAGCGTCCAGTGTATAATCAGTTCCCTCAATACCATAGGCGAACAGGTCATACAGCTCCTGGTTTTTTTGCAGCAGGTTGAAGAACATGACATAACGCTCAGGGTCCTTGGCTGCGGCAGAGACGAAGAAGGCGGTGCTGTAGGTGCCTCTGCTGATTTTTGGACGGCCGGTGCCCAGGAAATAATTGACCAGCTTGGCTTCAGGCATTGCCTGTGAGATGGTAGCTGCGCCTTCAAACGGACGTGCTGCGGTTCCCGCCCAGAACATCGCTTTGCCGGAGTTCCAGTCAGACTGCAGCTGAGGCACATTCGTTGCGGCATATTTCGGAATGATCCCTTTCTCGTACCAGCCGTGCATCAGCCCGGCATAGGTTTTGAATTCAGGAGATTCGAACCAGCTGATAATCTGATCATCCTTGGCCGATTCATCCAGGGCGATGAAATCATTTTGCCAGTACAGATTCTTGTCGGTGAAGTCATATTGCAGCATTCTGCGGGCATCCGTGTTGGCATATCCGATCAGCTCGGGGTGAAGCGCATGGACTTTATCATAGAACTGCTCAAGCTCGGCAAGGGAGGAGACCTGGGTCATTCCTGCCTCCTCCAGCAGATCCTGCCGGACCAGCACACTGTAAAATTCAGCGGAATTCGGCTTGTTGCCTACAGGAACCGCATATTGTTTCCCGTCCAGCTGGAAGGCCCGGAAGGAAGCCTCGTCCACCGCCGCACTCAAATCCGCTGCTGCTGCAGAGATATAGGGAGTGAGGTCGGTGTAGAGTCCTTTGGCTACAGATTTCACCATATAGTTGGCATCTGTATAGGTCGCGAAATCCTCGCCGGTTGACAGCATCAGGTCCGTTTTGCCGCCGCCGTATTCCGTCCAGGGCAGGAACTGAAATTCAACCTCGGCATTGATTTCTTTTTTGATCACATCAAAGAACTCCGTCTTGGCCAGCTCCTTCATCCGGTTCGACTCGTCCCCGTACAGCACAATCTTCAGCTTGGCCGGTGCCAGAGCTGCACCTTCATTTCCACTGTCTGTCGCAGTTGTTGCCGGTGCTGTACCACCGCTGTTATTGCTGGCTGCATTACCGGAGTTAGCGCTTTCATTATTGCCCTGCGAACAGCCGCTTACGAGGAATACAGTTGCCAGGAGCAAACTTAACCAGCCTTTTTTCTTTGTCATGATGAACACCCTCCTGAATTAGAATTAATCTGTGAGGCTTATATTGCCAAGGCGGTGCTCCCGTAAGCTTATTGTACAACATGCCGGAGCATGGGAGCACACACCTGATGCAACCAATATTAGGTCTGCGTTCTTGGCGGATCAGCCTTTCACCGACCCCACGATAATCCCTTTAACGAAGAATCCCTGGAGAAAAGGATACAGAATCGCGATCGGCAGAACGGTCAGACAGGTCATCGCCATCTTGGCAGTCTCCAGGGGCGGGGCAATAATTGCGCCACCCACCTGTGCGGCATTGCCGGAGGCCAGGAACTGAATGTTCGCCATCATGTTGTACATCAGGTATTGGATCGTATAGAGATCCTGATTGTTAACCAGCATCAGCGGCAGATAGAAGTCATTCCAGAACTGGAGCGCATAAAAGAGTGAAATCGTCACCAGCCCGACCCGGCCGAGCGGAATCATAATACTGAAGAAAATCCGCAGATGACCGGCCCCGTCAATTTGCGCCGACTCCACAATCTCATGCGGGATGCTGCGGAAGTAGTTGGCCATCAGGAACATCAGGAACACGCTCAGCACATAGGGAATGAACAGGCCGAGCAGCGTATCGCCAAGATGATAGTATTTGGTGCTTAGCAGATACCAGGGCAGTGTGCCGCCGCTGAACAGCATCGTGAAGTAGGCAAAGAAGGCGAAGAAGTTCTTCAGCCGGAAATTCCGGACGGAGATGACGTAGGCATAAGCGGTAGTCACCAGTACGGCAGTCAGCGTGCCCAGCACTGTTACGACCAGCGACATGGAGTATGCCCGCAGAATCTGCTCTGCTTTGGAGCCAAACAGGAATTGATAGGTTTCAAACGTGAACCCCCGGGGCCAGAAGGAATAGCCCTCCGCAGCAATTCTCGACTCTGTAGATAGAGAACCGGATACCGCCAGCACAAACGGCACCAGGCAAATGACCGAGAATACCGCAATACAGACATAGAAGAAAATAACCAGCCCTTTGTTTTCAGTAGTTTGCATCGTATCGGTCTCCTAGAATAGTTTGCTGTCTTTGTCATACCAGCCGGCCAGCTTGTTGGCTACCAGCACCAGGATGAATCCAAAGACGGATTGATAGAGCGTAATGGCGGAAGCGAAGCCGAACTCACCGGAACGGATGGCCGTGCGGTATACATAGACATCGATGATATCGGTAGTGGGCAGAAGCAGCGGATTGAGGAACGTTACGCCCATGATCATACTCAGATCGCCCTTCAGCATGCCTCCGATTCCGAGCAGCGTCATCAGGATGATCGATGGAATCAGCATGGGTACCGTGATTTTGGTGATAATCTGCCAGCGGGAGGCACCGTCGATCCGGGCCGCTTCATAATAGGAGGTGTCCACTCCCTGCAGCACCGCATAGTAGATGATCGCGCCGTAGCCGGCACTTTTCCAGATATTCGCGAGCACCAGGATGACCACGAACAGCCACGGGCTTGAATACCAGTCCATTTGCGACAGGCCAAGCGATTGCAGCAGCTGGTTGAGAATCCCTTTGTCATAGTCAAGCAGGGAGAACAGGATGGCTCCGATGATGATCCAGGAGATGAAATACGGGAAGAACATGACGCTCTGGGTGACTTTGATAAACCACCTGCTGCGCAGCTCATTCAATATAATAGCGATGGCCACCGAGAAAAAAGTGCCGGTCAGCATGTACAGCGCATTCAGCATAACCGTGTTGCGGGTCGCCCGCAGGGCATCCTCCATACTGGAGAAGAAAAACTCGAAGTTGGCGAAGCCCGCCCACGGGCTGCCGAAGATTCCGTCGTTAAAGTTGTAGTTTTTGAAGACGAGAATCAGCCCGCTCATCGGCAGGTATGCAAATAAAATCAGAATGATGATGCCCGGCAGGGCTAGCAGATACAGCGAGCTGTCCTTCCTCAGAGATTTGCGGAAGCGCCTGGCGCTGACAGTCCGCGTTCCCGGAATCAGCGGCTCCATAGTGCCGGGTGTTGCCTCTTGCGTCATATACAGTCCACTCCTTTATGCTAGCGTTATCATTTCATCCCGTGATTCAGGAGAACGCTTTACAAGGCAAATCATAATCCGGCGCAGAATGTAAACGCTATCATTATAAACGGAAAAAAGTTAAAAAATGCGTAATAGGCGGGCTTAAAAAAACAGAAAAAGCAGAAGTTTTCTGCTTGTGCAGGGTTAAATGCTTGATAAAAGCGGGGAATGGCGTGGTGGAGGGGAGGGTAGGGGAGTTTCGGATTTGGGGGACCAGTACAACATTAGAGCAAAAGAAGTGAGTTCGAAGTGAGTTCGAAGTGAGTTCGTTCAATGCAGCAATTTATGTAGTCAGAGTTCCAACTGAAAATTCGGAGATAGTTGTATAATGTGCAATTAAAAACAGCGAATTAGATATGCTTGCATCGTATAATTGTATTCTGTACAACTAAATCTGCCCAAATGGGGGGGAACTATCAACAAGCGCCAGTTTAATTGTACGAAATACAACTAAACGGAGAATGAGTCGGAAATCAGACGATTTAGTTGTACAAAGTGCAATTAAGCTTGCAGCATAGCGCATAGCGCATAGCGCATAGCGCATAGCGCATAACGCATAACGCATAACGCATAGCGCATAGCGCAAACCGCAAACCGCAAACGGCAAACGGCAAACCGAATACCGCAAACGGCAAACGGCAAACGGCAAACCCTCACATGGTAATTTGCCAAAATGTTTTTCAATAGTGTATATCTGACGTTATATTAGAGGTGAAGCTGTAGAGAATGAAATGGTGGATTGAAAAGTTAAGTGTTAGAATTGGGAAATAAAGTATGGGTTGTCGCAAAAAATCCTGCATAAAATACAACATTTTCCTCAAAATCTCGGCTATAATCCCAAATTGTTGTATAAAATCTCGGCTATAATCCCAAATTGTTGTATAAACTTCCATGACGCCTCGGCGTCACCCCCTAGAATGAAAATAGGTACTCCCTATGTTTCTATACCTAAAACCTGGAAAAACTAAAGATAACAAATCTGTGGACGAGCATTTATTGGGGCCAAAAACCCTGTTGTATAAACTGTCCTATTGCGACTCTCAGGCACCGCCTATTGCACATCAAAGTGCGTGTATAAAATTCTAAACGAATGAGCGCATGATTTGTGAATTGACAGGAAAGTAGGATAGATTCATGGATGCTATACGTGAATGCTGTGCGGGTCTCGATGTTCATAACAAAACGGTTGTCGCTTGTATTCTAAACGGACCGCTGGACCACACTCCCCAAAAGCAAATCTCGACGTTCGGAACGACAACGCGTGAATTATTGCGGCTTCAGGACTGGCTTATCGCGAATCGGTGTCAGGAGGTAGCGATGGAGAGTACAGGGGTATTATGGAAACCGGTCTGGAATGTACTCGAATCGACGTGCGACATCGTCTTGGCGAATGCTCGGACGATTAAAAACATTCCTGGACGAAAAACCGATATGAACGATGCCTTTTGGATTGCGAAACTCCACCGGTGCGGATTGGTTCAAGCCAGTGTGGTCCTGCCCGAGCAGTTGCGGGATCTGCGGGACTGGACCCGGTACCGGGTGAAAATGGTCCAAGCGATCACTGCCGAAAAGAATCGGATTCATAAACTGCTGCAAGATGGAAATATCAAATTGTCTAGTTTCATCACGGATGTCTTTGGCGTATCGGGCCGTTTGTTGCTGGAGCAGTTAATGAATGGCGAGGTGCTGGACGAAGAGCAGCTTCGCGGGCTCGTGAAGACAAAACTAAAGAAAAAGGTCCCTGAACTCATGGACGCGTTGAATGGACGTGTGCGTCGTCATCATCGGGAGATGATGCGGCTTCACTGGGATCATCTGTTGTATCTGGAGAAGCAAATCGAGCAAGTGGAAGCCCGGATTGAATGCAAGCTAGCCCCATATGCCGAAGAACTGGAGTGGCTCGATTCGATCCCTGGGATTGAACGCAATACGGCTGCGGCTATTTTTGCTGAACTCGGTCCGGAGGTTCATAAGCGTTTCGAAACGGAGGAACAATTGACGTCTTGGGCAGGCGTCAGCCCGGGAAACAAGGAAAGTGCAGGAAGGAAATCTAAAACGAAATGTCTGCCGGGAAACAAGTTTTTGAAACGCGCGTTAACCCAGGCGGCATGGGCCAATGAGAAATCCTCCAATCGTATCGGTCAGCACTTTAGGCGGGTTCGAAAGCGGCGTGGAGACAAAAAAGCGTGTGTAGCCACGGCACATTTACTGGTAAAGATTATTTACAGTTTAATGAAAAACAGATCTGGATACGAAGAAAAAGACGTGCCGGAGAGCACGTCCAAGGAAAAGGCGTTAGCTTATTACTTGAAACAAATCGAAAAGTTAGGCTTAACGGTTCAAGTGACGTCCCCCGAAACGAGCTGATTTTTAAAAATCGCTCAATAATTGGGGTAGGGGGACTTTTTGCGCCTTTAAGAGTAAGTTTATCCCGAAAGAGTTACTTTTAAAACACGTACTAAGCTAATGCCTACTAAAGCCTACGTTTATTTTCGTATAAAAATGCATCATTTTTCCTCATCCGGGCAGTTTAGCAGGACAATTCTTGTATTTCATACAACAATCTGCCCAAACACCCAGCTATCTAGGTCGCCGAGTTGTAAAACGTACAACATTTAGGTCTTTACAGACCAATGCAGTGTGAAGGGAGAAAAAATATTGAATGGTGGTGTGCAAATTTCTCATAACTGAGGTTCAGGGGAATCACCTTCCTAAAGTCAGAACGGATTTACTCTATTATCAGAAAGTTGGTACTCTATGAGGTTAAGAATTGGCTTACTTTTCTCTCTGCTTCTTGTTTTTGGAGTTGGATTTCAATCATCGCTAGACGCAGCCTTAGCCAGTTCAGTAAAACAGGCGGACGGCTGCTGTTTTTGAGCTTTTATGGATGGCAGATTTGCAATAAATAGAAAGTGGTGTTTTTTTGGAGTATCTATACATAGCTATTGGACTTTTGTTTGTAGGGGCAGTACTTTATAAAATTACGGATGTTCCTAGAATTATTTATTGGGGGTATTCAGCTTGGTGGGCGGGATGGGCTTTTTTAGTATCATGGATCATTTCATTGCTATTCGATGTCGAAGTTTCTAAGTTTTTATTCTTCAGTGTTACTGTAGCGTTGATGGCTGTTTTTTATGGAGGTAAGGCAATTATAAAGCGCATAACAAACGATGATTACAAATTTAAAGACAGAATGTGAATAAGAACGCATAGGAGTGAGCGCTCTGTGGGAATAAATTCAAAAGGAAGACGGAAGATAAAGTATAGCGGCAAAGAGTACTATTGGAAGGTCCAAGAGGACGCCGAAGATTATGGGAGAATTAATCTCAGTATTGTTTCAGAAGATAAGAAATTAATCGTTTCCTACAATGTAGCACAGTCAAACTATGATAAATCGCCGCATATTGTAATAAAGGGAACGGAATTTGTGGGCTTAGAAAATCATTATCGTCAAGGTTGGACTAGAGTACAAACTCCAATTTGGGATGATCGTATCATCACACCCGGGCTTGTCAGGACCATTATAGAATGGTGCCTGCTTCCAAAAGATGAACTGATTTTTGTAGATTGGGATGGTAATCTTATTTAACTGTTGCATGGTATAACATTACGATAACGAAAAGCATAACTCATCAGTTACGGCTATTTGAATATGAAGAATGTTAGGAGTGTTATTAAATGAGTCTACAGTTGGTGCCATTAAATATTCCGTCAGATTGGACTGTTGTATGGAATCATTTTTTTGATATAAACCCTGCAGACTTTCATGACGAATCATTTGCTTATGTAGAGGAACTTCAAGAGGATATATTCTATTTTAGAAATGAAAAGAAAAAATTAATTCTGGATTTAGGATGGTATCCATCTATGAGCTCAGAGGGTGCGTATATATTATATTTAGTAAAAATAGGTGATGAAGAGACTGGGGCTGAATATTGGGCTAATCCTATTTGTAAGTATCGTTCCCGCAACATTAAAGAGATAACCAATAAAATCCATGAATTCCTCGATAAAGAGCAATATGATTCGTCCGAAGCTAACTAACCATTGAGCGAAGCCAAACCTTCTCCATTGAGATTGCAAAGTGAATATGGAGAATTGGATACCCGGTAATGATTCAAATAACAGAATACACTAGCTCAACAAAACAGCGGCAGTCCAGGACGTCATCCGTCCCTGGCTGCTGCTGTTCCCATGTTCCCCTGCCCATCCCCCTCCATCCCCGGCTACTCCTGCGACTGCAGAATATGATTCATTCTCCATTTAGACGGTGTGACGCCATAACGCTTCTTGAACTGGGTTGTAAAATAAGTGCTGCTGTTGTATCCGACCTGCCCGGCAATCTCGCGGATATCGAGCGTAAGCTCCGTGACGAGCAGCAGCTCTGCCTGCTCCAGACGCAGCTGGTTGACGAAATCGGGGAAGCTGCTGTCCACCTCTTCGGCGATCAGCCTGCTGAGGTAAGCGGGGCTGACGGACAGCTTCTCGGCCAGCGCATTGAGCGACAGCGCAGGGTCGTTATAATGCTCCCTGATATAAGCGGTTGCTTCGGCGGCAATGCTCCGGGTCTGTAACGCACTTATGCTGGCGATCCTGCCCGCAGCTGAGCAGCAGCTGTCTTCGATCCACTCCCGCAGCTTGTCGTAGCTCTGAATCTGCCAGACCTGCTGATAATAATCCAGAAAGCCGGAATGGCGGTTGCCGCTGCTCAGATCCGCCGTACGGTTCAGCTCAAAGGCAAGCCTTGATACAGCAACGGTAGCAGACTCTGCACGGTAGCTGCAGGCTACCGCCAGCAGTCTTTCCACAGCCTGAGGGATGTGGCTGGCCAGCTCCGGCTGTTTTACCGCCTGCAGTACCGGCTCCAGCGCACTGTCTGGTACCGGGCTGCTGTTCAGATGGACGGTATCGTCGGCGAATATGATATTCTGCTGCGCATGGAATTTAAGATATTGCATGCAGTCTGCTGCTTCAGCGTATTTGGACTTCAGCAGGCCCAGATCACTTTCCAGCCCGCTGATGCCGAACGCGCAGCGGCCGCCGGACTCAGGCTGTAGTGCGGCGAGTTCTTCCCATTTACTGCGGTAGTGGGCATAATCCCCGAAGCTTCCGATATAGAGCTCACTCAGAATAAGGACGGCCGACCCTTGATGGGGCCGGAAGATTTGAACCTCGGCCAGCTCCGAGAATGCAGTTTGAATCCGGGGAATGACTTCCTGGACAGGTTCCGGAGCATCCCCGGTCTGTCCCGGTTCCAGCACGGCCAGTACACAGACACAATAAGCACCTTCCGTTGCGCCGATGCCCATCATCGGGAGGCCGCCGGAAGGGTCCGGCGCACCGCGCGGGGAGAGCAGCCAGCGCATCAGGGCACTGCCGTCGCTCTCCTTCTTGAGCTGTGCCAACTTCACACCTATAGATTCCAGCTCCAGATTCACGGTATCCAGGTCACTGCCGGCCTTCAAGACTTCTTCATTGCCGGAGATATTAGAGATACTGCCAAACAGCCTGCCGATCGGCTTATAGATCCGCCGGGAGATCAGGTTGGCGGTTACCGCAGCAGCCAGTATCAGAGCCAGGCAGAGACCCATCATCAGATTGCGCGCATTGGCAAGCTCACGGATGCTGTCTGTATAGTACATCTCTGATACAAACCACAGCTTATCCTGCGCGGAATACACATAAGTAATCAGCTGCTTGTCGCCGTTGCCCTTATAGACAAAGGAGCCTCTTTCTGAGGTGGAGGCAGCAACCTGCTTCAGCATCTCCGGATGCAAGGTGGTGCTGCCGGAGAGTGTGCTGTGCATGAGAATTTCGCCATTCTGGTCAATGACGGCGTAACGTGTAGTTCCGCCTTCTTTTTGAGTGAACAGATTGTTCTGGAGCTTGGCAAGATTGACGGTCAACGCAACAGCGCCGTAATATTCACTGTCTGCAAAGGCCCGGTCATTATAGAAGACAGTCAGCAGGGTGACAGGCGTGCCGTTGTTCTGGGTGGTCTTCCACACAAAGGGAGATTCAATAATACGGCTGCTCCGCATCCTCCGGGCCAGCTCCTGCTTGGCCTCCGGGCTGAGCGGCATATTCTCATAGATTACAGCAGGCTCCTTCTCCCCGAAGATATAGGCGTTCTCCAGATACTGGTTAACGACCAGCGCACCGCGAATCTGGCTTAAGACACTGTAGAGCTGATCGCTCCAATCTGTCTCTCCGCTCCGCATCAGGGCACTGATGTTCGGGTTGGCATAGAAGTCCATTGTATAGTTCTGAACAATCTCTTTGTAATTTGTGAATACGGTTTCAGTATTTAGCAGCACATTCTGGTTAGCCTTGTCGACATTATCAATCGATATATTCCGGTACCAGTAGAAGATCACCATAGCCAGTACCAGAATGCAGCAGACAGAGATCAGGGTCAGGCTCATAAAAAAGCGGGTATACAGTTTCTTTCTCTTTCCCAAGATGATCGCCCCTTTATGTAAATCCTACTACACCTATTCTAGTGGGACAAGCTATTCATTGACAAGAAGGGAGATAGACCCAAATAGCATGAAAGTATAAAAAACGGGAAAAAGAGCATAGAAAGAGCAAGAAAGTTAAACTTATACGAACTATAATTGGTTATGCTTACATTTTGCTCGTTTGAAGGAGGATTTCTGTATTGAGAACTTTCCGCAATCCGGTGCTGCCGGGCTTTTACCCTGACCCTTCCGCTATCCGCGTAGGTGAGGATTATTATCTTGTCACGTCCAGTTTTGAATTTTTCCCCGGTGTTCCTATCTTCCACAGCAAGGACCTGGTGAACTGGCGCCAGCTTGGCCATGTGCTTGACCGTCCGTCCCAGCTTAATCTGGACCATACGATTCCGTCGATGGGCATTTGGGCCCCTACCATCCGTTATCATCAAGGTCTCTTCTATATGATCACAACTTACGTAGATAATAATAAGGATCAGCATAATTTCTATGTGACTGCCACCGATCCGGCTGGAGACTGGTCTGATCCGGTCTGGCTGGAGGATGCACCCGGTATCGATCCCTCCCTGTTCTTCGATGAAGACGGCAGGGTATATTACACCGGCAACCGTGTTCCTCCCGAAGGCCAGGATTACCCGAAGCATATGGACATTTGGCTGCAGGAGATTGACCTGGAACAAGGCAAGCTGACAGGTCCGAAGCTCAGCATCTGGCAGGGTGCCCTTAAGGTAGGGCATGCGCAGGAGGGACCCCATGTCTATAAAATCGGCGGCTGGTATTATGTGCTGATTGCTGAAGGCGGCACCGGCCATACCCACGCCATCACGATTGCCAGAAGCCGGAACGTGACCGGCCCTTATGAAGGCCATAAAGCGAATCCCATTCTGACCCACCGCCATCTCGGCAGAGAATATCCAATCGTGAATGTCGGTCATGGAGAACTGGTGGAGACGCAGCACGGAGACTGGTGGATGTTCTGTCTTGCTTCCCGGACATGCGGCGGCTATTACCGCAACCTGGGGCGTGAAACATTCCTGACCCCGGTGAAATGGGAGAATGAATGGCCTGTAGTGAATCCGGGTAAAGGCGTGCTGGAGCTGGAAGCGGCAGCGCCTGATCTGCCGGAAACGAAGTGGCCGCAGCTGCCTGCGCGTGATGATTTCGACGCAGCCGGCCTCAGCCTCATCTGGAACTTCCTGCGGACACCGCGCGGGGAATTCTGGAGCCTCACCGAACGCCCGGGACATCTGCGGCTGCGGCTCAAGCCGGAGCAGCTGACAGAGATCAGCAATCCGTCTTTCATTGGAAGACGCCAGCAGCACTTAAGCTTCAGAGCGGCAGCAGAGATGACCTTTAAGCCAGGGACACCAGATGAAACTGCCGGACTTGTGCTGATCCAGAATGCGGACAACCACTTCCGCTATGAATTGAAGCTGGAGGACGGGAAGCAGCTGCTGCAGCTGATTGTGCGCAGCAGAGGGGATGAGCAGCTGCTGGCATCCGCGCTTTATCCGCAGGACAAGGTGCAGCTTAAGGCAGAGGCCAGAGGGCAGGAGTACAGCTTCTATTATAGAGCGGACGAATTCGGCTCATGGACGGCATTGTATGAACGGGCTGATGGAAGAGTGCTCAGCACGGATCTGGCTGGCGGATTTACAGGGGCGTACATTGGCATGTATGCCAGTTCCCAAGGGGCGCCAAGCACCAATTATGCCGATTTCGACTGGTTCAGCTATGAAGAAATCGAATAGACGGGAGGGAAGAAGCCTATGAACAGCAAACAGGATTCCAATAATTATCCTATACCCGAACTGCCGCGAATTCCGGAGCGGACGTTCAGGATTACAGATTATGGGGCAGCAGGCGGAGAGTTGCTGCGCACTGCTGCCATACAGGATACGCTTGATGCCTGCGCTGCTGCAGGAGGCGGAACGGTCATCATCCCGCCGGGAATATGGCGTACGGGACCGCTGACGCTGCACAGCCGGATTAATCTGCATGCCGAGCGCGGGGCACTCGTATGTTTCGAGCCGGACTTCGCGCTGTATCCGCTGCTCTTCTCCCATTATGAGGGGAATGCCGGCTGGCGCTGTCAGGCTCCGCTGGATGGGGAAGCTCTCAGTGATGTAGCCATTACCGGCGAAGGAATATTCGATGGAAGCGGCGAGGCCTGGCGCCCGGTGAAACGCTTCAAGATGACGGAACTCCAGTGGCAGAGCCTGATTGCCTCCGGGGGAGTAGTGGATGAGCAGAATGAGATGTGGTGGCCTTCCCGAGAAGCGCTGGAGGGAGAAGAATACTTCCGGCGGCTGTTGAAGGAAGGGCAGACTGCAATGGAGGCTTATCTGCCTGCCCGGGCTTATCTGCGCCCAGCACTGCTGAGCCTGCGGAATTGCCGGCGGGTGCTGCTGGAGGGGGCAACCTTCCAGAATTCACCTGCCTGGTGCCTGCATCCTATGGGCTGTGAGCAGGTTACCGTCAGGCACATCCAGGTGCGTAATCCATGGTATTCACAGAATGGGGACGGCCTGGATCTGGAGTCCTGCACACATGCCCTGGTGGAGCATTGCCGGTTCGATGTGGGCGATGACGCCATCTGCCTGAAGTCGGGCAAAGATGAGGAAGGCCGCAGGGCAGGGATGCCCTGCCGTTACATTACCATCCGGCAATGTACGGTATATCACGGACATGGCGGGGTGGTGATCGGCAGTGAAATGTCGGGCGGTGTGCATGCGGTCAGAGTGAGCGATTGCCTGTTCATCGGCACGGATATCGGGCTGCGCTTCAAAAGCGCCCGGGGAAGAGGCGGCGTAGTAGAGGATATCCGGATGGAGAATATCCGGATGTCAGGCATTATCCATGAGGCGGTTTCCTTCCATATGTTCTATGCGGGAGTTGAGGGCTCTGAAGGCCATGATGAGCAGTCCTTCCCCGTTACGGAGGAGACGCCACAGTTCCGGAATATCACACTCCGGAATATCACCTGCCATGGTGCGGCAACTGCGCTGCTGGTGAACGGATTGCCGGAGATGCCGCTTGCAGAGCTGACGGTGGAGAATTTCAGCTCTGTAAGCAAGCGGGGAATTGTTCTGCGGCATGCCAGCAATCTGAAGCTGGACCAGATCCGGCTGATGACAGAGGAAGCACCGCCCGTGAAGATGCATAAGTGCAGCCATGCAGAGCTCATCCGGTCCGGAGAGCTCATGATTACAGAGAGCTCAGGCTGAGGTCCGGGAGAGGCGCGCTATTCTTCAATTATTCCTTCAGACTTGGATGACGCCCGCGACCTGGATGCCTTGCGGTATTGGAGTGGAGTCAGCCCTGTTGACCTTTTGAAAGTCTTATTGAAGTGGGACAGATGCTCGAAGCCGACTGTGGAAGCGATCTCCTGAATTCTGGCCGAGGTTCCGGCCAGCAGGCGCTGGGCCTCGCGGACTCTGATATGTACAATATATTCACGGAAATGAAAGCCCGTCAGACGGTGAAAGACACGGCTTAAGTAAGACGGGCTGATGAAGAAATGCCCTGCAGTTTCTTCCAGCGTAAGCGCTTCGCGGTGGTGTCCCCGGATGTAAGTGGCGACATCTGTTACCAGATGGTGCAGCGGGTGTTTCGTCCCGCCGGCCTGTGTCGTATTCTCCGACCGCTGGAGCAGAATCATCAGCTCGGTGAACAAAGTTACGATGATGGCTTCATACAATGGCCGCTGAACACGTGCTTCCTCAAGGATACGGTTCAGCAGTGTCTCCGCCTCATTCTGTTCGCGCAGGGTTAGCCGGAATAAGCGGTATCTGTGGTTCTGAAACCACAGATTGTCATCCTGCAGCACAAGGGGCAGCAGATCAGGATCGTAATTGATCAGAATCCGTTCGAATTCGGCCATTTCGGAGCTTGCGGTAGCATGCAGCTCCCGGCCGGGAATCAGAATCAGCTCGCCCTTGTGAACCGTAACGACCCGGTCATCCACGAAGTATACGCGTTCACCTTCTGTCAGGTAGTACAGCTCGGTGAGTTCATGGCTGTGGGGACGCGGCATCGCCGTGATGCCCTTGCGCTTCATATGCTGAATGCTGAACCGTCCTTCTTCTATATGATATTTCGGATTAGGGCTAGTCACGCTGGTCATAAATCTCCTCTTCTCTTACGAACCGTTACGGTTATTATAGAATAAATACGGGTTGCCATGAAAGGAGCCGCACATGTTAATTACAGTATCGAAGAGTCCCGGGGAAGGATACAGCAGCCTGCAGGAAGCGCTGGATTCCATTCCGCCGCAGCAGAAGCAGGCCGTAACCATAAGGATTAAACCCGGCATATATGAGGAAAAGATTACAATTGTCCGCGAAGCCCCGCCCATTCTTCTGCTGGGGGAGGACCCGCATTCCACCGTAATCACCTGGAATGATAATGCCCACACTCTCGGAGCGGACGGTGAACCGCTCGGCACCTTCCGCAGCGGCACCCTGAATGTGTTCGCCGAAGGCTTCACTGCCGAGAATCTGACCATCCGGAACGCTTCCGGTCCGGGAACCGGACAAGCGGTGGCGGCTTTCGTTGATGCCGGCCAGGCGGTATTCCGGCGCGTGCGTCTGCTGGGTGACCAGGACACACTCTATACGGGGCAAGGCAGGCAATATTACGGCGACTGCTACATTGAAGGCGATGTCGATTATATTTTTGGTGCTGCCACGGCGTTGTTTGAGGGCTGCCATCTGCACAATAAACGCTCCAGAGGTTATATTACAGCCGCTTCAACACCGGAGGGAGCAGCATTCGGCTATGTGTTCCTGAATTGCCGGATTACCGGCGCCGACAATGTCAGTGATGTGTATCTTGGCCGTCCCTGGCGGCCTTATGCGCATGTAGCCTTCATCCGCACGGTTATGGACGGTTCGGTGACCGGAGAAGGCTGGCATAATTGGGGGCACCCGGACAGGGAGCAGACCAGCCGTTATGAAGAATACGGCAGCAGCGGCCCGGGAGCACGCCCGGAGGAACGGGTAGCATGGTCGCGCCAGTTAACCGCAGAGGAAGCTGCGGAGTACCGGGTTCTGACCGTACTGGACGGCTGGCATCCTGAAGGATATTAAGAACCAGGAGGAACCCCCGATGGAATTATTGGAACAATATATGAAGCAAATGACGGCTTCCGCAGCGCAGGACGCTACCTTCCGTGGGGATATCCCTTACGGAGAGTGGCGGGCAAAGCTAACTGCAAGCTTTACCGGGCGGCTTGGCGGATTTCCGGAGGAACGGGCGGCACTTGCACCTGTGCTGCTTGAGCGGGTAACCTGTAACGGATATATACGTGAGCGTGTAGAGATCACCACTTATGAAGGACTTAGAATGGCTATGTATCTTCTGATTCCCGGGCAGCCGTTATCCTCCCCCTGTCCGGCTGTTCTGGCTATTCATGGGCATGGCTACGGCAGCCGTGAGATTACCGGCCTCAATCCGGACGGCTCGCAGCGGCAGGGTGACCCGGGGCTGCATAAGGATTTTGCGGTCTCGCTGGTGAAGCAGGGCTTCGTGGTCGCTGCTCCCGAGGTGCTCGGATTCGGCGACCGACGGCTGGCAGAGGATCTGGAGAGCGGTGAGCCCGGGCGTAATTCCTGCTTCCGCCTATCCTCCGCGCTGCTGATGGCGGGGCAGACGATGGCAGGCTACCGGATCTATGAAAGCATGCGGGCGCTCGATTATTTGCAGACGCGGGAAGAGGTTAACGGTGAACGATTAGGCATTATGGGCATTTCCGGCGGCGGGCTGGTGGCCGGCTTCACGGCTGCACTGGATCAGCGGATCACCTGTGCTGTCGTCAGCGGGTATGCCAATACGTTTGCGGACAGCATCCTTACCCGAAATCATTGTCTGGATAACTACATTCCGGGCATTCTGCTCGAAGCGGAAATGCCGGATCTGCTTGGGTTAATTGCCCCGCGCGGCCTGTTCCTGGAGTCGGGAGATGCCGATCCTTTGTTTGGTCCGGCTGGAGCAAAGCAAGCCTTGGCCCGGCTGGAAGTGATCTATGCCGCAGAGGGGCATGGCGGACAGGTAGAAGCGGATTTTTTTGCCGGAGGGCATGAAATACATGGGGAGCCGGCGTTTGCCTGGCTGCGGAAGCAGCTTGCCGGTGCCTGAGCCCGGACTTAATCTGGAACATAAGCGACAGGAGGAATAATGATGTCTATCACGGAAACAGCAACATCAGGTTTGTCCCGCAGAATTGCGGATACCTTCATCAGTCAATGCAATGAACAAGGGGAACATGAGTATGTGCTGGAACGCTGGGCCTATGTGCCCGGCATGCTGCTGATGTCAGTAGCCAGGGCCGGTGTGCAGCATGAGGAGCCGGAATATCTGGCATTTATGCGGCGGCACATGGATAGCTTCATCGGGGAGGACGGCTCCATCCGTTCCTATACGCTGGAGGAATACAACCTGGATCAGATCAACCAGGGCAAGAATCTCTTCTATCTGTACCGGCAGACCGGGGAAGCGCGTTACGCTGAAGCAGCTCATCTGCTGGCGGCGCAGCTGATCGGGCATCCCCGTACTTCGGAGGGGGGATTCTGGCATAAGAAGGTGTATCCTTTTCAGATGTGGCTGGACGGACTATATATGGCTTCACCGTTCCTTGCCGAATACGGGGCCGTATTCCAGCGTCCCGAGCTAATAGATGAAGCTGCCCATCAGCTGCTATTGATCGAGCGCCGGACCCGTGATCCGCGGACCGGCCTGCTCTATCACGGCTGGGATGAATCCAAAGAGCAGGAATGGGCGGACTCGTCCACCGGCCTCTCTTCCCACTTCTGGAGCCGGGCGATGGGCTGGTACGCCATGGCCGCCGTGGACTGCCTGGAGCATTTCCCGGTCACCCATCCGCAGCGGGGAACAATCATCGGGATCTTCCAGCGGATGTGCGGTGCACTGCTTGAGGTTCAGGACCAGGAGACCGGCCTCTGGTATCAGGTGCTTGATCAGGCAGGACGTAAAGGCAATTACCTCGAAGCCACCGGCTCCTGCATGTTTGTCTATGCGATGGCCAAAGCCCTGCGGCTGCGGTATCTGGAGCCTTCCTTCAAGGATGCCATGCTGAAAGGCTACGAAGGCATACTTGCGCATCTGGTTACCGAAGATGAACAGGGCGTTCATCTGCATCAGATCTGCCACGGGGCAGGCCTCAGCAAGGACCGGAACGGTTCCTATGATTACTACATTTCCGAAGCGGTTGTCTCTGACGCGCCGATGGGTGTTGCGCCGTTATTGCTGGCTTCCCTTGAGGTGGAGAAGTACCTTGACGGGCAATAGGCTGCTGCTGTCGGAGCAGACGAATACTTGAATACCGGTGAATTGAGCGTCAACATCGTTATAATCGCAGCCGGTCCTGGTCCGCTTTTTGTGATAGTATAGGATATTGGATACTTCTAACAAGGATAGCGGAGGATATTATGGATCAGGAATTACACAGAATAGCCAAATGGATTAGCGGTCAGGCTGCGAGGGTCATCGTTGGAATCTCCGGTCATGGTGCATCGGGAAAAACGACGTTTGCCCATAATCTGATCAGTCTTGTGGGGCAGGAGAAAGTGAATTATATGAATACCGACCCCTACATTATCGGATCAGATCTTAGACGGTACGCAATGATCGACTACGAATACAACAATGAACATCATCGCGATAAAATGACGGCCTGTCACCCTGCTGCCCATAACGTGGCTGCTTTGGAGAGAGACATCCGTATGCTGCGGGACGGCTTGGACCTGTATACCATCGGTACGCATTATAGCAAGAGTACGCTGTTATCTTCTGACAACAAGATTAATATTGTAGAAGGCATGAGCGTGGCTTTTACGGACCCAAGTCTGTATGATCTCAAAGTCTACTTATATACGGATGGGGAGACCGAGCTTAGGCGAAGGGGAATCCGTGATGTGGCTGAGCGGGGGACAGATATTCAGTATTTAATGAAGTCCCATGAACAGCGCAGAATTCAGTATGATTTATTCATGCATCCTTATCATGAGAAGTTCGATATTGTGATCAGAAATCAAGATTAAGCTTAGTTCGGCGAAAAGAGAGTCATAAACAGCTGCGGCCCCAGCCTTCCAGTGAAATGGAGAGTTGGGGCCGTTTTTTGCTTTTTTGGAATGGAGAAAATAAAATCCGAAAATATTACGAATCATAGACCGGAATCATGCTATAATTTTAACGGATTAATAGGTCTTAAGTAATAGACAGGCGAAGGTAACTTATAATTTGTGCGCTTTTATAACTACATAGTCGGAGGTATTAGCTTGTTCATTCAAAAAAGTGTAAGAAAAAAAGTAATCGCAGGGGTACTCGCTGTATGTCTTGCTATATTGCCTGCAGGTGCAGCTTTTGCGGGTAATGTATCGGATCTCAGCGGAAATTGGGCGAAGGAGCACATCAGTAAGTGGATGGATCAAGGTCTGATCTCCGGCTACCCGGATGGTGAATTTAAGCCGGATCATCCGGTCACCCGGGCTGAATTAACGGTTTTGATTAATAGGGCTTTTGGATTTACTGAAACGAAAAAAGTTAATTTTAGCGATATCACCAGCAGTAAGTGGTATTATTCAAGTATTTTACAGGCCAATGCCGCGGGTTACGTTCAGGGCTATGCGGATGGGACCTTTAAGCCGGACCAGAAGATTAACCGTCAAGAAATGGCTGTTATCATCAGTAAATTGCTCAAGCTGACAGCATCGGCTGCGGCTCCTGAGTTTAAGGATATTGCCGGAAGTCCGGATTGGAGCAAAAGTGCTATCCGGGCTGTAAGCGAACAAGGTATCATGACAGGTTCCGGTGATGGGAATTTCCGCCCGCTCGCTGATGCAACCCGGGCGGAGACGGTAGTAATTTTGGATAGGGCTCTAGCCTTGCTAAATGAAGATTCCGGGGAATATGTAATCATCTATGAAACGCCAGGCACCTATGGCCCGCTGTCAGGAATTTCGGAAGTAGACAGTGATGTAGTGATCAGCGTGCCGGGTATCACTCTCCGCAATATGAATATAACCGGAAATCTGCTGCTGGGAGAAGGCATAGCGGAAGGTGATGTGAAGCTCCAAAATGTAACAGTTAGAGGCAGTACTGCGATTGAAGGCGGCGGGGCGAATAGTATTCATCTTGCGGATTCTACACTGGTTTCAGTACGTATAGACAAGAAGGATGGCACTGTAAGAGTGGTTGCTGAAGGAAAGACAATCATTAATAACCTTCAGCTGCAGTCTGCTGCTGCCGTTGAATCCCTAACCGGTGCTGAGATCAGTACCCTCACGTTATCACCTGAAATTCCAGCGGATGCCCGCATCCTGTTGACCGGCAGCTTCAAGGCTGTAATTATTCTTGCATCACAACTGAACATTGAAATCAGCGGGGGCACTGTAGAGGCAGTCAATGTTGATAAAACAGCGGGCAGTAATAAATTGGCCAATAGCAGCATTATCAAGTCTATGACAATGAACGCCGGTATACAAATTTCAGGTAAAGGTAATATCGGGAATGCGGTAGTCAACGCTTCGGGCATTACAATAGAGAATGCTCCAGGGAAAATTACCCTGGGCAGCGATGTTCCGGCAGATGTGAAAGTGAATATAGCCGGTTCTGATAAAACGGTTGCTGCGTCTTCTGCAACTCCAACAGCGGCCGTATTAGTTGGCGGCGGAGGCGGCGGAGGCGGCAGCGCGGCAGAAACAACAGCGCCAACAGCTACACCCACGGCAGCGCCAACGGAGGAACCAACAGCAGCACCAACCGTGGCACCAACGCCGGTACCAACAGCGAAACCAACGCCGATACCAACAGCGAAGCCAACGCCGGTAGCAACAGCGGCAGCAACGCCGGTGTCATCAGCGACACCAACAGCAGCTACTTCGCCGTCACCGTTGCCATCGGCAATGCCGACAGCGGTGACCTCACCGTCACCGTCGCCATCACCATCGGCAATACCAACAGCGGTGACTTCACCGTCACCATCGCCATTACCATCATTCCCGGGGCCGATACCTACACCGTGGTCAACGGTGGCACCCACACCGCCCATTGTAGATCATGGTGTTGTAAAAGGGGGCATTAAGCGCGCAGACGGGAAAGCTGCCGATTCAGGCATCTTGTACTTAGAACGGGATAGCGATCATATGATTTACAGCGCTGCACTGACGAACGGGGAATTCTCTATAGATTTGCCGGATGGGCCGTACAAGATTTACTCCATGCGTTCCACAACTACACAAGAGATTATTTCACTCTACTATATGTTTTACGTTATGAATGGCAAGGCAGATAGAGAGGTGCATATTCTCATTCCTGAGCAGCAGGCAGGCACGATGCAGTATTCGGACGGGACCGCAGTTGAGGATGGAAATATTATTGTAGAGAGCTTAGACAGCGGACCGCTTGCCTGGTATAGTGCCGAAATCCATGAAGGTAAGTTTAACTTTCATTTGCCGGACGGTCATTATAATGTAGAAGTCTTAATCTATGGCGAAACCAACAAACAATTAACAATTAATCATTCGTTTGAAGTCATTGACGGGAAAAGCAATCTGAATATAACATTGCCACCCAAAATTGAAGGAAGCATTAGCTTCGTGGATGGTTCCCCGATTTACGATGGCTGGCTGGAAATTAGAGCTACGGATGCTCTGAATTACGGAATTTATAGGGTCCCTGTGGCTGCAGGCAAGTTTAATCTTTATTTGCCGGATGGCGACTATAACATTCTGACGTTAAACACTGACGAGGCAAAAACTATAGATTTGCGTACACAGATAAAGATTGTTAATGGTGAACCTGCCGCCGGACCGATTGACATCAAGGTACCTTTGGCGATATCAGGCAAGATCTATAATGAGGACGGAACTCCGTTTGCTAATGGGGTATTAATGATTACAGAGGTTGGCACTGCTTCACCGCTTCTGTATGCAACAACGATTAAGAATGGCCTGTTTGATTTCTATC
Source organism: Paenibacillus borealis (assembly GCF_000758665.1). Classification (NCBI taxonomy): domain Bacteria; kingdom Bacillati; phylum Bacillota; class Bacilli; order Caryophanales; family Paenibacillaceae; genus Paenibacillus; species Paenibacillus borealis. Next base: position 2,506,487 of record NZ_CP009285.1, read on the forward strand.
TGCCTGAAGGCTCATACCGGGTACTTATTTTAGCTGAGAAAATGTACTCATCCTATAACAACAGATTCCCGTACTACAGTTTCTCGGTGCAGGATGGTCAGTCTAATCCGCATGAGCTTGTAATTAATTTGCCAGCTAATAATGTTACCGGTTCACTGAAATATGATGATGGGACCCCGCTGCCGGATGGCTATATTGAATTAGGCAGTGGTCTTGGCGGTAAGGATTATCTCAAAACGGTTGAGCTGAAAAACGGGGTTTTCGGTGCGGATTTTCCGGATGGGGAATACGATGTATTCATGTATTGGGATGCCGAGCATCGCAATAGAATTGAAATAAATTGTAAATTTAAAGTTGAAGAGGGCCTGCTTGTGGATCCCCTGAACATTACTTTGGCTAAGGAAGAATAAACGAATACAGCAGTCTATGACAAAAAAACAGAGCAGCGCTTCTCCCGTTACAGGAGAGCCGCTGCTCTGTTGCGTGTAGCATTAATTCAGTATACAAACTTCCGCTGTGCCCAATAGCTGAATATGAAGATCGAGATTTCCGTCAGAATCTTGGCTGCAACCAGCGGGATAATCAGCTTCTCATTATAGAAGTAGAGCAGGCCGTAATTGAACATCAGCACAAGGACGACGAGGGAGAAATACTTCGGCAGCGACTGGAGCCGTGATTTTTGGCCGCCGGCAAATACATACTTCCGGTTTACCGAGTAGTTGAAGATTGAACTGCATAATCTTGCGGCTGCGACAGCCAGAAACAGGTTGTGGGTCAGGCTCTGGAACAGGAACAGCAGTACGAAGTCCAGCAGCCCTGAGATCAGCGAGGAAGTGCTAAACATCAGAATCGGCAGGTAGATCCGGAAGGAGTCGATCAGCGGGCGGAAGTGGGAGGATTTATTATCTTCCAGATAGACCGTATCGATATACTCCTCAGTAATGGTATAGCCCTCTTTGTGGGCGGTCAGCAGCATGTTCATCTCATATTCGAACCGTTCGCCGGGAATCCGGCACAGCCAGTCCAGCATCTGGAACGGGAAGCCGCGCAGGCCGGTCTGGGTATCATAGATTTTGGTGCCGGTCGTGAGTGCGAAGACTGACCGTGTCACCGAGTTCCCGAAGCGGCTGCGCAGCGGAATGGTTCCGCTGAACCGCCGGCTCCCGAGCACAATCCCCGGCTTACTCTGAAGCAGCAGCGTCTCGGCAATCCGCTTGATGTCATGGGGCAGATGCTGCCCGTCACTATCGGCGCAGATCACATTACCGTGCATGCCGGCTCCCTGAATATGACGGAAGCCTGTTTTGAGGGCGGCACCTTTGCCGAGATTGGTCTTATGGGTCAGGAGGGTGCAGCCGAATGCCGCAGCCCGCTCGAAGATTGCGCGGTAAGCCGGGCCGCTGCCGTCATCGACCAGTACAATGGGTCCTAGCGGGTATTCGTTCAGCTGCTCAATTAAATCCAGCAGCCGTTCGTCTGGCTCATAGGCCGGTATTAATATCGTCATCCGGGTTCACTCCTTAATATAAAGTATGTCGCTGACGCCGCGTTCCTGGTTTTTGCCCAGCGGATTATTCACGACCCGGCCCATGAAGTACATGGTGGAGGAACCGCCGCCGTCCAGATTGTAGGCTTCTGTAGCTCCGAGGCCTTCCATCACATCAGCAAGCTCGGCAAGGGTCATTCCGCGGCTGTAGCCTTCCTTGCGTCCGTCAACTACAACGAACACGTAGTGGTTCGGGGCAATCATGCCAATGGCGGTCCGGGGATTGGCGTTTTGAATGGAACGGTTGCCGAAATTGTTGTCGATTTTGACACTGCTGAAATCACTGACGATCTTGCCGTCCTGTATCAGAATCGGTCCGAAGGACAAGGTGTTCGTAGCCCCTTCAGCCAGCAGCTCAGACGAAGAAACTTCCTCCTCGTCATAGGTCTGCATCGTTCCGTCTGCGAACAGAGCCATCGCATCCCGCACCGGATCGTCACGATATACGGTTCCATTGCGGATAATCACCCCGTCTTCCCGGAAGCCGTAGTAATCGCCGTTAATGGCGAAGATTGCATTATTACTGGAGGCAATTTCCGAAGTATCCTCTGTGATGTTCGTCCCGAAGCTGTTGTCGGCGAATGCGGAGCGCAGGCTTGCGGCATCCTTCAGGACCACATCTGCGACAAAATAAGTGATCTGGTCTGAACCTGTTCCTGTCTGCACCTGGTCAATCTTGACCTGGATATTGTCACTGCTGTAGCTCCAGTCATCCGATGTTGCATTCACGTCAGCTGTTGCGGCTGCTGTTGTTGTGCCTGTGCTGCCGGTACCAGCGGTTCCGGCGGTATCGTCTGCGACGACGACCTCAACATGCTCAATCAGATAACGGTCTGCCAGACGATATACCACTGCGCCAATGCCCAGGAGGATTACGAGGATAATAATCAATAATTTTCGTTTGCTGGTACGGGTTGCTGTGTTGCCTGTATTGCGTGTGTTGCGTGACTTCATATCGAAGCACCACCTCTTCAATTAAGTTCTTAAGGCTCATGATAAGTGCCATTCCTTAAATGAATCTTAACTGGCTGTATCTGCGGGGAATGTGCGGTCAACCAAGGGTTAATTTGTTGATGATGTGTTGATCGTATTTGCATAAATGTTGTACGTAGTGCAACCTTGATTCATGAAATCCCGGGGGTTCGGGAGGATTGTTGTACGAAATGCAAGAATTCTTCCTTTAACCCATCTGTAGGAGGAGAAATGCTGCATTCCATACAACAATTCCGGATTACGGCCGCTTTTATGAGCAAAATGTTGTATTATGGGCATGATTTTTATAAAAAAGTAATGTAGTAGAATCGCGCCCGCAGCATTGGTATACTTTAACAAAAGCTCCATCCGATCATGATTTCAGGGAGGTCACTAACCGTGAAATTAACATCCGTCTCAAAATCATTGCGCAAGCTGAGAATACCGGCTGTACTGTTCAGAAGGCTGGCCGTGGCGGCACTTCCGCTTCTGCTTCTGCTGGCCCTCGCTACAGGATGCTCGTTATTTGAGCGGGGCGGCTCATCCGCCATCAGTCACAAGATTGACCAGGAAGAGGACGTCATATCCTCTAACGGCGGCGTAATCAGCAATTTGGACAAGCTGGACAGTTTCATGGAACGGGGAAGCGGCAGCCAGCGGATAGTGCAGTATACTATTGAAGGCGACCCGATCTTTATTGAAACGCGGTATGAAGGCGGACGGCTGGAACTGAGTTATGATACCACTGAGGACGCCTTCGGCCCCCGTGAAGTGAAGACTTACAGCTGTGATAAGCTTGTACGGACGGAGGAGAAGCATCAGTTGAAGTACTCCCTGAAGGGCTGCGGGGAAGATATGGGGGATGGTGATTTACTCACTGTTGACTTCGATCTGGGCCGGCAGGATAAATTTGAATTTATCCTCAAATACGGGTTTAATCACAGGAATGAGATCAATACGGTGAATCAGAACCTGGTAAAAGATATGCTGGACGGTACTGTCATCGAAATCAGCGATTATGGCTTGCCGGTTGAAGACCGGCAGAGCATTTACCGGAAGCTGGTGCTGTCCAATTACCTGGGGGAGAAGCAGCTTAGCACAAGCTGCAACCTCAAGCCGTATCAGAGCTATGATCTGACGGTGCTGATTAATAGTGCCGAGCGGCATTATGCCTGGAGTGAGTGTGATACCGGCAGGGACGGCAAGGTGATGACGGAGGCCGCAGAATACATTATCGGTCTTGTAGAGGCCGGAGACAGCTTCTTACAGCTGCCTGCTGCTACAGGCAGCGTCAAATAGAATACAGGAGGTTCATTATGCAACAGCGGGTGCTGCTGATTGAGGATGATGAGGCAATCAGCGAAATGGTAGGTTCATATTTAACTAAAGAGGGCTATGAGGTGGAGACTGCATTTGACGGGGAGGCAGCGGTGAAGAAGTTTCTGGGCGGTCCCTCATATGATCTGGTCCTGCTGGACCTGATGCTGCCTAAGCGCAGCGGCACGGATGTGCTGCAGATGATCCGCAGCGGGAGCCTTGTGCCGGTGCTGATCATGTCGGCGAAGGACAGTGATGTAGATAAGGCGCTGGGGCTTGGCTTCGGCGCAGATGATTATATTACGAAGCCGTTCTCGATGATTGAGCTGGCAGCGCGGGTAAAGGCGGCGATCCGCAGGGCCGGATATGCAGCATCAGGGAGCCAGGCTGCCGCCGGCAGTCTGGCGCCCGCCTACGAGGAGCAGCAGCCGAAATCGAAGGTGATTACGCTGCGCGGACTAACGGTCGATCTGGACAACTTCTCGGCGCAGAAGAACGGGGAAGAAGTGAAGCTGACCGCCAAGGAGTTCCATATCCTGAAGCTGTTTGTCAGCAGCCCCGGGCGGGTGTTCACCAAGGCGCAGATTTACAGTCTGGTGTGGGAGGATGACTACTTCGGCGATGAGAATGTAATTAATGTACATATGCGCAGACTGCGCGAGAAGATTGAAGATGATCCGTCCCACCCTGAATATATCAAAACGCTGTGGGGCATCGGCTATAAGCTCGGAGATATGCTGCAATGACAGCCTTGTTCATTATACTTATTGCCCTGCTTCTGCTGGTCATTGTACTGCAGGTAATGAATTCGCGGCACCATGCACGCCAGCTGAAGTACATTCATGCCAAGCTGGAGAGTATTGTGGAGCGCGGCTCGCATGAACGTCTGCTGCTGATGAGCAACAGCCCGGAGCTGCAGCTCCTGCTGACTGATCTGAACCGGCTGCTGGATGTTAATCACAAGGGAGCAGTAGAGCGGGCCAAGCTGGAGAAATCTATGCGCAGTATGCTGGCTAACATTTCCCATGACCTGAAGACACCGCTGACGGTAGTGCTGGGATATATCGAGACGCTGCTTCATGATGAAGACATGCCTGCCGAAGAGCAGGAACGCATACTGCGGACTATCCATGCCAAGGCTGGGGAAGTCATTACGCTGATGAACCGTTTCTTTGATCTGGCTAAGCTGGAGTCCGGGGACCGGGATATCCCGCTGTCGCGGGTGGAGCTGGGTGAGGTCTGCCGCAGGAACATTCTCGCCTTCTACGATATTCTCAGTGCCAAAGGCGCGGATGTGCAGATCGAGCTACCGGATGAGCCGCTCTATATGATGGGCAACGATGATGCGCTGGACCGGGTGTTGTCGAATCTGTTGTCGAACGCTATTGCCTACGGCGATGCCGGAGGGGTGCTGGGGCTGAAGCTGTATAGCGGGGCCGGTCAGGTGTACATAGAAGTATGGGACCGGGGCAAAGGCATTGCCGAAGGCCATGAGGATAAGGTGTTCGAGCGGCTGTATACGCTGGAGGATTCGCGCAACCGCGACTACCAGGGCAGCGGCCTGGGACTGACGATCACCAAGCGGCTTACCGAGCAAATGAACGGCAGTATTTCCTTAAGCAGCAAGCCGTATGTCCGGACGGCTTTTACGCTCTCTTTTCAGCGGCTGACCTTCTGAGTTTCCTGTTCTAGCGGGGCGGTCCGCATTTCTGTCTCAGCTTAAGATTTACGTATGATTTCAGTAATAAAAAAGAAAACTCCGCCCTGTAGAATAAATACCAGGAAGACAAAGAAGAAGTCAAAGGGGATAACGGACATGACAACGATACTCCGGACATGGGATTTAACCAAGGTCTATGAGGATAAGGAAATTGTACGCAGCGTGAATATGGAGATCAAGCAGGGTGAAATTTACGGGTTCCTGGGACCTAACGGCGCCGGTAAAACGACGGTGATGAAAATGATTACGAATCTGGTAAAGCCGACGGCGGGCGAGATTGAATTCTTCGGCGACAAAATGACCCACCGCTCTTATGAAATGCTGAAGCGTATGGGCAGCATTATTGAATATCCGGTGTTCTATGACAGGCTGAGTGCCCGCGAGAACCTGGCGCTGCATGGTGAGTACATGGGATATTATGATGTCAAAGCGATGGAGGAAGCGCTGGAGCTGGTGAAGCTGAGCACGGTGGATAAGAAACCGGTGAAGCAGTTCTCCCTGGGGATGAAACAGCGGCTGGGTATTGCCAGAGCGGTGATGACCAAGCCGGAGCTGCTCATTCTGGATGAACCGATCAACGGGCTGGACCCGCTCGGCATCAAGGAGCTGCGCGAGGTGTTCCGCATGCTGAGCCGGGAATACGGCATGACCCTGCTGATCTCCAGCCACATTCTCGGCGAGATCGAGCAGATTGCCGACACGATCGGCGTGATCCGCGAAGGCGTACTGGTGGAACAGTTGGCGATGGATACGATCCGTAACCAGCATACACAGTACATTGAGCTGATTACTGGAGCGTGCACGAAGGCCGTCTACATCCTGGAACATAAGCTAGGCTTAACTAATTATAAAGTGCTCGACCCGCGCACCATCCGGATCTATGATGATATTCCGCAGCTGGAGCTGAGCAAAGCCCTGGCCGAAGCAAATGTGGAGCTGGAGAGTATGAGCAAGAAGCATCATTCGCTGGAAGATCATTTTGTGGAACTGATGGGGGGTGCTGTCAATGCTTAAGCTGATTCGATTGGAGCTGCGCAAGAGCCAATTCAAATTTCTCAAAAGTGTGCTGATTGCAGATCTGGCCATTCTCGGCTTTATGAGCCTTATAGTGTTTACGTCGATGAATGAAGGGGACTTCAGTACGTTTGCTGATATCTTCGAAGGTGTATTCATTTTGGTAAAAGCAATCTTTATCATCTTTGCTTCTGTTCTGCTCAGCAAGCTGGTCATTGACGAGTATAAGAACAATACCATTACTGTGCTGTTCATGTACCCGGTTCCGCGCAAAATGCTGATGGCCGCAAAGCTAATCATTGTCTTCCTGTTCACCTTCATCAGCATCTTCCTTTCGGATATTATAATCAGCGGCATTCTCGCAGGCATTGATTATTTCGTGCCCGGCGTGATTCAGGGAACGCTGACACAGGAGCTGATCACCGCAAACCTGCTGAAAGCCGGGACGGATGCGCTCTACGCGGCGGGCATCGGACTGATTCCGTTATACTTCGGGATGCGCCGGAAATCCGTACCGGCTACCATTGTCTCCGCCGTTCTGATTGTCATGCTGATCTCATCGGGCTTCGGGAGCTTCCGTATGGGCAATATGATCGGGTTCTCGCTTACGCTGGCTCTCGCCGGTATGGCCATCGCCTATCTGTCGATCCGGAACATCGAGCATCAGGACGTGGCTTAGCAAGCAAGGCTGACCTGCTGTTACCTGCAGAACGAGTGCTGTCCCTCAAGGGATGGCACTGTTTTTTTGCTGTTTTTTGTTTGCTCAGCCGCCCCGGATTGCAATGTTTTGTGGCGACCAATAGCGGATTTTTTGATATAATAGTAAATAATTCAGAGATTTCTACATAATCAGAGTATCTTCGCAAGTCTACGGATTTATAATATAGCAGGAATGAAGCAGCAGAGGAGGTGGGCCATGCATAAAGATTGGGCTTCTATCCTGGGCCGGGCACTTTCCGGGGAAAGTGCTTATAGAGCGTTGTTCGATCATCATCCAGATCTCATTATCGTGCTGGACCGGCAGGGACGTTACGCCGACAGCAACCGTACCCTAAATGCTGAGGACGCAGGCAGGCTGATTGAATGCCGGGTGCATCCGCCTGGCGAGACCTATTTCGCCTCTGCTCTGGCTGGTATTACATCCAGCTTCGAGCTGATTGTGGAAGCAGCAGAGGGAAATGAAGCCGGTGCAGGAAGTGCTGGAGGTCAAGCTGTTTCAGTACGTTATGTGCCGCTTCATACTGAAGAAGGCATTGCCGGTGTATTTGCCATCGTTCATGATACCGGGAACCGGCCGCTCTCTCTGCTGCTGCAAGGCTGGGAACGCATGAGCAGACGGGAATCTGCCGGTACGGAACGTATAGGACTTGAAGGAGCGGACTTCCCTCCCCGGACGGAGGAGGAATTGCTGACAGAGGAGGAGCTGCCGCTCTCAGAGTTTGTTTTTGAGATGGCGGAGGACAGACGGCTTAGTCTGATTCTCAATTCCGTCTCTGCGGGAATCTTCGGACTGGATACGCTGGGCCGGACGATCTTTATCAACCGTGAAGGTGCTGAAATGCTGGGCTATGAGCCATCAGAGCTCGCCGGATTGCCGATGATGGAAATGATCCACTATATCCGCGGGAGTGCAGCCCGGCATTCACCGCTGGAATGTCCCATCCGGCTCACCATTCAGGATGGCGTTACCCGCAGTAAGGCGGATGAAATCTTCTGGCGCAAGGACGGGACCAGCTTCTTCGTGAACTATCAGATTGCTCCGCTGCTCGATAAAGGAATAATCTGCGGTGTGGTCGTTTCCTTCAGTGATATTACGAACGAACGGGAGATTCTCCGGGCCAAGGAATCGGCTGAGCAGGCTGCGCAGGCCAAGTCTGATTTCCTGGCGATGATGAGCCATGAGATCCGCACCCCGATGAACGGCATGATCGGGATGGCTGATCTGCTGCTGGAAACCAATCTGGAGGAAGAGCAGCGCAGCTACGCCGAGATTCTGCGCAGCAGCAGCTACAGTCTGCTGCAGATCCTCAATGATATTCTCGATTTCAGCAAGATGGAAGCCGGCAAAATGCCGCTGCAATCGGAGAGCTTCGATCTGCGCGAGATGCTCGAGGGCATCATTGATCTGTTCACCCCTAAGGCGGAAGAGAAGAAGCTTGCTCTGCGCTGGTGGGCAGATACCAGTGTGCCGGATATTGTCACGACCGATCCCAGCCGATTGCGGCAGATTATCGTCAATCTGGTCGGCAACGCGCTGAAGTTCACCGACCAGGGGAGCGTGACCCTCTCGGTGAAGAACATTCCGCTGCCGGCCTCGCCCGAATATCTGCTGGAGTTCTCTGTCCGTGATACCGGTGTAGGCATTGCCGACAGCAAGCTGAACCTGCTCTTCCAGTCCTTCTCCCAGCTGCATCCGTCTATTAACCGCAAATACGGCGGCACCGGACTGGGCCTGGCGATCTGCAAGCAGCTGGTGGAGCTGATGGGCGGAACGATCTTCGTGGAGAGCGAAGAGAACCGGGGGTCGATCTTCCGGTTCATGCTTCCTTTTGTGAAGGAAGAGATTGAAGCTGAGGTTGAAGTTGAACAGGCCTGACATAACAAACAGCAAGCCTCCGGCAGGAGGCTTGCTGTTTCTGTTTGCGGCCGCTTTCTATATAGATTGAACTTGTATTTTTTCTATTATGGGATTGCCGTGACTCCAAAGAATATATTTTTAAGTTCAATCTATTTAGCAGACTTATAAGTATTTCCTTCACCAGCTGATCCTGCCACTTGGGGGAGACGGCCTGCTAGCCCGGTGTTCCAGGATATAGCGGGTTCAGCTGCCCCTCGATATGATCCGCAATCAGCGTGTAGAATTCAGGGAATCTCGGGTCCCCGGGGCTTCTGATTTCTTCAAATGTGCGGATGTATAACCCTTGGGAGGCTACGGAAGTGATAATATCCCCTACAGTCCAGCCCCGCGTCACCACTTGTGCTAATCTGGACCGTTCTTCTTCGGGAAGCAGCTTGGCAAAGGCAACTTCACCTTCTGTGAGTGTATCGTCAAAATAATTACCCGTAGGATGCTGAAGATTCCGGGTTGTCATCCATGCCCTGGCGAACGGGTGGAAATCCGTCAGCATGAGCCGGCCGTTGACCGATAACCTTCTGCTGACCACAGAAAAAATAGCATTTAAATCCGTAAAGTAATGCAAAATGCCAAACTCCATCAGGACAACATCGAAGCTTCCCAGCGCTTCTTCACCGGGGATATGTAAGACATCTGCACAGATGTAATTCAGCTCAACACCCGCCGCTGCTGCTACTTCACTGGCATACCGCCGGTTCTCTTCGGATATATCCACGACAGTAACCTCAGCACCCAGCAATGCCAGACAAATCGCTTTCATTCCGTGAGAGCCGAGCAGGTTCAGCACCTTCAACCCTGCCGGGTTGCCTATGTACTTCAGCCAATGCCGCAATGGGTGCCTTGGATCCTGCTTCAATCGCCCGGCAAGTTCCTCAGGTGATCCATGGTGCTGTATCCAGGCCTGATATGCTTTCGTTTCCCAAGCTGTCTTGTTCGTACGTGCCATCTGCTCCTGCATGTTACGCCTCCTTGATTTTGATAAAATTGGAAATTTCTGCTTTCTGATTTTACTATACTTTGTTTGCTATGCAACAACTAAAAACGAATCCTTATCTGCATAAGCTGCAGAGATTGGATTCGTCTAAGGTAGAGCCTGATAATTCTAGTGCATATACATTAGGCCAACTGTAGCAGGTCCGCAGTGGCTGCCGATGACACAGCCGGCATGGATTACGGCAATTTCATCCACACCTGTCTGCTCGCGCAGTGCCTTCTCCAGATACCGGGCATCCTCTTCAGCCAGGGTATGGGCAACAATAAGCAGCTCCGTGTCCATACCGGCTGCATTCGCAAGTGCATGCTGGAGCATCTGCTCTACAGCCTTTTCCTTCTTGCCGCGGATTCTGGCAACGGGTACAATCGCCCCGTCCACCAGCCGCAGTACAGGCCGGATCTTCAGCAGGCTGCCGATAAAGTTCTGCATGCCTGAGCAGCGTCCGCCCATATATAAGTAATCCAGCGTATCGACTACAAATTCGGATTCCACCCGCTCACGGGCTTCTTCGATCATAGCTGCGATGTCGGCCGCACTGTGGCCTTTGGCTGCGGCGCGGGCGGCTTTCATGACCAGCAATGCGATCCCGCCGCATAACGTCTGGGAATCCACAACATGTACCCGGCCTTCAGGGAACTCGCCTGCGGCCAGCAGGGCATTCTGATATGTAGAGGATAAAGAAGAAGAAAGACTGATATAGACGATATCTCCGCCAGCGCTCACGACCGGCTGAAAAGCGGCAATGAAATCAGCCGGGGAAGGGGCTGCCGTCTTGGGCAATGCACCATTTGCGGCGACACGGCGGTACACTTCTTCGGGTGTAATCTCTACACCATCCTTGAAGGTGCCGTCTTCAAATACTACATATAACGGGACAATGCCGATATCATACGTTTCCTTCCAGCCTTGCGGCAAATCGGAAGTGCTGTCTGAAAAGATTTTTACGATAGACATGAATATCTCCTTCACCAGTCTTGGATGACAATACACTATATTAAGACACTATAATCTGTTTATTATACCAAGCCTGCCTGGAATCTCAAAATAAAAAATGCTAGCTTGTGAGGCTGGCGGGTATGCCGCTTCTTCAGCTGCCTTCAGCCCCAGTCCCCGCACATGCAAAAACGGCCTCACCGTCCTGGCAGGGACAGCGAAGCCGTTTCCGGTATAGCCTGAATCATTATTTCTTCATTACAGGAATCCATATTTCGCAGACATAATCCTCTGCTGATGTATCGCCTGGCGGATACAGCTCGAATTCGGGGCCGCCCGTATGCTCATACCCTGTTCCCGGGAACCATTCCTGGAAAATACGCTGCCAGACGCCTTGAATCGCATCGGGCAAGGCGCCCTCGGACTTGAATACCGCCCAAGATGCAGCCGGAACCACTGCGGTCTCATACCCCTGCGGGTCAGTGGCCGCGTCTGCTTCAACTCCAATCCAGTAGGACAGCATTTCCGTCTCCATATTCATATTCATGCAGATGCCGAGCCACTCTTCGCGTAAGCCGAACTCAATCAGCTTATCTGATGTGCCGTCTTCATTGCATTCATCCCAGAACTGCGGAATTCTGCGGAAATTCTCCCCGTCCTTGCAGGTAACCTCCATTGATTTGCCGATGACGGTAAAAGCTTCTTTATTCACGATTTTGTAATCCATTTCCTGATCTCCCTTCAATGACAGATGGAAAGAGAGGCGGGGGAATGCTTTAAGCTGTACCCCGGGTTCCCGCGCGGCGGAGGGGGTGAGCCCATGCGCTTTGCGGAACGCTTTGGCGAATGACTCCGGGGAGTCATATCCGTATTTCAGCGCGACATCCAGCACACGGATGTTTGAAATAGCCAGCTCTTGCGCGGCCAGAGTCAATCTGCGCTTGCGGATATAGTCTGCCACCGTAACCCCGGTCAGCATGCTGAACATACGCTGGAAGTGGAAGGGGGAGACATAAGCCACCGCGGCAACTTCTTCGATGCGCAGCGGTTCGGTCATTTTACTCTCCATATAATCCAGCGCGTTCTTCATTCGGATCAGCCATTCCAAGTTCGCCATCTCCCTTTAAGTTCATACTATCATGCTGCTGCACGGCCGGTCCTGTTATTCTCTGCTCATCTGAGACAGGGTCAGCCTGCAGTTTATGAATATATGATGTCATGTTTCAAGGGATTTGTCAGCCTCGGGCAGCAAGCCTGGAGCAGCTAACCCAGCCGGCAGACTCTTGCTTCGTAAGGTCGCAGGGTGCTGCGGTCCATAGGCGCCGGTTCCTCCGGATAGTTACCGATAATCGTTTCCGTTACCGCGTTGAGCTCTTCAGGCAGCTCTACAGTCTGCGGGGTGTCACAGAAATTCAGCAGCACCAGCCACTTCTCCCCGTCCAGAGTCCGGGTGTACGCGTAGATATATTCATGCTCCGGCAAAAGCAGCTCATATTCACCATACACCATGATCAGATGCTGCTTGCGCAGGCTAATCAGCTGCTGATAATAGTAAAATACCGAGTCAGGATCGGCCAGCGCCTGTTCCACATTGATCTCTGTGTAGCGCGGATTGAGCTTGAGCCAAGGCGTGCCAGCGGTAAAACCGGCATTCGTTGAGGCGTCCCATTGCATGGGGGTCCGGGCATTATCGCGGCCCTTGGTATGAATCGCCTGGAGGACCGTCTCATGATCTCCGCCGCCTTCCGTAACCTTTTCCCGGTACATATTGAGAATCTCGATATCCTTATAGTCTTCAAGTACAGGAAATTTAACATTAGTCATGCCGATTTCCTCACCCTGATAGATATACGGCGTGCCTTTGAGCGTGTGCAGCAGGGTGGCCAGCATTTTGGCTGAGATCACACGGTATTTACCGTCATCCCCGAACCGGGAGACCATCCGCGGCTGATCGTGGTTGTTGAGATAGAGGCTGTTCCAGCCCTTGTCCGCCAAGCCTACCTGCCATTTGTGCAGGATATCACGCAGCCCCTTCAGCGTCCACGGAATCACATTCCACTTGCCGCCCGGGCCGGAATCGACATCCATATGCTCGAACTGGAACACCATTTGCAGCTCATGCCGGTCTTCATCGGTGTAGAGAATGGCATCCTCGACTGTTGCCCCCGGAGTCTCTCCCACGGTCATTACATCATATTTGGAGAGGACTTCACGGTTCATCTCCTGGAGGAACTCATGGACCCGCGGTCCATTCATATAGAATTCTCCGCCACCAGCCAGCTCACCGGGAGCCAGACCCTCATGGTGTGCGGAAGGGAGTCCTTCTACTTTGGAGATCATGTTGATAACATCCATCCGCAGCCCGTCTACACCTTTGTCTAGCCAGAAGGCGATCATTTTATAGAGGGCATCCCGCAGCTCCGGGTTCTCCCAGTTGAGATCCGGCTGCTTGCGCGAGAACAGATGCAGGTAGTATTCGCCCGTGGCTTCATCCTTCTCCCAGGCGGGGCCGCTGAAGATAGAGCTCCAGTTGTTCGGCAGTGCGCCATCCGGTCCGCCGGGACGCCAGATATAGTAATCGCGGTAGGGGTTATCCTTGGAGGCACGGGATTCCGCGAACCAGGCGTGCTCGTCCGAGGAGTGGTTGATCACGAGATCCATCATCAGCTTGATGCCGCGTGCATGCAGGCCGGCCAGCAGCTCCTCCCAGTCCCGCAGCGTGCCGAATTCATCCATAATATCCTCGTAGTTGCTGATATCATAACCGTTGTCATCGTTCGGGGATTTGTAGACCGGTGACAGCCAGACGACATCGACGCCCAGCTTCTGCAGATAATCCAGCCGGGAGATGATTCCCTGCAGGTCTCCGATCCCGTCTCCGTTACTGTCCTGGAAGCTGCGCGGGTAAATCTGATACACTACGGCTTCTTTCCAAAAGGCTCTATTCATTTGGGTGGGCTCCTTTGAGATTTTATTTAGAATTTGACCTAGAGATACTCCAATGCTGATGTTGGCCGTTACTGCGGTGATTTTCGGACTTCCGGCCGCTGTTGTCCCCAGATTTCCTGATTAAACCGCTGATCGCGGTAGAAATCCGGTGACAAAGGCGGACGCTACCGCTCCTACAGTTCCGAAATTCCCCTCCGTTACTTTACATCTTTTTATTGTCTTCACAAGTTCAACTTATAAAAAAGCCCCGAAGAAGCTTAATGCCTCCGGGGCGGGGGAGACAGAGACTACACAGTTACCGAAGAACCGTCAGCAGTCACACTGCTCAGTCCGTTCACCGTATACTCCTTGCCGTGAATCGTGAGGGATGCCGGAACATCGGTTTCATTCATAACCGTAACCTGTACATCGGTAACTGTGACCTTCAGACGGGAGCCGCGGAACATGATTTTGAACGAATATGAGGTCCAGTGTCCCGGGTTGGAAGGGTTCAGGGTCAGCCGGTCATTAAGCACACGCAGTCCGCCGAAGCCATGTACGACCGACATCCACGTGCCCGCCATGCTGGTAGTGTGGCAGCCGTCTTCCGTATCATTGTTGTAATTATCGAGATCCAGCCGTGAAGTGCGCAGATACATCTCATAAGCCTTCTCCTTGTAGCCCAGTTCGCAGGCCAGAATGGCATGGATACAAGGGGAGAGGGAGGACTCGTGCACGGTGATCGGCTCGTAGAAGTCGAAGTTACGCTTTTTGGTATCCAGATCATAGCGGTCACCCAGGAAATAGAGCCCTTGCAGCACATCCGCCTGTTTAATGAAGCAGGAGCGCAGGATGCGGTCCCAGGACCATTTCTGGTTCAGCGGCAGGTTCTCCGGAAGTACATCCTTGACCTGGATAATTTCCTTGTCTAGGAAGCCGTCCTGCTGCAGGAAGATGCCGCGTTCTTCATCAGCGGGGTAGTACATTTTGGCGATAATCTCGTTCCATTGCGCCGTTTCGCTCTCCAGCAGCTCCAGCTTGTCGGCAAGTTCTGCATAACGTGTGCCTTCATTTTCTTGCAGGTACGCCAGCGCTTCGAGTGTATATTCCATTGTCCAGGCGGCAATCCGGTTCGTATACCAGTTATTGTTGACGTTATTCTCATATTCATTCGGGCCGGTTACGCCGAGCATCACGTATTTGTCTTTATGCGGCACATAGTGCACGCGTTCTTCCCAGAAGCGGGAAATCTCCACCAGCACCTCAAGCCCGTATTGGCCGAGATAAGCCTTGTCGCCGGTATAGTTCACATAATTATAAATCGCATAAGCAATCGCACCGTTGCGGTGGATCTCTTCAAACGTAATCTCCCACTCGTTATGGCACTCCTCACCGTTCATCGTCACCATTGGATAGAGTGCGCCTTTTTTGTAACCGAGCTTCAGGGCGTTCTCTTTGGCTTTCTCCAGATGCTTGTAACGGTAGATCAGCAGATTGCGGGCAATCGTAGAATCGGCGGTACTCAGATAGAAAGGCACACAATAAGCTTCCGTATCCCAGTAGGTGCTGCCGCCGTATTTTTCCCCCGTGAAGCCCTTCGGTCCGATATTGAGACGGTCATCTTCGCCCGTATAAGTCTGATTCAGCTGGAAAATATTAAACCGGATCGCCTGCTGCGCCGACACGTCACCCTCAATAATAATGTCGCTTTCCTTCCATTTGTCGCCCCAAGCCGCAGCCTGTTCGGTCAAAAGCGCTACAAATCCGGCTTCACGCGCACCTTGCAGAGCAGTTTTGGCGGCATCCACCAGCTGGCCCAGCCCGTAATTGCGGGAGGTAACGTTGGCGGCATATTTATAAATAACCACCTGATCGCCGGATTGTACAGGAACCGTTACTTTACTGCCTACATATTTTTCCTGCTCGATAGCTTCCGCTTCTGCGGCTGCTGCTTCGCCGTTAACCAGAATGTCATAGACATAGGCGGAGGTTACGTGAAAATCCAGCTTCTTGGTCTTCAGGGTCAGATGTCCGCCCGCCGGTTCAGCTTTCTTCTCCACCTCGTTCCAGAACTTCTCGTCGTAGTTGGAATCCTTGTTCTTGATGTCGCCATCCAGATAAGGAGTCACGGTAATCTCACCGGAGAAATTGAGCGGCTGGACGGAGTAGCGGATCGCGCCAATCTCGTGGCGGACCATACTGACGATGCGGATGCTCTCAACTTTCACCTCTTTGCCCTCTGGAGTGGCGGCTGTGAAGCTCCGGGAGAGTGTGCCTTCCTTCATATTAAGGACCCGGCGGAATTCACTGACTGTGCAGGCAGCCAGATCGAGCGGAGTGCCGTCCAGCTCAATGTTGATGCCGATCCAGTTGGTGCTGTTCAGGACTTTGGCAAAATACTCCGGATACCCGTTTTTCCACCAGCCGACCCGTGTCTTATCAGGGTAGTATACACCGGCCATGTAGCTGCCTTGCAGGCTATGCCCGCTGTATTGTTCTTCGAAGTTGGCTCTGCCGCCCATGTAACCATTCCCGATGCTAAATACGCTTTCGGAAATTTCCTGGGTCTGCGGATCAAAGGATTCTTCGATGATGGACCATTCATCAATTTTGAGGTATTGTTTCATTGTTATTGGCTCCTTTTAAATGGGGGAATGAGGTATATAAAATGAACTATCAGTTCGATGATACAGTTGCGTGCCGGCCGCTCCGCCGACAAAAGGTTGTTACGATCGCTGTTGTCCCCGGATGCTCAGATTGAAGCTTATTCGGTAAGCATCCGGGGACAAAGGCGAACGCTGACGCTTCTCCACAATCCTTTTGCCCGCTCCGCTATCACGCAACTTTAGATCTCACATATAGTTCTTTTATAAAGAGTAGGGCAGAAGACAAGGGATCATATTACTCAGCAGCTGTTAATATTCGTCAAACGGCTGCAAAAGATTCCCGGAGTGCGGCAACGCTGATCTGCTGCAGCGAAGGGACCACCAGATTCGCTGCGCCCAGCGTCTCGGGCGAGCCGATGCCGACGCTGCGCATGCCGGCACGGGTGGCGGCCAGGATGCCGGCTTCGGCATCCTCGAAGACGACGCACTCTCCAGGGGCGGTGTTGACTGCTTCTGCTCCCAGCAGGAAGACCTCCGGATCAGGTTTGGCGGCACTGGTGTGCGTGCCGTCGATGATCGCATCGAAGTAGGGGGTCAAGCCGGTGTTGTTCAGGATGGTCATCGCATTTTTGCTGGCAGAGCCTAGGGCTACCTTGATGCCATGTTCCCGGCATTCCTTCAGGAAGTCCAGCGCCCCGGGCAGAATCTCTGAGCTGTCCATCTTGGCGATGTATTCGACATAGCGGTTGTTCTTCTGCTCGGCCAGTCTTGCTTTCTCATCTTCGTCCAGCTTGATGCCGCCGATCTCCAGCAGGATATTCAGGGACGCGGCCCGGCTGACGCCTTTGAGCCGCTCATTATCGTGTTCGGTGAAGACGAATCCGAGCTCTTCCGCCAGCTCTCTCCAGGCAATATAGTGGTATCTGGCGGTGTCGACGAGTACACCGTCCAGATCGAACAGGCAAGCTTTGATTTCTGACATGGTAACCTCCTAAAATGTATGTGGCTTAATCTATTTGAGAATCGCACCAAATGGGCGCGTCACAATAAATGGGAAATGGGCGGGAATCCTGCATTACGTACAACAATCCTCAGTTGAGCGCTTCCGGCTGGCAGAACACATCCGGCGGGCAGATTGTTGTACTGCGTACAACAATCCGTCAGCGAAACGTCCCTGTTGGGTGGAAATGTTGTACAAAGTGCAACAATTCGTCTGTAGATGGCACCAGTTGGGCGGAAAAGTTGCATAAAGTACAACAATCCAAAAGAAAAGTTGGTTAAACTGCGAAAATCCTGCACAGAGTACAACAATCCGTCTGCGGATCGCACCAAACTAACGGGTGAAGTCCCCTTACTATGCAGGAATTTGTGACTTGCACAAATGGCCAGCAGGAACAGGAAAATCTTCGCCAGATCAGCATTCAACTATTTAGCGCAAACGTTTGTACAAAGCTCCAAAAAATAAATGAAGCGGGTATCAGCTTCATTTATCTTGTTAAGAAATCATAGCTCTTGTTGAGAATTTTTGGCTCCTGTTGAGAAACCATAGCTCTTAATGTGAAACTTACTTCTTCTTGTGAATTCATCACTTGCCCGGAGTATACATGGATGACTCCCGTACGATTAAACGGTGGGGAATGACAAAACGGTTGGTATACCCGTCATGATTATCCGGCTTCTGGATGCTCTGGATCAGCACCTGTGATGCCGTATAGCCCAGATGATAGATGCCGATATCAATACTGCTGATCGGCGGGCTGGACAATTCCGACAGCGGGATATTGTTAAAGCTGACAATCGCCAGATCCTCAGGGACCTTGTACTTCAGCTCATTCAGTCCGCGCAACACGCCGAAAGAGACCATATCATCCACGGCGACGAGTGCCGTCGGGCGGTTCGGGAGATTCATGAAGAATGACATCGCCCTGTATCCGCTATCCTGCAGAAACTCGCCTTCCACAATCCATTCCGCCTTCATTTCAAGGCCCTTATTCTGCATGGCCTTACGGTAGCCCTCCAGACGGTCGCGCGAAACGATAAGGTTCGGCGGGCCGCTGACGAAGCCAATGCGTTCATGGCCCATGGAAATGAGGTGGTTCGTTGCATCATATGCAGCCATGATATTATCATTATCGACTGACAATATATCCTCATAGCGGTCGCTTCGTCCAACCAGCACGAAAGGATAACCGCCGGACTCCAGAAAATCGATCACCGCATCATCTTTACGGGAATACAGCAGAATAACGCCGTCCACGCGGCGCCCTTTGAGCAAACGGGAGACTGCTTCAAGCTCTTCCTTCTCGTTTGCACCGGAGCTGATCAGCACGTCATAGCCGGAACGGCTGGACTGGGTGACGATCCCGCGGATTAATTCCATAAAAAACAAATTGGAGAACAGCTCTTCAGCCGGTTTCGGAAGAATGATGCAAATGCTGTTGGTTGTCTTGGAAACGAGACTTTTGGCCATCATGTTCGGGGTGTAGCCCATTTCCTCCATAATCACTTTAACCTTACGGGAAGTTTCTAGGCTGATTCTGGGATGGCCTGACAACACCCGGGAGACCGTGGAGGGAGAAACTCCCGCTTTCTTGGCCACGTCCTTAATGGTAACTGTCATAGAAACCTCCTTATGGAACCGTTTGCTTTACAAAGTAATATTAATCGAAGTGCTGAGGATTGTAAATAGAGAAACCCTTTGTATAGCACAATCCTGACTTAATAACTACAGTAGCTAACATTTTTCTGCTCAAGATTGTTGTATGCGGGCCGGAGTAACAGATTTGTTAGACTAGACAATTATCCGGAGGAAAAGAATGATATGGTTGTTGCCTTTGTTTCTTACTTGAATATGCGCAAACGTTATATGCGAAGTGCAGGTGTCCCGCTGCCTGAATTATATCGGATTTCTCCTTGAATAATAAGTAAATTTTAATGATTTAATCGAATAGGCAGCCGAATTAAAACCAGTAATATAATAATAAAATGTGCAAATAAGTGCAATTAATAAATAATCTTGTGCACGAAGAGCATCAAAAAGATCAGAATAATCTGGAAAATTATTAGTTGACAACAACTTTGCCAGAGGATTAGTATGGAATCGAAATGAAGCAAGCGTTTACAAAAGCTTGATATACCGCAGAATAAACGTTCCTTTGACCTGTGTGCTTGCAGGGATGGGTTAGTCTGCAACATTTTGCAAACGTTTGCGCAAGGATGACCTATTTGAGCTCTGCATGTTTACGATTTTGAACAAGGGGGATTCAGGTTGACCGGGCTTGACGGGCCATCTCTGCAGCAGTCCCCTGGAAGAGGAAGGGAAGGGGGATTCTTGCATCCACGCGGTTGAGTGCCATCAAATTTAAATTATTGGGGGGATTGACGGAATGAAATTTGCTTTAAGGGTTAAAAAGGCGTTTGCAATCTTGCTGGTTATCGCGCTTGTATGCTCAGGCTTTGGCATAAATCTGCCCAGGGTCAGCGCAGAAACGACAAAGGTTGTGCTGGTTGGCGATCTGCAGAGTAAGTTCACTGGACTGGAATCCGCTGAAACGAAAGATTGGAACGAGAAGTCGACAGTAACCCAAATGACTTACCGAGGGGAAGGTCTGTACACCTTCACCGGCGTGCTGCCGCAGGGGACCTATCAATATAAAGTCGCTCTTAATGATGCCTGGACCGAGAACTATGGATATGGCAGCTATACTGATCCCGGCGGGACAGATGCGGGCGGCAACATTCAGATTACATTAAGTGAGGAGACAAGCGTAACCTTTTATTATAATGACATTACCAAGGCTATTGCTGATTCCACGTATTATACACCGGTTGCTGCCGGCCGTTTACCCCGGGTGACAGGGAGTCTGCAGACTGCGCTTGGAGATGAGCAGAATGACTCCCCGGCAGATGCCCGTACGCTGCTGACCGATCCTGACTTCGACGGGGTCTATGAGCAGACGGCCACACTTCCTGCTGGCAATTATACCTACCAGATTTATCTTCCGGGTGCTGACCCATCGGGTGGAGTCTCCTATCCGGATACGGCGCAGGAGCTTAAGCTTCCCTCCGAATTACCTGTAACATTCAAGTATAAAACGCAGGACAATACTGTGTCTGCCCATTATACGGTTCCTTCTGAACCGGGCACGGCCGTGCCTGTTCCTGCAGGACATATAAGAGTTCATTACCACCGTGCTGCCGGTGATTATGCCGGCCAGGCGTTATGGACATGGGGGGATGTTGTATCGCCGTCGGTGAATTGGCCTAAGGATGCCGTTCCTTTCCCTTATGGACAAACCGATGCCTACGGCGCTTATGTCGATCTGCCTGTGAAGGATGGGGCGAAGACGATCTCGTTCCTCGTGGTAAACCGGACTACCGGGGTTAAGGAAATGGAGGACGGAGACAAAACCTTTAACATCAGTACCCCGCAGACCAATGAGGTCTGGATTACGGAGGGCTCGAATAAAGTAACCCCTTATGAACCGGTGGAGCTTCCAGCGAATACAGTGCGGATTCATTACATGCGTTCCGACAACAATCAGAGCCAGTACGGCCTGTGGCTGTGGGATGATGTGGTGACGCCGTCTAATGTGTGGCCCAAAGACGCAACTCCTTTTGTACCGGAGAACCGGGATTCCTTCGGAGCCTATGCGGATATTCCGCTGAAGGAGAATGCCAAGACCATCAGTTTCATCGTTATGAAGCCTGCAAACGGAGAGAAAGACGGCCCGGCAGGCAATGAGAACAAAAGCTTCGCCTTTCTGGACCGTTACAACCAGCTGTGGGTGAAGGAAAATGACCCGAATGTCTATACTTCACCTTTTGGCGAGACACCAGTTGGCCTGTTATCTGCAGATATATTGTCTGCAAGCAAACTATGGCTCGGGTTCACGTTAACGGACGGGCTCGCGGCGGACGCATTAAAAACAGCCATTTCCGTGAAGGATTCGGAAGGGACATCCATTCCTGTCACAGGGGCGGCGGTTACCGGCACAACTTCGGTTGAAGTAGTCACCGGTGCATTTGATCTGAATAAAATCCCGCTGAGTGTAACGTATGCAGGCAAAACTGTATCCGCTTCCACCGGCTGGAGATTGATGGATGAGCTGTACAATTACACGGGTGACGATCTTGGTGCTACGTACAACAAGGCCGGCAAGTCGGCAACGCTGAAACTCTGGGCGCCGAAAGCGAGCTCAGTGACTGCGGTTGTCTATGATAAAGCTGACGCTAATCTCCCGGTAGGATGCAAGGGGCTGACCCTGGGCGACAAAGGAGTCTGGTCGGCGGAGCTGGCTCCGGCTGATCTGACCGGTGCACCCGGCGCAGAGGATGTCAGAGACTTCTACTACCAGTATGAAGTGACCAATGAGGGAGTAACTAAGCAGGTGCTTGATCCCTATGCCAAATCCATGGCCGTATTCACGGTGAATACGGCGGGGGAGGCAGGGGCAGGCGGTGATACCGTCGGTAAAGCGGCGATTGTGGATTTAAGCGCTACGAATCCCGAAGGGTTCGGGGCGGCAGACATTGCCGGCTATGAGGACCGTGAGGATGCCATTATCTACGAGGCGCATATCAGGGACTTCACCTCTGATCCGGCAATCCAGTCGAGTCTCGGCGGGGAACGCTGGGGGTCTTATGCGGCGTTTGAGTCGAAGCTGGATTATATCAAATCGCTGGGTGTCACCCACATTCAGCTGCTTCCGGTGATGGCCTGGTATTACGGGGACGAAACCGGGATGGAAGACAGGGAGCTGGACTATTCAGCTCAAGGCAATGAGTATAACTGGGGTTATGACCCGCACAGCTATTTCTCTCCGGACGGGGCGTATTCCCGTAATCCGGCAGATCCGGAAGAACGGATCAAAGAGCTGAAAGGCTTGATCGATGCGGTGCACGAAGCAGGAATGGGCGTCATTCTGGATGTTGTGTACACCCATATGGCCAAAAAAGAATTCCTGAATGACATCGTGCCTAATTATTACGCCTTCCAGGACCCGGCCGGCAACTTCATCGGCGGCTTCGGCAACAATCTGGCAACCAGCCATAAGATGGCCGAGAAGCTGATGGTCGATTCCGTGAAGTACTGGTTCCAGGAGTACAAAATCGACGGGATGCGCTGGGATATGATGGGCGATGCCACAGCAGATGCGGTTCAGGCTGCTTATGACGCTGCGGCTGCCATTAATCCCAAGGCCCTGTTCATCGGGGAAGGCTGGATTACCTTCGGGGGCGAGGCTTCTGATCCTTCACTCAAAGGCAAGGCTGCTGATCAGAAATGGATGGACAAGACAGACAGTGTCGGCGTATTTTCCGATGAAATCCGCAATGAGCTGAAATCCGGGTACGGCTCTGAAGGGGATCCGCGGTTTATTACGGGCGGAGCGCGCCCCTTGACGACGATCTTGAACAATATCAAAGCGCAGCCTTCCAATATTCCGGCAGATGATCCGGGCGATATCGTGCAATACATTGAAGCCCATGATAACCTGACGCTCCATGACGTCATTGCCCTGGCCCTTCATAAGAATCCGCAGAACGCGGGGAACGAGCTGGAGATCCAGAAGCGGATCAGGCTCGGGAATATGCTGCTGCTGACTTCGCAGGGAACCGCATTTCTGCAGGCGGGTCAGGAGTACGGGCGTACTAAGCAGTGGATGGCATCAGGAATTCCCGAGCAGAAATATACCGAAGTCCGCGATGAGGCTGATCAGTCGGTCAGTTATTTCATCAACGATTCATACGATTCGTCGGATGCGGTCAATGCTTTCGACTGGGCCGCAGCAACGGATGAAGTGAACTTTCCGGTGCAGAATGCGACCAGAGAATACACGGCGGGGCTGATTAAGCTTAGAAAGTCTACCAATGCTTTCCGGCTGGGCGACATCAGTCTCGTGAATTCCAATGTCAAGCTTATCGAAGCACCTGAAATGCAGAAAGATGATCTGGTGATCGGTTATACAAGCAAGGCAACGGATGGAACCGGGATCTATTATGTCTTCATGAACGGTGACAGCAAGACTAGAGCTCTTACCTTGCCGGAGGATTTGACGGACGGCCTTGTGCTTGCTGACAATGATGAAGCCGGTACCGAACCCATTTCTGCTTCAGACCAGAGCGGCTTCAGCCTTACAGCTGACACAATTACCCTCGACCCGCTTACATCTGTAATTATCCGTAAAGATGCAGCCGCAGCAGTAGTGTCTCTGCTGGAGACTGACCAGACCAGCTATACGCTGAAGGAGGGAGCCACTCATCAGGCTGTGGTCACGGCCAAATATACGGACGGCACTTCAAGTAAAGTGACCGCCAAGGCGCTGTATGTATCCGATAAACCGGAAGTGGCCACGGTTACAAGCAAGGGACTGGTGAAAGGGGTTAGAGCCGGAACAGCAACTATCACCATTACCTATGGCGGCGTGTCCGCGGATGTGACCATAGAAGTAACAAGCCCGCCGGTGGAAACCAAACGTTATGTGCAGTTCACTTATACCCGTGAAGACAAGGATTATAAGGGCTGGAGTGTTTGGCTCTGGTATACCGGAGCAACAGACGGTGAGATTAAGCTTCCTGAACCCGAAGGAGATTCTGCAAGCTCGACGGTTCTGATTGAAGTGGGCAAAGACGCAACCCAGGTAGGTTTTGTACTCATCAAAGGCCTGGACTGGTCTGACAACAAACAGGATATTGCGGATGACCGCTATATTACCCTGACTCCCGGCGAGGCGTTTACCAAAGTTCATGTAACCAGCATGGTCAAAGAGCTGGAAATCACCCCGGGCATCAGCGGTCCGCTCATGCAGGATGAAGCCATAACCTTCCTGTACCGCGATGAGGAGCTGTTCCGCAGCGGCGATGTGTCTGCGATAACAGACATTAAAGTGAAAGTGAACGGTAAAGAATATCCGATGGAGTATGATCCGGCGAAGGAATGGTTCAGCTACCGGCTGAGTGGTCTGGAGGAAGGCATTTATAAGTATACCTTCATCGTAACCAAGGACGGAGTGACCCGTGAGTTCACCGACCCCCACAACACGGTGGGAGGAGAATCCTCCCTGTATTATCACAAACCGGAGGTTAACATTACGGCAACGGTGAATCCGCCGGCTGTAACCTCCAATGAGAATGCTGTAGTAACGGTGAAGGCTGTCTCCACAGAGGAAGTGTCCTATAAGGACGCTTATCTGGATCTTACCGCTCTGGGAGGACCAGCCAAGGTCAAATTCGATACAGAGCTAATGCAGCAGAGCATAGCGGTGAAGGATGATGTGCCTGCTGGTATCAAGAGTATTCCAATTGTCCTTGTGGACCAGTATGGCAATCTGCACAGACAGTCTGCTGAAATCGAGGTGAAAGCCAGAACCTACAGCGGTTCCAAGCTTGATTTCGACTGGGATGAAGCGCGGATCTATTTCGCACTGACCGACCGCTTCAAGGACGGTGACCCTGACAACAATGAGAATGTGGACAAGGCACATCTTGAAGCCTATCATGGCGGCGATTTCAGGGGAATGATCGACAATCTCGATTATCTGCAGGAATTGGGCATCAACACGCTCTGGATTACGCCGGTTGTAGATAATATTGATTTCAACCAGGGTGTCAGCTTCGGCGGCAAGCAATATGCTTATCACGGGTATTGGGCCAAAGACTTCACCAAGCTTGATGAGCATCTGGGCGATATGGCGACCTTCAAGGAACTGATTGAGAAGGCGCATGACAAGGGCATTAAGATTATGGTCGATGTGGTGCTTAACCATACAGGCTACGGGTTGAAGGAGAGTGATGATAATCCTGGCGTAACGGCAGAGGAAAAGGCGCGTTTTGCCGGAATGCTGCGTACGGACGGCGTTCAAGCCGATACGGATGTCATCAAAGGCGAGCTCAGCGGTCTGCCTGACTTCAAGACGGAGGATCCTGCGGTACGCAAGCAGATCATTGCCTGGCAGACAGGCTGGCTGGATAATGCCCGGACAGAGCGGGGAGATACTATCGACTATTTCCGCGTTGATACGGTCAAGCATGTGGAGAGCACAACCTGGAAAGCATTTAAAAATGCACTGACGGCTATAGATCCGGGCTTTAAAATGGTCGGCGAATACTTCGGCGGAACCGCCGATAATGACGGCGGCATGCTGCAGAGCGGGCAAATGGACGGTTTGCTTGATTTTAGCTTTAATGATCAGGCCAAGCTGTTCGCAGATGGCAGTATTAATGCTGTGGATGTTTATCTGCAGGAGCGCGAAGCGAAGATCAGCAACACCGGGGTAATGGCACAATTCCTCAGCAGCCACGATGAGGATGGTTTCCTCTCGGACTATGTTGACGGGGATAAGGGTAAGCTCAAGATCGCTGCCGCGCTGCAGATCACGGCCAAGGGCCAGCCGGTAATTTACTACGGGGAAGAGCTGGGCCGGTCCGGGAAAAATGCCGGAGATATGGCAAGCGGCAAGTTCAGCGAGAACCGGGGCGATATGCCTTGGGATCAGCTCACTGCAGAGCAGGGGCTTCATGATCATTATCAGAAGCTGCTGAACATCCGGGCACAATACTCCCAGGTATATGCCAAAGGTGTCCGCACCAAGCTTGCGGGTTCTGATGATCTGGGCTACCTGGCCTTCAACAAGCAATACGGGAAGGATAATGTTGTTACGGTAATCAACACGAAGAAGGAAGGTCTAAGTGCAGAAATTCCAGTGCCTTTTGCGGCATTGTCTTCTGTAAGAGATGAGTACAGCGGCAAGCTGTATACGGTATCGGCTGACCGGAAGATTACGATTGATCTGCCGGGAAGAGATGATGGCGGAACTGTGATTCTGGCGGCGGAGCCGGTTGTAGTGCCACCAACACCAACACCAACAACGGAACCAACGCCAACGCCAGCGGCAGAATCCGAAACAAGTTCCGTTGTAAAGCCGACGGTAACACCAACGCCAGCGCCAACGGCGGTTCCGGCAGGCACACAGATAATAAGTGAGCAGGATCTTCGAAATGGCAAGGATGGCAGACTAAAGCTCACTCTGGAACCGGGCAAGACTTCGGTGCTGCTGCCGGTCCAGGCAGCTAAGGCGCTGGGGAATAATGAGCTGGTTATTCACTCGGAGGGGCTGTCCGTTACTTTCCCGAATGCTGTGCTGGCTGATGTTGGGGCCATGGTAACGGAGGCGGACACGGAGGGTACGCATATCCTGCTGGAGCTGACTCCGCTTAGCGAAGCTGCAGCACAGGATGCAGTCAAGAGATTCAGTAAGGAGAACATGGTTGCAACTGCTGTATCCGGGGTCTACGATCTTAAGCTGCAGATTATCAAAAAAGACGGGACCAGCCTGTCTGTTACAACCTTTAAGCAGCCGGTTACGATATCACTGAAGCTTCAAGGCAATCCGGTTAAGGATTGGACAGGTATATTCTATCTCGCTGATAACGGTGAACTGAAGTATGCGGGGGGCGCAGCGCAAGCGGATGGCTCATTTACTGCGGCAGTTACACATTTCAGCAAGTATGCCGCGCTACAGATTAATGCAATGTTCAAGGATGTGCCGGATTCCCACTGGGCTTCTGCTGCCATTAAATCACTTGCAGCGAAACAGGTGGCAACAGGGGTGTCGTCTGCTGAATTTGAACCTGCAAGAAAGGTGACGCGTGCGGAGTTCACGGCACTGCTGATGCGTGCACTCGGCCAGTCAGGGGAAGGGGAAGCATTATTCGCTGATGTCCAGGCTGATGCCTGGTACGCTTCTTATGTAGCCGCTGCCGTCAAGTCAGGCATCGTCAACGGGCGCAGCAGCGCTGCCTTTGCTCCAGACGCTGCAATCAGCCGTGAGGAAATGGCGGTCATGGTCATCCGCGCTCTGGAGTTCAAACAGGGCAGGATTCTGGCTTCCGTAACAGCTCCGGCCCTGTTTGCAGATGCCTCCAGCATCAGCGGGTGGGCGGATGCTTATGTGAATGCCGCCGTAGAGCTTAAACTTGTGCAGGGCAGAGCTCATCAGCTGTTTGTCCCGCAAGGACAGCTGACCCGTGCAGAGAGCGCACAGGTGATTTATAATCTGCTTGGCAAATAACCGGATTATTGAATTGGAATAGAACGTAAAAGGGTATTCCGCAAGCCATAACGGCTGCGGAATACCCTGTTTGCTGTGCATGGACTATAAATCAATCGAATAATCAGAATAATCAAATGAATGCTGCACCTGAAACGGAGTCTAGGCCAAATTGGCCTGAAGCACCGCATAACCATAAGCCGGCAGCTTGAGCGTCAGCCTGCCGCGTTCAGCGCGGAGCGGTTCCCCGGTGAGCAGATTTTCCCAGGAGCGTTCCTGAACGTCTACCAGGAAGGTCTGCGCGGTCTCCTCCGTATTGATCAGCACGATTATCAGATCATCGCCCAGGTTGCGTTCATAAGCCAGTTTGCTGCCCTGGGGTCCGGCTTCAAGGAAAGTGAAGCTTCCCGTGCGCAGTGCCGGATGGCTGCCGCGGATCTCAATCAGCTTACGGTAATAGCTGAACAGGTCACGGTCCTGCTTCGCCGGATCCCACTCCATGCACTTGCGGCAGTCCGGATCGCCGTCGCCGTCCATGCCGATCTCATCCCCGTAATAGATGCAGGGAGTGCCCATGAAGGTGAACTGGAACAGCGCAGCCAGCCTCAGCTTGTTCTTATCCCCGTCTGCCACAGTGAGCAGACGTGCAGTGTCGTGGCTGTCCAGCAGATTGAAGGCTACCTCGCTGGCCTGCAGCGGGTAACGGGACAGCTGCTTGCCGATGGAGTTGGCGAAGCCCTCTGCATCAAGTGTGCCATAGACGAAGAAGTCGAGCACAGCATCAGTGAACGGGTAATTCATGACCGCATCGAACTTGTCACCCTCCAGCCAAGGCGCGGATTCATGCCAGATTTCGCCGAGAATATAAGCCTCGGGGTTGGCACGCTTCACGACTTTGCGGAAGTCGCGCCAGAATTCATGATCCACCTCATTTGCCACATCCAGGCGCCAGCCGTCAATACCGACCTCCCTGATCCAGTATTCAGCGACTTTCAGCAAATATTCTTTAACCTCAGGATTCTCTGTGTTCAGCTTCGGCATCAGCGGTTCAAAGGCAAAGGCGTCATAGTTGGGAATGTTGTCCACTACCTGGAGCGGGAATTCACGTACGTGGAACCAATCCTTATAGACTGAGGCTTCGCCCTTCTCCAGCACATCCACGAACGGGGCAAAGGTACGGCCCGCATGGTTAAATACAGCATCAAGCAATACACGGATACCTCGTTCATGGCAGGCATCAACCAGTCTTTTCAGCGTAGCTACATCACCGAAATGAGGATCAACCATCATATAGTCTTCTGTGTCATATTTATGGTTGGTGGTAGCTGTGAAGATTGGAGTGAAATAGATGCCGGTTATCCCCAGTTCAGTGAGATGATCCAGATGGTCAATAACCCCCTGCAGATCGCCGCCGAAGAAGTTGTCAGGCTTGGGAGTACCGCCCCATGGCTGTACATTGTCCGGATTCAGACTGGGGTCACCGTTTGCGAAGCGTTCAGGGAAGATCTGATAGAAAACAGCATCCTTCACCCAAGCCGGAGGTGTAAAGACATCACCGCGGTTAATGTAAGGGAATTCAAACAACCGGTTTGGATTAGCGGGACGTTCTGTCTGGAAATCGCTCTCTGTCATCCAGATACGCTCATGGCCCTTTTGCAGCAGGAAGCCATACTTCAGCCGGCGGTAGAGGGGAACCGATTCGCATTCCCAGTAATCGAACATCGCATCGGAAGTAAACAGAGTCATGGGTATCAATTCCTTGGTGGTATCCCAGGCGTATTTGTCACCAGCCCAGGCGAAGACCTCGGTCAGATCGCCTTTCTTGGCGCGCAAGCGCAGGTGGATCGTTTCATGATCATAGGCATAAGACCAATTGAGGCGCGGACGATGATATACAGCTTCTAACAACATAATGATTCCTCCTAAAAGTTTTGACGGATTTCTCTTCGCAAAGCTGCCTCGGGAGCATACGTTTAGCGTCTGGTGCATGGTTAGCACAGGATTTGTGCCATACCCGCACTCGTTATTCCCATTCTGCACATAGCAAACAGGCACAACCGGCACCGGGTGGCTTGTCCGAGGTTGTACCCAAATGAAGTAACATTGCCTTTAAATTATGTGAAGAATATGGGGTTCATAATGTTTTGGATTATATCACGGAATAATTAGAGGTTCAATAGATTTGTACAAACCTTTGCACAAATTTACGGCTAGGGGAAACCGATTTCCGAAGTCCCAGAAATGAAATAATATAGAAATTAAAAGACAAAATAATTTAAATAACGACAAAAAAATCATTATTCATTTTTTTAATCAAAGATATCAAAAGGTATTTAAAGTAAACATGTGAAATAGGAAGATAAAACCTTATTATGTACGAATTATTGGTGATTTTGGCTGATTTCACTATGTGCAAACGTTTTTACAACTATAACGTGCTGATGTATTATGGATTCAGGAATGAAGCGCTTTCTAAACCTGGCGCAGTACATACAGAAGGATCAATTTGAGAAACACGGATTTTTTTTGAAACTTCTGAAATCGTTTGCGCAAAAATTAGGGGCCATATCTTCAAATCAAGTGAAACATAAAATCGGGAGGGGTTAAAAGTAATGAATTTAAAAAAACTCATGGTTCTCACCGCATCGTTTTCTATGGCAATGTCGATTACGGCGTGCGGCTCAAACAACAATAACGGGGGTAATGCAGCAGCAACAAATGCTCCTGCGGGTAATGCAGTGGCAACAGACAACGCTGGTACAAACGGCGAGAACACACCGGCAACAGACGAGATTGTGCCTGAAGAAGGCGCATCCCTGGTAATCTGGGAGAGTAAAGAAGAAAGAGCATTTGCGGAAGAGATCGCCAAGCAGTTCACCGCACAGTACAACGTCCCCATCAAAATTGAAGAGGTAGCACCACCCGATCAGGTTGGCAAGCTGACCCAGGACGG
This sequence comes from Paenibacillus borealis, assembly GCF_000758665.1. Lineage (NCBI taxonomy): Bacteria > Bacillati > Bacillota > Bacilli > Caryophanales > Paenibacillaceae > Paenibacillus > Paenibacillus borealis. The sequence goes on from NZ_CP009285.1 coordinate 2,537,153, forward strand.
ACCGTCCGGTCTGGCTGCAGACGTTATCCTCATCCCTCACGACAATCTGGGTAAGGCAGCAAGCGCGAGCCTGCTGCTTCCAAACGATATTTTTGGTGAGCAGACCAAAGCTGAGAACACTGAAGCATCCATCGTAGGTTCGTCCTATGACGGTGAACTTTACGGTTACCCGAGAGCAGCAGAAACCTACGCGCTGTTCTACAACAAATCCCTGGTGAAAGAAGCTCCTAAATCCTTCGACGACGTTATTGCCTTCAGCAAAACGTTCACCGATAAAGCCAAGAACAGATACGGAATTATGTGGGAAGTCGGCAACATGTACTTCAACTATCCGTTCATCGCTACAACCGGCGGTTACCTGTTCGGCAAAGACGGCACAGACAAGGACGATATCGGCCTGAACAACGAAGGTGCAATCAAAGGCCTGACTGAATTCGCGAAGCTGAAGGAAGTATTGCCGATTAAGAGCGGCGACATTAATCCCGACATCAAGCGCAGCTTGTTCAACACAGGCGATGTGGCTATGGATATCACTGGACCTTGGGAGCTTGCCGGTTATAAAGAAGCTCTGGGCGACAACCTGGGTATCGCTCCGGTTCCAACCATTGACGGCAAAACATCCATTACGTTCTCCGGGATCAAGATTTTCGCAGTCAATGCCTATACGCAATATCCGAATGCTGCTAAATTGTATGCCCGCTTTGCTTCCGGCAAAGACGCGCAGCTGACCTTGAACAAGCTGATCGGTTCCGTGCCTACGAACAACGAAGCGCTGCAGGATCCGCAAATCACGGGTGATCCGTACGTATCCGCTTTTGCTGAACAGGCCAAGAACTCCCAGCCAATGCCTTCGATTCCTGAAATGGGTAACGTATGGAGCCCGGTAAATGCCGCGCTTCCGGAAATCTGGGATAACAACGCTGATCCTAAGGCTGCCATGGACAAAGCGGTTGAACAAATCAAAGATCTGAATAACGGGGCATCTGCCCAGTAACAGCTGCACCGGAAGTCCCATCAGTACCTGTCTTGAAGCAACAAATAACCATCAGCACATAGTGGAATCAAATCGCCCGCCGCACAGCTAGCGGCGGGCAGTTTCCTGAATTCCGCGCGGAGAGGAGAACGGAAGGGAAATGCAGCGACACAAAGCTAGAGCCGCAGTACTGTCGGCCATTTTTATGGGATTGGGACAAATATATAACCGCCAATTCATCAAAGGGCTTATTTTCATAGCTGTAGAAGCAGCCGCACTATTCTATTTCATTACCAATTTGGGCAGGGCCTTCTGGGGCATCACCACACTCGGGGAATCTCCAAGCCGCCTTGAGAAGGTTAAGGGCATCGCCAAAATGGTTCCCGGTGACCATTCCATCGTCATTATGATTGAAAGTCTGATTACCCTGCTGTTCTTGGTCTTATTCCTGATTGTCTGGTACATGAATATTAGGGATGCCCATAAAATCGGAGCAGAACGCGAAACCGGCCGTCCCTCGAATACATTCAAGCAATCCGTACGCTATATCCTGGATTACAAATTTGCCCAGAGCTTTTTGCTGCTTCCGGGTATCGGTATATTGTTCTTCACCATCATGCCGATTATTTTTATGATCATGCTGGCCTTCACCAACTATGCCGCACCGGATCACATTCCGCCGGCCAGGCTGGTAGACTGGGTAGGCTTTGAAACCTTCCGCAATCTGCTGGTGCTGAAATCCTGGAGCCATACCTTCTATGGAGTACTTACCTGGACTATTATCTGGGCGGTTCTATCGACTGTAACTACTTATTTCGGCGGGATGCTCGTTGCCCTGCTGATCAACCAAAAGGGAGTCCGCTTCAAAGGCATGTGGAGAATGATTCTGATCATCCCTTATGCCGTGCCGCAGATGATCTCCCTCCTGCTGATGCGCAACCTGTTCAACGGACAGTTCGGTCCGATCAACCAGTACCTTGGGTATTTCGGACTTGGCGGACTGCCTTGGCTGACAGACCCGTTCTGGGCAAAGGTCACCGTCATCATCGTCAACATGTGGGTCGGTATTCCGGTATCGATGCTGCTGATTATGGGTGTGCTGACTACGATACCGCGCGATATGTACGAAGCAGCCGAAGTGGACGGGGCTACGAATTATCAGAAGTTCCGGATTGTTACGCTGCCCATGATCCTGTTCTCCACCGCGCCTACGCTGATTATGCAATTTGCCGGCAATATCAATAACTTTAATGCCATCTACCTGCTGACTGCAGGCAATCCGGTTAACGGTAACTATCAGTATGCCGGATCAACGGACCTGCTCGTAACGTGGCTGTATAAGCTGACGCTGGATCAGAACAAGAACAATATGGCTTCCGCGATAGGGATCATTCTCTTCATCATTGTTGCCGGGTTCTCCCTGTATAATTACCGCCGGACCAAGTCATTCCAAGAGGAGGATATGATTCAATGATCACCTCACGCAAGCTTGCGAACTTTATTCGTCTGGCCTTAAGCTACATTCTTCTCGTTATCCTGGCGATTGCAGCGATCTATCCGGCACTCTGGATTCTTCTGGCATCCTTCCGTCCGGGCAAATCCTTGTACAGTAAAACGCTGATTCCCGACCATTTTACATTGTCCCATTATAAGGAGTTGTTCACCTCCCCGGTCTATATGTTCGGAACCTGGTATGCGAATACGCTCAAGATTGCCGTGTTCTCCATGCTGATCGGCGTGGTGCTGACACTTTTGACCAGTTATGCCTTATCCCGGTTCCGGTTCAAAAGCCGCAAGACCACCATGTCGACCCTGCTGATCCTCGGGATGTTCCCGGGCTTCATGAGTATGATCGCGATCTATCTGCTGCTGAAAGAGTTCAATCTGCTGGATACCCATCTGGCATTGATTATCGTGTATGCTGCCGGAGCGCCGCTCGGAGGGACCCTGATCGCCAAAGGCTTCCTCGATACGATTCCGCGCTCCCTTGATGAAGCTGCACGTATTGACGGGGCGAGCAATTTCGGAATATTCACACGGATTATCCTGCCGCTGTCCCGCCCGATGATTACTTATATGGCACTGACCCAGTTCGTCGGCCCATGGGTGGACTTCATCTTCGCCAAGCTGATTCTGCGGACCAAGGAGAACTGGACGGTCGCGGTCGGTATGTGGGATATGGTCAATACGATGCAGAATTCCAATTTCACGCTGTTCGCAGCGGGTGCAGTATTGATCTCTGTACCGATTATGATCCTGTTCGGCTTCCTGCAGCGCCTGCTTGTTGATGGTCTGACCGCAGGGGCGAGCAAAGGGTAAGCACTTAAGAGATAAAGGGAATAAGTAATATTGATGTCATTATGAATAACAGGTGCGGCCTTTATGCAGTCAACGAAGGGCTGCACCTGTATTTTTTTATGCGAAAAATAAGGGGAGAGCGCAATGAAACGGCAGCGGAAAATAAACTTCAGATCGGTTGGCGTCAAATTATTTGTGATTCTGTTCTGTACAATTGTTCTATTGTCCTCTGTGCTGGGCTTAACCTCCTATTATGCTGCAAAAGGAATCATTACCGACGAGGTAGCAGCGGCATCCTCACAGTCTATTGTGCAGGCGGCAGACAAGCTGGACTTCCTGTTTGCTGAATATGAAGCGCTTTCAAGACAGTTTGCCGTAGACTCTGCACTAAAAGCGGATATGGAGACCATTCACAATCCCGGTGCCGGAACGGTAGCCAAGGTGGCAGCTGAAGACCGGATCCGCCGCAAGCTGGATTCCGTCAGGGGTTCGGACGAGCGGCTGCTGGGCGTCCGGCTGGTCGCAAGAAGCATGGTGGATGCTGAATCCTACAAATCAACAGGCATCAGCGGCGTGCGCAGTGATGAAGGGATTCTTGCCCGCATGAAGGAGATCGATAACGGCAAAGGCAATCCCGTCTGGTTCCCCGTACGGGCCAAAGGCTTCTTCGATGCGTACAGTGAGTCTTCCATGACGATGGGTCGTCTGCTGCGGAATATCCAGAACCCGGCAGCGGAGTATTATATGCTGATTGAGGTGAAGGGCAAAGCTCTAACCGATGTATTATCCAATCTGCATATCGGACTTGCCGGGGAGATCCGCATCCTTGACAGGGCAGGCAATATTGTGTACGGGGCGGATAACGGGTTGCTCGGACAGCCTTCTTACATACAGGCTGCGGATACCGAGGTTGAAGGGCAGAAGCAATCCTTCACTGCGGCTGATGAGCAGGGCAGCTCGCAGCTTGTGGTCTATCAGCCGCTGGTGACCGCTGACTGGACACTGCTGGGTTATGCGCCGGTTAGTGATTTCACTAAATCGGCAGACCGGCTGCTCTATATTACACTGCTGGTTGTGCTGGCTGCGGCTGTGATCGCGCTGGTGATTGGTTATGTGCTGGTGCGGCTGATCGGCCGCCCGCTCGGCAAGCTGGCCCGGCTGATGGAGGAAGGCGAGCAGGGGAATCTGCAGGTGCGGACGAACTTCAAGGGCCGGGATGAGATCGGGCGGCTGGGACACAGCTTCAACCGGATGATGGAGCAGATATCCCGGCTGGCCGGGCAGAGCAGCAGTTCGGCAGCGGCCGTGCTGGCCACATCCGAGCAATTGGTGCTTGCTTCAGGTGCAACCAGTACCCATGCCAGGGAAGTAGCCGCCGCAACCGGTGAGATCGCCGGCGGAGCTGCCAGTCTGGCAGCGGAAGCGGAGAGCAGCAACCTCAAGGTGGAGCTGATGGGGGATAAGACGAACGAAGTGGCCGGGACGAATGCTGTCATGGCTGATTCTGCAGGAAAGGTCATGGTCGTAAGCGATCAGGGAGCGGAGTTGATGAAGAAGCTCGTTGATCAGAGCGAATCTGCCCTGAAGATGATGAATCTGATTCAGGAGAATTCGGCGATGCTGCGTGACAGCACGGTACTGATCCGCAGTATTCTCTCCCCGATGATAGCCATGAACAAGCAGACGAATATTCTGGCGCTTAATGCTTCTATTGAAGCTGTACGTGCCGGGGCTGCGGGGAGGGGCTTTATTGTCATTGCCGATGAGATTAGGGGACTCGCGAATCAATCAAGCCAGTCGATTGCGTCTGTCTCCAGAATTACGGAGGAGATCAGCAGCCATATCGAGAACACGGTCAAGGTTGTGAGTGAAGCAGCACCGCTGTTCAGCGGGCAGATAACCTCAGTGCGGGAAACTTCACTAATCTTTGAAAGTGTCCGGGCGGAAATGGAGGTTTTCAGCGGGTATCTGAGCCAATCTTCTGCGGCAGTTAAGGAGCTGACCGGTTATCAGCAGCAACTGGGGCAATCCATGGCGAGCGTAATCTCAGTCGTGCAGCAGACCAGTGCCTCAACGGAGGAAGTTGCTTCGATGTCATCACAGCAATTCATAGTGAGTGAGGAGCTGGTGGCTCTGTCAGGCAAGCTGGAGGCGTTAGCTGAGAATCTGAAGCAGTCGATGATTTCTTTTCAGGGATAAAGCTGCATGTCAGCCATAGCTAACGCCGTCTTCACCAGATCGGCATTGCCGCCGCACAGTGCTCCATCCGGAGATACCGTGGTGTCCTCCAGTCCGATTCTAATCCCTTCTCCCTGCACAATCGCCTGCCGAATAACCGTCCAGGTGGCGGCACCGCTTCCATGGTGAACCTGAGGTAAGGTCACGCCTTCGGCCCGAAGCAGGGCTGAGATCGATGAAGCCAGTACAAGCGCCTGGTCCGGCTCCGGCTCTTCTACTTCAACCAGAACGCGGAAGCAATGCTTCCGCCAGTCCCCCTCCAGGAAGGTGCGGCAGTCCTGTAAAGTTGCGATTCCTGCCTCGATCCCAATCTGCCGCTCACGCAGCAGCCGGATGAGAGTAGGCAAGCCCGGCTCGGAGAAGTTGACAGACACAAAGTCTGGCAGCTGCCCCCACCTGCCTATATCAAACAGCCGCTTGTCTGGATCGGGCCCGGCGGATAGGGAGGTGGTCATTCCTATAGGGACGAGGGGGCATGATGAACGGAGCGCTTGAACGGTAAGGTCGCAATACAGCGGCTCTAGTGTCTCAGTGCCGTCTGCTTGTCTTGCATGCACATGAACAGCCTGCCCACCGGCCGCGATACATGCCTTGGCATCCAGTGCCAGCTCCTGAGGGGAATAAGGAACGGCGGGATGCTGATGGCGTGCCGTTGCCCCGTTCAGGCAGGCTTGGATAAACGGGCGGTTATTTATAGACACAGACAAGACTCCTTTCTTCCATTAAACTTCCGGAATACAGTTATTATTAATGTACCCTGGTTGGGCAGGGGGAGAATCTGAAGTGCTGACTGACGGATTCTTAACAGGGATAAGCGGACGCATGAGTGAAGTAGTATTGCCAGAACTTACACTTGTCGTTATAGTTGTCTGTAAAAAACTGAAGGTGATGTCATGGATAAACACTTATTTCTAAATGGCGGGGGTCCGCCGTTTACTCCTGATCTGGCAAGGAAGTTTGCGAGCAAGACGCAGGCAGGTGCAGGTCCGGTCGTAGTTCTGTTCGTGGAGCGCGAAGAAGGCTGGGAAGATTATATACCGATCTATACGCGGCCGCTGGCTGATGCAGGGTTAACAGAGTTCCGCTATCTGCCGTTACCTGCCACCCCTGTGGATGTTGTTGTCCAGAGCATAGAGAACTGCTCGGGTATTATTATAGGAGGCGGAGATACGGATCTGTATGCCGATTATATTGTAGACACCGCGATTGGCGGCGCTATTAAACTGAAGTATGAGTCGGGAGTTCCGGTTGCGGGATTCTCGGCAGGAGCCTTAATCAGCCCTGAACTGTGCATTATTTCCGCTAAGGATAATGAGAGCAGGCAGTTTGATCACCGCAAGGGCTTGAATCTGATCTCTGAGCTGCTGCTGTCCGTGCATTTTACCCAGTGGGCTGATGAAGATCATTTAAGAACCGCCCTCCGTACGTTCGGCGATCTTCCGAATTACGGGATCGACGAAGAGACGGGGATATACCTGTTGAACGGAGCGCTGGAAATGGTGGAGGGCGGCGGAGTGTATAGCGTGGTGAACGATATTTTGGCTAAAATTCATTGATGGTGGAGAACAAGGGTTGGGATGGTCAACCAGAGGATTGAAAACAAGAGCAGAGCGCATCGAAGCCTTTGCTCTTGTTTTTTCTGCGTTCTGCGTCTGCTGCACATCATAAATAAGCAAAAATCCTGCACGAAATACAACAATCCCCTCATCAAACGGGTCTCCATCGAAAAGTGTTGTACAAAATACAGCATTTCCCCTAATACAAGCCGATTAATGAACCAATTCTTGTATTTCCTACAACAATCCTCCCAACCACCCTGGCATATCTGTAGCAAAGCTGCAATATGTGCAACATTTGCCTATATGATTATCTGCGAGGCTGGAATTCTGAGAATAAAGTGTGATCCCCGCCTGATTACTGCTTAACATCCGCGTGAAAATCTGACCGGTATAGCTATGTTCTTCCAGTAATGGAGCTTATCCCTGCTTCTTGTCCTGGCTGATCTCAAGGGATACACTTGTGTTATGAATACTGGCGGAGAGGAGGCATGCGGCATGGAGGAGTTGAACGGAAGTCTTTTTCAGCAGGCCTTGCTTGACGGGGATTACAGCCCTCATTTCCTGGCTTACTACTACAAGCAGTGGAGCAATTACACGATGGCCTATCATCAGCATAATTCCACCGAAATCATGTATCTGATCTCAGGCAGCTGTGTGGTCGAGGTGCGGGATGAATCAGGCGGGCATACGCCCTTCCGGCTGAAGCGGGGAGAGATGATTCTGCTGGATGCGGGCGTTCCCCACAGGCTGATCGTCGGAGAAGGGACCTCCTGCCGGATGCTGAATGTGGAATTCGCATTCACTGCGTACGGCGGTGTAGCTCCCTCTGTAGGCAGGCTGGCCCGGGAGGAGGAGGCACTGGCGGATTTGCTGCAGAGCCCCTTCGATAGTCTGGTGCTGAGTGATCAGGAGGAAGTCTTCCATGTGCTGAAGGCACTGGTGCTGGAGCTGGATCAGCGGGGCAAGAGCGGGAACAGTATGGTGCAGCTGCTCTTCTCGGAATTGCTGCTGCGTCTGTCCAGACTGCGGCGGGAATCGCTGCCGGCCAGCCAGCAGCCTTCACAGCTCTATGTACGGCGCGCGGTAGAGTTCCTGCACCAGAACTATGACCGGAGTATTCAAGTCAAGGAAGTCGCGCTCTCTGTGAATGTCCACCCGGGTTATCTGCAGCGGATCTTCAGGACACATACAGGCCAGACCCTGACCGATTACCTGAACCGGCTGCGTATGGAGAAGGCCCAGATGCTGCTTGGGCAGAGTGAGATTCCGGTAGCGGAGATCGCTGATTATGTGGGCATCAGCAGCAGGCAGTATTTTCATCTCCTGTTCAAAAAGTATACCGGCTGTACTCCGGTCGAATACCGCAACTCTATGGATCGCCATTCCTGGAGTGAGGAATAGATAGAATTGTGCGTTAAAGGTGAGAATTGTTGACACTATTCCGGCAAAATGGTCATGATATTGGTTACGCTTCCCGCTGCCTCCTTGTTACAATGGACAGGAATCAACAATTCATTGCCGGAGGATGATAACGATGTCTTTTAAAGTAACCTTTATCGGGGCGGGCAGTATCGGATTCACACGCGGATTGCTGCGCGACCTGCTGACTGTGCCGGAATTCCGTAATATTGAAGTCTCATTCATGGATATAAACAGCCATAACCTGCAGATGGTCACTGAGCTGTGCCAGCGGGATATTCGGGAGAATGGTCTGGATATAGTAATCTCTCCGACTACTGACCGCAGGGAGGCGCTGAAGGATGCGAAGTACGTATTTTGTACTATCCGCATGGGCGGCCTTGAGGCGTTCGCCACCGATGTGGACATTCCGCTGAAATACGGCGTGGACCAATGCGTAGGTGATACGCTGTGTGCGGGAGGCATCATGTACGGACAGCGCGGCATTGCCGAGATGCTGGAGATCTGCCGCGATATCCGGGAGACGGCAGCGCCGGATGTGCTGCTCCTGAATTACTCGAATCCGATGGCCATGCTCACCTGGGCCTGCAATAAATATGGCGGTGTGCGGACCATCGGACTCTGCCATGGGGTACAGCATGGACATCATCAGATCGCCGAAGTCTACGGGCTGGAGAAGTCGCAGGTGGATATTATCTGCGCCGGAATCAACCACCAGACGTGGTACATTTCCGCCAAAGCTGATGGCAAGGATCTGACGGCCGGACTGCTGGAAGCCTTCGAGCAGCATCCGGAATTCAGCCGCACCGAGAAGGTGCGGATCGATATGCTCCGCCGCTTCGGCTATTACAGCACTGAATCGAACGGACACTTGAGCGAATATGTTCCCTGGTACCGCAAACGCAGCGGTGAAATTATGGACTGGATCGATCTGGGCAGCTGGATCAACGGCGAGACAGGCGGATACCTGCGGGTCTGCACAGAAGGCCGCAACTGGTTCGAAACGGACTTCCCGAACTGGATGAAGGAGCCTGCTCTGGAGTATACCCAGGCGAACCGCGGCGAGGAGCATGGCTCCTATATAATAGAAGGACTCGAAACGGGCCGTGTGTACAGAGGGCATTTCAATATGGTGAATAACGGGGTGATCTCCAATCTGCCGGATGATGCCATTATTGAAGCACCGGGGTATGCAGACCGCAACGGGATCTCGATGCCGCTGGTCGGTGAACTGCCGCTGGGCCCGGCAGCGGTCTGCAATGTCAGCATTTCCGTGCAGCGGCTGGCCGTGGAAGCTGCAGTACACGGCGACGACAAGCTGCTGCGCCAGGCCTTCATGATGGACCCGCTGGTCGGTGCGGTCTGCAATCCGAAGGAGATCTGGCAGATGGTAGATGAGATGCTGGTTGCCGGGGAACAGTGGCTGCCGCAATACAGCGCGGCGATTGCTGAAGCGAAGGCGCGTCTCTCCTCCGGTGACCTGATCCCGACGAATGCCGGTAACGCCGGCGCTGCCCGGCTGAAGGTGAAGACCATAGACGAGATGATGCAGGACCGCGATGCCGCGAACAAAAACGCCGGGGAGTCCGATAAGGGCAAGGACCGCGAGAAGGTGCATTAAATAGTTAATTCGGCCGGAAGCAGCACGTTTGCTTCCGGCTTTTTGTTGATGTTCGGGGAGTGAAGGTCACGCCCATTAGATGGAAGCCGGAAATGAAAAAAATTGGGGGGAGTGGCAGAAGAAGCGGGAGAGGCGGTAGTCGCGGATGTGGCGCAAGTGGGGGGAGTTACTGGTGCAGATGCCGTAGTCGGAATGAAGCGGACTGAGAAGACGCTATTTTGACCAAACGCCTCATGTTGCCGCTGATTCGGACTGAGATTCCGTTATCTTGTTCAAATGGGCCACAAATGAAGCCTGATCGGTCAATTAACGGAATCTCAGTCCGCTTGGCCCGCGAATCTGCACAATCTGACGGAATAGCGGAATCTCAGTCCTTTTCACAGAATGAATGGAGCCGGAGTGGGGTGAACGCGCCGTTGGAACGCTCCGGCAAGTCCCGAATCATCCCCGCGAAACGCCCCGCCAACGCCCGAATCATCCCCGCAGAATCTTCTCGCGGCGTCTCAGGCTCACTCCCGGACTAGCTTGTCATTCTGCAGATTGGTAATCTTGCGGCGGATAGGCATACTTATTGAAATGAAGAACAGGGCCAGAACGATGAGCAGCAGGCCCATAATAAGGTTGACCCGGTTTAGGGCGGTGGGATTGTTCACAAACATCAGCATTATATTGAAGACGCCAATGATCAGCTCCATCACCGCGAGTGAAATCCATAAGCGGTATATTCTCTGATAATGCTTGATTTTGGAATCGGTATCCGAATAGATGGTGAAAGCACCCTCCGCTGATTTTCTTCGAAAGATCACCCAGCGAGGGTTGACATATACAGACTTGCCCGACGGCTTTTTGCCGGCAGGCACACGCTCGGCTCCGGTCTCCTCCATAAACTGCAGGTATTCAGCAGACTTGGCTTTCTTCGGATCTTCCTCCAGCAGCTCAAGCCGGTAGATGTATTCCCCCGGGGCGCTCTCTTCAAATACATAACGGGCCCAGGAGTATTCAACAAGCGCAAGACCTTTGGCGGACATGTCATTCAGCCACTGCTCTTCCTTTTCAAAATCTGCGAAATATTTGCGCACTACATGATTCATTCCGGTTCGCCTCCCATTAGCTTTCTTCCATTAGACAGCAGCTCGTCAAGCCTGGTCATTTCGCTCAGCAGTGCAGATCTGCCAGACTCCGTAATCCGGTACTCCTTCTTGCGGGAATCCTGGCTGCCCGCCAGCAGCTCAATCCAGCCCCGCTCCACCAGCGTGCCAAGCGCGCCATACAGCGTGCCGGCGCCAAGCTCCACGCGCCCGTTACTCAGCAGCTTCACATTCTGCATAATTCCGTAGCCGTGCATTGGGGTGAACAGTGACAGAAGAATATAATATACGCCTTCTGTCAGCGCCCCGTATTCATTGCTTCCTGACAAATGCCTCACCTGCCTTAGTCTAGTATTAACGGATTGTTACATCAACTGACGTTATAGCAATCGCCGTTACATCGCCTTCCGTTATATCGTCTTCCGATATACATATTATATCGGCGACCGATATATCAGTCAATAGGGTTTTGCGGAAAATACAGGCAAAAAGCAAAAAGCATCCCCCTCAAACCGGATGAACGGTTCACAGGGGGATGCTTTTTGGCCTGGACAGCAGGGCGGAAGGGGATTGATGATATAAACTTAAGCCCCGGCAGTTTTTTTGCCGAAAAAGGTCTTCAGCGCCTGATAGACCTCCTTCTTATCCTTAATGACATAATGCATGAACTGCTCTTGCTTCAGGTGGCGGTAGGCGGACATTAGTGTGCTGCTGCGGTTGTACTGGTTCACCTCGCCGTAGCCGAACATGTTGCTGCGTTTCAGCAATTCGCCGATCAGCTTGACGCAGCGTTCATTGTCGGAGGTCAGGTTGTCGCCGTCCGAGAAATGGAAGGGGTAGATATTGTATTTGGCCGGCGGATAGCGGCTGTCGATAATCTCCAGCGCCTTCTGGTACGCCGAGGAGCAGATGGTACCGCCGCTCTCGCCGCGCGTGAAGAAGTCATGCTCGCTGACCTCTTTGGCCTCGGTATGATGGGCCAGGAATACAATGTCCACTTTCTCATACTGGCGGCGCAGAAAGCGGGTCATCCAGAAGAAGAAGCTGCGGGCGCAGTATTTTTCAAAAGTACCCATGGAGCCTGAGGTGTCCATCATCGCAATAATTACGGCATTGGAATGGGGGACGGTAATGTCATCCCATGTTTTGTAGCGCAGATCGTCAGGGCTGATGCTGTGGATTCCCGGATTCCCGCTGCTGGCGTTGCGCCGGAGATTCTCCATCAGCGTGCGTTTTTTGTCGATGTTCGACATCATGCCTTTTTTGCGGATATCGTTGAAGACAATGGATTTGACCTCAATCTCTTCCTTGTCCTTAGGCTTAAGGTGGGGAAGCTCCATATCCTGGAACAGAATATCCTCCAGATCTTCAATATCCACTTCGGCCTCAACGGTATCCTGTCCTGGCTGGTCACCCGCCTTGTCACCTTTGCCCGGCTGGGCGGACTGCGAATCGCGGCCGAGCACATCGCCTACCTGACTTTCCCCGTCTCCCTGGCCGACATGTTTCTGCTTACGGAAATTATAAATAATCCGGTATTCATCCAGACTGCGGATCGGCACCTTCACAATCTGTTTGCCGCCCGACAAAATAATGTTCTCCTCAGTAACGAGATCCGGCAGATTGTCCTTAATGGCTTCTCTGACCTTTTGCTGGTGACGCTCCTGATCCTGATGGCCTTTGCGGTGAAGGGACCAGTCTTCTTTAGACACGACAAAGGCGTATGGACCGGATGGCTGGGTCAAGGATGACCACCTCCCATGATTATCTGAAAATAGTACAGGCTATGCTGGAGACGAATGCGGCAGGTTGTAACTAAAGTATATTCATGGGGATGGGGGATATGTGAGCTGTATTATTCACTGATTTCTTCAATGAGCAGTTTATAGCTGTTGGAGCGGGCTTCACCGGAGTATCTGCGTCCGTCTATCGTGAATAAATACAGGGCGGTCGAGGATCCCTGAAGTGAATTGCCCATATAATCAATATTAATTTTCACAAAATAAGTGAGGGTGACGGTCTGCCCCGGCTGCAGTGTTCCCAGCGCTACAGTTCCGCTGTACGGGGTTTCAGGCACAGTTAGGGCAGAGATGGTCACAATATCCGGGTCAATTACGGTTCCTTGCGGCACAATCCGGATCACAGAGACCTCTGCCGGATAATTCCCGTTGTTGGTTACATAAATCCCGAATTCAGCAATGCCTCCAGGCTCGACAATCGGCGGCACCCCTTGCATTTCAATAGAGATGATGGGCGAGAAAAGCAATGTTGTTACAGCGTTGGAACGGGCGATCTGCCGGACATTGCGTCCATCCGGAAGGGTGAATGTATATTGGACATTGCCCTGGTTCTGGATGGCCGGAGTCTGGCGGATATCGGTGGCATCAGGAATGGATACGAGCAAAACAACCACGACCGCCGAGCCTGCTCTTATCGTTCCGAGCGGAATGCCATCCCCCGGGCGTACTCCTTTCTGGGGAACCCCGTTAATGCGGATGCTATCCCAGATGAATAGGACACCTGGCGGTATGAAATCGGTCAGCAGAGCCTCTACAGCCAGGTTTCCGTTGTTACGCACGGTGTACTCATACCGCAGATTATCGCCTGGCGCAGCGCTGTATAGATCTACCTTCAAGCTGGCGGATACTCCCGGATGGACGACTGTTATGAGGACCGTATTGCTCTCAGCGGTGTTCCTGCTGTCATTCACCTCATAGGTAACCACTGCCTTGGCCGGTAATACCGGATCGGGAGGAATTGCGGCAACCCGGACGCGGAAGGAAATTTCAGCGGCTGAGCCTGTACTGAGCGAACCCAGCCTGATACCGAGGACCGGGTCGGCCTCTGGCTGATATACCCCGCCTGCAATGACGCTTCCGGGGATGAACACAGCCCCCTCCGGGACCGGGATGGTCGCGATAATCCCGGACAGCGGCCGGGTGCCTTCATTTCTGAGCTGCAGGGTATAGGTCACGGCATCTCCAATGAAAGTGGTAGGAGTGCTGGCCGTGAGAAGTGTGGACAACTGGTAAGACAGTAGAGAGACAGTCACCGGGTTGGAGCGGACTTCCCCCTGCACCATTCTTCCTTCAGGTGTGGAGAAGGAATAGGTTCCGACCGCCCTGTTGTGCAATGCCAGGGAAGGCGGGAGTGATACTACAATGACCTGGAAGGCGATCGTAACTCCGGAATGCGGAGAGAGAGTGCCAACGGGGATGCCGGAAGACGGAGTAACCCCGGGAAGGGGTACTCCGTCTCTGAGCACACTGTTGGCGATAAAGGATACACCCGCGGGAAGGACATCAACGATGGTGACCAGGGCGGGCGTATTACCGCTGTTCTGGGCGAATACGGTATAGACGAGCGTCTCCCCCAGGGAAGCGCTCGTTTGATCCGTAAGCTTAAGCAGCGATAGAACAGGGCCCACGACGGGGGTATTGACGGTATTGGAGTAAGTGATGGCGTCAATACCCTCTGCCGAGCTGAATAATACCATGGACTGGTTGCTTACGACAGGCTGAAGCCGTGAGCCTTCTGTCATATTACAATGACCTGAACCTGGAAAGTTACTGTAACGGATGCACCGGCGGCAATCGTACCAATCAATATTCCGGCAGCAGGGTTCGCACCGGGGCGGAAGACTCCGTCTACGGCAACACTGCCAACGACAAATTGGCTGCCGGCCGGGATCGGGTCAACCAGCACGACATTGTTGACGGCAACAATACCATTGTTGGTCACGACGATGGTATAGGTGATTATGTCGCCGACTACCGCATCGATAGCCGGAGTGCTCTTGACTGCTGTAACATCCGGTGATGAGACCGGGATGACCAGTGTATTCGACAGTGCAGAGCCTGAGAGCAGACGGCCGTCCGGCGGAGTAAAGTTGAAGGTGGCGGCGGCCTGGTTCACGAGCTGCTGCGGAGAAGGCAGGGAAGCTACAGTGACCTGCAGAGTAACTGTCACGAGGACAGTAGCTCCGGCTGCGACTGTACCGAGATTTATTCCGGTCGCCGGATCTGCACCCGGAACAGGCTGGCCGTTCACCAGTACGCTGTTCGGGATAAATACAGCTCCCGGAGGGATGGAATCCGTTAAGGTGACAATAGCCGGCAGATTGCCTGTATTGGTTACGCTGAAGGAATAAGTGACAGTATCCCCAACTGTAGCATTAGCCGTATCTGCTGCTTTCACGATGCCGATAATCGGCTGGAAGACCGGTGTAATGAGATTATTGGAATAAGAGGCACCGGAGAATGCGCCGGAGGTGAAGCTTACGGAAGCCTGGTTGTTCAGAACCGCCGGATTAGGCAGCGTGTTGACGTGGATATTGAAGGTGACCAGGACTGTTGCACCCGGAGCGATTGTTCCCAGAGAAACACCATTGGCAGGGTTCGCTCCCGGCAGAGGAGTACCGTCCACAACTACGCTTCCGGCAACAAAGGAAGCGCCTGCCGGAATCGGGTCACTCAGCACAACATTATTGATCGGCGCAATACCGCTGTTGGTAACGCTGATGCTGTACGGAACCGTATCACCCAATACAGCATCGGTCACAGAAGTGCTCTTGACAAGAAGTACATTCGGTGACGACACAGAAATCTGGTTGATGTTTGAGCTGGCCGACTGGTTGAAGGTCCGTCCGTCAGGCAGTGTATAGGTGAAGGCGATGAAGGCCTGGTTGCTGAGCTGCTGGCTGGCCGGCAGTGTAGTGATGACGACAGAGAACATTAACTGCAGAGTGGCTCCCGCAGCAACCGAACCCAGCGGAATGCCCGAAGCGGGATCGGCCCCTGGTGCCGGGAAACCGTTGATCAGCACACTGTTCGGAACAAGCGTAGTACCTGCAGGAATCGTATCCGTCAGTGTGGCAGCCGTCGCATAGTTTCCCGAATTGCTGACATTGACAGTATAAGTAATGGTGTCTCCGACTGTTGCGTTTACCGAGTTTGAGCTCTTAGCCGCAGCGATAATCGGCTGGAAGACCGGAGTGGTCACAATGTTCGAGAAGGCGACACTGGACAATGCCCCGGAAGTGAAGCTGACGGAAGACTGGTTGTTTAGCACACCCGAGACCGGCAGGGACGTTACAGTTACGTTGAATGCTACAGTTACTGAAGCACCCGGAGCAATACTGCCTATAGTTACCCCGGTAGAAGGTGAGGCCGCCGGGCGCGGAACACCGTCCACCACCACACTGCCCGGAACAAAGGTGGTACCGGCAGGCAGAGCATCCGTGAACACCACATTGTTAACGGTAGCAATACCGTTATTGGTCAGAATGACCGAATAAGTAATCGTATCGCCAACATTGGTAGCGGTGGTTGTGGTCGATTTGACGACAGCGAGATTCGGATTCGAGACAGGGATGGTGACTGTATTGGTGTGCACCGATCCGCCAAGCGTTCTTCCGTCAGGCAAAGTGAAGCTGTAAGCAACTGTTCCCTGGTTCACCAGCAGCTGCGGTGTCGGCAATGAAGTGATCACTACCGAGAACGAGACAGCAACGGCAGCCCCCGGAGCAATCGTCCCTGCGGCAATTCCGGCAGTGGGGTTCGCCTGCGGCAGAGGCAGCCCGTTGATCAGAACGCTGTTGTCCACAAAAGTAGTACCGGCCGGAATATTGTCCGTTACGGTTAGACTTGCTCCATAGTTGCCTGTATTGCTGACGTTTATCGTGTAGGTGACTGTATCGCCGACCGTTGCGTTCGCGGTGTTGGCAGATTTGGCAGCGGCGATGTTCGGCTGGAAGACGGGGACCGCCACAGGGTTGGAGAAGGTGGAGCCTGTAAAGACACCGGAAGTGTAAGTTACCGAAGCCTGATTATTTATTGATGCATTTGCGGGTACGGATATTACAGTGACACTGTAGGAGACTACAGCGGAGGCTCCGGACGCGAGAGTGCCGATGTTAATCCCTGAAGCCGGATTGGCATTCGGAAATGGCACACCATTCACAAATACGCTGCCCGGCACGAAGGTTGTGCCGGCAGGAGCCGGATCACTGATTACCACATTGTTAACCGGGTCCATCCCGTTATTGGTGATGCTTACGGAATAGGCAACCGTATCGCCGAGTGCTACCGAAGTGGAGGTTGTGCTCTTGACCACTGCCAGGTTGGGAGCAGACACTGCGATGGTTACTGTGTTGGAGACGGCGCTACCGCTCAGCAGCCGCCCGTCGGGCGGAGTGAAGGTATAGGTGGAAGCCGCCTGATTCACAAGCTGCTGCGGCGACGGCAGGGAGACAATGAAGACGGTGAAGCTGACAGACACGCTGGCGCCGGGAGCGACAACTCCGACAGCAATGCCGGTATCCGGTGCCACGCCCGGCTGCGGGAAGCCGCCGACAATGACGCTGTTGGGATCAAAGACGGTGCCGGCCGGAATATTGTCGGTTAACGTTACATTGGCTGCAACATTGCCGCTGTTGCTGACAAGAATGGTATAGATGACCGTGTCGCCGACTGTGGCGTTCAGGTCATTGGCGCTTTTGGCAAGCGTGATCTGCGGCTGCGTTACCGGTGTGGTGGTGACGTTGGACGATGAAGAGCCGGAGAAGACCCCGGAGGTGAAACTGACGGTTGACTGGTTATTGACCTGTGAAGGAATCGGCATTGTTATCCTCACCTCGAATGTTACGGCAACTGATGCCCCTGGGCCCAGACTGCCGATTGGAATGCCGGCGGACGGAACTGATAGCGGCTGGGAGACGCCGCCTACAATTACGGTTCCGGGAATGAAAGCCGCATTCTCAGGCAGAGGATCGCTGAGAATGATATTGCTGACAGAAGTGATACTGTTGTTTGTCAGCACTGAGGTGAACGTAAGGATGTCGCCGGTCACGGCATCGATGGCATTCACGCTTTTGACAACACTGACATTGGGTGCAGAGACGGGAACCGTCAAGGTGTTCGACACGGCATTTCCGCCGAGCTGGCGTCCGTCCGGCAGCGTGAAGGTATAGGAGGCGGCTGCTGAATTGACCAGCTGCTGGTTCGGTGGCAGTGATGTAACAGTAACAAGGAAACTGACGGTAACGCTGTCTCCGGGAGCAAGCGGACCTACCGGAATCCCGGTCAGCGGGCTGAAGCCCGGCAGCGGCGTTCCGCCTACGCTGACGCTGTTGGTCTCGAAGACTGTTTGTGGCGGCAGAATGTCGGTCAGATTCAAGGTTGCGGCAATATTGCCGGTGTTGCTGGCGAGTATCGAGAAGGAGAGCAGACTGCCCACCGATGCCTGTGCAGGGCTGGAGCTTTTGACCAGTCCAATCACCGGTGTGAAGACAGGAGTAAGTATAGTGTTCGATAGAGCTGTTCCACTGAATGCACCAGCCGTGAATGAAGCGCTCGCCCGGTTGTTCAGCTGAGGCGGACTTGGAACAGAAGTGGCGTTGACCTGGAAGACTACGACGCTCGTTGCTCCGGCAGCGAGCGTACCCAGGGCGATCCCGGCATTCGGATTCGCAGACGGTACGGCAGCCCCGTTCACCGTTACGGTTCCTGCAACAAAGGCGCTGCCGGCTGGCGCGGGATCGGACAGAACGACATTGCCTACCGCCACGCCGCTGGGGTTGGAGACCGAAACGGTGTAGGTGAGATATTCGCCTACTGCGATAGCGGTGAAATTTGCGCTTTTGAGGATCGTGATGTTGGGTGCAGATACCGGGATGGTGACCGTGTTCGATACACTTCCGCCGGACAGGGAGCGACCGCTCGGCAACTGGTACGTATAACTGCTGCTTCCCTGATCGGTCAAAGTTGCGGGAGTAGGCAGGGACTGCACCGAAGCCAGGAAGGTTACGGTAAAGGCAGCCCCCGGAGCGACTGATCCCAGCGGGATGCCGCTGACCGGAGAATCCGAAGGACGGACAACGCCATTTACCGTAACACTTCCGGCAACGAAGGCGGAGCCGGCCGGAATCGTGTCGGTCAAGCTCACCGTTGCGGCAATATTGCCTGTGTTCCTCACTACCAGCGTGTACTGCACATTGCCGCCGACAGTGGCGCTGCCCGGGCTTGCGCTTTTGACGATGCCGATTACGGGCTGGAATACAGAAGTTATGGTTGTATTAGACTGGGTGATTGCATTAAACGCCCCTGAGCTGTACGAGGCCGAAGACTGGTTGGAGAGCTGGCCGCTTCCCGGCACGGAAGTGACATTCACCTGGAACGTAACGGTTACACTGGCCCCCGGTGCGATGGTTCCGATGGTAATCCCGGAAGCCGGATCAGCAGTCGGCCGCGCACTTCCTTCTACGGTGACACTTCCCGCCACAAAGGTGCTGCCGGCGGGAATCGGATCTGAAAGCACGACATTCGTAACCGCGACAATTCCGTTGTTGGTGATCACTGATGTATACAGCAGGGTGTCACCTACGGCAACATCCGGGAAGCTGGTGCTTTTGACGATGGCGACACTCGGCAGCCTGACCGGGATGGTCAGCGTATTGGAGGCTGCCGTGCCGGGAACGGTCCGGCCGTCGGGAACCAGAAAGGTATAGGCTGCCGTGGCCTGATCAACCAGCTGCGGAGGCGAGGGCAGACTGTTCACCAGAACACGGAACTGGACTGTGGAGCTACCTCCGGCAGCAATCGTACCGATGGGGATGCCTGCCGCAGGATTGCCCGCTGCCGGTGTGCCGTTCACAGTAAAGCTTCCCGGAACATAAGTGCTGCCCGCAGGAATGTTGTCTGTAAGTGTAGTTGTGGCGCCGATATTACCGGTGTTGGAAATTTGCAGCGTATAGAGGATCTGATCACCGACGGTCGCATTGGTCGTATTAGCGCTTTTGACAATGGCGAGGACCGGGGAATAGACCGGCAGTGTATCTGTGTTGGATGGAATGACCCCGCTCACAATCGGGCCGCCAGCCACACTTTGGAAGGTGAAAGCAGCGTTGGCTGTGTTCGCAACAATTTGCGGATTCGGCAAGGAGGTAACTCTGGCTTGATATGTAATCGTTATGGATGTGCCCAGTGCCAAGGATCCGAGAGGTATGCCTGATGTTATATCAAAGGTTGGCCTGGAAACACCTGCCACGACCACACTTCCTGCCACAAAAGTAAGACCTGCCGGCAGCGTATCCGACAATACAACACTGGCTGCACTTGCTGTACCGGTATTGCTGACGGTCACGGTGTAAGTGACCAGATCACCAACGATGGTTCCGGCGACATTAGCGGTTTTAGTTAACGAAATCTTGGGGGCATTAATATCAATCTGCAGCCCGTTAGCATTAACCACGTAAGCATCGCCTGAGGTAGTCAGTGTCAGCAGGGCCGAGGACTGATTGTTAACCAGACGCGCGCCAACATCCACGTTCGTGATATCCCAGCCCTGCCGGCCGCCGACAATGTTGGAGCCCGGACTGCCGTTAGTCTGGTTGCGGTTCCCGAACGTACCGGTGGTATTCAGGTTGCCGGTATCATTGTTGATCTGCGATGCGAAGAAGTTGTTCGCAAAGTTATTAGGCCCTGACAATGCGACCTGGGTTGCGGAGGTAGGGCCGAAGAGCGCCTGGTCTCCTGAACGGTTGGCATCTCCTTCCTGGGCGCTGAACATGATGCGTCCGCCAAGCGCGCCGGTGACGGGGGTGGCAAATCCGGTAATGGTTGTGACAACCGGTGCCGAAGTGGACTGTACAAGGACGGCACCCGCCCGCAGAGACATGTTGCGGAAAGGCAGTGACGGATTCTGGTAGATGACAGCGAGCGTCCAGCCCGCATGGTTGGCCGTCGGATCACCGGCGATAACGATGGTTCCGACTACTCCGGCTGTGATATAGGTTCCGGCCCCTGAGGCCTGAATAATGCTGGTCACATTGGCGGAACGGACATACGCGAGTGATCCGCTTCCCAGATCTACCGAATTGGCGGTGGCTGCATCGGGGGTTACGCTGACCGTATTCCCGAGCGGGGTTGTGAAGGATACGGGATTGTTGATCGCCGCAGTGAGGTTGACTGTACCGTTAACATAGGTGCCGCCCCAGATCAGTTCTGCATACAGCACGGTGCTTCCGGCGGGAAGAATCAGGATCGCTGCAGAGCTGTTGCTCTGGTACAGGCTTGTTGTGCCCGCAGGATAGGTGCCGAATACGGAGGCTGTATTTACGGTGGAGAAGCCTCCGATACTATCCTGGGTACCCGGAACGCCAATCGTATCTGAACGGCTTAACCCCAGTGTATTGCCTGTAAAAGTAATCGCACCTGTTGCATTAACCGTAGAGCGTACGACTAGAGGAATGATTTTCACCTCCTTTGGGATTGCTGTGTACATAGTAAGACAACGAAAAAAAGCAGACCGACTCCTGCATGAGGTCGGTGTGCCATCTTTCTTGTGTGGTATTAGCCTATGAGCACTGCCGGGCATTATTGTATGTCCATTTGCGAAATTTTTAAGAGATAAGCATTTATGGGTTTCGGAGGTCATGCAAGGTACCTGAGTAATCATCGAAGCCGGAGCCCGCTTTACGGAGGATTTCATTAATCTTGTCTATTCTGTGACCGCAACCGGCGTTCGAGCAGTGCTCGCGGTTCAGGATAGGCTTTTCTACTCATGGCCTCCAGCTCTTCCCGGCTGATCTCCTGTTTAATCACGGCAAAATGATACATAATTTCATGGATGACGTTGGACTGCAGCGTCTTGAGTACTTCCAGTTCCTCCGTCTCATAGAGCGAGTCGTCAAAAGGATATTGATAGAACAGCTCCATCCGCAGCAGTCTGAAGTCGAACGGCGGCGCAGGAGCCGGGTAATCCTTAACCTCAGGCGAGATTGGGCCTAGGGAAGGCTGGAAAAAACGGCCGGTCAGATAACGGGGGGTATATTCGTCAAACTTCTGTTTGAACATAGGATTGGAGATATGCGCAAAACTATGGGCATAGGGTGAGAGAATACAGACAACAGCTTTGTGCGTGCTGATTCTGTGAATCTCGGACAATGCTGCAAACAAATCGTTTACATAGGGCATTACCCGGCTGGCCATCACGAATTCAGCGGTATTATCAGGCAGGGGAATACCCTCGCAAATATCACAGACAATATCCACCCCGGGGTATGGCCTACGGTCGATTCCCAGATAACCTGATTCTTTGCCGGGACCGCAGCCGATATCGATTCTCAAGGAAATCACTCCTTCAAGGTGCTGAATAAGGCTCTTCACCATTGTATTAAGTCTGCGGTTCAATGCGTACGGCGGATGCCCAGCCCCCTCCGCCAAGTTTATGCACCCCGGCCTTTGGGGTAATCGTTACTAAGGTAAGCTTAAGCAGCAGGCTCAGACCTTACCGTAAGATATAGAGGAGGTAACGCCATGAGACCACAACGTTCACTACCAGCTATCGCAGCAGCAGCTGTACTAATGCTGGTGTTATCCGCCTGCGGCGGGAATCATCCGACCGAAGCACCCGGAGAACCGTCAGCGAGCCCGTCACCTGCACCTGTGGTGAGTACAGCTACGCCAATCCCCAGTCCTGCTCTCCCGCCAACTCCTTCCACCGCAGCGGAAGCACAGATTATTCAGGGATCAGGTGTGTATATCGGACAGATTGATAATCATTCCGTAGAGATTGAGACTGAAGAAGGACCAACAGCATTTGAGCTGGGTGTTGGCACAGAGGATGCGCCGGATCTGCTTGAAATGGATGATGCCGTTGTTTTTGCATATGTGGAAAAAGTAGTCGGAAGCGATGTGACCGCGGTCCAGCGTGTGTTGTCCAGCCTGTCCAAGGCAGAGGGCGGCGGGAGTGCATCACCTGCGGCCAGTGCGCTCCCGGATACGCAGACCTTCAAGCTGACACTGGAGGGGGTGGAGGAAGAGAAGACTGCGGCGCTTGCCGCAGGAGACGGGTACTCCCTGTATGTATTCGATATCTTCAGCTTCGACGCGGCCAGCGGCAAGCTGGCGATGAAGGTGGACCCGGGATATTACGCCGAAATTACCAGGCTTCCTTCCGGTTTCAAGCTGGATGCTCTGGAGCAGGAAGGGCGGACTGAGCTTGCGGCTACAGGCAAGGTTACGGCGCTTAGCCGGGAAGAGCAGGAGCGGCGGATGTCCGGTATCCGCTTGTATCTTACCGCAATGGGCTCCGGCCTGACCCGCCAGATTGTAGTGAAGGAAGTGGACGGCCAAGGCTATCTCATCAAGCTGAATATTCCGCAGAGGGAAGCCTCGGAAGGCTTCGGGCCTCATGTGTATGCTTCACTGGATTCACTGGTTAATCAGTAAAACGCGGTGCAGATCTGCTGCTCCGCCGGCTGTAACGAAGGCTGCAACGAGAGTGTTACCCTTGTGGTATGCTCCTGGTGCAGCCTTTGCCGTTTCCGCTTATATACAGCAGGATTCAATATCAAAAATGTTATTTAATTGTAACCGGTTTATGAGAAACTTTTACCGCCTAAGCTACGTCAAAGAGGTAGAAATAGTTGAGATTTTTTTCCTATCTGGGAGGATGAGTTCGTGAAGAAGTTATGGATTTCTATTGTAGTGGGGTTGCTGGTATTTCCGTTAATCTTTCAATCCCCGGCTAAGGCAGCAGTCACACCGATCCGAATTATTATTGACGGAGTCCAGTTGTCTACGGATCAGCCGCCAGTCATGGTGAACGGACGAACGATGGTACCGCTGCGTGCAATCTTTGAAGCCTTTAATGCAGCTATCAAGTGGGATCAGAAGACACAGACCGTAACGGCGGTCCAGGAGGATACAACGGTTATATTGAAAATCGGCTCCAAGACGGCTACGATTAATAATCAGTCTGTAAGTCTTGATGTGCCCGGTCAGAATTTGAAGGGCCGAACTATGGTTCCGACGCGTTTCGTAAGCGAGGCGCTGGGCCGGGAGGTGGGCTGGAATCAGACCACCAAAGTTGTGACGATAACCACCCCGGTGCCGGCCGGCGTTAACACAGCTCCGGTATCCGGCGTAACCGCACAGGATATCAGTGACTTCGGTGACGGACGCGACCTGCAGATCAACTTCAACCGGGTGTTAAATGAGTCCCTGGTGGACCATTACCGCGTTCTGATCGTTAAAGCAGGCAACTCGTTTAATCTGTCGTCCGCACTCGCGGTACCCGCATCTAATTATTCTTCAGTCATGGTGACAGGCGCAAATCCTGTGGTCAAATTGACAGCTGCTTCGAGAACAGCAGATGGAGAGTTAATCAAAAGCAGTCAGGGGTATATGGCTTATGTCCTGACGGTAGGCAAAGGAAGTAACATCAGCGCTCTTTCCGGGGGTTCTTCCACGATTACTTTGACTAATAATATTGCAGCAGTATTAAGCAATGTACAGGTAACCGATAATAACGATTACGGTGACGGGCGGGATCTGTTCGTCAGCTTCAACAAGCTGGCAGATGAGAGTAAGGTAAGCTCCTACCGGATATTCGTGGTCAAAGCGGCTAACTATTCAGCCTTTAACCTGGCCAAAGCAAACTCGGTTGTCAGTGCCTATTACACACAAGTCACCAAGACCGGTGCCAACCTCACCCAGACGCTTACCTCAGGGGCCAGGGACACAGATGGAGCACTTATTCAGACAGGAGTAAGCTACAGGGTATTTGCCATGGCTGTTGACAGCAGCAATACAGCTAATAATGTGCTTTCAGCGGCTTCGTCGCCGGTTACCCTGTCCAGCATAGGGATTTCTAGCCTGAATGTCACTGATGTTAACGACTATAATGACGGCCGTGACCTGAAGGTGTCATTCACACATGCCGCTGACGAAACTTATATCAGCCAGTACCGGATTCTAGTGGTGCCTACTTATTACTACAGCAGCTTCAGCCTGTCTGACGCAAATAATGTCTCAAGCGCAAATTATACAGCAGTAAGTACATCGGGCTCCACTACCAGCCAGGTATTAACTTCCTCCACCAGAGATGTGCGCGGGGCGCTGCTGAAGAATGGAACCAATTACAAAGTGTATATTGTATCTGTCGGAAGCGGGGTTAATGCGGGGGCCAATATACTTTCGCCTGCATCAGCTGAGATTACGCTGTGGAATGATTTCAGCATGAGTGCTGTGACTAACCTGAGTGTGAGCGACGTTAACGACAACGGGGATGGCCGCGATCTGAGGGTATCATTCACCCATGCCTCAGACGAGACCTATGTCAGCCAGTACCGGATTATGGTGGTGCCTACTTCCTACTACAGCAGCTTCAGCTTGTCTGACGCGAATAATGTATCAAGTGCGAATTACACTTCAATTGGTACATCGGGCTCTACGACCAGCCAGGTATTATCTTCCTCTACCAGAGACGTGCGCGGGAATGTACTTAAGAATGAGATCAGTTACCGGGTGTATGTATTATCTGTTGGAAGCGGAAGTTACGCGGGGTCAGGTGTACTCTCGTCAGCTTCATCGGTAATTACGTTATTGAATACTTCCAGTGTGAGCGCAGTTTCCGGACTCAGTGTCAGTGATGTTGCCGACTATGGTGACGGCCGTGATCTGAAGGTATCCTTCACTCATGCTGCGGACGAAACCTACATCCGAGAGTACCGGATTATGGTGGTGCCGACATCCTATTACAGCAGCTTCAGCTTGTCTGACGCGAACAATGTCTCCACTTATATTTCAGCGGGTACCTCCGGCAATAGCACGAGCCAAGTGCTGGACTCCTCAGCCAGAGATGTGCGCGGTACTACAATCAAAGATGGAGTCAGCTATAAAGTGTATGTGTTGTCCGTCGGAATTGCGAATTATTCAGGTCCGAATGTCTTGTCCGGAGAATCGTCTGTGATTACCCTGGCCGGCAAAACCCCGGTCGTCTCCGTGACGAATGTAACGTATAGTGTGGACAATGGCAACCTTCTGACCAGTTTCAACAAATCAGCGAATGAGTCTAATATCCTGGAATACCGGGTATATGTAGTCCCTGCCAAGCAAGGGTTTGGTACGGCGGATGCACTCGGGGTGCCGGCTTCACAGTATAAGGCGGTTGTTCCAAACGGAACGAATCCGACAGTTACGGCTGCAGCCCGGGATGTGAACGGAAATTCAATTGCCCGTGGGACTAAATACAAGGTGTATGTTCTTGCCGTAGCCAATAATTATGGTGTGCAGAACGGGGGGCTTTCAGATTCAAGCGAGGAGTTTGAGCTATAACTGCCATTGCTAAGCTGTAAAAAATGCAAAAAACACAGCACGTCTCCAGTTACAGGGGATGTGCTGTGTTTGGTTTGTGAGCCATTACGGCCTGCTTAGACAGCGCCTGCATTTACCAGAACAGTGGAAATCAGCAGCATGAACACCAGCAGGATAACGGCGTTAATGATGGTCCCGAGGACTGCGAATACCTTACGGCGTCTGCGGAGCGTAAGCCCGATAATGCCGGTGACTGCTCCGATGACATTCACTGCAGCAAGGATCAGCACGGACAAGCCCAGATACATAATCGCTTCTGCTGAATCAGCAATCAGTTGATTATTCTCATTCATGATGGAAGAAGCCTGTGCACCAACATACACAAACGCAATTGCATAGCAGACCAGCGTAAACAGAGCGATGACGAAAGAAGCGATGCCGGGGCCTGAGTGCTTGAAGTCGCGTTTGTTCTCCTGATACAAGTAATCCGGATCAGCAGGTATTGGCTGTTCTGATGAGCCCCATTCTGCGGGCCGGGCGGTTTCGGTGTCAGGTTTGGGTGGAGGATTATAGTCCATGGGCTGCACTCCTTGGGATAAAAGATTGATACTATCACTTTTCCATAAGCTGGCTCTAAAAGCAAGTATTCCAGCAGAAGTATCGGCAAATCCCGCTGCTGGAAATCAGCTGTGCGTATACGTTAAGATAGGAGGAGTTCAAGAGACGAAGGAGCTGTATATCCATGCAACGAAGATTGGTAGGCTGGGGAGCTGTGCTGGCTATGCTGTCCGTGGGAATCGGAGCGTTCGGCGCACATATGCTGAAGACCGTGATTAGCGAAGAGTATCTGAAAGTGTACGAGACCGGCGTCCAGTATCATATGGTTCATGCACTGGCTCTGATTCTTATCGGCCTGACAGCAGGCCAGTGGGGAGAGAGTGTCCGGCTGCGCTGGGCGGGCCGGCTGATTGGTGCGGGAATCATTCTGTTCTCCGGCAGCCTGTATATCCTCAGCACCTCCGGGATCAAAATTCTTGGAGCGATTACGCCTATTGGCGGCGTGTGCTTCCTTGCGGGCTGGATTTGCTTTGCCGTGGAGGCATTCTCGCGTAAGAATTAAGGAACGGCGTTCGTGTAATTTCTATAAGCAAGAGCAAACAGGCACCCGTTCCCGGAATCCCGGGCGGGTGCCTGTTTGATCTTGCTTAGATGAATTCATCGATTTCATTGAGATTAAAGGTGTATACCTGTTTCTCGTCAACATGGTATACGCTTAGCGAGTTAGCGTCTTCATCAAAGTTCAGAATACGGCAGGGCATCGACACCTGTTTGCCGTGCCGGTTCGCTCTCAGCCGGACCAGCTGGTTATTCTGAATATATTGCCTGATCTTGCCGAACACATCCGCCGGTGTTTCCGCCGGTGTCACAACTGGCGGGTTCTTGACGGGAGGTCCTTCGGCAGGCTTGTCCGCTGGCTTCTGCGGCAATTTCACTGAAACCGGAGCTGGAGTAAAGGAATCGCTCTTTAGAGCCAACTTGGCAGACCGCAGCAGAGTGTCTATAGTTCTTCCAAGTTCCAGACCGGAGTTAATGTTGAAATCTGTGATTTTATCGCTGTTGTTCAACATTTCAAGTAAGTATTGCAGTGCAAGCGGGTTAGTGCGGGCATTAATCAGGATGTCGACATTGAATAAATAGTTGCCGTCGGTGTGTTGTAGTTTCTTGTCCATTAATCCCCCAGCTTATCGTTTGAACGATTCATTAAGTATTTATAAAGTATATAAACTATACCATTAATTAAACGAAATTTATATACCTTCCGGCAGAGAATTAAGGACTTACGACCCCCATAATTTATAGAGGAACTAGGACCATCGTCCACACGCGGGTGGAGCAGGACGCATAACTTAGATCGTGAAACGTGAAAATAGGAGGTGCTGCAAATGGTAACATTGGAGCCTGTACAGGTAGGCGATTATGTCCTGGTCGGGGTTGAAGTGAAGCTGCCCAAAACTACGCTGCTCAGCATCAGCACAAGCCGGGGATATATCATGTGCGGGGCGCTGGATATAGGACTGCTCAATAACACGCTGAGTGACCGGCAGATTATTGCTGCACGGGCAGTAGGGGTGCGCACATTGCCGCAGCTGCTGGCTGCCCCGCTGGAATCCGTTACGATAGAAGCGGAGAAGCTTGGCATAGTTCCGGGCATGACCGGGGCGGAAGCCCTGCTTCTGATGGTGTAGGACTGCTGGTTGGATAATATGTAAGCAGGGGGCCGGCGGCCCTCTTTTTAATCTGCAAATAAGAATTTATATGTTGTTTCACACGTCCCGGAGCATAAGGTAAGGTATCTTGGCTCATCCTACGGGTTAGGACCGGAGCTGCATGGTGCGGCAGGGAAAAAGGTGCTTGTCAAGTGTCCTCCTTTGTTTCGCCCTGCGGGCAGAAGGGTAAATGGAGAATAGACTACTGCATGCCGGATGATGGACAAGCAGCCGGCAAAATATATGGATAAGGAAGGGATCAACTCATGGCTAAAGCATCAAACAAAGTAAATACCGCTTCATTGGAACAAGTACTTAACCGTCAGGTAGCGAACCTCAATGTTCTATATGTGAAAGTGCATAACTATCACTGGTATGTGAAAGGCGAGCAGTTCTTTTCCCTGCATGTGAAGTTTGAAGAACTGTATGATGATATCACGCTCAAAATGGACGAGGTTGCCGAACGCCTGCTGAGCATCAAAGGCAGTCCGGCAGCGACTATGAAAGAATATTTGGAAATTGCCACCATTCAGGAAGCGACCGGCAAGGAAGATACCCGGGGCATGGTGCAGACACTCATCGAGGATTTCGCGACAGTAGCGGAAGAATTGACTGAGGGCATCGAATTGGCGGAAGAAGTCAGCGACCAGCCGACGGCTGACCTGTTCATTAAGATCCGCAGTGATCTTGAGAAGAACCAATGGATGCTGCGCTCTTTCCTGGGCTGATAGCCGGGTAATCTTTACTGTGTAAGTTTGGGACAAGAATAAACAAAGCCTCCCCTGGGATAATACCATGCGGGAGGCTTTATTTATGCTACGAACTAAAGTAGAGAGTTCATTCAATAATGCAGCAATGAATGTATTCAGTTCCAAGTGGAAACTCAGTAATAGTTGTATATTGTGCAGTTAAAAACAGCGAAAAGGGCTGCCCGCATTTTATAACTGTATTCTGTACAACTAAATCTGCCCGAATGGGCGAGAATCAAGGTCCAAAGGCAGTTTAATTGTACGAAATACAACTAAACGGATAATCGGCTGGAAATCAGACATTTTAATTGTACAAAGTATAATTAAGCATAGGCATATACCGAAATAGGGCCACTGCAAACCATCAGCAAGCGATACAGACTAGGAACTCCCGTCGATGTTAATCATATTGTCATTATGATCAATCACCGTTTGAATGAATTTCAGTGAAGCCTGCAGCTCCGCCTCCGAGAATGTGTTCAAACCCTGAATAAAGCTCTGTTCAAGGCTTTGATGCATCTCGGCGTGAACGACAAAGAGCTGCCTGCCTTTGGGCGTAAGGCTGAAATAGACTTCTTTCTTGTTGTCATTCATCCGGCTGCGCTTAATGCAGCCTTCCTGGAGGAGCTTGCCGCTGATTTTCGTAATGCTCGCCTTGGACAACTTCATTTTTTCTGCAATCGAGGTGCTGTTAATGGGCTCGTGGTTGCCGATGCAATCAATGACATGAATAGTTGTCATAGAGTTTGAAGTGAAAGTCAGCCCATACTGACGGGTGAGATCAGCGAAAGCATCGAGTTCGGATGCAAAAAGCTGTTCATTTAAATGCGTTAAGTGGAGTAAACGGTCATACAGTAGCCGCTTAAGTCCTTCGGGTGAGTTCATAAGGCTTGGCATCTCCCTGTTATGCAAAATTATCTTTATCCTACCCCCAAATTATTCACTTGTAAACTAACGCTTAACGATTGAAGCTCACTGTCTCCTACAATAAATAATTTGACAGCTATCTTCCTGCGAAATATAGTTTACTAGTAAACAATTTTAAATTGTTGAATGTTAACAATATTCCGGGGAGGATGAGGATGAAGAATGTGTCTCAAGCGATAAGAGAACGGCGGACCATCCGGAAATTCAGCACAAGGCCGGTCGAGCAGGAAGGGATCGTTTCTCTGCTGAATGAGGCGGCAAGTTTATACGAAGCCGAAGGGACGCCGCATTGGCGCTGTCTGTACTTCGGCACGCCGGAGTCACGTGAAGCGCTGGCTGAGAGCATGATTGCCAGGGTGAAGGAAAGCAATCTGGGAAAACTCCTTCCTGCCAAAATGACGGGATTTCTAAAAAAACAAATTAATTCTACTCCTGCCCACATCATCTTCATTGCTGAATCCGCCGAAACACGGCGGCAGCGCGACGAAAATTACGCCGCAGTCTGCAGCATTATGCAGAATGTTCAGCTGCTGGGCTGGGAACAAGGGCTAGGGATGCTATGGTATACGGATCCGATGTTTTTCAACGGGTCTTTGTTTAGTAAAATTGGCTTAAGAGAAGGAGAACGGTTCGCCGGAATGCTGGAAATCGGCTACTTTGAGAAAACGCCGAGAGCCCGGAAAAGAACGCCGGCAGAGGAGAGTTGGAGTATAATAGGTGAGGAAGACAAACTGCATTCGGAGTTCAACACAGTTTCTCCGCAGAACGTCCTGAAACTGCTGAATGAGGCTGTATGGGCGCCAAATGACGGGATGAGAGAACCCTGGCGTTTTATCTATGTAACGGGTGATCAAGCCGCCATCAAACTGCGATCCTCCGGAGAGGATGCTTCAACACCGTTCCTTGTGGTCGTGGCCAAGGAGCAATCGGATCCTCACAAGCAGGATGAGGATTATGCAGCGGTATGCTGTCTGATCCAGAACTTTCAGCTGCTGGCCAAGTCGGAGCCGTGGCACCTTCGCCGCCTGATTCCGGAATGGATTTATGACACGAAGCAGTGCAAGTCATTTGGAATTCGTCCCCGGGAGCGGATCGTTGCTGTGCTTGAACTGGGAGGAGACAAGAGAGTCCCTGATTCCGTGTCTGCTCCAGTGTTTTTTGAACAGTTCAGCAGGGAGAATGACCACAGGCGATAACTACCGGTTTTTAGCTGTGGTTCCAGGCCGCAGAGTGTTAAAAATTAAAGTCGGTATTTGTAAAAATCGGACCTTTGTAATAAAATTAGTGAGAATCATTGATAATCACCGTGATTCAATTTATAATAATTACAATGTGATATAAAATCTAATTGCTTGTGATCAGGGAAATCCTGTGACAATACAACTTTCTGATTTCGCAAATCGATCAATGGAGGGAATAATAATTATGGCAGCAGATTTTGTCATTGAGGGACTGAAAGCGACGATTGAAGGAAAAGAAATTCTGAAGGGTATCAACCTTCAAATGAAAGGCGGAGAAATTCACGCCATCATGGGACCGAACGGTACTGGTAAAAGTACTTTGGCCTCAGCCCTGATGGGTCATCCGAAGTATGTGGTTACAGAAGGCACAGCCGTGCTTGAAGGTGAAGATCTGCTGGAGATGGCAGTTGATGAACGCGCCCGTGCCGGGTTGTTCCTGGCTATGCAGTATCCGAGCGAGATCAGCGGGGTAACCAACTCCGACTTCCTGCGCAGTGCAATCAATTCCCGGCGTGAAGAGGGCAGCGAGATTTCCCTGATCCGTTTCATCCGGCTGATGGAAGCGAAGATGAAGGAACTGGATATGAATCCTGAGTTCCTGCACCGCTACCTGAACGAAGGCTTCTCCGGCGGTGAGAAGAAACGTAACGAAATTCTCCAAATGATGATGCTGGATCCTAAGATCGTCATTCTTGACGAAATCGACTCCGGCCTTGATATTGATGCACTCAAAATTGTTGCCGATGGTGTGAACTCCATGCGCAGTCCGGAACGCGGATTCCTGGTCATCACTCACTATCAGCGTTTGCTTAACTACATCAAACCTGATTACGTGCATGTCATGATGCAGGGACGGATTGTGAAGTCCGGCGGTCCTGAGCTTGCAGAACGACTGGAAGCAGAAGGTTATGAATGGGTTAAGGAAGAACTCGGCATTGAAGACGAAACTGTAGGACAAGAAGCTTAGAAACGCTGGAAGGAGGAAACCACTTATGACGACGCAAACCATTCTTCCCGTGGATGCCCAGAAGCTCGGCGAATTATCGCAGAGCAGCGGCGAACCGGGCTGGCTGAAGGACAGCCGCTTGAAGGCACTGGAGCTTGCCGCTGAGCTTGCCCTGCCGAAGCTGGAGAAGACACGGATTGACCGCTGGAACATTAACAACTACGGAGAGTACAAGGCAAGCCAGGCTTTCACATCCCTTAGCGAAGCGCCTGCTTCGATCACCGCACTGATCAAGGATCAGGAGGAAGGCAGCCTGATCATTCAGCGCAATTCGGGAGCCGTATATGCCCGTCTGGCTCCTGAGCTGGCTGCGCAAGGCGTGATATTCACCGATCTGCAGACAGCAGTCAGAGAGCATGGAGATCTGGTGCAGCGTTATCTGCATAAGGCAGTATTGCCTGAAGAGCATTCCATCGCGGCACTGCATGCAGCGCTGTGGAACGGCGGGGTATTCCTCTATGTTCCTAAGAATGTCATCATTGAAACTCCGCTGCAGGCGGTGCTGTTAACAGATGACGCCGAGGCTGCTTTTGTCCCGCATATTCTGATTGTTGCTGATACTAATAGTTCATTAACCTACGTGGATAATTATGTATCCGATAAATCCGAAGCGGGCCTGCATAACGGGGCGGTTGAGGTGTTTGTAGGCGCAGGTGCTACTGTACGCTATGCCACGGTGCATCAGCTTGGACAGGATACCACAGATGTGACTTACCGCCGTGCGGTAGTGGAGAATGACGGTACAATTGAATGGATCATCGGCGAGATGAACTATGGTGATACCGCCAGCGACACCAAGTCTGTGCTGAAGGGTAACGGATCAAGCTCGGATGCCAAGGTAATTGCTGTAGGTACCGGTTCGCAGAAGCTGAGCTACACTACGCAGGCCCAGCATTTTGGCAGAAACACTCCGAGTGATATGATTACCCGTGCAGTGATGCGGGATTCGGCCACTTCCATTATTAACGGAATTACGAAGATCGAGAAAGGTGCCACAAGAGCGGACGGGCAGCAGACCGAGAAGGTTCTGATGCTGAGCCCCAAAGCACGCGGCGACGCCAACCCGATCCTCCTTATAGATGAAGATGATGTAACTGCAGGCCATGCCGCTTCCGTAGGACAGGTCAATTACGAGCAAGTCTATTACCTGATGTCCCGGGGAATTACGCGGCATGACGCAGAAACACTGATCATATACGGCTTCCTGGCTCCTGTTGTGTCGCAAATTCCACTGGAGGGACTGCGCAATCAGCTCCAATCTCTTGTGGAAAGGAAGTTAGGCCAATGATTAGCAGCTCAATCCGGGAGCAATTTCCTATATTGAATCAGAATATTAACGGACACCCGCTAGTGTACCTGGACAGCGCGGCAACTTCACAGAAGCCGCGCCAGGTCATTGAGGCGGTCAAGTCTTATTATGAATGGGATAACGCCAATGTTCACCGCGGGGTGCACACACTGGGCAGCCGGGCAACTGATGCTTACGAAGGCGCCCGCGAGAAGCTGGCTAAGTTCATTAATGCCCGCAGCACCAAGGAAATTATTTTCACACGCGGTACTACAAGTGCACTTAATATTGTAGCTTCATCTTATGGACCTTCCGTCCTGCAAGAGGGCGATGAGATCGTAATTACCCAGATGGAGCATCACAGCAATTTCATTCCCTGGCAGCAGCTGGCCAAGAAGACAGGGGCAACCCTGAAATTCCTTCCTTTGCAGAAGGATGGTACAGTGACACTGGAGGATGCCGAGAAGACGATTACGGCTCAGACCAAGATCGTAGCTATCGCGTATGTATCCAATGTTATGGGGATTACCCATCCTATCAAAGAGCTTGCAGCAATTGCCCACCGCAACGGTGCCGTAATCGTGGTGGATGGAGCACAGAGCACGCCGCATATGAAGGTGGATGTGCAGGATCTGGACTGTGACTTCTATGCGCTGTCCGGTCACAAGATGCTGGCGCCTACCGGAATCGGTGCGCTATACGGCAAGAAGGCTTTGCTGGAAGCTATGGAGCCTGTCGAATTTGGCGGCGAAATGATTGATGATGTAGGTCTCTACGAATCGACCTGGAAAGAGCTGCCCTGGAAGTTCGAAGGCGGGACACCGATTATTGCGGGTGCCGTTGGACTGGGAGCCGCGATTGATTTCCTGCAGGAGGTCGGACTGGATAATATTCACCGTCATGAGATGCAGCTTGCCGCTTATGCGGAGGAGCGGCTGTCAGAGATCAGTGATCTGACGATCTACGGCCCCCGGAACCGCCAGGTGGGAGTAGTCACCTTCAACCTTGGCGATGTCCATCCGCATGACGTAGCTACGGTGCTGGATGCGGAGGGCATTGCTGTCCGCGCCGGACATCATTGCTGCCAGCCGCTGATGCGCTGGCTGGAGGTCAGCTCAACAGCCCGGGCCAGCTTCTACCTGTACAATACGGAACAGGATGTAGATTCGCTGGTTCAAGCCTTAATCAAGGCAAAGGAGTATTTCGCCTATGAACTTGGATGACTTATATAGACGCGTAATTATGGATCATTACAAAAATCCCCGGAACCGTGGTTCATTCGAAGATGATGCACTCAAGATTGAGCTGAACAATCCTACCTGCGGCGACCGCATTACGCTTCAGCTTAAGGTAGAGGACGGCGTCGTCAAGGACGCCCGTTATAGCGGCGAAGGCTGTTCAATCAGCATGTCGTCGGCTTCGATGATGACGGAAGCGGTCAAAGGCCAGACTGTAGCGCATGCGCTTGAGCTGGCGGACAGCTTCTCCTCTCTGATGAAGGGTGAAGAAGCAGATTTCGGAGACTACGAAGATATTGAAGCCCTGTCCGGTGTTAATAAATTTCCGGCGCGGATCAAATGTGCCACACTGGCATGGAACGCGCTTCGCAAAGGCATAGATACGGAAGAGAATCATCAACAACATTAGAAACAAGGAGGCTGACACCATGGCTAAGAAAGCGCCTGATATGGAAGAGTACCAGTATGGATTCCGTGACGAGCATAAGTCGATATTCCAGTCTGGTAAAGGGCTCACGGAAGAAATTGTCCGGGAAATCTCCGCAATTAAGAATGAACCGGAATGGATGCTTAAATTCCGTCTGAAAGCACTGGAGCAGTTCCGCAAGATGCCAATGCCTACTTGGGGCGGCAATATGGACGATCTGGATTTCGAGGACATTCAATATTATGTAAGACCTTCGGAGAAGCAGGGCAAGACTTGGGAAGAAGTGCCTTCCGAGATTAAGGAAACCTTCGATAAGCTGGGTATTCCTGAAGCGGAGCAGAAATTCCTTGCCGGCGTCTCGGCACAGTATGAATCTGAGGTTGTATACCACAGCATGCAGAAGAACCTTGAGGATCAAGGGGTAATCTTCACAGATACAGATTCTGCACTGCGTGACCACCCCGAGCTGTTCAAGAAGTTCTTCGGCACCATCATTCCTCCGGCAGACAACAAGTTCGCCGCGCTCAACAGCGCAGTCTGGTCGGGCGGCAGTTTCATCTATGTTCCGAAAGGCGTGAAATGTGAAGTGCCTTTGCAGGCGTACTTCCGTATCAACTCCGAGAACATGGGACAATTCGAGCGGACCCTGATTCTTGCGGATGAAGACAGCTTCGTGCATTATGTTGAGGGCTGTACGGCTCCGATCTATAGCACCAACTCCCTGCATAGTGCAGTCGTTGAAATCCTGTGCATGAAGAATGCGCGTGTGCGTTACACAACCATTCAGAACTGGGCACCGAATATCTATAACCTGGTAACCAAACGTGCGGTTGCCGAAGAGAATGCTACCATGGAATGGGTAGACGGCAACATCGGTTCCAAGCTGACAATGAAATATCCGGCAGTTGTGCTTAAGGGCCGCGGAGCCAAAGGTTCGGTATTGTCGATCGCGGTAGCAGGCAAAGGCCAGCACCAGGATGCAGGCGCCAAGATGATTCATCTGGCACCGGACACTACTTCCACGATCGTCTCCAAGTCGATCAGCAAGCACGGCGGGAAGGTAACTTACCGCGGACTCGCTTCCTTCGGCCGTCAGGCAGAAGGCGCGAAATCCAATATCAAATGCGACACGCTCATTATGGATAACCAGTCCACCTCGGACACGATTCCTTATAATGAAATCATGAACGATAACATCGTGCTTGAGCATGAAGCTACCGTATCCAAGGTTTCGGAAGAGCAGCTGTTCTATCTCCAGAGCCGCGGCCTGACGGAAGCCGAAGCTACGCAGATGATCGTTATGGGCTTCATCGAACCGTTCACCAAAGAACTGCCGATGGAATATGCGGTTGAGATGAACAGATTGATCAAATTCGAGATGGAAGGCTCCATCGGTTAACAGGAGCTTCGATCTTCGATTATAACCAAGCAATATCCAGTACGTGCCCACAGATTCTTGACGCAATATTGTCTAAGATCTGTGGGCATTTTTATGGGGTATGGGGAATTATACAATGTGAAATAATGTAGTGGACACAGGAGCAACCGTGTAAATTATATCTTTCCGGTCTTAAGGAGGCCCCGATGAGAAAATTGGTCGTATCAGAGTTTATGACGCTGGATGGAGTAATGGAGAATCCGCAGTGGACTTTCGCCTATGGAAGTGAAGAACAGGAGAAATACAAATTCGGAGAATTGAAGGACGCTGATGCTCTGCTGCTGGGCCGTGTGACGTATGAGGCATTTGCCGCTGCCTGGCCCAATATGCTGGAGCAGACCGGGGATTACGGCGGGATGATGAACGGTTATGCCAAGCATGTCGTCTCCACAACGCTCTCCGAAGTAACATGGAACAATTCAAGTCTCATTAAGGACAACCTGCTGGAGGAGATTAGTAAGCTTAAGCAGCAGCCGGGCCGGGATATTCTGGTATTCGGCAGCTGTACGCTGGTCCAGAGCCTGATCAGCCTGGGTCTTGTGGATGAATTCCGCCTGATGGTATTCCCGGTGCTGCTTGGCACCGGCAAACGTCTCTTTGGTGAAGGACTTAAGGAACAGGGACTACATTTGACAGATACCCGGAGATTCTCCTCGGGCGTGGTTGTGGCCAGCTACGGTCCGGTTAAGAATTAGGATTAATGTTCAGGCAAATCGCGTAAAAAGAGATTTTGAATGAGTTTTGCTAATTGGGTTAGCGGATAGACTTAGCGAATAAGCGTAAGCACCGGGCATAGCTGTATGTTCTGCTGCTTGCGTTTTTTTGTGCGTAGTAAAGGTGAGGTGGACTGAGAGGCGCTTATTTCTTCAAAAAAGCCCATATTGGCACTGAAACGGACTGAGATTCCGTTATATCGTATTTTCCGGTCTGAAAGTAGGGGGAAGCGGCCAAATAAGGGAATCTGAGTCCGTTTGTCGGACGGATTCTCCTGAATTGCCCGATTAGCGGAATTTCAGTCCGCGTTAAGGGGAGATAGGCATGGCGGGTTCCGTAAAATTCTTGCGGAGGCGCTTTTGTAATAAAAATACATAATATTCCTTTTAACGGACGGCTTAAAAGCAGTTTCGCAGGGTTGAATCTTGCTATATCTTAATTGAGCAGTATTTACGAGGAAATGGGAGGAATTAAAGCTATGGGAGGGCTTTACTACCTGCTTAAGCCCTGTTTTTTCCGAAAAAACAAGGAAAATGCTCATTTCTCCCCTTTGCCGCATTAAATCATGGGTGATAAACTGCTTAAAGTCCCTAAATTGAAAGCGCATATAAAAGGTAGCTTAAGATGTGAGGTTTAGCGGATAAGACCATGCTTACGAAGTAGCTTTACTTCGTAAAGCTAAGACCATGCTTACGAAGTAGCTTTACTTCGTAAAGCTTTAAGGAGGAGAGATATGGATGTTCTCAGGCAACTGCGGGGCTTTTATCGGGAGAAACTGCACTATTTGATTCTGTCGATTGTATGTTTGGCGGCCGCAACTGCAGTGGGGCTTATTACCCCCAATTTGTTAAGGAGATTGATTGATGATGTTATTGTTCCCCTAAAGTTTACTGAGGTGCCCGTACTCGCTCTTAGTGTGCTTGCTGTAATTATTGTTAAGGCGTGCCTGCAGTTTGCGCATGGATTCTTCGGTGGACGGCTGGGTAATTTCTTGGCCTACCGGCTGCGCAATGCCTGCTATGAGAAGCTGCAATTCCTGTCCTTCCGTTATTATGATACGGCGAAGACAGGTGACCTGATGTCCCGGCTGACCGGGGATTTGGAAGCGATCCGGATGTTCATCGGCTTCGGATTTGCCCAATTGCTGAATGTATTTTTCATGGTTCTGTTCGGTTCCATCATGATGTTCACAATCAACTGGCAGCTTACGCTGGTTACTCTGATCACTATGCCGTTCCTGGCTGTAGTTGCACTCAGATTCGAATCCAAGATTCACCCGGCCTTTCAGGAGATGCGTCTGGCTTTAAGCTCCCTGACAACGGCTGTACAGGAGAATGTCACCGGGGTGAGAACAGTCAAATCGTTTGCCAGAGAGGCTTACGAAGTTGAGAAGTTCTCACACCGTAATGAACGTTATAAGGAAAATCAGATTTTTGCCGCCGAGCTATGGAGTAAATTCTTCCCGGTGATGGAGCTGTTGGCTTCGGTCAGTGTAGCGATATTGCTGGGGGTTGGCGGTACACTGGTCATTAACAAGCATATGTCGCTTGGAGAACTCGTCGCTTTCTTCAGCCTGATCTGGTATATAATCGGTCCGGTATGGGGCCTTGGCTTCCAAATCAACAACTATACCCAGTCCAAGGCATCCGGAGAACGTGTGCTTCAAGTCCTTAATCAGCAGATTGATGTGAAGGATAAAGAGAATGCACTTGAGCTTGTACCGTCCGAAGTGAAAGGCGAAGTGGATTTCGATCATGTCACTTTTGCTTACGGGAACAAGATGCCGGCAGTCAAGGATATTCATTTCCATGCTGATCCCGGTGCAGTTATCGGATTCCTGGGAGGAACCGGTTCAGGGAAGTCGACCATTACCCAATTGATGATGCGCGCTTATGATGTAAATCAAGGAAGTATCAAGCTCGATGGGGTGGATATCCGTGAATTCCAGGTCCGCAGTCTGCGGGCACAGATTTCGACGGTGTTCCAGGAGACGTTCCTGTTCTCCTCCTCCATCCGCAATAATATCTCCTATGGTCTCAAAAATGTCAGCATGGATGATATCATCCGTGCCGCCGAGCTGGCGAAGGCGCATGAGTTCATTATGGAGATGCCGGAGGGTTATGATACGGTGGTAGGTGAACGCGGGATGGGTCTCTCCGGCGGACAAAAGCAGCGGATTGCCATTGCCCGCGCACTGCTGAAGAACCCGCGGATTCTTATTCTGGATGATGCGACCAGTGCGGTCGATATGGAGACTGAACATGAGATTCAGGCAGGATTCCAGGAGGTTATGCGCGGACGGACAACCTTGATCATTGCCCACCGGATTTCCTCTCTGCGCCATGCCGACCAGATTATTGTGATGAATGAAGGGAAGATGGTGCAGCAAGGTACGCATAAGGAACTGATTGAGGTTCCCGGGCCTTACCAGGATGTATACCGGATTCAATATGCCGATTATTTGGCCAGAGATAATGAACTAGGGGCAGGTGATCCGGCATGAATCTTGAACCATCCAAGCAGACCGCAAGTGCGGCACTAGAGAATGATAACAGCAAGGCAGAGGAACAGACTTTGGAGGAGCGTTTCGTCTATAAGGATGATGACGTTATAGACAAGGCTTTTGACTGGAAGCAGTTCACCCGCCTGTTCGGTTACATGAAGCCGTATGCGAGGCAGATGCTGCCGCTTGTCGCGGTAATGATGATTCTGGGTACAGTGACGAAGCTGACGGTTCCGTTCCTGACCAGTATGGCGATTGATAAGGCAATTGCTCCCGAGGACGGGAACTCAAGTCTTACGCTGCTATATACGCTGACGGCCAGTGTTATTGTGCTATATCTGATCCAGTGGATCGCCGGCGTGTACCGGATTAAATATACGAATGTGATCGGGCAACGGGTCATCTATGATCTGCGCTCGGATCTTTTCCGCCATATTCAGAAGCTCTCCTTCAACTTCTTTGACAAAAGACCGGCTGGATCGGTACTGGTGCGGGTGACGAATGATATCAACTCGCTGCAGGATTTGTTCACGAACGGGGTCGTCAACCTGATGATCGACTGCGTGCAGCTGGTCGGCATTATGGTCATTCTGCTGCTGATCAACTGGAAGCTGGGACTTGCGGTAATGATTACTGTACCGGTTATGTTCCTGATCTCCACCAAGCTGCGGCAGAGAATACGGATTGCCTGGCAGGATGTGCGGATGAAGAATTCGCGGATCAACTCCCATCTGAATGAGTCGATTCAGGGAATTCGCGTAACCCAGGCTTATACCCAGGAAGAAGAAAATATGCATTATTTCGATGCCATGAATATGGACAGCCGGAAATCCTGGAACAAGGCTTCGGCAATGAACCAGGCGTTCGGTCCTATTATTGAAGTCACCGGAGGCTTCGGAACGATGATCCTCTTCTGGTTCGGGGCTTATCTGATCCAGTCCGGTGAGCTTACCGTTGGTTTCCTGGTGGCCTTCAGTACTTACGTCAGTAACTTCTGGGACCCGATCAACCGCCTAGGCCAGATGTACAATCAGCTGCTGGTCGCAATGGCTTCCTCAGAGCGGATCTTCGAGTATCTCGATGAGCAGCCTGCGGTTCAGGATAAGCCCGGAGCAACGCCGCTCTCCAAGATTCAGGGAGACATTCACTTTAACAAGGTAGTATTTGAATATGAAAAAGGCCGAGCCGCGCTCAAAGGCATTAATCTCGATGTGAAAGCCGGCCAATCGATTGCCCTCGTAGGCCATACCGGCTCCGGTAAGAGTACCATCATCAATCTCATCGGCCGGTTCTATGACATCAAGAGCGGCGACATCACGATTGACGGCAGGGATATCCGTGATGTAACCCTGCAGAGTCTGCGGGAGCAGATCGGGATCGTGCTCCAGGATACCTTCATCTTCTCGGGAACGATCCGGGACAACATCCGCTTCGGACGGCTGACTGCGACCGATGAAGAGATCGAGGAGGTCGCCAAGGCGGTAGATGCCCATGACTTCATTATGAAGCTGCCGGGCGGCTATGAGACCGAAGTCGAGGAGCGCGGCAGCGCACTGTCCATGGGTCAGCGTCAGCTGCTGTCCTTCGCCCGGGCGCTGCTGGCTGATCCCCGGATTCTGATTCTGGATGAAGCCACAGCCAGTATCGATACGGAGACGGAGATCAAGATCCAGGAAGCGCTGAAGCTGCTGCTGCAGGGCCGGACCTCGTTCATCGTAGCCCACCGGCTTTCCACCATCCGCCATGCGGATAAGATTGTGGTGCTGGATCACGGCGAGATTAAGGAAGAAGGCAACCACGCCGAGCTTACTAAGCGCGACGGCATCTATAACGGATTAATTGAAGCGCAGTTCCGCTTCTTATAAGTTACAGCAGAAGCAGCAGCTGATCCCTGACTTAGGGGAAAGGCTGCTGCTTTGTTATCCAGGCTTGGAACGGCCTTGCTTCAGCAGACTTAACTCTGCCGTTTGCCGGCTCTGCCGGTTACTCTGACCTCCAGCATCTGTGCACTGATCTCCTGCTGCCACGCCGAGTCTTCTGTATGTGCCGCCAGCATGGCTTCATTATTCAAGCGGGCCATTTCCCAGCAGTATACCGCATTGACATGCAGGCAGTGCTGCTGCTCATCACGTTCCGCTGCCGCCAGCGGCCGCTTCAGACTAAGGGTGTACAGCTCCGCAAGGCGCTGATGAACTGCAAGCATAAATTAACCTCCTCCAAATGACCGTTTGCTTACAGCCTAGCCCTGGAGGCCCGGATTCAAACCGGGGAAAAATAAAGTTCTTGAAATCGCTTTTTTTTATGCTACAATAACAGTAATACAGGATTGTGACCGGTAACGCGGGCAATGCCTAAGCTGATGCGAGTATCATTTTCTTAATGATATTGGGATCAACTTAGGCTTTTTTTGTACAAACTATGTGGCGGGGGGTGAATATTGATGATTATCGAGAAGGTGCTGAACAACAATGTACTTCTGACCAAGAACCAGAAAGGCAAGGAAGTCATTGTCATGGGCAGAGGGATTTCCTTCAACAAGGTGGCAGGGGATTATGTGGATCCGGCTAAGGTGGACAAGATTTTCCTGCTCAAT
Organism: Paenibacillus borealis; assembly: GCF_000758665.1. Classification (NCBI taxonomy): domain Bacteria; kingdom Bacillati; phylum Bacillota; class Bacilli; order Caryophanales; family Paenibacillaceae; genus Paenibacillus; species Paenibacillus borealis. Next base: position 2,579,838 of record NZ_CP009285.1, read on the forward strand.
GAGAATGAATTCACGGCACGGCTGACGGAGCTGCTGAACGATATTCCAGTGGTGCATCTGGAGCTGGCCAATGAGATCGTGATGTATGCAAACGGGGTGCTGGGCACGGAGCTGAGTGATAATCTGTATCTGACACTGACCGATCATATCCATTTTGCGCTGCAGCGTTTCGAAAAGGGTATCATGCTGAAGAATGCGATGCTGTTCGAAATCAAACGTTTCTATAAGAAGGAATATGAGATCGGGCTGGATGCCCTCAAGATCATCGAGCAGGCAACAGGCCTTGCACTTGGTGAAGATGAAGCGGGGTTTATTGCTCTGCATCTGGTGAATGCCAGAATGGATGGCGGAAATGAGATGAGATCAACCGTCAAGATGACGGAGATCGTCCAGAATATCCTGAATATCGTTACCTATCATTACAAGGTGGTGCTCGATGAAACTTCGCTTAATTATTCACGGTTCCTGACGCATCTGCAGTATTTCTCCATGCGGATCCTGAAGAAGGAGACCAGTAACAGCGGCGAGGAGTTTCTGTACAACCAGGTGAAGCAGACTTATGTCAGAGCCTTCGAATGCGCAAGCAAAATCAATGAGTACTTGGAGAAATCCCATGGACAGAGCTTGAGCAAGGATGAATATGTATATCTGACGATTCATATACAGCGTGTGACGGATCGCAACAGCCTGGAATAACACATACTTAGCAACCCTATAACTTCATAATTTCAGCGGACAGGGTGTAACTGGTAATGCAGGCAAAACCTGAACTGATGGCAAAATCAGCGTGTTTAGCGCCCATTTTTGCCTTGAGTTCAGGTTTTTCTTGTTTGCAGAGGGGAATATTAGTACTTGCTGGCACAATCCGCCTCTGCAGCGATGTTGTTCAAATACAGAAGGATAAAGGAGCAAATCAAAGTGAGTAACAACAAAGACTTATCCAAACAGATTATTACCCTCGTTGGCGGAGAAGATAATGTGAATTCCGTATTTCATTGTGCAACGCGCCTCAGATTCAAATTGAAGGATAACAGCAAGGCCAATAAAGCAGCGCTTGAAAAAACGCCGGGGGTCATTACCGTGGTGGAGAACAGCGGCCAGTTCCAGGTCGTCATCGGCAACAATGTCAGCCAGGTGTTTGAGCAGATTATGAAGGAAACGTCTTTGCAGGATGCTGAGAAAAACGGTAATGACGAAAGCTCCGAAAGTACCGGTGTACTGGGCAAAGCTGTTGATATTATTTCAAGCATTTTCTCTCCGATTCTCGGGGCGCTCGCCGGTGCAGGGATTCTTAAGGGCCTGCTGGCTTTGATTCTCTCGCTGGAATGGATCAGCGGCACCAGCGGAACTTATCTGATTCTCAATGCAGCGTCGGACAGCGTGTTCTACTTCCTGCCTGTGTTCCTGGCAGTTACAGCGGCGCGTAAATTTAAAGCCAATCAATTTGTCTCCATAGCAGTAGCCGGGGCGCTGATATACCCTTCAGTAATTGCTGCTGTCGGTTCGACAGACCCGCTGAACTTCCTGGGGATCAAGATTGTGCTGATCAATTATTCCTCCAGTGTAATTCCGATCATTCTGGCGGTATGGGTACAATCCTATGTGGAGAAATGGTTCCGTTCGTTCATTCATGAGTCGGTCAGAAATATTCTGGTTCCCATGTTCGCGCTCTTAATCGTAATTCCGCTCACGTTCCTGGCCTTCGGACCTGTAGGTTCACTAATCAGTGACGGGCTGGCTTCCGGTTATACCTGGCTGTACAATCTTAGTCCGTTGGTTGCCGGGGCTATTGCCGGGGCATTCTGGCAGGTATTCGTGATCTTCGGCGTACATTGGGGTTTTGTACCGATTATGCTAAGCAATATTGCTACGCTGGGGTATGATACGATGCTGCCAATTCTGTGTGCGGCGGTACTGTCTCAGGCAGGTGCAGTCTTCGGCGTATTCCTGAAATCAAGAAACCCGCAGCTCAAGGCTCTCGCCGGTTCTTCTACACTGGCGGCCATCTTCGGTATTACTGAACCAACAATTTACGGGGTTACCTTGAAGCTGAAGAAGCCGTTCATCTACGCTTGTATCTCCGGGGCTATCGGTGGGGCAATTATCGCACAAGGCGGCGCAAGAGCACTGTCTTTCTCATTACCGGGGCTGCTGGCACTGCCGACTTATTTCGGAACAGGATTCATCTGGGTAATCATCGGGATACTTGCAGCATTTGTACTGGCTGCTATTCTGGTATTTGTACTTGGGTTTGATGACCCGGCTGCCGAAAGTGCTGCTTCTGTGAACACAAGCGGACCGGTTAACACAATCACACCAACGATGATTGACAAAGAAATGGTGGTAAGTCCTCTGGCAGGAGCATTGCAGCCGCTCGAGAGTCTGCCCGATGAAGCTTTTGCTTCCGGCGCAATGGGTAAAGGCATTGTAATTGAGCCGGCTTCCGGCAGACTGACTTCTCCGGTGAACGGAACGGTAACCACGGTATTCCCGACAGGACATGCCATTGGCATTACTTCGGACGGCGGTGCGGAGCTGCTGATCCACGTTGGAGTCAACACGGTGAAGCTGAAAGGTAAACATTTTGACAAAAAGGTACAAGAGGGAGATAAGGTCGTACAGGGTCAGCTAATGCTGGAATTTGACCTGGAAGCCATCCGTGCTGCAGGCTTTGTAACGGCGACACCTGTCATTGTTACCAACTCGGCAGAATACCTCGATGTTCTGAAGAATACCGGAACCGAAGTAACAAACGGCGAATCTTTGCTAACCCTAATACACTAGAAACCGGCTGCGGTTTATGCTGAACACGATGTATGACCGTTACCAGAAATGTGTTACAAGAAAAGGAGATTCGCTGAACCGTTTCAGGTTCAGCAATCTCCTTTTTTTTGAAAAAATTATATGCAACCAGCTATTCCATATAGATCTCCACGACCGCAATTTTGCGTTCGCGCGACAGATCAAGGAATTTGCCTTCGCTCTGCACGAGCGGCCGGAAGACATCCAGCGGATTGTTCATAATGATTACACCCATATCTCCGGTGCTGAGCAATACGCGTTTGCCGATAAAATTAGGCATCAGATGCTGAATGAAGGCTTGTACCGGTTTGCCGTTCAGCTTGCCGAAGCTGAGCGAGTTGATCTCGCGCAGTACGGAAATCAGCTCCTGCTTGGACTGGTAGACCCGGTGGGAGGTCATGGCGCTGTATATATCGGCGACCGCTGCAATCTGGGCATAAGGATGAATATCGTTCTTGGTAAGCTGGTGCGGATAGCCGGAGCCGTCTTCACGTTCATGATGCTGCAAGGCGACTAAAGCTGTGAAAGGATCATTCATGGAATTCTGAATGATTTCGTGCCCGTAAACCGTATGTAGTTTGATTTCGTCGAATTCGGCAGCGGTCAGCTTGCCGGGTTTGTTCAGAATATCAGGGGAGATCCGGCATTTGCCGATATCGATCAGGTATCCTGCACGGCCGATCTCATAACACTCCGCCTTGGAATATCCCAGCCAGGAGGCAATATAATAAGATAGCATCCCTACCTGCAGGGAATGGTTGTAGGTATAATTGTCTTCCCGGTCAAGCAGCAGAAGGAGTGAGACGACATCTTTGTGTTTGTCGAGCGTGGATAGCGTCGGCTGGAGAATATCGTCTACAACGGACTGATTGAAGCTTCCCTTAGTGAGTGCTTCCATATATAGAGATTCAAAACCATCGATCATGATGTCGAAGCTGCCGGAAGCAGCCTGGATGATTGAGGATCTGCTTGAGGGTGCGGGTTCTTCCTGCACCGTTTCAATATCTACATAATCTACGCCATGCTGTATCAGCTTGGCGATCTCCTCCAACTGGAGCCGTGATCCTTTGGGGAGTACATGCAGCCCGCGTGAGCTGAAGGTATCCATCCGCAGATGATCACCCGGCTTTAGATCCATGACGTGTACTCTCAATGAATATGCCACCTTACTATAGCGATTTTTTCCAGCATAGCAACAAAGTCGGGAATATTCAATGGTTTAGGAGTACTGTTTATAGCTGGAGGATTCTTCAGCCTGGGGATCTTTCCCGAGCCACTGTGAGCCTGAATCCCGGATATCCTTTTTCCATACGGGGACTGAGACTTTAAGCGCCTCAATGGCGTAACGGCTGGCCTCATAACAGGTATCGCGATGCGGTGCGGACACGGCAATGACAACACTGGCTTCTTTGATTCCTACGAGTCCGATCCGGTGTGCAATTGCGCAGTGAGCCTGCCAGCGTTCTTGAATCTCGAGGCCTATCTCCTGCAGCTTCTTCAGTGCCATGGGCACGTAAGCTTCATAATGAAGGGAGGTTGTCTGCTGATCTCCAGTCATCTCCCTGGTCGTGCCGACAAAGAGGAGTGAGGCTCCGTGGTTAACATCCTGCACCTTCTCCAGGAGCAGCTCAGCCTTCAAGGGATGAGCCGTAATGCTGAACAGGCCGTCTGCTGTCTCGCCAGCGGCAGCTTCAGGTTCTCCGCCGGACACGGGCGGGATCAATGCCACCTCGGAGCTTTCGGCAATCTCTGTATCATCCGGGGCATATTCCCGGTCAACGGCAACCAGGGATACTTTGATCTGCGGAGCAGCATCGGGATACGAAGCGGAGAGCAGTTCTTTCAGTTTGCCGGCTGTCAAAGGCGACTCATGGGCATGAAATGTCAGAGTAGAGGAGCCGATGACTTCGGCCAGACCCGCAAACAGTCGAATGGACACATGCATGATTTAATCACCTCGTAATTACATAAGTTAGGACAGCTTATAATGATTACAATATACCATAATGAGCCTGAAAATGTTATGCTAACTCTAGAAGAGCACAAGCCTGCCGCTTACACTATAAACGGCTGTACAAGTGGGAGGGAAGCAAGCTTATGAAGCCTGAGCCGCAAAGATTAACCATTCTTCATACCAATGACATACATAGCCATTTTGAAATGATGAGTCCTGTCGCGGCAGAGATTTCTGCAATGAAGGCTGCTGCAGGCGAAGGTCCGGTGCTGCTGCTGGATATTGGCGACCATATGGACAGGGCTGCCGTAGAGACGGAAGGCACGATGGGGCAGGCTAACATCGATATTATGAATCTGACCGGATATGATGCCGTAACTATCGGCAACAACGAAGGCCTTACCTTCTCACAGGAGAGGCTCTCGGCTATATTTACCGGCATCCAGTGTCCTGTGGTGTGCTGCAACTTCCTGGAGTCTGCAACCGGAGAGCCTCCGCACTGGATGCAGCGCCATGCCATCCTGGAGAAGGACGGGATCAAGATCGGGCTGACCGGTGCCACGGCAGCGTTCACTTCCTTCTACTCCCTGCTGGGCTGGGATGTGCTGGACCCTGAAGAAGCGCTGCGCGAGCAGTGTGAACTGCTGGCACCGCAAGTGGATATCCTGATCATTCTGTCTCATCTGGGGCTGCCCGCAGACCAGAAGCTGGCAGAGAATCTGGAAGGTGTACATGCCATTCTGGGCGGACATACCCACCACATGCTGGAGAAGCCGCAGATGATAGGCGGCACGGCCGTATGCGGCGCCGGCAAATTCGGCCGGTATCTCGGACGGCTGGTATTCGAGCGGGAGCAGCCGGACGGAGTCTTCCGGCTGGCTGAAGGGGGATGTACCGCAGTCAATGGCGCGCTGACTGAAGAGATCATCGCTCCGGCGGCAGCAATTCACCTGCAGCGCGGCCGTGAGGTGCTGCAGGAGACCGTTGCCATCAGCGACCGCGGGCTGCCGCTCGACCTGCAGGGCGAATCACCGTTTGGCAACCTGCTCGCACAGGCTGTCCGCCGCTTCACGGGCAGCTCCTTCTCGCTTGTCAATTCCGGGCAGCTGCTCGGCTCCCTGCCGGAGGGCAATATTACGGCAGGCATGCTGCATGCCCTATGCCCTTCCCCGATTAATCCGTGCATTGTACAGCTCACCGGCAAGGATATCCGCACTGCGCTGGAACAGAGTCTAATGGAGGAATACCGCAACAAGGTAATCTACGGCTACGGATTCCGGGGGAATATGCTGGGCAGTCTGGCTGTCGACGGATTAAAAATCTTGTACGATCCAAGGGTCATGCCGTATGATAACGGTATTGCGATTTTTGTCGGCGGAGAGAAGCTGGAAGACGGACGGGAGTATAGCGTCGGCACGCTGGATATGTTTACATTCCGCACCGGGTATGAGAGTATAGCGAATGGCCGGGAGCCTGTCTATTTGCTGCCTCATTTTCTGCGCGATCTGCTGCGGATGGAGCTCCAGCGCCCGGGGAGTCTCGATGAGAGCGAAGTTGCCCGCTGGGTGAGCCTGGCCACCTGATACATCCCGCAATTCATTCAAACATTAGAAGTCATAGCTGCACCAGGTTTCATTGACTAGATCAGGAGGATTATATGGATACAATTACAGCAATAATTCTGGCAATTGTAGAAGGAATAACCGAGTTTATCCCGGTATCATCAACGGGACACATGATCCTTACCACGAAGCTGCTGGGGTTTGACGAGCAGGATTCCATTATGAAGACGTATGAGATTGTCATTCAGCTTGGGGCCATTCTGGCCATTGCCATTGTCTACCGCCAGCGGATTCTGAATCTGCTGGGGATCGGCCGCAGCGGAAGAAGCAGAGGCGGAGTCATGCCGGCATCACGCCTGAACCTGATTCATGTGCTGCTGGGTATAGTGCCTGCGCTCGCCGTAGCTTTTTTTGCCCGTGATTTCATCAAAGGCCTGTTCGGCGCATCTACGGTTCTCTGGGCACTGGTGGCCGGCGGGATTCTGATGATCGTCGCGGAATGGGTCAACAAACGCAAGATTCGCGTGACCGCGCATGAGCTGGATGATCTGTCCTACGGGCAGGCGCTGGCGATCGGACTCTATCAGATCATTTCCGTACTCTGGCCAGGGTTCTCCCGTTCCGGTTCGACCATCTCCGGGGGGATGCTCAGCGGGGTCAGCTACAAGGCTTCGGCGGATTTCTCCTTCCTCATCGCGATTCCGATTATGTGTGCGGCCTCGGGCTATGAACTGCTGGATTCCTACCGCAATTTCACGAATGATACGATCTGGTATTTCGCCATTGGCTTCGTGATTTCTTTCGTGGTGGCCTATGTGGTAGTTGTTCTGTTCATGAGGATGATCCAGAAGATCAGACCGACCCATTTCGCGATTTACCGGTTCATACTTGCGGCCGTCTTCTGGCTGTTCATTATGCGTTAAGCTCACCCGGCTTAGCATCACCGGGCAGGAGATGCAGACTTACATACATGCGCTTGTCCGGTCGCTCAAGGTAACGGTATAGGCACAGCGTTTGACCCAAGGATTCCGAAGCAGAATAGCAATTTACCGTTAAAGGCAGGAGTGAGCCAAGGTGCGTTTAGTATCCGTGAATCGGCTTCAGGCGGGAATGAAGCTGGGTAAAAAAATTTATAATGATGAAGGACTGGTTCTGCTCGCTGATGGAGTAGAGCTTACTGATGCCCTGATCAAGCGGCTCGCTAAGATCGATATCGGCTATATCTATATAGAGGATTCCGTCACGGAAGATGTCGTGATTCCCGGAATGCTGCAAGATGAGACGCGAAATCAGGCGCTCAAGGTAATCAGAAATCAATTTCAGCAAATGTCCGGCGCTTCGGGAATTACCAAAGGCTTCTACCACCTGGATAAGAAGTTCTCCAAAGTGATGGATTCCATACTGGACGATATGTCGGCTCAGGAAGATCCGATGATTATGCTGCTGGATATGCACACCGCAGACAACTATCTGTATGTGCATTCCCTGAACGTATGCCTCTACACACTGGTGCTTGGCATTGCCCATGGCTACAGCAAGGAAGAACTGCGGGTCATCGGACTCGGTTCGCTGCTGCATGACATCGGCAAGACACAGATTCCGGTCAAAATTGTTCAGAAGCCCGGGATGCTTAGTGAAGATGAATTCAAGCATATGCAGGCGCATACCGAGATCGGTTACCGGATTCTTAAGGAAGAGCCGAATATCCCGCTGCTCGCGGCCCATTGTGCACTGCAGCATCATGAGCGGATCGACGGTTCCGGCTATCCGCGCGGTCTGACTGGTCCGCAGATTCATGAATATGCGAAGTGGCTGGGTGTGGCGGATTCCTATGATGCGATGACCTCCAACCGGATCTACAAAAAAGCCATGCTGCCGCATCAGGCGGTCGAGGCACTGTACGTCGGCTCCGGCACGCTGTATGAGCAGAAGCAGCTGGAGATTTTCAGAGACCGTGTGGCGATCTATCCTCTGGGGCTTACCGTCAAGCTTAGCACCGGCGAGAGCGGTGTTGTGGTCAAGATTGATCCCAGCATACCGCACAGACCCGTTGTACGTGTGCTTAACGGCCCGGAAGGGGAACCGGTCACCCCTTATGAGCATGACCTGGGCAAAGCCCTCTCTGTAGTCATTGTAGATGTGACTGATGGCGGAGAAATTATAGTGAAGAGCACTTGATTAGCGTTGTTAGCAGCGAGGAAAGAATACAGGCGTCCGCTTGGCTGCGGAGCTGTATTCTCAGCCTTGCTGTTTTTTTGAAATTACAGCAAATAAGCGGCAGATGCGCAGTTTTTCGCTTGTCGTGGTATGATATAGCGTAAGTTATCGTTCTTTTTCAATTGTTTTGGGTTAATAATAAGGAATAAGCATTAAAGGAGCATCAAGAAATGAGTATATTAGAGCCATCATCATCGTCAATACCTGTACAAGAGCTGTCGCCGGAGTACGATCCCTGGGATCCGATTACCTCTCTTCGCCAGCACGGGCGGCATGTGCTGACCAGCGTAGAGATGACGGTGACCAATCTGTGCAACATGCGCTGTGAGCACTGCGCAGTTGGAGACAGCCTGACTATGAAAGAAGGGGAGCTGCTGCCACTCACCAATATGCTGCGCCGTCTGGAAGAGGTAGAGCATCTGCAGACCATCAGCATCACCGGCGGGGAGCCGATGTTCCGTGCCGGAACGGTGGAGAACACCATCGTGCCGCTGCTGAAATATGCACGTGAGCGGGGGATCCGTTCTCAGATCAACTCGAATCTTACCATGCCGTATTCCCGTTATGAGCAGCTGCTTCCATACCTGGATGTCATGCATATCTCTTTCAACTATGTTAACGGGGATGACTTCCACGAGGTGGGCTTCGCGAACAGCGGGCATCCGGTCTCGAAGGAAGCCGCCTACCGGCTGTATGACACCATGCTGGAGAATTCCCGCCGGCTTAGCGAGGACGGTATGCTGATCTCGGCGGAGTCGATGATTAATTACCGTACGCATACCAAGCTCCCGCAGATCCACAAGCTGATCGGGGAGATGGGGGCAAGACGCCATGAGGTGCATCCGATGTATGCCTCCAGCTTTGCTTCCAAGCTGCCCGTATTGTCACTCCAAGAGATGAATGCAGCCATTCATTCCCTGCTGGATGCCCGGGACCCTGAGATGTGGATGCTGTTCGGCACATTGCCGTTCTTCGCCTGCAGCTTCCTGGAGGAAGACCAGCAGCTGCTGCGCAGACTGCGCAGTGAGAAGAATGTTACTCTGCGCAATGACCCGGACGGAAGAAACCGGGTGAACGTAAATTTATTTACGGGCGATGTATTCGTAACAGATTTCGCCGATATTTCTGCATTTGGCAATATCAGCAGCACCAGGCTGGATGACATTTTCACCGAGTGGCAGACTAAGCATCCGCTGAATCAGAAAGTGAATTGCTACTGCGATGCCGCCGGCTGCTGCGGGCCCAACCTTCTGGTAGCCGATATGTATTATCCTGAGGTTGATTTCAAGACAAGAAAAGCGATCACTCTGTAGAAATGGGGCGTTATTATAGTGCATACGGAATTTGACATAGGAAGCTTAGTGCTTAATCTTTTGCTCGTTCTGGTGCTCGTATTATTGAATGGGATCTTCGTTGCGGCGGAGTTCTCGCTGGTAAAGGTCAGACAGTCACGTCTGACCCAGCTGGTCAGCGAAGGCAACAAAATGGCCGGGTATGCGCTGAAGGTCAATAAAAGACTGGATTCGTATCTGTCTGCCACCCAGTTCGGGATTACGCTCGCCTCGCTGGGACTCGGCTGGGTCGGAGAACCGGCGATCTCTGAGCTGCTGGTGGAACCGCTGATGTATCAGCTTGGCGTATCGGATCAGACCCTGATCTCTACGGTATCTGTGATTATCGGGTTCTCGATTATTACCTTCTTACATATTGTGCTGGGTGAGCTTGCACCGAAGTCCCTGGCGATTCAAAAAACTGAAGGCTCAGCGCTGCTGCTGTCCGCTCCGCTGATGTTCTTCTATAATGTGTTCCTGCCCTTCATCTGGGTGCTGAATGCGTCGGCTAATGCACTGCTGAGGCTGGTTGGTGTTGAACCGGCCAGTGAAGCCGAAGCTGCCCACTCGGAAGAGGAGATCCGTATCCTGATGAATCAGAGTGCGAAGAGCGGGGTTATCGACAAGGACGAGATGAAGCTGATGGACAACATCTTCGAATTCTCTGATCTGCTGGCCCGTGAAGTCATGCTTCCGCGTACGGATATGGATGTACTGTACAGCAATCTCCCGCTGGAAGAAAATATGCGGATCATTACAGAAACGAAGCATTCCCGTTATCCGGTAGCCTTCGAGGATAAGGACCGGATTATCGGCTTCATCCATATTACGGACCTCCTCTTCGCTCCGCTGGAGCAGCAGAATGACCTGGCCTCGCTGGTCCGGCCGATTCTGAATGTGCCGGAATCGATGGAGATCAGCCACGCGCTGCGGCTGATGCAGAAGAACAAGGCTCAGCTGACCCTGGTCGTAGACGAATACGGCGGGACGGCGGGGCTGCTGACCGCCGAAGAGATTCTGGAAGAGATCGTCGGCGATCTGCATGACGAATTCGAGGATGAACGTCCCAGTGTGGAGCGCAACGGAGAATATATTTCCGTTGAAGGCCGTATGCTGATCGAAGACGTCAATGATCTTACAGGTGTCATTATCGAAGATGATGAAGTGGATTCCATTGGCGGCTGGCTGTTCAAGGAGCTGGAGGGGAATCCGTCCAAAGGCAAAAAGATAGTCGTCGGTGACGTCACCTTTGAGGTGGAGGAATCCACCCGGCTGCGGATCACGCGGATTAATATCCACCGCGAGACTCCGCCGGTGACGGAAGAGGCGGCGGAGGATGCTGAGGAAGATAAAGAGTAAGACGGGAAATGGCCGGATTAGCGGCTGAATGTCAACAGGGTACATCTACGGGCCATAACGAGGCTGCGGATGTACCCTGTTTTTAGTTGGGAGAGGCGGGAAGTAAAGAAGAGAAAAGCTTGCAGACGAGTGAGTGCAGGCTATTATAAATCTATTCACCAGTCCGGGTGTTTTGTTCACTCGTAATCGCGTGTTGAAGGGAATCCCTGCGCGCTGCAACCTCCAAGATTCCCGGAAGGCCGTTGTCCGGGCGGTTCAGATAAAAATAAGCGGTAGAGGAGAAGTCATCCTCACGCAGGAAATTCATCCAGGCGGCTGCGCCAAAGCTGTCATCCTCCCAGCTCTTGGTGCAATCCTCCGCGAGAAAGCGGGTGAATACGCCCTCTGCATCCGCCGTAATCACTTTATACCGGCCGCCACGGGCGGCAATTTGGGCGATCACTTCTTTGGGAGCACCGCCGATTTGCTGGATCGTCATCCTGAGATCTGCTCTGAAGTAAATAGGGTCTGGAATATGAAATCTGTAAAAGCTGCCTGAGCCATCCGTCTTATCCCATGTAAGGCAGCCCTGATAGCGGTGGGTGAAGGTATCCTGTCCCCAGGCGGTACCAATGTAATCTTCTGTGCCGGTCCCCACCAGCGTCGGATACTCCGTATCGCCGTCAAGGAACAGCTTGACTTCCCCTTCGCCCCACCAGCTTCCCGCATATTTCGGATCGGTGGCGACACCGATGTTGACCCCCAACAACCGTCCTGTTCCTTGAATTGAGGGGAGAATCGTATAGTCCTGACCCAGTGTAGTCCGTTTCTCTCTGTTCCAGTAGGCATGGAAATACAGCCAGTCTGCTTCAGCAGCCATTAACGAATAATTAATATCATAGAAAAGATGATGGAGTGAGCTGTCCGACTCATTCGTCAGCGTGACTACTGCCCGGGTACGGAATGGCATAGGAATGATCATATTGAACGAATTCCCCTCCGGGCTGGAGAACAGGGCATTCTCGAACGGGACAAGCCGGCCAAGGCCTGCGCAGAAAAAATCACCCAGCGGAGCCGATACGGCCGAATGCTCCGCTCCGTCCCAGAACATGTCCAGCCGCAGAGAACGGAGCATAAGAGGTGAACGGTCGCTTACCGTCATCCACATCCGCTGAATAATTCCACTGCCCTGGACATCCATCAGCACCTTGGTTTCTCCTGCCTCCAGCCGTTCAAAGGGATGTCCTTTACATCCTTGATTGGTTTGGCCTCCGGCACCTTTGGCTCCGGTAGGGTTCTCAAAACTGGCCCATCGCGCTTCGGCTACTGTCTTGCTGCGAAATAGATCGCTCATTTGTTATCCTCCATTAACTAAAACGTTTTTGTTAATATACTAGTATGTATAGATAGCCTTGTCAAATATTATTGTTAACCTTGAATGAATTGTTTATAATAGGAACAAAAACATTTTAGTTGGTGAACCGATGCGTAACAGACATACAATGAAAGACGTAGCTAAGCTGGCGGGGGTCTCTCTGTCCACCGTCTCCTTTGTAATTAACAATACCCAGGGGCAGACCATCACTGAGGCTACACGCAGCAAGATCTGGAAAGCCATTGAAGAGCTTGACTACAAGCCCAATCATCTCGCGCGGGGCATGCGTTCCAAGCGGGCCAATGCCATCGGAGTCGTCACTGCCTATAACATCAAGCACTTGTATTTCCTAGAGATCATTAACGGAATCCTGGATGCTGCTAATACGTTGGAATACACGGTAACGATGTGCAATGCAGCTTCCGACCTGTCCGAGGACTCTTCATGGATCCGTTTTTTTGAGGAGAAAAGAATCGACGGTATTCTCTTTATCGCCTCAGCCCACACGGGAGATTCCCGGCAGGAGCAGCAGTATATCGAAATGTTCAAGCGGCACGGCATACCGTTCGTGGTCATTTATGGATCTACGGCAGACAAGGATACCAGCTATGTCAATATAGATTTTTACCAAAATGGCTATGATGCCTGCAGGCATCTCCACGAACGCGGGTACAGCAATCTGCTCTACATCGCACCGATGGACAAAGATCATAAGACCCCGTTCCTGCCCCGGACCGAACGTGACCGAATTAGCGGCTACGAGGATGCTCTGGCGCTGACAGGCAGCCCTCAGAGCTGGATTGTACATTTGCCCCGTGATTTCAGGAAGCAGGACCCCTCCGGCATTCTGGCGGAGCTCGACAGCAGCAGGCAGCCGGGCGGTATCGTCACCTGCTGGGCTACTTATGGGCTGCAGATTCTGAATCTGGCCCGCGATTTGGGCATCCCGGTTCCCGGCCAGATGTCTGTCATTGCCCTCGATAGCCTGCCTTATCTTGAGCATACCAGCCCCGGACTCTCCTCCATGCAGCTCCCTTTCTATGAAATTGCCCGCAAAGGGACGGAGCTGCTGGTCCAGCAGTTGAATGGCGGACGGCAGGCAGCCGTGCGGTTGAATATTCCTTGTGAGCTTGTGGTGCGGGAGTCCACTTGATAGCGGTTATATTTGCAACAGGGTGCATCCAGGCCATGACGAGGCTAGCGGATGCGCCCTGTTTTTTTGCGCAGCTGTTCTTTTCAGCACGGGGACCGTCATAAGTTAGTTACGAAGGTAACGATAAGAGATCTGGAATTATGAAGGAATGCCGTCAAAACTCTTTAAGAGGAGGAATGATCATTGAACTCCCAGGAACGCGTATGGACACCATACAGGGGACCGTTTGATCCCTGCCCGCCGGTGCCGTTCAAGACGTATGTTGTGCCGCCGAACCAATTCATTAATTTCCAGCCCCCGAATCTGCCGCAGTTCTCCCTGCCGGAAGCGCTGAAGTACGGAACGCTGTGGCCCGCGCTGTTCAGCCCGTATGAGTCCAAGTCCAAAGGAGGGAAGTAGGTTATGGAAGCTAATCCTTGCGAACCCCGCTATTACGAAATGCTGGAGCAGCTGCAGGTGCTCGATTTCGCACTGGTGGAGCTGAACCTGTACCTGGACACTCATCCGGAGGATCTGAAGGCCATAGAGCAGTTCAATCAGCTGACCTTCGAGCGCACGAAGCTGGCGAACCAGTTCCAGGAGCTATACGGGCCGCTGCAGAACTTCGGCCGCGCATATTCCAAATGTCCGTGGGAATGGAGCCAGAGCCCCTGGCCATGGCAAGTCTAGGCTGCCCGGGTCAGGAATGAATAAGCCTAAGGAGGGGGAAGTACACGAATGTGGATTTATGAGAAAAAGCTGCAGTACCCGGTGCGTGTCGGCAAATGCGATGTGCGGATGGCGCGTTATCTGATGGAGCAATATGGCGGTGCGGATGGAGAACTGGCGGCAGCCCTGCGGTATATGAATCAGCGGTATGCGATTCCAGATAAAGTAATCGGCGTATTAACGGATATTTCGACTGAAGAATTCGCACACCTGGAAATGATTGCTACAATGATATATAAATTGACAAAAGATGCATCGATCAGCGAGCTGGAAGCCGCCGGACTGGGCCCAAACTATGCACAGCGGGATCATGCGCTGTTCTACCAGAATTCAGCAGGGGTCCCCTGGACAGCTGCGTATATCCAGGCCAAAGGTGATCCGCTGGCTGACCTCTACGAGGACATTGCCGCCGAAGAAAAGGCCCGGGCTACATACCAGTGGCTGATCGATATGACGGATGACGTGGATCTGCAGGACAGCCTGAAGTTCCTGCGGGAGCGGGAGATTGTACATGCGCTGCGGTTCAAGGAGTCGGTGCAGATCTTAATTGAGGAGCGGGATAAGAAGAGAGTGTTCTGAGGAGCTTAATCCTGCACAAAATACAACATTTCCCTCTTAAATTCGAACCAATTCGGAAATTGTTATACAAAAGGCAGGATTTCTGCTCGTCTAAGCGGTTGCGCGGGATAATTGTTGTATTTCATACAGGAATCCTCGCGAACAGCCGGTTATTATTGAGCTAAAGTTGCAAAACTTACAACATTTATGATACTTAACTAAGGGGCTGTTCCAAAAGCCATGAAATGGCTGGTTGGACAGCCTCTTTTTCCTGTAGCTAACTCCCTGCTCAAGTGCTGTCCTGCCGTTCCTCCGGTGCCAGATACCGTCATCTGTGAGATAATACTGCTACTGATACTCTATCTGGTGCAGGAAGCGGAAAGGGGAGTGTTATGGTTATGGCATTTGAACGATGGCGCGGATTCATCCGGGCCTGGAAGGATTATCCCTTCCCGGAAGGGGCTGTAATTGGCGGACAATATAAGATAGACCGCCTGCTCGGAGAGGGCAGCTATGGGCTTACTTACCGCTGCTATGACTCTGGAGAAGGCACTCTCCGGGCGCTCAAACAGTCCAGACCCAGCAAGAAAGCGGTTGGACGGGCGATGCTTGCCAGGGAGAGTGCCATTCTACAGGCAATGGATCATCCTAATATTTTTAAATACCGCGGTTATTTCGAATATAAAGGCTTGAACTGGCTGGTTACCGATTATATAGCGGGGAAGACGCTGGAGGATTTGATCTTTGATGAGCAGATCGTCTACGGTGAACGGGAGTGTCTGGCCACGACGCTGAAGCTGATGGAGCTGGTTGCCCATGTCCATTCGCGCGGATACGTTCACCTTGATCTGCGGATTCCCAATGTGATCCTCCAGAATGAAGACCTGTACTTAATTGATTTCGGATTGGCAGCAAAGATTGGAGAGGCGGATACGGCACAGCAGCCGCGGAAGCGAAAAACGAAGGATATAATGCCTGAACGTAGGCCGCCGGTAATCGCCTCGGATTTGTACGATGTAGGACAACTGATGCTGTTCATGCTGTATTCCGGTTATAAGCCTGTACGGGGAGGGGCGGAGCGGAGCTGGCGGGAAGAGCTGGAGCTGTCGCCGGGAATGCTGCAGATGCTGTCCCGGCTGCTGGGGGAGCAGGAGGCCTATCCGGACACTGCTGTATTTATCCGTGAAGCCGGAGAATTGTATAAGAGTCTGCTGCGTTGATATCTGTTCAAAAAAAGGCGCCCTCAGCCAAATGCTGACAGGCGCCTTATGAATGTGTAGGAAGTAATCAAGCTGACATCAGCTTGAACTGCCGTAACGGTTCTTATAGTATTTGTGTCCGGTTCCTCCGCGGCGGGCATCTGAAGAGGAATGCCGTTTGTATCCGTGGCTGCTGCTTGAATGCCTTCTGGAGACTGGCCTCCCTTTATTACTGCTCGAATGTCTGCGGTGTCCGCCATGTTTGGACTGCTCTACGGAGTGCAGGACTTTACCAAGAATTTTCTTGAACATCTTGTTTCCTCCTCTTAGGTTGTAGTAGCCATTGCAGTGCGGCTTTAATCGTTAGTTACCCGTACTACGGCTTCCGTACCCGGCAGGTTTCAATAAAAAATAAACCCCGTCCATTTGCGGCGGGGTTGTTTGTATACCAAGCGTAATGCTCGCAATGATTATGTTATTCAATATAACTCTTCATTGCCTGATACATATTGTCAGCATATTCGTCGATCTTATCCCGTGACATGCGCAGCCGGTCCACCGAAGTGCCGTAGCCGATTTCCTGCAGTCCCTCCGCTAATCCCTGGAAGATTCCATCCGTAAACGCATCTAACGGTTCGCCGTGCACATGCAGTCCTGTTCCGCCGAGATCCGTGTTCACTGCCGGAGGCGCAATTTCGATGACTTCTACAGATGTATCAGAGAGCTGGAGTCTCAGACTCATGGTGAACGAATGAAGCGCCGCCTTCGTCGCTGAATAGATGGGTCCAATGGCAAACGGTGTAAAAGCCAATCCTGAGGTAACGTTAAGGATCGCCGAGGCTTCCCGTTCTGCGAATAATGGTGCGAACAGCATAGCCAGATGAAGCGGCGCTTCAAGATTAGTTGTGATTTCTTGATTGAAATAGGCCCAATTGTTCTTCGCATCTGCTTTGAGTACATTGAAGCGCTGCTGGGTCCCGGCATTGTTCACTAACACATTCACTTCGGGATAGTTCGCAGTTACCCAGTCGAACAAGGCGGTACGCTCGGATTCTATATTCAAATCACTTACACGGGTAATCAGGCCGGGGAACTTGTCCTTGGCATCCTGCAGGACCTGTTCACGCCGTCCGGTAATGATGACTGTATTTCCTCCATTGATGAAGCGTTCGGCAAAAGCGAGCCCGATTCCTGAGCCTCCGCCTGTAATAAGAATTGTGTTTCCTGTAAGTTTCATTTTAGAACCTCTTCTCCATTATTTTGATAAATAATTTGTATAACGGGCAATTTTCTTGTCGATGCCCTGCAGGGATTCTGTCATGAGTGCAATCTCCGCCAACACAGCCTGCTTGTGCTCCTGAAACATTTTAAGCCGGAGTTCAGTCGTGCTGTCCCCTTCTAACATCCAGTCCACATATTGCCTGATACTGCTGATAGGCATGTGTGTATTTTTCAGATAAATAATGATCTTGAGGAATGCAATACGATCCTCTGAAAATATCCGCCGCCCGGCTTCATCACGCTCCATCTGTGGCAATAATCCCTTTTTCTCATAATAACGGATCGTTGATTCCGGAATTCCTAACTGGGCTGCAGCTTCGCTAATGGAAACATATTTCATCTGGAGACCTCCATGGGGGTTGATTAGTTGTCGACAGGAATAGGATACGACTTAAACCATGGTTTAAGTCAACACATATATTTTCAAATTACATAAATATACTTTTTGAGATAGATTTATATTTTTGGTATATTAAGAGAATGCGTTTGCAATAAATAAGAATTATCCAAAAATGGGAGGAATAATGAATGGCATTAGCGGATTTCAGTACGTACAAGTGGATGAATGAGGGAAACATCAGGTTTGAGGATGATGCTATTATATTAGAAGCCACTGCTAACAGCGACTTTTTCTGCAACAACGGTGCTATTGCTGAAGAAGGGCTTACCCCTGAGAGTCTGACCAATGCGCCTTTCTTCTATACAGAAGTGTCCGGAGATTTCGTGCTGCGGGTGAAGGTAAGCCATGACTTCCGGGATACCTACGATTCTTCTTCCATTATGGTGATGCAGGACCTGACGGTCTGGGCCAAAGCCTGCTTTGAGCTGACAGATTTCGATACTCACGCTGTGGTCAGTGTAGTAACGAACCAGACCTCGGATGATGCGAACGGCTGTAATATCGACGGCAATGAGGTATGGCTGCAGGCCTCCAGATCCGGTAATGCCTTCGCATTTCATTATTCGACAGATGGTATAAGGTTTGATATGATGCGCTTCTTTAACCTTCCAGTGGGAGAAACGATCAAGGTAGGATTATTGGCACAAGCCCCAACAGGCGAAGGCGGAGAGCGAATCTACCGGAATTTCACACTGGAGAACCGGACGGTCAAAAATATAAGAACAGGCGAATAAACCGTGATGACGGTATGGAAGATGTTTCAGCGGGCGCTGCCTTTAACCTGTCTCGGCCAGATGAAATAGGTAACGGTGATGATCAGATCAATGCCGACGACAACGGACCATACCGTAAGGATGCTTAACAGCGCTTCCGTGCGGGCGGGGTCGTCAATCCACACAATGAGTCCGTAGAGAATACCTGCGGCGAGCACAAAAGAGAGCAGATGCTTCACCCAGCCCTTGAAATAATGCCGGGCATGCTCCAGGCCGTACCGTTTGACCGGCTGCGCCCCTTGCTTGGTGACATAGTAGCGGAAGCGTTCATCCGCCCAGGCGATCATGCTTTTACCGAACACAATGGACACTGAAATGTACACAGCCGCAAGCGCATGCGCCGTCGTAGCGGAAGCTCCCCCGGCCAGATCCACACCGGAGATGACCAGCAGAATGATGTCCAGCACCGGAGTCAGCACCAGGAAAATCAGGCCCAGCGTGTTGCGCTTGAAGATATACCGTGCCGTGAAACCGGCAAGAATGACAACCCAGAATAACACTTCGCAGGCGACAATTGCCCATGCTACCAGATTCATAATGCACCTCTTGTTGGATTATTTTTGGTAATAACGGAAGTATAGCAGCGATATTTAAACAATACAACTGTATTATTTAAATTGTGTTTCGAGTTTAGGTTATGCTACAATATGGACATGCCAAAAATAGTAGATCATTCAGAGCGGAAATCGAATATTGCAGAAGCGACCTGGCGTGTCATTATCCATCAGGGGATCAAAGGGGCAACTGTGCGTAATATTGCTGCTGAGGCGGGTGTATCCCTGGGGGCGCTGCGCCATTATTTCTCTACCCAGCATGAGCTGCTGGTATTTGCCATGAATCTGGTGAAGGAACGGGTGACTGGACGGATCGTGAACATCATGCAGACGGACCTTCCTCCCAGAGAACAGGTTGCCAGGGTTCTGCTGGAGCTGCTTCCCGTAGACGACAGCAGCATGGCTGAGATGGAGGTGTGGTTCGCATTTATCTTCCACCTCAAGTCAGCCGGAGAACCTAACAGTGAGCTTAGTGACGCTATCTATCCGCTTGTCATCCAGCTGATTGATTATCTGGACGGGCACGGGCTGCTCCGGCAAGAGCTGGATAAGGATAATGAGGCTGAGCGGCTGTATGCCGTGGTCGACGGACTAGCCCTGCACGCCATGCTGGAGCCTGAACGGCTGAACAAACAGCGGATCATCCGGGTACTGAACATTCATCTGGATTCTATCTGCAACAGCGGAGAGGCACAGTGATTTGCTATATTGCCAGAGTTATGTTATAAAAAGTAGTGTATATTTTTCGGGTTGTTACTGTTAAATCAGGCAAAACCGCTACCTTAACAAAGGTGTGGTTTTGCCTTTTCTTGTTTAGTAAGCAGTAATAGCTGAAACCATAAACTATAAAGAGAGTTGGAGAGAAACATGCAAACAACATTCAGAATTATCGACGAAGACGGAATTCACGCGCGTCCGGCCACAGCGTTGGTCAATACAGCAACCAAGTTTAAGGACACAGAGGTTTTTGCCGAAGCAAAGGGCAAGAAGGTTACTTTGAAATCTATTCTTGGTGTATTGTCACTCGGACTGGAAAGCGGCGATACCCTGACCCTGATCACTGAAGGCGGCCAGGAAGCAGAAGCCCTTGGCGCACTTCAGGATGTAATGATCAAAGAGGGATTGGGCGAGCTCAATGATTAAGATTTCAGGCATCGCAGCTTCCGCAGGTATTGCTGTTGCTAAAGCGTTTATCCTGAAGCATCCGGACTACACCATCACGAAGACCACCGTTAGCGATGTGGAGCTTGAAATTGTCAAGCTGGAGAGCGCCCTGGAGATTTCCAAGGGTGAACTGGCGCGGATTAAGGCACGTACGCTGGCAGAGCTGGGAGAGAAGAAAGCGGAGATTTTCGAATCCCATCTGCTGATTCTGGAGGATCCTGAGCTGATCAGCCCGGTGATGGACAAAATCCGTGAGGAAGCTGTAAACGCGGACTATGCGCTGCAGGAGGTCGCTAATCAGTTCATCGAAATGTTCGAGAATATGAAAAGCACTTATCTTCAGGAACGTGCAGCAGACATGCGGGATGTAACCAAACGTGTGCTGAACCATCTGCTGGGAATTTCCTATGTCAGCCCGGCGGAAATCAGCGAAGAGGTTATTGTGATTGCAGAGGATCTGACGCCTTCAGATACAGCACAGCTTAACCGCAAATATGTAAAAGGCTTCACCACCAATATTGGCGGACGCACCTCACACTCGGCGATTATGGCCCGTTCACTGGAAATACCGGCAGTTGTCGGCACCAAGAATGTAATGTCTGAGGTGAAAGCCGGAGATCTTATCATTGTAGACGGACTAAGCGGGGACGTGCTGGTTAATCCCGGTGAAGCTGAAGTAGCCTTGTACATAGGCAAGCAGAAGGAGTACGATCTGCAGATCGCAGAATGGAAAAAGCTGCGCGAAGAGCCTACGGTATCCGCAGACGGCAAGCATGTTGAGCTGGCTGCCAATATCGGTACGCCGAATGATGTTGCAGGCGTAATCGACAATGGCGGTGAAGGCGTAGGCCTGTATCGTACCGAGTTCCTCTACATGGGCCGCGACAAGCTGCCTTCCGAGGAAATTCAGTATAATGCCTACCGCACCGTGCTTGAGAATATGCAAGGCAAGCCGGTTGTTGTCCGTACACTGGATATCGGCGGAGACAAGGAGCTGCCTTACCTGGAGCTTCCGAAGGAAATGAATCCGTTCCTCGGGTTCCGCGCGATCCGGCTCTGCCTGGACCGTCAGGATATCTTCCGTACCCAGCTGCGTGCTTTGCTGAGAGCAAGTGTGCAAGGCGATCTGCGCATTATGTTCCCGATGATTGCCACCCTGGGTGAATTCCGTGCAGCCCGCGATCTGCTGCTGGAAGAAAAGGCTAAGCTGCGTGAAGAAGGCAAGGAGGTATCGGATCAGATTCAGCTGGGTATTATGGTTGAGATTCCTTCCACTGCGGTACTTGCAGACCAGTTCGCGAAGGAAGTTGATTTCTTCAGTATTGGTACGAACGATCTGATTCAATATACTATGGCTGCTGACCGGATGAATGAACGGGTCTCCTACCTGTATCAGCCTTACAATCCGGCCATCCTGCGTCTGATCAAGAATGTAATCGATGCAGCTCACGCTGAAGGCAAGTGGACGGGCATGTGCGGCGAAATGGCCGGAGATGCCACAGCGATTCCGCTGCTGCTGGGACTGGGCCTCGATGAGTTCAGTATGAGTGCAACCTCCATCCTGCCGGCACGCAGCCAGATTGCCAAGCTGTCCTCGGCGGATATGAAGGAACTGGCAGCCAAGGCACTGCAGCTGGGTACTGCGGAAGAAGTCGCTGCATTGGTGCAGGCTATTAAGTAGATTTTGAATAATCTGTTTGTTCGGACTCGGTCTACATCCGCTTTTTCCAATTAACATTTACCGGCATTCTCTTAGTGGGTGCCGGTTTTTTTGTGTTTTAGGAAATTATATAATTTCCACAAATGTGGATAACGTTGAAGAAGCGCCTGAAGAAGCTGGGAAGGGTAGGGGAAAGGTGTGGCTGCGTGGGTGGTCGGAACTAGCTGGAATTTCTCCACTTGCTCATGAGCGGAGGAGCCCTTACCAGGCAACAGTTGGATAAACAGCACTTAATATGCCGGGAATGGTTCAAAGAAGAGGAAACGCATGAAACTAAATGACGTTTATCCAACTAATTACCTCAGACGCTGCAAAAGATCCAAATTAAGATACGTTTATCCAACTAATCCTACAGAGCCCGAGGGGATACGAGCTATGACCGCCATTGTATGCAGCTACGGATTTCAATGGGGGATTAGCCGGGAACGGAGACAATCAACGATTTACAGCGTTTTGTGCACATGATAAAATATTAAAAACACAAAATATATCAACCGCAATGAAATAAATCACATAGATTAGCTGTTCATTAACCGGGTGTTCTCTAAGCTACCGTTTGCTGAGGGCGCCTTTTTTCTTGTATAACTTCCAGGGTAATGACGGCTATCTGCCAGACAACGCAGCAGCCAGACTATCCGCAGTGAAGCACACTGGAGGAATATGATGATAAGAGCGGTAATTATCGACGATGAGAAACCGGCACTGGATGTGTTGCATTATCTGCTGCAAAGAGATGGACGGGTAGAGGTGATCGGGGCGTTTCAAAGGCCTTTGGAGGCTCTGGAGCAAATACAGGTGCTGCAGCCGGATATCGTGTTCATGGATATGGAGATGCCGCTGATGAACGGGGTAGAGCTGGCGGGAATACTGCTGGAGACCGTCAGGGATCTGGAGGTTGTTTTTGTGACTGCACATAATGCGTATGCTGTGGAGGCCTTCCGGATTGAAGCTCTGGATTATTTGCTGAAACCGCCGACGCCTGTGCAGCTTGACCGGGCAGTTACACGCTATCAGAAGAAACGGCGGTTACCGGCAGAACAGGAGATGAGGATGCCGCTTAAGCCGGCAAGGATTGTCAGCTTCGGGGGCTTCTATGTGCTGAGTGCGGGCGGCCAGGAGGATAAGGTGAAGTGGAGAACTTATAAGTCCAAGGAACTGATGTCCTTCCTGTTTCTGAAAGGGGCAGCTTACGTACCCAAAGGCCAGATTATTCAGGCGTTATGGCCGGAGTGCAGTGATGTGCAGGCTCACTCCAATCTGCACACCACGCTATATAAAATGAAGACTGCGCTCAAAAAAGCAGAGGTCCATGTGGACATTCATTTCAAAGGCGGGAGCTACCGGATGGAGATTGCCGGAGCTGCCGGGGACTTATGGGAGTTTGAGGATTTCGCGAGGAGAAATGATCCGCTTACCCTGCTTACGGTGCCCAAATATGAGTATATTCTGGAGCTCTACCAGGGTGAGCTGTTTGCGGATGACGATTATTGGTGGAGCAACTCCAAGAGAGCAGAGATGCTCGGATTCTACGTCATGCTGTCGAAGAAGCTGTGCAGCTACTTCATCGCGGAAGGGCGTCTTAAGGAGGCTATGCACCGGGTTCATCTGCTGCTGGATAAGTCACCGCTGGATGAAGAGGCGCATGAGCTGCTGATGGGCATCTATTTCCGCCAAAAGGACCGGATCAGCCTGATCCGGCATTATCATGCGATGAAGGAACTGCTAAGCAACGAACTAGGGCTTGAGCCGAAAGAATCGGTAAGGCAGCTGTACAGTGAAATGCTCTCTAAACAGTAGGTACGGGCTGGGCTCAGGTCCACTTAGCGGACCACAGCTTCATTTCATGAAGGATCTGATGCAGATCCGCACCTTTGGGGGTCAGCGTATATTCCACAGTAACCGGAACGGTCGGGAATACGCAGCGTTCCAGTACACCATGATCTTCGAGGTGTCTCAGGGTGCTGGTCAGCGCGCGCGGGCTGATGCCTTCGATATTGCGCTGCAGCTCACCGAAGCGTTTCGTGCCGCCCTGCAGCTCTCTCAGCACCAGGAAAGCCCATTTTCCGGCTAGTACCTCCAGTGTTTTTTCTATATTGCATTCGATAGAGACGGGGTTCTTAGGGATATAATTACTGGCAGAATTGGCTGCTTTCAAGGGATTTCCTCCTGTTCCAAGGCACTATACCAGAGTATAGCAACTATACTGGATGACATATAATAAACTATTTTTCACTTCTTTCTATTATATACAATCTGTTCTAGAATGAACATGTGTATGGAGCAACCGGTTAACAGGGCCGGATTCAGAGAGGAGCAAGGATTCATGAAATACCGCAGATTAGGTGGAACCGGACTTAAAGTCAGTGAGATCAGCCTGGGAAGCTGGTTGACCTACGGAGGATATGTAGAACAGGACAATGCCGTTAGAGCCATTGAAACCGCTTACTCCCTGGGTGTTAATTTTTTTGATACGGCTAATGTGTATGAGAAAGGGGAAGCGGAAAAGGTGCTGGGCGCTACCCTGAGCAGCTATCCGCGCGAATCCTATGTGCTGGCGACCAAAGTATACGGTGTGATGGGTGACGGTCCCAATGACCGCGGCCTGTCCCGTAAGCATATTACCGAGCAATGTAATGCTAGCCTGAAACGGCTCGGTGCTGAATACGTGGATCTGCTGTATTGCCACCGGTATGATCCGGAAACACCAATTGAAGAAACATTGCGGGCACTGGATGATTTGGTCCGGCAGGGTAAGGTGCTCTATGTGGGTGTAAGTGAATGGACGGCGGCACAGATGGCCGAGGCCCTTGCGGTTGCCGACCGTTATCTGCTGGATCATATCGTGGTCAACCAGCCGATCTACAATATGTTCGAACGTTATATTGAGAAAGAAATCATTCCGCTGGGCCTGCGCAAAGGGATCGGACAAGTCGTATTCTCACCGCTGGCCCAAGGGCTGCTGACCGGCAAATACAGCTCGGTCTCCGATATTCCAGAGGACAGCAGGGCTGCTAAGCTCGACTGGATGCGTAAAGGAATTACGGAGGAGAGAATCGCCAAGGTTCAGGAGCTGGGCAGCATTGCCGCTGAACTGGATATTTCTGTAGGCAATCTGGCGCTGGCCTGGATTCTGCGTCAGCCTAACGTTGCCAGCGCCCTGGTCGGTGCCAGCCGGCCGGAGCAGGTGGAAGAGAATGTGAAGGCTTCGGGTATTGAGCTCACCGGGGATGTTTTAACACGTATTGAAGAAATTATCGGCTAAATTACCGGCTAAGAGAGGAAGGATGCAGAGTGAAGGTTCTATTTATCGGAGGTACAGGGCTAATCAGCCAGGCGGTGTCCCGGCTGGCAGTGGAACGGGGAATAGAACTGTATCTGTTCAACCGTGGCGAGCGCAGCAGCTTCGTGCCGCAAGGCGCGCAGGTGATTCAGGGAGATATCCGTGATAAGGAGAAGGCAGCCGGGGCGCTGAAGGATTACGAATTCGATGCTGTGGTTGACTGGATTGCCTTCACACCGGAGCATGTGCAGACGGATATTGATTTATTCACCGGTAAGACGAAGCAGTATATCTATATCAGCTCTGCTTCCGCATATCAGAAGCCGCAGCGTAATTATCTGATTACCGAGGAAACCCCGCTGGTGAATCCGTATTGGCAGTATTCCCGGGACAAGATTGCCTCGGAAGAGCTGCTGCTGGAGGCGTATCAGAACAGCGGCTTCCCGGTTACGATTGTCCGTCCTTCCCATACGTATGGAGATACAGCTATTCCGGCGGCACTGACCAGCTGGAGTAATCCATGGTCGCTGGTGGAACGCATCCGCAAAGGCCAGCCGCTTGTCATTCATGGCGACGGTACCTCCTTATGGACATTGACGCATAATTCCGATTTTGCCAAAGGGTTCGTCGGGCTGCTGGGTCATCCGGAGGCTATCGGAGAAGCTATTCATATCACTTCTGACGAAGTGCTGAACTGGAATCAGATCTACGCTGCAATCGGTGAGGCCGCAGGCAGAGAGCCGAAGGTTGTGCATATTTCTACCGATTTCATCGCCGCCAATACACCGCCGGGGACAGCGGACGGGCTGATTGGGGATCAGGGGGTAAGCAGCGTGTTCGACAACAGCAAGATCAAACGCCTTGTTCCTGACTTCGAAGCTGCCGTACCGTTCGCTGAAGGGGTGAAACGGTCGGTCGCCTGGTTCGAAGCCCATCCTGAATGTTGCACGGTGGATCAGGAGTGGTCCAAAATGCTGGACGGACTGATCGCCAAGCATGGGGTGGATGCGAAGCTGCTCACGTATTACGTTTAAAGCGGGAAGAATAGTATAGCCTATGATTTAATAGTAGAAACAGGTGCCGCCCTTAAGGGGAGGGGGCCTGTTTTTTTTGCGCAGAGCGGTTGGGCTGTTATTCCTGAAAATATAAATTCAGCACAGCTGATGTCAGCTTATAACGCAGGTATAGCATGAAACGCGGATTTGTGAATATACTCTCACTACCGAAATCACCCCATAAAAGGAGTCCTGGCCATGCCGACACATCCCTATGTCTCCCGTTTCTTTGTGAATGCCGACGCACGTCGTGAGAAGCTGATTTATGATTTGCCGGAATCCTGGTGGAGCCGTCCTTATGAATACGAATGGTGCACCAATTTTATTTCCCCGCATGATGTTGTACTGGATGCCGCCTGCGGAATTTCCCACCCGCTTAAATTCTACCTTGCCGGCTATAGCGCAGAGGTCTTCGCCTGTGATATTGATGCCCGGATTCTGTCACGGGAAGCGATTATACAGGATATTACCGATGATATCGGAGAGTTGGCGGCCCAGCAGGTGCAGGCCAGAAGAACAGACAGGCTGCATCTGACCCAGGCTGATCTTACCTCGCTGCCGTATGAGGATGAGAGCTTCGATACGATTTTTTGCATCTCGGTGCTTGAGCATCTGTCGGTGCAGGATTCTGTGCTTGCGGTACGGGAGTTTCACAGAACCCTTAATGGAGAAGGTCTGCTTGTATTGACGTTTGATTATCCGACTGTAAACCTGCCGCGGATGAATGAGATTCTGCTGCAGGCCGGATTTCAGTATTGGGGCGAGACCGATTTCAATCTTCCGGCAGATGCAGTGCGGACCGATCAGTGGGGCGGCCTGAACTGCTTCAGGGCAGTACTCAAGAAGGCACAAGCTTAGTACCGGTACAGAAAGGTAAGGTAAAGTCCCCATCATTTGGTTGTTTCCTTCCGGTATAGTAGAATAGGTTCAAGACGGAAGAGAGAAGGAGACAACTTCATGGGGATGATTGGCAACTACATCACTGCAAGTGCGGAACTGCTTCAGGCCATCCGGAATGAAGAAACCAGTCTGCACGGAATCGAACCGAAGGTGGATATCGATAAGTCCTGGCAAGCGCTGCATTATATACTAAGCGGCGGGGAGGCAGAGGAAGCTTCACCGCTCGGAGCAGTTGTGCCGCTGAACGGTCCATTGTATATCGGGCATTATTCCGATGCCGAGGTATTCGCGCTGGAGCCGGAACAGGTGAAAGAAACCGCTGATGCCTTGGAGGGAATAGAAGAGTCATATATGCGGGAACGATATCAATTCCGGCGGATGCTGGACGAAGGAATTTATCCGCTGATGGATGATGATGAACCGGAAGAGTTTTTTGACTATTTGTATACGTATTTCCAGGCTGTGAAGGAGTTTTACCGGAAGGCAAGCGCTGATCAAGCCTATGTGGTATTCTATATCTCTTAGCCCTATTTGAATTTGTGAAAAAGGAGTCAGAGAACTTGCGCAGATATGCCATTATAATTATGATTCTGCTCCTGTTAGCGCCGGCTGCGGGTCTCAGCGCCAAAGAGGCGGGTCCGCAGGACAAGATTCAGCTCGCCTTCGCCGGAGATATTCTGCTGGACGGTTTTGTCGGCGAGCAGATTGCAAGGTACGGGGTCAACTTCCCGTTCGTCAAAGTAGCGCCAGTGCTGCAGAAGGCTGATCTGGCTTTTGCCAACCTGGAGACACCGGTATCGGTGCGGGGAGACGCCGCCGAGAAGATGTTTGCCTTCCGTTCGAAGCCGGCAGCGCTGGCCGGATTAAGCTACGCTGGCATTGACGGGGTGTCCCTGGCGAATAATCATATTCTGGATTATGGACAAACCGCCATGCTGGATACGCTGATCCATCTGGACAGGAATAAGATCGGACATACAGGTGCAGGTGCGAATATAGAAGAGGCGTTTAAGCCTTACACCAAGACGGTCAAAGGCAAGCGGATCGCCTTGCTGGGCGTAAGCCGGGTATTGTCTGACCCCTCCTGGTATGCGGGCAAGAACAGCCCGGGTGCGGCTTCTGCCTATACAGCGGAGCCTCTGCTGGGTGCGATTAGGAAATCAGCCAAGGACAACGATTATACCATTGTCTATATTCACTGGAATCAGGAGTTCAAGGACTACCCTGAACAGTATGCCCGGACTCTGGCGAAGCAGATGATCGACAGCGGAGCCGATATTATCCTCGGGGCGCACAGCCATTGTCTGATGGGGATAGAATACTACAAGCATAAGCCAATCTATTATTCACTTGGCAATTTTGTATTCAACCGCTCTACGCGGGGCGGGGACAAAACGCTGCGTTCGATGCTGGTCAACTTCTCGATCAGCAGTTCCGGGGTGACTAGCAGCATTACTCCGGTCAAAATCATTGGCGGACAGCCCAATTTCATGGGTGAAGCCTACAACAAAGAGACCTATAAGCTGATGAATGAGCTCTCCTTCAATGCGAAGATCGCAGCGGGCGGAGCGGTCAGCGAGAAGCTGTGAAGCACAAGCAGCGCTGGCGGAATAGCAATAAGCCCGGTGGATCGGCTTCATCCTTCCCTCGGGCTTATTTGTTATGGAACCGGGTGATATTCATTTTGTGCTATTCATTATTAGCATTGTACTAACGGCGTGCAGCTAATCTACTCTACAATATGAATATTAGTTCATCATCAAGGAGGTATGGCTAGAAGTGGGAACCGGAACTGTTAGAAGCAAAGTTAAGTTTGATGAGAACTGGGGCTTTTATAAAGGGGAGCTCCAGATTCCTTATGCAGTCAAGGGTGGGATGACAGGCGGTATTACAGATACGGGCGCTCTCCGGGAGGGCGAGTGGCTGGATATCGCTTTTAACGATAAAGGGATGGGGGAGCAGCAGCTGGAATGGACCGCACTCAGCCTGCCGCATGACTGGTGTGTGGAGCAGCAGTATGTTCAGGATGGACAACTTGGCGCAAGGGACGGCAGCCATGGTTATTTGCCGGGCGGAACCGGCTTCTACCGCAAGACCTTTGAGCTTCCGGCAGACGCTGCGGGCAGTAAGTGGACGGTTCATTTCGATGGAGTGTCAGGTACTGCTACGGTGTGGGTTAATGGGCATCTGATCGGCTCTCATCATGGCGGATATATTGGCTCCAGTTATGATCTGTCGGATGTTCTCCGCTATGGCGGAGAGGGCAGTAATGTCATTCTGGTCAAAGTTGATGCTACCGAATGTGAAGGCTGGTGGTATGAGGGCTGCGGCATTTACCGTCATGTCTGGCTGGAGAATACGGACCGCCTGCATGTAGCCGAATACGGCACCTATATTACCACACCTGAAGTTGCCAAAGAAAAGGCAGTTGTCAGCATCCGTACACGCCTCCGCAATGATTATACTGAGGGCATGCCGGTATCCCTGCGCACGGTGATCTATGATGCGGATGGAATGCAGATCTGTGCGGATTCGGCAGATGCCTTTGCAGACTGGCATGCTGAGACGGAGCTGGAGCAGAGCTTTGAGGTGGAGCAGCCTATGCTATGGGGTATTGAATCGCCGTATTTGTACAGGGCGGAATCGGTTGTTATCTATAATGGGAACGAGCTTGACCGGTACGAGACCGTGTTCGGCATCCGCAGCATCCGCTTCGATGCGGAGGAAGGGTTCTTCCTGAACGGAGAACCGCTGTTAATCAAAGGCACCTGCAACCATCAGGATTTCGCCGGTGTTGGCGTAGCGCTGCCGGACAGCCTGATCGAATACAAGCTTAGACTGCTGCAGGAGATGGGCTCTAACGCCTACCGCAGTGCCCATCATCCGCCGACTCCCGAGCTGCTGGATATGTGTGACCGGATGGGGATACTGGTGATGGATGAGAACCGCAAGCTCGACAGCAGCCCGGAGGGCCTGAGCCACCTGGAGCGGATGCTCTACCGGGACCGGAATCACCCCTGTGTCATCATCTGGAACCTGGAGAATGAGGAGGTTCTTGAAGGTACCGTGACAGGTGCCCGGATACTGAAGACGCTCGCGGATCGGACCCGCCGGATTGATCCAACCCGCCCGACCTCTGCGGCGATGAACCATGGCTGGAACGAGAATGGCTATAACGATGTGGTAGAGATTACCGGCTACAATTATGGACACCGGGATACCCATAATATCGACATCCGTGACCACGGGCTATATCCGGAGCGGCTGATGATCGGCAGTGAATGTGCCAGTTACACCGCAACCCGGGGAATTTATGAAGATGATCCGGTCAAGGGCTACTGTTCCGAATACGGCACGAACATTCCTTCCTGGGGCTGCACCCCGCAGCAGGCGTGGAATGATCTGGTGAATCACCGCTTTTTGACCGGCGTCTTCATGTGGACCGGATTTGATTACCGGGGGGAGCCGACCCCTTATCTCTGGCCGTGCATCAACTCGCATTTTGGGCTGATGGACACCTGCGGATTCCCCAAAGACAGCTATTATTATATGCAGGCGGTATGGAAGGACGAGCCGATGGTTCATGTGCTGCCGCATTGGAACTGGCCGGGTTCAGAGGGTAAGCCGGTCGAGGTGCGCGTATTCTCTAACACGGAGACGGTGGAGCTGAGCCTGAACGGCAGAAGTCTGGGTGAGCAGCAGGTGGATAGGAACGGGTATTTATCATGGGAAGTCATCTATGAGCCCGGGGAGCTACAGGCTATCGGCAAACGAGGCGGTGTTGCCATTGCCGAGAATGCTGTAGTCACAGCTGGCCAGCCGCATCAGATCGCATTATTCCCTGACCGGCTGGCGGGCCGGGCGGATGGCAGTGATACGATTCCGGTCCGCGTGGCTGTCCTGGATAAGTACGGCTACGTCGTACCCACAGCCGATAACGAGATCCGGTTTGAAGTGACGGGAGCCGGAGCTCTGCTCGGCTTAGGCAACGGAAATCCAAGCAGTCATGAGCCGGATAAGTCTCCGCTGCGGCGTGCGTTCAACGGCTGGTGTCTGGCCTTGATCCAGGCGTCGCATGAAGCCGGCTCCATTCAGGTACGGGCTGTGTCCACGGGACTGGCCTCTGCGGAAGTGGTGCTGCAGGTGACTGCCGAATAATCATAAGGCGCGAAGTGAACTTCTGGAGCGGCTATTTATTTCCGGCGGGTGGAACGATAATATATAAGATGAACCAATGAAGATAACAAAGCGAGAAGGAACGAAGGGGGATTTTGGAACTGTAGGAGCGGTAGCGACCGCCTTTGTCACCGGATTTCCACCGCGAACAGCGGTATAATTTGAGAAATCTGGAGACAACAGCGGCCGGAAGTCCAAATATTCACCGCAGTGACGACTGAGCCTTACGTAATTTCTTAGGTGCATTTTATATATAAATAACGAATTCCATGCAGAGGATGTCCCGCGAATGATGCCTAAACTGAAGAAATACATGCCTTTCACTTATAAAATGATGATTCCCTACCTGCTGCTGGTCCTGCTGACCGATGTGTTCATCGGCTACATTTCTTATTCCATGCTGACAGATTCGAGAACGGAAATGGCCGAGTCCAATATCAAGACGGGAATGGAGCAGGCAAGGAACAATATCCGCTATCAGATGGATGAAATTCAGCGGATGTCGGACAACCTGTTCGGCAGCCAGCCGTTCCAGCGTGCGCTGGAGCTGAAGGGAACACCGTTTGAGATTTATCTGGCAATGATCGATGAGATCGTGCCCCAGATTACAGCACCGCTGCAGCTGTTCGGGAATAAGATCCGCTTCATGCTCTATACGCCGAACAGCGATATCCAGATTGTTTCCGGAGACAATCTGGAGGAGCCGATCTATGACAGCGACTACTATATTCTGTCTTTGGACGAGATCGCAGGCAGTGAATGGTACCAGTCGCTTAAGGATTCGAAGCGCGATAATCTATGGCTGCAGATCGATACCGACCAGAAGCTGGGCAATCTCTCGCATGTCCGCAGACTCGTTAACTTCAGCGATTACAAGACCTTGATCGGCTATGTACGCATTACGGTCTCCCTGGAGGATCTATTTGGCGGTTTTGATACCTTTCCCGTGGAAGAAGGAATTACCCTGCGGCTGGTAGAGGATACATCCGGAGCCATCCTGTTCCAGCGCGGAACGGCCGATTATAAGGGCGGACGGGAGAATTTTCTCAGTCTGCATGAGGAGATTCCCGGCAGCAATTTCGTCATTGAAGCCATGGTTCCGCAAAAGTATCTGACCCAGGATGCCGGCCGTCTGCGCAAAGTCATTATTGCAGTCTGTTCACTCAGCTTCCTGGTCATGACCTTGATCGGTTTCTTGGTGGCGCGTATCTCCGGCCGCAAGATGAGCCGGATTGTAGGGTTGGTCCGTTCCTTTCAGGAAGGGAACTTCCAGAAGCGGATCCGATTCTCCGGCAACGATGAATTTGTGCAGATTGCCGACTCCTTCAATGATATGGCCGCCAACATTCAGGGGCTGATCAACAGCGTATATGTGCAGGGGATACAGAAGAAGCAGGCAGAGCTGGAAGCCCTGCAGGCGCAGATTAATCCGCATTTCCTCTATAATACGCTCTCCACGATAAGCAGCCTGGCCAATCTGGGCGAAATCGGCAAGGTCACGGAGATGGTCCAGGGACTGTCGCGTTTCTACCGGCTGACGCTGAACCAGGGCAATGTGTACATTGAACTGGAGAAGGAGCTGGAGCAGGTGGCGACTTACCTGGAAATCCAGCGGGTCAAATATGCGGATGCATTCACTCTGTATGTTGATGTGGATGAGGAGATTATGCAAATGCAGGTTATTAAGCTGGTGCTGCAGCCTTTTGTGGAGAATATCTTCAAGCATGCCTGGTTTGGCGAGTCGATTGCCATCCGTCTGACAGGACGGAGAGTCGGCAGCAATATTGAGCTGAAGATCATCGACAATGGAATCGGCATGCGTCCGGAGGTCGTTAAAAGAATGATGCAGGGCAAGGGACAGTCCGGCGGGTATGGGGTGAAGAACGTCAATGAGCGGATCAAGCTCAGATACGGTGACGCGTACGGTGTGACGATTGCCAGCTTCTACGGAGGAGGAACAACCGTTCAGCTGCTTCTCCCTGCCGGGCTTCAGGATCACGAGGACCTATGAGGAATGCCGCTGACCCGTTATGGGGCAGAGCATCTTGTATAAGCACAGGAGGAAATGATTGCGATGAGTATCAATGTATTGCTGGTAGATGATGAAGCTGTTGATCTGGAGTGGCTGCGGCGCAGAGTGCTGGCAAGCCCGCTCGATATTGCAGTAGTAGGAACGGCGAACAGCGGCTTCAATGCGCTTAAGATTATGGAGCAGGAGCGGATCGACATTATCCTGTCAGATATACGGATGCCCATTATGACCGGAACGGAGTTTGCACGCAGGGCTAAGGTCATCCATCCCAAGGTCAAAATCGTCTTCATCAGCGGCCATGAGGATTTCAGCTATGCCAAGGAGGCTATTGAGATCAATGCCTCCGGCTATTTGCTGAAGCCCGTTGAGGATAAGGATTTGTACGACATGCTGGATTCTCTGTGCGCAGCTATGGAGAAGGAGAGGGAGCAGAACCGTTCCTTCAGCGAAGCCTTGTCCCTTGTGAACAAGGAGCTTATCCTGCGCTGGTTCGAGGAGCCTTCTCCTGAACCCGCTGAGCCGCATTTGCGCAGTGCCCTCACTCCGCTTCTGGTGAAAGGGGCGGCTGCAGCACTTGTCGAGATCGATGATCTGGAATGGAAAATGCGGGATCTGTCCGAGGAGGATGCCCGCGTGAAGACGCGGCAAATGGCCGGATTGATTAAATCCTTCGTGGAGGATGGCAAGCTGGGCACGCTGATTCCTGTCCATCATCACCGGTTTGTCATTCTCTGCAGCCTTCCGCAGGACAGCTTCCTGAATCTGCTGGATGAGCTAATCCGCAAGATGGCGGAGTCTTCCCCCTGCACGTTAACCATCGGTGTCGGACGATATGCCCAGGATGAAACGGGACTGCACGAATCCTACCAGCAGGCACAGGCCGCCCTCAGCGCGAAGTGGCTGCTCGGGAAGAACCGGCTGATCCGGGATAACATGGAGTCTTCGCCGCGCGGGACGCCGGGTGCCCGGATCGAACAGACAGTGGTGAAGCTGCTGGAGGCGATCATTCAATATGATCTGGTGGCCATCGACGACCAGCTGCTGGAGCTGTTCACGAGTGCCGGCAAGAAGGATGTCTATGAGCTGATTATCCGCATCACCTCCAAGCTGCATGCGGATCTGCAGCAGCAGAACGAGAACCTGTATGAGCTGCTGCAATGGGAATCCCATCAGCCGGATATTCTGTTCCAGTTCGAGACGATCCACGATATTCTGTCCTGGATGCGGCGCAGATTCTTCGAGCTGTCGGAGCTGCTGTATGTGAAGCGGCAGCGGCAGAAGCGTAAGCTGATCGATGAGATTATGAACTATGTGGAGGAGAATCTGGAGAAGAAGATTACCCTGAAGGAGGTAGCCGCCCATTTCGACTTCACACCGAACTATTTGGGTTATCTGTTCAAGGAAGAATACGGGCTTCCTTTCAGTGAATTCGTGAATGAGCGCAAGACGGGCCGGGTATTCGAGCTGCTGGGTGATCCGACACTCAAAATCTATGAGATTGCCGAGCGCATGGGCTACAAGAACATTATCTATTTCAACCGGCAGTTTAAGCAGATCACAGGCATGACGCCGGGAGAGTACCGCAAGAAACAGAAAATATAGTCTGCCAAACGTTGCCAGTCCGGGTTATCAATCCGGAGGCAACGTTTTTTTTGTTTTTGGGGAATGGTATATATTAACCGATCGTTGAAAAAGTATTAGTTTTAGTTGCTAGGCTTAATCCACACCAGGAAAGCGCTTCTTTATAATAAAGCTATAGAGAAAAGGGATTGATGGAAAGGGGATTCAAGATGAAACAGAAACAACATGGATTCTGGGATGATGTGAAGAAGTACAGATCCTTGCTCCTCATGCTTGTACCGGCGGTATTGTTCTTCCTGCTCTTTGCTTATATTCCGATGTCAGGCATTATACTGGCGTTTAAGCAATACGACTACACCGGCGGGGTCTTCGGCAGCCCCTGGAACGGATGGGACAACTTTAAATTCTTCTTCAATTCTGGTGACGCCTGGCGCGTAACACGAAACACAGCGCTGTACAATATTGCTTTTATCGTTGTGAACAACGTGATTCAGATCTGCGCGGCTATCCTGCTGTTCGAGGTTGCCGGCAAATGGTTCCGGAAAATTACCCAGACGGTATTGTTCCTGCCTTACTTCATTTCCTGGGTTGTGGTTGGAGCCATTGCCTACAACCTGTTCAACTTCGACGTAGGTACCATTAACGTATTGCTGAAGGGACTCGGCATGCAGCCGGTGGACATCTATAATACCGCTGCCTACTGGCCGGTAATCCTGGTGGTCGTATCCGCCTGGAAGACGCTGGGCTATGGTACAATCATGTATCTTGCAGCCATCACCAGCATTGATACTGAAATGTACGAAGCGGCTGAGATTGACGGGGCGAATATTTTCCAGCGTATTATGAAGATCACGGTTCCGAACCTGATGCCTACGGTTATTATTCTGGTGCTGCTGGCTATCGGTAACGTCTTCCGCGGTGATTTCGGGATGTTCTACAATATGGTCGGCAACAACGGCCTGCTGTTCTCATCAACCGACGTCATCGACACCTTCGTGTTCCGCTCACTGACCACTTCCAATGAGATCGGGATGTCTGCTGCGGCCGGCTTCTATCAGTCACTGCTTGGTTTCGTAACCATCATGCTGGCTAACTATGCAGTACGCAAATATGATAAGGATCGTGCTCTATTCTAGGAAAAGGAGGTCATACTAAATGAGTTCAACTACTGCAAACTTGAAAACTCCGGAAGTTAGCCGGAAGCGCGGCAATAAGGATAAGATGATACTGGCCATCATCGGCTATGTGATGCTTACTGTGCTCGCTATATTCTGTATCTTCCCCTTCATTCTGGTCGTGTCCTCCTCTCTGAGTGAGGAGAGCACGATTATCGAAAAAGGGTTCCAGCTCTTCCCGTCCGCGTTCTCCACAGAGGCCTACAGCCTGCTGTTCAAGTATCCGGAGGAAATGCTCAGAGCTTATGGCATAACCATATCCGTAACCGCCATCGGAACATTGTTCGGATTGTTCCTGACTTCAATGACAGCCTATGTGCTGTCCCGGAGAGATTTCAAATGGCGCGGCCGCTTCTCCTTCTTCTTCTTCTTCACTACACTGTTCAGCGGCGGTCTGGTCCCTTGGTACCTGATGATTGTCAACTATCTGCATCTTAAAGATACATTGCTGGTGCTGATCCTGCCTTTGCTGATGAACGTGTTCTACATTATCGTCATGAAATCGTTCATGAGCAGCATCCCGGATGCCATTACAGAATCCGCCAAGATTGACGGCGCAGGCGATTTCCGGATTTTCATGCAGCTGATTGTTCCTTTGTCCAAGCCGGCTCTGGCTACCATTGGTCTGTTCATTGCCCTGGCCTACTGGAATGACTGGTATAACGCACTATTGTTTATCTCCAAATCAGAGCTCATGCCGCTGCAGTACTACCTCTACAAAATGCTCGGCAATATGGATGGCATGCGCAAGGCGATGATGGCTTCCGGTGCAGTTGTAAATACGGATCTGCCTACGGAGAGCTTGAAGATGGCCATGACCATTGTGGCTACAGGACCTATCCTGCTTGCTTATCCGTTCATCCAGAAATATTTTGTAACCGGACTTACGATTGGTGCAGTCAAAGGATGATCACAGGGAAACCTGGTTATCAATATAAACCCAATACTATTGAATTAGGGGGAAACATCGGTCATGAAAAATAAGACAAAGAAACTTACAGTTACGCTGGCAACAATGATGGCACTGGGTACCATTCTCAGTGCATGCGGCGGCAATAACAACGCAAATACAGGTGCAGAGGCTACGAATGCTCCGGCAACCGCAACAGAAGGAGCAGCAGCGAATTCCGGCGCTCCGGACACTTCCAAAGAAGTGAAGCTGAAGATGCTGCTGATCGGCGGACAGCCGGGGGATTACGATAAGGTGTTCGGAGAGCTGAACACGAAATTGAAAGAAAAAATCAATGCTACCGTAGAAACGGAATTCCTCGACTGGTCGGACTGGACACAGAAGTATCCGCTGAAATTTGCGGCTAATGAAGATTTTGACCTTGTGTATACAGCCAACTGGGCTCTCTATAATGATCAGGCGCTCAAGGGCGGCTTCCTTGAGCTGACGGACGATCTGCTGTCAAAGTACATGCCGCAAACCTGGGAAGCTATGCCTAAAGTAAACTGGGAGCAGGCTAAAGTAGACGGCAAGCTCTACATGGTTCCTAACAACAACGTTGAGGTTACCGACAAAGTGGTTCTGTACCGTGAGGATCTGCGCAAGAAATACAATCTTCCTGAAATCAACAGCCTTGAATCCTATGCTACTTATCTGAAAACGGTTGCCAAAGAAGAAACTGGAATTACCGCATACGGTGCCAAACCTGCCGACGGCTGGAAATGGCATGAGCTTGACCAGGCTACGCTGGAGCAGAACAATGACTGGAACCTGGTAGACGCTAACCTGCTGCCGCTGGCTTATAAGCTGGATGATGCAACCGGCAAAATTTTCAACATCTACGACACTCCTGAGTTCAGAGAGCTGCTTACCTACTACAAGGATCTTGCCGACAACGGCGTATGGTCCAAAAACGTAGTCAGCAATAAAAACGACGTATGGCAGGATATCAAAGCTGAGAAAGTTTCCTCCTACGCTCAGAACCTGGGTACTGTAGCAGCGAATGTAACGGAAATGCGCCGTGACAAGCCGGATGTTGAGCTGGCTATTGCTGACCTTACTCCAACCAAGAAGAAAATTGCGGCAATTTCGACCCAGAACGGTATGGCGATCCATGCGACTTCCAAGAACGTAGAACGTTCACTGATGCTGATCGACCTGCTGCAGAATGACAAGGAAATTCATGATTTGACCATGTACGGTATTGCCGGAACCAACTATATCCCTGACGGCGACAAGAAATACAGTGCAGGACCAGCAGCTGCTAACTACACAGGCTTCTCGAACTGGGGCTGGAACTCCCCGCTGAACCGTCAAGATTCGGCGTATCCGGTGGAAGCAGACAACATGTTCAACAGCTGGCAGTCCAGCATCTATCATTTCCCGCTTGAAACCTTCGTCTTCGACTCCACACCAGTGAAGAACGAAGTAGCCAACATCGGCAACGTGATGCTGCGTTATGCTATTCCGCTGGAATACGGCTTGATTGATGATCTCGACAAAGGCCAGGCTGATCTGATCAAACAGCTGAAATCCGCTGGTATTGACAAGGTTCAGACGGAGCTGCAGAGCCAGATCGATGCCTTCCTGGCAGTACAGAAATAATAGCTCAATAAAGGTGAAGCTAATGTAACGGCTTCCGGGCCACTCCAGAGCATAGCTTTGGGGTGGCTTTTTTATAAATATTAACGAAGAGAACAAGCAAATTGCAGAGGAGCCAATCACATGAAGCATACGATACAAGCCCATATTGCCCCGAAGGAAATCTATCCGTCGACCCTGCGTCTGGGGGGAAGCAACCCGGAGGGTGACCAGATCAGCTTCACCAATTACTACATGGAGCTGAACGGCAAGCCTTATTTCGCTATATGCGGCGAGTTCCACTATTCGCGATATCCGGAAGCGGACTGGGAGACAGAACTCCGGCAGATGAAAATGTCAGGGATCAATGTGATCGCCACCTATATCTTCTGGAATCATCATGAAGAAATAGAAGGGGAATTTAATTGGAGCGGCAACCGCGATCTCCGGAAGTTTGTGGAGCTGTGCCACGATAACGGGCTCTATGTTATCCTGCGTGTCGGTCCGTTCTGTCATGGCGAGGTCCGTAACGGGGGACTCCCGGACTGGCTGTTCGGGCGGGAATTCGATGTCCGCTCCAATGATGAAGGGTACCTGAGTTATGTAAGACGATTGTTCGCAGAGATTGGCCGGGAGGCTGATGGGCTGATGTACAAGGATGGCGGGCCGGTAATCGGCATTCAGCTGGAGAATGAATTCAATGCTGCCGCTGCGCTCTGGGAACAGACTGCGAAGCAGGGGGATGAATATCTTAGCGGCGGGATCGGCGGTGCGGAGGGTTCAGAGCATATGCGCCTGCTCAAGGAGTATGCGGTGGATTCCGGCCTGATTGCCCCGATCTATACGAGTACCGGCTGGGGAGAGGCACCGTTCCTGGAAGATGAAGTCCTGCCGCTGTATGGCGGATATGCCTATACCCCGTGGAGCATCAGCGATCCGAATCAGGTCCAGAAGCCGACACCTGAATATGTATTTGTGAATTTCCATGATGATCAGGCGCCGGGAGGCGAGTTCAATCCGCCGTATAGCCGGACGAAATACCCGTTTGCCTGCTGTGAGATGGGCGGCGGCATGCAGACCTGGTATCTGTCCCGCTTCCAGGTAGAGCCGGAAAGTGTACTGGCCATGACCCTGATGAAGCTTGCCGGAGGCTGCAACTTTATCGGGTATTATATGTTCCATGGCGGTACGAATCCCGTGGGCAGAACAGGTTACCTGAACGAGAGCACCACACCGAAGCTGACATATGATTTTCAGGCGCCGATTGGCGAGTTCGGACAGATTCGGGAGTCGAACGGCTTGCTGCGGCCGCTGCATTATTTCCTCCGCCGGTTCGCAGACCGGCTTGCTCCTATGGCAACCCTGCTTCCGGAAGGTGCAGAGGCGGTCACTCCTGAGGATGCCCATACGCTGCGTTATGCTGTCCGAACGGATGGCAAGTCCGGCTTCCTGTTTGTTAACAATTATCAGGATCATGTTGAGATGGATGGGCATGAGGGTGTTGTATTTGAAGTTAAGCTTGGGGAAGAGATGATCAGCTTCCCGCAGCGGAGTTCGCTGACCGTCAAGCCCAAGGCTTCATTCCTGCTGCCGTTTAACTTTGCACTTGACGGTCTGAATCTTAAGTATGCAACGGCCCAGCCGGTCACCGCAGTGGAATCTGCTGAAGCCGTCACCTATTTCTTCGCGATGCCGGAGGGTGTGGATGGTGAGTTCCAGCTGGATGCGCAGGACGGTATTCTCAGTGTGGCCACAGATGCCGGAACAATTGAAGGAAGCGGCAGCAGCTACAACATGCTCATTCCGCATCAGGTGTCGTCCATGATCGTTATCAAGCGTGACGGAGCCAGAGAAGCACGGATTTACGCGATGAGTGCCAAGGAAGCAGCAACCCTGTGGGAGCTTGAGGAGAATGGCCAGAGCCGGATAGTGTTGTCGGAGGTGCCGCTTGTGCAGACTCCGGACGGAATTGAATTCCTTAGCAGCGGCCAGAATGCCTTCACGTTCCGTGAATATGCCGGTGGAGCTGTGGCAGAAGCGCAGTGGAGCACTTTGCAGGCTGATGCATCCATCAGCGGACGGACGGAAGGCTGGTTCCGGAGCTATGAGGTGCAGGGTCCCCAGAAGGAGATCGCCCTTACCACGCGGCGGCTTCATGACCATAAGCTCGCGCTCCAGCTGCCGGAGGAGGTTCTCCAAGGAACCGGAGAAGTGCTGCTGAGCATTGATTATACCGGTAATGTGGGCTATGCCTTTGCGGGCGGGCAGCTGTTCCATGACCACTTTTATAATGGCCTGCCTTGGGAGATCGGCCTGTCACGTTTCCGTGATGTCCTCCGCAGGGGCGAGATCATTCTGGAAACCACACCGCGCCGTACAGGCAGCATAACTTTGGCCGCTGATGCTGCGATGGCGGTAGAGAAGGTATTCGAGGGTGAAGCCACCGCCGTGTTCCACAGTGTTACGGCTACGCCGGTGTACCGGATTGCGCTGAAACGGTAGTAGTTGGCGGATGTGAGACTTAATCGGAAGGCTAAGATCGATATAGAGAATATGTGGATAAGAGTAGGAGAGAGCAATGAACGGTGAAGTGTTATGCAACAGATAGAATGTAGGACGGATTAAGTAAGGGAATAAAAGTAGAGCATGGAAAAAAGCAGAAATGCTCGGACAAATGTCTGGAGAGGAAGAAGTAGGTGGACGGCGGTAAGGGGTTATGAGTAACATTCGAACTTGACACCAACACCAACACCAACACCAACACCAACACCAACACCAACACCAACACCGACACCGACACCGTCACCAACACCGACACCGACACCTACCGCGCCTTCACTGGGAAACAAACGAAGGCGCGGGCCCTGGGAGAGAGTAGCTGGAGCTATGCGGACAATAGAGACGTTATTTTACTCAAAAGGCTGCATTCTCAGTCCATACGGACAGAGAAGCCCTGAAGTCGCTGATTTCCCGCCGTTTAGAACCCGAAACAGCAGGATAAGTGTACTGAGTCCGCAACGAGGAAAAAGAGGCCATTATTAGCGAAATAAAGTAAAGTCATCTGAGCGACTAGAATAGAGTCCGTTACGCCTTGCCGGCGGGCGGGCTTTTATTCTGTATAGGGAATTATGATATTCGTCTGTTGTGGATAAGCTTCTTTGGAATTTAGAGCAGCTCCGTTTGAAGGATGAGTTTGTGCTTGATCAGGCACAGAAGTCGGCAGGATAGGAAAACCAAAGGGATAAATCCCTCTGATTCAGCCTAAAGTGAGCGGAATAGGAAAACTAAAGGGATAAATCCCTCTGATTTCTCTGAGTGCGGGCTAAAGGAGGAAATGAGGAGCACTAGTGCCCTTGAATTCCCCGAATGAGAGCCATAGGAGCAAATGAGGGGCATTAGTGCCCTTGATTTGCCTGAATACGGGCTAAAGGAGGAAATGAGGAGCACTAGTGCCCTTGAATTCCCCGAATGAGAGCCATAGGAGCAAATGAGGGGCATTAGTGCCCTTGAATTCCCCGGATGCGAGCTAAAGGAGGAAATGAGGAGCACTAGTGCCCTTAAATTTACATAAGCTGCACAGGCCATATAAGCCGCATAAGCTCAGCTCGATTTACCCGTTAGGGTTACTTTTTTTGTTAGAGTTTTGCAGAACCTTGTCCCGCTTAAACAGCGGAGAGGACGGAACGATTGTGTACAAGCGATCACGGCCGCCTGAAAGCTTTCCGCAGGAAAGCTCACTTCAGAAGCAGCAGTCACCGGATTTTCACCGCTAAGGAGAATAATTAAAATCTGACGCAGCGTCCTCACTAAACGCATATGTAGATCCTGCACAACAGCAAAAGGCACGGCCCAAGCGATCCGCTTAGGCCGTGCCTTATTTGTCTCCGTCGGGTGAGGGGGGAGGAGCAGGGTCAAGGATCAGCCCTTAACAGCCCCGGCAACTACGCCTTTGACGATGTACTTTTGCAGGAAGATGAAGACGACGATGGATGGCAATACGGCCATTACCATGGCGGTCATGGCATACTGCCAGTCCGAGGTATATTGACCAACGAAGGTGTAGGCGGCCAGTGTCAATGTCTTCGTATCCGGCGAGCCGTTAACCATCAGCAGCGGGAGCAGGAAGTCATTCCAGATCCACATCACATCGATGATGACGATGGTGGTGGTTACCGATTTCAGCAAAGGGAAGATGACGCTGAAGAACAGGCGGAAGCCGGAAGCGCCGTCAATCGTCGCGCTTTCATCGATCTCAGTAGGGATACCCTTCACGAAGCCGTGGTAGATGAATACGGCCAGCGGAGCGCCGAAGCCCCAGTACAAGAGGCCCAGTCCCCAGGTGCTCTCGGACAGATGCAGGTTCTTGGCCGTCTGCAGCACAGTCAGCATGATCGACTGGAACGGGATCAGCATCGGCATAATGCACAGGAAGTACAGGACACCGCTCCATCTGGATTTGGTCCGCGCCAGCTTGTAGGCAGCGATGGAGGAGATGAACACGATGCCGAGCAGGCCGACGCCGGTAATGATGAAGTTGTTCAGGAACAGCCGCGGATAGTTGATGAACTCCCATACATAGGAGTAGTTGCTGAAGGTCAGATGCTTAGGGAGGGCGATGACATCGGTCATGACCTCGCTGAAGCTTTTCAGGGAGTTAATAATCGTCAGGAACAGCGGATACAGGAACAGCAGAGACAATATGACCAAAACAACTTCCAGTATGATCTTGCCGGCCTTGTTGTTGTTTGTTTTCATTATGCCTCAACCTCTCTCCGTTTGAAGACTGTCAGCTGGATGATCGTCACGACAAGTACTGCCAGGAACAGGATAAGCGCTTTCGCCGTACCGTAACCGTACAGGTTGTTCTGGAACGTATCCCGGTAAATATCATATGCGATGCTGTATGTGGTTCCGCCGGGACCGCCGCCGGTCAGCGACAGAATGACGTCGAATACTTTGATCGAGTTGGTCAATGCCATGAAGACGGAAATCGTAATCGACGGGGCAAGCAACGGCAGCGTGATGCTGAAGAATCTTCTCATCGGTCCAGCGCCGTCTACGGTAGCAGCTTCCTTAAGATCTTCCGGCACAGACTGCAGACCGGCAATGTAGATGACCAGATAGAAACCGATCGACTGCCAGATGGATACGCCTAAGATGGAGATGAACGCCAGTCCCGGTGTCCCGAGCCAGCTTAAGTCGAAGATGGCCCAGCCGGTGCTCTCACCCAGTGAGTTGAAGCCCTGCATGAAGATGAATTTCCAGATGAAGCCGACAATCACAAGACTGAGGATATAAGGGATAAAGAATGCCGCTCTCAGCCAGGAGGTGCTCTTCAGCTTCATGTCCAGCAGCACGGCCAGCAGAATCGCCAGCACGTTGACGATCACAATGTAAAGGATTGCATATTTAATCGTGAACCAGGCCGCATCGGAGAAGTTCGTATCCCCCGAGAAGATCTGTTTGAAGTTGTCCAGTCCGACGAATTTGGGATGCTTGGAAATCCCGTTCCACTTCGTCATCGAATAACGGATGGTCATGGCAAAGGGAATGTAGAATGCAACTGCGATACAGATCAGAACCGGGAGTGTGAAGATTCCGAATTCGAATTTCTCGCGCCATCTTTTGCCGAGTGTTTTTAACATGGATGCACCTCTTCTTGAGTTATAGG
Source organism: Paenibacillus borealis (assembly GCF_000758665.1). NCBI lineage: Bacteria > Bacillati > Bacillota > Bacilli > Caryophanales > Paenibacillaceae > Paenibacillus > Paenibacillus borealis. The sequence goes on from NZ_CP009285.1 coordinate 2,624,327, forward strand.
GTGGGAGTATTGTGCCTGGCTTGCCACACATAACCATTCCGGTTAGTCTATATTGTGTATTATAGATCAGACCCCTATACTCAAAAATGGATTTAAGAGTACAGTTAGGGGTAAAAAGGTGAACTGAGTCCGGATGATGAAAATGAGTCTGAGACCGGGGCCAGATACCGGCAGCGGGGAGACGGAGAACATGATTAGACGAGCGCTGTACAAGCTGTTTGAGCCTTTGCTGGAGCGCATTTCCCGCAGGCTGGCCAACAAACTGATTCTATTGTTCACCATTATCATCATTCTGGTGGTAAGCTCATTGACGTACATTTCCTATGGAATGCTGCGCAAGGAATCGGTCAACAACAGCATTGCGAGCACCAGCAACAATCTGCTGCTGGTCGGACGTAATCTGGAGAGTTATTTAAGCGGAATTGAACAATTATCCCTGCCGCAAATCTCATATGATGAGTTCGCTTATGCCATCCTGCATGAATCAGAGGACTACGGCTCCAAGATGTATGTGGAGGATTATCTGAAGAATCTGTATTTCTCCCGCAATGATCTGGAGGCGGTGTACCTGTACGTGATCAAAGAGCACAAGTATTATTATGTCACCAAAGAGAACTATAATATTACCGTCCGGGTGACGGAACATCCGCCGATTGAGAATCTGTCCTGGTATAAGCGTGCTCTGGCGAGTCCGTTCAACCGCTCCTACCAGTCTTTTGTGGAAGACGTCCCGGCTGCGGAGAGCAGTGTGGATTATCCTGTTAACAAGGACAAGGTCTTCATGGGCTATCACCGGCTGCTGCGTTCCATTGTCTCAAGGGAGCCGCAGGCGGTACTTTCCCTTTACCTTAACTCATCGGTGACCGACGAGATTATGAAGGATATTCCGTTCAGCACCGGCCAGCATCTGATGTATATCAGCCCGGATAATGAGCCATTTACAGTGGACGATAAGGAATTCTATCAGGGAAGCAGGAAGACAGGGCTGCTGGACCAGCTGACACCGGAGAAGAACGGGCGTGTGACGTGGTCGGATGAAGAACAGAAGTACCTGGTGATCTACGACATCAGTCAAAAAGAGGGCTGGAAGCTCGTCAAGCCGATTCCGTATACAGAAATCTATGCCGCCGCGACAACGACCCGTAAGCTTAATGTATCGATCGGCCTGCTGTTCCTGGTATTGTCCGTGGTGCTGGTCAGCGTCACTTCGAACAGAATTACGAATCCGCTGAAGAATCTGTCGCTGCAGATGAAGCGCTTCAGTACCGGGAGCTTCGATGCCGAGGCAACGGTGGAGGGCAAGGATGAGATCGCCTATCTGTCGCGCCACTTCAATAAGATGGTCGAGAAGACCAATGAACTGATTAATGAACGCTATAAAATGAAAATCGTTGAAAAAAACGCGGTCCTCAAAGCGCTGGAGGCCGAGATTAATCCCCATTTCCTGTACAATGCGCTGCAGGCCATCTCCACCAAGGCGCTGAAGAACAACAATGATGATATCGTCGAGATGGTCGACAATCTGGCCATGACGCTGAGATACTGCATCAGCGGGCGGGATGTTGTGCAGGCCAGGGAAGAGCTGCGGCATATTGAGCGTTATCTGGCGCTGCAGAAAGCACGGTTCGGCAGCCGGATGCAGGTCGTCTACGACTGGGATGAAAGCCTGATGGAGCTGAGGATTCCCAAGCTGTCGATTCAGACGCTGGTGGAGAACTGCATCAAGCATGCGCTGGAAAAGGTATCTTCTACGGTTACCATCCGAATTGAGGCGCATGTTACGGCTGAGCGCAGTATCATTTCCGTGCTGGATGACGGGCCGGGAATCCGTGTGGAGCGGCTGGAGCAGGTGATGAGCTCGCTGCAGATCCAGTGGGAGGACCGCGAACCGGATGCGGAGGAAGAGGACGGCAATGAGAGCATTGGCCTGAAGAATCTTAACACCCGGCTGAAGCTCCTATATGGAGAAGACGCGGGACTGGCCATTTACAGCAGTGAACACGGGACACAAATGGATATGCGGCTGCCGCGGGGAGGAGTAGGACAACATGTATAAAGTGCTGATTATTGATGATGAGGAGCCCTTGCGCGAAGCAATTAATATTCTGGGAGACTGGAAGGGCTTGGGCGTTGAGCAGGTTCTGGAGGCGACTAACGGCCAGACGGGGCTGGAGATGCTGCGCCGGGAGAAATTCGATCTGGTGCTGGTGGATATGAAAATGCCTGAGCTGAGCGGTGCCCAGCTGCTGCAGATCGCCGAGGAGGAGTTCCCGGATCTGCTGCTGATTGTGATCAGCGGCTACAATGATTTCGAATATACGCGCCAGGCGATCCGCTCCAAGGTGGTGGATTATCTTTTGAAGCCGGTCAACCGGACCGATCTTAACCATGCACTGCGCAAAGCAGTGGACATACTCGAAGCGAAGCGGAAGCGGGAGAGCGAGTTCATCAACCGCAATATTACACTGAATATGTCTCTGCCGAAGCTGAAGGAGAAGATGTATTTGTCCATTATAGAGCGCAGCTTCAAAACCCAGTCCAATGAAGCCTTCCTGCCGCTGATCGGCGCTGACGGAGCAGCCAGCCATTTCGCTGTAGGCATTCTGCGGATGCTCAATCTGGAGCAGGTGCGCAAGGAACGGTTTCATGAGGACCGGGATTTGCTGCATTTTGCCGTAACTAATGTAATGAATGAGAACAGTGACGGACAGTTTGAATCTTTCAGCTTTGCCAGTCCCAAGGGGGAGCGGGAGTTTATAGCTATCTTTACGATGAAAGGCGGATACGGGGCGGACGCTGCGTTTCTGTCTCTGCATCATATGAAGAAGGCCGCATCGACACTGAAGGAGCTGTTCGGCATCGTCTGTGCCGGCGGAATAGGTGATCCGTACAGCGATCTCCTGAGTATTGCCGGTTCTTATGAGCAGGCCAAAGAGGCACTGGACCGGATTGACCTGCTGAGCATGAAGGACAGCATGATCCTGCAGAGCGGCAGTACGACCGTGAAGCCGGTGTCCAAGGACAATCCCTCCCTGACCGGACGGATGCCGCAGATCCGCAGCAGCCTGGAGAGCGGTAACGTGAACCATGCGCGGAGCATTTTCAGCGAGTTTGTCTCCAAATGGAAGAGTGCGGAGTATTTCACGCTGGGTGAAGCCGACAGGACGCTGCAGGAATTCATTATTCTGCTCAATGAGATCGCCGCCCAGCTGGATGCAGTACCGCCGCAGATCCGCAGCAGTAAGGATAAAGGGCTGCATGCCCTGGGCATCCGCAGCGATTTTGCCTCTTTTGAACAGTTTGAGGGTGTACTTAACCAGATATTCGACGTTTATGCCGGAGAGATCAGCCGGACGTTGTCCGGAGACCGCAGCAGTGTGCTGGAAAATATTAAAGCATACATTGATAACCATTATTTTGAGGATATTAAGATATCGATGTTCACGGATAAATATTTCCTGAGCAGAGAATACTTGATGAAGCTGTTCAAGGGGCAGTACGGATACGGCATTCATGAGTATGTGCAAAAGGTGAGAATGGACAAGGCCAAAGCACTGCTGTCCGATCCCGGCCTCAAAATTCAGGATATTTCCGAAATGCTGGGGTACAAGGATAAGAACTATTTCAGCAAGGCGTTCCGCAATTACTATGATTGTTCACCTTCTGAATTCCGGCTGCAGCTGCCTGGGGTAGAAAAGTGAAACGGTTACATGAACACACTTTTTTACCCTCATAAGTTCACTTATGTACATTCTTATCCTTTTTCTTTTTATTTAGAATGATGAGCAAGACCACAAGATGCATAAGGAAAAGGGGGCAACATCATGTTAAAACGATTTATGGCACTATCTGCGAGTCTGCTGCTCGTCGGCGGACTGCTGGCCGGTTGCGGCGGGAACAACAACAATAATGCCGCTAACAACACGGCTGGAACAAATGGAGCCGAGAATACAGCTACAGATTCTTCCAAGCCCGTCACGATTAATATGTTTACCGCATCTCCCGAGTACACAGACGCTTTCAACGCCTACATCGCTGAATACAAGAAGGTTAAGCCCAATGTAACGATCAATCTGGAAATTATGCAGGCTGACTATAATACGGTGTTAAAATCCAAAATTGCCGCAGGCAGCACGCCTGACGTGTTCCAGACTACCGCTGGCGGCGATATCGATACTTTTGCCGAATACAGTGCTGACCTGACCAATGAACCGCTGGCAGCAGCAATGACGGATGCTGTCCGCTCCAACATGAGCTCCACGGATGGTAAAGTGCTGGGACTTCCGGTCAAAGGCAACCTGTTCGTCCTGATGTACAACAAAAAACTGCTGGCAGATGCCGGCATCACTGAAGTTCCTAAGACTACCGCTGAAATGGATGACGCTATCACCAAACTCGAAGCTAAAGGCATCACGCCATTCGCCAACGCCTACAAAGAATGGTGGGTATGGAAGCACATCTTCCAGCACTTCGTTGACGCTGCAGCAACAGATGCAGGTACCGACGCTAAGACACTCGTAGCGGACTTCATCGCCGGCAAAACGACCTTCGCGGATCATCCGGTGCTGAAGGACAACTTCTTCAACTTCATTGATACGACGGTGAAACACGGAACGGACAAGCCGCTTGAACGCGACAGCAATGCTGAAGTCAGTGACTTTGCACTGGGCAAAACCGCATTCATGACCGGTAAAGGCGCATGGGATGAAGAAGCCATTAAGAAAATCACTCCAGACTTTGATCTCGGCATCGCCGGCTACCCTGTCAGCGACAAAGCTGAGCAGTCCCAGATCATCACCGGTGCTGACCAGGCGCTGCGCATTAACAAGGATTCTGCTGTAGCCGCTGAAACGATTGAATTCTTCAACTGGCTGTACACTTCCGATTACGGCAAGAGCTGGTTCTCCACTGTAGCTAAGGTAATTCCTCCAATCAAGGATGCACCGATGCCTGACCTGCAAATGCCTAAGGAAATGGAAGAAATCCTGAAAACCGAGAAATCCGGCGACCTGTCGGTGAACTACTCGCTGGATACGTTCCACCAAAAATTCGGTGAATTGATGCAGGCTTATATCGGCGGCAGCAAGACTAAGGATCAAGCGATTGACGAAATTCAAAAGGCCTGGATTCAATTCGGGTCCGCTCAATAAAAGCTTTAGTACCGGGAGGGCCTCCGAAGTAGAATTATTACTGAGGGGGCCTTCTTTTTATGTAACACCGATTTCAGGGCGCTGGGCGGCCAGTGGCTGGACGTAACTGCGGGATGTTTGGATTTCCGGCCGCTGTTGTCTCCAGATTTCCTGATTATACCGCTCATAGCGGTTGAAATCCGGAGACAAAGGCGGACGCTGCCGCTCCTCCAATTCCAAACCTCCCTCCGTTACTTCGCCACTTATGCAGCAGCGCAGAAATCAGCAGTTACGAATACAAGAGAAGACCTTATAATCAGGGGAGACCGAGAAACAGGGAAACCAAGGAGATCAATATTTGACACAATCATTTGTCAGGAGGCCAAATTAGACATGAGCAGCAAGCTGATCGATATTACCGAGAACGGACTTTATCTTACGATTGAAATTACGGAGGAACAGGATGTGCGGCTGCTGCATTTCGGCGCGGCGCCGCTGGAAGCGGGGAGTATTGAAGATAAGAACAAGGTGGGCTTCAGGCTGCTGGAGCTTCAGCTGTCAGGAGAGGACCGGGCTGAATATCACGGGCGGACGCACCGTGCATCGTATCCGGGATTGCGTATGGTGTATGGCGGGCACAGCGATACGGTTAACCCGCTGGGACGGAAGCTGGAGATTACACTCGTTGATCCGTTAACGGGAGTGAAGGCAGTGCAGCATTATCAGTTCTATACAGGCGTGCAGATTGTACGCTCCTGGACAGTGCTGCGCAATGAAGGGGATGCGGATGCTGCGGTCGAGTATATTTCCTCCTTTGCGCTCACTGGAGTGGATAAAGAGGGCAGTAAAGACCGGGGCGATAAAATCGAAGTGAGCCTTGCTCACAGCGGCTGGCAGAGTGAATTACAGTGGAAGAGCTACAGCCTGCCGGAGCTGGGCATGTCTCATCTGTCCGACCGAGGCTCGAAGCGGATTGCCGCCAGTAATACCGGCTCCTGGTCGGTGGCTGAGCTGCTGCCGATGGCAGTGCTGCAGAACAAGGAGAGCGGGACAAGCCTGTTCTGGCAGATTGAGCACAACGGCTCCTGGCACTGGGAGCTGACGGACCAGTACGACCAGCTTACGCTGCTGGTCAGCGGACCTACGGAGCATGACAACCACTGGTGGCTGAAGCTGGCCCCGGGCGAAGAGTTCACTTCTGTGCCGGTTGCTGCAGGCGCTGTGCAGGGCGGCTTCCAGGGAGCAACAGAACAGCTGACCGCATACCGCCGGATTATCCGCAGACCGAATGAGGACAATGAGCTGCTGCGGATTATTTTTAATGACTACATGAACTGCCTGTGGGGAAGCCCGACGACGGAGAAGCTGCTGCCGCTGATTGATGCCGCCGCCGATGTCGGCTGTGAATACTTCTGCATCGATGCCGGCTGGTATGCCCCCGGAGAATGGTGGGACGGTGTCGGCCAGTGGGAGCCGTCGACCGAGCGGTTCCCGGAAGGGATCAAATATGTGCTGGACTATATCCGCAGCAAAGGAATGATTCCCGGACTGTGGCTGGAGCTGGAGGTTATGGGGATCAACAGTCCGAAGCTTGCTGAGACCGATGACAGCTGGTTCTTCATGCGCCACGGCAAGCGGGTGAAGGACCGCAGCCGGTATCAGCTGGATTACCGCAGCCCGAAGGTCATAGAGCATGCCGATGGCGTCATTGCCCGGCTGGTCGAAGAATATGGCGTAGGGTATATCAAGATGGACTACAACATCAACGCCGGGATCGGCACAGAGACGGATGCGGACAGCTTCGGGGACGGCCTCCTGCAGCATAACCGGGCCTATCTGGCCTGGCTGGACAGTATCTTCGTCCGTTACCCGCAGCTGGTGATCGAGAACTGCTCCAGCGGCGGCATGCGGATGGACTATGCCATGCTCAGCCGCCACAGCATCCAGTCGACCAGCGACCAGGAGGATTATGTGCAGTATGCGGCCATTGCCGCAGGCTCCCCGGCAGCGCTGACACCGGAGCAATCGGCCGTCTGGTCGTACCCGCTGCGCGAAGGCGATGATGAAGAGGTCATCTTCAACATGGTCAATGCGCTGCTGCTCCGCGTCCACCAGAGCGGCCATCTGGCCGAGCTTGCGCCACGGCGCAGGCTGCTTGTGAAGGAGGCGCTGGATTATTACAAATCCATCCGCGCCCATATTCCGCAGGCGTTCGCCTTCTGGCCGCTCGGCCTGCCGGACAGCAGCGGAGAGTGGGTCAGCTTCGGCCTGCGCCATGGCGGCATCCGCTATATTGCGGTATGGCGGATAGCCGGGGAGGCGGCTGAGATCAAGCTGCCTGTTCCGGAGCTGCAGGGACAGGAAGCGGATGCACGCTGCGCCTATCCCAAGGCGCATGGATCGGAATGGAGCTGGAACCCGGCGGAAGGCAGCCTGAGCGTCTCGCTGCCGGCAGGTAAGACAGCGAGACTCTTCGAGCTTCGTTCGTAGGGTGACAACTACGATAGGTCAACACGAGGATGACCGGCAACGCCGGTTGTCCTGAATATTTACAGGGGTATTCCAGGGCCGTACTAAGGCTGCCGGGAATACCCCTTGTTTTGTGAGAGCAGAAAGGAATAAACAGCCGGGTGGCCATCGATTAAACGTTATGTTGCTGTAAGCACTTTTGCCGGCGGATGTTAATTAGGTGTGAATAAATCTGATGCATTTCCGCAATAAGCGCCGGGTGTAATAGAAGGACAAGGCCAGAAGGAACGCCAGGCATAAACTGAATGGCAGACTGAGAAAGTTAGGCAAGGAATAAGACGGGGTTAGGTTCATCCCTATACCGGCGACACCGAATGTCCGTAGAACACCAGCTATAGGGGCAATAACCGCGCATAATGCACTGCCTGCCAACCAGGTGCTTAGAATGGGCAGCAGGAAAAGAATGACGCAGCCTTTGGCAGAATATTTCAGCAGAGCGGGCACGAAGTCAAGAGTAAGTTTCATTTGATAAGACCTCCGGATTCATGGATTAAAATAGTCTTACCTACACGTGATTTGGGATGGACGATAAGAGTGCCGCTATAACGGATTTCTTGAATAACGCATCCGGGACCCACAGTAATATTCACTCCGCTTACGATGTCCGCTTGTGTCTTGTACAAAGTGATAGCGCGAGCTTCAATCGTTTCGCAGCGTAATCTCCGGAAAGGACTCATCAGACCATTTATAAGCTTAGAAGAAGGCGATACTGTAATCTCCCTTTCAGCCATCATGTGTCTGACCTTGCATGGGGAACCCAGCTTGATATGTATTGATTTCCCGCAGGACAAGCTGTTGGCCCGCACACAGCCATCAGCCTGAAATTCATCTGCGGCTGCGTCCCGGGTAACGGACAAATACCCGTTTGAGACCACCTTTTTTGCCTGGAGGCTCTGCACGCGGAGACTTCCGAAACTCGTGATCTCTTGTGCTGCGCAGGACCGTCCGATGGAGCATTCCCCCAGAAGCTTCAGCCGGGCCGTTGTTAAATTACCTTTCACATGTAAATGTCCAAACACATGCACTAATGCTGCGTCCATATTTCCCCGGCAAAGACGAGAACCATAAACTTTCAGCGGATTCCTGTCCTCCTGAAGCTGATTAAGTGCAGGCATACGGTATTCACCGCCATTCCTATATATTTTAGTTACTATAATATATATTAACTAAAATATATATTCAATATAATATTTTGTGGATATGCACAAAAAAACTGCACTTCCCTAAGGGAAATGCAGTCTGTGCAGGATGAAATAGCTTTGCTGTTACTGTACAATTCTGCCCATTAAGTCATCGATGGTCTGCAGCGTCGTGGATATTTTATCGAGCTCGGCCACTGCAAATTTATCGAACAAGGACAGAATACGCTGTTTGCCATGTTCGGTGAGCACAATATTAACCACTCTGCGGTCTTCTTTGGTGCGTATTCTCTCGACATACTCCAGATCCTCCAGCTTATCGCACATGAAGGATGCGGCACCCGGTGTAATCACAAATCTCTCAGAGATATCCGTAATGTTAAGGGAGCCCGTAAGCTGAAGCTGAAACATCAGCATGATCTGATTTTGCGACAGTGATTCCTTCTTGGTTATCAGGTCTACGAAAGCCTGTGATTTCTGCTGCACATTGGCCATATGATCCATGACTTTATAGATGGCTTGTTCTTTCCCTGCTTCTTCGCTCATGGAAACACTCCAATTTAGTATAGTGATTAAAATATATAGATAGTGTAACTTTGTTGTCAAGTGAAGGCGGCGTATAGTCCCTGCTTACCAGTTTGGGCGGCGGGAGATTAACTTGTGCCGGGAAATACTTATTAAAGAATAAAATGGATATAAAAGACTTTTGATTATTATTTTGTCGAATATGCTCTAAACTTTGTCGAATAATTTGTCGATAAATATCAAAAGATGTAGAAATAAAATTGACAGGAAAGAAATAGCACTTTACAATGCAGATATAGCATAATCATTTCTACTATTTAGAAGCTTTGATAGCTTTTAACACTGAATGATGAATTAAGCGTTATTTCAAGGGAGGATGCATAATGATGAAAGCAACAGGTATTGTAAGAAAAGTAGATGAACTGGGACGTATCGTGATTCCGATTGAACTACGCAGAACGATGGGAATTGACATAAAAGACCCGCTCGAAATTTTTGTGGACGGCGAAAAGATCATTCTCAGAAAATATGAACCTACTTGTATCTTCTCCGGAAGTGCCGAGAACCTGATCAACTTCAAAGGCAAAATGGTCAGCAAAGATGTTCTCGACGAACTGATTGCAAGCTTTGACCACATATAAGTTTTGCTCTGAACCGCACCGTAAATAATGACGGCAGGGACCGCAGCACAGACACTTTACCGTGTTTGCACTGCGGTCCCTTTTAAATATTACAAACAAAGACGGCAGATCCCGGGCGTAGGCTCAGGGCTGCCGTCTTTGTCATTTCGGATATGATGCGGGGAGTCAGAACTAACAATGCTTTCTAACTCTCCAGTGCACTTTGTACTCTTCGGATAAAAGCATCGTATTGCACCAGCCCCAGCTCAATACAGAGCTTCTGGGAGGGCGTCAGCTTGCCGATCTTGTCCAGCTCCTGCAGCTTATGCTCCAGATCATCGTACATCTCCTGTTTGGCCCGTAGGGCTTCGCGGAGCAGGGTTTGCATCGTCTCTTCATCCGCCATGTCCCCGAAATACAGATGCATCAGGAAGTCGGAACGGAGCACCTCCTTCTCCGCAGGCTGACGTAAATACTTCTGGAAGTGCTGTTCACCGTCGGGGGTAATTGTAAACAAGTTCTTATCCGGTTTGCCCTCCTGGCGTACCGCTTCCCTGGAGATCAGACCCAGCTTCTCCATCTTGCTTAAGGTAGGGTAAATCGTGCCGAAGCTGGCATCGAAGAAGAAGGAGAAATACTCCTCGAAATGCCGCTTGATATCATAGCCGGAATGGGGCTTCTCACTCAGAATCCCGAGTATTACATCTTGAATGTTCATGAACGTCTGCCGCTCCTCTCTCTCGTTCCTACCATATCACATCTGTGCTGCCGGACTCAATTTGAACTCGGGGAAGGTGTCAGGGGCTAAGAAGCTTCGCCGGTGCTCAGGCATTGGCTGCCGCTTCGGCCCGGATTGCGCCTTTCTCCCGGCGGAGAAGTGTAAGCAGCACACTGGCTGCCGTAGCAACAGCGGCAATATAGAGCAGCGCCGGCATGTCGTGCAGGATACCCTCACCGCCAATAACGAGATCGAGCATGCCGTCCACAGCATAGTAAGCAGGGAAGAATTGGCCGACCGACTGGTAAAAGGGTGACAGTACATCCCGGGGAATCGTTGCCCCGGAGCTCAGCATCTGCATGGACAGCAGCGCAATGTTCAGCCACGCTCCGGCGTCGCCGAGCAGCACAAGGCTGAGGTTGGCTACCGTCATGCAGGAGAGGATGACGACAAATTCAAACATCCACATGCCGAGGAAGCCTTGTGAAGAGTGGATGCCGAGAACGTGCAGCAGTGAAGCGCTGATGAGTGAGCCGGCAAGTGCGGTGCCGGCCATCAGCACATACCGGGCGCTAAGACGCTGCCATTTGCCGGCAACAGCGGCCAGACTGGCGGAGGCCTTGCTCAGGTTCATCGCCAGCAGCATACCGCCGGTGAAGGAAGCCGTAACGACCATTAGCGGAACCATGGTTTCAGCGAAGTTGGCAGCCGGATTCACAATCTGCACATCGGAGCTGATCCGGCTTGCCGCACTGCTTCGAATCATTGCGGCTTCTGCTTCCGGCAGCTTCATGGCAGTGAGCACGCCGCCAAGTCCCGCAGCACTGCTCTTTGCATCCAGGGCAGCAGTGACTTTGGCTGCTACGCCCTGCATGACATTAGAGACCATTTGCGGATTGGATTCGTTCAGATAATAACGGATCTTGGCCCCGGCCGACAGATCGTTTAGTGAAGCAGTAAAGCCCTGGGGAAGCTCAATAATCATCCGGAGGGTACGGTGTCCGAGCTGTTCCTGCGCCTCTGCCAGCGAGAGGCCCTTCACCTGCTCGAAGTCCAGAGAAGCCGATATATTGTCAGCGATGGACTGGGCCGCACTGCCGTCTCCGTTAACAATGGCAATAGGCAGCTGATCTACCCGATCGGTGACATGATCGTAGCCGGTGATCCAGATGAGGCTGAAAAAGACCTGAAACAGCAGCGCAGTAATAATCCCGACGATGGTTACGGGTTGTTTGAGAAACTGAATAATTAATTTCATTGTGCAAGCACTCCTTATATCAATGTGTTATATGACAATATGTAATATATCATTATGAAATAATAAAATCAATACATATTCTTAGGTTCGTAGACAATACGTGCTTCTTTCCTATATCATTAAGGTCGTGTAATGGATGCTCCAGAGGAACCAGAGGGTCATATGCAGAACAATTTGGAAGGGATGGGTCACCTTATGAGTTATGAAGAACAGACACAGGCAGAGCACAGACAACTGCCGAAATTGAACAAACCGGAAGCCATCGTATTTGATATGGATGGTACGCTGTTCCAGACGGAAAGCCTGTTATTACCGGCCTATCATAAAATGTTTGATATTCTGCGCGAAGAAGGGCTGTATTCCGGGCCGACTCCGCCGGAGGAGCGTATATTGGGCAGCCTTGGCATGCTGCTGGCACAAATCTGGAAGAACGTGATGCCGGAAGCGGATGAGGCGGTGCACCGCCGGGCGGATGAGCTGCTGCTGCAGCTGGAGATCGAAGGTCTGGAAGCCGGGGGAACAGTCCTGTATCCTAAGGTAGTGGAAACGCTGCGTGCACTTCACGCGCGCGGAGTTAAGTTGTTCGTCGCCAGCAACGGGCTGGAGGATTATATTCACAGCATCGTCGTGGTGCATGAGCTGAAAGAGCTGTTCGAGGGCTTATACAGTGCAGGCGGACAAGGAACCGCGACCAAGACGGAGCTGCTTGGACTCCTGCTGGACAATCATAATATCAGCAGCGCCTGGATGGTGGGCGACCGTTCGTCTGACGTGGAGGCGGGCAAGGGCAACGGGCAGACGGTCATCGGCTGTGCGTACGCCGGATTCGGACGGCAGGATGAACTGAAGGGCTCTGATGTTATTATCTCTTCCTTCGATGAATTAATTGAGCTGTATGATAACAGCACAGCAGCGCAAGACTTGTAAGGAAGCAGGTCTCTGAGTAGCTGTGTGCAAAAGCAAGTACACACGGATGTCTTTTCCGCCGGATCACCGGCGTTAAGGACATCCGTTTTGGTATCATCAGGGATGGATACGGAGAAATCTCGAAATTTCATACCTTTTCTCGAATGCGGACCGTTTCTTTGAAGGTGTGCAGATTTTATACTGATAGTGTAAGCGTTTCACCAGAAGTGAACCTCTGGAGCCCGGCGAAAGCGGGCGCGGCGGCCCGGATATTGTGGATGAGGAGGGATAGGCTTGCACAAGCTGTTTCTGGTTGAAGATGAAGCCCTGATCCGTTCTGGCCTCAAACATTTGATTGAGGAGGTTATCGGCGGCTTTCAGGTGGTCGGTGAAGCAGAGAACGGAAGACTTGCGCTGGAGGCGCTCAAGAGCGTGAAGCCGGATGTTCTGATTACGGATATACGAATGAATGAAATGAATGGTCTGGAGATGATCCGGCGGGTCCGTGACCAGTACCCTGATCTGTACATTCTAATTCTAAGCGGGTATGCCGACTTTGAATATGCGAAGCAGGCGATCAAATACGGCATCAGCGATTATCTGCTGAAGCCGGTTGACCGTACGGAGCTGGCCCAGGCACTGGGGGATTACAGGCGCAAGTACGGAACCCGGAGCAGCCAGGCCGACCAGCCGGAAGAGGGCGGAACAGACCTGAAGGGCAGGCAATTGATCCGTAAAGTGAAAGAACTGGTTGCCCAGCGGCTGGATCAGGAAATTTCACTGCAATATATGGCGGAGCAGGTGCATCTGAATCACCAGTATCTGTCAGTGCTGTTCAAATCGGAAACAGGGCAGAACTTTACGGATTATGTCTCGGAGTGCCGGATGAACCGGGCCAAGCAGCTGCTGAAGGAAACGAATCTCAAAATCTATGAGGTAGCGAAATTATCAGGCTATCTAAGCTCCAAGCATTTCATGGCGGTATTCAAGGACTATACGGGCAGCACTCCCACGCAGTACAGGGAACAGCTGTAATGTAACCGTTAACTTAATGGGGAAAAGGAGGAGTAATGATGCGGAAATATGAAGTTGTTGTAGCAGGCGGCGGGGTTTCCGGCTCGATCGCGGCCATTGCAGCAGCAAGGGCAGGCGCCAGGACATTGATTATTGAGGCAGGTGGATTCCTCGGCGGCACCTTGACTGCTGCGGGCGTCGGGCCGATGATGACTTTTCATGCCGGGCATAAGCAGGCTATCCAGGGGATCACTGATGAGCTGATCCAGCGGCTCCAGGCGCTCGGCAAATCACCGGGGCATATCCCGGACGCGACGAACTATACCTATTCGGTGACACCGTTCGATGCCGAAGCGATGAAATACGAGCTGGATCTGATGCTCCAGGAGAGCGGAGGCGAGGTGCTGTATCATACGATGCTGGCGGGAGCTGAAGTGTCCGGCAGACGCATTGAGTCGCTTACCCTGTGCAACAAGGGAGGACTCAGCCGGATTACGGCGGATGTGTTCATTGATGCTACCGGAGACGGGGACTTGGCTGCCTGGTCCGGGGTTCCGTTCACCAAAGGCCGTGAATCCGATGAGCAGTCACAGCCGATGACACTGAAGATGAAGATGAGGGGGGTGGACACGGAGAAGATTAAGGCGTACATCCGGGAGCACCGCGAGGACTTCCCTCGCATGAACCTTGATATCACCGTGATGGATTCGGCGGCCAGATTATCTGTCGCCGGCTTCGACAAGCAGTTCCGGGAGGCCAAGGCGCGCGGCGAGATCAGTATTCCGAGAGAGGATGTGCTGTTCTTCGAGACGAGCAATCCCGGTGAGATTATCATGAATACGACACGGATTCTGGGCAAGGACAGCACAGATCCTTGGAGCCTCAGCGAGGCAGAGATTGAAGGGCGCAGGCAGTGCCGGGAGCTGGAGATTTTTCTGAAAAAGTATATTCCCGGCTTTGAAAATTCTGTGGTAGTCTCCACAGGCCCGTCCATCGGCGTCCGCGGTTCCCGCCAGATCAAAGGCGTGTATACGCTAACTGCGCAGGATATTCTGTCGGTGAAGCCCTTTGCGGATGTGATCGCCCACTCCGGGTATCCGATTGATATTCACAGCCCGGACGGTGAAGGAACCGCAACGGATCATCTGGAATGGGGGGCGATGTACGGCATCCCTTACCGCTGCCTGATCACGAACGAAATCGACAACCTGATAGTAGTCGGCAGATGCCTCTCTGCTACTTTTGAAGCCCAGGCGGCTGTGCGGACTACTCCAACGGTAGGGGCAATCGGTCAGGCGGGCGGAACTGCGGCGGCATTGGCTGTAAAAGTAGGGGTTCCTGTCCAGCAGGTGGACTGCAGCAGACTGCAGCAGACACTAGTGGCGCATGGTGCTTATCTGGAGGTGTAACGGGCGGCGCTCTAACTGTATTTTGTGCAACTAAAGTGAGCGGTTATTGCGCTGTGAAGGCTTTAATTGCATTTGATACAGTTATAATCCCCCATATTCCGCAAAAGGGGACTTACCGTTATTTTTAGTTGTACAGAATACAGTTATTCTGATAAAACCGGCTTTTCGCCAGCTTTTAGTTGTATGAAATACAATTAAATGTGTTGCTGCTGCTATTGCTGCTGTTGCTGCTGTTGCTGCTGTTGTTGCTGCTGCTGCTGTTGTTGCTGCTGCTGCTGTTGTTGCTGCTGCTGCTACTGCTACTGCTACTGCTGCTATAGCTCTGTTACTAGCTTCTTACACCCCACACTGGTTACTCTCAAAGACCGGGAAGCGCGGAGGTGATACGGAGGTGGTCATTTTCAAGATTAATCTATAACGTTCATTTGATTCCAAGATTGCTTGGTTTCCGATGGTAATTAAGCACAATAATTCTTATAACAACGTATATTTCACAAAACTTTAGGAGGAATTGGTTTGGAAACTGTGCAGATTATCGGCATTTTACTAGTATTCATTGTGTTTGTGGGCCTGATGATGACCCGCAAGCTGACCACGCTGCTCGCCCTGCCGATGATGGCGATACTGCTGGCGGCGATCGCGGGCATCCCGCTCCTGTCCGATAACCCGGACACCTTCACCATCACCAAGGGTGTGCTCGCCGGCGGGGCCATGAAGCTGTCTACCGCCATCGCAGGACTGATCTTCGGCGCCTGGTTCGGCCAGATTCTCAGCAAGGTCGGCATCACGAAGACCATTATCCGCAAGGCGGCGGAGCTGGCCGGTGACAAGCCGCTGGCAATCGCCATTATTTTTTTCCTCGCTGCGTCTGTAATCTTCTCGGCTGCCAACGGACTGGGTATGGTCATTCTCGTCGGAACGATCGCTATTCCGATTATGCTGACCGCCGGGCTTAAGCCTTTTGTCAGCGGCCTTGTTGTCCTGCTGGCCAATGCGGTCGGCGTAGTCTTCAATGTCTCCACCTGGGCCATATATACCGACGTGCTTAAGGTGCCAACGAACACGATTGCTTCGTATTCACTGATCTGCGCCGTTCCGCTGATTGTCATTGCCTTGATTATGATCGTCTATTATACCCGCAAAGACGGCAAGGTCCGCCGCGCCTGGGCCATGCCTCTTAAGCCGGAATTCCAGGCTCAGGATACCAAGAACGTAAGAGCCATTGCGCTCATCAGCCCGCTTGTTCCGGTGCTGCTGGTATTTTTCCTGAAGGTTGATATTGTCTCTGCAGTCTTCATGGGGGCGGTTGTCACCCTGCTGCTCGCCACACCGAAGCGTCCGATCCATGTGCTGTCGAGTGCGCTGGTGGAGGGGATTCAGGATGTGGCCGGTGCGCTCGGCCTGATGATCGGGATCGGGATGCTGCTCAGCGCGGTAACTGCTCCTCCGGTGGCGTTGTTGATTCAGCCGCTGATTGAAGGCATTATTCCAACCAGTCCGCTGATGTACATTCTTGTCTTCACCCTGCTGTCCCCGCTTGCGATTTACCGTGGACCGCTTAACGTTTGGGGGCTCGGCAGCGGAATCGCAGCACTGATTGTTGCCGGAGGCATGGCACCAGTTGCGGCTATGCTGGCACTGCGTATCGTGAGCAATCTGCAGGCTGTCAGCGATCCGACCAACTCGCACAATGTCTGGATCGCCGACTACACCAAGACAGATATTATTGAGACGCTGCGCAAGACACTGCCATGGATGTTCGCGGCTGTGATGATCTCGATGATTATCGCGGGTCTGACCGTTTTCTAGATTAAGTTTTGGTTAGGCGAATACGGATTGCAGATTAGAGACATAAGCTTCATGGAGAGGAGAACCTGCTATGAACAATAAGCAAATCAGGATCGGCATCGATGTCGGAGGAACCTTCACGGATGCCGTTGCGATAGACAACGAGACCTTTGAGGTGCTGTCCAAGGTCAAAATGCCCACAACGCATCACGATAAACGCGGAGTAGCCAGCGGGATTGTCCAGATCATCCAGCGGGTTATGAGCGAGAACGCCATTCTTCCCGGTGACATCAAGTTCATCGCCCACGGGACGACGCAGGCGACCAACGCCCTGCTCGAAGGTGATGTTGCCCGTGTCGGCATCGTAGGGATGGGCACGGGGCTCGATGCCCGCAGTGCCCGCTCCGAGACCAATGTGGCCAATATCGAGCTGGCTGCCGGTAAATATCTCACCACCTATCACAAGTTCATTGATTCGAAGGAGCTTACGGCTGCAACCATTGATGAGGCGATCGATCAGCTGCTCGCCCAGGGGGCAGAGGTTATTGTGGCCTCGGAGGCCTACAGTGTCGATGACCCGGCCAACGAGCTGATAGTGATGGAAGCGGCGCGCAGCCGGGGCGTATACGCCACCGGCGGACATGAAATCTCCCAGCTGTACGGGCTGAAGACACGGACCCGCACAGCGGTCGTCAATGCAAGCCTGATTCCCAAGATGATGGAGACCGCCAACATGACCGAGCAGGCCGTCAAAGAAGCGGGGATTACCTCCCAGCTGATGATCATGCGTTGCGACGGCGGTGTCATGAGCATCGACGAGGTGCGCAAGCGTCCGATCCTGACCATGCTGTCAGGGCTGGCGGCCGGTGTGGCCGGCGCCCTGATGTATGAGAAGATATCGGACGGTATTTTCTTCGAAGTCGGCGGAACCAGCGTAGATATCTCCGTGATCAAGAACGGCAAGGTCATGATCGAGAACGCCCAGGTGGGCGGACATAAGACGTATCTGCGTTCGCTGGATGTACGGACACTCGCCGTTGCCGGGGGCAGCATGATTCAGATCGGTGGAGGCAAGATCACGGATGTCGGCCCGCGCAGTGCACATATCGCCGGTCTGGAATACGAATGCTTCACCGGTAAGGAGAATCTGGAGCAGCCCGCCATCGGTCTGGTCAGCCCGCGCGAAGGCGATCCGGATTACGTCACCGTCCGCAGTGCAGGCGGGCATGAATATGCGCTGACTCTGGCAGGAGCGGCGAATCTGCTGAACCATGTGCCGGAGGAGGATTATGCCCGCGGGAATATGGAGAGCACAAGAATAGCCTGGCAGGCGCTGGGTGCCCATCTCGGGATGTCTGCGGAAGACGCAGCGAGGGCTGCGATAGATATTGCCATCCGCAAGGTGATGGCTGTGGTGAATCAGATGATCAGCGATTATGAGCTGGACACCGGCTTTATAACGCTGGTGGGCGGCGGAGGCAGCGGAGCGGTGCTGGTTCCGGCCATGGCTGCGAAGGAGGGCTTCAAGCACCAGATTGCCAATAATGCGCCGTATATCTCCACGATCGGCGTGGGCATGGCGATGGTCCGCGAGCAGATCGAGAAGACTGTGGTCGGTGCCACGGAGCGGGATATCAAGCTGATCCGGGCAGAGATTATGGAGAAAATCGTCCAGTCTGGAGCGAATGAGGCTACGGTGGACGTGACGATCGAGATTGATTCGCAGCGCAATATTCTGCGGGCGATCGCCACCGGCTCCACCGAGCTGCGCTCGAAGGATCTGGCCAGCCGTGAGGTGCCGGTGAACGAGCTGATGCTGACGGCAGCGGAAGCGCTGGGCCAGCCGGCGGACAAGACGGAGCTGAAGGCGGCCTCCGGCAGATGGTTCCTGTTCGAGTCCAGCGAGATCAAGAAGTCCATGTTCGGGCTGGTGAAGAAGAAGCTCAGCCATATCGGTGTATTGGACCGCGAGGGCGTGGTGCGCTTCAAGAAGACGAATGCGTATCATCTGGCTTTTTTGAAGAAGAATATGGCCGACCGGTTTGCCTCGTTCCTGGAGGAGAATACGATCTATTCGGATGCCAATGCGACCATCCCTAAGACCTTTGTCTTCTATAAGGAAAAAATGCTCGACCTGACCGGGATGCAGACCAAGGAGCAGCTGTTCTCCATTCTCGAAGTGGAAACACAGCTGCTAGAGGACAACAGTGAAATGCTCGCTGTCGTCTATCAGTAGGAGGTGCACAGGATGATGAAGACAGCTGCGCGTACACTGCCAAGCGATGCTGTGCTGGGTTATGCCGAGCTCAAAAGTGATCTGCTGTTCCACAGAATACCGCACAGCAAACGGCGTTATTATGTAGAGCGCCCGCTGGCGATCGGCAGGGAGCAGGCCACTTCATTCAAATCCCGTTATGGCACAGATGTCGGGGCCATCTGCCGGGACCGCGGAATCAGCGTCAATCTCAATGAACGGCAGGGCACCATCGGGCAGATCCGCTTCCGCGCCCAGATTGAGCTGTCAGCCAAGGAGCGCGCCATTACGCTGTATAAATCGTCCATGGAAGAACTGCGGCAGTGTGCCGGTGTGCTGCTTCCCGGCCGTTCCTTCACGCTGAAGGAAATCACAGACATCCATCTCGCGCATGAGCTGTTCCACGATCTGGAGTTCACAGAGCTGGGATACACCAACAAGCGGCTTGACGACATCAGCAGCCTCTCCCTGGGTCCGCTGCGCATCCGGGCCAGCGTGACCAGGACCTCGGAGATCGCCGCGCATGCGTTCAGCCGCTATCTGCTGGATCTGCCCTGCCTGCCTAATCTGCTGGATTATGCCTATATGATTCACAGCGGCACGCTGACTGCTGCTGAATTCTGGAGGCAGACGGAGGTTTGGTCCGGAGAGCTTGAGAACAGCTGAGCGGACTTCTTCAGGCAGCAGCCTTATGCACGTAAGCAGACAGCAACCTTAAGAGGTGTGCTGTCTGCTGTATTTTTGTAGAGGAAGCTATTGCGCCAGCCAGGGAGAACGTCTCTGACTTCGGACTCGAATTATGCTATGTTGGAGTGGGTATCCAGAGTTTGGGGAGGCTGTCCGCATGCCATTCAGAAAAGGTTCAAACCAATCTATATATGTGCCGCTGCGCACCAAGTTTATCGTATTGTTCTGCCTGCTGATTACGATTCCGTTTCTCGTGATCGGCACCATCAGCTATAAGAAATATACTGCCGGTGTGGAGCGCAGTACCGTCGAGCTCTCCAATCAGGTTGTGAGCCAGATTAATATCAATCTGGAGCATTATATTAAGGAACTGGACCGGCTTACACTTACGCCGCTGTACGATGAGGATATGATGCAGATTCTCCGCAAGCACAGCGGCAACGGCTCGGCGAACACCTATTTAACTACAGATGAGACGCTGAAGATGAATCTGTTTATTTCTTCGCTGGCTTTTGACCGGGGTGAGATTGAGAGCATTCTGGTGTTCACCAATGACGGAGGAATCTTCAGTAATCTGGACCAGAGCGTCAGGAAGCGGTGGGACCGCAGCATGGCAGACTGGATGGAGGCGGTTGAACAGGAGGACGGTGGTCTTGCCATCCTTCCGCCGCATACTGCGGCCTATTATACAGAGGCGAAGCAGGGGATTATCTCCGTGGCCCGGGTTATCCGTGAGCCCTATACGAATGACATGCTGGGGATCGTCAAGGTGGATCTGACGGCGCGGGGGTTCGGTTCGATTGTATCCACAGTGCGTTCGAGCGGGAGCGGTCTGCTGCAGATTACCGGCAAGGATCAGGTTATGCTGTACTCAGGGCCAGGGGGGCTTCCCGATTCGGGCGAATCCTATATTACTGCATCTGCCTGCTCTTCTTATACGGGACTGAAGGTCACCTCGCTGATTCCCCGTACGCAGCTCCGGGAGGACG
This sequence comes from Paenibacillus borealis, assembly GCF_000758665.1. Taxonomy (NCBI): domain Bacteria; kingdom Bacillati; phylum Bacillota; class Bacilli; order Caryophanales; family Paenibacillaceae; genus Paenibacillus; species Paenibacillus borealis. Next base: position 2,645,292 of record NZ_CP009285.1, read on the forward strand.
CACGTGAACTAACGAATTCTACCTTGATTGTCTCCATCGTAGCCCTGATGGCTGCTTATGCGGCGGCAATTTTGCTGTCGAACCGCCTGATTAAGCCGATTGCCCATCTGCAGTCGAAGATGAGGCAGGTGAAGCGGGGGCTGTTCCTGGAGCGGGCGACGGTCACTACGAGCGATGAAATCGGGCAGCTGACCGAAGGCTTCAATACGATGATCGGCGAGATCGACCGTCTGGTCAAAGAGGTCTATGAGACCCGGCTGAAGGAACGGGAAGCCGAACTGCTTGCGCTGCAGAGCCAGATCCATCCGCATTTTCTGTACAATACACTGGAAATGGTGAACATGCTGGCCCTTCAGGGCAATACCCGGGAACTTTCGGGTGTGGTGACCAGTCTCGGGAAGCTGCTGCGCTACACGGTAGGCCATCAGGAGCAGATGGTGTACGTTCTGGATGAGGTGAAATTCGTAGAAGCATATCTGCGGATCCAGGGCATGCGCCATGGAGACAAGCTGCAGGCTATGATCCATATTGACTCTTCTTTTGATTACTGCGTGGTGCCGAAGCTGATTCTGCAGCCGCTGATTGAGAATGTTATTGAGCATGCCATGGGCCAGGACAAGCTGCAGCTTGTCCTAACGGCTTCGGTAGAAGAGGAAGACTTGGTGCTGTCCGTCAAGGATGATGGTCTTGGCATAACCGGTGAACGGATGCAGGAGCTTGAAGAACAGCTGTTTCAGAATAAATCCCGGCCCCGTCCAGAGACGGAGCAGGGCGGCTTCGGCCGGATTCAGAAGGGTTTTGCGCTGCGCAATGTCCATCAGCGGCTCCGGCTGCTCTATGGAGAGCCTTACGGCTTAACTCTTGATAATACGGCAGATCGCGGGGTAACGGTCTCGCTGCGGCTGCCGATGAACTGGGAAGCGATGAACAATGCCGGACCCGCCGGGGACAGGCAGGAGGAGGCGTAATGATGTGGACAAGGCTGCTAAGCCTTATGATTGCGGTGCTGCTGGCCGCCGGCTGCTCCTCAGGGGCAGGAAGAGGGGCGACTGACGGGATAGCCGGGGACGGAGAAGAAGCAGGAGGAAGTGAGACGGCGGCTGTGCAGGAGCCTGTGAAGCTGAAGTTCAGCATCTGGGGCAACGATGCGCAGAAGGCAATGGTTGAGGGCCTGGTGGATGAATATGAACAGCTCCATCCCGGGATTGAGGTAGAGATCATGACGATTCCGTTTGCCGATTATCAGCAGAAGCTGTCGATCATGCTGGCCTCCCGTACCGCGCCGGATGCCGGGTGGCTGGCGGAGCGGATGATTCCCCAGCTGCTGGAATCCGGCCAGCTGGTGGACATTGCGGCAGAGGTCAAAGAAGACCCCGGATATAACTACGCGGATATTTATCCGTCAACGCTTGATATATTCAAGCGGGAGGACAGATTGTTCGGAATCCCCTTCTCCACGCCTCCGGTGCTGATCTATTACAATAAGGACCTGTTCCTTGAGAAAGGTCTGAAGACGCCAACGGAGCTGTATAAGGAAGGAAAATGGAACTACGAGGAATTTCTTAAGGCCGCACGCAGCATCACTGATCCGCAGCGCGGCATCTATGGCGTCAAGCTGGTCCGCGACTGGAACAACTGGTCGGATGCGCTGCTGCCGCTGTTCTGGTCGCATGGCGCGGAGCTGTTTGACAGCAGCGCCGAGGTTTTTGCACTGAATTCCCCGGAAGGGAAAGAGGCGCTGCAGCTCTACAGTGATATGATGTTCAAGGACAAAGTCCATCCGCTTCCGGGCGATGAGCTGACCTTCGACAGCGGCCGGATCGGGATGTATACGGACCGATACAGCTATACCTCGAAGGCCCGCGCGGTTACCGATTTTGATTGGGATATCGCTCCCATGCCGGCAGGTGTGAAGGGTACAGGAACTTCACTCGGCTATGCGGGAGTCTCTGTATTTGAGACCAGGCATCCGGCGGAAGCTGCGGAATTCCTGAAATTCATCACCAGCGCAGAAGCCATGAGCGTTACCGCGCAATATTTCGTCCCGTCCCGGAAATCCGTGCTTGAATCGGATGTATTCCTGAGAGCGGCTTCCAAGCCTTCGCCGGAGAGCATCCAACTGGCCGTACTCGACCAGATCGCCGATGCCCGGATTGCGCCGGGCCATAAGAACTGGCAGCAGATTGATACGAAGATCCAGATGCTGCTGGACAGTCTCTACACGCAAAGCTCCACTGTGGACGGGCTGCTCGGACAAATGGAGCTTGAAGTTAACCCGCTTATGAAATAAGCCGGGGAATTCGTACACTTTAAAGACCGCCTATGCCACCGCTATTTATGCGGGGAGAAGGGCGGTTTTTTGCATATTATGGTGTACCGCTGAAATAAAATCCTGCTCGAAATACAACAATTCTCCCGTTAAATCGGCTATTATCCAAAATTGTTGTATGAAATACAAGAATTTCTCCTCCACCAAGCCGATATATTAAATATTCCTGTATTTCATACAACAATCCTTCCGGGCACCCGGTTTATTCAGGAGTAAAGCTGCATTACATGCAACAATTTGTAGCTGTCCGCACACTGTGAGCTGAGCTTTTGGCAGCCCGCTTTACTGCCGGAGGGACTTCTGAGGAACAGCGTAGTGCGTAATCGCAACCCCAGAACCCCTAATTTACAACAATCCGGCTTGTGAACTAAGCTGCCTGACTTGCATGCCCGGAACGCACGGGGCGGATATTTGCTCGAAGATCGTTTATACTGAGTTTACATAGGAATTTTATTTTTATAGCAGCGCTAGAGAGTGCAGACATGGAGGTTTGATCGCTTGGAATTATTTGAGTATATTTTGCTGATGCTGGCAGCGGTCTCGTTGTCCAATCTGGTGAACCGGTTTATCCCCTCGGTTTCCGTGCCCATCATTCAGATTGTGCTGGGGATGGCTTTGACCTGGCTGCCTGTGCATTTTGAACTGACATTGAACCCGGAGCTGTTTCTGCTGCTCTTCATTGCTCCCTTATTGTTCAACGACGGCAGGCTTGCGGATAAAGTGGCATTATGGAAGCTGAAGAAGCCCATATTGCTGCTTGCGCTGGGCCTGGTCTTCCTGACGGTAGCTGTCCTGGGTTACTTCCTGCATTGGCTGCTGCCCATTCTACCTTTAGCTGCGGCGTTTGCCCTGGCGGCGGCACTTGCCCCTACGGATGCCATCGCTGTAGGCGCGTTGGAGCAGAAGGTCAAAATCCCGCATCAGACGATGCAAATTCTCGAAGGGGAATCCTTGATCAACGACGCTTCGGGTCTGGTCTCGTTTCAGTTTGCCGTGGCCGCCATGGTCACCGGGGCATTCTCCCTCAGAACAGCCAGCCTGAGCTTCATTACCATTTCAATCGGCGGTGTCGTGCTGGGGCTGCTGCTCACGCTGATTAAATACGGGATAGTCAGATGGCTGCGCAGACTCGGGATGGAGAACGTTACGTTACATATGCTGATTGAGATTCTGACGCCCTTTGCAATTTTTATGGCGGCAGAGGAGCTGGGAGTCAATGGAATCCTGGCCGTCGTCAGCGCAGGTATTGCCCATTCCTTCGGCTATAAGCAGATGAATCCCGAGGTGGCTAAGCTGAGCATCGTGTCCAAAAGCACCTGGTCCGTCATTATCTTCGTCTTGAACGGCCTGGTCTTCCTGCTGCTCGGCACACAGCTGCCGGAGATTATACGGACGGTCTGGAACAATCCGCATATCGGAAATTTCCAGGTAATCATGTATACGTTACTACTAACAGCGGCCGTTCTTGGCCTGCGCCTGATCTGGATGCTGATTATGGATATTCCCGAAGGGGAGGAGCCGCGGGGACACTGGAAGCTGGAGTTCAAGAAAGCCCTCATTCTCACTCTGTCGGGAGTCCGGGGAACAATCACACTCGCGAGTACGATGTCACTGCCGTTCTTTCTGGATGACGGTACCCGGTTTCCGGCCAGGGATCTGATTATTTTTCTTGCGGCGGGTGTGATTAGTTGGACCCTGCTGGCGTCCAACTATCTGCTGCCGCTGTTGCTTGGCAAAGAAAATGAAGCCGAGCATAATGCCGAAGAGATAGAGGCCAAAATTGAAATTCTGCGTAACGTAGTCGCCGGTCTAAACGATCAGGCTACGGATGATTCCAGAATGGCCCTGAGCCACTTGATCAGCACCTACACCTCCAGAATCCGCATGCTGAAGAAGAATGAAGCTGCAGAGGAAATGGAGCGGATACTTGGTGTTACTTCGCTCAAGTGGCAAAGAGAGTACACCCTGACTGTGATGAAGCAGCGGCAGGTGAACCCTTACACGGCCTACCGTTATCTTAATCGGCTGAACAAGCAGCTGTTTATGCACACCCGTGATCCGGAGTACAGGAATGAACTGGTTCCAATCAGAAGCTGGGAAGAGTTTGTAGGTGTGATTCAGCAGGTGCGTCTGAGCAGGCAGGAACGGCGTGAGGAATGGAACCGGCTGCAGTCCGCCAATTTTGCATACGTCTTGGAGAAGCTGAGAGAGCTGCAAAGTAAGGGGGACACCGAACCCGAAGCGGTCAGTGCCATGATTATGCGCTATGAACGGGGGCAAAGGAGATTGACCCGTACGGAGTCACTCTCCTCCACCAAACGGGAGTTTGAAGAGGCTCTGCAGGAGCTGTCCAGAGCAGGGATTCAGCTGGAGCGTGACAACATTCAGCTGATGTTCGAGAGCGGACGTATTTCCAGAGCTAGCATGAAGGAAATGAAACGTGATATCCTGTTTATGGAGCATGAATTGAGGGAAGAAATGGGCTAATAAATCCCATTTTGTATTAAGGCTGAAATTCCACAAGGAGATGAACATATAGAGTATGCGAAAACAAATCGTGGCGGGCACATGTGCAGTGGTTGCGGCAATCGGAATCTTTATTTATGCCGGAAGCGGGGAACGGGATACGGCGGACGTCGAAGGGGCGCAGGGAAGCAGCCAGCCGGTCAGTCAGGCGGCCGCTCAGGACATTAAGCAAATGGTGTCTGATTACAGCTCGCGCGCGCTGACATCCCAATCCGCCTCCATCACCTCCACCCAGCTCATCGTGGACAGCGGCGGACCAAATGAAGTCACCTATGCTTTGCCGGAGAACGAATTCTTCCTGTCAGTTGCCCCGTATGTGCAGAAGACGCATCCGTGTGCTACACACAGCCTGACCGGTTGCCAGGGGGAAATGGCGGGTCAGGAATTCGACGTATACATTGAAGATGCCGAAGGCAAGGAAGTGATGAAGCAGACCTTGAAGTCTCAGCCTAACGGGTTCATCGACCTTTGGCTCCCGCGCGACCAGAAGCTTCAGATCACCGTCACGCATGACGGGAAACAAGCCAAGACCGAAGTATCCACCTTTGAGAGCGATGACACCTGTCTTACGACGATGCAATTAAGTTAATTGAGTACTATTAGGGTTGCGGCATAAGCCGTCTTCCGGGTACCGCTATTCAGCGGCAGGGAGGCGGTTGTTTGCTTTGATCATTTACTTTTTTCACCATGCGAATCACTGGCCTCCGGCTTAGTAACACAACGCAGGAACCCCCTCATCTTAACCCAGAGGTGCTTTTTAAAAATCCTGCACAAACTACAACATTTTCCTCGTGAGATTGGCCGGAATCGAAAATTGTTGTACTTTTTGCAGCATTTCCACGTCTCCCAGCCATTTCAAGGGACAATTATTGTATTTCGTACAACAATCCGTTCAAACACCCAGGTAACTGGCAACCAGAGTTGTATTCCGTACAACAATTATGCCTAATCACCATAGCGGGCCACGCTCAAAGAACGCCCTCTGCCAATCAGCAGCGTAGGTCTACCCCGCTCTTGAACATAAAACCTAATTTACTATTCCAGAACCCGGTGTTACGATGGGGTGGAGTTGAGGCATATAGGGGGCTAACAGGTTTCATGAAGCGGATCACCCGGGTTTTTCACAATTGGAGTGTGACCTCGAAGTTTGTGGGAGTCTTTGTTCTGATTCTGACGGTCTCGTCCATCATCACAGGGGTCATCATTTATCTGCAGGCGTACAATTCAGCTATTTCCCAGGCGCGGAGCGTGATGGAACAGAATCTGCTGCAGACCAAGACCACGATCGATGAAAAGGTGGACATGATTGAGAACATTTCGGAGATCATCGCTTTTGATTCGAGGATTCAGACGCTGCTGGACAGCGCTTTTATTAATGAGAGCTTTCAGCTTCAGGACTACCGTTACAACGTTGCCCCGATTGTAGACAACATTATGCGGCAGAATACGTACATCCATTCGATTCATGTCTATATGAATAATCCGACAATTCCGGAGATCTTCGAGCTGTATGATGGCTTTTACAGCATGAACCGTATTCGCGGGGATGGGGAGTATGAAAGGTTTATGAAGGATTCCCAGAACTCTACGGACTGGCGGGGGCTGCATTTAGAGAAGCTGCTGACAACGAGGCCTGACGTGGAAGCCAAAGCCGATGTCTTCTCGTATAACCGGAAGATACTCTCCGGACGCAATAATGAGGTTAACGGGCTGGTCGAAATAGAGGTGACACAAAGTGTGCTGTTCCAGCCGCTGGAGGATGCCAACCCGGAGGTTGGAAGCGTTCTCGTCCTCGACAATAATAATAAGGTTGCTTCCAATAACAACAATAGGCTGACCGATGAGATGGTTAAGCAGCTGACTGGGGTGATGCCCGGGGATAACAGCAGTCTGAATATGCTGGCAACGGTAGGCGGGGTCAGGTCCATAGTGATTGCGGTACCGCTTACAGGCCCCGATCAGCGTCTTGTGGGTGTTTTTCCGGTCAGCAACTTCGTGGATAAAGTGAACCAGTCGATTCGGACCAGCTTCATGGTGCTGATTGCCGCACTCATTATACTGAGCCTGCTGGTGTATTATCTGACGGTGAAGCTGCTGTCACGCATGAAGGTGCTGCTGAAGGCGATGAAGCAGGTGCGGGAAGGCTCCATTGACGTATCGGTTCCCGTAGTCTGGAATGATGAGTTCACCCAGATGGCACTTAGCTTCAACCATATGACTGCCCGGATCCATGATCTGGTCGAGACCGTGTACAAATCCGAGCTGCTGGAAAAAGATGCCGAGCTCAAAGCGCTGGAGTCCCAGATCAATCCGCATTTCCTGTACAATACGCTTGCGACGATTTCCTGGGTGGCCCGCAAGGCAAAGGCGCCGGATATCGTGAAGCTGTCGGATTCCATGGCCAAATTCTACCGGCTGGTACTGAACAAAGGGAATTCGGAGACCCTGGTGGCGAATGAGCTTGATATGGTGGGGGCCTATCTGGCGATTCAGAAGTTCAGGTTCGAGGACCGGTTTGATGCGGTTTTTGAAGTGGAGGAGGGGGTCAGAAACTGTTATACGCTGAAGAATATTTTGCAGCCGTTGGTGGAGAATGCACTGATTCACGGGATAGAACCTAAGCGTTCACACGGCACCATCATCATCAAAGCAGCACTGGAAGGCGGTCTGGTGGTCATCCGTATCATCGACGATGGTGTAGGCATGCCGCGGGATATGATCCAGGCTGTCATTGAAGGCAAGGTTCTCAATACACGGGGTAGCGGATTTGCGATTGCCAATATAACCAAACGCCTTCGGGCCTTTTATGGGGAATCCCAGCATATTGAACTTTACAGCAGACAGGGGATTGGAACGGTTATTACCTTGTCTTTTGCAGCCAGGGGGATGAACAATGTTTAGAATGCTTATCGTCGAAGATGAACGCTGGGAGAGGGAAGGGCTGGTAGAGTTCCTGGATTGGGAGTCCATGGGCATCTCTGTAGTAGAGACGGCTGCGGATGGCATCGAGGGACTGGACAAGGCGCTGGAGCTGAAGCCGGATATCATCATAACGGATATACAAATGCCCGGCAGGAACGGTATCGAGATGGCCAAGCTTGTTATGGAGCAGCTTCCCGGGGTGCGGATTGTTGTGCTGACCGGGTATGATGATTTCGGATTTGCCCGTGAAGCCTTGCGGTTTGGGGCCGTGGATTATGTGCTCAAGCCGGTGGCGGAAGAAGAGATGCTCGGCACCATGCTCAAGGTCGTTCAAGGCTGCGAGGATCAGCTGCTGAAGCGGAGGGAAGAGGAACTTATCCGGCTGGAAAAAGATGCGGTGCATCACCTCTCGCTGCGCCAGCAGGTGATGGATCTGCTGCTGGGCCGGGGCGGCGGGGAGACGCAGCAGCAGACGATTAATGAACTCCGGGACAATGGCTATCTGGAGGCAGACGCCTTCTCCGTGTGGCTGTGTTCCGGGCCGGGCTTGCTGCCGAAGCCCGATACAATGGAGATGGAGCAGATCGCCCGTAGTGTTCTTGGACGGCAGGTGCTAGTGCATTCGGCCGCAGCAGGGGCCGGGAAGGGAATTCATGCGGCCTTCGTTCTGCTCATCGCGCTGCAGCAGGATGAGGTCAGTATGCAGGCACAGCTTGCTGAGCAGCTGCTGCAGGCTCTTCATCTGCGGCCTGCGAGCGCAGATGATATGGCCCGGGAACAGATTGATCCACCCGGCCGGATCATCAGCATTGGCTCCCCCCGGGAGGATATCGCATTCATTAGTGAATCCTACCGGGAATCGCAAAGTGCCTTTAACTTTGCGGTATTTAACGGTCTTGGCGGAGTTGTTGCAGCAGACGGGGAACAGGCCGCGAGAAAGCAATTCACTAAGGACTCCGAGGTGTTCACCCAGCAGTTCCGGGAGCTGGCCAAGCGCCTGCGGCATGATCTCGGGAGCGGCGGCGCAACCGGACCGGTCATGGACGAGCTGTTCACCTTGCTTGCCGCTCATCCCGGAGCTGGAAGATCCTATATTGCCTCCTTGCTCGGCGGTGTGATCGAGAGCTGTTCCTCGCTTGCGATGCCCGCTGCCCAGGCTACTACAGCTGTAGCCACCAATCATATGGAGGCGCTGCTGGCCGGCAGCCGTCTCCCGGACATGAGAGCCTATACCGCAGGCGTTATCGGTGAAATGGCCCGGCTGCTGGAAGAGAAGCGGAACCGCAAGGATGACTATCTGATTAACCGGGTAATTGACCTGATTGAGCAGCAGTACGGGAACCAGGATCTGAGCCTGGCTTATTTAGCCGGTGAGGTGTTTGTTTCGCCTAACCATCTGGGGATGGTCTTCAAGAAGAAGACAGGCAAGACACCGAGTGAATACATCCAGGAGTACAGACTCGCACGTGCGGAGGAGATGCTGCGCACAACCAAGCAGCGCATAGCTGTGGTGGCTGAGCAGATCGGCATTCCGAATCCATCGTATTTCGGGCTGCTGTATAAGCAGGTCTATGGAATGACTCCTGGAGAATACAGGGAATTCGTGCAGCGTTAAGGGTCAGGGCGTTCCCGCACGATAATAAGTCAGCCTCAAGCGCAGATGATGCGTTTGGGGCTTTTTTAGTCGGTCCTAATCGAAGATTGTTGTACAAAAGGTAACATTTCTATTCCTCCAAGCCGCTTAGAAGTGAAATTCCTGTATTCTGTACAACCTTCAACCACCGGGGAGCGAACTATGGCCTTTGTTAAGATAGCGCTTACAAACATCGTGGAATTCTGATACCCGCGTTCATTTTTGATATATAACCCAGGCAGACGGCATTTTATAATTAACCCATAGGAAGATAGGAGAAGTCGAATACAATCGAAAGCAGAAGAAAGGATGTAGCTTATGAGCAGTTTGCCCTCCAAGCGGTTCTGGCAGCAGCGGTATCTGATGTTGCTGACACTGCCGGCAGTACTATGGATGATCATTTTTAACTATATCCCGATGTACGGTGTAATCATTTCCTTCAAGGAATATACACCTTTTCAGGGGTTTCTCCACAGTCCCTGGACGGGGCTGGCGAATTTCCGGGAATTATTCAATGATCCGACGTTTACAGACTCACTGGTTAACACGTTCAAGATCAGTATCGCCAAGCTGGTATTCGGTTTCCCTGCACCAATCATTCTCTCGATCCTGCTGAACGAGGTCGTGTTCAAACGGTTCAAGCGGATTGTGCAATCGCTGACGTATTTGCCGTATTTCGTATCCTGGGTGCTGGTAGTCGGCTTAATGTACACCCTGCTGGATCCGGAGACTGGCGTAATCAGCAAAATGCTGGTCAGCACCGGGATAATTGGAAGCGATACCATGATGATGGGCAGTCCCCATACGTTCCTGACCCTGGTTGTATTCACGGAGATCTGGAAGAATATCGGCTGGAACTCCATCATTTATCTGGCGGCGATTGCGGGAATTGATCCCCAGCTGTATGAAGCGGCTATTGTGGACGGAGCGGGCCGGTTCCGGCGGATCTGGCATATTACATTGCCTTCCCTGAAGCCGACGATCATTATCCTGCTGATTCTCTCGGTGGGCGGGCTCATTAATTCGAACTTTGACCAGATGTATCTGATGCAGAATTCGATGACCCAGGATGCAGCCAATGTGCTGTCTGTGTATTCGTACAAAACAGGCCTCGTTATAGGCAGATTCTCCTACGGTACGGCGATTGGCCTGTTCCAATCCATCGTTGCCTTCGTGCTGATGTATATCGCCAATTATTCTTCACGCAAAATAACCAAAGAGAGCTTGTTCTAGGAGGGGGGGACATCATGTTAACGTATACGAAAAGGTGGCCGGAACGAACCTTCGACATCCTGAATGTTGTGGTGCTGCTGGCGCTCTGTATTATGACCCTGTATCCGTTCTATAATATCGTAATTACTTCTCTTAACGATCCGACGGATGCTGCCCGCGGAGGGATCGCCTTCTGGCCGCGCGTGTTCTCCATGGAGAATTACAAAGTCGTGTTCCAGGATGAGCGCATGAGCCATGCCTTTTTCATCACCATCGCCCGGACGCTTGCCGGAACAGCAACTGCGGTACTCTTTACAGCAGCCTTTGCTTATGGCGTATCCAAGACCGAGCTGATGGGACGCCGGATTTTCCTCATGATGGCTATTGTCACTATGTATTTCAGCGGGGGCATTATTCCATACTATCTGGTTGTAGCCAAGTACCTGCATTTAAAAGGGAGTTTCCTGGTCTATATTATCCCGAATCTGTTCAATGTCTTTAATGCCATCATCATGCTGACCTTCTTCAGGGGCTTGCCCAAGGAAATTGAAGAATCGGCCAAAATTGACGGCGCCAACGATCTGCGGATATTCTGGCAGCTGGTTCTGCCGGTCTCTAAGCCTGTACTTGCGACGATTGCACTCTACAATGCGGTGTTCCACTGGAATGCCTGGTATGATGCCATGTTATTCGGTAATGATAACCTGCTGACCCTCCAGCAGATTCTGATGCAGATCATCAGCTCGAACAGCAATGTCAGCCTGATGGCCAGCAACTTAGGCCTGGGTTCAGTCTCTGCCCAATCGCTTAAGCTGGCTACGATGGTTATTACCACACTGCCTATTGTTTTTACCTACCCCTTCGTACAGAAATATTTCGTACAGGGCGTTATGATTGGTTCCGTCAAAGGTTAGCACACGGCTTTTACGGCTCCGGCCGTTCAAGTATATAAGATTTCAACTTATGGGAGGTCAATGTATGAGAAAGAAAGGCGCACAAGGAATGGCTGCTGCTTTACTCGCCGTCACCCTGCTGGCAGGCTGCAGTTCTAATAATAACGGCAACAATGCAAATGGAGCGGCTGAGGGCAATGCGGCAGCTACTCCGGCAGCGAATGCTTCGGCAGAACCTTCTAATGCAGGAACAGACACCGGAAGCACGGAATCCTGGAAGCAAGATACCTCACCTTTTAAATTCAGCCAATATTTCTACGGGAACTGGGCATCTGCGTATCTGTGGAAGGATCAGTATGCGATGAAGCTGGCTACGGAAAAAACAGGCGTGACGATCGACCGCAAGCTGGCAACGGGGAACGATGACGACTACCTGAATACCATGATCGCTTCAGGGGATCTGCCGGATACCATTATGCTGGACTGGAATAACCCTGCTGTGACGAAGCTGATTAACAACGGCATGGTCTACTCCATGGATGAGCTGATGGACAAATATGCGCCGGAATTCAAAACCATGCTCGACCCGGATATGGTGAAATATCATTCGGTTGACGGAAAGCTCTGGTACCTGCCGAACCTGTTTGAAACCGCTGACAGACTGACCAGCGGCGTGCCGATTACGCCGATCCGTCCATGGTTCTTCCGCGACGATATTTACAAGGCCATTGGCAGTCCTGAACTCAAAACAACAGATGACCTGATGAATGCCCTCAAGCTGGCCAAAGAGAAATACCCGGATGTCAGCCCGGTCGGCGTGGAGAATTTCGATGTAGCCAAGAATGGTTTCGCCGGCAGCTTGTCGATGAACTTCCTGATCAGCTCATTTGCACCGAATCTGCTGGAGGAACGGATCAAGGATGATACACAGATTGTGGAATATCCGATGCGCAATAAGGGCTTCATCGACTCCTTCCGCTACATGAACCAGCTGTACCGCGCCGGTCTGTTTGATTCACAGCTGCTAATCTATAAGCAGGAGCAATATGAAGAAAAGCTGTATGGTGCGCAATATGCAGCAGCTTCCCAGTACATGACTAATATGTATACCCAATATAACCCTAAGATTGAGAGCACCTTGGGCGCTGACCAGAAATATACCATTATCGGCGGACTTCAGGCGAATGGACAGGACCCTAGATATGCCGCTTCCCGTCTGATGGGCTGGCAGGGCTTCTTCATTACTAAGAATGCCAAGAATCCGGAACGCATTATCCGTTTTGCCGAATATGCCTGGTCTGATGAAGGGCAGCTTGATGCCCGCTACGGCAAGGAAGGCGAGACTTATGACATGGTGGACGGCCTGCCGAAATTCAAGCAGGAAATTATGGACTTGAAGCTTAAGGACAACAACGCTTATAACGCCCAGTACGGTTTCGATGATTCGACACTCCTGATGCGGGCAGGCAAGCTATGGGATGATGCATCCGCCCGTGACTTCCAGGAGCAGCAGCCGGAGCAGTTCGCCGGAGCCAAGCTGCTGGAGAAATACAACTTCGACAGCTACTCCCTGGGCATGGACAACATAGAGCCTGACGGATCTTCACCTGAAGGTGTAATCAACGGCAAAGTGAAGGATCTCTGGAATAAAACGATTCCGAAGCTGATCCTGTCTGAAACAGACGCTGATTTCGACAACGCCTACAACGATTTCATCAGCCAGATGAACAAAGTCGGTGCTGAGAAGGCGGAGAAAGTAATGTACCAGCGCCACCTGGAGGATATGAAGAAGAAGGGTGTTCAATAAGAGCGAGCTATTGAGTTAGTGGAGAATGGGCCGTGTTTTTACACGGCTCTTTTTTTGCCGTTCATTGATATACACAAATCAAGGGGAGAATCCGATAACTTGGGGTAAAGGGAATATATTCAATAGATTCCTGATATTATATCTGTCTGATGAGAAACAGTAACCAAGTCAAAGGAGGTAACATGATTATCAGTTTGATTTTCGTTGCTTTGAGCGGATTAATGGGAATGGGTATGTACTTTCTAGTCATCGGCATAGTCTTTTCTACGGGCGGAGGAGAGTTATTTCGGGCAGCAACCGACTATAATCAACTGTCGTTTTATATCGTCCTCTTGTTAGTGTGCCTGGTAATCTGTTTTTTCTTTGCCAAACACTTATTAGAGAAGAACCTGCAGCTCTTGCTCCTGATCTGTTTTAGTACGACAGTGCTCTTTTTCTTCCTTGCGCATTGGCTTACATAATTAGAAATTTCAGAGTTACATTCAAAGAATAATCATTTTGCCTAATACATGTTAAGCAAGGGAGATAAACAATGGAGAAATCCATAAAGCCGGTATTCCAAGTCATTCCATATATGTTAGCAGCAATTGCAATACATCTGATATTGATCTATTTTCTCGGGATAAGAATTGAAGGAGGATGGGGAACAGAGTTAATAATTTTACTGTGTAAAACGTACATTCTGCCCCTCGCCATGTGCTTTATCAACGGGTTATTGTTTATTAGGGCGAAGAGAATCGGGGACCGAATCACCTGGTTCGTATTTACTGTCATCCCAAGCAGCTTACTTCTGTTTCTTTTCGTGGTAATGCAAAGTGATGGAGGCAGTGAGGATGAGCTTGTATTTATTACAATGCCGAAGTATTCGGTTGAAATTATCTATCTGCTTCCAATAGGTGTTGTGATCATACAATTGATTATGTTTATATATTATTTAATTAATGTAAGAGTGTGGAAAAGAAATTAATGTCATCACTACTGAATGAAATGATTGCCGCACTTGTTGTGCAGGCGTATAATTAGCTCAGACGAAGAACGTCCCAAGCTGCTTAATCGGCAGAGGGGCGTTCTTTTTTTGCGTAAATGTGAATGTGAGAGGGAGGAATGGATATGGAGTTTGAAAAAGCACATCACCTGCTATTAGACCAGCATTTATCGGTCAGAACAGGGGAAGGAAGAGGCCGGTTGGCACGGGGGCATCAGTATGCCGAGAAGCTGCTCCTGCAGAATGTGTGGTGGCCGCTGTTTGGCAATCTGGATCATCTGCATCCTGAATATGAGGTGTATGACTGGAACCGCAAGTCGCAATTTCTTGATTTTGCTTTTCTTCCGCCGTATGGGAAATTCGGCCTGGAATGCGATGGGTATCAGAGCCATGTGAAGGATATGGACCGGGAGAGGTTCAGCTATTCGCTAAACCGGGATACTTTTTTGAACGGATTGGGTTGGAGGATTATCCACTTCTCCTTCGACGATGTGCAGAACCGCCCGGAGATCTGCCGTATGCTGCTGCAAATGGTCATCGCTCCTTCAATGATCCGGGTTCCGTCCGGTCAATCCCTCTCCCCGCAGGACAGGGAGATTGTTAAGCTGGCTTGGAGCCTGGATAAGGGGCTACGCCCCAAAGACGTCATGCTGCACTATAATCTGAACTTTCGGACGGCGCGCAAACAGCTGCAGGAGCTTGTCGGTAAAGGGCTGCTCCGCCCGGTGATGCAAAATTCATACATATGTTATTACGAGCCGGTGGAGGGTGTGCCTGATATGTTTCTGTAGCTGTTTATGTAAATGCCTGATGTAAGTGCTGATGAATAGTCCGGGAGAAGGGCTTTGAGCATTTAAGCAAGGTTTGTAAGTTAGACAAACTGCTTGGAATGTACTGTTGTCTCAGCGCATTCGCCTATAGCAGCGAATAGGATTCTTAAGTTGGCGGCTGTGTAGGGGGAAATGTTGTATGAAATACAACCCGGTTACGAGCATACCCGGCTGTTCTGGAGGATTGTTGTACGAAATACAACAATTGTTCCAATAATCGGCTTGGAGGAGGAGAATTGCTGCATTCTGTACAACAATTTTCGATTTAGGCCGATTTATTGAGGAGAATGTTGTATTTTGTGCAGGATTTTGAGTAATAGTGAATGATTTCACTCCATTCACTTCATTCACTCCATTCGCTCCCTCCGCACCATACACACTATGAGGATTCAAGCGGAATCGGGCGGGTTTACACCATAGACATAAGAATTTCATCGGCCTGTTGCCCCCGTATTTGAGTAATGCACCAATTCAAGGATGTGTGTAATAAATCTGCGCATGGACTGTTGATAGTCTTGTTAACGTTCCATTCACAATACTCTGTTAGTCTCTATAAGTGTCAGGCGGATGATCATCCAGCCTCCAATACAATAGATGATGCGGGGGATAATAATGTTAATGCCAATGAAAAAGGGACGGGTCGCCATTCTGGCAATATTAGCTGTGATTGGATTAGGTGCGAGCCTTATATTTCCCGGGAAACATGCCACGGCCGGGACGGCTCAAACCAAGCCGGCGGTATCGGTATCTCCGGTTGAAGCGCCTGCGAATCTTGATGATATCGCGGGTCTGACTGCCTTCGTGGATGGAATCATGGAAGAAGATATGAACCGGCTGCAAATTCCGGGAGCGGTCATCTCCATCGTGAAGGACGGCAAGATCATTCTGACCAAGGGTTATGGCAGTTCCAATCTGGAACAAGCGGCTCCGGTTGATCCTGTAACCAGCATGTTCCGCATCGCTTCAACAACCAAGCTGTTCACCTGGACAGCGGTAATGCAGCTGGTTGAACAGGGCAAGATTGATCTGGATACGGATATTAACACCTACCTGAAATCAGTGAAGATCCCTGCCACTTATCCTGAGCCGATCACGATGCGGCATTTGATGACACATACAGCAGGGTTTGAAGAGGGGGGAGTCGGTTATCAAATCACCACAGACCCTGCCAAATTACCGGGGTCCATCCCGGAGACACTCAATAAGCATATGCTCGCCCGGGTGAGGCCGCCCGGAGAGATGAGTTCTTATTCTAACTATGGAGCTACGCTTGCGGGGATGATTGTGGAGGATGTCAGCGGCCTTCCTTACAATGATTATATTCAAAAGTATATTTTCGATCCGCTGGATATGAACAATTCTACTGTCGTGGAGCCTTTGCCGGATTTATTCATGCCCTACAAAGTTGTGGGGTACACAAGCAAGAACGGCAGCTTTATTCCCGGCACTCCTACGTACGAGGGCGGTTTTCGTCCTGCCGGCTCGGCTACTGTATCTGCAGCAGACATGGCACACTTCATGATCGCCCATCTGCAGAACGGGACATATGGCGACCGGCAGATTCTGAAACCCGGGACCGCTGAACTTATGCATTCAACGGCATACCAATTCGATACACGTCTTCCGGGAGTCGATCTCGGGTTCGCAGAGAAAATGATCAACGGTATAAGGCTGATCTCTCATGGGGGCTCCGACCCGATGTTTAATACGGAATTGTATCTCGCGCCGGCCAAGCAAACAGGAATCTTCTTATCCTACAACGGCGGTCAAGGCAGTGAATCCGCGGCCGGGCTGGTCCAAGCCTTCTTCAACCGGTATTATCCCGCTCCAGAAACGGAGCAGCCTGAGTTCGCCGCCTCTGCGGAATCTGTACAGAAATATGCCGGTACCTATCAATTTACACGCCGGAACTTTAGTGATATCGATAAGTTTTTTAACTTTTTTGCCCAGCTGAAGGTCGCGGTCGTGGATAATAAGCTATCGTTGGGAAGCGGCAGTGAACAACAGCTGTACAGGGAGATCGCGCCGGATCTGTTCCAGCATGAGGGAGGCACTGAACAGATTGGTTTCCGCACGAATGAATCCGGCAAGGTTACACATATGCTTTTGGACATGGTTCCGGATATGCCGCTGGAGCGCACGCCTCTCCTGGATCAGAATAAGTTTTGGCTTATTGTAATTGGGGGCTCGGGGCTGATTTTCATCTCTGCACTGCTTGAACGACTCTTCTCCAGACGCAAGATCAAGGTGATGACACTTCCTGAAAAGCGGGCCATCCGGCTATCTGCGGGAACTGCCGGCTGGGCACTGCTGTCTTTTGCCGCGACATTTGGAGTAATTATGTCTATGGATACGATGCAGAAGCTCAGTGGTATCAGCCCTTTGCTTACTCTAAGTCTGGTTATGCCAGTCATTCTGGTTGGTTTGACTCTAGCGTTGTTAGTTTCGGCTATACTGGTTTGGAAGAAGAAATATTGGACGGCGTTCAAACGAGTACATTACACGCTAGTAGCGCTTTCGGCGGTCGCGATGACTCTGTTTTTCTACTATTGGAATCTGCTGGGCTGGCAGTTCGGATAACGCTTAAGAAAGGAGGATATCATGGCTACTATACTTATCGCGGATGATGATGATAACATCCGGAAGCTGATGTCTCTATTTTTGCGGAAAGAAGGTTTTGACCTCCTAGAAGCCAGGGACGGCACCAGAGCGCTGTCCATGATAGAGAACTCGCAGGTCGATCTCGTCATTCTGGATATTATGATGCCGGGACTGGATGGTTGGGAGCTGTGCCGGGAAATCCGGCGCTCGGATGCCAACCTTCCCCTTCTCATGGTGACGGCCAAAGCGGAATCCGCCCACAAAGTAAAAGGGTTTCAACTCGGTACGGACGATTACCTCACCAAACCTTTTGATCCGCTTGAACTGGTGATGCGGGTAAAAGCGCTGCTCAAACGCTCGCTGGTTGTTTCTTCGCAGTCTGTGCAGCTGGGCAATGTGGTGCTGAACCGCCGCACTTTCCAGGTTACGCGCGGTGGAGCACCGGTCACGATGCCCCTAAAAGAATTTGAGCTTCTGTTCCTGCTGGCCAGTCACCCCTGGCAAATCTTCACCAGAGACCAGCTGATCCTGCAAATCTGGGGTTTGAATTATGAAGGAGACGGCCGGACCGTGGATGTGCATATCAGCCGGTTAAGGGAGAAATTCAGCGGCAACGGCGAGCGGTTTCAAATCGAAACGGCGCGCGGTCTTGGATACCGGCTGATCCCTCAGCCATGATTAAGACACTGTATGTGCGCGTCATTCTCACATTCCTCGGCATCATTATTTTCAGTCTGATCTGTTCCTTTTTGATTGGCTTGTATGTTTTTCAGCAGCAAATCAGCTATAAGGGACAGAGCGAGATGATCGCAGTGGGCAAGGAGATCATTCACCGCTATGATGAAGCCAAGCCTAAAGATACGGACGAGTTCCTGAATAGTATGGTTAAGGTATCGGCACACCCGATCCACCTATACAATC
Organism: Paenibacillus borealis; assembly: GCF_000758665.1. Lineage (NCBI taxonomy): Bacteria > Bacillati > Bacillota > Bacilli > Caryophanales > Paenibacillaceae > Paenibacillus > Paenibacillus borealis. The sequence goes on from NZ_CP009285.1 coordinate 2,663,951, forward strand.
CGTCCGGGGAACATTCATTTTACGGACTCCCGGACAGTCCTTCTGTCACCATCACCTCTGAAGCTGCCCGGCAAGTGCTGCAGGGGAAGATCTACCGTTCTTCTGCGGAGGATAAGGAGATATTCGTCGGAATGCCCTTTATGCTCAGGGGGGAATGGCATGCGATGTTCCTGCAGTATTCTGCCGAGAACGAGAATATCGTCAACCGGATGATGCTCTTTGTGCTTTTGCTAGTACTACTGCTGGGGAGCATATGCATTGTAATTGCGGCCAGATATCTGGTGGAGCCGATAAAAGCTTTGACAAATGCCACGAAAAGACTGGCCAAGGGTGATTACGAGGTGGATCTTAAAGTAAACCGTGTGGACGAAATCGGGGATTTGACGCGAAGCTATGTGGAAATGGCCGGGGAACTGAAGCAGCTCGAGCAGATGAGGCAGGATTTCGTCTCGAGCGTCTCCCATGAAATCCAGACTCCGCTTACGTCCATTTCCGGCTTTGCCAAGGCACTGCAGAACCATGATCTTATTGCGGAAGAGGAACGTAAGGACTATCTGGATATCATTATTGCGGAGAGTGGACGTCTGTCGAGGCTAAGTGATAATCTGCTGAAGCTGGCTTCCCTGGATTCCGAGCACCATCCCTTCACAGCTGCCGCCTTCCGTCTTGACGAGCAGATTCGAACCATCGTTGTGACCTGTGAGCCGCAATGGTCAGCCCGAAGCATCGTGATCGATCTGGAGCTGCCGGAAGCAGTCCATATCGAGGGGGATGAAGATCAGCTGAAGCAGGTATGGATGAATCTGCTCAGCAACAGCATTAAGTTCACGCCGGAAGGCGGCAAGATCCGCATCAGTATAGACAGCAGTGCAGCGGAGGTGTCCGTCATCATCAGCGATAACGGCATCGGGATTTCCCCGGAAGATTTCACCGCTATATTCCAAAGATTCTATAAAGTTGACAAGTCGCGCAGCAGAAATAACAACGGGAACGGTCTGGGACTTGCGATCGTCAAAAAAATCGTCTCCCTGCATCAGGGGAGCATTGAGGTGGACGGTGCGGCTGGAGGGGGGACAACGATTACCGTCAGGTTGCCCGTACGCCAGACATGATGAAATCCTTGAATTGCCGGTCCGCTGCCCGGTCTTCCTCCGTAACCAAGCCGCCCCGCAGGATTCTTGGAAAGGGTGCTGTAGTAGAGGCTAAACTAAAAAAGAATGATAGAATATGTTTTTAGCACAGTCTATCATCCTTTTTCGATGGGTTAAGAATTTTTCAACTGATTCCTGTCTTAGGCTGAAGCTTCAGAAATTCGATTCGTTTCCTGCTAAATTATGCAGATAGCTTCTTTCATCAGAAGCAGGCAAGTCATCTGTCTGTACTAAGCATCTATTCCTCCACCGTCTTCGCCGAGCTCGGCGTATTCTTGTTCTTATACACCCACATCGCATACTCCAGCGGGCGGATCAGCGCTTTGCGGTAGGTGGCGCTGTCGCCGGAGCGGGCGAAGACTTCGCGGGCCGGCTTGGGGTTGACCTCCAGCACGTAGATCTTGCCCTCGCGGTCGATCGCGAGGTCGAGCGCCAGCTCGCAGAGTGCGCCGAAGCTGTCTTCGAGGTATGCGGCGGCTTCGAGTCCCAGCTTCTCGGCGGTCCGCATGGCCTTGTCGGCCCGCTCTTCGCTGCCAAGCCACTGCTTCAGCAGGACCTCCGCCTTCATGGCATGCCCGCCGCCATGAAGGTTCGAGGTGACGCTGCGGGCAGCGCCCACCCGGCCGGCCATGCCGGTGAATTCCCAGACGCCCTGGCCATTCTTCTGCACGAGCATACGGTAGTCATGGAACCGTCCGCTCGGCAGACGCAGCGGAATGCCCTGCTGGACGAGGAACCGTCCGCCGAGGCACCACTGGCGCACGATCGACTCCAGGCGGTTCAGCGTCACCTTGCGGGGGGCAATGATCTGGCGGCTCTGACGGCGTCCCTGGATATCGTAGAGATGCTTGCCTTCCCGCTGCCGTTCAATCCGCAGGATGCCGCGTCCGCCGGTGCCGTTAATCGGCTTGACGTAAACAACCGGACTGAACTTCAGCATCCGGTGGAGATCAGCGGAAGACTGATATAGAAGAGTCTCCGGCATATGCTGCCGGAAACGGCTGCGCTGGGAGAAGGTCTGATGCACCGTCCATTTATTACGCAGCGGACGGTTCAGGAAGGTCAGGTGGTCATACCGTGCGCGGAAGCGCAGCAGCTGCTGGAACCGCTGGCTGCGCTGAATCCGGCAGCGGTCATAGATCATGTTCGGGAAGGAGCGCCATTTGCGCGACCATGTTCCGCTTTTAATATCATAGACAAGGGCATTGATCTGTTCTTTGCTTACATGCACATCTGCGGGGGTAAACACAAAGACATCCAGGCCTATCCGGCTGCCTTCAATAATCATCCTCCGGTACACGCTCTTCTCCTCAAGCTGTTTGGCGTCGTTCAGATACAGCGTGAGGATGCCTAAGACGGGCTCTGGCACAGGAGTTCACCTTCTTGTGGGAGAATAGTAGCACCGGCTGCAGTCCGGAGAGACCGCAGCAGCAGCGTGGGCTTGCCCGTAGGGCCGTTAACCAGGTCTACGGCGGCAAGCCCGCTGTTGAAGCACATTTTCAGACTGGCAGGGTTATCGCAGGCCACATGACATTCAAGCTGCCCAAGACGTTCCAGCTGCGCGGTAAGCAGGGCTGTGCCGGTATGCCTGTTACGGTACAGGGGATGAACGGCAACTACACAGGCCTCCTTGCCGTAGCCGGAGACGAAGCTGACGCCTGCGAGCTGGCGGCCGTTCTGTCCCCGTACAGTGGCAACGAGCAGCGAAACTCCCGGCAGGGCGAGCTGATCCGGTGTCAACCGGGCCAGCTGCCTGCATCCGCGGAGCGTAATCCGCTGCTCCCCATACTCCCTCAGGAACTCAAGCAGTCCCGACAGCCGGGAATTCCACTGTACGGGATTGCTGTCATAGAGTGAGGATATCTGCATGGTGTCACTTCCTTTACGGGTTTTATTGGGGCTTGGTCTGGCGGGACAGATGCTGGCCATATTGGAAAATACGTTCCAGCGACAGCTTGCGGATCGCCGGCTCATCGAATTTCATCGGCCGGGAATTGGCCTCGAAGAACCACAGTCCGCCTTCTTCATCGACGCCGAGGTCCATTGACATCTCACCCAGCATGGTGGCCGAAGCCCGTTCAATCTGCCGGGCAATCAGCAGGGCGGTCGTGGGGACATTCTTCAGGATGGCTGCAGCCTGCTCCGCCCCGAAGGTCCCCTCCAGCATGCTGGAGGGCTCTTCAATGCTGCCGCCGCGCGGCACATGGGTAGTGATGCTGCGGGCACCGGCCAGCCGTGCGCCAATGCCGGTGACCGCCCAGGCACCCCGGCCGTTCTTCTGCAGCAGCACGCGCAGATCGAAGGGACGCCCGCGGTGCGCAGCAAGCACAATGGCCTGCTGCACAATATAGCGGGATACCCCCTTCTCCCTGACGATTCTGGCCCACAGGCGTTCGATGGACGCGGCTTTGTAGGTCGTGTTCTTCTTGCCGCTCTGGATCTGCAGCCGGTAAGGCAGCAGGGCATCTGCCCGGTACCTCAGCCGCATAATCCCTTTGCCCGCTTTACCGTTCTCCGGCTTGAGGTAGAGGCTGTCGTGATTCTTCAGCATGGCCGTCAGGGTTGCTGCACTACGCAGGCGGCGGGTCTTGGGCACATGCTTTGAAGTAGCTTTGGATTCCTTGAGCCACTCGAAGAGATTCCATTTATTGAAAAAGTTCGGGTTATACAGCTGAATCTCAGGATGCTCCAGACATTCCGCTATTTTGCGGGCGACCGGTGCTTTCTCCTCTTCATCCCTGTTCGGAATCCGGTTATAAATCACCTGCGGCAGCGGAACAGGAATGGAGTACCAGAGCTTGCCGCTGGCAGAGGGGACGTAGCCGTTCACCATCCGCTCCTCAAGCTTAAGGTCACGGACGGTGACAACATATACTAGATAGCCCATTTCTTTGCCGGTGCGGATGATATCACGGAAGTTATTGCGGTTGCCGCGAAACTGCTTCAGCCGGTCACTGGTGGTCAGGATGGCGATAACGGGCTTGCCGGGGTCAGGGATACGGCTGTTCACAAGTCATCCCTCCTGCGGAATTTGCTGAGATACAGACAATGCTCCAGGATGTGCTCAATGGAAGCTTTGCCCTCAGCACGCAGGGAGGGGTGGCGGAAGATAGAGCGTCCTGGTTTGGCATTGGCCTCGAACATCCAGATATCCTCATCCTGGTCAATCCCGAGATCAAATCCAATCTCACCGAGCAGATGCCGGTGCTGGATTTCCAGGGATTCGGCCAGCTTGACGGCAGTTGTTTTGGCGCGCTGCAGCACTTCATCTGATCTTGCGCCGAATACACGGCCCAGTGCCTGCTGCGGTGTAAGCAGGGCGCCCCCATTCTTCAGGTGGGTGGTAACACTGCCCCGGCCGGCCTTCTTGGCCCCGATGCCGACAACTACCCATTGGTTGCTGCCGTTCTTATGCATATGGAAGCGGAAATCGATCGGGCAGCCGTCAATTTCAATCAGCCGGATCCCCTGTTGAACCACATAGTTCTGCAGACTCTGTCCGTGACGGCCGCGCAGCATGCGCATCAGGCTGTCGAAGCTGGTGAAGCGCAGCAGCACATTCTTGCCGCTCTTGCGGTAACGGGCGAAATACCCCTTCTTCGGCAGATAGGTCAGCCGGTAGATACCGTGGCCGAGACTGCCTGCGGAAGGTTTGTAATAGACAAAGTGGTGGCGGTCCAGCATATCCCGCATCTGTTCTGTGCTGGGGTTGCTGTGTGTTTCCGGCACAAAACGGTTCGCGGCACCGTCATTCTCCAGCAGACGGTAAACATCCGATTTATTGAAGAAGCTCCAGTTGAAATAAGGAATCTTCTTGCGTCCGAACCGTTCGCGCAGCTGGTTGATATATGGCGAAGTCTCCGCTCTGCGGCTGGGCAGACGGTTATAGACGACATCCGGCAGCGGCACCATTTTACGTTCGAATTTGCCGCTTGCATTCAGGAAGTAGCCGTTGATCTGCTCCTGCTGCCAGTCGATGTCACGCGGCATGAAGGCGAAGATATAGCATTTGTTGCTGCCTTCGCGCAGCAGCTGCTTGATGAAGCCGGTACGGGAGCCGAACGGCTGTGACGCGGAGGCGGGCCCGTCGGAGAGTACGCCGACCAGAGGTCCGAGCTGGACCTCATCATTCTGCAGGTTGCGCAAATAAATGCCGCCTGATTTCGGAATCTTGATTGCGCTCTTTACTCCCGAAGCCAGGAAGAGATGCTTACCGGCGCGCTTGATCGGCTTGATCATCGCCGGTATGGCATCCTTCCCCAGGCGCAGGCGGATGTTTTTCTTGCCGGATAATTTCAGGCTTTTCATCAGTTCACCCGAGACATAGACCACTCGTTGGGGCTGCTTGGTGAAATGCACATTGCAAAAAGTGAGACCCATTTATGAATCCTCCTTAGGAACCATTGATATCATTCTCCCGTTGAACGGAACTGCCTTTGAAGCAGCTTGTGGCTTGCTGCCAGGGTGCAAGCAGCAGATGACGCGCATAGCGCAGCGGATTCTCGGCCGCGAGTCTAGCAGCCCGGCGGTCGCCCGTCAGCCGGAACACCGTGCGCCCTGGTTTGGAATTAGCTTCAAGCAGATAGAGTCTTCCTCCGGCATCGATGCCGAAGTCAAGACCGAGCTCGCCCAGTCTCCCGCAGGATTCTTCCAGCAGTGGAGGCAGGAGTACGGCCGCTGAGATCAGCTCCTCATACAGGTCCCGGCCTGCTGCGCCGTATTCGGCAAGCAGGAAGGGAAGAGCGGGAACCGCAGTTCCCCCGCCGTGTAGGTTCGAGGTAAGAGATCCCCGGCCGCCTAGCCTTACGGCCATGCCGGTCATCGTCCATGCGCCGGTGCCGTTCTTTTGCATCAGCACACGCACATCGAACGGCTGTCCTCCGCTGCCGGTAAGATGCAGATAAGGCTGTATGATATAGCGGTGCTGGCCGATGAAGCGGTGGATCCAGTCCAGACCTTCGTCCAGCGTACCGAAAATATATTGAAAAGGTTCGTTCATCCGGTCTCTTCCCCGCACACTCACTCCGCCGCCTTCGCGTTTGCCGAGGAGTACTGCATGCATGGTGCGTTTACCGTGGGAGCCGGTTTTGGGTTTCAGGAACACGCCGTATTCCCTTGCGGCCAGCATGTTGCCGAGCGCTTTCCGGCCGCTGTAGACCAGAGTTTCAGGCAGCAGGGCAGCTGCTGTGCGGCTGCGCTGCAGAATCCCGTATACGCCCCATTTATCCGGCAGTCCGCGTGACCAGGGAAGCGAACGGGATAATACAGCCAAGGCGGCTGCTGCAGATTGCTTCTCCTCCGGAGTCCGGCAGAAGCAGCGGTTATACAGGATGTCAGGCGGCGGTGCCTGGGCAGGTAACCATAGTCCGCCTTGCCAGCAATATCCGCTGACTGAAGCGCCATCCTTCGCAACACCCTCCGGATGAAAAACAAGGACCTTCAGATCATACAGCGGGGCCGCCCGGCATAGATGACTGCAGAACTCCGGCTCTGCGATGGGAGGATTCCCGTGGCGGCGGTCTGTCATTATGCCAAGGAACCCCATTGCTGTTTCGGTCATGATGTCCTCCTTATAACCCGGCCAGATAGCGGCAGTATAGAATCATTTGTTTGACGGAGGGTCTGATCTTCTGGTCATTCAGCGGCGTGTTATCGTTCTTAGACGGTTTGGAGTTGACTTCCAGCAGCCAGATTCTCCCGGACTGGTCCAGCGCGAGGTCGATGCCCAGCTCCCCGAAATGCGCGGGGATATACGTCTCTACACCTCTGGCGATCGCCAGTGCCGCCCGCGGAAGCTGAACCTGGGAGCTTTCCTTCGCTCCGGGCGGCAGATTGCTTTTGCCGATGGCTTCGCGGACCGTACTGAGCGTGCCGCCCCGTGCGAGATTAGAGACGAAGTGATTACTTCCGGCGGTCCGGGCCACAATGGAGGTGACGCCCCACTTCCCGTTGCCGTTCTTCTGTACGAGTGCCCGGAAGTCCACCGGCCGCCGTCCAAGCTCCATGAGGGGAAGACCCTGCTGAATCTGGTAGCGGGTAGTTTTCATCTTCGGGGCAATGGACGCAAAAAGCTTCGCCAGACTGGGATAGCTCTGCTTGCGTGTGCCCAGCGGTGTTGTAGACAGCAGACGGTAGCCGCCGCCGTCTTCTTTGGAGATTCGCAGAATGCCTTTGCCAAGGCTGCCGCGTACGGGCTTCAGGAACACGCTGGGATAGTTGCTGCACATTCTTTTCAATATGGCGAAGCCGTTCAGAGCATGTGACTCCGGCAAATACCGCTGCAGGGCGGGATCTTGCGCCAGTGCTTCGAATACCTCTGTCTTGTCAAGGAACTTTTCATTGAAGAAATGAGTTCCGTAGCGGGATTTTACATCCGCCAAAAAATGCTGTACGCTAGGTTTGTTCTCTACCTTTCGCGTCGTCAGCCGATTGTTGATCACATCGGCAACAGGAAGACTCAGCTTCCGCCAGCCCTCGTCGTATACCCAGCCCTGGATGGTAGTGCTGCGCGATTCCAGCGCTTCCGGGGTAAAGAAATATACATAGGCACCCTGTGCATGGCAGGCATTGGTCAGTTCCCGGCAGAACATCGTGATCTGGCCGAAGACTCTGTCAGGATGCTCGGGATGGTCCCGGCTCACCAGGACTCCAATCAGCGGGCCCAGCCGCAGATTGCGGCTGCCTGAGCTGTAGGAGGCGTTAAGCTTGAGGCGCTGCCTTAAGCCGAGCCGCCGCGCCAGCCCTTCATTTAAGCGCAGACTGTCGGATTTGGGAACCGGAATAACGGTAACCTCCTGCCGGAAAGAGCCGAAGGTAAGCTGAATTGTTCCGTGCGCCGGTATTTTGAGCCTCTTCATGGATTTGTCGCCTAGCATTACAGCGTTTTCCTGCAGGATGCCCGAGTGGACCGTTTGGACCGGGATCTTGAGTTGGGACATCGTGGATCTCCTTCCGGTAGGCAGCATGTTGCCGGCAATATGAATCTTAAGGGTTACATATCATTCATCATATGGAGACATCTGACCCTTGGTGATTGACCTATTCTTTAAAAAGCCGTGCCGGGCGGATTAAATGTCCGGGCGGCGGTGAAACCAGTCAGCAGGCGGAGTGCAGGTGCGGGCTACAGGTGCAGGCGCACAGACAGAAGTCAGCGCTGCTTGAGGGGAAATAATGTGACCACGAAATTTGGGCAGGAGCACATAGCTTAAACGGATGCTTCCGAAGCGGGGGTTGCGAAGAAGACTCAGGGAAGCAGTAGCTCACAAAACTTAAGCGTATGCTTCCGAAGCGAGTTTAGCGAAGAAACTCAGGGAGCCTGCGCTAACTAAACATTCAGGAGGATTTATAATGAACGTAATCGACAAAGCACATGAACTGGCAAGAGCCATTAAAGACAGCACCGAGGTATCGGATATTACCAGCGCGATGAAAGTGATTGAAGCAGATCCGGAGAGCAAGCAGATGCTAGACAACTTCCGTCAGAGCCAGATCGAGCTGCAGCAGCGGATGATGAGCGGGGAGATGCCTCCGCAGGAGGAAATGGAGAAGATGGAGAAGCTGTTCGAAGTGCTTAACCTGAATCTCGGCATCCGCCGCCTGTTCGACGCAGAGCGCCGCCTTAGCGTGGTCATCGAAGATGTGAACAAAATCATCACAGACAGCCTGTCCCAAATGTACGGCGGACAATAAGCGATAGAGGGGATTCCTTCTGAAACGGCAAGAGGGTGATTTCAGGGCCAAATGGCTCCGGAATCACCCTCTTTTTGATTTTAGCGCCGGATAGCTCTAATCCTGTTTGCCTTCAATGGCACAGAGCAGAACAGCAGCAGCCAGGCCCATACGTCTGTCGAGCACACCTTTGCGGTCCTCGGAGAAGTCGGCGATGATTTTGGTGACAAAAGGATTGAAGTTCTGCCGGAAGGCCGGAATCACCGTACCGCCGATCTCCACATTATATTTTTGCGGAATCAATGTAATCACACGCCGCAGCAGCGCCATGAACACACTGTCCTCTTTAATAAATCCGATCTCGTTGTCGCGGGTATCCAGAATGACCCATTCATCCTTGACGATAGACTTCAGCCCTTTGCGGCGGAGTGCACCCAGAGATTCCCCGGTCTCTGAATCATATACATCATAGGTTGCGCTGAGATCAATCATCTTGCGGGCTTTGATGCGCAGCAGCTCCCTCTCCATGCTCTCGTCGGTATACAGGGCAATGTCCTCTTTCAGTTTGAACGCTTTCATTTGTGAAAAGAGCACCAGCTCCTCCGAGCTGTTGTAAATATGCAGCTTCGCCCCCATGACGGAGAATACCTTTTTGCGGATGATGTACTCCGACTGGCCCCAAATGTTATTCAATGTAAATTCCTCCTGTTCATTCCTCCATCATCTCACACCCCTGGCGTTCAGGCTAGATTAAACCGGGAGGCGGCGAAATCAGCATGTTGAAAAATTAACAACTTGTCTCATAATCCGGGCTGCAGGTTCATAGAGTAGAGATATAGATTCATTCAGCCTGATAACCTCTTAATGCGAAGGAGCGGTCCTACTATGAAAAAAAGAAACAAATTCAAACATTCTGTGTATCTGCTGGCGGCTCTGGCTATGCTGCTGTACGCGCTGCCGAAGCTGTCTTTTCAGAATGGTCCCGGCTGGGTGCTGGGCTTCGGTATTGTCTGGTGTGCGTTTGCCTTCCTGGTGATTGCCTCGCACCTGCACTTTATTATTGGAGTGGATGAAGAGAAACAGAAACGCCTGGAGGCAGTCCGCAAGGTCAAGCTGGAGCAGTGGCAGGGCCAGTGGAACGAAGAAACCCGGGTGTCGCAGAGATCATAGAATTTGGCCGGGACCTATTGGCAAGTGGCGGCGGCTCACCCCTGTTTCGCGAAGGCTGCGGACTGCGGGTGAGCTTTGTTTGCGGTTGTGCGGATGCTGGGAGGTATAGTGTGTTTATGGCCCGTAAAATGATGTGTTATAGCTATATTCAGGGCTGTACTCATGCATGCTTTTTTAGTGTTGTTCATTAGTGCGGCCGCCGCGCAATAGCCCCTGGTACCGCATGTCATACAGCTGACATATCTCATAAAAGAAGCAGGTCCGTTCTGTTGTACTCCGGTGTAACCAGCGTTATAATGGGTACAGAATAGTACAGATCGGGGTATGGGGGTGTAACAGTTGGAAGGACAAGGCGATAACATTACAAAGCACGAACAACTGCTGCAGCATATTGAAAGCCTGAAGGTGGGAACGAAGATTTCCGTCCGCAAGCTGGCCAAGGAAATGGGCGTTAGTGAAGGTACAGCTTACCGTGCGGTAAAAGAAGCGGAGAACCTTGGGATCGTCATTACCAAGGAGCGGATCGGTACGGTCCGTGTAGAGAAGAAGCCTCGCAATATTTCTGATCAGCTTACTTTTGGGGATGTAGTCGACATTGTCGAGGGACATGTCCTCGGCGGAGCGGAAGGTCTGAACAAACATCTTCATAAATATGTGATCGGCGCGATGAAAGTGGATGCCATGATCCGTTATATCGACGCGGACAGCCTGCTGATCGTGGGTAACCGTGATGATGTACACTCGCTTGCACTGGAGCAGGGGGCAGGGGTGCTCGTAACCGGGGGCTTCGGCACAAGCCGCGAGGTGAAGGCGCTGGCGGATGAGCTGGACCTGCCGGTGATTTCATCCCGGCATGATACGTTTACAGTAGCTTCGATGATTAACCGGGCGATTTTTGACCGGCTGATCAAGAAGAAGATTATGCTGGTGGAGGATATCGTGGAGGGCAAGCCGCGCCTGAATACGCTCAAAATCTCCAGCACAGTCGGCGAATTGCGCGAATTGTCCCTGTCGAGCGGCGAGCAGCGCTTCCCGGTGACGGATGAGTGGAACCGGGTCATCGGCATCGTGGGCCGCCGCGATGTGGAGGATCTCGCGGAAGGGCAGAGCATCGAGAAGGCCATGATCCGCAGCCCGGTTACCGCCGCACTGCAGACCTCGCTTGCTTCTGCGGCGCAGATTATGATGTGGGAAGGGATCGACTTTCTGCCGATCGTGGACCGCAACCGCAAGCTGGTCGGGTCGCTGACCCGCAGGGAAGTGCTGCAGAGCCTGCGCGATGCCAGCAACCAGCCGCAGCTCGGGGAGACGTTCGATCATCTGATCTGGAACGGTTTTGCCGATGAGCGCGATGAGGAGGGCAAGCTGTTCTTCCACGGCTTCATCACACCGCAGATGGCGACGGATCTGGGGACGATCTCGGAAGGGATATTGTCCACGCTGATGACCCTTTCCGCGTTCAAAGCGGCTAAGGACATCACCGGCAATGACTATGTGCTTGATAACATGTCGACCTACTTCATCCGCCCCGTGCAGATCGAGCATTCCATTATCGTCATGCCGAAGCTGCTGGAGATCAGCCGCCGTACCTGCAAGCTGGAGATTGAGATCAGCCATATGGAGACCATTGTGGCTAAGGCGGTCCTGATGCTGCAGTCGATTGACCACGGGTAAATAGTATTTATATAGCATTCAGCAACGGTGAGGGCGTACATGCAGACTTCACACAGTAAATAAATACAAAACGAATTCAAATGAATATAGACGAATGCAGACGAATCTGAATCGAGTACAAACGAATACAGACGGGTCAGAATTGAGTTCAAACGAATACAGAACTAGTCAGAATCGAATAGAAACGAATACAGTCTAAATAGACCAGGCTATCCTGTAGTAACCGGGAGAGTACCCTGGTCTATTTGGCATTGGAGATTAACCGGAGGGGAATGGCGGCATGCCATGGAACAGCAGGTTGAATGAATGGCTGCACGGCTGATAGGCGTAGTGATTGAACGGCTGAGAGGTTTAGTGACTGAACGCCGTAGTGACTGAACGATTGAACGACTGAGTGACTGGACGGCTGAGTGGGGGAGTGATCGGACACTTGAATATCCGAACACTGCGTGGACAGGTATCATTATGAGCAGTAAGTAGTAAGTGGAAAAAGGGCATCTAATTGTCCCGAACTTCCCGGTTTTGGAACAACAAGTGGAAAAAAGACAACTATTCCGCCCGAATCTGCACCAGGGGAGTAAAGCGGACGAAATAAGTGCCTTTTTTCCAACTGCTCCCCTGAAAGGTGTGGCTTGGCCGGAAATAAGTGTACAATTTCCACTTCGTATAGATTATATCGGTGGGCCATGTGGTGAGATGCCGCGATTTAGTTAGCGATTCAAATACCGGTTCAAAAACCGATTGATAGTCCGATTATTATACTAATCCAGATACCGGTTCGGATACCGCTAACTCTCAGCTCCCGCTGCCGCTGCGGATCCGGCTGTAGTACCCGTGACTGCGCAGTCCGGAGAAGATGTTGAAGATGCCCAGCAGCAGAAAAGCTGCTTCAATGACGACATTAAGCGTCGAACCGCGGAAGATGAACATTGACATCAGTGAGAGCGTTACCAGCATTGCGCCCAGCAGCACGTTCATAATTGAGCGCTTAAGCCCTTTAATGAGCGGATCTGCCGCTCTGCGTGAAGAGTAACTGTACAGCGCGGCACCGGTCATAAAAACGACCAGCAGAACAAACAGCAGATACTTGATGAGCATAATCATGGACAGACAGCTCCTTAGTGGAAGGTGGGAAACCGGTGCTTCGGTCATACTCTATCATTCTGTGATTTGCCCACTATTGTACCATGATTATGGCTCAGCTGCGCTTATATGGACTGATTTCCACCCAGATTTGCAGTACGCCCTCCATGACGAGCATAGTGCGGATTCTGACGCTGTATTCCTTTTCTCGGACAATGTAGAGTTTGCCGTCCAGGAGCAGGCGTGCCAGCTTCCCGTCGGAGTCGATTTCAAACATGCTGCGTCCGCGCATCGGTTCCAGATCGCTGACCAGCTTGCTGAGGATTTCCTTGACCGTCACTGTATCCAGTGCAGCATTGCCTTCCTTAACTTTGCTGTCCTCGGTGCGGATCTTGATCTCCCGGATCACGGTGGAGGTATTGTTGTATTTTTTGAGAGTATCAATGTCATTACGGTATTGCTCAATCTGTATACGGAGGTCCTGATTGTTCAGCCAGAGCACATTGTAGCCCATATGATAAATAGCGTTGTACACTACACCCCCGACAATCATTCCCAGCACAAAAACGGCAGCAATCTGCGAGAAACGGCGGTAGCGGTGAAACGGCGGCAGGCGCATTTATCTGCTCACCCCTTGCCGCACACCCATTTGACCAGCTCGCTGCCCATATGAGCGCCCAGAAAGGCGAATACCAGATAGAGAATCTGCTTGATGGCAGGGGAGAGGTTGCCTCCCAGCATGTTGCTCTCAATAACACGCATCGGGTCGATCGTTCCGCCTACAGCGGCGGCCAGCGCCCAGATTTTGATCCGGTCGGCGATATCCAGCATCGTGTGTGTAGGCGGCTGCAGGGAGACCACGGCACCGATTCCGCCCAGCATAGCGCCGCCCAGAACTATGCCGAAGGCGATGAAGAAATCAAGAACGGCTTTGCTCAGGAAAATATTCATCAAGAGGCTCCTTCCCGGTCCAGGCAATTGCTCATCCGCTGCCTGTCCTTATGCTCTTAATCCATTCTATGGGCGGCTCCCCCTCTAATATGATAAAATAGTTTCATCTTATATTTTGATTTTGGGATTGAAGGGATGTGGGGATATGAGCCCTTTCGTGCATTTGCATGTGCACAGCGAATACAGTTTACTGGACGGGGCGGCGCGCATTACGGATCTGGTGCGCCGGGCCGGCGAATACGGCATGAAATCGCTGGCGCTGACGGATCATGGAGTGATGTACGGGGCCATCCCTTTCTATAGAGCTTGCCAGGAGAACGGCATCAAGCCGATCATCGGCTGTGAAGCTTATTTGACCGCAGGCTCGCGCCGTGAGCGGGGCAGCCGCAAGGATCAGCCGATCTATCACCTGATTCTGCTGGTGAAGAATGAGATGGGCTACAGAAACCTGATGAAGCTGATCTCCATCGGCCATCTGGAGGGCCAGCACTACAAGCCGCGGATCGATATGGAAGCACTGGCGGCGCATGCTGAAGGCATCATCTGCCTCAGCGCCTGTCTTGGCGGAGAAGTGCCGCAGCATCTGCTGCATGGACGGGATGAGGAAGCCCGCAAGTCGGCATTGCGTTATAAGGAGATTTTTGGACCTGACTTCTATCTGGAGCTGCAGGATCATGGTATGCCTGAACAGAAGCGGGTGAATCCGAAGCTGATTCAGCTTGCTGCCGAGCTGGATATTCCCCTGGTGGCTACGAATGACGTCCATTATATGGACAAGGAGGATGCCGAGGTTCAGGATGTGCTGATCTGCATCGGCACCGGCAAATCTGTGGATGATGAGGACCGCCTGAAGATCGGTACGGATCAGCTGTTCTTCAAAAGCGGTGAGCAGATGGCCTCGCTGTTTCCGCATGTGCCGCAGGCGCTGGAGAACACGCTGAGGATTGCGGAAGCCTGCAATCTGGAATTGACGTTCGGCAATCACATTCTGCCGGAGTATTCCCCTCTGCCGGAAGGGCTGGATGCCGCTGCATATTTACGCGAGTTATGCCGCAGCGGGCTGGAAGCGCGCTACGCGGATACGCCGCTATGGGCGTCGCCGGAGCAGAAGGAAACCGCCGAGAAACGGCTGGCCTATGAGCTGGGCGTGATCGAGAACATGGGATTCAGCGATTACTTCCTGATTGTCTGGGATTTCATTGCTTTCTGCCACCGGAATGGTATTGTTACCGGTCCGGGCCGTGGTTCCTCGGCAGGCAGTCTTACAGCGTACACGCTGAAGATTACCGATGTAGATCCGCTGAAATACAATCTGCTCTTCGAGCGATTCCTTAATCCTGAGCGAATTACAATGCCCGATATTGATATTGACTTCAGTGACGAACGCCGCGATGAGGTTATTGCCTATGTGGTGGACAAATACGGCAAGGAGCATGTGGCGCAGATCATCACCTTCGGAACGATGGCAGCAAGAGCAGCTGTACGGGATGTAGGCCGTGCGCTGAATCTGCCGTATAACGAAGTGGACAAGGCAGCGAAGCTGATTCCGGGCCAGCTCGGCATCAGCATCACCCGGGCGCTTGAGAGCACGCCTGAGCTGAAGGCACTATATGATGCCAATCCGAAGACCCGGGGGCTGCTCGATATGGCGATGAAGGTTGAAGGCATGCCGCGTCATGCATCAACGCATGCTGCCGGAGTAATCATCTCTAAGGGGCCGCTGACCGATGCTGTTCCGCTTCAGGCGGGCAGTGAGAGTACAGCGCTGACGCAGTACTCCATGGAGCATCTGGAGAGTGTAGGCTTGCTGAAGATGGACTTCCTCGGGCTGCGGACCTTGTCGATTATTGAACGCTGCATGAACTGGGTGAAGGAGATGACCGGCAGTGTCCCTGATTTCCGTTTCATCCCGGATCATGATCCGCTGACTTACGGGATGCTCGGGGCAGGCGAGACCACCGGCGTGTTCCAGCTGGAATCTGCGGGTGTACGGCGGGTGCTGAAGGATCTGAAGCCCAGCGGCTTTGAAGATATTGTCTCGGTGGTGGCTCTGTACCGTCCGGGTCCAATGGAATTTATTCCGAAATTCATCGGGGGCAAGCACGGGGAGTTCGAGGTTGTTTATCCTCATGCTGATCTGAAGCCGATTCTGGCTGATACCTACGGGATCATTGTCTATCAGGAACAGATCATGCAGATTGCCTCCCTGATGGCCGGCTTCTCGCTCGGCGAAGCCGATCTGCTGCGCCGGGCGGTGTCCAAGAAGAAACGGGAGACACTGGATAAGGAACGCAGCCACTTTGTGGAGGGCAGTCTGAAGCAGGGCTATCAGGAGGCGGATGCCAATGAGGTGTATGACATGATCGTGCGGTTTGCCAACTACGGCTTCCCGCGTGCACATGCTGCCGCCTATGGCGTGCTGGCGTTCCAGACGGCCTATCTCAAGGCGCATTATCCGGTGCAGTTCATGGCAGCCATGCTGACCGCCGTGATGGGAACCCACCGCAAGGTGGCGGAGTATGTACTGGAGTGCCGCCGCACCGGGATTGGTGTGCTGCCGCCCGATGTTAACGAGAGCGGCGTGCTGTTCACCCCTGTACCCGGCGAAGGCAGCGGGCATATCCGCTTCGGACTGGCTGCGGTTAAGAATGTCGGGACGCTGGCGGTGGAGAATATTATGGCGGTCCGCAAGGAGCGCCCGTTCGACAGCCTGCTCGATTTCTGCCGCCGTGTCGATCTGCGCGTCTGCAACAAGCGCGTCATTGAATCGCTGCTGCAGACAGGCGCCTTCGACCGGCTTCCCGGCCACCGGGCCCAGCTGCTGGCGATGCTGGATGAGACGGTTGATGCGGCAGCGAAATGGCGCAAGGAGCGCGATGAGCTGCAGATCCAGCTGTTCGATGATCTGATCGAGACCCCCAACTGGGAAATCCGCTATCCGGATATCCCGAAATTCTCCGTGACCCAGCAGCTGGAGCTGGAGCGTGAGCTGCTGGGCCTCTATCTGTCCGGCCATCCGCTGGATGACAGCGCAGCCCTGCTGGAGGAGCCGGGAATGCAGAAGCTGATGGATCTTGGCGAAACGGCGGACGAGAGCATGATTGTGACGGCCGGCATGGTTGTATCGCTCAAGGAAATTACAACAAAAGCCGGCAAGGCGATGGCCTTTGTTGAATGGGAAGACCAGATCGAGCGCTGCGAGGTCGTACTCTTCCCGGAGGTGTGGAAACGCAGCCGCGGCCTGATCGAGAAGGGCGCGCTGCTGGCCCTGCGCGCCAAGGTGCAGCAGGAGGATGAGGGCTTCAAGCTGCTGGCCGAGGAGGTGGCACCGCTCACCTCGGACAGCGTGCGCGGCCTGCTGCAGCGCCGCAGCGCCGCAGGCGCCCGGCCCGCCTACGCGGGCCGGAACGCCCCCGCAGGAGCGCCTGCGGCAGCTCCTGCAGCCCGTACGGGCGCCGGAAGCCCCGGCGCCCGCAGCGGCGGTGCAGCTGGCACAGCCGCTGCACCGGGCACACGCACACCGGCGGCACAGCCGCCCGGTGCGCGCGCTAACGCGGCCGCTGCGCAGGCCGCGCCCCAATCCCCGGCCGCACCGGGCGCGCGGCCGGACACCGCTGAGCGCTCCGCAAGCCCAGCACAGAGCACCCAGCGTGTCTTCATCAAGATCACGCCGGGTGCTGAGCTCAAGGGTCTGCTGCCGCGCCTCCAGGCGCTGCTGCAGACCCACCCGGGACCAGCTGCGACGCTGCTGTTCTACGAGCGCAACCAGAAGGTGCTGGCGCTCAGCGACAGCTACCGGATCGAGCCCTCGGAGGAGCTGTTTGCGGCAATAGAGAGCATGCTGGGAGCCGGAACCGTCAGAATCAAGTAGATTCGTTGCCGGCAGTAAGGAGACTTCCTGGTAAGCACTGCAGACAAGAATGTTGTACGTTTTGCAGCATTGATTCATAATTAGCCGGGTGTACGGGAGAATTGTTGTATGAAATACAGGAATTCTCCCGCTAAGCCGTCTGGACAAGGTGAAATGCTGCCTTTTGTACAACAATTTGGGATTTGAGCCGATTGAATGAGGAAAATGTTGTATTATGGGCAGGATTCCGCAAAAGGTATCCGGTCTTTGCCCCAACAAGCGGATGAGGGATTCCCATACGGCTTAAACATATTTTCTTATATTTAAAATAAGCACATTTCCGCCCTTTTCCGCATACATTAGGGAACCACAGGGCATTGTCCCGTGCGGAAAGGGGAATCACATCATGTCCTATCAATTGGCAGCAGACCTGCTGGAGCGCCGGGGAGTTTCGCTTGAT
Source organism: Paenibacillus borealis (assembly GCF_000758665.1). Taxonomy (NCBI): domain Bacteria; kingdom Bacillati; phylum Bacillota; class Bacilli; order Caryophanales; family Paenibacillaceae; genus Paenibacillus; species Paenibacillus borealis. The sequence goes on from NZ_CP009285.1 coordinate 2,681,958, forward strand.
TCTATCGCTGAGATCGTATATATTCTGCAATCGGCTTATTATCCCGATTTGACTGGGGAAGAGTGCCTCGCCAGTGTGAAGGCGGTGCTGGGCAAAAGAGAAGTGCAGTACACGCTGATGACAGGCGTCGCGCTGGATGAGCTGGCAGAGAAGAAGCTGCTGCCTCAGCCGCTTCAGTCGGTGCTGGAGGCGGATGAATCGCTTTACGGGGCGGACGAGACTCTGGCACTTGGCATCACAGGTGTCTACGGGATGATCGGTCTGACCGGTTTTGGTTATCTGGACAAAATAAAGCTTGGAATTATCGGCAAATTGAATGATGATAAAGGAAGCATTCATGTTTTTCTTGATGATCTTGTAGCCGGGATTGCGGCTGCGGCATCGGCCAGAATTGCCCACCGCCACGAAGGGGCGAAGGTCTATTCTGCCGCCTCCGGAGAGGAATAATCGCAGCTCCGGCATTTGTTACTTAAGGCCTCCCGGTCAAGCAGTCTTCCTGCCGAGCCTGTTGCGGGAAAAAAGAAAACTGTGTTATCATGATTCCATTATATACAGGATACGGCTGGGATTTGAGATTAGGGAGGCCTTGCAGGGCATGTGGACGGTAATCTATATAGCGCCGACCGCCAAAGTGGCGGAGATGATCCAGAGGAAGCTTACGGAAGAAGGATTTCTGATAAAATGCCGTCCGATCAATATGTCCAAGCAGCAGTTTGAGATTCTGGTTCCTTCGGGAGAGCTTGAAGAAGTGCAGGAGGTCCTGAATCTGATTCTGCATCCTTGAGAATTACAACCTAGAGAAACATGAGCGGTCATGACAGCGGCAAGCTGCTATCTACGCAAATAAACGGCTGAAGAGGTGCGACCCTTGTTCAAAGATTTATTTCAGAAAAAACGGAAGTACGCGATCATTCCTTCAGAACGTCTGGAGCGAAGCGGCGGACCGGCGGAAGGCGAGCGCCCCAAACGTGAGATCCCTGAGGGACTCATGAACAAATGCAACAAATGCGGAACGATCCAGTACAGCAAGGAACTGGAGAAGAATTTGAAAATATGCCCATCCTGCGGCTATCATATGCGCCTGAACGCTGCGGAACGGATTGCAATGACGCTGGATTCTGAAGGGTTCATTGAGTTTGACAGCGAAATGGTATCCGTTGATCCGCTGCAGTTCCCCGGCTATGCCTCCAAGCTTGAGCAGCAGCAGTCCAAAACCGGACAGGTTGAAGCTGTAATCACCGGCCAGGGCACCATTGGCGGCCATCCGGTGATTGTAGCGGTGATGAACTTTGAGTTCTTCTCCGGCAGCATGGGGTCTGTAGTAGGCGAGAAGATTACCAGAGCGGTTGAAGAAGCGACAGAAAGAAGACTTCCGATGCTGATCTTCTCCACTTCGGGCGGAGCAAGAATGCAGGAGAGCATTCTCAGTCTCATGCAGATGGCGAAGACTAGTAGCGCACTGGCCCGGTTCAGCGAAGCCGGAGGCCTGTATATTTCCGTAATTACAGATCCGACCACAGGCGGGGTATCCGCAAGTTTCGCCAGCCTGGGTGATATTATTATTGCCGAGCCCGGTGCGGTATTCGGTTTTGCCGGACGGATTGTGATTGAACAGACGATCCGCCAGAAGCTGCCGGAAGATTTCCAGACCGCTGAGTTCAATTTGCAGCACGGCCAGCTGGATCTGGTTGTGCACCGCAAGGAAATGCGCTCCACGCTAACCAAGCTGCTGGAGCTGCATGATGTGAAAGGGGGATTTTAGGTTGGCAGGAGAGTTGCCTTTTGAAATGCCTCTGGTAGAAATGCGCAAGAAAATTGCCGAGCTGAAGCAGTTTGGCGAAGAGAAGGGTATTGATTTCAAAGATGAGGTAGCCCGTCTTGAGGAGCGCTACCACATTCTTGAGAATGAAGTATATTCGGATATTTCTCCGGCCCAGAAGATGCATCTGGCCCGGCATCACGGCCGTCCGACCTCACTGGATCTGATCGGCCTGATCTTCACGGATTTCATTGAGCTGCACGGCGACCGCCTGTACGGTGATGATCTTGCCGTAGTAGGCGGCATCGCCAAGCTGAACGGCCAGCCAGTCACGGTAATCGGACAGCAGCGCGGCAAGGACACGAAGGAGAATATTCTGCGCTTCTTCGGCAGCGCGCATCCGGAAGGCTTCCGCAAGTCACTGCGTCTGATGAAGCAGGCGGAGAAATTCGGCCGTCCGATCATCACCTTTGTCGATACCAAGGGAGCTTATCCCGGCAATACGGCAGAGGAACGCGGACAGTCCGAAGCGATCGCCCGGAATTTGTACGAGATGTCTCAGCTGGCCGTACCGGTCATCTGCGTCATTATCGGCGAAGGCGGCAGCGGCGGCGCCTTGGCCATGGCCGTGGGCAACCGGGTCCTTATGCTGGAGCATGCCATCTACTCGGCGATCTCCCCCAACGGGGCGGCTTCCATTCTGTGGAAGGATGCATCCAAGGCGGAGCAGGCGGCGGAAGCGATGAAGATTACGGCGTCGGATCTGCTGGAGATGGAAGTGATTGAGGAGATCATTCCTGAGCCCAAAGGCGGGGCTCACCGTGATTACGAGGTTACGGCTGAGGCTATCAAAGATGCCATATGGCGTCATTTGCAGGAAATATCCGTTATGGATTCGGCAGAACTCAAGGAAGACCGTTATCTTAAATTCCGCAAAATCGGCGAGTTCTCGGAGTCGGTTCTGGAACAGGATGCGGCTGAGGAAGAAGTGCAGATTGTGGAGTAAGCGTTATATTTCATTTGCACTTTCTGACATATTCCAGCTTGTTCCTGCCCCAAAGCCGGCCAGGACGGGTTAACCATTTATTTCCACTGTAATCATCCCGCAAACGTTGCGGGGTGATTTTTATTTCGGCGGCGTTCTTATAAAATTCGACTTTAATTTACAGCAAAAGCAGGCACTAACATTGATTTTGTGTCCAACTTGCAGTAATATTCATTAGGGCGCAACAAAAGGTACATGTGACTACATGTGATAAAGTTCCTATACAGAGAGCAAGCCTTATAGTAGATTTTGTAGTTGGAAAAAGTGAGACAGAGAGAACGAAAAAACGGAGGAAAACCTAATGCGGAAAAGTAAAATTGTATGTACGATCGGACCTGCAAGTGAATCGTTGGAGAATATCAAAAAATTGATTTTGGCTGGTATGAATGTGGCCCGTCTGAACTTCTCCCACGGCGATTTTGAAGAGCACGGTGCCCGGATCAACACGATCCGTCAAGCTTCCAAAGAACTTGGCAAGACTGTTGCCATTCTGCTCGACACCAAAGGACCTGAGATTCGTACTGGTAAGCTGGAAGTAGAACCGATTGAACTGATTCAGGACGAGTACCTGACATTGACTACGGAAGAAATCCTGGGCGACCAGAACCGTATCTCCATCACGTACAACAACCTTCCTAACGATGTTCAGGTTGGATCGACTATCCTGATCGACGACGGCCTTATCGGTCTTACCGTTGTCGACATTCAAGGCACCGAAATCAAGACCCGTATTGTTAACGGCGGTACGATCAAGAGCAAGAAGGGCGTTAACGTACCGGGAGTTTCAATCTCCCTGCCGGGTATTACGGAAAAAGACACCAATGATATCGTTTTTGGGATCGGACAGGACATCGATTTTATCGCCGCTTCCTTCGTTCGCAAAGCCAGCGACGTTCAGGAAATCCGTGCATTGCTTGAGAAGCACGACGCTTCCCACATCCAAATCATCTCCAAGATCGAAAACCAGGAAGGTGTCGATAACCTGGATGAAATTTTGGCAGCTTCCGACGGCCTCATGGTTGCCCGCGGCGACCTTGGCGTAGAAATCCCTGCTGAAGATGTGCCTCTGGCTCAGAAGCTGATGATTCAGAAATGTAACATCGCCGGCAAACCGGTAATCACAGCTACCCAAATGCTGGATTCCATGCAGCGCAACCCGCGTCCTACCCGCGCTGAAGCGAGTGACGTAGCTAACGCTATCTTCGACGGAACAGATGCAATCATGCTGTCCGGTGAAACAGCTGCCGGGAAATATCCGGTAGAATCCGTACTCACAATGTCCCGCATTGCTGAGAAAGCTGAATCTGCACTGAACCACCGTGAGATCTTCATGAAGCAGCAAATTGCTCAAGAAACTACGGTTACTGAAGCGATCAGCCAATCCGTAGCGATTTCCGCTCTGGATCTGAACGCTAAGGCTATCATTTCTTCGACTGTAACTGGCCACACTGCACGCGTGGTTTCCAAATACCGTCCTAAATCACAAATCATTGCTGTAACTACCCAGGAAAGAACTATGCGTCAGCTGGCGCTGGTCTGGGGCGTAACTCCAGTATTCGGCAAAGAAGCTACTTCGACTGACGAATTGCTGGAAACTGCACTTCAAGGCGGTAAAGCTTCCGGTCTCGTGAAAGCAGGCGATCTTGTAGTAATCACTGCAGGTATCCCGCTTGGCCGTTCCGGTTCCACTAACCTGGTGAAAGTAGACACGATTCCAGCCGACTAGGATTTGGAAGAGGTTCTGCAGCATTAACAGAATACACCTATTAGAGCAGTGGCGTTCCCAGCCGCTGCTCTTTTTATTTTCAGGAAGGCCAAGCGGTTTCCGCTTGCGGGTTGATATAAATGGTGCAAATGTATATATTGAATTGAGAGTTTTGAGAAACCTGGCAATCAGGTTCTTGTAAATATAGGGTTTCTGGAGTAAACGGCAGGATGACTTTTGCGGTAGATCCGTCTGACCGAGAAGGAATCGCCGCGTGGGCCCGGCAGGGATGGAACGGCCAGCAGCGTTTTATTCTGGACCATAATGCCGCCATCGGATACCTTGAGCTTGGGACTGCATCCGTTAACCCGGCAGCAGGTGAATCTGACCAGTGATACCTTGGACAACGGTGCGATATTCTGCCCCACCTGGGGAGCTTCCATAATCCATTCGGCAGAGGTTTGCGAGCCTTGATAACGCTGAATAGTACGGAAAGCCCAGTTTTTGCTGAGGTTGCGCAGGGTGATGCACCATTTGCCGGGACTGAGCTTGACAATTGAAGCGCGCATATGGTCGCCGGGGGATACAGGTAAAGGGATGACAGTCTCGGCTGCGGGCAGAATTTCCCACCAGGCATAGTACCGGACGGTTCCGTTTACCGATTCATGGCCGGTTCCGGTCTGAATCAGGCTGCTGTTCCGGAAGCCGTCGATGCCGATCCAGGCCGAAGAATACGTGGCTTTGACTGTAGGTTTTACATAAGGGACGATCCAGTCGGCCGATATCCGCCGGTACGTGCCTTTTTTGCCCGAGACGGCATAACCGCTCCAGTTGCTGGATGTCCAGCCGAAGCCTGAACTGACGGCTCTGCCTGAATTGATTTTATCTGTAAGACAGGGCTTGCTGCTTATCAATCTATTGACTTGGCCCACTTGTCCACCGCCTTATAGTAAGTTCTGCTATATTTAATGCAGCAAGAGGCTGTGGAGGTTGGGTATTCCGCTAAAAAGGAAGAGAGAGGACTTATAACTCCAATGGAAAAAATAACGAAGCTGCGCGGGTTTTATCTATTTCTGGGACTCGCCGGGGGCTCCTTCGGCTCTTATTTGTCGTTGCTGCTGAAATCGAACGGACTTGATGTCAGCCAGATCGGCATGCTGATGGCTACGGGAACGCTGATCGCGATCTGTGTCCAGCCCTTATGGGGGATGATCTCCGACAGATACAACCAGGCGCGGCTGGTGCTTATACTGAGTGTGGCTGTTCCGGCGCTGTTTGCTGTGCTGTACAGGTCGGAGTATTTCATCGTGCTGATGCTGGTGTACACGGTATCGACGATCTTCTCCTCCACACAGGCTCCTATTGCCGACTCTTACGCCATAGCAGCGGCGAACAGAGCCGGATCGACTTACGGCAGCATCCGGATGATGATGAGCATAGGAGCCGCTGTAGGAGCCATTGCCGGGGGGCAGTATGTTTCTAAATTCTCGGTATCCACGATCTGGCTGCCGTTTCTGCTGCTGAATGCTGTTGCGGTGGCTATCGCCCTGACCCTGCCGAAGCAGGCGGAAGAGAATCATATGATGAGCCAGTCCTTCTCCCAGGGAGTCAAAAAATTGCTCGCCAACCGGATATTCCTCGCCTTTCTGGGCGGGAGCTTTCTGGTGAACCAGACGATGACGGCGTTTGGTACTTATTTCGTCCTGGCCTTCCAGTCGGTCGGCGGATCGACCAGCTATGCGGGTATCGCCTTGTTTCTGGCATCGATCACTAACGTACCTTCCATGTTCTTTGCCTCCAAGGTTATCCGCAGGCTGGGTATGGAGCGGACGCTGCTGCTGGGTGCGCTGATCTATGTGCTGCGCTGGGGAATTCAGGTGGCCTTCCCGTATCCATCGGTCATGATTGGAGTACAGGTGCTGCATGGCCTTTCCTTCGGTTTCTTTTACATTGCTGCTGTTGAATATGTATCGAAGATTACCTCTGCGGAGATGCAGGCCACGGGACAAAGTGTATTTAACATCGTGTTCTCCGGATTTGCCGGTATTCTGGGCAATCTGCTGAACGGAATGCTGCTGAATCAGGGCGGGGTCGGCCTCATGAATCTGTCCTGTATGCTGAGTGCGGCGGCAGGTGCGGCGCTGCTGTTCTATGTCGCCCGAAGCTCGCGCAGCAAGCTGCCGCTGAAGGCCTCTTCAGGCGGGGTCAGCGCTTAGCACCCCCCTGTCATTACAGAAAGGAGCATGAATATGAAATCACACAATCCGGGGTGGGCCAGCCGCTGGCATGAAACTTCATTTCGTGTGCGTTATCAGGAAACTGATCAGATGGGTGTGGTCTATCACGCCAATTATTTGACCTGGTTTGAGAGCGGGCGCACGGAGATGTTCCGCGGACTGGGCTTTGCTTACCGGACACTGGAGAGCCTTGGGCTGTTATTGCCTGTGACCTCTGCAGATTTGCAATTTAAAAGCCCGGCGCGATATGATGATCTTATTGCCGTGTATGCAAGGTTAACAACCTTCTCGGCTCTGAGGGTTGTCTATGAATATGAAATCCGCCGTGTGGCAGAAGAGCACGGGGTAGGCGGGGCGTCCGGAGCTTCCGGGACCCGTAAGGCGTTTCCGGCGGCCAGTGAACCTCTTCCCGGCGAGCTGCTGGTCAGCGGCACGACGAGCCATGTCTGGCTGAACAAGGAATGGAAGCCTGTGCGTATCGACAGGGCGCAGCCTGAGCTGTTCCGCGCTATCACTACGGCGCTTAAGGAAGAAGAAGGAGGAGCAGTATGATCAGGAACAAATGGCTGTGGGCTGCATTATTCGCTGTCCCGGCTGTGGAATTATTCGGTTTCATCTATGTCTCAAGTTTTCTTGGAGCGCCCAAGACCCTGCTGATCATGCTGGCCACCTCGGTCATCGGTCTGTTAATGATGCGGTTTGAGGGCAAAAAAGTGCTGCAGGACAGCAGAACCCATATGCAGGAAGGACGGGTGCCCGGACGGACCATGCTGGACGGCCTATGTATCTTTTTCGGCGGACTGCTGCTGATCCTGCCGGGCTTCGTCACGGATATAATCGGCTTCACCCTGGTGTTCCCGCTGACCCGGCCGCTGTACCGGGTTTTTCTGCTGAAGTGGATAGAGAAGAAGATGAAAAACGGCACTTTTACCTTCTACCGCAGGTAGAGCAGGAAGCGCCGCCAATTTTGTAAAAAGCGTTCGGCTGCGTGGTGATGCGGCTGAACGCTTTTCTACTTGCAGCCGAAACGGATGTAGCGAAATGTTAAAGATTATGCAGGGGTATGCGGTGGGAAATGCGATGAACAAGGAACGGGCCCGATGTATGCGAGAAACTGAATACAATGTGCGGCGGATAGAGCAAACGGGCCTAATGTATGCGAAAAACCGAATACAATGTGCGGCCGATAGCGTAAACGGGTCTAATGTATGCGAAGGCCGCCATTTCAGAGTTAATGCAGCCGGCCGCTCAGGATATAGCTGCGCAGTGCGCGGAACACACCGGCGCGGCCGAACGCATCCAGAATGACGAGCAGCACCGGGCCGAGCAGGAGGCCCAGCATGCCGAACAGCTGAAGCCCGGCGAACATGCCGATCAGCATGGCGAGCGGGTCCAGCCCGATGCTGCTGGCGAGCACCTTGGGCTCAAGCACCTGGCGGGTGATCAGAATGATTCCGTACAGCACCAGCAGGCCGGCCGCCAGGGCCAGGTTCCCGGTCATGTAGGAATACAGCGCCCAGGGGAGGATCACGATGCCGACACCGAGATAAGGCACCAGATCGACAATGCCGATGGTCAGGCCAATGGCAAATGCTGAGTCTACACCCAGCAGGAGCAGGCCGATGATTACGATCACGGCTGTCACCGAGATCAATACCAGCTGGGCACGGAGGTAGCCGAACAGCGCCTTGCGCAGATCCTTCCAGATCTCCGAGACCGGCCGCAGCAGCGGAGCAGGGAGGAGGGAGATCAGCTTGGCGTTATGACGTTCCCAGCCGGTGCTGAGGAAGAACGCGGCCAGCACGATCACGATCAGAATGGTGCCGAGGCTCGGCAGCGAGGAGATCAGCCCCAGAATCATGTTGAAGAACCCGGTGATCAGCTGGGTCATGGCATGGCCCACGGTTTCGGTGGTTCTGCTGATATTGCTGTCAATGGTGGCATGATAACCCGGATTGTCGTGGTAAAACTGGTTGATCTGGTTAATAATATTCTGAATGCTGGCATTGCGGCTAACCCTCAGCAGCAGCTCACGCCATTGGTCTGTATGGAGGTCGAAGGTCTGGAGCAGCACAATGAGCTCCTTCACCAGCCGGGTAATCAGCGCGGTCAGCACAAGGCCGGTACCCCCAATATAAAAGAGCAGTGAGAGGACAACCGCCAGCCAGCCGGGCAGCTTCATCCCCTTCAGGATCAGCACCAGCGGATGTATAAGGTAAGCCAGCAGCCAGGCCAGCAGCAGGGGATAGAGGAGCGGCAGCAGTACATATACAGCCAGCAGGATCACAGCGGCAGCAAGCACGACCCACAGGCCGCGCAGCACTCTTTTGAGCACAAGTGTATCGATATCCGGTTCCTCCTACTCTAACGGGTGTGTAAGGAATAACTGCTCGTCTTATGTATATTCATAGAGCATATGAAAAGACTAGCGGGGACGGAAAAGGGCAGAATGGAGGCGGCTCCCTAACCTGAAAGCGCAATCATGAAACAGGTTTTTCATTAGTTTTTTTCTATCTCTCCGATAAAATCATTTGATCCGCTGCAAAGCTCCCACGTTGTTCACATAACCGTCAAAATCCGGTATGATAATTACAGGTTAAACAGCAGAAATATAGTTGCAATCTTTAGGGCCATGTCCTGACGCCTTTTGCGGAGAATTAAAATACTTAAAAATGTAAATGTTTTCATGAGGTTTGAAACGGCATTATATACCCCTGTTGGCAAAGGAGAGAGATACTATGACAGCTACTAAAGGACTTGAAGGCATCGTTGCAACAACCTCATCGATTAGCTCCATTGTGGATGGAGTGCTCACTTACCGCGGTTATGATATTGATGATCTGGCGGATAATGCGACCTTTGAGGAGACCGCTTATTTGCTGTGGTTCGGCAATCTGCCGACAGTACCGGAGCTTGAAGCGCTGCGCCGCGACCTCAGCTCATTCGCCCAGATCCCGGATCAGGTGCTCGCCCAGATGAAGCTGTATCCGAAAGAAGCCAACACGATGGCGGCACTGCGTTCCGCCGTATCCGCTCTGGCGCTCTACGATGAGGCTGCGGATGATATGAGCCGTGAAGCGAATCAGATCAAAGCCGTGAAGCTTCAGGCGCAGATTCCGACGGTGGTCGCCGCACTGGCACGCATCCGCAAGGGGCTTGAGCCGGTAGCGCCCAAAGAAGGCCTGACCATCGCTGAGAACTTCCTCTACATGCTGTGGGGAGAACAGCCGGATATCGTATCCGTCAAGGCGCTGGATACAGCCCTCGTGCTGCATGCGGACCATGAGCTGAATGCTTCCACTTTTGCCGGACGGGTGACTGTGGCTACACTGTCTGATATCTATTCCGGAGTTACTTCGGCTATTGGCGCGCTTAAGGGGCCGCTGCATGGCGGGGCGAATGAAGCTGTGATGAAGATGCTGGAGGAGATAGGCACGCTTGATGCTGTTGAGCCTTATGTCCAAGCCAAGCTGGAACGCCGTGAGAAGATCATGGGCTTCGGACACCGTGTATACAAGAATGGCGATCCGCGGGCCAAACATCTGATGAAAATGTCCTATGAGCTGGGCACGATGAAGAATGATACGACGCTCTATGACATGTCGGTCAAGGTTGAAGAGCTGATTACGGGTCAAAAAGGGCTCAAACCGAATGTCGACTTCTACTCGGCATCCGTCTATACACAGCTGGGGATTGAACGTGAGCTGTTCACTCCGATCTTCGCGATCAGCCGGACCTCGGGCTGGACTGCGCATATTCTGGAACAGTATGAAGACAACCGGATTATCCGGCCGCGTGCGGAATATACCGGCATGTCCGACATGAAATACGTCCCTGTAGACGAACGGTAACAAGGCGGCCCCTTGCGGGCCGCTCCACCCCTTTAGTACAATGAACTATAATATATGCAGCAACTGCTTATTGATTATTGCTTGTACATCATACTTTTAGGAGGAATTCCCACTAATGTTGAAACTGGAAAAATACGACCTGCCCACAGAAGGCGAACAAATTACAATCGAAGACGGCAAGCTGCTGGTTCCGGATCAGCCGATCATCCCTTTTATCGAGGGTGACGGTACAGGCCGTGACATTTGGAAAGCCTCCAAGCGGGTGCTGGATGCGGCTGTAGAGAAAGCTTACGGCGGCACGAAGCAGATTGCCTGGTACGAAGTTTTTGCCGGCGAGAAAGCCTTCAATACATATGGTGAATGGCTGCCGAATGACACACTGGAAGCAATCCGCGAGTACATTGTGGCCATCAAGGGCCCGCTGACAACTCCGATCGGAGGCGGTATCCGCTCTCTGAACGTGGCGCTGCGCCAGGAGCTGGACCTGTATGTATGTCTGCGTCCGGTACGCTATTTCGACGGTGTTCCTTCACCGGTGAAGCATCCCGAGCTGGTGGATATGGTTATTTTCCGTGAGAATACTGAAGATATCTATGCCGGGATTGAATACCAGGAAGGTTCCGCTGAAGTGAAGAAGGTTATCGAGTTCCTGCAAAAAGAAATGGGCGTGAACAAGATCCGCTTCCCGGAAACCTCAGGTATCGGTATCAAGCCTGTATCCGAGGAAGGCTCGAAGCGCCTGGTGCGTTCTGCGGTTGAGTATGCCATCAAGCACGGACGCAAGAGCGTGACGCTGGTACACAAAGGCAATATCATGAAATTCACCGAAGGCGCATTTAAGAACTGGGGCTACGAAGTGGCTGAACAGGAATTCGGCGACAAAGTCTTCACCTGGAACCAATATGATGTCATCAAGGAACGTGAGGGTGAAGCTGCAGCGAATGCTGCCCAGAAGGAAGCCGAAGCAGCCGGCAAAGTTATTGTCAAAGACGCTATCGCCGACATCGCTCTGCAGCAGGTATTGACCCGTCCGACCGATTTCGATGTCATCGCGACGCTGAACCTGAACGGGGATTACCTCTCCGACGCACTGGCTGCCCAGATCGGCGGCATCGGTATTGCTCCGGGAGCGAACATTAACTATATTACGGGACATGCTATTTTTGAAGCTACTCATGGTACAGCACCTAAGTATGCGGATAAGGACGTTGTGAATCCGGGTTCGGTTATTCTCTCCGGCGTTATGCTGCTGGAGCATCTGGGCTGGCAGGAAGCGGCTGACCTGATCTATAAGGGAATGAGCACCGCGATTAACAACAAGACGGTTACTTATGACTTTGCCCGCCAGATGGAAGGCGCTACAGAGCTGAAATGCTCCGCCTTTGCTGACGAGATTATCAACAATCTATAAGCAAGGTTTATCGGTATATTACAAGTATAAGCTGCACAGACGTGCAGCTTATACTTGTGCTTGTGCATATGCCTGCCCGCCCAACATCATTGGTTTATGCTCCCGGGGCAGTCTTGCGGAGTGAAATGAACGAAGTGTATGCTATCCAATATTTAGGAGGTCTTCCCGTGGCCATCAAACGTTACAAAATCACTGTCGTAGGCGCCGGATTCACCGGTGCGACTACGGCACTTATGCTTGCCCAGAAGGAGCTTGGCAATGTGGTGCTGCTCGATATTCCACAGCTGGAGAATCCGACCAAGGGTAAAGCGCTCGATATGCTGGAAGCCGGACCGGTGCAGAAATTCGATGCCCAGATCACCGGAACCTCCAGCTATGAGGATGCAGCCGATTCCGATATCGTCATTATTACGGCAGGGATTGCACGCAAGCCCGGCATGAGCCGTGATGACCTGGTCAACACCAATGCGGGCATCGTAAAATCGGTTTGTGAGAATGTGAAGCGCGTGGCTCCCGAGTCCATCGTAATTATTCTGAGCAATCCGGTCGATGCCATGACGTATGTAGCATACAATGCGCTCGGCTTTCCGAAGAACCGCGTAATCGGTCAATCCGGCGTACTTGATACAGCACGTTATTGTACATTTATCGCCCAGGAGCTTAATGTTTCGGTTGAAGATGTACGCGGTTTCGTGCTGGGCGGCCATGGTGATGATATGGTTCCGCTTGTGCGCTATTCCAGTGTTGGCGGTATTCCGATCGACACGCTGATCCCTGCTGAACGCATTGCTGAGATTGTGCAGCGTACCCGCGTCGGCGGCGGTGAAATCGTCAGCCTGCTGGGTAACGGCAGCGCTTATTATGCCCCTGCGGCGTCACTGGTTCAGATGACAGAGGCTATCCTCAAGGACAAGAAGCGGATTATTCCTGTAATCGCCCTGCTTGAAGGTGAATATGGTTACGATAATTTGTTCATGGGTATTCCGGCGCTCCTCGGTGCGGATGGCATCGAGAAGATCTTCGAACTGGAGCTTACGGCAGAAGAGAAGGCGGCTCTGGATAAATCAGCCGATTCCGTCCGTGCAGTAACTTCAGCAGTAACTGTGTAAGTAACGTTAGCGGGCAGCTGCTGAAGCCCCTTTTGCAGGCAAAGATTGGGCTTTGCTGCTATTTAATCCTACAATGTAATCGGAGGAGATTGATATGGACCGTATTTTCTTTTTCCTGCATATGATCGGCACGCTGGCGCTTGGCTTCTATCTGGTATTGCCGTTTATTCTGAGCGGGACGGCTAAGCTGTCCGCCCCCGCGAAGGAAGGCACCTTGAGCGCCATCGGCGGCTTCAACCGCTTTGCCCAGTATGGGCTTGTTATCCAGTTGTTGACCGGAGGCTATATGATGACCAAGGGTGACTATTCTGTCGCCTGGATGATCGTTGTGGTTGTGCTGCTGCTGGCGATGTTTGCGCTTGGCGGCATCATGAGCAGACCCCTGCGCCTGGCTGCAGCCGGAATGCGGGAGAACCGCGATGTCTCGGCTGAAACCGCCAAGATCCGGACCATGAGCCTGCTGCTGATGGTTGTGCTGGTTATCATGATCTTTTTCATGGTGTACCGGCGTATTATTTAAGCTCGGCTCCTGATTTATAGGGAGGAACGCGAGTATCAAAGGCTCTGGCAGCTTAGGCTGTCAGGGCTTTTTGTTGATTAGGGAATATGATATTCGTCTGTTATGGATAAGTCTTCTTGTAACATGGAGCAGATCCGTCTGAGGACGAAATTGTTCTTGTATCAGGAATCCCTCTGAATCCGCCAAGAGTGGGCGGCAGGCGATGATGAGCAAAAGTGCCCCTGAATTTGCCGAAAGTGGGTGGTAAACAGTAATGAAGAGCAGAAGTGCCCCTGAATCCGCCAAAAGTGGGCGGGAAGAGGAAATGAGGAGCAGAAGTGCCCCTGAATTCACCGAAAGTGGGCGGGAAGAGGAAATGAGGAGCAGAAGTGCCCCTGAATTCGCCTAAAGTGGGCGACAGGCAGGAATGAGGAGCAGAAGTGCCTCTGAATCCGCCAAGAGTGGGCGGCAGGCGATGATGAGCAAAAGTGCCCCTGAATTTGCCGAAAGTGGGTGGTAAACAGTAATGAAGAGCAGAAGTGCCCCTGAATCCGCCAAAAGTGGGCGGGAAGAGGGAATGAGGAGCAGAAGTGCCCCTGAATTCACCGAAAGTGGGCGGGAAGAGGAAATGAAGAGCAGAAGTGCCCCTGAATCCGCCAAAAGTGGGCGGGAAGAGGAAATGAAGAGCAGAAGTGCCCCTGAATCCGCCAAAAGTGGGCGGGAAGAGGAAATGAGGAGCAGAAGTGCCCCTGAATTCACCGAAAGTGGGTGGGAAGAGGAAATGAGGAGCAGAAGTGCCCCTGAATTCCCCGGGACTGCCCCGGGAGTAGTCTGAGTGGAGCATTATTGATCTGCATAAGCTGCGCAGGCCGCACAGGCCGCATAAGCTCCAGCTTGATTCAGCCGTTAGGGCGAAGATAAAGCCCCAATTTGTGGGGTTGTTTTACGTGAGAAGTATATTTTTGGATTCTATTCTCACGGGTCACTCGTTCAGCTACACTGATAATGGTTAACTAGGAAAATTTAGAAATACATAGATCCCGGGGAGCGTGTATGGAATGAATTTCAGAAGTATTGTGACCGTCGGCTTGAGTCTTTGTCTGGTGCTTGGATCGTCCGGCAATATTTATGCAGCCACGGCAGATTATGAAGGGCACTGGGCTCAGAAGCAGATCAGCCACTGGATCGAAAAGGGCTGGCTGAAGGGATTACCGGACGGGTCAGTAAAGCCGGATCAGGAGATCAGCAGAGCGGAGTTTGTGACGCTGATCAACCGGAGCTTCGACATCACCGATGCGAGCAAAGCTGCTGTCTTCAGTGACTTGCCGAAGACAAGCTGGGCATACAGTGAGTTCTCCAAAGCTATAGGGGCCGGCTATATTGAGGGCTTTGACGGTACTATCCGTCCCAATGCGCCTATTACGCGCCAGGAAGCGGCAATGATTATATTCAGGCTGCTTATGTTAGAGGCCGGTCCTCCGGAGGTCTTGTCCCAGTTCAGCGATAGTGACCAGATTGCCGGCTGGAGTAAATCCGAAGTTGCGGCAGTGGTAGCTGCCGGAGCAATGAAAGGCTATCCCGACGGAAGGTTTGCTCCGGCCCGGGCGATGACCAGGGCTGAGGCTATCGCGCTGCTGGATATTTTCACCATCGTATCCGGCGGATTGGAGAGTCTAGCGGTGAGTACGTCTGAAGGATTCGATGGTTCTGCTCCGGCAGATTTCCACAGATACAACAACGTCACAGTATCTACCCATGGTGTTACTCTACAGAACATGGTGATCTACGGCGACCTGCTGCTGGATGAAGCAATTGGTGAAGGGGAGGTTACTCTGACCAATGTGGATGTCAAAGGTAAGGTCATTGTCCACGGGGCTGACTCGGTGCAGCTCAAAGACTCGACCCTGAAACAGATGATTGTACAGAAAAAGAGTGGAACCGCCCGGCTTGTAGCCGAGGGTTCAACTCTTGTGACATCGGTCTCTGCCCAGTCCGGTGTAGAGCTGGAGGAGGGCGGCGTAGCCGGAGCGGGCTTTACCGAGATCAACCTGCCGGCAAGTCTTCCTGCGGGGATTGTGGTGACGCTTAGCGGCATTTTTGGAGCGGTGAATATTGAAGCCAAAGGGTCAGTCCTGCACCTGAAAAAAGGCTCGGTAAGCACACTTAACGTAGTTGCCAATGCGGCCGGACTCAAGGTGGAGCTGGATCAAGGCACTACGGTTACGAGAGCTATTCTGAATGCGGCAACGAACGTTACAGGGGCGGGACGGGTTCTGGCTGCTACTGTGAACGAGGGTGCGAAGGGCTCTTCCTTTGCCAATAAACCGGCAAGTCTGGACGGTAGCCAGAAGGATTCCATCACCATCTCTGCAGCGTTACCGGCGGTGGCTTCAAGTGGCGGCAGTAATGGTGATAGTGGCAGCGCTGGCGGCAATACAACAATTCCGGCAGCACTTCCGCTCATAAGCGGGATTACGGTAACCCAGGGACCCGAAAATATGTACACCAATTCAGCCGCTGTGCTGTTGAATCTTGAAGGGCTGTCTCCTGAAGTACAGGCGGCTGCTGATCATCCTGGTTATTATTTTACAGCAGCCGCAGAATCTGCACCCGTTCTGAACAATGTGCATACAACACATCTTCCCGATATGTCGCCAAGGTTTTTGTTCCCGGCCGCTCCGGAGCAGCTTAAAGAATATATGACGGTTATTCTTTATGATAAGAACGGTCAGGCTATCGGGTACAATGTGGTTAAGCTGAACCTGAGCGCGAAGTATGCTTTGCTTAACGAGCAGGCGGTCCGCTTCACCAGCGGAGTGGGGATTACGAGAGACGTGAGGGATGGACTTATACGTGACCGGATCGCCGTGGAAGGTGAGTGGATTGCGCAGCATCCTGAAGCGAAATTTTATTCATATGTTGCTAATACTCAGCTTCCGTACATTACTAATGCCGCAAGGGATTTCAATATCAAGCATGTTTCTTCTCAGATTCTGTATCTGGAACAAGTTACAAATGATGTGTATGGCATATCCTTTGAGAGCTTTGCTGACTATGCAGCGCCACTCTATAGCGTTCCTGATTTCCAGGAACAGTATATGGTCGTGTTCTATGATAATGAGATGAATGTGGCTGGATATTACCAGGGGGCAAGTGTGCTGAGCGATCAGCAGGCTGCGGATACGGTAGCTTACAAGATCAATCAGCTGCCCGCTGCTGCTGGCTTGACCTTGGCGGACAAGAAGGCTGTGAACTGGGCTTACGGCAGATACATGGGGCTGACGGATGCGCAAAAGGCGCTGCTGGAGGGAACGGCGGTGAACAAGATTATTGCATTGAAGGCAGCGGCGGATCAGCTGTAGATAAAACTGCCGGGAACCATACAGGGCACTATACATTGAACAATGCCGCTTTCCTTAAGGAGAGCGGCATTTTAAGTATAAATCTGTTTGTCATTACTCCAGGCCATTTAGCGGTGCTTTGGATAATTTTCCGGTATTCACTGTCCCGATACGATCCTGCCGTCCTTCATCACAAATTTCACGTTCCGGAGATTGGCCATATCCGTAAGCGGATCGCCCTTAATGACGAACAGATCCGCTTTCTTGCCTGTTTCAACCGTTCCGGTTTCATGAGCCAGATTGCATATCTTTGCGCCGGTTGAAGTGGCGGCTGTGATAATCTGCATCGGGGTGAGACCGGCTTCGCCTAACAAACGGATTTCCTCCCAGGGCATACCAAGCCTGTACCAAGGGCTTATTTCTTCGATGAAATCATCCCCGAGGCCAATCTCACCGCCTGCCTGAACGAATCTCCGCACATTATCCAGCCCTTGTTCTAACAGTGGCGCACCGAATTTGTCCTGGAACATCTTCAATACAGTGAGAGTGGGGACTATGCGGACGTTTGAGTCCACCATTTGCCGGATCAGGTCATCGTCCAGCCGGTCGTAGATCATATGCGCAGCGTCATTAATCCCCGCATTGACCAGAATCTGAAGGTTGTGCGCACTCGTTACATGAGCTGACACATAAGCACCCATGCTCCGGGCTTCCCGGCAGATACTCTCCAGAAGCACCTGGTTTAGCTGTGGCAGTCCGATTGTACCGGGATCGTAACCGTCTTCCAGCGCTATTTTGATACAATGAATCCCTTGCTCTAATACCTCTCGGACCTTTAATCTGGCTTCATCCACACTTCCGACTCCGATAGGGTCCTGCCCGCCATACCCTCCGGGAGCCGTGAAAAATTTGCCGGTCGTGATCATTCTGGGAAAGGCTCCGCTATCCAGCCCTTTCGTATGTATTATCACGTCATCAATCGTGGCTGAAGTTGTCATCCCCTCGTCGCGGACCGTGGTGATTCCTTCCGCGAGGCATGCGGTTAAATATTCCGTATGGTACCCGTGAAGCGGCTCGTTCTGCATAAATTTGAAGCTGGTATGCGCATGCGTATGGATAAATCCCGGCAGGACCACAAGACCCTTAAGGTCTATCTCCGTAATGGAGACATGATCTGTCCGCGTAATTCCATGTCCGGCTATAGTGCCGAACCGGCCATTAACAATTTCAATGCTTGCGTGGTACAGCGGCTGACGCCCGGTTCCATCGATTAACGTCGCGTTAGTCAATCGTATAATTGCATTTTCATTTCCCATGGCAGAAGTGACCCTCCAGTGAAGATAATTGTCTTCCAAGAGAAAGTATAAGATATAAAAATATCCGGATATATATAATACTCTTTTAATAATCGTTCATTACTTACTGTAATAACCCTTCGAGTTCAAAAATGCCGTGTTCTGTAAAATCAGCGATAATCTGCGGCGGCAGCAGTGCGTTCATGTCGCTCACGGTGCACCAGCGGTAATCGGTATGCTCTTCCGAGAGCTGGACTTCATCCCGGAGCGCCCCGCATAGATAAGTGATAATCACTACCTGTCTCGCAGGGTCCGTGAGCAGGGTTACCGCGTAAAGAATACGTTTTGTCGTTACTGCAAGTCCGGTTTCCTCGAGAATTTCCCTTTCCAGTGCGGCCTCCAGGCTTTCACCGAATTCGATTTTGCCTCCGGCACACTCCCAGCTTCCGGCACCTGCCGAATCAGCGGCTGCCCGCTTGATAAGCAAGATTCTGCCCTGATACAGGATTACACCTTTGACGGCAACAATGATGGTTTTTGATTTTTTGGACATGAGGGAAACGCTCCTTCTACAGACTCAAGAATACACCGGATAACGTGCGGACTGAACATTTTCTGTTTGGCCGGCTCCCTGGTGTGGTAAGTAACATAACGTAAAGCCATTTTGAAGGACAAGCATGATGATGCATAAACACCAGACCTTAAGCCATCCTAACATGATCAGTTTAACAGTATAGCGGTACAGCGAAAGGAGAATGGATTATGCCAGACACCAGCAAACAACCCGTCAAAACCCTGCCTCCGCAGGTACAGGACCAGCAGCCCGGAATTGAGAGCGAGATGAACCCGCTTCCGGAGTTTGAAACCTCGGCTTACAAAGCAGCAGGTAAGCTGCTGGGCAAAGCCGCGCTTATTACCGGGGGCGACAGCGGAATCGGGCGTGCGGTTGCCGTTCATTTTGCCAAAGAAGGCGCAGATGTAGTCATCTCCTATCTGAATGAGCACGAAGATGCGGAAGAGACCAAACGCCAGGTGGAGCAGGAGGGGCGGAAGTGTATTCTGATCTCCGGTGATATCGGGGTCGAGGCCTTCTGTCAGGATCTGATTAATAAAACCGTTGAGGGACTCGGCAAGCTGGACATCCTGATCAACAATGCGGCAGAGCAGCATCCGCAGGATAAGATTGAGGACATTACCGCCGAGCAGCTAGAGCGGACGTTCCGGACGAATATTTTCTCCATGTTCTATCTGACCAAGGCAGCGATGCCCCATCTGAAAAAAGGCTCCACAATCATCAACACCACGTCCATCACGGCGTACCGTGGCAGCCCGCAGCTGCTGGATTATTCGTCCACCAAAGGGGCAATTCTCAGCTTCACCCGCTCCCTGTCGATGAATCTGGCGGACAAAGGCATCCGCGTGAATGCGGTAGCACCTGGCCCGATTTGGACGCCGCTGATTCCGTCTACTTTTGACGCGAAGAAGGTCAGTGAATTCGGCGGCACCCAGCCGATGAAGCGTCCGGGACAGCCCGAAGAGCTGGCACCGGCTTATGTGTATCTGGCTTCAGACGATTCCTCCTATGTGAGCGGTCAGGTCATGCATGTCAATGGCGGCGAGATCGTTAACGGCTGACATAAGAAAATGTATGTAAGCTGGAATATTACAGGCAACAGCATTCAAACGTCCAACAGGGGAAAAGCCGGCCGGGAGGCTGGCTTTTTTGCCGCTTAAATGCGGTTGGAGCAAATGAGTGAATCTATTAAAGAATAGCTCTTAAAGGAATAATATGCTAATATACAAACTGCAAGAACAATAGAATACGAACGATCACTAGGGGTGCCGCAAGGCTGAGACGGACATAACAGTTCGGACCCTTTGAACCTGATCTGGTTTATACCAGCGTAGGGAAGTGGAGAATGAATAATGCAGCGGGGGTAACGGTTTACCCGGTATTCCTGCTTATATTCCAGACTGCTTCCTGAACAGGGGGCGGTCTTTTTGTATTTTCCGGTTGCCGTATAGAGGGAGGTGAAGGTGCTGAAAGAAATCCATTTAATCTCGGATGGGAGGCTAAATCCGGAGCAGCTTGCCGGACTGGCTGCTGCTGTACATGACATGGTGGATTATATCCATCTCCGGGAAAAAGCCATGTCCGCACGGGAACTTCTGGCTGCCGCTGAGCAGTTGCTTCAAGCAGGGATTCCGCCCTCTAAGCTGGTCATTAATGACCGGATAGATGTGGCTTTGGCGGCCGGGGCGGCCGGCGTCCAATTGGCTTGGCACAGCCTGCCGCCTGCCGGAGCACGCGGTATTGCACCGGGTCTGCGGCTGGGCAGATCGGTGCACTCCCCGGAGGAAGCGGCACAGGCCGGGCGGCAGGGAGCGGATTTCTGTCTGTATGGACATGTATTCCCTACTGCCTGCAAGCCCGGACAGCGGGAACGGGGCCTGGAGCAGCTGGCAGCCGCCGTCCGCTCCAGCAGCATCCCGCTGATTGCTATTGGAGGCATCACACCGGGGAATGCCGGAGCCGTTCTGTCGAAGGGCGCTGCCGGAATTGCTGTAATGTCCGGGATATGCGGTGCGCCCGACCCTGCTGCTGCCGCTGAGGCCTACAGAGCATCCGTTCAGGCTGCAGCGTCTGCGATGTCCTGAAAGAAAACCCAATAACGGGCAAAGGAGGTGAACAGGCATGAATTTGACCGTTAACGGACGGACAGGAATGTATGATGAGAGCTGCCGGACGCTGGCTGATCTTCTGGCCCGGCCTGAGTGGACAGGAAAGCTGGTTATTGTGGAGCTGAATGGTGAGATTACCGGCAGAGACGTTTATGGAGATACATTGCTGAATGAAGGCGACCGCGTGGAGCTGGTTCATTTTGTTGGCGGAGGCTAGGTAACTGTGCGTGCGGCAGATGCAAGAGTGCTGATACACGCAATTTAGATAAAGGCAACGACTTATCACAGGAGGCGATATGATGCAAGATCCTTTGGTTATCGGAGGAGTTACTTTAACGAGCAGACTGTTCATCGGGACCGGCAAATACAGCCGCAATACCCTTATTCCCGAGGTGATTGCGCGCTCGGGTTCACAGGTCATTACGGTTGCCCTGCGCCGGGTAGATCCGGAGAGCAAGGACAATATTGTCACTCATATTCCTTCCCATATGACTCTGCTGCCCAATACCTCCGGTGCACGCACCGCAGAAGAAGCGGTACGTATTGCCAGGCTGGCGAAGTCGGCGGGACTGGGCAATTGGGTGAAGATCGAGGTTATCAATGATCAGAAATATTTGCTGCCTGATAATACCGAGACGATCAGAGCTACTGAAATCTTAGCCGCAGAGGGTTTCGTTGTTCTGCCTTATATGAGTCCTGACCTGTCGGCCGCACTCCGGCTGAAGGCGGCCGGGGCTGCAGCGGTTATGCCGCTGGGAGCGCCGATCGGCTCTAACCGCGGATTGCAGACCAAGGAGCTGATCCGGATTCTGATAGCAGAAACGGGTCTGCCCATAATCGTGGATGCCGGTATCGGCAGACCCTCCGAGGCTGCTGAGGCGATGGAAATGGGCGCATCCGCTGTGCTGCTGAACACGGCAATTGCCACCGCCCGGGACCCGCTTCTGATGGCGGAGGCGTTCCGGGAAGCGGTGTCGGCGGGGCGGAACGCCTTTCTGGCCGGGCTGGGGCCTGTGGAAGAGACGGCTGCAGCTTCTTCGCCGCTGACCGGATTTCTCGCCTGACTGATGTTGTGTAAGGAAAAGGAGGAGGGACATGAGCTTTTATGATACGCTGACCCGGCTGGAACAGCTGCCTTACGGGAGGGTATGGAAACAGTATACTGCGCTCGATGTGAAGCGGGCGCTTCGCCTGGAGCAACTGGACGAGGACGGGCTGATGGCCCTGCTGTCTCCGGCAGCAGAGCCATACCTGGAGGAGATGGCGCAGAAGGCGCATAGATTGACGCGTACGCAATTCGGTCATGTGATGCAGCTGTTTACACCGATGTATCTGGCTGATTTCTGCGTCAATCATTGTACTTACTGCAGCTTTAGCTCCATTTATGATTTTCCGCGCAAAAAACTGACGCTGGATGAGGTCCGGCGGGAAGCGGAAGCTATCGCAGCCACAGGGCTGCGCCACATTCTGATTCTGACCGGAGAATCCCGGAATGAAAGTCCGGCCAGTTATGTGAAAGACTGCGTGAAGGTGCTCCGCAGCTATTTCTCTTCAGTCAGCATTGAAGTGAATCCGCTCACTACGGAAGAATACGCTGACCTTAGACAGGCGGGAGTAGACGGCCTGACGCTGTATCAGGAGGTCTATCATCAGGAGACCTACCGCCAGCTGCATGTGAAAGGCCCAAAGCGGGTGTACCGCAACCGTCTGGATGCGCCCGAGCGCGGCTGCCTTGCCGGATTCCGCTCCGTAAATATCGGAGCCCTGCTGGGCATGTACGAATGGCGTCAGGAAGCGCTTGCGACTGCACTGCACGCCAGGTATTTGCAGGACAAGTATCCGGAGTGTGAAATCGGTTTGTCCATTCCCCGTTTTCGGCCGTACCTCGGTGATTTTAATCCTGCAAGTGATGTAACCGACCGTGCGCTGGTGCAGATCATTCTGGCGTACCGTCTGTTTCTGCCGCGTTCCGGGATTTCACTGTCCACGCGGGAGCCGGCAGCGCTGCGCGATCATCTGGTTCATCTCGGGATCACGAAGATGTCTGCCGGGGTATCCACCGAGGTAGGCGGACATACGCTGGAGGGTGGAACCCCGCAGTTTGAAATATCAGACAGCCGAAACGTGGATGAGATCATTGAGATGCTGGAGGCAAAGGGGCTGCAGCCGGTGTTCAAGGACTGGGACATCCTGGATGATTCGCTAGCCATGCCTTAACTTGATGCAAATAACCCGCCGTGAGGCGGGTTATTTGCATTGCAGGGCTTAACGGCCGGTGCGGTGCTGTATTCTTCAAGCGGCCGCACGATCTCCCGCTAGTCGGCGGGGGTCTCCGGACTCATGCTTGAAGACAGCTCGTCCAGCGACAGCTCGAAGCCCGGAGCCATATGGGTAAGGAAATACTCCATCTCCGGCATCGCAAGCCCATGCAGCTTCGCGGCCGTCTGCTCCCGGGCTGCTGCGAATTCGCGGTTGCCTGCGGCGGTTTCCCAGACGCATTTCAGGTATGCGTCGAGCACATCCGCCGCCTTGACGTAGCGGAGCAGTCCGGCATCCTCGGAGCCGGGCGGGCTGTCCTGGGGCTGCAGGAGCGGCGCATAGACTGCGCTCAGCTCCGGCGGGATCATCGCCGACAGGCGCTCGGCGGCGGCCCGCTCCATGTCGCGGAAGCTGGACAGCAGCCGCGGGTTGTTATGCTTCACCGGCGTAGCGATGTCGCCGGTGAAGACCTCGGTGGCGTCGTGAAACAACGCCATCGCGGATGCACGGTCGGCGTTCAGCGACCGGCCGAAGTGGACATTGCCGATGGTGCACAGCATGTGCGCCAGCAGGGCGACCTGGAACGAATGCTGCGCCACGTTCTCCGGGGTGGTGCTGCGCATGAGGCTCCAGCGCTGGATATATTGCAGCCGGTAGAGATAGGCAGAGAAATGGTAGTTCAATTTTTAAGTAACCCCTTTCATGAGCAGCTTAATATGATATTATAATAACTAATTGTAACAGAGTTAGGACAGCCTGAAACAGATGGAGAGGAGACTGAATGAAGATGCAGCATTTTGAAGACAGCATTTATAATCTGATCGTAGAGACCTCCACGAATTTGCCGGGTGATGTGCGCCGGGCGGTCGCAAAAGGGCGTGCGCTGGAAGACCGGGCGACCCGCTCCGGACTGGCACTGACTACCATTGCCCAGAATATCGGCATGGCGGAGCTTCAGGTATCGCCGATCTGTCAGGATACGGGGATGCCGACTTTTATTATCCATACGCCGGTAGGCGTGAATCAGATAGAGATGAAGAAGGATATTCATAACGCAATTATCCGGGCGACGAAGAACGGCAAGCTGCGGCCTAACTCCGTAGATTCCCTTACAGGTGAGAACAGCGGGGACAACCTGGGTGCAGGCACGCCGGTGATTCACTTTGAGCAATGGGAAGAGGAAGGTATTGATGTAAGGCTCATTCTGAAGGGCGGCGGCTGCGAAAATAAGAATATTCAGTACAGCCTCCCGGCAGAGCTGGAAGGTCTGGGCAAAGCCGGACGTGATCTAGACGGCATCCGCAAATGTATTCTTCATTCGGTATTCCAGGCGCAGGGCCAGGGCTGCAGTGCAGGCTTCATTGGCGTAGGGATCGGCGGCGACCGTACAACGGGCTATGAGCTGGCCAAGAAGCAGCTGTTCCGCAAGGTCGAGGATGTGAATCCCACCCAAGATCTGGGTAAGCTGGAAGATTACATTATGGAGAATGCCAACAAGCTTGGCATCGGCACGATGGGCTTCGGCGGTGAAGTTACGCTGCTCGGCTGCAAAATCGGGGTTATGAATCGGCTGCCGGCCAGCTTCTTTGTCTCCGTTGCCTATAATTGCTGGGCTTTCCGCCGTCAGGGAATTCTGGTGCATCCGGCAACCGGGGACATCAAGGAATGGTTGTATGAGAGCGGCACGGGAATATCGGTAGAAGGTGACGAGGCAGCACAGCCTGTACCTGAACCGGTGGGAGTATCCGCTGATGGTGCAGCGTGCGGCATCATTCCGGAGGATGCAACGATTCCTGCAGCCCCGGCCCTCTTGTCAGATACTGGTGAAGCTGCTTCTGATGCTGTTGTGCCGGTTAACGGCAAGGTAACTGAACCAGCAGCCGCAGGCTCCGGCACACCGGGTGGTTCGCGCGAAATCCGCCTGACTACGCCGATCAGCGAGGAGGATATCCGCAGCCTGCGCGTCGGTGATGTGGTTATTCTCTCCGGGGAGATGCATACCGGCCGTGATGCCCTGCACAAATATCTGATGGACCACGACGCTCCCGTGGATCTGAACGGTGCCGTCATTTATCACTGCGGTCCGGTCATGCTGAAGGATGACGAGGGCTGGCATGTGAAGGCGGCAGGCCCGACGACGAGTATCCGTGAGGAGCCGTACCAGGGCGATATTATTAAGAAATTCGGCATCCGTGCCGTAATCGGCAAAGGCGGAATGGGCCCGAAAACACTAAAGGCATTAGGTGAGCACGGCGGCGTATATCTCAACGCAATTGGCGGTGCAGCCCAGTATTATGCAGAATGCATCAAGAAGGTTAACGCCGTTGATTTCATGGAATTCGGAATTCCGGAGGCCATGTGGCATCTGCAGGTAGACGGATTCGCAGCTATCGTTACGATGGACGCCCACGGCAACAGCCTGCATGCCGATGTGGAGAAGGATTCCGCCGCCAAGCTGGCCCAGTTCCGGGAGCCGGTATTTAAATAGACAGCTCAGGTTTTCTGTCTGGCGGCAAATTTTTGCCGGGTGAGATTAATGAAAATGTATATTTATTCGATAGTATTAAGACCTCTTTCTGTTTGATGAAAGAGGTCTTTTTGCGGTGCTGTCCAGGAAAGAGACCGAAACCGGTTGCTGCTCCGTCAGGATCAAGCGGCTGGCTGATGCTAAACGATGAAATTTACGCGTATTGCAGAGTCGTTATCCTATATGGGCTGCGGCTTCTGATGAAGAAAGATTTATATGTCTTGACAGCGCATACAAGTCCATGTTAATTTTTAGTGGGGAAACCGGTTTCCCTAAATTGAATTAAAGTAGATTGTTGACGGCAGCGTGTTCTATTGGTCAGAAAGTGTTGTGCATACGCATTTATGAGAGGGAGATGAAGAATGAAACGTAAGCATTGGCTTATCCCCGTCCTTATCACATCCATGGTTCTTTCGATCACGATGAATTTATTTGTTCTGCCTCCAGTTAAGGCTGAAGCGGCCAGTATTGGCACGGTTACAGAGAATGATACGATTTATCAGATTATGGTTGACCGTTTCAATGACGGCGACTCCTCCAATAATGCCACTGGAGCGGCTATCCGCTACGGAGAGACTTCTGAAGAGGATTTCCGTTATATGAAGGGCGGCGACTGGCAGGGGGTTATCGATAAGCTCCCCTATATTCACAATATGGGCTACACGGCGATCTGGATTTCTCCGGTTGCCGAGCCGCAGATGACCAACCGCGAGAATAACGGAACCGGGAAGAACACAGCCTACCACGGCTACAATGTCAAAGACCCTAATGCGGCCAACCCTTATTTCGGTACAAAAGAGAAGCTTAAGGAGCTGGTGGATTCAGCGCATGCGCTCGGAATCAAGGTCATCATCGACGTTGTTCCGAACCATATCGGCGATTATATGCTGGGAACCCAGGCTTATTATGATATCCCGGCGTTGCAGCCGGTCGCCCCTTTTAATAATCCGGCATGGTATCATCACAACGGGGATATTAACTGGTCACTGGCGGATGGGCGATATGATCAGTGGGCCCAGGATTATTTGGAGAATCACGATCTGGGCGGCTTGGATGATATCGACTTCGATGTTCCTGCCGCTAAGCAGGCCATCTTCAGCTCGATTAAAGGCTGGTTTGATTATACAGGGGCGGACGGTGCCCGTGTTGATGCCGCCAAGCTGATGAAGCCGACGGATATCGGCGAGCTGCAGACGCTGCTGGGCGTGAACACCTTCGGAGAGAATTTTGACGGCAATGCCGAATTTGTCTCCCGCTGGGTAGGCAGCAGCAAGGAGTGGGGCATGCTCGATTTCCCGCTATTCTTCTCTGTCTTGAACAGCTTTGCTTACGGACAGTCCTTCGATTCTAATGTTAAGAGTACACTGGCTCTCGATTCCTATTACAACGGCAATGCGAATCATATGGTTACCTTCATTGATAATCATGACCGCAACCGTTTCCTGACAGAAGCCGGAGGCAGTGTAGAGAAGCTGCAGAATGCCTTGTCCTTCATCTTCACTGTGCGCGGAACCCCGGTGGTGTTCCAGGGAACTGAACAGAATAAAGGCAACGGGAACGGCCAGATCATGACTGGCGGCATTGCCGATACGTGGAACCGCTGGTCCATGGTGAAGCGTGATGCGAGCGGCAATGTTCTGGAGAATTATTTTAACGAGAACGCCAGCACCTACAAGCATGTAGCCAAGCTTAACGAAATCCGCAAAAATAATCCTGCGCTGCGCACCGGCACCCAGCGTGAAATGTGGTCTGCCCAGAATCTGTACGCGTTCTCCCGCCGGATTGACAGCGGTGCGAATGTGGGACAGGAAGTCATCTCCGCATTCAGCAATGCAGCAAACGGTTCGCAGACGGTTACGATTCCGCTGCGCGCTGAGAGCACTCTTACTGTAGGGACGGTACTGATTAACCAGTTGAACACCTCTGACACGGTAACCGTGCAATCAGGCGGCGCGACCGGCAAACAGATTACTGTCACTCTTGGTGCGAATTCCGCCAAAATCTATTCGAAGACACAGCCTGTTGTGGATACGCAGGCTCCGACTGTTCCGGCGAATGTAACAGCCACTGTGCAGAATGCTTCCAGTGCGCTTGTAAGCTGGTCTGCTTCCACGGATAATGTCGGAGTTACAGGTTATGAGATTTACCGCAATGGAGTCAAGATCGGCACCTCGGCGACAACATCTTATACAGACAACGGTTTGTCTGGCAGTACCAATTACTCGTATACGATAAAAGCGTATGATGCCGCCGCCAACCTGTCGGCATTCAGCGCCGCGGCCCTGATCGTCACTCCTGCCGGAAATAGTGTGACGATCTATTACAAGCAGGGCTACACCACACCTTACATCCACTACCGTCCGGCTGCGGGCACCTGGACGACTGCGCCGGGTGTAGCGATTCCAGCCGCAGAAGTGGCAGGCTATAACAAAATCACCATCAACATCGGTGCGGCCACCCAGCTGGAAGCCTGCTTCAACAATGGCAGCGGCACCTGGGACAGCAACGGCGGCAGCAATTATCTGTTCGGAGCGGGCACCTGGACGTATATTCCGACAGGAACGATCCAGGCAGGGGGGCCGGCTGTGCCGACCGCATCACCGACTGCGACACCAACGGTGACGCCAACGCCGACGCCGACTGCAACGCCAACAGCTACACCAACCGCGACACCGACAGCAACACCAACGGCTACGCCGACGGCAACACCGACAGCAACACCAACGGCTACGCCGACGGCAACACCGACAGCAACTCCTGTGCCAACCGCCACTCCGGTGGGCAATACAGCGACGATCTATTACAAGAATACGGCCTATACCAACTCCTATATCCATTATAAGCTGGATGGAGCGACAGACTGGACGGCCTCGCCTGGAGTACAGATGCAGGCATCCGCATTCAGCGGCTACAAGGCGATTACCATCCAGCTCGGAACCGCAACCGGCCTAACTGCAGCGTTTAATAACGGCAGCGGAACCTGGGACAACAATGGAGGGAACAACTATCACTTCAGTGCAGGCAGCTCAAGCCTTGTGGGGGGAAGTCTTACAACCGGAGAGCCTCAGGCGGACAGCGTGACGTTCCGGGTCTCTGTTCCGGCCACCACTCCAACGAGCGGGCCTGTCTATCTGACCGGGTCGTTCAACAGCTGGAACGCAGCTGACCCGGCATACCAACTGACCAAGGGCAGCGACGGTGTCTATTCCATCACCCTGAGCCTACCGGCAGGAACAGCAGTGACGTATAAGCTGACGCGCGGCAGCTGGGCTACGGTAGAGACAGCATCCGGCGGAGCAGATATTGCGAACCGTGCGCTCACACCGGCGGGCGGCGCGCAGACCGTCACGCTGACCGTGCAGCGCTGGAAGGATCAATAGGGAATGACAGGGGGCGAAGGATGAATTCCGGCGCCCCCGTTCTTATGAATAAGCTGATATGGTTGAAGAGAGAGGAGCTGAAAGCTGATGAGAACATCCAGGTATTGGCGCAAAATCACAGCCCTGCTGCTGGGCATGCTTCTGATTGTTCCGGCAACAGTCACCAATGTCTCGGCAGATATTGCCGCTACGCATGTGTACCACAATCATATGCCGAATTTCTGGGCGTATTATGACTTGAATTCCTATAACTCCGCGTCTGTGGGCAGCCCGATCCGCTATACGTATGATGGTGAAGTCATCCAGTTGAAGCAGAACCCGCCTGCGGGTTATACCTATTATTTGCCGAACGGTTCCCCGATGCCGCATGATGATCTGGTCTCCTATTATTCGCATCACGCCAAGACTGGAGCGTATTTAACCTGGCCCTGGAGCGTGGCGGACACGCTGCACAGCAATTATCCACAAGCGCAGATGCATGTAACGATGTCCGGCTCGGTTGTGAACAACGTGAACAGCATTATTCAACAAGGTAATGTAAGCGGATACAATAATCCGGCCTGGGGCACACCCTGGAAGAACGCCGTCGATCAGCTCAAAACAACAAACGGCAGCAACATGCTCGATCTGATCCATTTCTCCGGGCATCACTCCATGGGTCCGCTGGTCGGCAACGACTATTTGCTCAAGGATATGATCTATCATGGAGCCACATTGGCCCAGCCTTATTTTCTCGGAAGCAGCTATAAATCATCGAAAGGCTTCTTTCCAACGGAACTGGGTTTCTCTGAACGGATTATTCCGGTGCTGCAAAAGCTCGGCATCCAGTGGTCCGTAATCGGCAACAACCATTTCTCCCGTACGCTTAAGGACTATCCGCTGCTGAACAGTCCCGGCACGGATACGATGGTCTCTCCGCCCAACCGCAGTGACCTGCAGAATGTCAGTACAGCAGGCTCCTGGGTGAATGAACCGATGTTCAACGAGCAGCAGGTTGTCTATAACAAGTATCCTTTTGCCTCCACGGCCCATTGGGTCCGTTATGTGGACCCGGCTACCGGGGCAGAATCCAAAGTGGTCGGCGTTCCGGTTGCACAGGCTCAGTCATGGGAAGAAGGATATCTGGGCCAGGTAAAAGCGGATGTGCTTAAGCCGTATGAGAATCTGGTCGCGCAGAAGCAGATTTTTGTGGTGGCTCATGACGGGGATAATTCTTCCGGCCGGGCAGGCTCCGAGGAGACTTGGCGCAATGCCGGCAACGTCACCTATGCCAGCAGCGGTGTTACCGGTATGGGAATTGACGAGTATCTGCGCAATAATACACCAGCTGCCTCCGATGTTGTCCATGTTCAAGACGGCTCATGGATAGATACCCGGGATTCCTCTTCCGATCCGACCTGGTATCATTGGCATCTGCCGTTCGGCATCTGGAAAAGCCAGTTTGCCAGCTTCAATCAGGTGAACGGAACCTCTTACGCCCCGAAGAAGAATCTGTCCGGTGTCGAAGAAGGCATGACTGTATCCTTCGAGAAGGGCTACCATTATCTGGAGCGTAACTTCGCGCTGCTGCAGGCTTCCCTGAATTATGCCAAGACAGCCGAGCAAATCTGGCTTGATGAGCATCCGAATTACTGGAAACCGGTTTATCCGATTGACCGCGAGGTGACTTACGAGGGCAATCAGCTCAACCCATGGATGATCTCCTATCCGGTCAAAGGGAACACTGCGAATGATTATTCCGGAGGAGCCAATCCTGCTGAATTGGCCTGGTATTTCCTGCTCCCGGCGATGGACTCCGGTTTCGGGTATTACGACGAGAATGTGGATGACAGCGTGAAGCCTGCCCTGTCCTTCAATCAGTCGCTGTATTTCTCCAAGCCCTACGTTACGCAAAAGCTGGCCAAAGACAAAACCGGCCCCTCCGTATGGTGGCCGCAGCGTTACCCGTACAATCCGGGCAGCGCCAATGTCAGCAAGGCAGAGGGCTGGACGCTGCAGCATTTCAATAATGTGTTCTCCATTTATACCTATGCCTTCGATACCAGCGGAATCAGCGATATCAAGGTGAAGGTCCGGGCACACCGCGATAAGACGGCAGATGCTGTGGACAATACTTTCAAGGTCTATGACCCTGCGGGTCTGGCCGCAGCAGGAATACCCAATATCGACCCTGCCAAGGTCGGTAACTGGACTGAATACCCGATGACAGTCCGCGATCTCAGCACGGATATCAATGGGGTCGACTGGCAGCCAAGCAGCAAGGCCGTCATGCAGAAGGTTCCGGCTACGGACATCGGCAATCTGTATTTCAGTTATATCTCCGACTACCGTGACCAGCTGGTGGACTACTATATTGAAGCCAAAGACGCTAAGGGCAATGTAACGAAAAGCGATATCCAGCAGGTATATGTCGGAGCCGGCAAATACACCTTGGCAAACGGCAAATACACCGAGAGCATGCAGGGGACTGTTGAAGGAACGCATCCGTTTATTACAGATGTGCCGGCAGTTCCGGATACGGAAGCCCCGTCTGTGCCAGTTAATCTTCAGGCAGCCGTGGTCAATGCTTCTTCTGTCGGATTAACCTGGAGCGCGGCTACCGATAATATCCGTGTGACAGGTTATGAGATCTACCGCGATGGCATCAAAATCGGTACATCTCCGTCTGCTTCGTATACAGACAGCGGCTTGTCCTCCTCTACGACGTATGAATACAAAGTCAAAGCTTATGATGCTTCAGGCAATCTGTCCGGACTGAGTGCGCTTGCATCCGCCACAACGCCCGCAGGGAATAATGTAACCATCTATTACAAGCAGGGCTACACCACACCTTACATCCACTACCGTCCGGCTGCAGGCACTTGGACGACTGCGCCGGGCGTAGCGATTCCTGCGGCTGAAGTGGCAGGCTACAACAAAATTACGATCAACATCGGTGCAGCCACCCAGCTGGAAGCCTGCTTCAACAATGGCAGCGGCACCTGGGACAGCAACGGCGGCAGCAACTATCTGTTCGGTACCGGCACCTGGACCTATACTCCGACCGGGCAAATTCAGGCGGGCGCTCCGGCTGTTCCGAGCGCCACGCCAACGGCAACGCCGAGCGCCACGCCAACGGCAACGCCGAGCGCCACACCGACGGCCACGCCGAGTGCAACGCCGACAGCTACGCCGAGTGCAACGCCAACGGCTACGGCAACAGTGTCGCCGACGGCTACGCCGAGTGCAACGCCGAGCGCCACACCGACGGCCACGCCGACAGCTACGCCGAGCGCTACGCCAACGGCAACGCCAACCGCCACTCCGGTGGGAAATACAGCGGTGATCTACTATAAGAATGCGGCCTACAGCAATTCATATATTCATTACAAGTTGGATGGGGCGACGGTCTGGACGACCTCGCCAGGCGTGCAGATGCAGGCATCCGCATTCAGCGGCTACAAGGCGATTACCATCCAGCTCAGTACCGCGACAGGCCTCACGGCCGCGTTTAATAACGGCAGCGGAACCTGGGACAACAATGGCGGCAGCAATTATCACTTTAATGCTGGCAGCTCAAGTCTGGCAGGAGGAAGTCTTACCACCGGAGAACCTCAGGCGGACAGCGTGACGTTCCGGGTCACTGTCCCGGCCACCACTCCTGCGAGCGGGCCGGTCTACCTGACCGGGTCGTTCAACAGCTGGAACGCAGCAGACCCGGCGTATCAGCTGACCAAAGGCAGCGACGGCGTGTACTCCATCACCATGAGCCTGCCGGCAGGAACAGCCGTGACGTATAAGCTGACGCGCGGCAGCTGGGCTACGGTCGAGACTGCATCCGGCGGAGCAGATATTGCAAACCGGACGCTTACGCCGGCAGGTGGTGCAAAGACCGTCACGTTGACCGTGCAGCGCTGGAAGGATCAGTAACCGTCTGCATTCCGTGCTTACACAAAAAGTGTGTTCATCTAATTAGAGCGGAAATGATCTCTCCTAGCTACACTTTAGTTAACAACCTCACAAGTTGCCAGTAATCGTTGGCGGGACTAGCGCAAAATTTCATTACTTCACACCCGATTAGTTACCGGCAGGATTGAGATTATAAGAAGCTCTGTAGGCATAATTGTTGTACGTTCTACAACTTTGAACCCTAGATATCTGGATGTGCGGAAGGATTGTTGTATGAAATACAACAATTCTCCCGCTAACCCTCATCGAGAAGGGGAAATGCTGCATTTGATACAACAATTCTGGATCTGAGCCAATATAATGAGGAAAATGTTGTATTTTGTGCAAGATTTTAAGAAAACCTACCGGATTCCAACCACAAAGAGCGGCTGAATCGATATTTGTTAAAGAGTTAATAGATAACTCCAGGTAAAGGAATTTTTTGGAAAGTTAAAGGTAGATTATTGGTCCAAAGACTACAAAGAGAAAGTGTACAAAGAATCGCTCCTTTTTAAATGGTGTGTGGTCCTGCCATTTAATAACGGGCGATTTTTATTCTTGTTATTGATGGTTTGAAGGATTGGAGGGTGAAGGAGAGAGGGGTGATAATTGATAGGTTGAGGGTTGAGGGTTGAGGGTTGAGGGTTGAGGGTTGAGGGTTGAGGGTTGAGGGTTGAGGGTTGAGGGTTGAGGGTTGAGGGTTGAGGGTTGAGGGTTGAGGGTTGAGGGTTGAGGGTTGAGGGTTGAGGGTTGAGGGTTGAGGGTTGAGGGTTTAGGGTTGAGGGTTGAGGGTTGAGGGTTTGAAGCTTTCAAGGTTTTAAAGGGTCTACAGGTTTGCCGTAACTCCTCCTCTTAAACAGCGGAGCGGACGGACTGATTGTGGAGAAGCGGCAGCGGTCGCCTTTGTGTCCGGATTTTCACCGATAAGGTAAAATAAATAAAAATCTGGACACAACAGCGATCGGAACAACAGTCCGTTTGTGTAGCGTTCACGGCGAGTTCTAACGTCCCTCCTGCTCCGATCACAACAACAGTCCGTTTGCATAGCGTCCACAGCGAGTTCTAACGTCGCTCCTGCTCCGATCACAACAACGGTCCGTTTGCGTAGCGTTCACAGCAAGTTCTAACGTCGCTCCTACTCTGATCAAAACTACTATCGAAGTTACGTCCGTTTACAAAGCGTCCGTACAATCACCAACATTCCTCCGACTCATAGCAATAGGTTCAGCTTCTCCAACCCATTTTACACTCCGTTGATAATCGCCGCCGGAACTGGTATTTTGACGAAAATGGAGGTAGGATGTTCTCAAGGACACAATGATAAGGAAGAGGACTACTACTGATGAAACCGTTCCGCGTTCGGCTTACATTCATACTCATGGCCCTGATCGGGATATCCATGACCGGGGCTGGCATTACAATGGCCCAGCTGTTTAAGGATTCACATATTTCCGTGCTGGAAGAAAACATGTCCCGGGAAATAAATCTGCTCTCCGGCACGTTTACGTTCAAGGATATCCGCAGTCCGGATGCCATGGATTACTATACAGACCAGGCCCGGAAGATATCCACACTGACAGGTTCGCGGATCACCTTTATTACGAAGGAAGGCCGGGTTATCGGCGATTCGGAACGCAATCCGCTGGAAATGGACAATCACTCCACCCGTGAAGAAGAGCTGATCGCTGCAAAAGAAGGGATTGGCCGGGCGATCCGGTACAGTGATACGCTGGACCGCGAAATGCTGTATGTCGCTGGTGCGGTAGTCTCGGACCAGGGCTTCGACGGATATATCCGGCTGTCGATGGGACTGGATGCAGTCACGGAGGGGCTGAACCGGGCGTGGATGATCATGGCCGGCGGACTCGTGCTGCTCTTTATTGCGGCAACTTTTGTGAGCTATAAGGTGGCGTCCAGCATGACTTCACCGCTTGAGCAGATTACGAGAGTCGCGCGGCGTATCACTGATCTGGATTACGATGCCCGTGTGCCGATGAAGCGTAAGGATGAGATCGGCCAGCTGGCGACGGCGATCAATGCGATGGCGGACAGTCTGCAGGCCCAGCTGAAGACCATCCGCGACAACGAGGATCTGCTGCAAAGCGTGCTCGATAACATGACCGGCGGAATCGTGATGATTAACGCCGAAGGGGAGATTGCCCTGCTTAACCGGGCGGCGGAGCGGCTGCTTGATGTGAAGAACAGCGAGATGACCGGGCATTCCTACAAAGAGATCAAGCATCATTATGAGCTGACCCGTCTGATTGAAGAGGGCGTATCCGCAGGCGAGCCAGTCCATGAGGAGCGTATTATCTATAATCCGGTGGAGCGGATCGTACGTCTGGATGGGGTTCCGATGATTCAGGACGGCTCCACCCGGGGGATGCTGTTCCTGCTGCAGGAGGTTACGGAAATCCGCCGTCTGGAGAAAATGCGCAGCGAATTCGTCGCGAATGTCTCCCATGAGCTGAAGACCCCTGTAGCTGCGGTAAAAGGCTTCGCCGAAACCCTGCTAGGCGGAGGTGTTACGGATGAGAAGACAGCACGTTCATTCCTGCAGATTATTTATGATGAGAATGAACGGCTTAACCGCCTGATCGGAGACATTCTGGAATTGTCCAAAATCGAATCCAAACGCGTCCAGCTGGACTGCTCGCCGGTCCATCTAATCGAGTTCTTCGATTCTGTGCTGGAAACGCTCAGCAAGGTGGCAGAGAAGAAGAAGATTACACTCAGCTCAGATGTGCCGCCGGAGCTGTTCATTGAGGGGGATGAAGACAAGCTGCGGCAGATCTTCATGAATCTGCTCTCGAATGCGATTAACTACACGCAGGATGGGGGAAATGTAAGAGTCACCGTAGTGAACATTCAGAAGGCAGACGGGACGGAGAGTGTACGCTTTACCGTCAGTGATACAGGCATGGGGATTCCGCGCAAAGATCTGCCGCGTATCTTCGAACGCTTCTACCGGGTGGACAAAGCCCGTTCCAGAAGCTCCGGTGGAACCGGCCTGGGCTTGTCTATCGTGAAGCATCTGGTGGAGCTGCACCGCGGCTCGATTACGGTAGAGAGCGATCTGGGTATCGGCAGCTCCTTCATCCTTGAACTTCCGCTGCTGCAGGAGGAGAACGCGTAGCCTGCAACGGTTCAATTCTGGCAGGACATCCGTCTTAAGCCTGCGGATAGGGCGCATGTCCTGATTTGATTGTATGTCAGCAAAGGGGTAATATTAAATTCGTAATTTTACACCAAGTTAACATTGTGGTGCTATGATGTGCATGTATGCAGTTATGTAAAATTAATAACCTATGAAAAGACGGGGGAACCTATGGCACAACGATTGCTTGTCATTGAAGACGAACCGACACTGGCCCGGCTGCTGTCTTATAACCTGACGCAGGAAGGCTACGAAGTGACGGTGGAGGATCATGGAACGGCAGGATACGACCGTGCGACTAGAGAACCTTTTGACCTGATCGTACTGGATCTTATGCTGCCCGGCATGAACGGCATTGACATTCTGGATAAATTGCGTGGACAAGGCATACGCACACCGGTCATTGTGCTGACGGCCAAGAATGCTGAAGAAGATGTAGTCCGGGGGCTGAAATCGGGAGCGGATGATTACATAACCAAACCGTTTGGCGTCTCCGAATTACTGGCCCGTGTCAGTGCTGTCCTGCGCCGGATATCCGGCCTTGCCGAAGAGGCGCCACCGGAAACGGCGGTATCCGCATCGACCATTATCCTGGGACAGCTGGAAATCTACCCGGAACGTTACGAAGTCTCTCTGGGCGGACAGAGCATTAATCTGCGGCCGAAGGAATTTGAAGTTCTGCTGTATCTGGCCCGCAAGCCGGGTGTGGTTCTGACGCGCGATGATCTGATGAATGCGGTCTGGGGCTTCGATTATATCGGCGGCCAGCGTACCGTAGACGTTCATGTCAGCTCG